>NZ_JADBEL010000011.1:0-56107 GCF_014873855.1 Sporosarcina limicola | reverse complement strand
CTAAGGGCAATCCGCTAAACTGTCATGGCTCGCGCGAACTGTCATGGCAATTCCCGAAACTCTAAGGGCAATCCGCTAAACTGTCATGGCTCGCGCGAACTGTCATGGCAATTCCCGAAACTCTAAGGGCAATCCGCTAAACTGTCATGGCTCGCGCGAACTGTCATGGCAATTCATAAACCCAAAAAGGCTACGCCATCAACTATGGCGCAGTCTTTTCTTCCCCTATTTAACTCACTTCAATGCGCTCGATAACACTGGAACAATCTGTTTCTTCCTTGAAACGACTCCATTTAATGTTGCTACATTGTTCACAAGCGTCACATTGAATGCAGCACTTGCTCGTTCCGCCTCTTTTCCGAGTACTAGAATAACTGAGTCACTGTTCAAAATGTCAGTTACGACGAATAGGAACAAGTCGAGTTCTTTTTCTGCAATCACACGGCGCATTAAATCCTCCAAGTCAACCTGACGATTCAACACATCATTGACGTCAATTGCATTTACTTGTGCAATTTCAATTTTCACGGCACCAATTGAAAACTCTTTCGCATCAAGTACAATGAGTTCTTCCAGCGTTTTATCGTTCAAATTCGCCCCCGCTTTCAACATCGCGAGACCATATTCTTGCGTATCCACACCCGCAATTACCGCCATTTCTTCCGCTGCTACACGATCTTCTTCTGTAAATGTCGGCGACTTGAACAGAAGAGAATCCGAAATTATAGCAGAAAGCATAAGTCCCGCAATATTTTTCGGTACTTCAACACCATTTTCCTTGTACAGTTTATTCAAAATTGTGGCTGTACAACCAACCGGTTCCGCACGGTAATAAAGCGGATAATTCGTTTCAAAGTTAGCAATCCGGTGATGATCCACAACTTCTAATACCTGAACGTCATCTAGATCATCCACACTTTGCTGCTTTTCGTTATGATCGACAAGAATTACTTTCGAAACCTCAGGCGCAGCTTTTTGAATCAATCGCGGCTCTTCAAAGCCAAAATAGTCAAGCGCATACGCAGTCTCGCCCGTTACCGTTCCAAGTCGTACCGCTTCTGCATCCATACCCAATTGCTTTTTAAGATACGCGTAGCTGATTGCCGCAGTGATTGAATCAGTATCAGGGTTTTTATGTCCAATTACAAATACTTTTCCCATGAAGAAAATCCTCCTACTCATCTCTATATTCATTATTCATTTTATCACAAAGGTCGCTCGAACAAAATCGAAGAAAGTTCATCTTTATTGACGATGAAATCTGCAATCGTATAGCTGTCGAGTACTGCTAAATACGCAACAAGCGCTTCATATAGCGCCCCTTTCAATTTACACACAGGGGAAAGTATGCAACTGTTCGTTCCCGAGTTAAAACATTCAACAAGTTGAAAATCATCTTCCGTCTTCCGAACAAGCTCCCCGATATTGATATTTTCTGGTTCAACTTTCAGACGAATTCCGCCGCCCCGCCCCCGGATTGTTTCGATAAGTCCCATCTTTCCAAGTTCATGAACGACTTTTGTTAAATGATTCTTTGATATATGGAACGTATCTGAAATTTCCTGAACTGTCGATATGGCTTCCGGTTCTTTTGCCCCAAGATAAATAAGAACGCGCAATGAAAAATCTGTATACATCGTCAAACGCATAATTTCACGCTCCTTACAAATCTAGTATAACGTTTGTGGCAATTACGTGAAAGAAATGTGACTAATTTTCTAATACCACTTAAACATGTATTTTTAATATATCTTTAAACCACTTCATCGTTTATGCTTAAGTTAACAAATACGAAAGGTTGTGCATTAACATGCTATCACAAAAAACAATCGATATTGTCAAATCAACAGTACCTGTATTGGAGCAACACGGAAGAACGATTACAACTGTGTTTTATAAAAATATGTTCGAGGCTCATCCTGAATTGCTAAATGTATTCAATCATGTCAATCAAGCACAAGGCCGCCAACAAAATGCCCTTGCAAATACGGTGTATGCTGCGGCTGCCAACATCGACAATCTAGGTGCCATTTTACCCGCAGTTGTCCAAATTGCACACAAACATAAATCACTCGGCATCACAGAAGACCAATATCCAATTGTCGGTTTCCATCTCCTCGGCGCCATCAAAGAAGTGCTTGGCGACGCAGCGACACCTGAAATCATCGGTGCATGGGGTGAAGCATATGGAGTCATTGCTGATGCTTTTATCGGCATTGAAAAAGAAATGTATGACAAAGCGGAGCAAGCTGATGGTGGATGGAGATCGTTCAAAGAATTCAAAATCACAGACAAAGTTGCTGAAAGCGACGTCATCACATCCTTCTATTTAAAACCTGTGGACGGCGATAAACTACACGCTTACAAACCGGGACAATACATTACAGTTCGCACACAAATCCCAGGTGAAGAATATACGTTGAACCGTCAATACAGCTTGTCACAAGCCGAAACTGGCGATGTTTACCGTATTTCCGTTAAACGAGAAGATGAAATTAACCCGAACGGTAAAGTTTCCGTATTCCTACATCGTGAAATGAACGTCGGCGACACCCTCGAAGTGAGTGTTCCCGCGGGCGATTTCTACTTGAATATGGAAAGTACGAACCCGGTCACATTGATCAGTGGCGGTGTAGGAATTACGCCGATGATGAGCATGTATGAAACAATCGCAAAAACATCACCTGAGCGCCCTGTTGCATTTTTACATTCAGCTCGCACACGGAAACACCAAGCATTCGACACTGTTTTAGAAAAGTTAAATGATTCACTGTCCAACTCAACATATGCAGTTCTCTATTCCGAAGAAGGCGACGGGTTCATCAACCGTGACTTCCTCAATGCAAATGTCTTAGAAGGCAGCGACATTTACGTCTGCGGACCAACAGCATTCATGCAAGTTATCATTAAAGATTTGTATGCGCTCGGAATTCCTGAAGAGAAAATCCATTTTGAATTCTTCGGTCCTGCTGTTCAGCTTGAACTTGCACATGCTTAAATAGGAACGCAAAATAGCCACCATAAAAAACGCCATCATCCAAATTGGACGATGGCGTTTTGTTGTTCTATTTTCGAGATATAATCGATTGACAATTTATTGAATTCATCTGGCTGGTCAATATTACAGACATGCCCGGAATCTTTTATTTTAACGAATTCAAATGCTTGATGGCGACGAACAACTTCCTCAATCGGTGGGATGAAAAGATAATCTTCATCTCCCATAAGAAATAATGTTGGTATTGCTGTCGTCGATGCCTGTAACCGCGACAAATAAGGATTGATAAGGCTTGTTAAGGAGAGCCATTTGATAAATTCTTTCTGACACATCTTCTTCGCCTCATTAACGAATACCAATCTCGATTCCTCATGTTTTTTAAGCGGCATAATGATATATGCAAATAGTCTATAAAGAGTCATGTACGGAATAAAAAGTTTAGTAGCCCGTCCAATCCACAGCAACATCTTTGTGCGGATATCAAAACGGATGATGGCTCCCCCAAGAATGAGCGATTTCACACGCTCGGGATAATTATCGGCGATTGTCTGTGCTACAATCGTACCGAGTGACATCCCAATAACATGTGTCTTCTCAATACCAATTTCATCGAGCACTTCGATAACTTCTTTAGAGACTTCTGCAAACGTATCCCCTTTTTCCCACATTCCGCGCTCCGATTTTCCATGCCCACGTAAATCGATCAGGAGAACGTTATGCCCTTTCCTGAATTCGCGGATTTGCTTGTACCAGACGGAAGAGCTGCCGCCAGCACCGTGTACGAAAGTCACCCATGGGGAAGTTGGGCTAAGTTCCTGAGTTCGATAATGAAGCAAGCTACTCATCCTTCCTTCTATTTCACTTATCTGAATTAAAACACTTCATTTAATTTGAAAACAATCTGTCAACTTCTGAATTATAACTATTATACCACTTTTCAACGCTATTTTGCCAGCCTTCTATGACTTTTAAAAAGAGCCGTCAGCAAAATTTATTTCATGACGGCCCGTCAGTGGATTTTTATAATTGAACTTTCTTTGGAAGCCTAAACGATGCGAAAATGAGCGCCGCAACAAGGAATAATCCTAGATAGCCAATGTATGGATAGAAATAAGCAACAAGGTCCTTAAAGCCTAGGAAGCTCAGGGCGAATCCAATCATAAGTGAGATGAAAACAAACACTTTGAAGTTTTTCGTTCCAATTACAACAAAACGTGCACCGAAACCATAGAACATACTAACTGCCGTATTAAAAATCATGCCATATAATATGAACGCCATGAAAATGGCTAGTATCGGTGAAATGTCATTGATAATCGCCAACATTGGCAAATCAGCATTCGCAACAGTTTCTATTTTCGCAAAGATTGCTAGATGACTCAATAAGATAAGAACCCCAAGGCCAAGACCTCCGACAAATCCGCCCCATTTCGCCGTATGCTCATCCTCCTCCGCGCCACCCATGACCAGTGACATTGAAGCACCCACCGCTATATTGAATGAAACGTAGTTAATAGCTGAGATAAACCAATTCGGCAACGGTGTTTTCACACCGCGTGCAATCGGATCTAACACGGCGAATGTAGTATCCATTGTCACTAAGCAATAAGTAGAAACGACGATGACAGCAAGAATAAGAAAGGGTGTGATGCTACCTATAACACCAACCACTTTATCAACATTAAGCATAATCGTAACCAGGACAAGAATAACCATCAGTAGACTGCCGGCATATGCTGGCAAACCGAATTGCTGATTTAAATTTGCACCCGCGCCTGCAATCATTACAACTCCAACACCAAATAACGTAAAAATAATTATATAATCGACGATAATCCCTAAATAACGGCCACTGATTTTATAAATCGCATCTTTATGCGAAGTGGTTCTCATTCGACTCCCTATTCTCGTCAATGACATTCCAAGATAAGCGAAAAGTACGGTAGAAACGATAGCACCCGCTATCCCAAGGAGACCGAAACTTGTAAAGTATTGTAGAACTTCCTTACCAGAAGCAAACCCCGCCCCGACGATAATCCCAATGAAAGCGCTTCCCATTTTGAGTATCTTCTTCATGATATCCCCCAATACAAATTTAATCCATTACAAACTTATCATGACTGCGAATCCATATCAAGGGGGCACTGCATCTTAGGTAACTCAATAAACGGTTCTACCATCAGCGGTATATCCGTTTATTCGTCCATTTCAGGCACGATATTTTGAAACATATGAATTATCTTTTTCAAAAAAGCGCCACGGGTAATAAACTGCCTCCTCCGAATTTCCAATCCCAACACGTGGCCCTTTCATAATTTCAACCGTTTCAGGTCCCTCAGCAATGAAAAGCGGCTTGTCAGTCCAATGCTGACCGTAATAATCCATCGTCACATCGAGTGCTTTGGATAATTTACCCGGGCCGTTCGTCCAATCCGTCATTTTCAATTTATTTCCACGGTTTTCCTTCATCTGTTCAAAGCCCTCCACAGGTTCTGCCGCACGGATCAGGACAGCATGCGGCGTTCCAATAGGTCCAGCCACAACATTCATTAGGGTATGTGTATGCATTTGATAGGTATAAACAGATCCCGCCGCTCCGAACATGATTTCAGTCCGTTTCGTCGGACGATTACTGAAGCTATGTGCCGCACGATCTTCAGGCCCATGATAGGCTTCGGTTTCAACAATACGGGCAACGAGTAATCCCTCCGTCTGCTCGTGGACGATATATTGTCCAACTAAATTTTCGGCAAGTTCCAGGACAGGTACATCAAAAAATGATTTCCTAATTGGCTTATACATCTCTTTCATCCTCCCCCTTTTACAACATTGTTCCCTTTATCTCTGGTGGACATCCAGTATACTCAAGAAAAATCATTGGATTGGACGGGATGTACATATGAAAAAACTACAAGCCTATTCGTTAAGTTCAAGATTATCTCAGTCAAGTTCATAAATTTATCCGTCAAGTTCATAAGTTTATCCGTCAAGTTCATAAGTTTATCCGTCAAGTTCACAAGTTTATTCACAAATCATGACCTTTCACCTATCTTCCAACTACTAATTCCATAGCTTTAAGAATCGTCAGGTGAACTCACCAACCAGTTTTCTACTTCACCTGGCGTTTTCAATACAACTACATCCGCTTTAGTTTCACGAAGCACGTCTAGCACACCCGGTCTCGCGTCTTTCGGATAACGCCAAATCCAACGGGCAAATTCCCTATCAATCTTTTCCGGACATCCCTCCGCCATATCTGGACGAGTCTGTCCCCGGTACATCCACACTCTCTTACAAATGCGAGATAGGCAAAGCCAATTGGGGAAATCGAGAAAGATGATCATATCCGCGCGCTGGGCCCTCATCTCAAGCGTCGAGTCAAAGTTCCCATCAATAATCCACTCAGGTCGCGCCAAAACATCTTTCATTTTCTCCCTAAAATCCAATTTCGGGGTCGGTACCCATCCTTCATTCCAAAATAAAGCGTCTAGGTGATGGAGGGGCAATCTCCATCGACTTGCAAGTTTCCGTGAAAGAGTCGACTTCCCCGCACCACTACACCCAATAATCAAAACCCTTTTATGCTGAGATTCAGTCATCATTTCATCTCCTTTAAAACACGTCCGATTTCCAACCAATCCGCTTCAAGTGACGGTCTATGAGAAGGCCGATAAAAGATGGATGCTGGATGAAATGTTGGTACAATTTTATAGTTCTCCGCCGTCCAATTGAGCGTTGCATCCTCTAATTCATTTAAGTATTGAATTGGGCGCTCCAGTAACTGCCCATGAAGTTCTGTCACTTTCGCCTCTTTTCCGAGCAGCCGTTGCAACCCGATGTTACCAAGTGTGACAATCAGTTTCGGCTTAACGTTCGCCAGTTCGTAATCGAGCAAGGGTGCATGAGCCAAGATTTCTTTTTGCGTTGGTGGTCGATTATATTTCCGTTCAATCTGCGTGCCATCGCGCTCTTTTTTCGTGCCCCATCTATATGGCCTGCTACGGACAGTGCTTGTGATGTAGACGTCTTCCCGCGTCAAACCAATCGTCGCAAGCGATTTCATCAGTTCCTTACCAGCCCGCCCGATGAACGGGATGCCATCAACAAGCTCGAATTCCCCAGGTGCTTCCCCAATCAGCATCAGTTCCGGAACTTTTGGCCCTTCTCCGTAGACGAACCCTTCCACTGGAAACCCTTCAATCCGTTTTTTACCAAGATCCGCAATCGATTCAGGTATACGGAACATCGGAGCACCCCTTTCGTTTCTTTTCATTCTACCCAAAGAAGCCTCTTCCATTAAAGGAAAGGCTTTATATAATGAACTACCGCAAATCCCATTACTACCGACACCGCCATTGCAGTATCTCAAATGCCTCTTTTATAAACCGCTGCGCATCTTTCCCCTCGCGCAACAACTGAACTATCTCCTCTACCCTGTCATAGCGAAATGCCCGGATTATCGCCAACAAATCGTCAAAGACAGCCGATTCAGCCTCTGTAAACGGACGTTCCTGCATATATGCATTCATGAAGATATAAAACCGCTCTACTTCAGTTTCAGCCCCTATATATGGATGATGCCAAGCCAAGAATACGCCCACCCCTATGCATTCATTCAGAAAAACTTCATCACCCGCAATGTTGTAATCATAAATGGAAGTAATTTTTCCATCCTGCGAAAACAGCATATTATATGGACAAAAATCACCTTGTATAGGACCCGATGGAAGCGTCTCCCATACAGTGCTCAACCTCTCACGCTTGACTAAATAGCTGTTCTTAATCAATTCAACCTCTACAGAAAGTTCACTCAATTTCTCCGCATCCTGCATGAATTTCTTAAAACTCAATTCATTCTCATCATAATCGCCCAGCGCATCGGTTTCATTCCCACCGAATATGCTCCAACTGGTTGCGGTACCAAAACATACATCTAGGGTCTCGGATACCGCATGTTGTTTACCTAGCATTTTCCCAATGTCATTTATATGAGAAAACCTGAGCCGTTCAACTTCCTCACCCACAGATTTCTTTTCTACTGTAAAAATAAAACCCGACGCTTCAACATATTGATGCCCATCTATCGTTTTTTCAAGACGGGTAAATGGAATGCCTTTCTCATTCATTGCTGTTACAAATGAAATAACTGTTTCTATGAATTCGTTCGTCTGTCGCTCACCTTTCAAAAAATAAACATTTTCGTCCACTTCAATCTTTGCGATAAGTCGCCCTTCATTTCTTAGGATACTTATATTTTTAGGAGTGATATCGCTAAATTCCCTAAAAATGTTATCGGCAATTTGCAACGGTCATTCCCTCCCTATCATATAAGACCCCAAAGCCTTCTCCACAACCCCAGCAAAATTTCTTCCCGCGCCCCAATCGATTGGCAAAACACCCTCCGAACCACCAGACCCCACTACATGTACCTTTGTCACATCTTCAACATTATCAATCGTCACCGTCAATGTTACACGACTTGCACGCATATAAAACTTCTCCATAATGAGAACGATAATTTCCTTATCGTCCAGTTTCCTCACATATGTATCGACGACTTTGCCAGTGACACTTCCCCCAACAATCGAACGCGTTATTATATCCTTCGCCACTGCTGGCGTAACCTTCACTCGAAATTCAAGAATTGACATATCCTCATCCCCTACCCTTTCTCTCTTCTACGATTGGATGAGCTTGGAAGTTTCATTATTCTATATGAACGCTAAAAGCCCCCTCAATCCTAGAATTGAAGGGGCTTGTGATTATCATTTTCTGGGAGGTAACGGATAATAACTGTTCTTCGAAACCTTTTCTCTTTTCATGACAATCCACGCAATCTTATCCAGTAGATTACCGCCGCCATTGAAATGACCCATTCGTTGTCTCATACGTCCCACTGAAGTTTCCATTTCTACATTCGGTTTGAGCATCTTCAATACATATCTCCCCTTTTCGATTGAATACTTCTTTCAACTTCAATCTTAATACAACAATATGAAGGGGCTATGGAGAGTATGTAATGATTTCGTAAATGGTCGCTATGATTCGCGTCACTAGTAGAGGATGGCAACCAATCAACTTGCAAAATATAAAAATCCAGTTTACGGTTAATAGAGATAAAATCTGTATGATAGTTATAGTTGTACAGATTAGTCTTTTTTAAGCAAGGCAGGGTTCCTTCTAAGCCCAAATCTGGTAACGGAAATTAAATTTGCAATAATCATGATTGATATTGAAGAAGTGAATGCTTATCTAAACAAAATTATTAATTAATAGGAGGGAAAAGTCATGAAAAAATCATTAATTGCTATGCTTTTTTCTGGGATTATTATTGTAGGTAGTATATTTATTTACAACACCAATTCCTTTAACAAAAACATAGCCATAAAAGAAGTCCAACTAAATAACGGTACTTATGGAATAGAAAAGTTTAAGCCTACCTATGAAAATATTATTAATGAAGGTTCAACAAATGTTGTACTCGGAGTAATCGAAGGAAAAGAAACATTAAATGATGAACGAGAAGTATTTAAGGTTGCTGTCCAGGAACAAGTTCTTGGTGAAACAACTAGTAAAGAAATTCTTGTATACACAAGCAATGACGAGTTGTTAGAAATGGGGGGGAAATATTTCCTACTTCTATCAGAAAATAGTTCTACATTGTACGACAAAGACTTTTATGTTCAAAACGGAGAATTTGTCATTAAAATAGTAGAGGATGGTAGTCTAGTAAGGTTAATTGATGTATTCGAGAAGAAATATGAATCTCCGTTTATTGATGATAAATACAATAATGTTAACGAGTTGATTGCATACACGAAAGAAAATTTCAGTAAGAATAATACTGTACAAACCAAAGCTTTAACTAGCTTAAAATCAAACAAAAAGTTAGTTAATAAAGCGGATCATATTATTGAAATAAGAGTTCTAAATTTGACTGAAGCAAAAAATGGTCTTGCGATAGTTGACTATGAAATTATCGAAAAACATAAAAATGGTAATTTAGATAATGTACACAAATTATTATTACCTAAAAAAGCAATCACTACAGGTGAAGAATATCTTATGTTCTTAGACGAACTCGAAGATGGCGGTGTAACTTTAACAACTAGAGAAAATAGCATTATTGTTAAAAGTAGTAATATGTATCATGAATTAATTAATGATATTGAGTAACTTTTTTGTAAAACCTGTATCCTCCCTAAAAATGAGCGTCGAAAAAGACCCTTAAATATAAAAAGGTGTATTCCCTCATTAATTTTGAAGGAATTACACCTTTTTCCCTGTAGAATTATAGTACCAAATTCAATTGATTACTCCATTTGTTCCCCCAGTCCGTCATTTAATCGGACGGAATATTCTTTGTCGATTTTGGAAAGTAACAAGTCTATCCACGCCCAAGTCACGCAATATCCCCACATTCTGTTGTGCATATTTCCCTAAATCATCAGGGAAATGGGCATCTGAGGATACCGTAAACTCGACTCCTCTAGCTACCAGGATTTTCAAGAAATCAGGACCGGGACACATTTCTTTTACAGGATATCGGTAGGATAAACCTGAATTCACTTCCGTCGCCGTATCCATCTCCACCAATGCAGTCGCAATGCGTTCATACCACATACGATTGAACGCTTCATCTTCCACCCTAAAACCGAACACCTTCAAATTATCCAAATGGGCGATGAAATCGAATAACCCACTACGGATTGCCTGCTCCACCGTTTCAAAAAAACGGTCATATAACGCCTCCTTATTGGTTGATTCAAATACATAAGCTGTCTGAGGATTATCAAACCCCCAACCGTCTATGAAATGAACAGAACCAATTACGAAATCCCACGGATACTGGTCAAGTAGATTCGCCAACTGCTCTTCACCGCCTACAAAGTAATCCGCCTCGATGCCAAGCCTAAGCTCAACACCTTCACTGCTCCACCGCTTCTTCGCCCCAGTAATCACCCTTACGAAGTCTACCATTTCCTCCGTCATCACCTTATCCAGCCAATCCAACTGTAACTTCCCAATCGGATCATTTTCATCCATTAAAATATATTCCCGAAAGTAGTCTCTTGTTTCCTTGAAGCGGTACAGATGATCCACAATGCCCACTTCTTTCAAACCAAGTTGCTTCGCGTGTGCCAAATAAAGGTCGAGCCACTCCTCCCCATAGCATCCACCACTCAACCTCGTCTGTAGCATTTTCGTTTGCCACACTGCGTGCTCCTTAGAACCTTTCTTCAGAACTCCCGGATTCGCAAAAAAGTCCAGTGCTTGCGATGTCCGCTCAAGCCAGCGGAATGAATAGAGACCTTCTTCTAGATGCACATGATAATCCACTGACATTCTCCCCTTTTCTGCCGCAATCCATATCGCACGCTCTTTCCATATGTACTTTATTAATTAGCTGGATATATCTTGCCACTTTTAAACAATCATTTCAACGCGATCACATCGTTTGATTCGACATAACATTCATAGACCTTTCCCTGTTCGAAAACACGCGCTTGCTGATGGAGCTGTTCAATGGAAAATGTCCGCTCGCCCGCTTGAAAAACAGTTCGGATGACATTTCCGCTCATCATGGAATCCTTTGCCACTGCTTTTACCTGATAAGCTCCTGGGCACTCTTCCGTTCTGATAGCTTCAGGTCGGATTGCAAATTTAACGTGGTCTCCCGGTAATGGCTGACCAATCAATTGCTCCAATTCCTGTCGCGAAAATACATTATAATGGCCGATGAAATTCGCGACGAATTCATTCCCCGGCTTGGTGTAAATTTCAGTCGGCGTCCCGCATTGCGCAATTCCCCCTTGATTCATCACCCAAATCTTGTCCGATACAGCCATTGCTTCTTCCTGATCATGGGTCACTAAAATCATCGTGATGCCCAGTTCAGTTTGGATGGCACGCAAATCCGCCTGCAATTTTTTTCGGATCTGGGCATCGAGCGCACTAAGTGGTTCATCCAATAATAAGACTTTCGGGCGGACAATCAATGCCCGCGCAAGCGCAACACGTTGTTGCTGACCACCAGATAATTCTTGGGGATACGCCTTCTCTTTATCGGATAAACGAACGACCGCAAGCATATCACGTACTTGCTTCTCAATTTCGATAGGGTCCATTTTCTTCATTTCCAAACCGAAAGCCACATTCTCTTTCACTGTCATATTCGGAAATAGGGCATAGGATTGAAACACCATCCCTACTTCCCTATTCTTAGATTCGATGTTTCTTAAATCTTTTCCATCAATGCTTACGCTTCCCGCCGTGGCATCTGTCAATCCAGCAATGATGCGCAGAATCGTACTTTTACCACAACCACTCGGACCTAGAAGTGTCACGAATTCACCTTTTCCAATCGTCATGTGGATATCCGACAATACCGTGGAGGCGCCATACGTTTTGCGAAGATTCTCAATCATGACGTAACTCATGTATGTGCAACCCCCTTCATTCGTTTAGTCAACCCATAAATTACAGCCGTCAATAAGCTCATCAGCACCAGATACACAACTACAACTGCACTAGCAATATGGCCACTTGAATTTAGTTTTTTCATCAAATAAATCTGAACCGTTTCAAATCGAGAACCAACGACCAAATTGATAAGTACGAATTCACCAAACAATATCGAGAACGATAGCAATGCGGCGACAAACAAACCCGGATATACGGCAGGTAGCAGAACCTTTAAGAGCGCCTGCGTTTTGGAGGCCCCTAGCAATTCCGCCGCATCCAACAATTGTCTCGCATTCACATTGCGCAAGCTATTGCGCGTTCCTTGGTAGATGTAAGGTAGAATACCAATAACATATGCACCTAAAATTGTGAAAATCATCGGCACCCCCAAATGGGCATAAGCACGGATCAAACCCACCGCTAAAATAACTCCAGGAAATGCGTACACCAGCACGACAGCGGCCTGGACCCATTTTTCATACTTTGGGAAATAAAGAACAATTACGAAAATGGCCGGTACGATGAATAAAAACGCGAGTGCCACAGCCCCTCCCGAAAGTAAAACAGACCGGCCGAACGCTTCAAGAAATTTCATATCCTGAAACAGGAAAGCCATCCATTCCAGGGTTATCCCTTCAGGCAAAATCGTGTTGTTCCATTTCGTCGAGAATGCATAAAGGGCAGTTCCTAGCACAGGCAAGATTAAGTAAATCACTAGGATGAGGAAAAACAGTTCAGGCAGTCCCCTTTTTTTCACTGCAAATTCCTCCTTGTCCTCTTAATGCTCCACTCGCTCAAAAGCATCGCCGTAATCATCGTCACACCAAGTAAAACCGCAATGGCGCTCGCAAGTTCCGGTTGTGCAAAAATATCTCCCGTCAACAGTGCACCAATTCTGATTGCAGCCAGATTATAGTTACTACTCGTCAATGCATAAGCCGAGGCATAAGCGCCTAAAGCGTTGGCAAATAGAATACTGAACGTCCCGATGATTCCAGGCAGCATAATTGGTACTCCAATTTTAGTCCAGAAATGAAAAGGCGATGCCCCCAAAAGTGCGGCAGCGTCCTTCCATTGTTGCTGGATGCCATAGTAAATCGGGTAAAGGAGCATCAGTGACAAGGGCAGCTGAAAGTAGATGTAAACAAGTAGCAAGCCGCTCCAGCTATATAAAGAAAATGAGGACAACGCATCAATCCCCATCTTTTCAAACATCAATATGAACAGCCCGCTATTGCCGAGCAGAATGATGAACGCGAATGCTAAGGGTACTCCTGAAAAGTTAGACGTCAAGTTCATAAACACTAAAATCTTTTCACGGATGGGTTCCGAAAAGCGCATCATGGCGTACACCGCAAACAGCGATACGACAAGCGCAATCAATGCAGAAATCGCAGACAGCGTGATGCTGTTCTTAAAGCCTTGTAGAATAAAAACATTATCAAGTGCCGCTTTATACTGCATCAACGTAAAACCATCACTGTTGCTAAAGCTGGATAGCAGCATGTACACCAATGGGACGATAAAGAACAACAGGATAAACAGTAGAAAGGGCAATAACAAAAACAGCGATTGTTTTTTTGTAGACAAAGGAAACCCTCTTTCTTGCTGAATGAAGTTCAAAAGAGGCGCTAGGCCTCTTAGAAAGATTACATCCCTTTCAACAGAAGCGGAACCATTTCTATCGACGGCTCGATGGCAAGTAATCGACAGATAAGGGGTGCCACCTGAAGCTGGGAAACGGCTCCTTCAACTATTTCCGGCTTCACTTGATCAGATATAATAAACATTGGAACATGGCGATCTTCAATTGTATTTCCGCCATGATTCCCATCAGCTGTCATACCGTGATCCGCCGTAACAACCACTTCATAGCCTTGTTCAAGACATTGCGGGATGAATAATGAGAGCAAATTATCCACTGCCAACACCCGGTTACGATATTCCTTTGAATCGGCCGTGAAAAGATGGCCGTCATTATCCACATTCATCGGATGGATATAGAGGAAATCTGGTTGCTTATGTTGCAATAGCCATGCCGCTTCCGAAAACAGATGACTGTCAGGGTAATGATCCTCGAAATAGAAAATCCCATTTTCAATCGCCTGATCCTTATCCATTTGTAGGCGATCCTCTGCGAAATTGAATGGTGCGCGATTATAAAGCTCACTCACCCAATAATACGCAGCAGCCGCAGTTTTCTTACCGTTACTTCTGGCTAAATGAAATAGGCTTTGCTGCGTCGATAACCGGATTGTGTAATTACTGGTCACGCCATGAACGATTGGCGGTGTCCCCGTCAAGATTGTTTCATATAGCGGACGCGATAACGACGGTACCTCTGACCGCACTTCATAACGCGCCGCGACATTGCGCTCCACCAAATGCTGCATATATCCCATATGTGTACATGCCGTGTCAAATCGCAGTGCATCCACCACTATTAGGACAACACGGTCATTTGACATGGATCAATACCTTCTCCTGCCACATTTGTGGAATTTGTTTTGTCGTTTCTTCCCATGCTTTCTGATTTTTAACCGGACGTGCATTGCCATACATTTCTTTCGGAAGCAACAATGACCTCACCTCATCCGACAACTTCACATTTTCACGGATTGGACGTGCATAACCTTTTGCCAGATTTTCTTGCCCTTCATCCGACAAGATGTATTCACGTGTCAACATGGCGGCGTGCGGGTGTTTCGCATATTTATTAATCACTGTGGCATAGCCTGAAATAACGGATGCCTCTTTCGGAATGACTACTTCAAAGCGAGAATCATCAATTTGGCTACGGTAACCGAGAGAGTTGAAATCCCAAAGAATCGCCACATCAATTTCGCCTTTTTCAAGATTCGCAACTGATGGATCTCCAGATAGACGGCCTTGTTTTGCAAGTTCTGCAAAAAATTCGATACCAGGCTCTAGATTTGATTCATCCCCACCAAAAGCATAAGACGCTGCTAAAATGGCAAACTGCGCCTGGTTCGCTGTCAACGCATCCCCGATACTAACGACGTAATCGCCATTTTTCAGATCCTCCCATGATTTCGGAGAATTTTCCACATTGTTTTTATCGGTTAAAAATGAAATGGTCCCTGTATAACCCAACACCCAATGGCCTTCATTGTCTTTTGCCCAAGCGGGAATATCATCCCAATAGGAAGTTTTATAAGGAAGTGTTAGCCCTTTATCCTTGGCGATGGGTCCAAACGCAATACCAACGTCTCCAATATCAGCTGTCGCATCATTTTTCTCGGCATCGAATTTAGCCAATTCTTCAGCACTCGACATATCCGTGTCGCTATGTTTTAAGCTATATTCCGTGCCAAGCTCCTCCCATGTTTCTACCCAGTTCGCCCATGTATCCGGCATCCCTACCGAATTGACCTCACCTTCCTCTTTTGCCTTTGTAATGATTTCGTCGAGGGACAAGTCTTTTCCACTTGCTTCCGCATTCCCGCTCTTCGAATCCTCAGAACAAGCGGCAAGAAGTGACAATGCGAATACACCAACGATTCCTTTTTTCCAGGCACGATGAAAACCCATTGAGTAAAACCTCCATTTGTTTGTGTTGATTTGCTTACAAGATTTACTCTACAAGCTAAACATTAAGCAAACATGGAGTGGGGGTAAACGTTTTGTAAAGGTTGGTGATATTTCTAGAGCGAGTGCTTGGTTTGAGTTGGAGGCTACTTGTTTTTCCAATCAATAAAAAAGCTATTCTACAGGCCAATTCACCATCGGCGTGTAGAATAGCCTCATCATTTATCACAATTATTTCATTTTTGTCCCATAAACTATTATTCCTACATAGTTTATATTCAAATTCACTATAAATTAAACGGCGGTTCCCCGAAAACTTTTTACGATTCTAGCAAAAAGGTTAGTTAACAGTAACAGAATTTCGCCCCAAGAAATACTATAAAAGAGCCGGCTACTCTCCAGCTCCTTTCACTTAATCATTTCTAACTAATTGCATAGATAATAATCCATATTCCCTTGCTTTTAGTAAAGCTTCTGTTCTTGAGCCCACACCTAGCTTGGTGAATATTTTGGTTAAATGATGTTCAATCGTTCGTTGACTCATCGATAAATTTAAAGCAATCGCATTATTTGTTAAGCCTTTGGATACTTCATCTAATATTTGTTGCTCGATATTGGATAAAGTAATGTCCCCTAAATTCTGTTGTCCCTCGTTGGTGGATGGCCCAGTTTCACCCCTTCTTAATTGTTTCAATAATTGGAGTGGAATCACAGCTTCTTCCCTTAATACACACCTAATTGCAGTGATCAATTGCTCCTGTGTTGCAGTCTTACTAATAAACCCTGCAACACCCAACTCTATCAATAAATTATAATGGGACATGATATCAAAACCAGTGTATATGAGAATGATTGCATCAGGATCAATTTGTAGAATAATTTTTGAAAGTTCAATACCATTTAGTTTTGGCATATACAGATCTACTAAGTAGATTTCATACTTCTCTTGTTTAAGAATGTCTTTAACTCTTTCACTATCAACAATCACATCCGCTTTCATATCTTCTTGTTGTTCAATAATGACCTTGGTTCCCTCGCCAACTGTAGGGTGATCATCCACAATTAGTACATTAATTTTTCTTGACGCCATGAACCTCCTTAAATTCGATGTAGACGTGCATTCCCTGTCCTTGAGAAGAGTTAATTTCAATTGTTCCACCCCCATTTTTCACCCGCGCTTTCATCCCAAATATGCCCATTGTATTAAAAGAATCATCTAATTCCGCCATATCAATCCCTTTCCCATTATCGTCGTATGCTAGAGATAATACCTGATTATTCTTACGTAACGATACTTCGACTTTAGAAGCTAGGGAATGTTTCATTGCATTATTTAAAAGTTCTTGGATAACTCGATATAGGGTCAGTTCAACTTCCTTATCCAATTTCTGAATGGATGGGTCCAATTCGGAAATTAAGAGGAAAGTACAACGTAGCTTTGTCTGTTCTATTAAATTATGAATCGATTGTACAACTCCTAGTTCATTCAAAAAAGGTGGTCGCAGCTCATTACATGTTTCCCTGACTAAATGAATGTTATCGAGCATCCTTTCTTTAAGAATGAACAAATCATTTTTAATAGATGAATCGGTAACCTGTTCTGTTATGCTCTCAATGTCTCTTAAAAGTTGTAATTGATCCTGAAGTACTGAATCATGTAAATCAATTGATAGATTCGTTCTTTCTTTTTCCGATAAAGAGAACATTAATTTTGATAACCATAGAGGATAACTATTGTTTTTTATCTCCATTTTCTCCTTATAATTTTTTATTTTTTCGAAAAGGTCTTCAATCAATTGAAAATTCTCAAGAAGGATACTCGAAAAGTATGCAAGTGTTTCCAACCATATTCTTTCCTGGATATTTAAATTTGTTTTGGATTTCTTCATACCAAATAGTATAATGTTTTTACGACTTTGGTCCCCTCCAATAACAATCGCAAACCTATCCATGACTTGAATTAAGGTTCCAATAGAGCAATGATTCCACTTTATTCTCTCGACATCTTCAATGATTAAAGCAGGAAAGTTATTTCTATTCTTTATTCCCCAATTTTCCTCATCTTCTCCCTCAATTACTTCAATATAGAAAACCTCTTTCACTACTAGTACATCCTTTATTTCATTTTTCAGATTGGTAATGAGACTACTAACCTTTGTCTCATACATCGATTTTTGGAAAAAAGTATAGACGCTCGTTTCAAAATTACCCTTTGGGGAGAATAAATGATGTCGTAGTTTATAATCGATATATTCTTTTACATACAGAAAGAGCGTTGTACATATAGACAAAGTTATGAATGCCATTACAGTCAAACTAGATAATAGTTTAAAGTTGAGTATAAAACTCAATATTATTACCACCAAAAATGTAAACGGGACAGAAATTAAAGAATAGTAACGTAATCTATTTAAGAAGAATTCTATATCGAATAATTTTTCCGACAATTGTAAATAGACAAGAGCAATTGGAATCAAAATTAAAAAAATGGCGGTGACTTCTGCCGGAAAAAATTCATTTTTTAAAAAGATAGTAGGAATTGCATAAAAAAATACAAATGGACTAAAAGACAAGAATATAATCATTCCAAGGATTTTTATAACAGTACTTCCCTCGGAATCCTTATGCTTTACATAAAAACTGAATATATAAAAAAGTAAATAAGATAATAATAAAGAAAAATATAATAGTTTAAATTCTATTATAAAATTGTTTATTATATAAAATAAATGATTTCCTGCTATTGTTAATAGGAAAATCGTGTATAATATATACAACCTTAAGAGAGATTTAGTTTGAATAAATACTAAATCATACTTTTTAAAATAACTTTTCAAAAAATGCGTAAATAGAATTATAGAACTTGGCAAAGTGATTATTGTTGAAAGTCTTCCAATCAAATCTCCTCTCGCAGACATAGAAGCCCCTAGATAACAAATTCCTATCGACAACAAAAAATAAATTAAAATAGTTGAGGATTGATTATTCCTTGTTTTCAAATAAAGGAAAATACTTAATAAAATAGTTACTGTAATAAATAACATCGGAAACAATAAATAAAACATAAAGTTTGGATCCATGTACCCATACGAGATGTTGAACTTATGCACTTTTAATTTATTGTCCATAATAGTTATGGAATTCGCCATTTCCACCCTATTAAATCTTTTTACTGTCGAGTGCTCTTCCGTTTTTTTCCCATCAACAAATTCAACTATGTTTCCCTCTTCAATTGATTGATTTGAAGCCCACCCATTTTCATACTTTTTTTCTACTATCCAATGGTTGTTCTTTTCTTTTACTTCTAGTCCCACTAATGGATAATTTAAAATCGTTAAGGAAAAATAGCCGGCTAGTCCTGTTACGATTAAAATCGACAGTAAGGAAGTGATATTTGTATTAATAAACTGTTTCATTTTTTCTCCTTAAAAAAGGGCTCAACACCGAAACATGTACTTGACTTTTCAACAACTGAGAACCTTATCATTATATTCAAGTGAAATCGGTTGTTTGCTATTACTTTCCAACTGCAGAGAGTACGAAATATAGATATTTTTTTTATAGCTTTTCATGTCAAGAACAGACTTTGGTGTTGAGCCTAAAATAGCAGGGAAAAATCCTTAGTCTTTAAACTATTATTCCCAATAATAATAGTTTGGAGTTACTTGCCCTTCAAAAAATATTTCCAAAATCGCCTTGGACTCTTCTGCATTAACCCCTAATAGACTTGCTTTTCCCTCTTTTACTTTTTCCACCACATCAGAATTATTGACTAAAAATTGAATGACTTCCTGCATTGTTATTTCCTCCTTTTAATTTATATAATTATTTAGTTGTTCACTAATACACGGATTCATATAAAGCTTCTGAATTTCAGCAAGGGCTTTATTTTGGTAGACTCTTTTGATGACCTCAGTATATATAATAGCCCCTGTTTCAACAAACTTTTTAGCAATTAACGACCGATTTTGCACTACTTCATTTGAATCTACCTTATTATCGTAGTAGTTATGTATAAATAGTAGTTCATCATCTTTACAGTTTAGTAAATAGATAATAGGCAGAGTGTATTTCTTATTTAATAAGTCATTTTTCTCATTCCATTTTTTTATATCTACTAAATCATTGTTAATTTGCCCAATTAAACCAATCAGTTCAGCGTATGACGCTACTTCTTTCGGATAATCATCTGTTGCTAAGCATGCGCCAACCAAACAAGCGAGAGTTGTCAATGAACCCGATTTCTCTAGTGTCATTTCAATAAAGTCCGCTTCATTCTTACAACTATTTAAAAGATCTTTATGTTGCCCGCTAATTGATCGGAGCGCATACTTCAACAGAATAGAAATGGCTTTATCCTTGTTCGCAAAGCTTGTCCTTCTTATAATATCGGCACTTAAAAAAAGAAGGGCCGTCGTTGCGTTTAACGATAAATTAGACTCTGTTAACCACGGCTTGTCTTTACAATCATCATCCTCAAAATCATCTAATATATCAAAGGATAATATCAAAGCTTCCACGGCCGCTGCAACTGTGTAGATTTCTTCCGTTTCTATTCCCTTAAATATGCTGTAGTGCAAAACAAGCATTTCTCCAAAAGAAAATCCTTTTTCCGATTGATAATCAACAAATTCTAAGAGCTGAGCTTTCAATTGAGGTTGCTCAATTTTATTGCTTATAATACTAACTAATGAATTTCTTATCCTATTAGACCTAATTATGCTCAACTACTTTCTTCCTCGCATATTACAAGATAATTTGTATAATTCACTACATTTTTATTCTACCTCATTTTATCCAGAGTTTCACCGCAATTTTGTTTGCGGTTATCCGCAACTACCTTTGCGGTATTCAAAACAAAAGACCCACCCATACAAGGCAGGCCCATCATTCATTCCAATTCCAATTGTTTCGTCTCTGTTCCTAAAAACACAACTGCCAGCACGCCAATTACAATCGCTCCGCAGAAGATGCCAAAAATAATGCCGAACCCATATCCCGCTACAAGTAATGAACCAACGAGTAGCGGTCCAAAAATACCACCTACCCGACCAACCGCAGCAGCCATCCCCGAGCCTGTCGCACGAATTGCAGTCGGATACTGTTCCGGGGAGTAAGCGTACAATGCGCCCCATGCGCCTAAATTGAAAAATGATAGTAAGGCGCCTGAAATGAGAAGCATCGGTAACGTCTCTGCGCTCCCGAAAACTAAGGCACTTGCTGCTGTTCCGAGAAGATACGTTGCCAGTACGAATTTCCGGCCCGCCCTTTCAATCAACCAAGCGGCCGTAAAGTAACCAGGCAACTGAGCAAATGTCATGATTAGCACATACTGGAAGCTCTTAATGAGCGTGAAGCCTTTTAACACCATAACACTCGGCAGCCAGAGGAACATGCCGTAATACGAGAAGACGACCGTAAACCAAACGATCCAGAGCATAAGTGTCCGTCGTGCATATTTTTTTGACCAAAGTAACTTCAATTTATCGCCTGCGGATTGTTTCGGCTTGCCCTCCGCTTCGAATTTCGGTGAATCTGGCAACTCACGACGCAAGTAAATTGCGTAGAATGCGGGAAGCGCGGTAATGATTAATGCAACCCTCCATCCATACTCTGGAATGATGAAGTAGGCAATCAATGCAGCGATCAACCAACCCGCCGCCCAGAAACTTTCGAGCAGAACGACGACACGACCTCGTTCTTTTGCTGCCACACTTTCAGAAACCAATGTCGATGCCACAGGTAATTCTCCGCCAAGTCCTGCGCCTACGAAAAATCGTAAAACTAGAAATGCGGCAAGCGTCGTTATCAGTGCAGATAGCCCACTCGCGATTGAAAATAAGACGAGCGTCATCATAAAGACATTCTTTCGACCAACTCGGTCAGCAAGTAGGCCGAAAACGAACGCACCCACAGCCATCCCGATTGAATTTACACTTCCAATCCAACCCATTTCAGACGGTGTCAATTGCCACTCTATCGCGAGTGCCGCGATAACGAACGATAATATGCCCACGTCCATGGCGTCGAACATCCAGCCCGTACCTGCAAGCGCAAGCAATTTATTTCTTGAAATCCCTTTTTTCTTTTGAGTCATATGCTCTTTCCCCTTACTGTATAGTCTGATGTAAAGACACTTCCAACTATACTCCACTTGTTCATTTAAAACAAAGGGTTTTTCTGCGATTTACAATGACATTCGAAAAACGTATTCCTCACAAAAAGAGCCAACCCGCTAATTTAGCAGATTGGCCCTTTACTCTCACATTAACAAAACTTCTTACAACCCAGCTTCAACTTCTTTAATCATTTCTTTCATAGATTGAAGACCGCCACCGGATAGGTACCAATATTCAGCATTCAAGTAAACGATTTTACCATTTTTATAAGCATTCGTTTTCATAACCAATTCATTTTCAATGGAGTCCTTCACACTTGAATCCCCACCGATTGCCGCATCACGGTCTACAACGAAGAGAACGTCAGGATTCGTATCAAAGATATATTCAAACGTAATATTTTGACCATGCTTTGAGATTTCAATTTTTTCATCTGCCGCTTTAAAACCGAACACATCATGAATCAATCCAAAACGTGAACTTGGTCCGTACGCACTAACTTTTCCTTCACTTCCAAGAACAATCAATGCTTTCGAGTCAAGCCCTGCAGTTTTTTCGTTAATCGCCTTGATTTGTTCATCAACTTCAGCAAGTT
The DNA here is from genome assembly GCF_014873855.1 of Sporosarcina limicola. Lineage (GTDB taxonomy): Bacteria > Bacillota > Bacilli > Bacillales_A > Planococcaceae > Sporosarcina > Sporosarcina limicola. Next base: position 33,381 of record NZ_JADBEL010000011.1, on the reverse strand, counting down.
CTGTTTTCATTTCATCTTCTTTACCAAAGATTTCTGCAACCAATTCCATATTATGTTTGAACGAATCCATGTAATTTGCAGTATCCAATCCTACATAGACAGTTGGTGCAATTTCACTAAACTGTTCAAAGAGGTCAGATTGACGTCCAGAGATAAAGATTACGTCCGGTTTCATTGCGTGAATTTTTTCGAAATCCGGCTCTTTCAAACTACCTAGGTTCTCATACTTCTCATCTTTATATTTAGCAAGGTATGAAGGAACGTTCGATTGTGGAAGACCCGCAACTTCAATACCAAGCTTGTCAAGTGTGTCAAGTACGCCAAAATCGAATACTACGACTTTCTTAGGGTTTTTCGTTACAGTTGCTTCGCCAAGTTCATGTTTAATTTCGATTACTGCTGTTTCTGTTTCTTTGTTATCTCCAGAAGTTTTGTCAGTCGCTTTTTCAGAAGTCTTGTCATCTTTCGTTCCACATGCAACGAGGACCGCCATTAGTGCAATCATCATCAATAAAATTTTAATTTTTTTCATCATAACCCATCCTTTTCTAATTAAGAGTCGAAGTACACGCATATGCGACAATTCTTCATTTGTTTAATAGGGATATCCATATCATAAATCTCTTTCAGTGCTTCAGAATTAATAATGTCATTCGTTGGTCCATCTTTAACAACGCGACCCTCTTTCAATGCAACGATGCGATCCGAGTAAACCGATGCAAAGTTAATGTCATGTAAAACAATCACAACTGTTTTCCCTAGTTCATCAACCAATCTTCTCAATATTTTCATAATCTGAACCGAATGCTTCATATCCAAGTTATTAAGCGGCTCGTCAAGTAGGATATAATCCGTATCTTGGGCAATAACCATCGCGATGAAAGCACGCTGGCGTTGTCCACCTGATAGTTCATCCAAATAATCGTTCTGCATCTCCATAAGATCCATATAATCCATCGACTGGTCGACGATACGGAGATCCTCGGCTGTCAGTCTCCCTTTCGAATGCGGAAAACGACCAAATGATACAAGTTCGCGAATCGTCAGGCGAACATTCATGAAATTCGACTGTTTCAAAATGGATACCCGTTTTGAGAAGTCATTGGATTTCATCTTCCGAACGTCGTCGTTATCCACAAGTACTTCACCTGTATCCGCATCAAGAAGACGGCTCACCATTGAAAGGAGCGTCGACTTACCAGCACCATTCGGCCCGATAAACGACGTAATCTTTCCACGATGGATATCAACATTGACCTTTTCAACGACCGCTTTTTTACCATAAAATTTCGACAGTTCACGGACTTGGATCATGTGGATCGACTCTCCTTCAATAGTAAGTAGATGAAATAGACGCCGCCGATGAAGTTGATGATGACACTAAGTGTTGTTGAAAACGTAAATACCCGTTCGACAACCCATTGTCCACCGACGAGGGCGATAATACTTATGATAGATGCACCGATAATGAGAATTGAATGCTTAAAGGTTTTGAAAAATTGATAAGACAGATTCGCGACGATTAATCCGAAAAACGTGATTGGACCTACGAGCGCCGTTGAAACGGCAACAAGTACAGCGGATAACACAAGCATCGTCTTGACAACCTTATTGTAGGAAACCCCTAGATTGACAGCAGTATCTCGGCCTAATGACAGCACATCAAGATCATTAATGTAACGCCAACCAATTATAAGTCCGATTACGACAATTCCAAGTGCCCACCAAACAAGATCACCGCTGACATTGTTGAAACTAGCGAACATTTTGTCCTGCACACGCATGAACTCATTCGGATCAATAAGGACTTGCAGGAACGTCGAGATACTTCCGAAAAAAGTTCCGACAATGATACCAACAAGCAGCAGGAAATAAATCGGCTGTTTTCCGCCCCTAAACAAGAACCGATACAAGATGAGCGCAAATAGCACCATCGTCCCAACAGACAATATAAAATTCACGTGTTTATTGACTATCACCATATGCCCCGAACCAAGGAAGAAAATCATAGCGGTCTGAAGCAATAAATACAGTGAATCAAGTCCCATGATGCTTGGTGTCAATATCCGGTTATGTGTGATGGTCTGGAAGATGACTGTCGAATAGGCGATTGCCACACCCGTTATCGCCATCGCCAACACTTTGATGCCACGGCGTGGTAAAGCATAGTCGTAACTTCCGTTTAATCCTTGGAAAAGATACAAGCCGCAGAAAATCACGGCAATAATAGATAATATGAACAGTTTCGTTGAATTACGCATAGGCCTTCCTCCTAAACAACAAGTAGAGGAAGATTCCGCTGCCGATAACGCCTACCATTAAACTAATCGATATTTCGTACGGATAAATGAGCACCCGACCCAAAATGTCGCAGATAAGCAGGAAAATCGCACCGAGCAATGCGGTATGTGGCAACGTTTTCTGTAAATGATCCCCTTTGAATATGGAAACAATATTCGGGATAATCAACCCTAGAAATGGGATCATTCCAACCGTCAAAACAACGGTTGTTGTTATTAGCGCAACAAGGATAAGTCCGATATTAACGACCCGTTTATAAGCAAGTCCAAGGTTCTTAGAGAAATCCTCACCCATCCCCGCAACCGTAAAGCGGTTTGCGTACAAATATGTAATGATGAGCACTGGAATGCTTATGTAAAGAAGTTCGTAACGCCCTTTCATGATCATCGAGAAATCACCTTGCAGCCAAGCCGACATATTTTGGATGACATTCGCTTTATAAGCGAAGAACGTTGCGATAGACGACAATATATTCCCGAACATCAACCCGACAAGTGGAATGAAAATCGCATCCTTGAACTTAATACGGTCAAGGATTTGCATGAACAGCAGCGTGCCGGCAAGCGCGAATACAAAAGCGACAATCATTTTTTCAATCGTGGATGCGTTAGTGAACAGCAACATCGAGACCAAAATCCCGAGCCGCGTCGCATCGAGTGTTCCCGCTGTCGTCGGTGAAACAAATTTGTTCCGGCTCAGCTGTTGCATGATGAGACCCGCAATACTCATTCCGGCACCTGCCAGGAGAATTGCAACAAGTCTAGGCAAACGGCTGATGAGGAATATTTCCGTTTCTTCCGATTTGAAATCGAGCAGATTCATCGGCGTAATACGGCTCACCCCTACGAATAATGAGAGGAATGAGAGACTGATTGTAATGATGACCAAGTAACGTATCTTCATGGGTATCCCCGATATCGATTATTTACATCCAATTGGTATCTTTCTAATGAAAATGGTTATCAATTAGCTGCAATTTCTATTATAGCAGGATAGATTCTAGTGTCAACGAATAACTGAAAATGATTATCAGTTAGATTTCCCGTGTGTGAAACTGATTCTAGCGCGGTGAGTATTTTCATTACCATATGTGACCATTTTCACTAACAAAGCGACCATTCTTCTGCATATATGACCATTCCACTATTTCTTTGCAACAAAAAAACGCCGGAATAATTATCCGACGTTCGTTAATTACTTACCCATCATGTCATTGACATTCATCGCATTGTCAAGTATTTCCTGAGGGATTACAATTTTGTCGATTTCGTTGATTTTGCTAATGTCAGCTTTCATCTTTTGGATGATATGCATTTCTTCGCCTTCAGCTTTCATCGTCATATCCATATCCATGTTAAATGAAGTTGTGAAGAACGTTTTTTTGTCGATGAAGATTTCAAATTCAAGACCTTTAACTTCCAAGTTCTCCATCATTTCCGCTTCATCTTCACCTAATTCCATTCCTGCTGGCATATTTTCGGCAGCCATTTTCTTGAATAAGCTACTGAATTTATCGCCTGAAGCAGCAAGAGTTAGGATGTATGCATCATCTGTCTGCTCGAATTTAAAGTCATCCGCGAATTCCTTGAACATTTCCATATCCAGTGTTGGATCTGCTCCGCCGCCCATTTGCGCCATCATTTCTTTGGACATTTCAGCCGGCATTTGAATCCATTGTTTCAATTCGGGATTAAACATGAAGAAGCCTTCTTCCGTCATGTACATTTCCATATCCATCTTGCCTTGATCTCCCATGTCCACTTTCATATTCTGATACATAGCGAGCGGGTCAATCACCATATCCATATCCATTTTGATCTTGCTGTCAATTTTAAGTTTCTGGCTTGGAACATCAATTTTCTGATTGATGTCCATTTTCGCATGCATACTCTTTTGGTCTTTAGAAACTTCCATCGACTTTTTGTATACTTCCTGCGCCGTCATTTTACTCTCATTTTTTAATTCAACTTGTTTACCCGTTGCTGAATCAGTTTTCGGTTGTGCTGTGCTACACGCGCCCAGACCTAAGACAAGTATTCCAGCTGCCAACCCTTTTATCCAATTTTTCATATTGTTCTCTTCCTTCCATTCACTAATTTTGACTACACATCAATTATACGGCATACATTGGAAATAGTTTCATATTTTTTGTCGAATCTTAGATTTGAGTCGTAATACCTACCTTTAAAACAATGCCATTTAATCACCACATTCATCTCTAGATTTTACGATGTGAATGAAGGAGCTATCTAATCTGCAATTTAGATATCCACAATTTGACGCAGCACTCCTTGCATTCACAAATCGGTATCGTAGATGTTCTTAAATACATCGAACTCATCAGTCGCGGTGCAATTTGGGTACGTTTGCATACTATCCAGTCCAAAGAGGTTTAACTTTATGAAAAGCGGGCATACTACAATCATCCCACCCCTTTCTCTTAGATAGAAAAAGCTGTACCGCAATCGACTTGTAAAAGTCTTGTGGTGCAGCTTTTTTGTATACTCATTCACTGGTTGATTACAAACTCTTCAAACCTAACTTTTTCCGAAGCCGACATCTCCACAGTTATGAGCGTCCCATCTTCTTCGTACTCTGTATTTTTAATATTTGTTCTCTCATTTAAATAGGATACAACATCCCCACGATTGAATGGAATCAGAAGCTTACAAGTGACAAATTGTTCAAAAATCCTCTTCCTGATCAATTCGATAAGTTCATCTAGCCCTTTCCCTTCTTTAGCAGCAATCCATGCACTATCATCCTGTACACGTGGATAAGGGATGTCAGCTAGATCTGCTTTATTATAGATACTTACTGTCTCCACGTCCTCCACGCCGACAGCTTGCAAGGTATCAATTGTCACTTCCATCATGTACCGGTATTCTGGGTTGGAAACATCTACAACATGGAGCAACAGGTCTGCATCCCTTGCTTCTTCTAGCGTCGAACGGAATGCCTTGACAAGATGGTGAGGAAGCTTCGAGACGAAACCAACCGTATCTGTTAACATAAACTCCTTATTATCAACGAGTTTTACTTTCCGTACGGATGTATCGAGCGTGGCGAACAACATATCTTCTTCGTAGACTTGTTTCGCATTATCAGGATTCAATTTTAGAAGTAACTGATTCATAAGCGTCGACTTGCCAGCATTCGTATAACCGACAATCGAGACAACGGGCGTACCGCTTTTCTTTCGCTGTTTCCGTTGCGTTTCCCGTTGATCCTTTACATGTTCAAGATCACGGCGAAGCTTTGCAATCTGATCTTCAATTTTCCGTCGATCCAGTTCGAGCTTCGTTTCTCCAGCTCCTTTGTTTTGGAGTCCGCCGCCCGTGCCGCCACCTTGCCTACCAAGTGAAGCACGTAAACCGATAAGCCTAGGAAGCATATATTGTAGTTGGGCTAGCTCAACCTGCATTCGCGCCTCACTTGTCTTTGCGCGTCGTGCGAAAATATCCAGGATTAGCATCGTCCGATCGATTACTTTACAATCGAGTTCCTGCTCCAAATTCCGAATCTGTGATGGTGAAAGTTCATCATTGAATATGACAAGATTCGCATCGAGCTCATCATAGAAATTACGAATTTCTTCAATTTTCCCTTTTCCAACATAATGGGACGGATGACGTCGTTCCAAATTTTGTGTCACTTGCCCAACAACCTCAACCTCAATCGCTTCAGCAAGATTTCGCAACTCTTCCATCGCATAGTCAAAATGCTTGTCTTTCTGCAGCTGTACCCCAACAAGCACCGCGCGTTCTAATAACATTTCCATCTAATAACCCCTTTCCAGACAAGCCTTCAATACGCTTATCTTACCACATTTCATATACTTTCTATTCTTCACGCTCCATTCTTCCAATCACCTCTACCAACGTGATTTACAGCTAAAAAAACTAGCGAAGGCCTGTTTTGTAAGCGCAGAAGCTTTTGATGAGAAGAACTAGAGGGTTACAGGTTCAAGTTTTGGCTTAATTTTCAAAACAATCACCTCAATACCCGGGTTTTCAATGTTTTGTGCATGCTTCGCCAAAATAATTCTTTATTACAAAAAACCCTACTTGAAAAAGTTTCAAGTAGGGTTTTTCTATCTTATCCTCGTAATCATATCTTGAAAATCAATTCAATATTGAACACCACAACATCCCTGTTCTCAAATCGTATCCTCTACCTTATATTCCCCAACGTATACCTATTAATCCAATACTTTTATAACATCCGACCAATGCAAGACAGTCCCTACGAAATCCCCATTGTCCACCCCTTCTATTACATATGTTTCTTCCGAGCTGATTCCTCCCGTAGCATTTCCAATAAATTAAACGATAGATTATCGGCTCATTATGCTCGAACTATAGGGGTCTTTATTTGCTACTTTTCAAGTATTACTACCGAGGAAATCACCAGTGATTTTATTGCACTATTAGTAATCATATAATATTTATCTAGTGAAAATTTTTCATCTTTAGTATATGATATCTTATATTTATAATTGAACTTAGAAACATTTATGTTCTTCATATCTTTTAAAGTAATATTTCCTGAAGAGGCTTTTATAAAAGATTCTTTTATAGAAAATATAATAGAAAATTCATTTACTATATTTTTGCTTTTTAATAAGTATTCCCTTTCCTCTGTCGTAAACCACTTTTTCAAAAAGTGGCCAAAAACATCTTTTTTAATTAGTTTAGCGACCTGCATTTTGTCAACTATATCAATACCTACACCAAGTATCTTCATCCTACTTTTTAACTCCAATATTATTTTGAATTTCGGAATTACTTTCTATAGTCTTTACTCGCATAGATTTTAATCTTTCCACTAAGTATAAAATTAAAATAAGAAGTAAACCTACTATTGGAAACATAGATGAGACAACGAATAATAAACGTAAAGAAACGTCAGCTATAGAGATAAAAATAAATGCTCCTAATCCAACACCTAAATAAGACATTAAACCGAATATGGAAAAAGCATTTGTTTTGAGTTTTTCATCTTTAACTACAGCAATTCGAATATAAAACAAATTCGTAAGAGCCCCATAACAAAAACCAAAAGTTACAGCAATCGTGATAAGCCCGATGTAATTGTTTAATATAGATATTAGTAATGTACTAATACTAAGTAAGAGCATAAACAATGCCAATAAATATCTTTCGTTTATAACTTTTTTTATTCTTGGAACATAAACTTGAGAAATAATAAAGAAGGCCCAAAATAAAAAATAGAAAATATCAATTCTAAGACTTATCTGTTCAAGATAAATAGGAAGGTAGGCAATTATACTTCCGTAACTAATTGACACCAATAAAAATATGGAGTAGTTTGATAGATATTCTTTATTAAGAAAAACTGCAATGACACTATTATTAGCAGGTTTATTTAACTTTTCGCTATTAGAATCTTCATTATTTAATTTAATGAAAAAGCTGATTAATAAGACTGATATTGATAAAGTGAATAACATAGAATATAAATAAAAACTCGGGAAATTGTAATAGAAATAAACACCTGCGAATGGCGCTGTTGCAGAAGCAGCACCCATAAATGAATTGTGTAAACCAACCATTTTATTAGTATTTTCATTTATACTGGTAATCAAAGTAATTAACACTGGTGCAACTGCCCCAACACCAATACCTAGTAAGGTCGCGCCAATATAAAAATACAGTATATTGCTTGATGCAATTAGCAACAAAAAGAAACCTAGACTATAAAACACAAGACCTGTAATCGCAATATTATTCAGCTTGAAATTATACTTTATTAAAAGTATTCTGATCAATAATAAAGAGATCATAAATGTAGATAAGATATATCCAGATGTTGCAGATGAATTTGTTATTGCAAAAACTAGTAACGGTAAAATAGTTGTTAATAAGCTAAATAAAAAGTTGAAAACAAATACAATGTATAATATTTTTTTCAATTTTTCACCACCGATTCAATTTTATTTAAACGCTCTTGTTAAAATACGTGTTATAATCTTTTGAACATATTTGCTTTTAAAGGAAATGTAAGAACTTGTCTCTACTAATTCACACCCAAGGCTTTTCTTTGTATCATAAGTAGTTGTTCCACAGTACATAAATTGATAATTACCTTCGATAGCATATTTTATTGCAGCATAATATAAATTAAAATACGCGTAGCATTCTTTTGAATCCTTATAATCTAATCCAACATGTTTAAATAATAAAAAATTTTCTTCTTTTACTAACAAAGCAAATCCTATGACTCTTTCTTTAACTTTTATTATTATCCATTTATAAGCGTTACTCATATCTTTCCAATTACAAAATGTTTCTTTAGAATAATTAATAAGATTTGGGAAGTCATCATTCTTTTGAGATGTATTTTTATATAACATATATATATCATCGAAATCGCCAATATCTTTATTATCCATCATATGAATTTCTGCCCCGTAATTATTAAATATTTTAATTTTATTTCTAACATCCCACCTCTTCTTCTTATTTAAACTTGCTAAATAAGAATCAAAGGTTTCATAGGCTGTATTTAATACTGTGTTAGGATAGAAAGGGATCTTAATAAAACCACTTTCAGACAAATTTTCGCTCAATTCCTCATCATAGATATTGTTCGCAAAAATAGAAGCCGATTTTAGTTCCCTATAAATTTTCCTTTTAGACTTTTCCATGAATTCATTAAAAGAAGAGTAATTTTCACTTTTTATACCACAGTAATTAGACAATGGATTTGTTAAAAAAACTACATTAAACTTAAATAGATTTAAGTGAATCCTTTCTAGGAAGTTAACTATAGTCTTTGATATTCCTGATAAATAAAGTCTCATATCTAACTTTTTAATATTATATCCTGTGCAAAAATTAACAATATTATTGTTCATCAAACCAATAATATAAAGAGGTTCATATTCAGGTAATGATTTCTCTAGAAATAAAAACCATTCTTTCGAGAACTCATTTGAATTCAAAAAGTTTTCCTCAATAATCTCTCTGTGCTCTTTGGCTATATTATTGTATTTTTTATGAATAATAATGTCCATTAAATAGATAACCCCCCGTCAATTATTATTTCTTGACCTGTAATATAAGAAGATGCATCATCTAATAAGAAATTAATAACTCCAGTAATATCTTTTGTTTCTCCTATTCTCCCAAGAGAAATTTGTTTAATCAATTCTTCACTTTCTATATTTTCTGTCATTTCTGTGCTGATAAATCCTGGACAAATAGCATTTACTCTAATCCCATAACGCCCTAATTCTTTAGATAAGGCTTTTGTAAATCCTAAAATACCGGCTTTCGACGCTGAATAATTTGTTTGTCCAGGAATACCTACTAACCCTGAAACAGAAGAGATATTTATTATCGTGCCCTTTTTTCGGCTAATCATCTCTTTCGACACAAATTTACAGTAATTAAAAGTTCCATAAAGGTTTGTCTCAATCACTGAATTCCAACTTTTTTTGTTCATAAATCCAATTGTCTTGTCCATGGTAATACCTGCATTGTTAATTAAACAATCAATTTTGCCACTATTTGATATTATTTTATTTACAATTAATTTTGCCGCATCATAATCACTCACATCTACTTGATAAGAAAAAATGTTATTTGCATATTGTTCTATTTCTTTAGCCCTCTCAACATTGCTTTTATAAGTAAAATAAACCGTCCACCCTTTAGAGGCTAAATCTTTTACTATAGCTTCACCTATACCTCTTGACCCACCAGTAACTAAAGCAATTTTTGACATTATATTTTACCCGTCCTTTTAGATTCAATCGATAGCACAGATTTGTTCCCTGTCTCATTGGTTTCAATAATAATTTTTTTTCCATCATTTAATAAAGATAATACTACTTTAATAAATCCTGACACAGCATATGATATTCCTATATGAGAGGAAATATTGTATTGATCTGTATCGTCACCATACATTTTTTTCACTTCATTCTCAGTTACTTTATCGCAACTATTGCTAGATCCAAAATAAACTTCTCGGATAGTAGTTGAAGTAATTTTAGAAAGTATTTTCTCTAGGTTATATGCATAATCTTTTTCATTAAATGTGTGCTCTTGCCATGAAAAAATATCATCTAAATACCCATAGACCTTATTGTTCTGAAGATCACTTTTTTCCAAAATTAAAGTAATTGATGCTTCTGTCATTTTTCTATCTGGCAATCCTCCATTAAATTCATTATGCAAAACACCCAAATTTATCTCCTCGACACCTACTACAATAGCTTTATCAATTATTCCATTTTCAATATAATTTTTGGCTAGTAACAATGCATCAAGACTAGATGTATTACCACTATTCACAGTATTATTAACACCTTTGGCATCAAAAACTATTGATACCCAACCCGATATATTATTGAGCACAGTATTTGGAAATTTAATAGGACTTACAAGCTCCGCACCCACTTCATAAACATCGTCTAAAAAATCACTTATATTATTTAGATAACTCATTGAATTACCAACAAAAACTCCTAATCTATCATGTTCATTATCCTTCAGGTCATGCTGCGCATCCTTCAAAGCTAACTGAGTGGAAGCTAAAGCCATTTGTGTAGACTTTTGAAGAGAACGTAATCCTTTTTTCATTATATATCTTTTCACATCAAAGTCTTCAACCTGGTTTATACTATTATTCTGTGTCTTCATTATTAATGCCTTGCTTAATGATGAGATTTCATCACCCCAGGGAGTAATACAACCAATTCCTGTAATTGCTATTTCACCCAAATAAATCACCTCGACTATTTACTGAATTCTTTAAAAATAACACTTGCGTTTGTGCCACCAAATGCATATGAGTTATTAACAACTGTTTTTATGGACATCTCCCTACATACGTTTGGAATGCAATCAATTCGACATTCCTCATCCGGAGTTTCAAAATTTATAGTTGGTGGTGCTACGTTATCTCTAATTGCCAAGCAGCTCACTACACTTTCAATTGCGCTTGCCGCCCCCATTGAATGGCCCAACATTGATTTTATCGAGCTTACAGGGGTATTCTCACCGAATATTTCATTAATCGCAAAAGATTCAACTTTATCATTTGCATATGTGCCTGTTCCATGTGCACTAATATAATCTATTTCCGAAGGAGCAAGCTTTGCGTAGTTTAAAGCATTTTTAGTAGCCCTAATAATTCCTGATGACTTTGGATGTGGAGCAGTAATATGGAACGCATCACTACTCACTCCATAACCAACTATCTCCGCTAAAATATCTGCCCCTCTTTCAAGAGCATGTTCAAGATCTTCTAAAATCAAGCACGCAGATCCTTCTGCCACTTGCATTCCTTTTCTATTTTTATCAAATGGTCTGCACTTATCTGGAGAAATCGCATTTAATCTATTAAATCCGTAATAAGCAATTGTAGCAAACGGGTCGGCGCCAGCGGATATTGCAATTTTATTTTTGCCATTTCGGATTTGCTCGAAGGCTTGAATTGTAGAATAATTTCCTGCTGCACACGCATTCGTATTCAATAATCCGGACCCTCTTATATCAAATTCTTTAGAAGCATAGACCAACATGTTCTTTAACTGGTTTTGTTCTAAAAAAGCCTTTTCACTTTTCTTTTGAAGAAATCTATCTAGGTTTGTTGTCTCTGCACTGACCTCTCCCATAGTAGTACCTACAAATAAATCTGCCAACTGATAGTCCTCTTTTTTTAATTTAGAACTCTGAATTGCTTGACGCAAACTGCCTATTAATAATTGGGTTCCTCTCCCTATTGAATTAAAATCATTTTCAAAAATATATTTTCCAGGATCAAAATTGTGAATTTGTCCACCGTACTGAGGAGTTAATAGTTCCAGTTTATCTTTCACTATTTTTGTTATTCCAGATTTTCCATTTATACAAGAATCCCAAAAAGTATCGACGTCTTCTCCAATTGAAGTAATGACTCCTACACCCGTTACTACTACTCTATTCAAATTATATTCCACCTTTAAAGTTCTTTGAAAGTAAAAGTTAGTTTTCCTTTAGCTACAACTTTTTCTTCTACAGTGGCAATAGCTTCAACAATTGCCGAACCTTCAACTTTTTTTAGCATCGTTATCTGTATCATTAGTTGATCTCCCGGTACTACAACTTCCTTAAATCTCACGTCTGTATGGTAAAGTACAGGCAACAAATTACTATCCATATCCTGCCCAGAGTTGTTAAATAGAATAATAGTTGCCTGAGCCATTGATTCCGTCAATAAAACTCCTGGAAAAATTTTAATAGCTGGAAAATGCCCTTCAAAGAAAAATTCATTTCCTGTAATATTTTTGATAGCAACTAGACTTTCACTATTTATATCAATTACTTTATCAATCATTATCATTGGAAATCTTTGAGGAATAATTTTCAAAATCTCTTGAAAAGATAGGGCAGGCTTTTTTTTAGACATATCACCATTCATTTATCGCATTTCCTTTTCAACTATTTTAATAATCGCATCTAGAGTTGTAAAATTCTGAATTTCATTCTCTGGTATTTTCACCCTGAATTCTTTTTCTATCGTTGCCATAATCTCTAGGGCCATCATAGAATCTGCATCCAGCTCTTCTACTAAATCTGTTTCTGCCTTTACTTCATCTATTTCTACTTCTAAAACTTCTGCAATAATCGCTCTGACTTTTTCAATATTTATTATTTTTTCAGCGTTCATTATTACTCCTCCTTAAAAATTCTATTATTTGTATTGTTAATATCTAAAAGCATAGGACATTCATTTGATATACCTTCATACATTTTATAACTACCAATTTGTTCGAAGCCTAGACTTTCATATATTTTTTGAGAACTCTTAGTGCTTTGTAGGTATATGTGTGTAATCTGTTCTTGAACTACAATTTCTTTTATTCTTTCCAATAATTCACCTAGCACTTTTGCCTTTACACCAAAATTATTTACCTCAGGATTCTCTACTATAATTAATCTCATTACTTCCGCATATATGTTGTTTGGAAAACTTCTTAGCTGATGGATCCTTTCAGCCATTAAAGGTTTATTTTCTTTTTTTATTAAAGTAATACAACCTACCAACTCTTCATTCAAATAACAACCTATATGAAAACCATCGCTATCAATATCATCCTTTAATAATCCATTCGGATAAAAGGAAATTGGGGCAGATTGTTGCTCCACAACAAATGTATCGTATCGTAACTTATAAATTTCATTTAACTTTTCTTTATCTTTAACAACTATTGCTTTCAAATTCATCAAGTGCAACATACCTCCTATCCATCATTGATTAAATTTCACTACTAAACTACAATCTTTTAAGATTAAGAATGCGCTGAATAGTAATTTCCCTAATAGATTGTAATTTCATTCTCCTTCCGATTAGCTAGGTAATAGGAGCATAGCGGAAATAGGTGAGCTCCTGCTGTACGCTAATTAATAAAACAAAAAGAAAGCCACTGCGTCCTTCCAAATAAACGGCAATGTATCATCTAAGAACAATCATTCAAAAGACGTGGCAAATCGTTTTGGCCCAACTTATGGAGTATTCTGGTTGTTGAAAATGCCATATTAGCAGCACTATATACAACCAGTACCGCAAAAAGTTGGTTAAAAACAGCATTTTTAGCGTTCCAAATATCACAGGAACATTCAGATTATTTCGATTCGTCAAAAAAAGACTCAATTCCCCAGCGTGCTCTATATATATGCTAGCAATTACTTCCGCGGACGCGTTAAACAAACTTGTCACTACACGGATTTCATGCCCGTCATTGTCTTTAAAAAAGACCCCCCGATACCGTTTTTTAGACGGTTATCGGCGTTGAATCCGCAAAATTCAACCACTTTCTTACATAAATCGTAGTATTCAACAACTTCAATATAACACATACTCTTTATTATGAATATTGTAAAAGTAGGTTATATGAATTGCTCTATTCCTCTATTTAAAGACCAGAAATATAAGAAACATTTGTATGAACACAAAAGATTCATGAAAACTGATTGAGTAAGCTAGTTTCACCCTCCCCTCGATTATCTACCAATAATATTGTGTAGTATCTACTTTTTTAAGAATATTATGATCTATTAAACCTACACTACTGATCGTTGTACTATATCTATACATAGATTATCCACAACCACAACCTCACTCAAAACGTAGTTTTCCAAGTTTTTCAGGGGAAAGGCTCATTAACAAAAAAGGTGAGCCAGGAGTCGATTGAATGCTTTCAAGTAGTAGCCCTCTGTAAGTAAATCATTTTAATAAAGAAATAAATCTTTGTCGCTAAAATGCAAAAGCCCTCGTTTTCCTTGTCATCGTGTAGAAAAAATAGCTAGTTGTTGTTTCATGATCAATCCGTGTATCCTTATATTTAAAAGGTTATTGTCCAGTATCCCATCATCCAAAAGCTTTGCTGATTCAACAGACATAATGTATACATGGCGTCGAAATAATCGTTTGCATCTTTATTTTTCAACAATAATATTGACTACGCTTAAAGTCCCCTATAATATTACATATAATACTTATAAATCAATAATCCGCATATTCAAGTTTAACTTTCTAATTATTATGATTCTTAATTGAGGGGTAATCTTATTATAAATACCAATGTTCTACGGCTCTGATTATATAAGTCTTCTCTTTACCATATAGCCTATTAAATAATCCAAGGTTTTATTTTTAATACGATTAAAAATAAAAGGAGGTGAATTTCTTTGCATATCGGAAAAAGATTGAAGGGACTAAGAAGATTAAGAGGAATGACCCAAGCTAAAGTAAGCGATGGCATCACTTCTGATTCTCATTATAGTAATATCGAGGGGGGGCGTTATGCACCACTTGAGGGTACACTTAAATTATTAGCGGAGCGTTTATCCGTTCCTTCTACTTATTTAATAAATCAAAGTGTTATTGATGAGGACATGACGGTATTGTTGGACCAATACGAAGACTTATTAGACGCAGAAGAGATAGAAAATGCACGGTTCTTCTTTGAGGAACATAAAAAAAGTTTCGAGTACATTCCTTCATTGCAACAGGAATTACACTTTAATTTGCTGAGGTGCACCGATTTCTTTAAAGCTGGCGACTATGATACTTTCGGAAGATATTATTCAGATACGATTATTCCATATGTAGATCTAGAACTTTTAACGACTTTAAGTGCCTCAATCCGGGAAAAGTATAATTATATTTCTGGTCTATATCACTACATTAAAAAGAATCACAAAGAAAGCATCCAATTTTTTAGTTGTATACTCAAGATGAATGACGATGCTTCACTTCACGCGCGTCTTACTTTTAATATCGCGTTAGCACACTACTATCTCCACGACTATACGGGGGCACTTGTCTACGCAGAGCAATCTAAAGACCATTATTTAAACCTTCATAATTGGAAAAAAACAGCTGAATGCTATAATTTACTGGCCGTACTGTACAAATTACTAAATGACTTCGACAATGCGGAACTTTACATTCACAAAGGTTTAAACATTTTAAACGACGAGACTGAAAAAACATATTTAACGCTACTTCATAACTCTGCCCTTATTTATAGGGAGAAAGAACAATATGATCAAGCCCTAGAAGCTATCAATCGATGCATCTCATTAAAAAAAGATCATAATCCCGATGATTTGTTCATTTCTTATCATGTCAAACTGAAAATACTGCTGAGAACAAAGGACTTGGATGCAGTTGGAGATGCTTTCGAACTGGCGAAAAATGCTTGTACAACTAAGTTGGATGAAATCCATTTGCAAGTCATTGAAGGTAAGTTATGCTTGCTGCGAAACCAAAGTTCTGACTATGAAGCACTCATCCAGCAATGTGCTGACTACTATTTAAAACATGAACATTGGAAGTGCTTGAAAGGAATTACGGAAGAATTTGCGGAGTATTACGCGAAAATAATGCAATATAAAAAAGCGTACAATTTAAACAAATTATGTTTACATGCAATAAAAAAAATATATAAGGAGGTATTATGAAAATGAAAAAAGTGGTGACTTCTTTAGTGTTTGCACTTTGCCACTCAAACATCACTTCTCCCATCATTACAACTAATGACGAGAAAGTTACTGAACCACATCGTTCCCCTGCTTGAACGTAGGAAAACCGCCCCAACGCCGTCATATTGACAAGGTGGAAGGGCGGTTTTCAATTATCCTTCATCTAATATTTCTTTCGACAAATCCTTGCTCATTTCCGCATACCTCACAAACACCCTTGCCAGTTCACGCAAGCGGTTATGCACGTCCATATCGATAATTGTATTGTCTCGATCGAAATGATTCTTATGTGTGTAGACATAATTCGGTGTCACGAGACAGCGGAAATAATCCAGAATCGGTTTTAGCTGATTTTCGATGACAAGATGATGCTGGTGTGTACCTCCGTTTGCAATGATAGATATCGGTTTATAGCGCATCGTATGCGGGTGTAGCATATCAAATGCGTTTTTCAATACGCCCGGGATTGACCCCTGGAAGATTGGTGTTGCTAAAATATAGCCATCTGCTTCATTGAATTTCCGGACGAGCTTTTGCATGTCATCATTATATTCATCTAACGGTCGCCCATCGACAAATTGATGGGTATAATCCGCAAGATTCAATCGTTCCAATTGATATCCGCATCCATTTTCCTTTATATAATTCAGGACCGTTTCAAGAACGACACCTGTTTTTCTACCGATAATGGTTCCGTCCACAAACAAGATCTTCACTATTCATCCCCCTCAAAGCTGTTTCTGCTTTCTCAATGGTACCAAAGAAAGAGACTGCTGACCCGAAACCAGGCTTGCATGGCCCCCTTCTGTAGGTTTTCATTGTGCCAAAAGTTGGGGAATCACCCCATCCCCACTTGAAATAATGCTAGTTTACCATACTACCTGCTTCAATCCACATGATTTGGATAGATAATTGGTGATTGTGTAACGTTGTCTATTAACTCACTCAAGGGGTGATTCAAAGCTTTCAACGCATTTGAACTGGCATATCCCTCTATTTCCTCACATACGATGAAGGGATGGACTTACTGAGTTTACTAGAAAGGGTGATTCCAATAGACGGACAAGAGAAGAAGATGATTGCCTTTTATATTTCCAGGTCGGACGGAAAAGGGACATACCCTGAACGCCGGGCTGCCCTAATCACGAAAATACTGAAGGAAGAAGCGAACATTGTGTTCCTGTGTGGTGAAGATTCCCCGGATGCTCCGAACGGATTAGAAACCATTTCTTTCATAGGTCAAATAGGACTTTTAAAAACCTTGCGAGACATCAGGCCTGATCTTTTATTGCGCGATAGCGGTTCTACAATCCAGGAAGAAGTAGAAAAAGTTCGGGAATTCGTCCCTTCCATTATCCACTTCGATGATTTCGGCGATGGGGCTAAGTCCGCGGATCTGGTGTTCCAAACACTATATACTGATTCGTTCAACAATTCAATAGATCACTACATCGTTGGGACGGAAAGCTTTATTGCCGATGAAGAGTTGGCTTCGTTCAAACAAATTGGGCTCCGCAAAGATCGACCCGGTTCTCTTCCTCATCTTATTATCTCATTCGGCGATGAAGATGAAGGCAATTTAACATACCGTGCCCTTCGGCATATGCTACAACTCCAAATTCCACTTAAAGTAACCGTCCTCGTCGGTGAACGTTATGCACATGACACAAGTACGCTCCGCATGATGGCACTTGGTAGGAGGAATACTACAATCCTGGAGCATTCTAATCGTTTTGCAGAGGTGTGTGCATCTGGTGATATTGTTTTATGTGCATCCGGTTATATGCCTTACGAAGTGGCGGTGATGGGCATTCCTTGTGTCGTACTTGCACAAAATGATTTTGAAGTTAGTCTCGCCTTTCCGAAAGAACAGCATGGATTCATCCATCTTGGGCTTGGCCGGAAAGTGAAACAGTCCAGTTTACTAAACGCCATTATGGAACCACTCTTGCACGAACCGCTTCGCAAAAAAGCGATTGCTAGACAAACGGCACTTGGACTTGGCGATGGTAAAGACGCGGTATGCGAGGCGATTCGCTATATCCTAGAGTATCCAAAGCGACAAACAGGCGAGGCTATAGGAAAAGAAACGTCAGATATGCTACACTAAGGGAAAATGCGAGGTGATTTTCCTTATGAATAAACGCCAAGTAGAATTAGTAATTGCTGAACTCAAAATGGATTATATTAATCTGCAAGGCGATATTGAGAAGCTCGAATCGACCGGCAACAATAGTTATGTAAAAAAAGCGGAAGTCCGCCTTGCCTCAATGGAAGAAAGACTCGCCGAATTGAATCAGCAACTTACTGAACTTTCCTGATCAAAAGGCTGTCCGGAACATTGGGTAGCCTTTTTTCTAAATTTCTATTAACATTTGGGCTTACCGCTATAGGTCCCATAAGCAAACAAAAAAACACAGCCCCCGAACGGCCATGCTTCCCCTTATGCGATGACGTATTCACGTACCGCCGTATCTTCAATCATTAATTCCTTCAAATACTTTTTCGCACGGAACAGCCTTGATTTCACCGTACCGATTGACACTTTCATCACTTCTGCAATTTCAATTAGTGAATATTGATAGACATAAAAATATTCGATTGTTTTCCTATAAATCGCATCAAGTTCCCCAATTTTTTGCTGAACAAGTGATTGAATATCATTTTGTTCAAGTAGTTCACCTGGTGTCAGTCCATCACTGGGAACCAAATCGAGTATCGAAACGTCTAATGTATCAGGTTGATTCATAACGTGCTTGCTTCTTCGCACATCTTTTCTGTATCGATCACGGAATGTGTTCATGCAAATCGTCGTCAACCACGCTTTCATATGGTCGACACTGTCTGTCCGTCCGCTATAACGAACGACTTTCACCCAGACATCTTGCATCAGGTCTTCCGCTTCCTCTTTGTTTCGTGTCAACTTCAAGCAAAGATGATAGATGTAACGACCATACTCATCATATAAGTCATTCAGATTAATTGTCATATGTAATATCCCCCGTCTTCTAACTGTTATCCCTATTATCAACAATCCTAACCTTTCAAACCATCGTATTCTCTTTCAGCCTGCTTACAATCATGTAAGGTAACGTGAAGTTATAAAGAAAAGCGCAGGGCGCCGTTTAGACGCGACAGGCATAAGACAGGCTGACAAATCGGCGTTCTTTGCCGCATTGTCCGACTGACTTATGACCCGAGGCTAGACATATTAGAAAAGCGCAGGGCGCCGTTTAGACGCGACAGGCATAAGACAGGCTGAACAAATCGGCGTTCTTTGCCGTATTGTCCGACTGACTTATGACCCGAGCGGCTGGTGACCGGAGCTAGAAACGTTGGACGGCAATAAAAACATCCCCTAAAGCCGCGCAAACCGGTTTAGGGGATGTTTTTAATTTTCGTCTTCTATAATCGTAATCGACATGCGGAGGATTCGACTGCGATCCATTTCTTCAATCTCAAAGCTCAGATTTTCAAAGGTAAATCGCTCGCCCGGCTCTGGAACGTGACCAAACTCTTGTAGCACTAATCCCCCAAGCGTCTCATGATCTGTCGGTAACTTAATGCCGAGAAGATCCATCGCATCTACAATTTCTAGGCGCCCATGGCATACCAGTCGATTATCCGACTCCTCATAGACAAGTACCTCCTCGTCCTGGTCGGTTTCATCCTCGATATCCTGCCCAATCATCTCTTCAATTATATCTTCGTGCGTCACAATGCCGAGCGTTCCACCATATTCATCCAAGACAACGGCCATATGCTTTTTCTTCGATAACATCATTTTGAACACCTTTTCAACACTAGCAGACTGTACGACATAAAGTGGTTCACGGTCAATTAGTTCGCCAAGTGTCATCTCAGGTTTCATCGACCATTCGATAAGCATTTTGGAATAAAACATCCCAACAATCGTATCCATACTATCTTCATAGACTGGATAGCGCGTGTAAAAATGTTCTAAAATTGTATCACGTACTTCTTCATAAGAAGCTTCAATGGGCATTCCCACGATATCCGTTCGATGTGTTTCTAGTACGTCAGATACGTCTTTTTCGGGAAAATCAAGCACACCTTTTAGACGGATTGACTCATCCTGCTCAAATGTCCCTTCTATTGAAGCAATGTCAACCATCGATCTAAGCTCGGCTTTCGTCAACGTCGCTTGCGTAACAGTACCTTTTGAAATGATTCGGATGAAAACATTCGTGAATAAAGCTAGTACCGCCGTCAGCGGAGTCAGCAATTTAACAAGAATTGTGATACTTGGTGCAACAGCATAAGCAATTCGATCTGCGAATGTCGCCGCAATCGTCTTCGGCAATACTTCCCCAAAGATAATGATAATAACCGTCAATATTCCCGTCAGTAGACCGATACTAAGGCCTTTTTCAATTGCAATCATTGTCACAATCGTCGGCATCATAATATTCGCTATATTATTTCCAATAAGTATCGCTGTGATCATACGGTCCGGTTTCGAAATCAGTTTCTGTAGCTTAATCGCCTTTCGATCGCCCTGATTAGCCTGAAACTGGACCTTCATCCTATTTACTGCTGTAAGTGCCGTTTCGCTTCCTGACAGGAAAAACGACATGAACAAAAAGAATCCGAGTGCGATAAACAAATAGGGTCCCTCCTGGGAATGTTTCAAATTCGTGCAATTAAATTTCTATCCAAATAGCATACCATAATGTACCTATTTTAGCCTGTCCAACTTACTCATTTTCTCAACTTTCTGCTATACTATTTCTATATACGAAATTAATTTGAAACGAGGGATTAGGTTGACGCATTTAGAAAAGCTAGACCACCATTTTAAGGAAAAAAGGGACGAACATCTTGAGCAATTGAAGGGCTTTCTTCGTATTCCAAGTATCAGCTCTTTATCCGAACATAAAAAAGATATGCAAGTAGCGGCGGAGTGGCTCATGGATTCATGCAAAACAGCAGGTCTTGAGAACTTATCGATCGATGAAACAGATGGACATCCAGTCATTTATGGCGATTGGCTTCACGCGGAAGGAAAACCGACGATTCTTGTGTACGGCCATTATGATGTCCAACCCGTAGACCCTCTGAACCTTTGGGTGAGCGGACCTTTTGAACCCGAAGTACGCGACAACAAATTATTCGCGCGTGGGGCAAGTGACGATAAAGGCCAAGTGTTCATGCATGTAAAAGCGGTCGAAGCACTTATGCAAGAGACGGGAAGCTTGCCGGTCAATGTAAAATTCATCATTGAAGGCGAAGAAGAAATTGGTAGCCCCCATCTTGAGAAATATATTGAAGCGAATAAAGAAAAACTTGCAGCTGACGTTATTGTCATTTCTGATACAGGCATGCAAGGCCCTGGACAACCTGCAGTATGCTACGGACTGCGCGGACTTACCGGCGTTCAAATCGATGTACAAGGACCAAAAGGAGATCTCCATTCCGGATTATATGGCGGCGGGGTTCAAAATCCGATTCACGCGCTGGCGGAAATCCTCGCGTCGTTCCGTGATCAAGAAGGCACTATCACAGTAGACGGATTCTACGATAACGTCCGTCCGCTATCAGACGAAGAGCGCGAAGCTTATAAAGCACTCGGTTTCAATGAAGAAGCGTTGAAAGAAGAAGTTGGCGTTACTGAATTGTTCGGCGAGAAAGGTTTCACGCATTTTGAGCGGACATGGGCGCGCCCAACACTTGAAGTGAATGGCGTATTCGGCGGCTTTTCAGGCGAAGGTATCAAAACCGTTTTACCAGCAGAAGCAGGCGCGAAGATTACATGTCGCCTCGTTCCAGATCAAGATCCAGACGAAATTGTAAAAAAACTGAAAGCCCATATTGAAAAACATAAACCTGTCGGCGTAACAGTGACGGTAAGCGAGTTCGATAAAGGAAAACCCTTCATCACACCGTTCGACCACCCGGCAATACAGGCGGCAGGTCGTTCGTACGAAAAAGTGTACAATGTACCGACAGCCTATACGCGTGGTGGCGGATCTATTCCGATTGTCGCCGCATTCGATGAAATCTTGGGATTACCCGTTGTCCTGATGGGCTTCGGATTGGATACAGAAAATTTCCACGCTCCAAACGAACACTTCCATCTGGAAAATTTTGACCAAGGTTTGCGCGTCATCGGCGATTATTATTATGAAATCGCTGGATTTACAAAAGACGAATTGAAAAAGTGATAATATTTGTGCCGGATTCCTTTTGAGAGGGAATTCGGTTTTTTTGATTATGGCGGGATTTGAGGACGCGACCAATCCCACTCTACAACCGACCATTCTTCCGCATAAGTGACCAATCCCACTCTACAAGCGACCATTCTTCCGCATTAGCGACCAATTTCACTCCACAATCGACTAATCTTCCGCATTAGCGACCAATTTCACTCTACAACCGACCATTCTTCCGCACAAGCGACCAATTTCACTCTACAACCGACCATTCTTCCGCATAAGTGACCCATTTCACTATCTCAAAATCCTTATCCACAAAATAAATCCAACAAAAAGCACCCAGAAATTAATCCGAGTGCCTCTCTGCAATTATTCTTCGTTTTCACGCCCGTAGTAAGTGACGATTTCTTCAAGCGGTTTGCGTGGGCGGCCTTTCGGAATTTCATCGAAATAACCGAATTGCAGCATACTGATAACTCGCTCACCTGGTTTGACACCCAAATCATCTCTGAATTTCGGATTGTCTAGGAAACCCGGCGTCTTCCAGCAAGTACCAATTCCTTTATCCCACGCAAGAAGCTGAATGTTTTGGATGAACATGCTGGCTGCCGCAAAATCCTCTAGCCGCTCTTTTTGACGAGCATCCTCGGGAACAATTACAAAAGTTACTGCGCCTGGTCCGGCAAACTTTTTCATTTGCTTCTCGAGATCCTCTTCCGATAGCTCTTTCCATTTCGGAACACCATACTCGCGTAATATCTCCAGAAATTTCACATAGTCCTTATCAGCTGCAACTACAAAGCGCCATGGATTACGGTTGCCATGATTTGGTGCCCAAGCTGCATCTTCGATAATTTCAACAATACTTTCTGGATCCACCGGCTGGCCGTTAAAGTTTTTAATGGAACGGCGTGAGATGATTGCATCCCTTACCGAAAGTGCCTGTTCATTCATTAATAATCTATCCCCTTTAAAGTATAGTCCAATCATTATACCCTATAGAACGAATTCGTATCTATTCTCTACACTCATTCGCATGAGTATCGCCTTTTTTCTAGTTTTCTGAATACGTTCGTATTACTTTTCATGGTATAGTAATAAAGTAGATATAACAATGACAAAGGATGATTTAATTTATGAATAAAAAGCCGATTGCATGGATTGTAGACAGTACCGCCTTTATTTCAGAAGAACTTAAACAACATCCTGACTTTTTTTCCGTCCCGCTAAATATCCATTTCGGTGAAGAACAATTTGTCGATGGCAAAGACCTAACACCAGAACAATTATATGTAAAAATAAAAGATGCGACAGAATTCCCTAAAACATCACAACCGTCTGCGGGCGAATTTGCAGAACGGTTCAAAGAGATTGCGGAAGGGTATGACGAAGCAGTTGCTGTACATGTATCCGCAAAATTGAGTGGTACACTCGCCTCTTCAACAGCAGGTGCTGAAATTGCTGGTTTCCCCGTCACATTCATCGATTCACTCGCGTTATCCTATGGAATCACAGGGATAATCGAAAAAGGAATGGCAATGCACGCTGGCGGCGCGACTGTTCCTGAAATCAAAGAACAGCTTGAGAAAATGGCTGGCACGCTGCAAAACTTCATATTGATTGGCCAATTGGATCAATTATACAAAGGCGGCAGAATGAGCGGCGTACAATTTTTCCTTGGTAGTTTATTGAAAGTCAAACCGATTGTCCAAATTTCGAAAGAAGGCGAATTGCTGGCCATCGACAAAGTACGGTCTGAGAAGAAAGCGCTTCAATACTTAGTCGATAAGGTAGCCACAAGCCCCGGTGCTAATAGCCGTAAAATCTATTTGATGCATGGCAACGTGATAGATCAGGCCATCCATTTGAAAAATCTATTGACTGAACAAGTTCCGGGTCTCGAAGTGGTAATCGGCGATATCAGTTCAACACTTGCTGTTCATGCCGGTGAAGGGACGCTTGCTATTCTTTGGTTTGATTGATAGTGAAAAGCAGTCCGTTTGCTGAAAACGGACTGCTTCTTCATGAAAACTCGTCGTTAATTTTAAAGAAAACATAGCGTGCATCAGGTGTGCTTGCGTATGAGTCTTTATACGCCCAATGACGGTGTTGCGCGTTGTAGGTATGCGCATTGACGAGTGGTACCGATCCGTCTTTCGCGGTGACAATTGTTGTATGATCGAACCGGCCGTCTCCTTGAAAATCATAGGCAATGACATCCCCAAGTCCTAGCTGTTCAGCGGATGAAACCTGTGTCGCCGTCAATCCTTTTTTCGAACTCGCCAAATACCAACGCATTGAATGTGCCACTGACCAACTGAAACTCCATGTCCCTCCGCGCAGCCACCATCCTTGTTCCCGATTTGGGTAGCCGTGCATTGGTGCGCCGCCTGCCAGTAAGCATTGCGAAACAAAATTCGTACAGTCCACATCGAACGATGGAAACGCCGGGTTACGCCCGTTCCACCAAGTATCTGCGTAACGGACTGCCGCTTCTCGGTCATACATCTATCAATCGCCCCCTCTTGCTATGGTATGAATGGAACGAGAGAGGAATGTATTCACTTACTTAAGTTCGATGGAGACGTCTCCGTTGATGTAGTTCGGATAGGCGGAGATACTGATTTTTAGCGGATTTTTCAGTTGATCCGTTCTAAAAAGAATTCCTGCATACTCATAGCCTTCATCCCTCCAGCTGCTTTTATGTTCATAGTCAACCGATTCCCCGTCTACATTTTCAGTGCCTAAGAACAAATGATAATTGAACTGCTCTTTTCCCTTGGGAAATCTTGCTTCGATTGTATCCAAAGTCATTTTTGTCACCTCAAGTTTCCCATCGGAAGGTTGTTTGAGCACTTGTTGCTTTTGAAGATCAACAACTAGATACGCTTCCTCTTTTGGCAAGGCTTGTATTTTACCCATTTTGAAATAAAGCGCTTTCGGTTGCTCAAAGTAGTTACTTTGTAAGTAGAAGGTTTGTTCATTTTCACCAAAACCAAGTCCACTCGTACCATTTCGAATGCTGCTCCACACTTCACCTTTTCCATCCTCAATGCGCATGTTTTCAAAATTTAATAACTTCATCGTGTTTGCTTCATCAAACGTCATCGTCACGACCACACGCAACGGATGGATTGTGATGTCACGGATTGTCATTTTTTGTTGCTCAACTACAACTTCTTTATTAAGTGTGTAAACTTTGCCCTTCTTCACTTTTTCCGGTAGGGTGAAAGCCGTTTCCTTTGCGTTATCCAATTGGACTTCCAATGCAAAGTCCTGTGTGTCAAAGGCCTGTTTATCCAAAAATAAAATACTAATAATGTCTTCTTTCCGACTTGCATGTGGTTGATTGGGATGGTCGTAGCTCCATGATCCGGGTGGGACTATTTTGCCCGCATGAACAAGATTGATTTCTTTATATTTAAGTCCATTGAGTGAAAATGGAGCCTCAAGTGTATAGGAAATGACCACTCCTGTTTCATCCAAAATGACGCCATCGATGGTAAGTGTTAAATCGTCTTTCGTCTGACTGACATGGAGCGGTTGATAATAATCGTTAGCAAAAATCCCTTGTAAGCCTTTATCGAATTCAACGAGATCCACAATTTTCCCCATCCCAGGAATCGATGCGACCACATTTGCAAAGACTGGTGAAACGCGGATGGATGTCACGAATGCAAGCAGGAAGATCGCCGCGATAGCAATAGTCCACAGCGATTTTCTGCGTTTTCGCCGTTGTGTCCTCAACGCTGAATCGGCTAGCAAGAAACCTTGTTGGATTGCGTCATTCAACTGATCTTCTGGAATCTGCAAGTCATCCAATCTAGACTTAATTTCCCCCAATTGTTTTTCTTCGTTTTCAAACATGATCTACATCCCCTTTCTCCGAGAGAAAACTCCGTAATGTCTGCAATGCTTTATGCAACCTTGATTTGACTGTCCCTTCAGGTATGTTTTCAATTACAGCAATGTCTTTGATTTTGATAGCTTGAAAATACATCATATGAATCAATCGCTGTTCCTTGTCAGGTAATATGGCAAGTGCTTCCTCGATTTCAATGGACGTAAAAACCGCTTCAGTTCCGACTTCATGCAGACCTTCACTTGAGGTATAACGCTTTCTCTTCGTTATTTGGTCTTGGCAGTAGTTCATCATGATCCGGATAAGCCAAGTTTTCAAATAGCATGCTTCTTTCACTGTATGGATCTTTTTGTAGGCGCGCACTGTCACTTCTTGCACCGCTTCAATGGCGTCATGCTCATTTTTCAAAAAAGCAAAAGCTATTCGATAGAGCGTTTCTTTATAAAGATGGATGATTTCTAAAAATGCATGTTCATCACATTTCTGGTTGCTCTTATTTATTAGACATGCGAGGAGTGAAAAAGTTCATTTTTGAAATAAAAAAAGCGAGCTGGCCACTAATCTGTGGACGGGTCGCTTCCCATAATCATTTTGATTGAACGTTTGTAAAATGGCGAAGAGCACCTTCTTTACTTTCCATAAGCCGATTCCCACTCCAACATAGTCCATACCTCTTAGTCAATGGTGACTACAGGCACTTATTCAATCGTTTCAATTCCTACACCAACCTACGCTTATCACACAATGCATCTTACAATCGCTCAAGTTCCACAAGCAAAGTCAGTCAGCTTGCCGTAACACAACCTGATTTTCATCTTCGTTTTTTTAAGATGTTCATTAAAATCCCGTATCCTCTAGGACGAGGTTCATTTTATTAACCCTACTCATACATTGAGATTGGGGGTGAAAACAAAGTGAATCAAAACGCCATTCAACCTTCTACAAGCACGGAAGTTATTAATGATATTTTGAAAGCTATTAACGGTGAGTACAACGCCATTTATTGCTATGGGATATTAGCCAATCAAGCACCTAACGCCAAAATAAAAAACAGAATCCTTGAAATTAGAAATGACGAAATCAGGCACTATGAAACTTTTTGGCACATCTATATTTCTTTAACTGGAAATCAACCTTCTCCGCAAATCACAAAGGAATGTCCTACAGATTATAAAAGTGGGGTGCTTGCTGCATTCATAGATGAACAGGAAACTGTCGATTTTTATCACGAGATAGCAAGAAAAACCAATAACCCGGTTATTAATGCCGCATTTACTCAAGCCTCAGCCGATGAACAAAATCATGCCGTTTGGTATTTATACTTCATGAATAATCATTAAAGGAAGGATGTATTTATGGGTTCATATATGGACTACACCTCACCAACAACACAGTTCGCTTTTGATGTAAATAAAAGCCCTTTGTTCAGAAAGGATAACAACAATTTTATTAACGTGTTAAGTATTCAACAGTTGAATACACTACAAAATGTGTCTCTCCTTGATATTTTTCTAAGTATTAATAATGTCATCGAGCCTCATTATCACCAAAATGCTGCGGAGCTAGTTTATTGTATTTCTGGAGCTATTACTGTTTCATTAATGAACCCTTTTACAAAACAAATTCAAAATTACCCTATTACACCTGGGCAAGTTGTAAACGTTCCACAAGGATGGTGGCATTATATTGTAGCTACAACTGATAACGTTCACTTTTTAGGTATTTTTGATGCACCCACTCCGGAGGTAATTTTAGGCTCCGACATTTTAAAATTAACTCCTGCAAATATCATGGCGCACACCTACTGTCTAGATGAGAATCAATGGAAAAAAACAATTGCTCCCGTTAAACCTTCAACATTTATTGGCCCCCCAAAGGACTGCAATAGTGCAAATGAAAACACCTCATATCAAGATCCACATTATATAAACCAATACGCCGACCAAATGCATCCATATACTCATCAATATTCGTCTAATCCTCAACACTACAATGATTCCACATTCCGCACACTTAGCTAATCTCTAAAGGTATTTCCCCCTATCGAATAGTAATTTATCCACCTATTCGAACGGTAAGAATGAACAACATGACCATCAAATTCAAACAACAATCGAGGAACACCGAACTGTCATGTGCAAGAGGGGTCGCAAAAAAACGCCTAAATGCCTGTGATACCAAGGCATTTGATGAAAACCACTATTCACTTAAAAAGTGAATACCTTAAACCGAGAAAAAGAGCCCCGTATCTGGTAATGTCATAGGTGACTAAACCAAAAACATGCCAGGAGGGCTCCCTATGGCCAGTGTAAACGAACTTTCTTTTGGATTCAACAAACGAATAAAGATTAATTTTGATGGCGGTGATTTCACCAGTGATGCAGGACTTTTATTGTATAAAGAATTTGCTGACAAAATAGGTTTCACTGAGATGATTGAATAACAATCTCTCTATATATTCTTCTCCATCATATTCTGCTTTCACATTTCAACTCAAATGTCTCCAACTCCCGCAAATAAATAGACAGGCGTGATTCAATTGCTTGCTTATCACCCATTCGCAAGTAAGTTTCTATGTCAATCTCTTTTTGTAAAGCCACGTAATTATCGTAACATAAAGAAAATAACTGCAAAAATTGTTCGATTTTCAAGGCTTTTTTTCGTTCGACCAATCCATCTGTATATCCTTCCTCAAATCCAGCAGCCAGTGTATTAAGAACTTCCTTATGCTTGTGAAATTGTTGTTTCATGTACCGTGGAGATTGGTAATAGGTCGGAAAAAGTGTTTTATAGTTGTTTACGTGATTTCCTGCAAAAACAACACCGCTGTATAAAACCGGACGCGGATCAATTAGGTGAACACGGCCATCACGAATAATGAGATTTTCCGGAGAGGTATCTTGATTCGTCAATGAGATAGAGGAAATTGAACGGTTTTCGAGACACCCTAACAATTTCCCTTGAATTGCCGAACGTTCAAAAGAAAGTTTAGCATCTCGCAATTGTGCCCACTCTGATTGGAATTCACCTTTTTCATCAGCCATGAATTTCTGTGAATCCTCTTTATAAACACCCTCTAATTCACCATCCTTCCATATTATATGACCAAAACCAGCTAGGTCCAGTTTCGCATCATCCATTTTCCGGAAAAAACAACCCAGGTGAACACCGTAATCTCTTCCCATGAAAGAATCCGTCGCTAATAGATCAATGGACTGTCCCATGTAGCTTTCAATCGTATAGGTGAGTTCAGAATCAACATGAAAATCATATTCTTCAGGGCAAATCCCAGGCATAATCCTATTCGCTTGCCGATAATAAAACCCGTTTCCACCGTATTCAGAGAGCAATTCCTGACGATCAAAAAGGACGGTTTTTCCATAAGCCTACTTCTTCGGAAAACGAATCACAAGCGAGTGGCTTCTCGATAATTTCGCCAAATAAGCTTCATGCCATGCTCCTTCCCCCAGCAGTTCAAAATCTGTTTTTGATTGTAACCTTGAATAACCACTGTTTTCCAAAGCCAAATTGACTTTTCCAAAAATATCTTCCATACAATCCCCATCCTGTCCTATCTTTTGAGCTAATCTTGTTAAACATTATGGTCCGATTTCAGTACCACTTATTCTATTATATTAACCCAATCAAGCTCTCTGACTGTTTCAGGCCGAATAGGTATTACACTTTTCAGTTATTTTACAGTTGCAAGATAACCTTTGAAAAACCCCTAAAATCAGCAATATGATTTTTTAAAATTGTTTCTAAAATATCAAGGTCTAGCGTCTGATAGTCATGTACAGCAATATTTCGGAAACCGACCATATTCATCAAGGACTTTGCCAGGTTCTCCTCAATAATTTTTGCTTCTTGCAAAAATCTGAATGCATCACGACTAGCCTTAGGCACACCTAGTTTACGTTCACTTACAATATGCATAGCTAAATCAATACTCGCTTCACAAGCACGCTGAATATTGAGTCTGATACTGTCCTGCTTCGTATAATCAGTTAAGTTTTCTGGGTTTCCTTCGTATACGTCATGAATACGTTTTAAACACCGTTCAATCACAGCAGTTTTATTGAGAAGGACATCATTCATCTCCGAATACACTTCCTCTTTCTTTAATCGCTTCAATGATGGGTGCACGTTGCTCGCTTAAGGCGGCGTACATACTGTAGGCTCGCATTTTCTGATGCATAAATTCATTTTCATCTTGAATATAAATCGGTATTCCCTGCTCAAAAATCTGCATCGTAAACACAGTATCAATTTGTCTAATATCAACTAAATCGACTTCATAACCTGCCAGCTCTGCAAGTTCTGAGGCGAGTATAAAGCGTTCATAGGATGATAGCTCCCTGCCGCTAAGATATGCAAGATCAATATCGCTTTCGGCATGGGCTGTTCCCTTGGCATATGATCCGAATAGTAAGATGAAAGCTGGATTCAACTTCTGTACAATTTTATCAACCAAAAGATTTCTCACTTCTTCTCTAAGCATCTTTATCACCATCCTTATGAAAAAAGACTTCACTCCGATTTATAAGTTTACCATATGCATTATTCATCATAATGAACAATGTCACTGTTCGTGCTTCGTCCGCACCTTCCAAAGATACGTCTGTATTCGAAATCTCAAATCATTTTTTTTGCAATACGAGACAGTTTTTATTGAAAATCAATCAAATTAGTACAACAAGCATAACATTAATAATTCAAAATACGTATATCTTTTTAACTTTACTCATCCAGAAGATGTGAGATGGTAATCATCTATCATTTACTGGTGCACTCCT
This sequence comes from Sporosarcina limicola, assembly GCF_014873855.1. Taxonomy (GTDB): domain Bacteria; phylum Bacillota; class Bacilli; order Bacillales_A; family Planococcaceae; genus Sporosarcina; species Sporosarcina limicola. The sequence goes on along the minus strand of NZ_JADBEL010000011.1, from coordinate 2,243 downwards.
TGTCGTTCAGTGGTGAAGACAAAGAAAAAACACTCCGTATAAACGAAGCATCTCGATTAATTTCTATGTATGGAGAATAGGGGGCTCGAACCCCTGACCTCTTTTAAATTACCAATTAAATATAATCATTACCAGCACTATACTAACGGCATTTGTCAAAGTAAATGGCATAGAACCTTTTCCGAAACGTGACCGAAACTCTTCTTTCTTATATTATATACAGAAGTCCTAACTATGCAAGCTATTTACTCATTAATAAGGTGCTTTTGCTCCTGACTGTAAAAATAGCAATCCAATTATTCCATCATTTGAAAGCTCATGCAAAGCTACCTTCATAGTTTTCCCTCTAATTTCATACACATTATTTATCGCAAACTGTTCTCTATTTTTTGTATTATTTTGCACATCAATGAAGTATGTTACTTGCATCATTCCAACTTGAAATGACATATTCAATGACCTATCCCATTGCTTCATATGCCCGTAAATACTATAAGGATCAGAGTAGATATTTTCATAAATAGGTTTACCTAGAGAATCTTTGCCTACCTCAACCCGACCTATTAAATCCTTGACTACAAAAGAATGGTCACAATTCGTCATTTTTGCACGGTATTTATTATGCCTAGTGGATTTGACTTCCTCTGTAATTAGATAAGTTTGCCCCTTATGTTGTACATAGTCCCCACGTTTAAACGCCTGTAGGGAACTGATATGGCGTGACTCATCTATTCCGAGGTACGCAGTTGTAACGATACATTGTTGTGGTTCACCGTTGATTAGCACCTCTTCAGCCAACGATTTGAATGTGTCATCCAATAGCTTATAGTTTGTTAATAAATTCATTTAGCATTCTCCTTTCATACGTATAGCATGAAGAAATCAGATTGGTTGGTGTCTGTCTTCATTGTACGTATCTTCTTTTCCAATCCATCAATTCGATTTAATAATGACTCATGGAACTCACTAACTGTCATATCATCCATTTTCACATTCCGCATGTATTCTGGATTGTTTCCCACCGACTCTAACATAGATAAGGCAGTTTGATAGATTGACTTCTTTGCCGATGGACTGGAAGCATTGTATGGTTCATGGGGAACTAGACCCGACTCGGACAGATAAACGATTAACTCCTGTTGTGATAGCTCAATTCCTTTTGTCTCCATTTGTAGTCGTTGTAGATTATTCATTTATATCATTCCTTTCTCATTTCATCGTTAATATTAATGCAGTGATACCTGTAACGATTAAGCCTATAATTGCGTTGGTGATTGCTCTGCGTAACCATTTTGTATCATCTTTAATAGAGCTTATATCTTCTTTAATACCGACAATAGAGGACTCCGCCACTGCTAGACGTGTTTTAACGTCAATCATGTCGTCCTCTAGTTTTGTAACTCTTTGTGTCTGTTCCATGCTGCACCTCCTAAAAATGGGCATAAGAAAAAGCCACACCGTTTAGATGTGACTTACCAATTTATTAATCTTGACATAACTTTCTGTGATTAACTTTATCAAACTTATCGTATAGATGAAGCAATCTGTCTATTAAGTTTGTCAATTCCTCGAAAGAGTACTTCCATTCCTCACCAACTATAATATTGTCCATCATTTGTATAACTTTATTAACACATACTTCATAATCAGCAATAGCATCTTTGAACCTATCCATATCTTCCTCAACCAAATCATAGTTTTTGCTCAATTGCTCGTCTACTGTGTTAGTAAACTTATAATATCTTTCAATATCTCCTCTAGTCATGATGCTCGCATGTAAATTGTTATTATTTCTATGATTCGAGAACCTTCTTAGCTTACGACTAAACCTATAATGTTTTGCTATTTCCTGAGCAGTATTCATAATCCAACACTCCCTGTCAAATAGTTTTGTGAATCTTCCTACAACCCTACGATTCGACATGTAGGAAGGAACACCTTTAATAATCAGATTATTTATATATCGTTCCCGACAATAGCCCTATTTGTGCCAACGCTTTGCTTATCGAAGTCGAACTAGTAGTACTATCAGAATAAAAAGCATCTAATGCATCTATATAACTCAACTTTCGCACACTGAAATCGGCAAATAAGCCTTGATATAACTGGGTAAACCGGCCATCCATTGCTGTAGTTGATTTTCGACTTGTTTTTTGAGTTTGGAATTGGTCTTTTTCAGGACATCCTGAAAAAGCTCGATCAACTGCTGTAAAGCGACAGCCCAATCCAGTTCATTTACTTCA
>NZ_JADBEL010000010.1 GCF_014873855.1 Sporosarcina limicola | reverse complement strand
GAGGACACCCTTGCCTTCTGCTAACAGTTCCTACTGCCAAGCCTGTAGTGGACTTTCACCACCTAGCGATTACCCATGCCGGGCACACAATAAAACAAGACCGGTTTCCATATCGAAAACCGATCCTGTTTAATAGATTGTTGAAGTTTATTTAAACGATTCAAATTCGCTTTCTGAACAAAGGACGCAGTGTCCAGGCGTAACTTCGCGCATAATCACTTCTTCGTTGTCGCCATAATTATGCATTTTCGGATTGTAGGTTTTCCGTACACGGCTCCGCTCATAATTGGGATCCGGTAATGGAATCGCGGATAACAGCGATTGCGTATACGGGTGCAATGGAGCTGTGTACAACAGTTCAGCTGGTCCGATTTCAACAAGCTTACCGAAGTACATGACGCCAATCCGATCAGAAATGTATTTGACCATCGATAAATCATGGGCGATGAATAAATACGTCAGACCTCTTTCTTCTTGAAGTTCTTTCAATAAGTTGACGACTTGCGCCTGAATTGAAACGTCCAACGCTGAAATCGGCTCATCCGCAATGATGAATTCCGGTTCAACAGCAAGTGCACGTGCAATACCGAGACGCTGGCGTTGACCTCCAGAAAACTCATGGGGATATCGGTTAGCATGCTCGCTGTTCAGTCCCACGATTTCCAGAAGCTCGTGTACACGCGCCGTACGCTCTTTGGAATTCTTCACAAGTCCATGGATATCGAGCCCTTCAGCGACGATGTCCAGTACTTTCATGCGCGGATTCAAGGATGCATACGGGTCTTGGAAAATCATTTGCATTTTTCGGTTAAACGCCTTTAGTTGTTTCTTGGATTTCTTTGCATGGACATCGATGCCATCATAGATGACTTCGCCGCCCGTCGCATCATATAGACGAATAATCGTTCGACCTGTCGTTGATTTACCACAACCTGACTCACCAACGAGACCTAGTGTCTCGCCTTTGTAAATATCGAATGTAATGTCGTCGACAGCACGCACTTCATTCTTTTTTCCTTCATTGAAATACTGTTTCAAATTTTTGATTTCAAGTAATTTTTCAGCCATTACTTCGCACCTCCTGCATTGCCTTCATAATACCGACTGCCAGGGAACGATTTCATGCGTTCCATGACGGGTGCTGGAGGATCCACTTGTGGCGCATCCGGGTGAAGTAACCAAGTGGCAGCGTAATGTGTCTCACTTACTTTGAACAGTGGCGGCATTTCTTCCAAATCAATTTTTAGCGCATATTCACTACGAAGCGCAAATGCATCTCCCTTTGGAGGCGCCAATAAATCAGGTGGTGTTCCAGGGATTGCATATAATTTATCTTCAGTCGCATCAAGTGAAGGCATAGAACTGAGAAGCCCCCAGGTATATGGATGTTGCGGGTTATAAAAGATTTCGTCCACTGTTCCAACTTCAACGATTTGCCCACCGTACATGACAGCCACACGATCTGCCACATTTGCAACCACACCAAGATCATGTGTGATAAAAATGATGGATGTATCGATTTTCTTTTGCAAGTCCTTCATCAATTCCAAGATTTGCGCTTGGATTGTCACGTCAAGAGCAGTCGTTGGTTCATCAGCAATGAGTAGTTTCGGATTACATGCAAGTGCCACAGCAATGACAATACGTTGGCGTTGTCCCCCCGAGAATTGGTGTGGAAATTGTTTCATTCTCATTTCTGGTTGTGGCATACCAACAAGTCCAAGAAGTTCAACAGACTTTTTCCATGCATCTGACTTATTGAGTTTTTGGTGTTTTAATAGAGGCTCCATAATCTGTTTACCAATTTTCATTGTCGGGTTGAGCGACGTCATAGGATCTTGAAAAATCATTGAAATATCTTTCCCACGTACTTTTTGCATCTCTCTTTCAGAAATCTTAAGAAGATCTCTTCCACCGAATAGCACTTGACCATTTTTGAATTCCGTACTTGATTCTGGTAGAAGACGCATGATGGACTTTGTTGTGACCGATTTACCTGAACCGGACTCACCAACTATGGCCAACGTCTCCCCCTTGAATACTTCAAAACTAACTCCACGAATTGCTTTCACTTCACCTGCAAATGTATGGAAGGAAAGCTCCAGGTCTTTTACTTCAATTATTTTCTCCATTTCACTTTCCTCCTTTAATCTTTCATCTTCGGATCGAGTGCATCACGTAAACCGTCTCCGATTAAATTAAATGCAATCATTAGAAGACTCAATACAAATGCTGGGAAAAATAACATATACGGCTGATACGATATAAACTTATAGCCATCATTAATTAGGGTTCCAAGGGATGCTTTCGGAGCTTGAAGTCCAAGCCCGATGAAACTTAAAAACGCCTCAAAAAAAATCGCTGTTGGAATCGTGAACATCATATTAACAATAATGATTGCCATTAAATTTGGCAGTAAATGTTTGCCGATAATACGTCGATCACTTGCACCAAGCGTTCTTGCTGCAAGAACAAATTCTTGGTTTTTATATTTCAGGACTTGCCCCCGCACAATACGGGACATCCCAATCCATCCGGTTATCGATATGGCGATAATGATTGACCATATCCCAGAATCCATCATCATAATCATAAGGATAACAATGACGAGTGTTGGTATGCCGATGAGCACTTCGACAATACGTTGCATAATGTCATCCGTCCGCCCCCCATAATAGCCGGAAATACCTCCATAGATAACACCTACAACAACATCAATGAAGGCGGCAACAAAGGCGATTAGCAGGGAAATTTGTGTCCCTTTCCAAAGGCGGGAAAACAAATCACGTCCAAGGCTATCCGTACCGAACCAGTAATACGTATCGATTTTTTTCAATTCATAAAGATTGACTGTCTTTGAACCAAGTTTACCTACCCCATCAAAAATGCCTAGCTTTTCAAGTCCCGGAACTTTCGGTGGCAAATTTGCATGTGAAACTTTTACAGCTTCTGGATCATGTTTAACCATAAACGGCCCGGCAAAAGTCATGAATACGATAAAAATCAGGATGAACATACTAACGATAGCCGCTTTATTTTTACGGATACGAAGCCAGGCATCTTGCCAGAAACTCAAACTGGGTTTTGAAATCTTTTCGGCTTGGGTACTATCAATCGTAATCCGTTCAAATGAATCCTTCGGTAACTTTTCCAATTTGTTCGTCATTACTTGGAACCTCCAGACAAGCGGATACGCGGGTCAATAATCCCATATAGAATATCCACAATTAAAATAATTACAATCAAGAACACTGAGAAGAACATCGTCGTACCCATGATGATAGCGTAATCATTTGAGTTGATAGATTTGACAAACTGCTCCCCGATTCCAGGAATCGCGAAGATTTGTTCAACAACAAGTGACCCCGTCAACAAGCCGGCAGCAAGCGGGCCAAGTACAGTAATCAAAGGGATAAGCGCATTACGAAATGCATGTTTAAAAGCGATTTCAAACCAATTTGCTCCCTTTGCTTTTGCCAACAAAATATAATCTGTACCTAACACTTCAATCATTTCCGTTCGGATAAATCTAGCGGCTATCGCAATAGGGCCCATTGCCAATGCGATAGATGGGAGTATACTAGACTTCCATCCATTCCATAAACCGACATCAAACCATTCAAGTTCTACTGCAAAAATAAATTGTAACAATACCGCAAAAACAAAAGACGGAATGGAAATACCGAGGATTGCTATAATTGTACTACCGTAATCCCATATCGTATTTTGTTTTAAAGCTGCAATCATTCCGAGAACTATTCCAATTACCGTCCCAAACACAATCGCTTGAGCACCAAGAATTACAGAATACTCTAGTTTTTTCAGAATAAGCGTCATTACATCCGCATTCTTGTACTGAAACGATATTCCGAAATCACCTTTCGCAAGATTTCCCATATAACGGATATACTGAACCGGAATCGGATCATTCAAGCCATATTTTTCATAAATGACTTCCCGTTGTTCAATGGATAGCTTTTCAGCGGATGCTAGAGGAGAACCTGGAAGCAATTTCATTAATACAAACGTTAATGATGCGATAAGAAACAGGGAAATAAACATGTAGACTACACGTTTCGTGATATATTTAGCCATCTTTGCACCTCCTGTATGTCATAAATAGTCTAAAGAAAAAGGAATTTATTAATATTATCGGTTAAAATATGTAACGACTTAGGTATGACATCTTGTTTTTTAAAAATAGTGATTTACTATAGATTGTGTTTTATAATCAGTTACAGAAGAGTTTTCATGATGATTTTTAAAACGATATCAATATATACTGTTAAAAGTACTTCTTTTTCACGATTTCTATTATATAGGTACCCAAGTAGTTACAAAATACAATGAATTTTGAGTTAGTTCCTTCTCAGTGAAAAAGAGAGTACATGGTCAAAACCTACCATAATACTCTCTTCATTATGAGATTTTAACTTTCCAATTACATTGTTTATTTCTCCTCGGCTACAATATGCACCCATTTGTAGGTGTAATCTCCACCATACTTGTGTGAAACTAGACCTTGAACAGTTGGTCTCATTAGAGCCCTTCTACCACGTTGATAATTAGGGATAATCGCTGCATCTTCTTCAAGAAGTATTTTTTCGGCTTGCAAAAATGCTTCCCAACGTTTTACAGGATCTTGTGCAAGGGTTGTTTTCGTTGATTCTATAAGTTTGTCATACTCAAGGTTCGAGTAAGATATTCCGTTTTGTGGGCTTTTCGTTGTGAACAATTCGAGATATGAAATTGGGTCTTCAAAGTCAGCTCCCCAACCAGCAGCCTGAATGTCAAAGTCACTTGCATTATCGAGGTCAAGACGAACAGAGAATGGTACTTCTTTTAAGTTAATTGTAAGACCAGGAAGATTTTTTTCAAGCTCGGATTTGTACCATTCTTGTTGTTTTTTAGCATTTTCTGAATCGCCACCTAAAAGTTCGAGTGCTACTTTATCAGTCCCAAGTTCTTTTAATGCTTTTTCCCAGTATTCTTTAGCTTCTTTAACATTGTAAACTGCGTAACTTCCACCATGGTCACGGAAGTCTTTGCCTTCTGCGTCAAATGCTAAGTCCTTCGGAACAAGGTAATCAGCAGGTAATGATCCATTTGCAAGAACTGCATCAGCAAGTTCTTCTCTATTGAACGCTCTTGCAAGCGCTTTACGGACATTAACATTCGCAAGCGGTGTTGCTTTGCCATTACGCTCTTGATTCAATTTGAAATAAAACACAGATGATTCAAGTTCATTTGAAATGTTTTCATCGTCTGCGTATTGCATTGCATACTCAGCGGTCAATATTGCGCGGTCAATTTGACCTTTTTCGTAAAGTTGAACTTCCGTTGAAGTTTCTTTTACAACGTCAACATTGATTTCATCAAGTTTTACAGTGTCTGCATCCCAATATTTTTCATTTTTAAGGTACTTCCAAGAGTTTCCTGTACTGTCCCAATCAGAAAATACGAATGGTCCGTTATAAATCATAGCGTTAGAGTTAGTTGCATACTCTTTCCCTTGAGCGGTTACGAATTCTTCATTTAGTGGATAGAATGTTCTGAAAGCCATAAGCGATAGGAAATATTGAACTGGACGTTCAAGTTCAATTACAAGCGTTTTATCATCTTGCGCTGTGATTCCTAAGTCTGAAATTTCCATAGTTCCTTTACCGATTTCAGTCGCATTTTTGATCATGCCTTCCATGAAGTACGGTCCATAAGGAGACGCTGTATCTTTGTTGATTGCACGATGCCATGCAAATACAAAATCATGCGCAGTAACAGGCGTTCCGTTTGACCATAGTGCATCACGGATTTTGAATGTATACGTCAAGCCGTCTGCACTGATTTCAGGTTCACTTTCAGCCATAGCAGGTACTGGAACGCTAGTTTGGTCCAAGCGGTAAAGCCCCTCCATAACATTGGTCAGTACGATGGAGCTAACTTGGTCATCCGAGATGGAAGAGTCAAGAGATGGAATTTCTGACCTGTCAGTCAAGTTCAGAACTTGTTTAACCTCTTTTGCCGGTTCTTCTATCTTCCCTTTGTCCTCATCCTTGCCCTTGTCTTTACCCGCGTCGCTAGCATCGTCTTTCTTATCGCCACCACACGCTGCCAAGAACACACTTAGTACAAGCATAAGACTCATTAGCCACATGAATTTTTGATTCTTCAAATCAAATACCTCCCCATAATTATCTGAAAACACCTTGCATACTTATTATACAACTTCTGGTTGAGTTGTACAGAGTTTTTTTTATTTCCCATATGTACTATGACTACTCTTTTTCGGAAAGTTGATTATATCAGTCTTGATAGCGACTTTTCTATTTCAACTATGTTATTGGAGATTTATAAATTTTGATTTTTTCATGTTAATACTTTACCATTACAATGAATCGGGGTGGGAAAATGAAGAACGTTGCAAGGAATTTTTTAGTTGCACAAGTAATTATTACGGCGTTACTATTTTTATACTATAAAGAATTTTCGTTACTCACCTATATAAATTCATCTTTTATCGTTGGAGGGTCCCTTGTCTTTATCGGCTTAATTTCTTTCATATTTTCAACTGGTTTTTTCGACATCTTCACTCTATCGATGAGAAAAGTGTTCACACCGAAACGTCGGATGGAGGACGTTGAGACAATGCGTGCACCATCGGAGATTTTTTCTACTCCTGTATTCCCTCTATTAGCAAGTGGAATGCTGATTTTGGCGTTCATGGGGATTGCGCTCGTTATTTATTATGCATGAAGTGATTTATCTCTTGCACTTCATTGAATAAAGAAGTACAATACTGGAAACATTTGAACGAACGGCAATGATGGAAAAAGTAATTCAGTAATCGGTTTTTTAGAGAGCCTGTGGGTGGTGCAAACAGGTAAACCGAGCTGGACGAATGGGATCCGGAGCCTGATAGGTGAAATTTCATGTAACCTATCACGTCCCCCGCGTTAAGGGTTACAGAGTGGCCTTAGGGCAATTCGGGTGGTACCACGGTTGATTAAACATCAGTCGTCCCTTTAACGGGGGGATGACTGATGTTTTTTTTGCGGCTAATTATGAATAGGAGGAATTTATTGATGAAGACAATTTTTTCAGGCGTACAACCAACGGGCATTGTAACACTCGGGAACTACATCGGGGCATTCCGTCAATTCACAGAGCTACAACATGAATATGAATGTCTATTTTGCATCGTTGATCAGCATGCAATTACTGTCCGACAAGATCCTGCTGAATTGACAAAAACGATCCGTTCCCTTGCTGCAATCTATATCGCCAGCGGAATCGATCCGGAAAAGGCTTTGTTGTTCATACAATCTGAAGTACCTGCACACGCACAAGCCGGATGGATGATGCAATGTATAGCCTATATTGGGGAACTTGAGCGGATGACGCAGTTTAAAGATAAATCAGAAGGTAAAGATGGCGTTTCTTCTGCACTCCTGACGTATCCACCACTCATGGCAGCCGATATTCTTCTATATAATACCGCTATCGTTCCAGTCGGCGATGATCAGAAACAACATGTCGAATTGACGCGTGACCTAGCGGAGCGCTTCAACAGCCGCTATGGTGAAGTGCTGACGATACCAGAAATCCGTGTTCCTAAAAATGGTGCCCGTATCAAGTCGCTGCAAGACCCACTTAAAAAAATGAGTAAATCTGACCCGAATAAGAAAGGGACGATTTTACTTCTCGATTCACCCAAAGAAATTGAAAAGAAAATCAAGAGCGCTGTTACCGATTCAGATGGTGTCGTGAAATTCGACGTTAAAAATAAACCAGGTGTTTCGAACTTGCTAACGATTGAATCCGTATTAAGTGGTGTTTCCATTGATGATCTCGTTGTGAAATATAACGGCCTTGGGTATGGTGCATTCAAAGCCGGCGTAGCAGAAACGGTTATTGGGCATCTATCCCCTATTCAAGATAGATATTACGAGTTACTAGAATCGTCTGTCCTCGATGACATTCTAGATGAGGGTGCAGTACGAGCGAATTCAATCGCATCAGTCACTCTCGGGAAGATGGAGGCTGCGATGGGACTCGGGCGTAAACGCTAATAATAAGTATAACTACCGATAAAACGAAGAGTTTAAAGTCAGCCGTACGATATATGAAATTAAAAATTTGTTTCCACTCATAACCGAGTGACCTGTAGTTGAAATAGAATATCATATGCGAAATAGTAACGACGATTAGTCCATAACTAATGAGAAATATAAATAGGCGTGTTATTGTGCATCGTCCTTTAGTTTTTCTTTAAGTATATGAATGAGGAACCCTCTTTTAGACGAAGAGGGTTTTTATAATGGAGAGTTAGTGATGGGACATGCTAACTGTAAGGACAATTCACCAAACTCTAAGGGCAACCAGTGAAACTGTCATGGCTCGCGCTAACTGTCAGGGCAATTCACCAAACTCTAAGGACAATCAACAAAACTGTCATGGCTCGCACGAACTGTAAGGGCAATTCATCAAACTCTAAGGACAATCAACAAAACTGTCATGGCTCGCACGAACTGTAAGGACAATTCGACAAACTGTAAGGACAATCAACAAAACTGTCATGGCTCGCACGAACTGTAAGGGCAATTCATCAAACTCTAAGGACAATCAACAAAACTGTCATGGCTCGCGCTAACTGTCAGGGCAATTCACCAAACTCTAAGGACAATCACCAAAACTGTCATGGCTCACACGAACTGTAAGGACAATTCGACAAACTCTAAGGACAATCACCAAAACTGTCATGGCTCGCGCTAACTGTAAGGACAATTCACCAAACTCTAAGGACAATCAACAAAACTGTCATGGCTCGCGCTAACTGTCAGGGCAATTCACCAAACTCTAAGGACAATCAGCGAAACTGTCATGGCCCGAGCAAAAACGGTCATGACAATCCCCAAACCCGGCCTCCAACTCAAACAAAAGGACGCCACGTAAAAACGGGACGCCCTCTCTAGCTAAACTTATATTTTCTTAAAAACAAGTGATGCGTTATGGCCACCAAAACCTAGTGAGTTGCTCATTGCGTATTGGATATCCACTTTTCGCGCACCCTCTGTCACATAATCCAGATCGCATTCTACTTCAGCATTGACGTAGTTTATCGTTGGAGGCAAAATACCTTCTTGCAATGCTTTTACAGTAAAGATTGCTTCGAGTCCGCCTGCTGCACCGAGCAGATGGCCCGTCACTGATTTCGTCGAGCTCATCGCAAGTTTATAGGCATGGTCGCCAAAAACTGTTTTCGCCGCCATCGTTTCAAAGAGATCATTGTAAGGCGTGCTTGTTCCGTGTGCATTAATATAATCAATTTGACCTGGACTGATGCCGCCTTGCTTAATCGCCTGGTTCATCGCGCGGGCACCGCCTTCTCCCCCAGGTGCAGGTGTAGTGATATGATGCGCATCCCCTGTTGAGCCGTAGCCAATTAGTTCTGCGTAAATTTTCGCTCCACGTGCAATCGCATGTTCATATTCTTCTAGAATAACGATTCCTGCTCCTTCTCCCATGACAAACCCATCACGTTCGGCGTCGAATGGACGTGACGCTGTGGCCGGATCTGGGTTTAATGACAATGCAGTAATTGCACAGAAACCAGCAACTGACATCGTTGTAATTGGTGCCTCCGCACCGCCAGTGATCATGACATCCGCATCTCCACGTCGGATGACTTCAAATGCATCCCCAATCGAGTTTGTTCCGGACGCACATGCCGTTACTGTACATGAATTGATGCCTTTTGCGCCTAGATGAATCGATACTTGACCTGAAGCCATATCGGGAATCATCATCGGAACGAAAAACGGGCTAACACGTCGATATCCTTTTTCAAGAAATGTCTTAAATTGTTGTTCATGCGTTTCCATTCCACCGATTCCAGAGCCAATCCAGACGCCTGTACGCAGCGCAAGTTCCCCCTCCAACTCAAGGTTTGCGTCTTTCATCGCCATAATGGAAGAGGCGAGTGCATAATGCGTGAAACGGTCCATTTTACGTGCGTCTTTCCGTGGAATATAGTCCTCTATATCAAAATCTTTCACTTCAGCGGCAACTTTTACAGGAAACAAATCGCTGTCCAACCTTGTCATTAAACCGACTCCAGATTTCCCCTCTAAAACCGATCGCCACGATTCCTCAGCTGAATTTCCAACCGGAGAAACAGCTCCGATGCCCGTTACAACTACACGTCTTTTTTCCATATTACCAAAACTTCCTTTCCATTATATGTTACGAATCGATTCTTTTTTTCGTTTCAATTAACTATATATGTTAAAATAAAGAATTACATTGAATCCGCTGCGGCACTAGGGAGGATTGAACTACATCCTTCCTCGAGGATGCCTTCCACCATAAGTCAGACAGCTTCGCCGCCAGTCTTATGGCTCCGGCTAGCCCTTGGGAGGCGCCTTGGCTCAGTTTATATAGTTATTCATATGTTCAATTTATATACTAAAATTATCTTCCCCACTTAATGCACAAAGCACCCCATGTAAGGCCTCCACCGAATCCAACAAAGACAATAACGTCATCATCTTTCACCCTACCTTCAGCTAAATCATCGGTCAATGAAATCGGAATGGAAGCAGACGAGGTATTGCCATATTTATGAACTGTCTTTGACATTTTCTCAATAGGTAATCCGAGCCGTATACGTGACGATTCCATAATCCGGATATTAGCTTGATGCGGAATTAGGAAATCAACATCTTCCTTCTGCAATCCCGCTTTATAAATGACACTCTCAGCGGATTCGCCCATTTGACGAACTGCAAACTTGAATACTTCACGGCCATTCATGACAAGTTTTTCATCCTGATAAAGATGTTTACCACCCGAACCATCTGCACCGAGTTCGAATGAAAGAATGCCGCGACCTTCACTTACTTTACTGACAACCACAGCGCCAGCACCATCACCGAATAGGACTGCTGTGTTACGGTCTTCCCAGTTTGTAATTTTAGATAATTTTTCAACACCGATTACGAGTATATAATCATAGGTTCCCGATTCGATGAACTGCTTCGCTGTGACAACTCCATACATGAATCCCGCACACGCTGCCGAGATATCCATAGCAGCAGCATTTTTCGCCCCTAATCGTTCTTGCAACATCGCCGCAACGGTCGGAAATGGTCGATCAGGTGTAACTGTTGCCACGAGGATTAATCCGAGTTGCTCAGGTTGGATCCCAGCGTCGCTAATCGCATCCATGGCCGCATGGTAAGCCATATCGGATGTGTTAATCGATTCGTCCGCGATATGTCTTTCCTCAATACCTGTCATCGTTCGAATCCATTCGTCTGAAGTATCCATTCTCTTTTCCAAATCTGCATTTGTCACGATATGTGGCGGTACGTATTTACCAACGCCAATAAAACCCGCATTCATTCTGTATCCCCCGTTCTTATCATCTATTATTAGTACCTGGTGTTAATTATAAAAGAAACAGCGGAATTTTTCAACCTGCTGACACTTTTTCGTCAAATAAAACAAGTGCTTAAATGGAATTCTATTTCTTCAATTGATATGATATGCTATGATATAATAAGCAGTGAAATAGTAATGTAGAGGTGAATGTAATGAGATATCTAATGACGTTTGTTTGGTCTTTCTTATTAGTGACGATGTTGAACTATGTTGCGGGATCGATTGCGAATATACCATTTGACTTTATATCAGGTGCAATCATGTCGGTCGTCCTTGCGGTATTTGTCCTCATAATTAGTGCATCGTTACCAGAAGGTCCAGTTGCAGATCATTAATCAATAGTTAAAACCATCTTCTACAGTGAAGATGGTTTTTTATTTTAAACAAAAAAGGCCACATGGATTTGACAGTCCATGCGGCCTTTTTTATGCTTTATGAATAATCGGTTTTCCATCTTCCATCGCCAAGACAAGCTTGTCACCTGGTCGAAGTTCACCTTTAATGATTTCTTTTGCGACGATTGTTTCAACATGTCGTTGGATAAACCTTTTCAAGGGCCTTGCCCCGAAGTCGGCATCCGTTCCCTCTTTTACAATCCAATCCAGCACGTTCTCATCATATTCCATCCCAATTTCTTGCCCTTCAAGTCGTTTAACAAGATTTCCGAGCATCTTTCCTGCTATCAGGCGGAACGAATCGCCCGTAAGCGAATGGAAAATGATAATGTCATCCATCCGGTTAAGCAGTTCAGGTTTGAAATGGTTACGCAATTCCGCGATGACCAGATCTTCAGCCGCATGGTTTTCCGTATCATCCAGGTTCTGTAATAAGTACGACGACCCGATATTCGATGTCATGATGACAACCGTATTGGTGAAGTTAACAACTCTACCTTGGCTGTCGGTAATTCGCCCGTCGTCCAAAACTTGCAGCAAAATATTCGCCACGTCAGGATGTGCCTTTTCAATTTCATCCAACAATACGACAGCGTATGGATTACGACGTACTGCTTCTGTCAATTGGCCGCCTTCTTCATAGCCAACATACCCTGGAGGTGCGCCGACGAGTCTGGAAACACTGTGTTTCTCCATGTATTCTGACATGTCGATGCGAATGAAGTGATCTTCCGAATCAAACAAGGTGGCAGCCAATGTCTTGGCAAGCTCCGTCTTCCCTACCCCTGTTGGACCTAAAAATAGGAAGGAGCCAATCGGTTTGTCTGGATCTTTTATCCCTGCACGCGCACGCCATACCGCTTCCGTTACAAGTTGAACCGCGTCGTCCTGCCCGATAACACGTTCTTCAAGCGTTTCACGGAGGCGCAATAATTTCTCACGTTCACCTTCAACGAGTTTCGTTACTGGAATGCCTGTCCAGCGGGCGACAATCATTGCGATTTCCTCTTCCGTCACTTCTTCACGGAGCAATCGATTTTCTCGTTCATCCAGTAAAGGTGCTTCAAGTTCGGCCAACTCCCGTTCAAGATTTGGAATTTTCCCGTATTGAAGCTCTGCGGCTTTATTGAGGTCAAAACGATTTTCAGCATCCTCAAGTTCACGACGAAAACGATCTATTTTCTCGCGTTTCTCCTGTATTTTCCGCAATACTGCTTTTTCTGTATCCCATTGTTCACGCATGCCTGCGGACGAGTCCTTCAATTCCCGAAGTTCATCGCGCAATGCTGCAAGCCGTGCTTTACTCGCGGCATCTTTCTCTTTTCTAAGTGCCTGCTCTTCGATTTCAAGTTGCATAATCCGGCGCGTCACTGCATCGAGTTCACTCGGCATCGAATCAATTTCAGTACGAATCATTGCACTCGCCTCATCTATCAAGTCGATTGCTTTATCCGGTAAAAAACGTTCTGTCAAATAACGATCAGATAACGTCGCAGCCGCAACAATTGCACGGTCATGAATCCGTACGCCATGGTGAAGTTCGAAGCGTTCTTTCAACCCGCGTAAAATTGACACTGTATCTTCGACAGACGGTTCTCGTACAAGCACTTGTTGGAATCGTCGCTCAAGCGCTGGATCCTTTTCAATGTACAACCGGTATTCATCTAGTGTCGTCGCCCCAATACAATACAGTTCACCGCGTGCAAGCATCGGTTTCAACATATTGCCTGCATCCATTGCACCCTCGGCTTTTCCCGCACCCACAATCGTATGAATTTCATCGATAAACAGGATGATTTCACCGTTGCTGTCCTTCACTTGCTTTAGGACACCTTTCAAACGTTCCTCAAATTCCCCGCGGTATTTTGCCCCTGCAATTAGTGAACTCATATCCAGTTCGAAAATTTGACGGTCTTTTAACCCTTCTGGAACATCACCTTTCACAATACGCTGAGCAAGCCCTTCGACAATTGCCGTTTTACCTACGCCTGGTTCACCTATGAGAACAGGATTATTTTTTGTTTTTCTCGATAAAATACGGATAACATTTCGAATTTCTTCATCACGACCGATAACAGGGTCCATGTTTCCTTTTTTCACTTCTTCCACAAGGTTCCGCCCAAATTGTTCTAACGGTGTACGTTGGTCTTCTTGCTGCGCGTCCATTCTCATGTACATCAGCTCCCTAGTGTTTGACTTTGACTATCTTTGATTAATTAAATTATAGTATGTTTTTACCATGATGTAAAGTGATTTGTTTTACTCAAAAAAGGCTGTATGACTTCTTATGAAAGTCATACAGCCTTTAATTACGTTCGTTATATTGTCTAGTCTAGCTACAGGCACCAGCCTCTCGATACGCTTCAGTCCTGTTTATAAAGGCCTTCCAGCAGGGAGGGATTGGATTGAATTTCATCCCTCCTATTTGTCGAGGCTAAACGGTGCCTTCCGATTAGACCTATAAGATGTAGGTCATGAAACCTTTACGACACGACGTCGCGATCTTCGGTTGCGTTCCTTATATTATCTTACACCAAGTGCCATTTTAGCATAGCGAGACATATTGTCCCTTGACCATGGCGGACTCCATACGACATTGACATCAACATCTTTTACTTCCGGGAGTTCCATCAGTTCCTGTTTAATGTTCGCAACAATCTGCGGCCCCATAGGACAACCCATTGACGTAAGTGTCATCGTTACTTTAGACGTGCCTTCTTCATCCAACTCAACATCATAAACGAGTCCTAAATTTACGATATCGACACCAAGTTCCGGATCGATTACATTTTCAAGAGCACCCATCATGCTATCTTTCATATCCTGACTCATATTCAAACCCCTCTCTATCCAGTTGCTAGCTTTATCATAACAGAGACGAACTCATTCATTCAAATGTCTTGCAAGCCATTCCGCGGATTTCAGCATGCCTGCTCTCGTAACGCTATGCCCCGCATTCTCCTCCGAATCAAATTCAATCCGTTCAGGTACATCCGCATAATCTTTTTTCACCACTTTGTAAAAATTGAATGTAGGATCATATGGTACCATCGTATCTTGTTGGCCATGCCAAAAGTAGACGGGTCTTTTATCCAATGAACCAGGGTGTTTCGTTAGATCGAATAGGGCCAGTGCATTGAGTAACGATTGTTTTTCTTCAGCAGTAATTGGCAGCTCGAATCCACGTCGTTCAAATTGAGCCATTTGTGCTTTCGCGAGTTGAACAAACCCCGGCGCCCCCATCATGATAGCCGCTGCATCAATCCATTTATAGGCAGTAAGACAACCGAACGTCGTAATACCACCCATCGATGTTCCTCCCAAACCAATGTTTCCTTCAGCAAGAATCCCACGTTCCTTAAGCTCCTGGTGCATGAAACGAACCTCTTCAATCGAAGTAAGAACGATTTCCCAAAATCGAAGACTTAGTTGTACATCATCGAGATTTTCATGACGAGCACCATGAAGATGTGCATCTGGTAATAATACGCGCAAGCCTTTGTTCGCCATATTATATGCATAATGCAGATTATGCTCCTTGGCACTTGTGAAACCGTGCAGAAAAATGATAACCGGAACTTGCTTGTCTTTTAAATCTTCACCCACTATATGTAATAAAGGGACGTTACCCCACATCTCTTCATGAACAATTATGACAAACACTCCCCTTTACCTTTTCAATTTAGCGTAACAAAGTTTTTCTAAAAAAACAAAAAGGTTGTTTCACATGACAGGATTTTTTGACTTGGATAGTGTGTTAACGATAGACTACCTAATAGAAGGAGGCGTTTTGTTGAAGCCGCATTTAATTGTCCTTGATCTTGACGGGACGTTACTTACAGATGAAAAAGTCATATCCGATAAGACACTACAAACGCTAAAAAAGGCGGAGGGGCAAGGCCATCACATCATGATTGCAACTGGAAGACCTTACCGCGCCAGTGAAATCTATTACCGTCAGCTTGGACTTAAAACCCCGATTGTCAATTTTAACGGAGCATTCGTCCATCACCCAGGTGACCGATCTTGGAAAACAATCCATGAAACGATTTCACTATCGGTCGTTAACGAAGTCATCGAGGCGATGCAGGCATTTTCTTTTCAAAATATTGTCGCAGAAGTGATGGATGATGTCTACATGCACTATCATGATGAAAAACTGCTCGATATATTTGGCTTTGGCGGTCCCCGAATCACAGAAGGGGATATCCGTCACTATTTACAAGACAATCCTACGAGTTTACTCATTCAAGCCGAATCGGACACAGTCAATCCAATCCGACGCCATCTCGGTGACGTTCACGCTGAAGTGATTGATCATAGGCGTTGGGGTGCTCCGTGGGATGTTATTGAGATTGTCAGACACGGGTTGAATAAAGCAGTGGGTATTTCACATGTTTCCAAATGGATGGATATTCCTAAAGAACGAATCATTGCATTCGGTGATGAAGATAACGATCTTGAAATGATTGACTACGCTGGAGTAGGAGTCGCAATGGGCAATGGGATCGATCAATTGAAATCAATTGCGGATGAAGTGACTTCGACCAATAACGAAGATGGTATTGCGCGAGTGCTCATTGAGCGGTTACACTTGAACTAAACCTATTTTTTCATTGGAGGGAATTTAATGAGGATTTTTGCGGATAGCGCCTGTGATTTGCCCAAATCATTTTTTGAAGAGAACGACGTAACACTCATCCCATTACGCGTCCTCATCGATGATAAAGAGTACGATGATATTGTGTCAATCGATTCAAAAGAAGTATATAAAGCGATCCGAAACGGTAAACAACCAAAAACTTCACAGGCTTCTCCAGAATTATTTCTTAAAATGTGGAAAGAGCTCGCGAAATTCAGAGAAGACGGCATCTACATCACCTTTTCCTCAGAATTATCAGGAACACATAGTACCGCTGTCATGATTCGGGATCAGGTGAAAGAAACGAATCCGACTATGAATCTTGTTATTATCGATTCAAGATGTGCATCTCTTGGATATGGACTTCTTGTAAAAGAAGCGGTTCGACTTCGTGAGGCTGGAGACGACGTCCGGACGATTGAACGAAAAATACGTTCAATGGCGGGACATATGGAGCATCTATTCACAGTGGAAGACCTTGATTATATGGCACGTGGTGGACGTGTTTCGAAAGCAAGCGCGTTCATTGGGGGACTGTTAAATATTAAGCCCCTTCTTCACGTCGAAGGTGGGAAACTTGTCCCAATTGAAAAACATCGTGGACGTAAAAAAGTGTTGCGTCGTATTGTCGATTTAATGGCAGAACGTGGCGATCATCTAGCCGAACAAACCATTGCGATTAGCCATGGGGATGACGAAAGCATCGCACTCGAACTACAATCGTTAGTTCAAGAAATGTTCCAACCGAAAAATATCGAAATCCACCTTATTGGCTCTGTTGTCGGTTCCCATGCAGGTCCTGGTACAGTTGCTGTATTTTTCTTGAATAAATTGAATGACTGATTTCGTTTAAATCGTACTAAAAGCAAAGAGCCTTCTTTAAACCGGATATCACCCGGTATAAAGAAGGCTCTTTTTAATAAAATCTATGACATTGGTCGCTTGTTTGCTTAATTGGTCGCTTCGCTTGTGGAAATGGTCGCTTGTTTCATTAATTGGTCGCTTCGCTTGTAGAAACGGTCGCTTGTTTGCTTAATTGGTCGCTTGTTTCATTAATTGGTCGCTTCGCTTGTGGAATTGGTCGCTTGCTTGCTTAATCGGTCGCTTCGCTTGCTTAATCGGTCGCTTGTTTCATTAATCGGTCGCTTCGCTTGTAGAATTGGTCGCTTGTTTGCTTAATTGGTCGCTTGTTTGCTTAATTGGTCGCTTGTTTGCTTAATTGGTCGCTTGATCCCTTTATTGGTCGCTCGCGGCGATGATTTGTTACCAAAGTGTTTTCTATTATGCACAAAAAACCATGGACAATTTAAAGTCCATGGTTTTTTGTTGTTAAAATTAAGAAGCAGACCGAATTACTTCGTCACTCCATCTTTTCGGCTCTTTCTACCTTTTCTCCAAACAGTAAAGAGGAATCCAAGGAATAGCACATACACCATAATCGATGCAATTAGATAAGCGGTGTTGAAGCCCTTATCTTCATCTGCAATATAGATTTCAGCAAGCTCACGTTCCAATACGACACGGAACTTTCCATCTTTTGATTCATTCACTCGATCTCCATCAAGCACACCCCGAAGCTTTTTATTCTCACCGATTACTTCTTTTGGTATTTCAAAGTTTGCAGTTTTTGTTGAATTATTTAACGCAATAATCCATGTTTCTTTATCGGATGAACGCTTAAATACCGTAAATCCGCCTTCATTATGCAAAACTTCGAAATCCCCAGTGCGAAATGCTTCAGATTTATTGCGTAATGTATTCATATTCCCTATAAAATCTTTCAATTCCATCTCCGTTTTAAAATTCAACAGCTGATGACTATCCGGTGCCTTTCCCCCATTCACCGCTATTTCAGTTCCATAGGGCATGATTGGCGTACCTGGCATCGTGAATAAAGCCGTCGCTGCTAGTTTCCATCTCGTCGGCGGGAACATTCTTGCCTCTACGATATCATAAGTATAACGCGCTCCTGTCAACTCATCGAATTGGACCAGTTCCTTGTTGCTTTCATTTGTAAATAAAGCAAGTGGCGAAGTGTCTGCATCAAATTTTACAAAAGAATGTCTTAATGCATTCATCTTTTCGATATTTGGCATAGCGTCGAAATCTGCATCGCTCTCTTCATTCGTCAAAACATAAATACCTGGCTTCGCTACCTTTACAGCCGCAATAATATCATTCAAAAATTGCGAATCAATTTTATTCAACTTCGTCAAGCGTACTCCGTCCAACTTATACGTTTCCACAAAATTGACGACGGCTTCTTTCAATCTTTTTTGAGTATCAACGTCCGTACCATCCCAATCGATTGTACCGTTAGACGAAGGAATCATTTTTGCAGTTCCCTCATTCGCCCATACATGATTGACACTCACTCCGCCAAGCGGAAAATCAGCGATTGCAAGAAGTTTATTATCATGGATTTCCTTAAGCATTCCCACGAAATCCTCATCTGTGCCAAAATGCGGCTCTAACTTCGTATAATCAAGCACTTTACTGCCATCATATGATTCTGTTTGAAAAACTGGACCCAGTGAAATTGTCGTGAAACCCATATCAATAATATGTTGCAACCTCAATGAAATTCCCAGGAAATCTCCGCCATTGAACGCACTACTATCCTGTGAATTTACATCTATATCATTTTGGCCATCGCCGTTATTAAACCGATCGACAAGTAAATCATAGATACTTTCGTCAGCAATCGTTCTTTCTGTTTCCGCAAGTACCCTAGCCGGTTGTAGCGTAGTAACAAACAATAACACTGTAGCAATAAGTCCAAACCATCTATTCACTTTCACAAAATAACCTCCTCAAAACAAGCTGTCTATCCGTCATTTTACCAAACGTGACCCGTTGCCGCCATTGTTTAAATTAATAAACGTACCCCTTCACTTAAAATAGGGCGATATTGTGAAAAATGAAAAGCGGAAGACGCCGTTTAGATGCGACAGGCATAAGGTGGGCTGACAAAGCGGCGTCCCTTTGCCGCAAAGTCGGACCAACTTATGACCCGAGCATCTGGCGCCTGAAGCTAGACATAAAAGAAAAGCGGAAGGCGCCGTTTAGATGCGACAGGCATAAGGTGGGCTGACGAAGTGGCGTCCCTTTGCCGCAAAGTCGGACCAACTTATGACCCGAGCATCTGGCGCCTGAAGCTAGACATAAAAGAAAAGCGGAAGGCGCCGTTTAGATGCGACAGGCATAAGGTGGGCTGACGAAGTGGCGTCCCTTTGCCGCAAAGTCGGACCAACTTATGACCCGAGCATCTGGCGCCTGAAGCTAGACAAGAAAAAAACACCTGCCGGCAATAGTGGCCAGCAGGCGTCTCATTCATCAATTATTTCTTTATGCTTAAGCGAACCAGGTAATACCTACCGGTAGTTTGAATCCGAGGAACAACGTCGCAATAAGGAACACAAAGAATAGAATCCAGAAAGTCGTAACTTTTTCCCCTTTTTGAGAACGAACCAGTACCATTTCCATCATTCCGATTGTTAGAAAGCCTAATAAAAACTTAACGCCATAGAGCATTGCATCATTGCTTGAGTATTTAAAGAAAAGCAATGCGCCAGAGACAAGAATCAAAATATAAAACAAGCGCGCAATCATATGCGAAATTTTTTGACCCTTTGACCCGTTTGCC
This sequence comes from Sporosarcina limicola, assembly GCF_014873855.1. Classification (GTDB taxonomy): domain Bacteria; phylum Bacillota; class Bacilli; order Bacillales_A; family Planococcaceae; genus Sporosarcina; species Sporosarcina limicola. Next base: position 112,791 of record NZ_JADBEL010000010.1, on the reverse strand, counting down.
ATCATTGCTGCAACAAGGAAGAAAATGATTCCGACAACCCATGTGAAAATATGAAGATGTGTCGTGGTTGATAATGCGTCCAAAATAGTCACCTCATTCGTTAGTAATCGTACCTAGTAATCGTATCACACTGTTAATAGTCTCGGAAAGAAAGAGACTCAAACGAACGTATTAACAAGTGTACCAATGCCTTCGATTGAAACTTTTACCCTATCTCCTTTTTTCAAATACATCGGCGGCGTCATTCCTTTCCCAACGCCAGCAGGAGTTCCCGTCAAAATGACATCACCTGGTTCAAGCGTTACATAACGAGAGATTTCCGCAATCAACTCATCGATTTTGAAGATCATTGATGCGGTATTACCGTTTTGTCTCACATCATCATTCACTTTCGTCACAATCGATAGATTATGTGCATCTGGAATTTCATTCTTAGTAACGATATAAGGCCCCATTGGACACGAACCATCCAAGCTTTTCCCAAGAAAAAATTGCTTATGAGCCACTTGAACATCACGTGCCGTAATATCGTTTGCAATTGTATAACCGAAGATGTAATCATAGGCAAGCTGTTTTGGGATATTACGACCTTTCTTACTAATGACAACCGCAAGTTCCCCTTCATAATCAAGACTATTCGTCACATCTTCATGGATTGGCAAATCTTGTTCATCCGCCGCAATAGCTGTTGGAGATTTCGTGAAAATCATCATCTTTTCAGGTGGTGCTTCCGCTCCCATTTCTGCTGCATGGTCCGCATAGTTCTTGCCAACGCAAAGGACATTTTTTGGCGTTCTCGGAATCGGTGCAAGCCACTCAATCGCCGTGAATGCATATTTAAAACGGTCGAGATTCTCATCCTTCCCGGCTTGTTCTACCAATCTTCTAATCTTTTCGACAAAATCCATCCCGAATGCGATACCTTCCGTGATTGTCTGTGGGAAATCAGTAACACCAGATGCTTCTGCAATGGCTAGCACATCCCACACCGCTTCTTCCCTCTTCACTTTCGGACCAAACAACGTCTTACCCTTGCAACGGAACGACAATAATTTCATCTGTAAGCCCATCCCTTCATTCTATTAATACCCTTAGCCTTATTATTACGACAATTAACGCCCTTTCCCCTCTTTATCCGGTAAAGTTAATCTTCAATCAGTGGGGATTTACTGCCCGTTAATGCGGGGTAACTTCTTTCCGTATGTCGCTTTCCGCCAAACCCACTCGAGTGGTCCCATCTTGAATTTCGACAACCATAGTTCTGCGAAAATGACTTGGATGGCGAATACCCCTACGGCAATCCATGTTCCTGTCGCCAAATCCAGTTTGCCATATAGACCAAAACCATAAGCGTAAAAGATAGTTGTCGCAATAATAGATTGTGTAATATACGTCGTCAGTGACATCCGACCGGCTTTCGATACAGGACGGAACACTGTACGGAAGAGCGGAATCTGGCATAGAAGAAGCATAATGCCTACATAGCCAGCTGCCAAAATCGGGCCACCAAACTGCATTTGTAAAGTGATTGCATCTATCGTCGGCGCCCCTATGAACGGGATCGCCTTCAACCAGATCCCTCCTGCAAGCGCAACGACTGTCACACCTACAATTTTGCCTTTCATCTCACCAGCGCGCTCAATCACTTTCCATTTTGAAAGCCCCGCACCCATCATGATTAATGGCAAGATGAAGAAGAAGGCCATCAATGAACTGCCCAACCCGTACACAATCCATTCAGAGAAACGGAATGCGAAAATTTCTCCATATGTGCCCTTAGCGTATGCACTAATGGACAGTTCAATCTGTTGGATATTCGCATATCCTTCCCTCAGGGCGTCCGGATCCATTTTATTCAAATAGTAAAGGCCGACATACGTTAGTCCAGACGGTACGATGTACAGAACCGATGCAATCGGCAACATCCATTTCTTCGGAATTCTAACGAACGCAATCATGATGAAGCCCATTAGTGCGTAGGTAAACAATATGTCCCCGTACCAAATGAATAACGCATGAAACAAACCAAACAAGAGCATGATTCCGAACCTTCGCGCCATAATAGGAGCAAATGGATTGCCCAGTGCAGCCGCCTTTTCATACTGCATATTCACCCCGTAACCGAATAGTATCGCAAATATCGGATAAAAACTGCCTTCTACAAAAATTTTGATTCCCTTGAACATCGCCACATCACTCGGTTCACTGAACCATGTGAACGGATCCATATAAAGATACGGTAATTGGAAATACAGCATATTCGCCACAAAAATTCCGAGCAATGCAAATCCTCGTAGCATATCGATTGATTCGACGCGATTTCCAAGTGTTGTCGGTGTTAATTTCAATTTCATTCCCCCTGAATCTGCACGGTTCTCTCCCCGTCAAACAAATAGAGCACCATCTCTTTAATCGTGATTTTCATAACCTCTTCAATTGCCTTCTTATATAAATTCAACTGGATTCCGTAGCGCTTCTGCATCTCCGCATCCGCCTGTTCATCAGAACCGTATCTACCTAGAACGCGATCTGTTTTGTAATCGAGCAGCACCCAACCATCTTGCTCTTCGAATAAACAATCCGCAATCCCCTGCAATAGTTGATAATCACCATCTTCGTTATCATAAGCATACGTGAATGGCAATTCCCGCGCCACTTGTTTTGCTACCATAAGCCGTTTGGCAATCGACGTTTTGAAAAAGTTCGAGACTTTATTGACATCGACGGCTTTCGCCTCTTCAGCAGTGAGTAATTGGCGCTCCGTTAATTCCAAAAGCAACTGTTCAACCTCAGTAACTGTACTTTCTTTTTCGATAGCAATATGTTGCATAATCGTATGCATCGATGTCCCGATTTCCGCTGCGGACAATGAACGCGATTGCATAAATGCCGGACGGTTGTGAAGATATGCCGTACTTACTTCATCCTTTTTTTGCAAGAATGGATCTTCGCCATTTACCTCTTGCTCAAGCAGAGCCAACCGCTTCAATTCACTTACAGTTTGCTTGGATTTCTTTGTTACCGACGCTTGAAAAGGGTAATTTGAATCAAACATACGTTTCACTTCCGCCAAAATTCTTTCATCCACTTCCGCAATCGGAACGACATCTTTAATGGACTCGGTCTCTTCGGGCGTCTCCTCTACACTATCAAACAATGCAGAGACGGGTAATGCATCAATCTGCCAAACAGAAGGGTCCGTGACTGACTGGCCGCCCTGGATAACGCCAAATTTCCCGAACGCCATATGTCTTGCAACAGCCGGTCCAATCCAATCGAGATAGCCATTTGCGCGTGACCGAGTATATTCCGGCAGCATCAGTCCAGGTTCAATAAGCTGGGCATCTTGCCATTTCACAATCGTTTTCTCAATATCCTTCACAGAACCAATAATCTCCAGATGCTCTTTTGCCCGCGTCATCGCCACGTACAAAACACGCATCTCTTCCGCACGCATTTCAAGTTCCTTCTTTTCTTTCATCGCAAGGAAAGGCAGTGATGTATACATAATTCGATTATCCGGATCAACCGCCTTCACCGCAAGCCCGAAATGTTGGTCAAACAAATACGGTTCATTGAAATCCATCTTATTGAACTTCCGACCCGACCCCGCAATGAAGACATAAGGAAATTCCAATCCTTTTGATGAATGAATCGTCATCAGCCGAACAACATCTTCCTTCTCACTAAGTGAACGTGCCGCCCCCAAATCATCGCCGCGCTTTCTCATACGATCAATAAAACGTAAGAAACGAAATAACCCGCGGAACGAAGTCTTTTCATAATCAATGGCACGGTCATGAAGCGCACGGAGATTCGCCTGGCGTTGTTTGCCGTTTGGCATCGCACCAACCATTTCATAATAATGCGTATCCGAATACACTTGCCAGATCAGTTCGGATAACGACCCACGCCGAGCTAAATTGCGCCAGTCTTCTAACTGGACGAAGAAACGTTGCAATTTCACCTGTGTTTCGGGTGCAATACCCGTCCCATCACTGTTGACAAAACATGTCAACGCCTCATAGAACGACATATTTTTCCCCGCAAGCCTTACTTGCGCCAACTCATTTTCTGTCATGCCAATAAACGGTGCGCGTAGAACAGACGCAAGCGGGATATCTTGATACGGATTGTCGATAACACGCAGCGTATTCATCATAATCATCACTTCAAGTGCGTCAAAATAACCGCGTGATAACTCCGCGTACAACGGGATACCCGCCAGCTTGAACTCTTCTGCAATCTCACCCGACCATGTCATCGACCGCATCAAGATAACAATATCTCGGTATTCAAGCGGGCGCTTTTCAGCACTAAAGGCATCGGCTACTTCCGCACCAGATGCAATCAGTTCTTTAATCTTTCTAATCATGAAGCGCGCTTCTGCCTGCGAACTTTTCAAGCTTTGTCCTTCAAGTTCTGATGCGCCATCCACCACTTCTTCGTCTTCTTGTTCGTCGTAAAGAAGCGTCAATCCTGCCGACACCGCTTTTTCCGGATACTTCGCCCCGTACTTCAATGCCGCCGCTTCATCATAATCAATTTCACCTACACGAGATCCCATAATTTGAGAGAAGATGAAATTTGTCGCATCGAGTACCTCTTTTCGACTTCGGAAGTTTGCATTTAAATCGATTTTCAGACCCTGTTCGCCATCCATATCCGTAAATCGATTATATTTCCCGAGAAATAACATTGGCTCAGCAAGACGGAATCGGTAAATCGATTGCTTGACGTCCCCTACCATGAATAAGTTACCATCCTGCTCCCCGCCACGCTTCACCAGCTGAATAAGCGACTCCTGCAACCTGTTAACATCTTGGTATTCATCGACTAACACTTCTGAAAAGCGCTTTCGATAGTCAATTGCGATATCGGAAGGAACAAGTTTCCCATCCTCTTCTACCGATAAAATCCGAAGTGCATAATGCTCTAAATCCGAGAAATCAACGATACCCCGGTCAACTTTCACTTGCTCATAACGCTTGCCGAATTCAATGACAAGGTCGATTAATGTATGCATCGTCGGAGCCATTAAACGGATTTCATCAAGCAAACGGGTCGGCGTTCTTGTGAAATAGGAATCTTTTACTGTATTAATAATCTTCTTCACCGCATCACGGAGTGCCTTCGCACGTTTCGCAAGTTCTTCATCACAGGAATCTTTACGAATCGTTCCCGCCTTCGTCCATTTAAGAGAACCGAAAAATTCATAGGTTGTTTCCCATGTACCTGCTGTCATACGATAAATTGCTTCATTAATCCACAGCATATCCGCTTCCGCAGTTGCAACAAGCGGTTCCGGTCCATCAGGCATAAACGCAATCCGGCTCATTTCGTGCGTCAATGCTGCTGCTTCTTCAAGCGTATGACGGATCGCTGTTGTCAACGGTCCGATAAAATCTAAATCATCAATTGCCGTCACGCCATCAATCTCATATTGCAGTGGAATAAGACGCAGCCATCGTTCCGGTGAGGGATGGACGCGTGAATAATCGTATAACCGGTCGATAAGCGTCTCAATCGCCTGGTCATTGCGGTCTGACGTGAAGCTATCTGCAAGTCGGTACATCGCCTCAGGATTGTCAGCACTATACGCTTCTTCAAGCACTGCCCCAATCGTATCGTCACGTAGCAGCGCTGCCTCCGTACTATCCGCAATGCGGAATCCCGGATCGACATCGAGTAAATAGGCATACTGACGGACAACATTCAGACAAAATGAGTGCATGGTTGAAATCTGTGCTTTGTTCAATAAATTCAGCTGTCTCCGTAAATGGACAGACTCCGGTTTAGCAACAATCGCCTCTTCTAACGCCTCCGCCATCCGATGCCGCATTTCCGCAGCGGACGCATTCGTAAATGTAACAACAAGCAATTCATCGACATCAATTGGATTCTTTTCATCCAATACTTTTTCAGTCATCCGTGTGATCAATACTTTCGTCTTTCCCGAACCGGCAGCAGCGGAAACAAGGACATCTTTCCCTGTCGCCCAAATCGCCTTCCACTGTGCATCTGTAAATGTCAGTCCTTCAGGTTTCACGGGTATATGCATCATCCGCCACCTCCTTACGCATTTTTTCAAGGGATTGCTCGGGTTCCATTTCAGTATAAGGTCTATGTGTTGAAGACGGGTCTGTTGGGTCGAATTGGCAAACCGAACGATAAGGACAGAATTGGCAAGGCATCTTATCACGTAATTTATACGGATAGACGCGCGTATCCCCTGCCAACATGGCATCTCCCGCCTTCTGATGCCGTGTTCGAACGAATGAACGCATCATTTGCATATCATCTGCGGACAGCACTTTTGACGCCTTGGTAAACGCCCCATCCGTCTTGAGTGCCGCCGGAATGATAGCCGATGATCGTCCAATATCCACATCCATACCCACAGCGACTTCAGGATGTTCGAGCAGATAGCCCCTCATCTTATAGGATTTTGCAATTTCATCTTCCAATTGGACAGCCGTTAACTCTGTGCCTGGCCGGATCATCGGATTATGGATGTGCATGTACAACACGCCCGCGGGATCGGCTTTTATCCCAAGCCACTCATCCGAATTTTCAAGCGCCACGTCAAGATATGTCATCATTTGCAATGACAAACCATAATACACTTCCGTCAAATCAAGTGCACGTGCTGATGATTTATAATCAACCACGCGAATATAGTTTTTACCACCAATTTCCGATGCATCGACCCGGTCAATTCTGCCACGTAGTTTCATCGAATTGCCACGGCGCAACGGAATTTCAAGTGCGGGAAGTTCCTCTCCTAACCCGAATCCTGCTTCAATGGCAACTGGCTTGAATACGGTCGATTTGGCTTGTGTGTTAAGTGAATAAATCGTTCGTTGAAGGATATGCATCAGCTTTCGTTTGATATATACATAACGGCTCGTCGACAATAAAATTCGGTTGAAGAAGTAAGGTGTGATGTCTTCTACCGCTTCCCTTGCCAACTTCCAGCATTCCTCTTTCGTTAGCTCTGACCACGATTTGTCTAGGCGCATCACTTCATCAGACACCCATTTCAGCGCAGCGTGGAATAAATCTCCAATCGCTGGTGCTTCAAGTGTGAACTCTGATCTCTCTCGAAGACCCAGTCCGTAGGAGGCATAATGTTGGAAAGGACAACTATAATACGACTCGATACGCGACACACTGGAGACAAAGGATTCCCCGTAGAGACCCGCTGTCAATTCAGGTCGAAGTCGGTCTGTTTCCTTGCTTTCCTTCATCGGACGAATAATATGACTGAATACGGAAGACCAATACGGATCCTCTTCGTAATAAGCCATCACCGCTTGCCATTCACGTTCCAACACACCTGATTGATCAGCTACTTTTAACTTCATCGAAGCATACGGAAGTGCTGCCCGCGGATGGCTAATATAATCGAATTGATTCGCTTCTATAGCAAGTTCGGAAGGATCCGTTACAGCTACTTTCGTTTCGATACCTGGGAGAAGTTGCTGAATCCTCGGCACGTAAAGCGACGGAAGAAGTGCTTTTCCTTCCCCGTCCGCAATCGGATAGGACACAAAAAGTTGTTCACGTGGCGACGTAAATGCGCGGTACACCATATAGGTCTCATCCATCAATTTCATTTTCGACGTTGGCGCAAGCTCAAACCCTAATCCCGTGAACCATTCTCGATCCGCATCTGATAGAATCCCTTCATTATCAATCCGTTTCGGTAGTACGCCGTCATTGACACCAATAACGAAAACCGCGTCAATTTCCATCAAACCTGAAATTTCAACCGTCGTTACCGTTACTTGGTCAAGCGATGGCGGAATACGTGCGAATTCAAGCGAGTCGAAGCCTTCATCCAAAATACGCGCAGCTTCTTTCGGTTCCATCTTTTTATCTCCAAACATCAGAACGAACTGATCTAAGACGTTAATCCAGCTGTTCCATGCCTGTTCGTGTTCCGTTGCGCCAAGCAATCTGCCTGCACGTTCTTCCTCCGCACGCAGGTCGATAATTTTGTCGAACACATGAAGCTCTTCCATAAATAGAAACAGCGCTTCCGCTACATCGCGGCCATTTTTCGAACCTTTTAGCCCTGCTTCAAATCTAGCAAGAGGTTCACAGATTACATTGCGCACTTGATGTAATTCTTGCTCCATTGCACGTTCTTCGTCGGTTTGTACATCCGTATACAGTTCAAGTCCACGGTATTTTTTCACACGCCAACGGTCTTCATCAAACCAACGCTTTCCGTAAATCCCATGAGCTAGCACATAGTTTTCAAGACGATCCGCACGGTCACGCCATACTAGCTTCTCTTCCCGATGTGGAAAAAAGAGGTCTGTCTTCACAGCACGAAATACGGTTTCATAGGACCAACCCGAAGTAACAGCCTCTAAAACAGAACGCGAAAACTCGATAAGTGGATGATGCAACATCGGCTTTTTCTGGCTAATAAACACCGGTATATCATATTGCGAGAAAATTGTCTCAATCAGCTCATCATACTTTTCAGGTTGTCTGTAGAGAATGGCGATATCTTTATAGCGTTTTCCATTAATCATCAACTCTCGAATGTTTCGCGCAACGGCATGGATTTCCGCACGACGATCCGCCGCTTCAATAAGAACAACTGCCCCTTCACACGCTTTTCCCTGAGCTGGATAGTGATCAAACTCCGCCTCGAAATGCTTGAGGTCATCATTCAAAAAGCGATGGCGTTCAGACAAATAAACATCCTCTTCCACTTCAACAGATTCGACGCGCGCAAGTTCGCGCAACTTAAGTGACGTCCGTACTGGGTTGAAAAATAGTTCATGATCGCCAAAGCCCGATTGCGCACCCTCCATCGGTAAAACGACTGTCACCCGGTTTGCATGTTTCATCAGCTCTAGTACGATTTCATGTTCCCGCGTCGTGAAGTTTTCAAAACCATCTATATAGATGTCGGCCCCTTTTAGCAGGTCCGCATGTTTAATTTGCGCAGCGAGCAAGACAAGATGTCCCTCACTATCGACATAAGACGTCCCAAGACGCTCTTCAATTTTGGTAAGTAGTAGTGCTAAATCACTCGCTTTGTCCAGCAACGTACGAGGTGCGCCTATTGCGACAAGTTCGTCATGAAGATTACTCATCGTTTGATGGTTCAAACAATAGCGGCTGAACTCCTTCATAAGAACCCCGATTTGTTCCGTGAATCCTCTTTTACTCGTAGCCTGTCTAAACAATTTGAATTCATCTCGATTGTCTTCTAAAACACTTCGGACAAGCATTCGATAGCCAAAACCATCCACTTCCTTACGCGTGATGCCGCCAGTTTCCTGAAGTATTCGCCACGCCAGACGCTTGAATGTCAACACTTGGGCGCGAATGATTCCTTTTAGTCCAAAATTGGTTGATAAGCTATGCTCCATCGAAAACGACATCTGATCAGGTACAATGACAACAATCGGTGCACCCACCGGATTCCGTGCCAGCTCAGCTGCAATCTCCCGCTTGATGAACGTTGTTTTCCCCGCTCCGGACCTGCCGGTAATGAAACGTAATGACATATTGGTTCCCTCCTTTTCAAATCAAATACGGATCAAGTAAGGAAGTTAGCCTAAGAACGTCGCATCCTTGCGACAATAAGGAGGAACGAAATTCAATTCCTCCCTGCTAACTGACCTGCATCGCCAAAAACGCCACGTCCTGTGGCATTGTCGACATGACCTACATCGTGCAGGCCCTCACGCAGGCCCCACCTTGCTCAATTGACTCCTTTCAAAATCCGTGGCATCCGTAGGACTTTAACTTCAGTCATCCTTTCTTTCTATTGTACAGAAAGATGAGGATGACAGGAACTAATTAAATGAGTTGTGTTATTTTTCATTTCATCGAGTATAGCTACATTCACCCGTAGAACATAATAGGCTAGGTCGAATTCAATTTATCTAATTTATCGGATGTTGAAAGTAATCGTTCCTTTTATGTCTCCTTACCATACACTTCCTCAATCATCTCACATTATGATGTAGACTTTTTTGAAAACACCTGGGAGAACAACATAAAATAAAACAGCCCACTCAAATGGATTTTCCCCATTGAGTGGGCTGTTTTATTAATACGGATCGGCGTCATGGCCTTTTTTCACTGCTTCGTCAGGTGCTTTGTTGCCATCTCTATTTCCGAGTGGTTTTTGACTTGAGCCTTTTGTTGATGTTTGCGCCAAGCCTTCACGTAAACGACGCCCGTATTCTTCATCAGCCTCTTCAGCAAGAGCAATCATTTTATCTTGAATGCGTTGATCACAACTTGAAAGGTCTGACACTAAGTTTGAAATCAAATCTGCTCGTTCCCATTCTTCAAACATCCGGTATGTTTCTCCAGCTTGTTTTGTATTGCTTTGCCGGTCGATAGACTCCCGTACGAGGTTACCTTCAATATAAGGTGTGTGTTCTATTCCATCTTGTACAGCCTCTTTTAATCCGCCCAAGATCGACGGCTCATAGTTAATATGAGGGTTCTGACCTGGAGCCCGGTCCAGTTTATATTGCATCTGTCCCCCATTCTGATTCGTTACGACCCGTTTTTTTGGAGAATTGATGGGTAGTTGCAAATAGTTGGCACCAACGCGATGACGTTGCGTATCAGAGTATGAGAAAGTTCGTCCTTGAAGCATTTTATCATCAGAAAAATCGAGACCATCGACAAGGACACCTGTACCGAATGCAACTTGTTCCACTTCAGTGAAGTAATCTTCAGGGTTTTTGTTTAAAGTCATTTTTCCGACCGGCAGCCAAGGGAACTGGTCTTCTGGCCAAAGCTTCGTATCGTCAAGCGGATCGAAATCAAGTTCAGAATGTTCGTCGTCGCTCATAATTTGGACTAACAACTCCCATTCAGGATAATCACCCTCTTTGATTGCATCATATAAATCTTGTGTCGCATGATTGAAACTTGTTCCTTGGATTTCACTTGCTTCTTGTTGGGTCAAGTTTTTAATACCTTGCTTCGGTTCCCAATGATACTTGACAAGTACTGCAACACCTTTTTGGTTCACCCATTTATACGTATTGACACCAGAGCCTTGCATCATGCGATAGTTAGCGGGGATACCCCAAGGGGAATAAACGAATGTCACCATATGGAATGATTCAGGAGAGCTGGCGCAAAAGTCAAAAAAACGTTCGCTATCCTGAATATTCGTAATTGGGTCTGGTTTAAAGGCATGAATCATGTCAGGAAACTTAATCGCATCACGGATAAAGAATATTTTCAGGTTATTTCCGACGAGATCCCAGTTTCCATCTTCTGTATAAAACTTCACGGCAAATCCACGGGGATCACGAAGAGTTTCAGGAGAATGGCCGCCGTGTATAACGGATGAAAAGCGCACGAAAACAGGCGTCTGTTTCCCTTTTTCCTGAAAAAGCTTTGCGCGTGTATACTTCGAAACCGGTTCGTCACCTACTGTTCCGTATGCTTGAAAATAGCCATGTGCGCCGGCGCCACGTGCGTGAACGACACGTTCAGGAATTCGTTCCCTGTCAAAATGGCTGATTTTTTCTAGAAAATCATAATTCTCCAACACTGCAGGGCCTCGATTGCCGACAGTTCTTAGATTTTGGTTGTTTGTAACAGGATGTCCCTGTCTATTCGTCAATGTGTCTTCTTGTTCTTCATTCAACTTGTTATTGGATAGATCATCTGACAAATGATAGCCTCCTCTTTAATTTGATGGAACTTATTTAAAGCAACTTGTGGGATGATTCATCTTGAATAGGGTATCTCACCCATACTCTGCTCTATTTGGAAGGAATTAATTCCTATTTACGTTTTTTTATTGAGATGAATGGTCGTGACGAAGTGAAGAAATTTCAGAGACAATACTATACATCTATTAAATTATGTGGAACGGATGAGATCCTGTGTATATTTTACAAAAGACGTTGACGATATTTAATAGTAAACGCTTCAATCGAAAGTACTAAAAAAGCCCAAACGTGTTGATTATCCAGAAATAGGTAGACAAGTCCTGTCACTTGCAAAGTAATTATACAGAAAGAAAGCCATCGTATCCTTCCAAATCAATGGTAGTGTGTCCTCCAGAAGCATTCGTAGAAAAGACGTAGGCGATCGTTTTGGTCTATAAATTAAGGCCTTTGTCTGTTGGTGAAGCCAGATTAGTAGTACATATGCGATTAGCGCCGCAAACAGCTGACTAAACACTGCATTTTCAGTCGTGCCAACTAACACTGGCACATTCAGGCTTTGTTTAATCCAGCGAAAAAAAGACTCAATTCCCCAGCGTGCTTTATACATGTCTGCGACTACTTCGGCGGATACATTAAAAAGACTTGTCGCTACACGTATTTCATTTCCATCGTTATCTTTAAAAAAGACGACACGATGACGTATTTCCGAACGCGATTGAACCGTGCCTAGAAGACAGGTCATGTCCCGCGTGACGTTTGAGTCCTTTGGTGGCATGCGTCGAAGTGATTTGATACTGGATAACTCGCTATTTTCTTTCATACGGATGACAAAATCCTGTTTATCTAAAACAAACTGATCGATGCGTTTGATTTTTAAATAGGCGCGGTCTTCCACAAGCACGAAACGCTTGTCTACTAACCCTTCACCTATAGGTCCGTCATGTTTTAAAGCAATTGTTTCAATGACGTTTACGATAAATGCAACACGTTCACAAATGTCGACCATTTTAAGAAGATGCAAGGAATCCTCTTTCTCGCCGAAGAAAAGTGATCCAAAGAATTAAAGGGATGGATTTCAAAATTGCTTCTGGAGAAATTTTTGGAATTCTTGGCCCATCTGGTGCGGGAACCTATTCCCAATACTTGAATTACCACCATATCCTTTAAGCATCCCAATCAATATATTCTGGGTTGTACTTTCTTATAAATCTGGAATTAAAGGGCTATTTGCTAAAAAGTCACGGTACGACTGGGCAACCTTCAGTGAGTTACTAATGAAAAAATGCCTCGAAGTGAATTTTCCAACTTCGAGGCATTTTTTATTTACTTTTTACTACCTTGACTTCTCATAAGGTTGATTATTTTTCGTTGCTGTGGCTCGAAACGGAACGGAATTCAGCTTCCACCTTTCGATTCAACCGTTTTTCGAACCATTTGCCGACCAGCCAGAGTGAAATTATCAAGATGATGACTTTGGCAGTCTGGATTGGCTGTGTAAGTAATGCTTTCAAATCATAGCCTATATAACTAATCGTAAAAATCATAACAAACTTTCCCGCCATCAACGTAAACAGATAATGCGTCTTTTTCATATCGGACAGCCCCGCAACAAGATTGACGAGCGCTGACGGTGTAAACGGAAAACAAATCAATATAAACAGTGGCCCAAATCCGTTGCGGTCAACCCACTTGATCAATTTTTGAATGCGTACACTTTTCGTTAAAAAACGGAGAAACCGATTGCGGCCATACTTCCGAATAATCAGGAATACAGCATACGATCCAACAACCGCACCTGCCCACGATAATATAAACCCATACCAAAGCCCATACGCACTCGCATTCGCAAAAACAAAAACGAATAACGGAAGAAACGGTAAAAACGATTCAATAAAAGGCAGTAGCAATCCCACAAACGGACCGAGTGCCTTATAATGTTGCGCCAATTTAACGATATTATCTACATCAAACCAATCACTCATCCGAAACACCCTCGCTATACGTGCTTATCTTTTTTAATGATATAAAAATTCTTCTAACTAAGATTTTCCCCTACTGTACATCCATTAAAACACGAATTTATAGTATAATCATTAAATACAGCTAAGAAAGATGTGACAATATGAAGAAAAGCCAATTTTTAGCGGGACTTAGGGCAGGTTCTAGCATCGCCATCGGGTATTTCCCCGTCGCTCTCACATTCGGACTACTTGCGAAAACAGCAGGCTTGTCCATTATCGAAGCGACCGCAATGAGCATATTCGTCTATGCGGGAGCCTCACAATATATGTCACTCAGCCTGATTGCATTGGCTGTCGACCCTATCTTGATTGTCCTCAATACATTTATCGTCAACATTCGTCACTTCCTTATGACGGCATCGCTCAGTGAAAAGATGCAACCCGCCCCAAAATGGGTAAAGGCATTTTACTCCTTCGGTATTACAGATGAATCCTTTTCCGTTCTCGCAACAAGTAAAAACGACAAAATATCGACACCCTTTGCGTTCGGTGTCACACTAATTGCCTATGGAAGTTGGGTTATCTTTACTGCGGTTGGTCATGTTATCGGCGCCAATCTACCGCTATTTCTACAAGCTGCTATGGCAATCGCACTCTATGCAATGTTCATCGGACTACTCGTTCCTTCGATGAAGGGAAATCGCAAAGTTGTCATGCTCGCGGGAGTGGCGGCGGCAATCCATTGCGTGCTGTACTTTTCGGGTTTCTCAGCAGGTTGGTCGATTCTCGTCGCAACACTTGCGTCTTCGATTTTTGTTGAGGTTATCTATGCGAAGCAAGGCAAAAACGCAGAGGCGATGTTTGAAAAGGAGGAGGCAGTTTAATGGGTCCGACTTACTGGTGGATGCTTTTTGGAATGGCGTTAGTGACATACATTCCACGTATGATTCCTCTTACATTTTTAGATGGGAAAGAATTTCCTCCTATTGTGTCCGGCGTCTTACGCAATATTCCATACGCCGTATTGGGTGCTCTCATTTTTCCGGCAATTTTGTTCGTGCAGGAAGGGAACATTTTGTTTGGTATGATTGGTGCGGGCGTGGCATTTTTAATTGCGTTTTTCGGCGGCGGTGTAATGTCTGTTGTACTTGGAACGATTGGTGTGCTTGCTGTTTATAGTTTGTTTATGTAGAGAGGCCGCTCGGGCAGTGAAATCAGTCGCTTCGCTGACGGGATTGGTCGCTTCGTCAGTGGGATCAGTCGCTTCGCTGACGGGATTGGTCACTTGGACAGTGGAATCAGTCGCTTCGCTGACGGGATTGGTCGCTTGGACAGTGAAATTAGTCACTTCGCTGACGGGATTGGTCGCTTGGGCAGTGCAATCAATCGCTTCGCTGACGGGATTGGTCGCTTGGACAGTGGAATCAGTCGCTTCGCTGACGAGATTGGTCGCTTGGACAGTGGAATCAGTCGCTTGAGCGAATTTACGGTTGCCCACATGAAATATCCCAGTTCATTCCACACAAAAAACCGCTCCAATAATCGGGAGCGGTTTCGCTATTTCAGGCTTCTTCCTCATTCTTCCTCGCTTCATTTACCATTCGTGTCGCATACCAAAAGCCAACCGTGAGTGACAATGCATCTGCTACATAGAGTATCCAGTCATGTGTGTAACCCGCATATACGGATGCTGCGATTAAGGCTAGAGTCAAAAGGAGACCGACAACATAGTGAAAAGTGACCCTCGTGAAAAAGACAACGAGTAATCCGGGTAAAAACAAGGCAAGTATCAGTTTTGTTTCAAGTAACTCCATGTTAAACCTTCCTTCTAAAGCGAATGGTACTTACTGTTTCATCGGACGATAAGTAGTCCTAACCGATGGTGATCATGTCGATAAATAACCTGTTGCATCAACCGAATTTCCCCGTCGCGACCAATTACTTGTAAACGGCAATGCGCAGCATTTACCTGGATGGCATCATACAACTCCTTTTCATTGCTCACTCGAATCCCGTTGACCGTGCGAATACACTCTCCTGACAAGAGGCCCATCTTTTCCCCAGGTGATCCGGGTAGGATACCCGCTATGACAACACCCGTGGAACTTGGCGCAGCCACATAGCCGCCTTTTCGTTCTTGGAGCGAAGTTAAAATAGAGATCATTGCCCTGCAAATGACACCCATCGATAGTGCAGCCCATCCTAGGACTGGCATCCAAATCGCTGAAATACCTACAATTATGACGACTATGCCTAACCAAGTGACCGCACGACCGATTTTGGGGAATAAAAAGTCTGGCAACGTCGAGCGTGCCACTTGCGAAAATCCTATAATGACTGGCAGCGGAATTAAGCTGAACGCATTTTCCCCAAGAGTAAATTGTGGCCAATATGGAACATAAGCCGAAATCATATCCCCTGGAACGAGGAATACAACAGGCAGCAACCAGAGCCGCTTCACCTTAAATGAGGCGGCTCTGAGCCCACGATTCGTATTCACTAGATATGGCGATGCATATTGGACTGTGTGACGGCTAACGAGAAGCCCTTCCACGACGAGGAGTAATCCCGCAATAACTGCAATCGTTACTGCCAGCTCTCCGAACATGTCCAGTTGCCCCAAACTCCATCCACGAAACGTGAATTCACCTACATATTCTTTCAAGAAATAAAGTGCAAAAAAAGCAATAGCAGCAAAATAAATAGGTGACGCTGCTTTATAATAGAATGAAAGTAATGTAACAAGCGTAGCCGCAGAAAATAATACGAGCCAACCAAAATTAGCTATCAATCCTACCCCTGAAATCAATACTGATAGAAGTAATGCATAAGGCCATGACTCCGCCAAAAGCCTTTTCAACTCAGTAAAACCCGGCAATAAACGGACTTTGAAACTCCGCCGCTCGCGCTTCACGCGAAAATACCCTATAATGACTGCCATGAGAAGCGCAGCAAACAAAACTGGATTCAAGAAAAACAACACAACTACATCAAGTACATCGAATATCATTTTCTCAGACACGAACTGTCACCATCCCATTCCCCGCAACGTCATTTCTTTTCATTGTACCAAAAGAAGTGCTTCTTATGTGAATAGTTATAAATGAATTGATAATAAGTGGAAAATATCATTCATGCATTGATTCAAGATAAGATTGATAGATGGTTTGTATAGGGGGATAAGGCAAACTGTAAGCAATCCGTAAGACTGTCATGGCAATTCCACTAACTCTAAGGGCAATCCACAAAACTGTCATGGCCCGCACCAACTGTCATGGCAATTCCGCTTACTCTAAGGGCAATCCACAAAACTGTCATGGCCCGCACCAACTGTCATGGCAATTCTGCTTACTCTAAGGGCAATCCACAAAACTGTCATGGCCCGCACCAACTGTCATGGCAATTCCGCTTACTCTACTTCCCCGCAAAAAACTCCCGATAACGCATCGGGAGTTTCATTTCTCACTTATTTTGTGATGGATATAGCCAATTGCCATCTGAAGCTGGTCGTCGTTTTTACGATCCTTCCTGAACACTTCCACTTTATCTTTCAGTGTTGTGAAAAATACTCGATCCATTATTTTACCTTCTTCGACCTTGGCATCGACTCTGAATGCATGAACTGCACGGGCTGTTGACTCATCAAAAAGACCGTCCGTCCTTCCGACACTATAGCCTAGCCCTGTAAGCAACCGCTGACCATAGGCGATATCATCATGGAAATCTCCTTCCGTATAAATATCCGCAACTAGACGAATATGCTCTCCAAACAGCGCGCTTTGGACAACCTCGAGATCCGCTTTCACTCCTTTACCATGAATCCATTGCTCTTTCGGAGTGAGCCACTTATGGGTCGACAGTTTCACTTCCCCGCCATTCGATAATTTAAACGTATCCTGCACGGTCCCCTTGCCAAAGCTCGTCGTACCCGTTATGAATCCCCTTTTCAAATCCTTCAACGCACCACTCAACACTTCACTCGCCGATGCACTTCCTTTATCTTGCAATAAAACAATCGGCATCTTCTTCAGCTTTTCATCGAACGAATTACCATCGGAGAATTCTGGAACAAGTGGTGACAGCATACCTTTCGGATCTTGCATATAAGCGAAAACCGTATCCTTCGGCAATAAACTCCCGGCAATTTCACTGACCGTACGCAAATAACCACCTGGATTGCCTCGCACATCAATAATTAGCGAATTAGCCCCTTTCTGAATGAGTCCATTTGTCGCGTTCTGCCATTCCTTCGCGCTTTCATTGCCAAACGTCGTAATCGATATGTAACCGATTTTTTCTTCGCGATCCTCAATCACTTCCGAGGACACTGTCTTCACCGGAATCGTATCCCGCATGACACTTAACTCAATATGCTTATCCTCATCAGGCCTAAAAATCGTCATCTTAACTGCTGTCCCCTTCTTGCCACGGATACGCTGAACAATGTCCTGCAGTGAATTCCCTTCCAAACGCTCACCATCTATGCGAACGATTTCATCATATGGACGTAGCCCCGCTTTGTCGGCTGGAGATGACTTAACTGGCCCAACTATAATGAATTTTCCGTTTGAACGTGTGATTTCCGCACCGATTCCAACTCGCTCAGCAGCAAGCAATTCTTTATGGGCGGCCGCTTCGTCTTTCGTAAAATAGGTCGAATACTTATCGCCAATGGAGTCTGTCATCCCACGCACCGCGCCTTCAATCAACATATCTTCATCAACTGGATACACAGCTTTTTTCTGGATCAAACCAAATGCCTCTTCAATAATACCAAATGTTGTCGGCGTCTGCGCTACCGCATTGTCCTTATTTTCTCCCTCTACACAACCATTCAATATTAGAATAACACTCGTTACTAAAACCCAAAATATAGCAAATAGCAAAAACCGGCTTCTCCGCATAGTGTAATATCCCCTCCTCCGTTCATTATATGAACGAAAATGGAACATTACGACAGCAGGTAACCGGCTTTCTTCAATCAAGATTTTCGACAAGCTCTTTCAACATGCTTTCATCCATCGGTCCATTTATTTGTTGACCAATGACACCATCTGTTCCAATCATATACGTTGTTGGAATTGTAAGGATTTGATATGTTTCACCAACAATACCTTCTTCATCGAGTGGAATTGGAAACGTCAGTTCATACGTATCGATAAAATCCTCAACACCTTGAATACCATTCCGCTCACTAGGCGTCAGATTAACCGCAAGTATTTCAAAGTTATCCTCTTCTTTATAACCCTCATAATAATTTTGCATATGTGGCATTTCCGCTTTACACGGTGGACAGTAAGAAGCCCAGAAATTCAAAATAACTTTTTTCCCTTTGAAATCGGACAACTTCACTACATCACCAGAAAGTGTAGTTAATTCAAAATCAGGTGGTGCTTCTCCCTGCCCCAATCCTGTTTCAACCCCCAATTTAGATGTAGCGATTGGCTCCGGTTTATCCAAATTCGTTTTCACCATAATTACAACCAGCGTGCCAATCAGCAGTGCAGCTATCAGATAACCTATCAATTTCTTATTCATATTTATTCCTCCATTCCATTTTCAGTGCGACGTTCCAATGAAAACAGGATCGCAAAAAGTATTCCATTGACAATAGTTGTAATAAGCGGTGTACCGACCAGTCCCTTCGGTTGGAAGGAAGCAACGAAGACATGGACCGCCATGAACAATAGCGCCAGCTGAATCGTCCAATTTCCTGACTTTCCGCTAATCAACCAGAAATAAACGGCGAACAACGTAAATACGACGATGGTCATGCCTTGCGCAACCCACTCACCCTCATTCAGCAACACCATCAATAATTGAAACACCACTTGGGTCAAAACCGCACCCGAAAAAAGTGAGATTAACCCATCAGTATGGTACCGTCCCTTCTTCACGCCCCATAAAATCTTGCCGATAATAAACACTAGTCCAAAATAAAACCCTAGGATCCCTCCATGAAAATAGAGAACCGTAAGAGGAGATCGAATGACTGTACTGAAATCAATCAAAATAACACTTAATTTCCACACAATCACTAAATAAAAAAATGCATCCGATAAGATTTCTGCATGTTTTTTTCCATAACGTGTCCGAACTGCACTATATGCGACGACGAACGCAACGATGAGTGCAATCCACGACGACGGAACAGTAAAACTACCAATAATATAATAGTTAGTGACGGTCATTCACGTATACCCCTTTAACATATGTATACCGTATATGGTATAGGATTCCGAATTGAATTGCGACTTTTTTGCCCCACAAGAAAAATCAAAGATCAGTCGCTTGATTTCTTTATTGGTCGCTTCGCTAGCGGAATCAGTCGCTTGATTTCTTAATTAGTCGCTTCGCTAGTGGAATCAGTCGCTTAACCTCCTTAATTGGTCGCTTCGCTAGTGGAATCAGTCGCTCAATTTCTTAATCGGTCGCTTCGCTAGTGGAATCAGTCGCTTAATTTCTTAATTGGTCGCTTCGCTAGTGGAATCAGTCGCTTAATTTCTTTATTGGTCGCTTCGCTAGTGGAATCAGTCGCTCAATTTCTTAATCGGTCGCTTCGCTAGTGGAATCAGTCGCTTAACCTCCTTAATCGGTCGCTTCGCTAGTGGAATCAGTCGCTTAACCTCCTTAATCGGTCGCTTCGCTAGTGGAATCAGTCGCTTAACCTCCTTAATTGGTCGCTTCGCTAGTAAAAGTTGTGAAAAATAACGAATCGCAACTTTTGCTCTAAAAGAAAAGGCCTGTCCTCATTAGAGAGGAAGGCCTTTTTCTTTTAAAATGAAACATAACGCAATGGATTGACCGCACTTGAACCACTTGCTGACCAGTTTCCTATGTGGAATTCAAAATGGAGATGGGGCCCGGTCGATGCACCCGTATTTCCGATGTTCCCAATATGTTGGCCTTTGTCTACTTGTTGACCAACACCGACAGCGATACTAGATAAGTGAGCATAGGCGGTCGTAAAGATTTGACCTTCGACAGAATGCGTCACCATGATAATATTTCCGTACGTACTCATCCGTCCAGCATAAGAAACTACTCCATCACTAGCCGATACAACAGGCGTTCCGATTGAGTTCGCAATGTCCATACCACGATGTTGTCTTGTTGCTCCATATATTGGGTGCTTACGCCATCCGAATGATGAAGTATATCTTCCAATTGTCGGTCTAGTCCAGTTCCCACTTGAAACATTCGGTAAATAGGTAGGGGTTGAGATAGAAGAACCTCCATTATTACGATTCGCTTTTGCGGCAGCTGCTGCTTTACGTTTCTTCTCTTCTTCTGCCTTCTTTGCAATTTCAGCGATTCGTTTCTGTTCGGCGTCAATTTTCTGTTCGATTTCTTTACTTATTTTATGCTCATGATCAAGGTCTACTTCCAATTTACCTTTTTCAGCTTCTAATTTTTCTTGTTCAACTTCCAATTGATCAATTAGTTTATTCTTGTCAACTTTTTTTAATTCGAGGGAGGCCATCATTCCTTGTAATTCTTTTTTATTCTCTTCTTGCTCTGCTAATTTCTTTTCAACAAGCGCTTTTTCTACTTCCAACTGCTCTTTATCCTTTGCCTGCTGTTCCATGATATTTCGATCCGCATCCATTAATGTATTCACTGCAGAAAAACGATCGATAAAATCAGAGAAACTGTTTGCACCAAGGAGGACATCAAGGTAATCCACCGATCCGCCTTTTACTTGCATTGCGCGAAGTCGCTCACGCAATACAATATCACGTTCCGCAATTTTCTTTTCGAGTTCCTTAATGGATTTTTGAAGCGCTTCAATGTCTTCTGTAGTGTGAAGAATTTTCTCTTCCACACGTGCAATGTTACTGTTCGTTTCTTCAATTTGAGCATTTAGTTCCGAAATTTGATCGAATATCTTATCGATTGTAGATTTGTTTTTATAAATTGCCGTCTTTTTTTGGTTGATGTTCGATTTTAGTTCAATTTTCTTTTGTTCATTTTGTTTCTTTTCGTTTTTCAGATCAGTTAGAGGACTTGCTAAAACGCCTGTCCCACTCACAATGGTAGTCAGCATGAAAATTGCTATTGTACCTGAAAGCAACCACTTGTAGTTTTTCAACTTCCCAGTTCCCCTTTCACAATCTGTGCTCTAATTAGACTTTAAGAAATTTCCGAACAGACATAAAACTACCCCAAATCCCGATGAAAATCCCCATAAATAAGAGGAGCCCATTTAGTTGGTAAATGAAGGGTGTTGTATTAAGCAATTGAAACAATTGCCCTCGCAATTTCGGTTCCCAATGTTCATATAGATTGTTATAGGATACAGAAATGATGACCATTGGAATGATAGCCCCTAAAATGCCAAGCCAAACACCTTCGAGTATGAAGGGAATGCGGACAAAGTTATTTGTCGCTCCAACCAGTTTCATGATTTCGATTTCTTTTCCTCTTGCCACAATCGTAATCCGGATTGTATTCGAAATGAGGAACATCGCAGTGAAAAGAAGGGCCAAAATGAGTACAAGTCCAACATTTCGGCTCGTATTTAGCACTTTGAACAACTTGTTAACTTTTTCTTCACCATACTCGACTTTATCCGTGTAATCGTATGTATTAATTTTTTTCGCTACGGTTGCCGTCTGCTGAGGATCCTTCGCTTTTACGTACAATGCATCGCCAAGCGGATTGCTCTGTTTATATAAATTAAGTTCATCCCCGAATGATTTAATCATCGTGTTCAGTTCTTCATCCCTCGATGAATAGACCACTTCAAGAACGCCTTCTGTGTTACGTACCTGTTCTTCCAGTTTCTTAACTGCTTCCTCGTCCGCCGCTGGATCAGCAATAACTTTAATTTCCACATCATTTTCGATACTATCAGCCAACAGATTCAAATTCATCATAATAACGATGAATACACCTACAAGGAGAAGAGTGACAGTAACAGCACTAACCGATGCAAACGTCATCCAACTATTTCTGCGAATACTCTTAATGCTTTCCCGCATATGTCTGCTAATTGTTCTAGCCTTCATAACCGTACTCACCTCCATACTCATCACGAGTGATAAGTCCGCCATCCACTGCAATAACCCGATGCCTAATTGTATTAACAATTTCCCTGTTATGGGTGGCCATGACAATCGTCGTACCACGAGCATTGATCTGTTCGAAGATCCTCATGATCTCCCATGATGTTTCAGGGTCAAGATTTCCTGTTGGTTCATCTGCAATAACGACTTTGGGAACGTTGACGATAGACCTAGCGATGGAAACACGTTGTTGTTCTCCACCAGACAATTCATTCGGAAACATCCTTGCTTTTTGTGTAAGCCCAACGAGCGCAAGAACATCATTCACTTTTTCTCTAATCTCTTCTGGCGATTCCTCAATTACTTCGAGAGCAAATGCCACATTTTCGTATACATTCAATTTCGGTAGTAGTTTAAAGTCTTGGAAAACGACGCCAATTTGCCTACGCAAATAAGGAATATGTTTATTGCGTAATGTGGCGAGATTAATGCCGTTGATAATAATATCTCCTGTTGTAGAGGCTTCCTCACGATACATCATTTTGATGAACGTTGACTTCCCTGCACCACTTGGTCCAACTACATAGACAAATTCGCCACGTTTTATTTCGATATTAATGCCGTTTGCCGCTACGACGCCGTTCGGATATTTCTTGTACACATTTTTCATCACTATCATGTTAAAACCACCTGATAATTAGTATCACTCTTATTCTTCCAATATGCTCATTATAACATGATTCCCATTCGTAAGTATTACAGTTATGTTTCATTTTAATATTGTAGTTTTTGTTGATAACATTATCTTTTAATACCAATTACCCATTTTATACGAGTGATTAAAAAGTCATTAACTAGTTCTTTTTAACCCTGACCGAAAAATTACTCTATTTCAAAAAAATAGTATATACATAAGTTGAACCAAAGATTCCTGTCCTAATTGTAACTGTACACTTGAATCGAATGAGTAAAGCACGCGTGTTGAGTATTCTAGAAAGTGAGACACTTAAACTCAACTTATATAGTTTACAGATCTATACGACAAATACGAAAAAACCGCCACGGACATTCATCCGGCAGCGGTTTAATTTTCAAAACTTATTTTTTCTCAGAAAGCCATTTTGCAACTGCAGTAGCTTCATCATCTTTTAGTTTTTGCGCTTGCATTTTGCCTTTACCATTAACGATAATGTCATGGATTTCTGATTCAGATAAGCGTGCTCCAATATCAGCAAGTGCAGGGCCCATTGATCCTTCCAATTTGCCACCATGGCATCCTATGCAACTTGATTGTACGACTTTTTCTGCATCAACTGTTGCTTCTCCGCCCGTTGTTACGTCTTCTTTCTTATCTGCTTTCTCTCCGCCACATGCCCCAAGGACAAGTACAGCTCCCAGCAATATTGCTAAAAACGTGTTCTTCATTTTGTTACCTCCCTCAGAATAATAATCCTACATGTCCAAGTATACCAAATCCATGCACGTTTAAGTCCTTCACTGACCACCCAAAATTCATCAAAGCAATGACAATTATTGTCGTGTCAATCTCTCCAGCAACTTATCACAACTTTATGAACTCTATTTGCCATCCCATGCCGAACATAAACGCACATCTATTTGGACCTATACCATTTACTATACACATTTTGTACTTATTCAAAACCTATCTGGACTTATTGTTGTTGTTTTTTTTCAAAAACACAATTTTCCCGCTTCAATGAATTACGAAATGCGTGAACGTAAATAGGCATTGATGAACAAATCGATTTCTCCATCCATAACTGCGCTGACATTTCCTGTTTCCGCACTTGTTCGGTGATCTTTCACCATCGAATACGGATGGAAAACATATGAGCGAATCTGACTTCCCCAACCAATTTCTTTCTGATCGCCACGAATTTCAAGAAGACGTGCTTCCTCTTCTTCAACTCGAATCTGGTAAATCTTCGCTTTCAAAAGATTAATTGCACGCTCCCGATTTTTAATTTGCGAACGCTCTGTCTGACAGGTAACAATGGCACCTGTCGGAAGATGTGTCATTCGCACAGCAGAATCCGTTGTATTGACGTGCTGACCGCCTGCGCCGCTTGAACGGTATGTGTCGATTTTGACATCTTCCATCTTGATATCTACATCGACTTCGCCTTCAAATTCCGGCATTACTTCAATCGAAGAGAATGACGTGTGGCGGCGACCCGATGAGTCGAAAGGTGATATCCGGACAAGCCTGTGAACACCTTTTTCAGCCTTTAAATAGCCGTAAGCATTATGGCCTTTAATGGACAATGTCACGGATTTAACGCCTGCTTCATCTCCCGATTGGTAGTCTAGTGTCTCAACTTTGAAGCCTTTGCGTTCTGCCCATCGCGTATACATACGCAGTAGCATGGACGCCCAATCCTGTGATTCCGTCCCACCTGCACCAGAATGAAGTTCAAGGACTGCGCTGTTTTTATCGAATTCATCACTCAGTAGCATTTGGAGTTCGAATTCCTCCATTTTGCCTTTGAATCCCTTTAGTTCAGTACCAAGTTCTTCCTGCAAATCCTCATCTAACTCATCGCGCAATAGTTCGAGCGTCATTTCAAGGTTTTCCTGTATGTCTGTTAGCTCCGTATAGTCGCCGACGACATCTTTTAATGCATTCGATTCCGAGATGACTTTCTGCGCTTCGTCTTGGCTATCCCAAAATCCAGGCTCAAGCATCACTTCATCAAGTTCTTGAATTCGAATCTCTTTGTTTTCTAAGTCAAAGAGACCCCCTAAAGTCCGCTAATTTCTTAGCTGATTTGTCAAGCTCGTTACGTACATCGGATAATTCTATCATGGTGGTTTCCTCCTGAAATTGGGTTGCCCGGTGAGCTTACGCTTTTCCGTGGCAGTTTTTAAACTTCTTACCGCTACCGCAAGAACATGGATCATTTCGTCCGATGTTTACAGCACGACGCACTGGTTTTTTTCTTACTGGCTCGCCATCTTCTTTTGGATTGACTGCCTGAGCTTTTACGACTTCCTCACGTTCAAGGTTGTTGCGAATTTCCGCCTTCATTACATATTTCGCAGCGTCGGCTTCGATTGCCGCTACCATCTCCTCGAACATTCCAAATCCTTCCGACTGATATTCACGCAGTGGATCGGTCTGACCATATGCACGTAAATGGATTCCGTGACGCAATTGGTCCATCGCGTCAATATGATCGGTCCATTTTGAATCGATTGCACGAAGTAGTACCACTTTCTCGAATTCACGCATGCGTTCTTCCGACATTTCTGCTTCTTTCTCATTATAGCGTTCTGTAACCATTTCAGTGATGACATCAGTTAATTGTTCAACCGATTTACCTTCCATATCTGCCTGTGTCAAATGGCCTTCCGAAAGAAGATTGGCCCCAAGGAAATCTTCAAGTCCTTTTAATTTCCAATCGGCTTCCTTTTCCTCTTTCGTATGAATCAAAACCGTATTATTAATGATATTGGCGAGCATCTTCTCAAGTACATCACGAATGTTCTCTGATTCTAAAATTTCATTCCGTTCCTTATAGATGATTTCACGCTGTTGACGCAGGACGTCATCATATTGAAGCAGACGTTTCCGCGCATCAAAGTTGTTCCCCTCTACCCGTTTCTGAGCAGATTCAACCGAACGCGATACCATCTTCGACTGGATTGGTGTCGAATCATCCATCCCGAGTTTCGTCATCATCGACTTCATTTGCTCTGAACCAAAGCGACGCATCAATTCATCTTCAAGTGATAAGTAGAACTGTGTCACACCCGGATCTCCTTGACGTCCAGAACGTCCGCGAAGCTGGTTATCAATCCGACGTGACTCATGTCGCTCCGTACCAATAACCGCAAGTCCGCCCAGATCCTGAACACCTTCACCAAGTTTAATATCCGTACCACGACCTGCCATGTTCGTCGCAATTGTAACGGACCCTTTTTGGCCGGCTTCTAAAATGATTTCAGCTTCACGGCCATGATTCTTCGCGTTTAACACACTATGCTTCACACCATATTTCGTCAAGTATCTTGAAATGATCTCGGACGTCTCGATGGCTACCGTACCAACAAGTACCGGTTGCCCTTTAGCATTCCGTTCCTTGATGTCTTCCGCGACCGCTTTATACTTGCCCTCCATCGAAGCATAGATGAGATCCGCGCGATCATCCCTTGTAATTGGACGGTTCGTCGGAATAGCAATAACATTCATATTATAAATATTACGGAATTCTTCTTCTTCCGTTTTCGCCGTCCCGGTCATCCCCGCTAGCTTGTCATACATCCGGAAAAAGTTCTGGAATGTAATCGTTGCAAGCGTCATCGTCTCGTTTTGGACCTCGAGACCTTCTTTAGCCTCAATTGCCTGGTGGAGTCCATCACTATAGCGACGACCTTTCATCAAACGCCCTGTGAATGAATCGACGATAATGACTTCGCCTTCCTGGACGACATAATCGACATCGATATGCATACTCACATGCGCTTTTAACGATTGGTTGATTGCGTGGTTCAGCGTGACATGTTGCAGATCGAACAAGTTATCGATACTGAAAGCAGCTTCCGCCTTCTCAATACCCGCTTCCGTCAGAACGACACCTTTCGTCGATTCATCATAGGAATAATCTTCTTCCTTTTTCATCGATTTCGTGAACATATTTGCTAAACGATATAATTCCGCCGCCTTCGCTGCCTGCCCCGAAATGATAAGTGGTGTCCGCGCTTCATCGACTAGAATAGAGTCAACCTCGTCAATGACAGCGTAAAACAGCGGACGTTGTACTTTATGTTCACTATATAACACCATATTATCGCGTAAGTAATCGAATCCTAGCTCGTTGTTTGTGCTATACGTAACATCTGCGGCGTATGCATCCCGCTTCTCTTCCTTCGATAACTCATTCAAGTTCAAACCGACTGTAAGTCCAAGAAATTCATAAAGTTGACCCATTTCCAGCGCATCACGACTTGCAAGATACTCGTTGACTGTGACAACATGCACGCCTTTTCCAGCAAGCGAATTCAAATAGACTGAGAGCGTAGAGGTCAATGTCTTCCCTTCACCAGTTTTCATCTCCGAGATATTGCCTTCATGTAAAGCAGCGGCTCCGACAATTTGGACACGGAACGGATACAAGCCAAGCACACGACGAGATGCTTCACGTACAACCGCAAACGCTTCAGCTTGGATATCATCCAGCGTTTCACCCTTTACCAAGCGCTCCTTAAATTCCTCTGTTTTTGCTGTTAGTTGTTCATCCGACAGCTGTTCCATATCCATAGCGAGTACTTCTACCTTATCTGCAATTTTTTCAAGACGCTTCAAATCACGTTTATTCATATCGAACATTTTATTCAATACGCCAAGCATTTAGGTCACATCCTCATTAGGTTCATCCTCCATTTTAACACGCTGAAATGCGCGGTGCAAATAGTCTAACTAAAATGCGAGGTGGAGACTGATGTAAAGACTTGTTGATTGGTTGCTTGGGTGCAGAATTGGTCGATTTTTCGCAGAATTAGTCGCTTTCTCCATAGGATCAGTCGCTTGGGTGCAGAATCTGTCGCTTCTTCCATAGGATCAGTCGCTCGGGTGTAGGATTAGTCGCTTGTTCAACAGAATCGGTCACTTTACTTCCAAAAAAAACACTCTCCAAGCAACATTCGCTACTTGGAGAGTGTTTTATTCACTAAATCAGTTCGTTTCAATCAGGCCGTATTTGCCGTCTTTACGTTTGTAGACGATGTTTGTACCATCAGATTCTGAATCTGTGAAGATGAAGAAGTTATGTCCTAACATGTTCATTTGAAGAACAGCCTCTTCTTGGTCCATTGGTTTTAAATCAAATTGCTTTGTCCGAACAATAGAGAACTCTAAATCATCTTCTAATGTCGTTTCAGCGGCTTTCTCATCGCTTTTATTGACGGAAGCGAAGAATGCTGCAATGCCTTCGCGTTCACGGAATTTACGATTTACTTTTGTTTTGTATTTACGGATTTGACGTTCGAGTTTATCGACAATCAAATCGACTGCTGCATATAAGTCGTTATGACGTTCTTCTGCTCGGAGTGTCAAGTTTTTCATTGGAATTGTGATTTCCACTTTCGTCTGTTTATCATTGTACACTTTTAAATTCACATGTGCTGTTGCATTCGCGCCTTCTGTGAAATACCTCTCAAGTCTCTGTACTTTCTTTTCGACGTATTCGCGAATCGCCGGAGTCACCTCAATGTTCTCACCACGGATGTTGAAGTCTAGCATATGAACTCCTCCTTTGAGTTAACCAATAATATACTACTTCTATATGGTACCTTAAAAGTCCTCCTAAATACATTATTAAATTTAAATACTTTGTCGAATGTTGACGAATTAATGACTTATTTTTGTTTGTTCAACTATTTTTCTCATTACTTCCCAAATCAATCTCGGATCCACGGTAAAGCGTTACGTTTCCTAACTATTCAGTCCTTTCATTTCGCATTAATGCTGTAGAAATATCGTCTCAAAATGTATTCAAGGGCGATTTTATTTCATCCCCGCATCCGAATCGCTTCTTTATGTGTTTCATTAATGTATGTGGAGATTTCCTGTTGTTCCTCCGTAAGCTCTGTTAGCGTTGCATTCAATTCCTCGATGGCGGCTGTACTTTCCTCGACAATCGCCGCGAATTCCATCGTCCGTTCACGAATCGATTGACTATTGACTGTAACTGTACCGAAATCCTGGATAAAAACGGATAACTGCCCCTGTAATTTTGTCATCGTCTCGAACAGATCTACAAATGCTGCACTTGATTCATCTGCAACTTCGGTCTGCATCATCACCTGCTTCAAACCGACATCAAGTTTTGCCACTGCGAGTTCGTTATAATTGTTCACTTCCATCAAGTTGGCATCAATCTTCTTCAGCGTCTCATCTGTCAATCCAGCCAACTTCCGGATTTCATCTGCAACTACTGCAAACCCTTTGCCGTATTCACCTGCTCGTGCCGCTTCGATAGAGGCATTCAACGCTAACAGATTCGTCTGGTCTGTGATTTCCTTGATTGAGCCCGCAAATACATTCGTCTCGTCAATCTTGTTTGATAACTTATCGAATGTTTCTTTTAATTCTGTAAAGAATATGGAAAATGAATCCATGCGCCCTTTCAATCTGTCCATTTTCACCGTGCCATCATCTGCTTTTTCACCTGCTTCATTCGCCCGAATGGCGACTTGTTCCAATCCTTCTGTAATGGTTCGAACCGCCTCATGTGTCTGTTCCGCATTCTCTGCAATATCCGAAATATGATCCGCCTGATATTGACTGCTGACACTCACTTCATTCACTGCTGAAAGCATTTCACGCTGTGACGTGGCAGATGTCTCTGCGCTCGTCTGAAGTTGTGCTAAATTCGACGTAATTTTGGTAACCGCATTATCAAGTTTTGCCGCAAGAGCTTCTTCATCCATCGCTTTCCTTACCGTGATGTCGACAAGTTCCTCAACGTGCTGAAAGACTTGGCCATTCTGACGGACTAACATAAATAGGGCAATCCCACAAAGAAAATGAAGCAAAATGAGATTCATAGCGCTATCGACAATCATTTCTGAAGATTCAAATCGAACATTATTAAATAGTAATGCCACGAAACTGAGGGTGTATGCAAATACCATGATCATCTTTTTTCCATGAATCACGCCGAGAACCATGACTAGATAAACGACGCCAATCGCCCCAAGATCTGCACCCGAAAACTGGATCAGGCTCATCGCAATACCAAATATCAACACAAGTAAAATATAAGGGAGGAGTTTTTCGATAACTGTCACTTTTCTTCTTAAAACATAGACAATCGCAGCCATTAAGAATGGAATCGAGACTGACAATTTAATCTCTATTGAAGATTCTATGAAGAATTGAGCTAAAAGTCCAATACTAGCTATAAGGCCAAAAGTGAGTCCCATTATTTCATTTTTACGTGTCCAATCCGATTGTTTCAATTGATTGATATTCACACCGTATCACTTCCTTGTTATGTATTTTGGGTATCCATTACATAATCACAATGATTCACTGTATGAAATCCAACGATAGTGCATGATGGGCCACATAGAGTAGGTTGATCGATTATTTTAAAACACCCGGAAGAGAACGGATCTCTTCCGGGTATTCACTACTGTTTCGTATCGTAAAACGTACCATCGCGCCCTAGACTTCTATATGGATTAACGTAACTTTTCACATGGTCTTTCTTCGACTGTGCTTCGGAAATGTCTTTACGAATCCGTTTTGTAAACAGAGCTAGTTTCTTTTGAACATCCGCTTCCATTGCAACAAGTTCTTTACCGAACACTTCTTCTTCAGCCGTGAATGGTGCAAGGATGTCTGATTGAAGTTGGTCCCGCTCATCAAGCAGTGCTTCAATGTCAACAATCACTTCGTCGCGTTTCTCATCAGTCACCTGTTGCGTCAAGACTAACAGTTTTACCGCTACATCTTGCCATTTTATCATTGCGGACCTTATCATATTTCATCCACATTCGTATACTGCTTCTGCCGGTTAATTTGAATAACCTGCCTCCACGTATCGCGGAACTCCATAATAATACTTGATACTTCATCGAACAGAGCGCTGTCATTCTTTATGTTCCCCTCAATCAGTCTGTTGAATGAAAATTCATATAGAATAAGCATATTTTCTGCAACTGGGTATGATCTATCAAGTGTAAGCATGAGTTCAGAAATAATTGCCTGCGCCTTTTGGATTGACTGATTCTTCTCTTCAATATCGCCATTTTCCAATGCGTTTTTCGCCTGTTGGATAAACTTCAAACAACCATTGTAGAGCATTAACGTCAGTTCACCAGGTGTCGACGTAATCACTGTGTTGTGCTGATACGTAGCATATGGATTGTTCGTAGCCATGTTATATCCCCTTTTGTATCGCCACCTTTATTAGTTACCGCCGCCGCCGCCGCCCAATGCATTCATAAGATTCGCAGATTGTGCATTAGCACGCTGAATTGCACGTTCCATTGCAGTGAATTGTTTCCAATAGCGATCTTCCGTCATCTTTAGACGGTGTTCAAATCGCTCAATCTGTTTGTTTATATCTTTCATCGTTCGACCAAGTGTGAATGTATCATTCCCATTCACTGCACCAAATTTCCCCGCACGCGTAGCAATAGCTTTCTCGCTAGTAACTACCGCTTCCCTAAACTGCACTGCAATCCCGCCTGCATCAGTTGCAGAGCTTGATTTTGCGAAAACCTCATAGACCTTGTTCGGATCTTTAATAATTGCTGCTTTCAACTTATCCGCATCGATGACTAGTTTCCCATTTTCCTTATAGTCTTTCGTTGTCGTTATCCCTAAATCACTTAACCGAATCTTTTCACCATTAGAACCTTCAACCGAACTCATCATTATTCCACGCATTTTTGTTAGCATAGCTGATATTGTCGGGTCATTGCTTAACGTACCACTTTTCGCCTTTTCTTCCCATAACTTAATGTCATTTTCTTTCATCTCTTTCTTTTGTTCTTCAGAAAGAGGTTGGAATTTACGGTGTTTCGGCTCACGAATTTTCGCGTTCAATTCTTCAATCATCTTATTATAATCGTCCACAAACTTCACAACAGCATCCACAATCTTATCGGTATCTGGTGCTGAATTGAATGTGACATCACTCGTTGTTACTTGTTTTAGATTAATTTCGAAACCATTGATTTGGAATGTATTGGACGAACGTTCGGTTTCAAGACCATTCAACTTAAATTTAGCGTTAGAACCGTCTACAGATACACCATTATCCAGTTTCAATTTCTCTGCAATATTGCCATTGCCAGATATAGCAATTGTCTCTGCACCACCATTTTTTGCAGTTAAAGAAATTTTCCCAGAATGCGAATCATAAAATGCACTAACCCCAGTCTGCTTATTCACTTTCTCGATAAGTGACTTTAAAGTATCTTTCGTTGGGTCAAATGCAACTGTGACTCCAGTAGCCGATCCGCTTGCAGTGATTGTGATAGACGATCCAGTAATTCCTAAGTCCTGCAAAGTAGAATCTTCACTTAAACCTGGAGACATAATACTTCCCGAACTCTGCAAAGTAGATTGAGTTGCCAAGCGTTGAACGGAGATTGTTCCGGAAAATTCAGCTGACGCACTCATGCTCTTTATACTGACTGCATCTGGATTTGAACTATTCACCTTTTTCGCCAGAAGCGTACTTGATTTCATTATTGTATCAGATACCTTTTCACTCGTTGCCTTCAGATTCCGTTGGATATTCCTGTAATCATCCAACTGCCATTGCAGATATTGCTTCTTTTGTGTAATCCTATCAAGTGGAATACGGTGCGCCTTCATCAAATCGCTAATGATTTTCTCTGGTTCCATCCCTGTTGCTAATCCACTAATTCTCATAACTTCTCATTCCCTTATCTTAAATTTTCCGATCTACAAAAACACCTGCAAAATCTCGCATCGCCGCATGGAAATCTAATAATTTCCTTGATGGTATCTCCTTGACAACTTTTTGAGTTATCGGGTCGATAATCGTCACGTAATATTCTTTTAACTTTTCATGAAACTCGAAACGTAATTGCGTATTGGAACCAGCCAAAAACTTGTTCATGCCGTCTGTCATCTGCATTGCTTCATCTGCAGACAAGTGCACCTTTTTTTCAAATGCAGGTTGTTTTATTTCTATTGCTTTGTCCGTCAAAATACCCAATTGACGGGTGGCTAGACTACTACTAACTCCATTTACCATTCTTAAACCTCCTTATCTGTTCATTATCTTTCACTATGAATTATATCGGCGAGAGAAAATGGAAGTTAAGGTAATTGACAATAAAAACTATCCTCTCTGTGGGAATATTTGTTAATACCTCTCTAAAAAACCATCATTAAAGACACAATTACCAATCTTGGACCATCTCAACACACCCTCAATAAACCGCATTTCTAACCGAAATGTATAGTGTAGACAATTCAATGTAAAGAATGCGAGGGTACTATATGTTTAAGTCTATCAAAACAAGAATCATCCTAACAGTGATGGCGCTATTTTTAGTCGGAATATCAACCATGACCATTATCAGTACAGCACAAGTGAGAACGGGAACGAATGCTAGCGTAGTGGATTCAAACGGCGCACTTATCAACGAGATGGGATTCGCTGTCGAGAACTACCTCACCCAATTCCAGAAAGGCCTTGCACAATTAGCTATCTCACCAACAGTGGAGGGTCTTATCGCCCCTGAAGAAGTCACTATAAATAATCCTTCACTCGCTTCACTAAAAAGGGAATTCAGCTATTTCCTTGAGCTGCATGAAGATGTGACATCTATCTATATTGCATTGCCGAACAAACAGATAACAATTTTACCTGAAGCTAATCTTGGCGCAAATTTCGATCCAACATCGCGAGAATGGTATACCAAAGCCGTATCAAACCCGGATACTGTCCATTGGTCAAGACCCTTTATTGATAAGGCTACAAAAGAAGTTGTCATAGCTGTATCCAAAGCGGTCCAATCGAACGGCAAATTGGTCGGGGTCCTCGCACTTGACATCCAACTCTCTTCATTGACAGAGAAAATCTCATCTAGTGAAATTGGTTACGGCGGCTATCCTGTGTTATTCGACACAAAAGGTACGGCAATTGCCCATCCAACACTGCCTGGGAAAAACTTGATGGACTTGCCATTCATTGCTGGAATGTACGGTGAAGGGAACGAACGTGAAGCAATTCACTTTGAAGACGAAGGTGTAGACAAAGTCAATATCTATTCGACAATTCCGAATTTCGGTTGGAAAATCGGCGGCATTTATGATGAGAAAAAAATTAATGCCTTGGCAAATGACTTGCTACTGTCAATGCTCATTGTCGCCCTTGTTACTCTCCTGGCCATTTTCATTGTACTTTATGTCATGATTAGCCGGACTATCAATCCGATTAGCACACTTAAATCACTGATGCATTCTGTATCGGAAGGTAATTTAACCCTCCGTTCCGATATCAAAACGAAAGACGAAATCGGGGACCTCGGCAATAACTTCAATATAATGATTGACAATATGAACACCATCATTAAAACCGTCAACAGTTCCGCATCGAACGTTCGGATGAGCTCCAAAAGCTTGAGCGTGATTGTGGAAGAAACGAATGCGTCCGGTGTAGACGTGGCGCATGCAATAAATGAAATCGCAAACGGCGCAGCACAATCAGCCGAAGATGCAGAAATTGTAACAGAACGAGCCAACCTCCTTGGCAGTCAAATCAATAAAATCATAGTCAAAGCTAGTACAATGTCCGAGATTGCGATAAAGGCTGATGCAATGAACAGCAATGGACAAGTTCAGATGAGAGAACTGGAACACTCATTTGAAGATTGGGAATTCAACTTGCAAGCGATGGCCTCAGTTATCGGCACATTGGAACATAAAGTGAAAGCGATTGGTGGCGTCATGGAAACAATTACTCAAATCTCTTCGCAAACAAATCTGCTTGCACTTAACGCAAGCATCGAAGCGGCACGTGCGGGCGAACACGGTAAAGGTTTCGCGGTAGTCGCCGATGAAGTACGTAAACTTGCCGAACAATCGGCACGCTCAACAGAAGAAGTAAAAGTGACGATCCAGGAACTACAAACAGAATCCCGTCTCGTCACTGAACAGATGAATGAAACGATCGAAAACTTCCATTGTAAAGAAGTGGTCGTCCACAACACCGAGATGACATTCAACGAGATTTCTACACTGATGGCTGAAATGCAAGCATCCATCGACGCCGTCTCCGACGAAATTCAAAAAGTTTCCGTTCATAAAGACGACGTCACCGAGACAATCCAAACAATGGCAGCTACTTCACAACAAACAGCCGCAGCCTGTGAAGAAGTGAGTGCCTCATCCAACGAACAACTTCGCGCCATCCAATCTGTATCAGATGCAGCTGATACATTGACGAAATTGAGCGAGGAGTTGAATGAGGCCGTAAATCAATTTAGCATATAGATAAATGAAAAACCGCTCAGGACTTTGCCCTAAGCGGTTTTTCTGTTGTGCTGATACCTTTAATACCTCCTATTCACATGAACTGAAACATTGGAAGTCCATGTGAATAGTCCACAGCAATTCTTGTTTTCGACAGCTGAATTTCATCGTAGGGCTTCATTAATAATATATGAAAACAAATGCGGAGCTAAACGATTACTTAAATGTAATAGATAGGCCCCATGAGAGTGGCCATAACCAATCGTTTTCTGTTCATTAAAAGGTAGATCATTTTCTTTCAAGATAATTTTGATTGCCTCTAATGCTGTTACAATATCGATTGCTTGCATAAACCCCATATCATTAAAATTATTTTCAGTCTCATTCATATTCGCTACAAATGGGAGTGTTCCCGATTTAGAAGAAAGCAGATTAAAGAAAGACGATGGATTTTTCCTGAATTTTTCCAACTCAGCAGCGTTAAGATAACGTGCCACTTCTTTAGCTCCGTTTTTCAAATTAATACTTTCCGGCTTCTGCATAAACTCTTCCCCGAAATATGCGCACTGCAAAGTTACTAAGTTATACTTATCTGCAAACACATCACGCATTTTTTTATACACATTGGATTCAATAGTCCCCCCAAAGCCAGGAGCCAAAAATAGCAACCCCGTTTCAGTTGCCACTCCGGCAGTCGGTATCGAAAAATCAATCCGAAGTTGTCGTCCCAGTGAGCCATTATAAATAGTATGATGTGCTGGTATTGTTATCGTTTTATTTTCGGCAATATTGTTCTCCTTTAAAACATCAAATACGCCTCGGCGTATTTGCGCTCGGATTTTGAATTGAGCTTGCTCAATTCACTCCTTTCAAAATCCGTGGCATCCGCCGAAGGCTTTAACTTTATTCAACAGGGTTTTAACCCCCACTGAATTGTCTATACACTTTGCATTCATCTCATCATTTATAGAAGTGGGAGACTTCTGCTGAATGAAGTTAAATATCCTCAAATCTCAACGGTTCTCCAGCTTTCAACTCACTCTTCGCCTTACTTCCAAGTAGCCGGTCATAATATTTCGGTGCAAGCCCGTACCCTGGTCGTATAGTCTTTAAATTATCTTTGGTAAACACTTCGCCCACTTTAATAGCTTGTGCTACGTAAATCGACCGTCTGAATTTCAATGATGATTGTTCTTTTTCAGTTGGACCATATATGACTTCTCCCATGGCCTGCCATGCACGTTCTGTTTCCACAACAAGCGTCGCCATTTCGTTAGGCTCCATTGAAAATGCTGCATCTACTCCTCCATCCTCACGTGACAAGGTAAAATGTTTTTCAATAACAGTTGCGCCTAATGCGACACTCGCAACTGCGACGCCTGTACCCATTGTGTGATCGGACAAACCGACTTGCACATCAAATAATTCTCGCATATGTGGGATTGTCGAGATATTCGTATTTTCAGGTGTGGTGGGATAACTACTTGTACATTTCAATAAAATTAAATCTCTACATCCTGCTTCTCGGGCGGCACGAACTGCTTCGTCTAATTCTGCTACTGTCGCCATCCCCGTTGATATAATCATTGGTTTTCCTGTTGCCGCAACTTTCTTAATCAAAGGAATATCATTGTTTTCAAATGAAGCAATTTTATAAAGTGGTACATCTAGTTCTTCAAGAAAGTCAACAGCCGTTTCATCAAATGGCGTGCTAAAGGGAATCATACCAAGTTCTCGTGCCCGGTCAAAAATCGGCTTATGCCACTCCCAAGGGGTATAAGCTTGCTGATAGAGCTGATACAATGAGTTACCTTTCCACAAGCTTTCCTCATCACTAATTACAAAATCGGGTTTTTCAATATTGAGTGTCATTGTATCAGCTGTATACGTTTGAATTTTCAAGGCATGTACGCCAGAATTAGCAGCAGCTTCAACAATCTCTAATGCGCGTTCTAATGATTGATTGTGGTTTCCTGACATTTCGGCGATGATGAAAGGCTTGTATTCTTTTCCAATGCAAACTTCAGCTACATTTATACTTTTCATATTATTCTCCCTTCTAGTAATTCTTTTAAAGCCAAATATTGTTCATCCCACTCTGTCGCTAAGTAACCAAAAAGTACAACATCTATGTATTGACCATTTTTCACAACATATTCTCTACGTTTTCCTTCCTGATTAAAACCCAGCTTTTTATGAAAATAGATGCTTTTATCATTAAAATCCAACACTTCTGCATCTAGTTTCTGTATCTTAAGTTCTCGAAAAATATAGTTTAAAGCCGTGTATCCCAAAACGGTTCCCATCCCTTTTGGTGCCTCAGGTTCTCCAATATAAAAACCCCATTCACATCGGTTATGGATTGGATCAATTTGTGTAATGTTCAAAACACCGTAAGGGACATCATCAAAATAAAAAACTTTAGATAGAGCTGTGACACTCGTTTGCACTTGTTTGAACCATTGGATATGCTGTTCCCACGAAATCATATCATGATTAAACATGACTTTCCTGATTGACTCTTGATTACGCCAATCCAGTATAAAACGCAAATCATTTTCAGCAATATCTTTAAGGAATGCCCTCTCTTCAATACTCATTGGAGCAACTCCATTATGTTCAATGTCACGGGATTTTTCTTGATCATTTGACTGTCCACTATATCCGCACACTTTTCTGTCATATCCTTCAGCTGATCAGAATTACGCATTAATTCAAGAATGGCCTTTTGAATCACATCCTTTGTCAGCTCAGAACTGTAACCAAGATACGTCGTTGCTCCCTGGTTAGCAAGCGTCAAAGTTAATTCACGTTGATTTTCAGCCACAACAACAGTCAATGATGGCAATCCCAAAAAACACCGTTCCCACGTCGTCGCACCCCCCGCACCAATCGCAAGGTCCGCTTTCATCATCAATTCCGCAATAGTAGTAATTTGGCAATAAAGATTTACATTTTGCATCTTGCTACACATCTGTTCAATGTTATGGCGTTTTGGATTTGACGCACCAACGACAACATGAACAGTAATTTCTGGAATAGTCAATTCTTTGATGGCCTCTAATGTCTTTATCGTCTCCCCTGTTGGATCAGTACCGCCGAAAAAGACAAGGATGTTATTGATTTCTCCAGTTCTTTCTCTTGGTTCATTGGCCGCTTGCAAAAATTCATCACGAAGTAATACATAATCCGGCCCAATCATCTGAATACAATGATCTGGTACGATTCCTTTATAACGTTCGCTCATATTCAGATAATAGTTTTGATCGAGAAGAAGATCACATACATGTGGTCGGTCCGCTAAATCATCAATAACCATCATATTTTTTGTATAACTACGTAATTTCTTTTCCCATTGACTATCCAATCCGTAATGATCGACAATAATTAGATCAATTTCATTGTTCATTTCCTTCATCATCGCAACAGTTTCTTCGGCATCCAATTCCCAATGCTCTTTCGTCCATTGCACATCATATTCACTCGTTTTAACAGGCGGTAATGTATGTACTGTCATTCCTTGATCTCGCAAATAAGAAATGTTATTTCCTTCAAGGTTACGGCAAACAAACGTCACCCTTCCACTGTGACGTTCAAGTTGTTTTGCTAATGTCAGGCAACGCATTACATGGCCTGTACCGATTTTAATAGAGGCATCTGTGCGAATGACGATGTTCATTTTAGTTCACGTCCTATAATTTCTTTTGTTCAATATGCGCATTAATTTCTACCCAAGCAGGATTTTCATCGAGCAGCTCAATTATATCTTGTACAGTGAATATTGCTTTTTGGGGATATAAGGACTCTATAATTCGACGAATCAATTCAAAATCCTCTTCTGTATCAACTGTCCAACGATGACTGCCTAAATTTTGTGAAGATGTTATATTTCCAAGCTGGAACTCGCCCGGATTCGTATAAAGGTAAGCTGTGACATGCTCTCGATCTCTTTCTAACGAAGCACTTTCATACGCCTTTTGCAAAGCTCTGAAAGAAAAAACTTCAGTATCCAATCCCCGCGGAAAGGTCCGTTCCATTATGTTCGATGCGTAATCGATTTCTCCCTGTCGGTCCAAATACAGCTGAATGACCTGGTCTATCACTTCCGCATCAATGAGCGGGCAGTCTGATGTTAACCGCACAATTATGCCGGCTTTACATTCAACAGCAGCCTCATAGTATCGTGCGAGAACATCATTTTCCGAACCTCGGTATACATGAATGCCAAGGTGTTGGCACAATGCTACTATTACATTATCACTTTCCTTTTGAGTGGTCGCAACAATAACTTCATCGATTAGCTTAGATTGCTGAACACGCTCTAGTTGATATTCAAGTATTGTTTTATCCATTACTTTTCTCACTATTTTTCCTGGTAGTCTTGTTGACCCCATTCTCGCTTGAATAATTGCTACTATTTTCATACACTCAATTCCCTTTTCCTTTTGAATAGTACGCAATTATCTTGTTAACTGCATGAATTACATCATCCACGTCCTGATTTGTCATCGCTGGAAATA
Source organism: Sporosarcina limicola (assembly GCF_014873855.1). Classification (GTDB taxonomy): domain Bacteria; phylum Bacillota; class Bacilli; order Bacillales_A; family Planococcaceae; genus Sporosarcina; species Sporosarcina limicola. Next base: position 72,633 of record NZ_JADBEL010000010.1, on the reverse strand, counting down.
ACGGCAATGACATCATCTCTTCATACAGTTTCTCCGCCTGTGGTAATGAACCTTTCTTATAGCCAAGTTGCTGATAATAAGGAAGTAGGTGCACAGGGATATAATGTACGTTCACACCGATGTTTTCCTTTTGAAGTGCTTCAAAAATCTCTTTTCTATCTCCACTTAACTTCTCCAAATTTAGCCGAATTACGTATAAATGCCAACTTGAATCGCCTTCAGATGCTTGATAGGGAATTGTTAATTCCCCCATTCCCCCAAAAGCTTTATTGTACATATTGATAATATTTTTACGCCTTAATACAAATTCTTCCAATTTGTTCATCTGGCTTGAACCGAGTGCTGCCTGGATATCCGTCATGCGGTAGTTATAGCCTAGAAACTGCATTTCGTAATACCACGGTCCATGGGTTTCGGTCATTTTCTCTTGATTTCTTGTAATCCCATGGGAACGGAATTGAATCAATTTTTCATAGTATTCTTTATTGTTAGTAGTAATCATACCGCCTTCACCAGATGTCACATGTTTTACTGGATGAAAGCTAAACATCGTCATGTCGCTTAATGAACCCACTTTTCTTCCTTTATAAGTCGAGCCAAGCGCATGAGCAGCATCTTCAATAACAACCAGCTTGTATTTCCTAGCAATCTCATAAATGCGATCTAATTCCACTGGCTGACCAGTGAAATCAACTGGAATGATTGCTCTTGTTTTACTAGTAATTCTTTTTTCAATTTCTGTTGGTTCAATATTATATGTCTCCGGATTAATATCTGCAAAAACCACTTTTCCGCCCTGATATAAGACACAATTTGCACTTGCTGCAAATGTCATCGGTGTTGTAATAACTTCATCGCCCTTACCAATCCCAGCAGCAAAACAAGCACCATGCAAAGCTGCTGTTCCATTCGAAAAAGCCACAGCATACTTCGCATCTACATAATTCGCAACTTTAATTTCAAATTCTCTTATAGCTGGACCCGTTGTTAAATAGCCACTTTTCAGCACCTTTACAACCGCTTCTATATCCGCTTCATCAATTAGCTGTTGGCCATAGGGTAAGTATGTATCACGGACAGGCTTGAATTCCATCATCGTTACATACCCTCTGCTAAGCTACGCAACTGTTCAACTGTCAACCAGTCTATATTTACATCGCTTGTATATTTAAAACCTTCCGGAAGAGCTTTGCCGCTTTCCGTATACGCTTCTGTCCACCAAGGAAACTCAGGTTGGATTACAAAGTATGTATCGAATTCAATTGTTTGCCTTGCGTCATCCTCCGTAATCATTGCTTCGTGAATCTTTTCTCCCGGACGTATCCCGACAATTTCAATTTCACATTCAGGAGCTATCGCTTTTGCTAAATCTAGTACTTTCATGCTAGGGATCTTAGGGACAAATATTTCACCGCCGCGCATTCTTTCTAGACTATCTAAAACAAATTGAACACCTTGATCTAATGTAATCCAGAAACGTGTCATTCTATCATCTGTAATGGGAACAATTCCAGATGATTTAATCTTCTTGAAAAATGGAACTACGCTGCCTCGACTGCCAACAACATTCCCGTAACGTACAACCGAGAATCCTGTATTTTTGTCCCCAGCGTAAGAGTTTGCAGCTACGAAAAGTTTATCGGATGCTAGTTTGGTAGCTCCATAGAGATTAAGCGGACTTGCTGCTTTATCAGTACTTAACGCTATGACTTTCTCAACTCCACGGTCAATCGCAGCTTCGATTATATTCTGTGCACCATGGATATTCGTTTTCACTGCTTCGAATGGGTTGTACTCACATGCGCCGACATGTTTCATCGCAGCGGCATGGATAACAATATCAACACCATCAAAAGCACGGTATAGTCTATCCTTATCCCTCACATCGCCTATAAAAAATCGAATACGTGAATCAGTGAATTCTTGTGCCATCTCATATTGCTTTAGTTCATCTCGACTAAAAACGATAACCTTTTTAATGTCTTGTTGAAGTATTGTTGAGATGAATTTTTTCCCGAATGACCCTGTACCACCTGTTACAAGTATCGTTTTACCTTTTAAATTGAACATTACTATTCTCCTAACCTTTTTCTTTCATTTTCTTCATCAATGATTCCACTTTTTACTTTATCATACTATTACCAGATGATAATAAAATGCTATACGCTTGTTTAAATAAATACATTATCAACAGCTTTCTAAACGATTAACAACCAAACTTTAACTATTTCCACAATAGACTTCCATATAATAGTTCAAAGGAACTCAACTCTAAAAATTTTAAAAAAGGAACTAAACAAGCCTTTTATCCTGCCGATATAAATAATGAAATAGCACTACAAAACAAGAAAGGGATGATTTGTATGAAATTATTTAAAAGTCTAAAAGTAATTTTAGTAGCTATCCTTATTATCGGCATAGCTGTACCAAATTCAACAGAAGCTGCTCCGAATACAAGTGGCAATCTGCTGAATATCACTAAAACAGTAAGTGAGAATATACTTACAAAAGGTAAAGTCACAGACGTCACACTTACCGTTAAGGGAACACCACAGGATTCCACTTTCGTGAAGCCCAATGACGTTATCTTAATTATCGATAAGTCAGGTAGTATGGCTGATGATAACAGACTTGACGCTGCTAAAGATGCAGCAAAAGAATTCATCAATTTGATGGATTTAACGAAACATAAAGTGGGAATTGTAGATTACAGTACCAAGGCATCCTCATTCCCGCTAACAACTGACAAAGAGGCAGCAAAAGCGTATGTAGATACAATCCGACTGGGTGGTAATACAAATACGAGTGAAGCGATTCAAGTAGCTACAGCAACACTTGCAAACCACCGTGCAGATGCTCAGCCAACAATTGTCATTATGACGGATGGTGCTGCTAATAGTCACCCCGAAGCTCTTGCTGCCTCAAGCGCTGCAAAGAATGCGGGAATTACTTTCTACTCAATTGCATTATTGGGACCCAATGAAAATCCAGCAACTAGTGCTCCAAATCTACTGTTAATGGATATGGCTTCTTCAGCAAAACATCATCACTTTGTTTTAGGTTCTGTTGGATTATCAGATGTTTATAGAAAGATTGTAGAAGAAATCGGTCTTGCATCTGCTTATAACGTTAGCATTACAGACACAATTTCCTCAGCGTTCGAATTGGTCCCAGGTTCTTATGACAATCATATCCCTAGACCAACTGTTACTGGCAACACAATTACATGGTTCATCTCAGAATTAAAAACAGATGAACTTAGCTTCACTTACCAAATTCGCGCAAAAAATGATGCTGTTGCAGGTAAATATCCGATCGCTCAAACGTCTACAACCTTTGATATCGGAGATGGTTTAACAAAAACATTAAACTCAACAAACCCAATCGTCGAGATTAAAAACCTTGCACCAATCATTACAAGCATAACTGAAAGTAAAGGCATTCCAGCCGGTGGAGAAACAGTAACAATCACTGGTGAAAATTTCTTAGCCGGAGCAAAAGTTTATTTCGGCGCTAAACTAGCAACCGTGACTTCGGTTACGGACAACGAAATCGTTGTTACGGCACCTGCTGGAAAACAGGGCACTGTGATTGTTAAAGTTGAGAACACCGATCGACAATTTGCAATTGGAAATTACAATTATTATGCAGATCCAACGATTACTTCTGTATCACCTGCCGAAGGGCCATTTGAAGGTGGAAATTTCGTTTCTATTTCCGGTTCAAACTTCTTACCCGGTGCTAAAGTATTTTTTGGTGATATTGAAGCCACCTACTCATTCATTTCAGGAAGCAGGTTAATCGCAACATCTCCTGCTGCTGCTAAAAGTGGATTAGTCTCTATTAAAGTAGTAAACCCAGATATGACGAATGCAAAGTTAGTAGATGCATATACGTATTTGACACCACCACCTCCACCCGTCTTAGAACTGGATTACCTTTCAATGAAGAGCGGCAAAATGATAGGTGGAGAGTCAATTAATATTTTCGGGAAGAATTTTGATCGACATGTCAAAATTTATTTTGCTGGTGAAGAAGTACCCGTTACATTCATATCAGCAAGTAGAGTAAATATAAAAGCGCCAGCGGCTACTGCTCCAGGTTTAGTATCTGTAAAAGCTGAAAACCCTGACGCCAGCTTCGCTGTATTAGAGGATGCCTATGAGTACCTAACACCACCACTAGCTCCTGTTATCGAACTAAGCTATCTGTCAGTAACAAGTGGTCTTACTACAGGTGGGGAAAGCATTTATATTTTCGGGAAAAATTTTGATCCAAATGTGAAAGTCTATTTTGGAACCGAAGAAATAGCAGCCACTTTCATATCGGCAAGCAAATTGCGAGTAGACGCACCAGCGGCTACAGCTCCAGGATTTGTATCCGTAAAAGCTGAAAACCCTGATGCCAGCTTCGCTGTATTAGAGGATGCGTATAAATATTTAACGCCACCACCAGCTCCTGCTGTCCAACTATCCCATCTATCAGCGATAAGCGGTCTTACTACAGGTGGGGAAAGCATATATATTTTCGGGAGAAATTTCAATCCACAGGTGAAGATTTATTTTGGAACCGAAGAAGTAGTAGTCACTTTCATATCGGCGAGCAAATTACGAGTAAACGTACCAGCGGCTACAGCTCCAGGTTTCGTACCCGTAAAAGCCGAAAATCCTGATGCATCTTTTTCTATACTAGACAGTGCGTACGAATATTTAACGCCACCCCCACTGCCTGGTCCTGAAATTACGTCTATCTCAGAAAATACTGTTTTAACGGGTCAGCCAAAAAGTATCCTACTTTCTGGTAAAAACCTTGAAAGTTCTTCAAAAGTATTTATTGGTGACCAAGAAGCAACTTTCACATTTCTTTCCCAAACTAGAGTACGAGTTGTAGTTCCAATTAGCAACGTAGCAGGTGCAGTAGATGTAAAAGTCTTAAATGCAGATGGTCAATTTGCTGTTCTAACTAATGGTTTTACGTATACAGAACCAGCACCAGTACTTGCACCAATCATTACATCACTTTCTAGTACCGCTGGTTCAGTAGCTGGAAATGAAACTGTTACAATTTCAGGTCAAAACTTTATTCGCGGTGTAAAAGTATATTTTGGAGACAAAGCTGCGGGAATAACTTTTGTATCTGATACGGAAATAACATTACGTACACCAAAAGTAGATCATATAGGGTTGTTTTCGGTAAAAGTAGTCAATACAGACTTACAAGAAGCCACTTTACAAGACGCATATTTATATCAAGGAATCAAACCTTTTATTAGAAGTTTATCTTTGGATAATGGCGCTGCAACAGGCGGTTATAGTATTGTTCTTTTTGGAGGTAATTTTGATAAGAACATGACTGTCACAGTCGGTGGAAATACGACAACCTTTACAATTCTAGCAGACACACGAATTAGAGTAGCTATACCTGCTGGGACACCAGGTATAGTCGATCTAACATTAGAACTTCATGGTGAAACAGCAACTACACAATTTACTTACAACTAACAACTAATAAAGAGACATGGCTGCAATTCAAGCCATGTCTCTTTATTTATATTGTGTTAATCGCTTATCTTTACTAATTTCATCACAATAGGCTATGACTAGTCTATAGAAAGTTTCAAGTTCTTTAATTAATGCAAGATAGCCTTTACTCGTATTGTTTTGTTCACTACTTAACAACTGGATGTTATTAACAATGCTATTAAACACAAATTTCAAATTGGCCAATATGACGTCTTCTAAAATGGTATGCTTCGATGCTTTTCTGAAGTCTCTTAACACCTTCGACATGTCATTTGTGTTCACAACACCAATCTTGATATGTCGCTTCAAACCTGCGCTTGCAACCAATACATCCCTCTTTAATGCATCTAATTTCACAATAAACGTCTGAATAAAATGATTTGGATCTACTGATGACTGGATTAATTGTTTTGGAACTGTACTATTTTTCTTATTCCCTTTTAAAATAGTGCTTTCTTTTATAAATTGAGTACCTTCAATTTTTGCACCTTGCTCAGATAGATTATAGAGTGACATTTCATTAGGTAAGTTTTTGATAAGTTCCTCAAATGCTTCTAAAAATATTTTTAACGCGCGCGTCGTTCCTACTTGTTTCCCTTGGTTATTTACCACTAGCAATTCTTCCTTTATATTTTTTACAGCCTCATGATGTTGAACGTCCTTTGCATAATACTCCCCATCTACTAAAGCCAAGTCTTGTCCAACAAAATATACTTCAGAAAAACCTAAATAGGCAATCACCTGTAACGCTAGAATCGCAACGGAAGGAGATGTTTGAGTAAATGAATACATTTCATCCGAAAATTGTACGGTTATATGTTCAGCTATATTTCTGCTCACGATTAAGGAACCTTTATGATTATCTTGAATTTTCGAATTAGAGACGGTTTCATAAATAAGAGCTCCGTTATAGTTTAGGTCTTTGAAATGGGTCTCATAGTTCGTAGCACCTGCATCCATCGTAACGACATAATCCGGTTCTATATCATTAACAAGTAAGGCACGTAACGCTGAACCGACTGAAAAAAGATGAAAAGATTCTTTATTATCTTGCAAAAATGGGATGTGTTCTTTTAAAGAAGGACCCGAAGCAACAAGAATAGCTCGTTCACCTTTATACTTACCTTGAAAACTTTTAATATTCATTGATTTGGGTAACGAACGAATGTTTAATAATGGTTCGATAATCCAGTCAATTGCAAATGCTGCTTGTGTATTTTTGAATACTTGAACTGTCTCAATACCGTCAGTAATTACTTGTAAACAATCTTTTATTACTGGGTCTTCAATCTTTGAATAATTAGGATGTACTTGAATCGAAACAGGAATGGACATATACTTCGCTATATATTTAGAAAAAGTAATGGCATTAAAATTTTCTGCATAGAAAAAAGATACTTTATGGGTACTTGTTATTTGATTTGCTAAATCATCACTCACTTCCACTTCACAAAAAGGTTCGATAAAGAGAAAATGAATATTTCGATCATAAGCTTTGCTCTTTAAAAGCCCCTCTAATAATGCACCATTCCCAAAGCCGATCAGTATTACAAAGTTCTTTTCCAAGTATTCAAGCTTTTTTATAAAACGCTCCGCTTCCTTTCCTGGTGAATAAAGTGAGTTTAAGCCGATTTTCTGTCCATTTTTTTCATACATGTATATATCTTGTCCCGAGTCCGATTGCACTCGACTTACTATGTATGACATCTTACATCTCCTCGTTTGTTTCGTCTATAAATTGATGTAAAATCGGTAATAATTCGTACTCGATTAGATCGAGAATATACTCGCTGTCACCTTCTTCAGCCTGGCTTAATGCTTTTGTTGAAATAGCTTGTATTTGTTGATGATTAATCAATTTTTTTCGCAAATAATTTGCAACAGCCTCGAACTCTAATAACGCCTCCGCAACTTGAACGAAGCTATTCATAGCAGAAGTAAAGTTTTCCGATTCCCGAGTATCCTCGACATATTCTTCTATTTTCACTATATAGTTATGCAATTCTTCTTTGAAATCTCTTAGCACTTCATTAGAATGAAGTGCAGTCAACTTAAGAACTGCTGGTTGTTCAGTAATAAGTAATCTAATTTCTTCTTCGTTCAATATTTCATTGTTCCCACTTATTAAAACTAGTTTTTTAGTAGCTAAATACTCCGTTACTAGTTGAACTGCCGTTTCCCGACTTTTTTCTTCTGTAACCAGTAGCTCATTTACATAGATCATTTTATAAATTCCTCCAATTTAAAAATTAGATAGCCAATTACGGCTATCTAATTTTTCAGAAATGATTATAAATTAACGAAGTAGTTGTAGAACACCTTGTGGCTGTTGATTAGCTTGCGCAAGCATTGCTTGTGAAGCTTGTGTCAAGATATTGTTCTTTGTGAACTCCATCATTTCTTTTGCCATATCAACATCACGGATGCGTGATTCTGCTGCTGTTAGGTTTTCAGAAGAAGCACCTAAGTTATTGATTGTGTGCTCTAAACGATTTTGAATCGCGCCAAGTCCAGCACGTGTATCTGATACTTTCTTAATAGCAGCATCGATCACAGTGATTGCTAGGTTAGAATCAGCTTGAGTAGCTATGTTTATAGTTGCAACACCAATTGCTTCAGAGTCCATGCTAACAATTGCAAATTTCATCTGTTGATTTTCATTTGCACCCACATGTAAAACCATACTTGTAAGAGAACCGTCCAATAAGTTCATAGTATTGAACTGTGTTGAAGTAGCGATACGGTCAATTTCAAAATTTAATTGAGTAATTTCTGCTTCGATTGCAGTACGGTCCTCATTTGTGTTCGTACCAGTTGCTGATTGAACAGCGAGTTCACGCATACGTTGAAGAATTGAGTGTGTTTCGTTCAATGCACCCTCAGCTGTTTGAATTAGAGAGATACCATCTTGTGAGTTTTTAGAAGCCATATCAAGACCGCGGATTTGTCCACGCATTTTTTCAGAAATTGCAAGACCTGCAGCGTCGTCTCCTGCACGGTTGACGCGAAGACCTGAAGATAATTTCTCTAGGCTCTTAGCAGCGTTAGCGTTGTTGAAAGTTAGTTGGCGGTGTGTGTTGAGCGCCGAGATGTTGTGATTAATTCTCATTGTGTGTTTCCTCCTTGAGTATGTGTTGGCCCACATCCGTGTGGACCCCATTTTTTTGTTTGCAACTTTCAGGAATCGGCCGTTCTTCCTTACTTGTTGCTTACACTAGTAATATCGGATTTGAATTGGATTTGTTTACTCTTTTTCAAAAGTACTTTAAAAGTATTTCAAAGTTTTTTTGATAACTTTGTAAAAAGGGACGCATCGAGTTGGATAGCCTCTGTATTTGTTTCAGATATAGAGGTTATTAATTCACCGCGTAAAATTTCAATGGATTTAGGTGCTTCGATTCCAAGCCGGACGGTTTCTCCCTTAATATCTACCACTCTAATCACAATATCATCACCAATTCGAATTGTTTCGTTTAATTTACGAGATAAGACTAGCATCTTTCACGCCTCCCCTTGGATGGCTGTGTCTTGTGTACCAATTGTATGACGGATTGAAAATGCGGTATCATTTATAAGCATCTGTTTTGCTGTTTTTGATTTGGACTGAAAAATAACAGGTGCCTGTAAATTGATGGTCGAAGTTTCGAACGGATCTTTTAAAGTGAGAACTGCTAGTACAAAGATGTCTTCTGCTTCTTTGATAGTGAGTAGTTCGATTGTCGGTTCATCGATATCGAATGAGTAATTCTCCACTAATAGATATGGATTGGCGACAATTAGGGCGATATCCCTATCTGTTGTGGATTGTAATACTTGAAAGGTTGAATTGTTTTCTATGGGAAGCAAAGCAAATTCCTTTTCATCTTCAAATCCTGGAATCCCTTTCGGAAATGTCCATCTTTGGTCGAGATATAGTTCGACATCTCCGAAGAATTTTGTTTGGATACGCATATCATCTACTCCTTTATAGTTCCTGTTATGTACAATAGCATTATTTGGATTTTTTAAAAAGACTAAGCTGGTTAGCCTAGTCTTTTCGTTTTGTACAGTGACCGCTAACTAGTTTACATCAGCTGGATTTTCAACCGAGCTTAAAAACCTATAAAGTGAAACTTCAATCAGGAGGATTCATTATCCTCACTAATTATAAAAAGGGACTCAGACTAAGACACCGCATCCTGCGGCAACAAAGAGGGATAAAGGTCAATCCCTCTCCTCTAAGCGGCCAACATCCTGTTGGTCCGAACCATTCGGGCTTTAAAGTGGAATCGAACTTTATTCCACAGCTGTTTTGGGCAGTTGATGCCCCCACTTACGCTTCTTCGGGTCCCATAGGTTCAGCTTCTAAAGAAAAGCGTTTGGAGGATATCCAAACGCTTTCTTAGTAGATTATAATAGTAAAAAGCTTAACTCATCTTTATGTTATCTTAAAAAATCTACCAAGGACGGTTGGATGATTCGTGCGCCTACTGCAAGTGACGCACGGTGAGACGTTTCTTGCAACATTAATTCTGAAATGGCTTTTTCATAATCGGTGCCTTCGTTATCATCCATCATCTTTATCGTTGAAATGTTTTGAGATGATAAACGATTCTCCATCATTTCTGCACGATTTTGACGTGCTCCTAGTTCCGCACGTTTTTCAAGGACAACATCTAGGTTATCTGTTACGGACTTTATTAATGCACTAATTTCAATACTATTTGAAGGATTCCCTGGCGTTCCGACTAATGCATCCCCAATATTCTGCATCATCGTATCTAAATCCTTGAACATATTAACTGCAGTTACGTTTACTGTCATTTCGGTTCCCTCAGTCACTTCGATATTTACTGCTTTATCCCAACCTGGAGCAGAGGGCGGAACTGGGGGTGGGCCTGGAAGTGTTTCGTTAGAGAAAACACCATCTTTCCATACTGGGGTTAGTGTATTTGTGCCATTAAAAATATATTTCCCCCCCATTTGAGTATTTGAAATAGATTGAAGGTGCTTTTTTAACTCATCAATTTCGATTTTGTATTTCGCACGATCATCCTCTGTTTTCGTGCCATTCGCCGCTTCTCCCACTATGTAGTGAACGCGGTGGAGTACTATTCCTACAGCGTCAAGTGCAGCATCTGAATTATCGAGCCAATTATTAACTTCACCTAAATTTTTCTCTTTATATTGGTCGATTTTATCAACGTCCCTATGATAGCCAATTCCCCTCATAATGGCCACAGGATCATCAGAAGGACGGTTTATTCTCTTCTTAGTATCGATTTGATTTTGTATTTTATCCAATTTCGAGTTACTATTCGATAAGTTACGCACCATATTATTCACAAGCATCGATTGAGTTATACGCATTTATAATACACTCCCTTATTGTCCTACTCGGCCCATGCCGTTTATTATACGATCAAGCGTTTCATCAATAGTTGTAATCATACGTGCCGAAGCATTATAGGCTTGTTGGAATTTAATCATATTTATCATTTCCTCATCCTTTGACACTGAACTGATGGATGCACGTCTTTTTTCCACTGCTATTGCCGAAATAGCGGAGGTAGTTGTAAAGCGCTTTGCTTGTTCTGCATCGACACCAAGTTTACCGATTAATGAATCATAAAAACTTGTTAATGTTGTATTGGTACCATCAATCGTTAAAGTAGCGGATTGCATACCCGCAAGAAGAAGGGCATTTTTACCGTTCCCTTCTTCATTAGCAGCATTAGATGCACCTATTTTTTTAGGATCATTTTTGATAGCATCCAGAACTTTAATATCCCCTGCCCCAGTCGTTGGTGCGAAGAAATTTCCTGCTTGTGGTGTGTTACCTGTCCCATCTTTTTCAAATTCATAACCTGCACTGTGTATAGCATTGAATCCATCCGCAAATGCTTTTGCCATATCATTCAGGTTTTTCAACATTTCCGGATAAACGCCTTTATCTACAGCATATCCATACGAATTAACAAGCGAAAGCATTTTCCCTTTTCCTTGAACTAACTCGCCGTGATTAATCGTTCCACCTGTTACACCTGTTCCAGCAAAAGTATAATTATTGAAGTAATCATTAACTCCAGCTCCTGTCAAGTCGGATGCCATCGTAGCGAAATCTTTGCCTTTAACAACTTCTATACTTGCACCATTCGTTTTTATACTAACCGTTACGGGACCTTCGGCAATTTTTAATGCATTTCCTCCAGACTTTGTATATGAAACTTCGATTGGCAAGTACGTAGACAGTTCATCGAGGAGCAAATCGCGAGAGTCATATAAGTCATTTGGTAGATAACCATTTGGTTCAATTCTCTGAATTTGATCGTTCAAGTCTGCAATTTGCTTGAAGATTGAATTAATCGCTGACGTCGACATTTCAATTTCATTCTTCAGACCACTTCGAATATCTGTCAATTGCTTATGCATGTTATTAAACACTGCCGCCGTGTCAACCCCACGTTCAACAACAACACGTCGTACTCCTAGATTAGCAGGTTCTTTAGCTAATTCTTGTAGTGATTGCCAAAAAAGACTTAAGGTTTTATCTAGCCCAGCTCCCGATGTCACTGTCATAACGTCTTCTATTTGTTCCATCGCTTTTGAACGTGATTCCCAGTAGCCAAAATTATTCGTTTCCTGCCTATATTGTCGATCGACAAATACATCACGGACTCGTTCAATAGAATGCGCTGTAACACCTGTACCGATAAAGCCTGGCGACGTCCCTGAGCTTAAACCAATGCCTGGAAACGGTGTCGTTGTTTTCATATTGACACGCTGACGTGAGAAACCTAGCGTGTTTTCGTTACCAAGGTTATGACCTACCGTATAAAGTCCGGTTTGTTGTGTGAACATTCCGCGTTTACCTGTTTCTAGTCCCATAAATGTGGAGCGCATATTTTTCCTCCTTAAGCTTGTGAGTCGAAAGTTCTTTCGTCTTCCGTTACTCTTTTTCCGTTAATTTCCGGTTTTGTATAGTTGATTGTTCTTGACCGTGGTCGAGTCATATCCAGTGATAGATTCACGAACTGAAGGGATTGGTAGGTTAGTTTCTGGTTCAAGTCATTTTGCCATTTCAAGTCATGAATCGCGTGAAGGAGACGGTCCCTCGCCTCCTTAAGACTCTTCTTGTCCACTTCCGGTACGGCACCGAGCAAATCGGCAACGGTTGGTTTCGCCGGAACTGTTTGTCCTTGATCAGTTAAGTATTGACTCACGGCTAACTGCCTTCTGGTGTCCATCTGAACAATCGCGGCCAAATGCGCCTGCTCGTCTTTTAGCATCTGATCGAGACCCATCATATCCCCGACCTTGATGAGCACCGTTTTATCGTTCGCCAGCCGTAGTAGACTTACATGAAGTTTTTCGAGGCTATCGAGTGACGCCAAGATTGGTGTGATGGACATGATGTTTTGCCTACTTTCATCTTGAAATTGTATTTTACACTTTAAAATGGTTGGCCAAATTGGATGCGAGCTGTTGAACGTCCACTTCATACATGCCTGATTGGACTTGCGCTTTTATCTGTTGAACGCGTTCGTTCCTCTCGGCCGGAAATGTTGACAGTTCCGAAAGCTGTTTTGCTGCAGTTGAAATCTCGAGTTTATCAGTCTTCATTTTGGTCTTATGCTCATTCTGCTCCGCTTTTAGCTGGTTTGCTTTGTAAGGGTTAACAGCTGGTAAATTAATATTTTGAATCTTCATTTCATTTCACTCCTTCCTTTGTAAATTGATTGATGTGTGCCCCTTATCTCTTATTTCGGCATAAGTTCGTGAACCTTTAGGGGCAGCTGGATGAAAAGGTTGGACAGGTAAGAACGAGTGATTTCCAATTAATCCTTATTACGATCCAAGTGATAGGTCAGTTTGTTTCTCTTCTCCTGGGCTTCCCTGAATGCCTGTGCAGCTTCAAATGTTTTGAGATCTTTTTTAATGTCGGTCGTACAGCGGTCACACAATTTCCCTTTGTTCGTAAGCCCACCGCAGCTGTTACACGGGTAACCTAGGTTCGGGAATAACGCCGGTTGTAGCCTGCCTCTTCTCACCCAATTGTGTAGTAAGGATTTGCTCATTCCTGTCTGTTCAACAATCTGTTCAATTGTCGCCGAACGATTTCCCCTTCTTCTAAGAAAACGATAAACTTCCTCAAACATTTTCTCTTCGTCCATGGTGCATTTTGCACATACCTCGCGCGCACCTGTAAAGTTAAATATATCCTCACAAGTCGGACAATTGCGTAGTTCAGCCATTTCGATCATCTCCTATCTAATTCATCGTTCTGCACGGATAAGCGTGACCGCTTCAACTCGCGTAGCGCCTGCTTCCTTTAAAACGATTGCCGCATGACATAGAGTCGTACCCGTCGTGTAAATATCATCCACAAGTATGTACGTGCCAGATTGAAGGGTCTTACCAGGTTTCAATGCAAATAAAGGTTTCATCGCCAGACGTTGTTCTTTCGATTTCTCCCCCATTACAACGGTGTCTGTCTTATCGAGGATATTGCTGTAAGATACATTTGCGCTTTTCAATAGTTCGTCCATGTGCGCAAATGTCCTTTGAATCTTCTTTTCAGGATGCATGGGAATGGGAACAATCGTCCCAGCTCCCTTCAGGTGCTCATGTAGTTCTTTGGCAAAGACACCCGCTAGTTGAACGTCCTGTAGGAATTTAAACTGGTGCAAGTATTCCCGCATCGCTTCATTGTATGTGTAAAGCGTTGTGATTTTATCCAAGATGGTTCCCTCATCTTTTATGTCGGCATGTTTAAACTTTTTTGAACAGTTCGGACAAATATTCATCTGTCTATCGAGTCCTAGTAGCCCTTTCCACGACGGGCTGAAGGCGATTATTTGTTCACATAGGAGGCATTCGTTCATACATGGACGCCTCCCTTATTCAACCTATGAATTTCGTTTTTCGCTTCGTCCATCGCATAGGTGATACCGTGGTGGAACAGGACAAAATCGCCCGTTGGAAATTGCGCGGAACGACCGACGCGGCCACCAATTTGAACAAGTGCGCATTTGTTGAAAGTCAGTTGCTCCGAACCAACTACAGCCACTTGAACGTTTGGTATCGTGATGCCCCGTTCTAGGATTGTTGTTGTAAGCAAGCCTGGTATTTCTTTATTGCGTAGCGCTTGGACACGTTCTTGTCGGTCGGGATGTACCGCGTGGACAGCACAGATTTTCGCGTCAAGTTGTTTGAATAAAGGCTCCGCCTCTTCCATGAGCATAATCGTATGGAAAAAGATAAGGAATGGTTGTTGTAGTTGAAGTCGTTCTTCAATCCATTTGACGAGCTTTGCAGGAAGTCTTCCTTTTCGGATGTGCTTCGCATAATTCCACAGGGTGTCGTAGCGTGGAACGGGTAAGGGATGACCGTGATAACGTCGATTGATGGATGAAACACGGCCTGTCTTATTCATTTCGGCAAGTAGTTTTTCCGATGGCGTAGCAGTGACGTAATGGATAGGAGTTTGTGGCTTCGCCGCTTTTCGGACTGCGCGCCTTAGTGTTTCTTCAGCCGTATAAGGAAAGGCGTCAGCCTCATCGACGAAAATAGCATCGAAAGCGTGACGGAATCGGTAAAGTTGATGTGTTGTTGCTAGGATGAGCTGGGCAGACTCTATTGTAGATTCCGAGCCGCCATACAGTGCTTCAATTGCGGTGTTTGGAAATGCTGTACGAAGACGCGGTTCGAGTTCCAGGATGACGTCGACTCGCGGCGCTGCGAGGCAGACTCGCTTTCCCTGTGTGAGCAGTTTGTGAATCGGTTCAAATAGGATTTCTGTTTTACCAGCTCCACAGACTGCGGAAATGAGATGCGGAAGGCGTTTATTGTTGCTCTCTATCAGTTCGTTGGATGCTTTTTGTTGTTGGGATGTGAGTATCCCTCCCCATGTTAATGCATGCTCTAAGGGGTATACAGGTGGCTCACTGTTCCAAACGATGAGTTCGGTGCATGTTGAAATGCGCCCCATTTTGATGCAGTGCCTACAATAGGTACAAGGCCCGTTGCATTTTGCACAGTCAAATGTGGTGAAGCGTGATTGTGTATCGTTTTCACAGCGGTTACAGAAATGTCGGACTTGATTGGCGAACTTTTTTTGGGATTTGATGCCTTGGATAGTTTGGATATGTTGTGATTCGATGTGTTTGTCGATTGTTTCGGTTGGAAAAGGGGTGTGCAGACGGAGCCAAATACGTCCGGCGAGAAAATCCCTAACCGTAGAATCGAATGGTTTTGTCATTTGTGACACCTCCGTCTTCCTTAAATTTTTCAGTTGCTATCACCTATTCTACCTAATTAGTAGGAGAATGGGAATGAAAAAGTAATTAAAAACTGTAAGAGGAGTCTACGCAAAATTAGGGGGAAATCTACTAAGGAAAATCTAGGCCACTGAAAAAGTCCATATTTGAATGAAAAAAAGATGAATACCTACTACACGTAGTGTCTCACTATTTTATTTGCATTGTATATCGTTTTCCGAAATTAGTTTTGTACCTCTTTCAGTGACCTCGAAAAACCGCTGGCACTTTTTGTTCTGTACTTATCATAGGTTGTGGGAGTTCGAAATAATCTATATAAGCGGTGACCGAGTAGCGTACCTATAAACTGTTAGATCTTCACACATCAAAAAAACACTGGTATTCAGCGTACCGAAAAATTTTTCCGTCGCTCTTACAGCGGCCTGAACCGTTGATACATCAACATTTATAGTAGGAGTCGAACGAAAAATCATCGGCCCATTTATACTTGAATAGTTGAAACAAACGCGTCAAACAAGCTTGTGTAGATTCAGCAAAAGTATAAAACGTAAATTCAACTTATATACGCGCTTATCTTTTTAATCTATCTTGAGTTGTGAATTGGTCGCTTTGGGAGCGGAATTGGTCGCTTGAGTTGTGGATTGGTCGCTTTGGGAGCGGAATTGGTCGCTTGAGTTGTGGATTGGTCGCTTTGGGAGCGGAATTGGTCGCTTGAGTTGTGAATTGGTCGCTTTGGGAGCGGAATTGGTCGCTTGAGTTGTGAATTGGTCACTTCTGGAGCGGAATTGGTCGCTTCCCACTGAATTGTCTACACACTTTGCAAACTCATGCCACTTATTAAAGTGGCATGAGTTTGCAATTAAAAAAACGTCCACCCTTGGTCAAACCAGGTGGACGATCCACTCTATTCCAAACTTTGCGCCCAGCGATTTGCTTCTTGCGAATACCCGCTTAGTTCAGCGTAGTCAATGCCCACTTCCTTGGCAAGATGTTCAACACATTCCCAATCGAAACGTTCGACAGCTTTCGTTAGTTGTAGATACGGCGTAATTTCTGTCTTCTCTCCAGTTAAGGTACTTGCAACTTTATTCGACAATGAGATGAGTGGCAAAATATCTTCCCAACTCCAATTCAATATATTATCCATGAGGGAAAACATTCCGGCAAGAAAATACTCGGCAGCATTTTCTTTTCCGGATCTTTGTGCTAACAGTTCACACATTTTCGCACGTATTAAAGAATATTCGATAAGTACTTTAATACGGTCGTTAGTTTTACCACTTCCCAGCTCTTGCAATGCAAGTACATTCAACCACTGTCTCGTTTCGCGTAGTCCGATAATAATGAGGGCTTGTTTAATGGAACTGATTTTTTTCGGAATCCCTACACCGTGGATATTGATGTACCGAAGTAATTTGTATGACAGCGACATATCTCGCATGATAAGTCCAGCAATTTCAGTAATATTCGGCGTTTTCACATTAAGTTGTTCAATAATATGAAAATAGACATTGACATTCGGGGGAATTTCAGTCCCTTTGATGATTTCTGGTTTGGCGAAGAAATAGCCTTGAAATAGCTTGTAGCCATTTTTTTTTGCTTGCCTGAATTGTTCTTCTGTTTCGATTTTTTCAGCAAGTAATGTGATGCATGGGTAATCATCAGTAAATTCCTTAATTTGTTTACGTTCAGAAAAAGTTGTATTCAGAAAATCAACTTTTATAAAATCAATAAGTTTGAACAAACTGGAATGCACTTTGTATTGATCTTGTAAGATAAAATCATCAAGAGCTAGCTTAAATCCATGCCTTTTTAGCTTACGTAATCTTGCAATAAACGATGTGGTAATTTCAACATTTTCAAGAATCTCAATGACGATGCGGTTCGGGTCTAAATTGTAAATAATCTCCTGTTCAAGCAGCTCGCCTGTGAAATTGATAAATGACATATTTTTACCAACAAGTCTATCGATTCCGATTGAAAGAAACGTATTAATGAGCAATCCGATTGTTGCTTGATCAGGATTAATGCATGGAAAAGAATTTTTTTCACTGTTTCGGTATAGTAATTCATACCCATAAATTTTTTCATTTATATCTAGTATGGGTTGCCTACCGACAAATATATTAATACCATTCACCTCATTTCAATTAGTATACCAAGTTTATACAATGTAGCCAATTGATTTTCCTAAAGCTATAGTCTTTCAAGCTCGCATCTACATTAGAATAATGGTATATTTCACTTATGAGATATCGTTTTTAAGGGGGATTTTAGTGTGAGTTCAATTCATTATAAACAAAAGGGGAATCTCGCATTCGTGACGCTTGACCGTCCAGGAGCGATGAATGCTTTCAATTATGATATGTTGGTGGAACTTGGTCAAATTACTGAGTCGCTTCGCATCAATCCCGATATCCGTGTCGTCATTTTCACAGGTTCTGGCAATCGTGCATTTAGCGTGGGGGCGGATTTAAAGGAACGGAAAACGCTAACAGATTTACAAGTGAAGCGAAATATTTATAAAATTGGTGAAGTATTTTCGGCAATTGAAAACTTACCACAACCGACAATTGCAATGATGAATGGCTTTGCATTTGGTGGTGGAATGGAACTTGCCCTTGCTTGTGATTTTCGAATTGCAGCCGATACTGCTCTGATGGGTTTGACGGAAACGGGGCTTGCGATTATTCCAGGGGCCGGCGGAACACAACGTTTACCACGGCTAATCGGTGAAGCGAAAGCACTTGAACTCATTTTGACTGCGCGGAAACTAACAGCTTCAGAAGCGCTGAACTACGGGGTTGTGACGAAAACGGCTGCGCCAGAAGAATTAGTCCAAGTGACAGCCGATTTTACAGATTCCATTTTAGCAAATGGTCCGATTGCATTGCAGCAAGCGAAATTTGCGATTAAACAGGGAATGAATGTCGATTTGCAAACAGGACTCGCGATTGAGCGGAAAGCCTATGAAATTACGATTCCTACCGAGGATCGGATTGAGGCGTTGAATGCTTTTATTGAGAAGCGGAAACCTGAGTTCAAGGGAAAATGAAAAGAAGAGGGCTTGATGCCCCCTTCTTTTTTATGCGAGCCCGCTAAAACTGAGTGCGAAATTAGTCGCTTGATTTCTTAATTGGTTGCTTCTTTGATAGAGTCCACCTTATATCCGTGTAAACATTGTGGTATACATGGCAATGAGAACCTCTTCCACTACTTTTAGTCACAACAAAACCATACTTTTCGAATAATTATTTAATTCCTCTAAAGCTTCGATCTTTCGGATTTATTTTAATTTCATCGAAAAGCCTTTCTTTTCTGCTCAACCATCAATCACATCCACACCATATATAGTGTCACTATAATTATTAATGTAAAACGATAGCCGGTTCGGATACAATAGGAACACCCAAATTTGTTGTTTGACATATGCCTAATAAGTAATAATATGTGTAATTGAAGACTTTATTAACCAATTAACTATAAGCGCCGAGTATTCCACTCTGAATCCGTGAGTACTCACTTTTTATTATGATAAATAAAAGACGAACTCCTCATGGTGGCTGAGAGTTCGTTTTTCATTGTTAATTTATTGAATGACAGCGTGGATCTTTTGAAACCTGTGTTGCCGCTTTGGTAATGGTAAGCAAAATATTTGTAGCTCCTTGACAATCTGCTTCATATTCTGCCCTGACATAGGGTCCATTATTCCTATTTACAATATAACGTGGCCGAAGGGAATTGAGAGAGATTGCCATGATATCGTCTAAACATCGTTCACATTTACAAGTTAAATGCAATTGGTCTTTATATTTTATAAGCACATCGTGTATGACTTCTTCCATGACATTGTATAGTACCACTCGTTCACGCTCCAATTGTTAATCTACAGGCTCATTTTCACCCTTTCATCCACCATTTGCCATTAATTGTAACACTTTATGTATTGAACTTGCAAAAGATTCAGTAAAACAAATAAGTGCAGTAGGGGATAAACCCTACCGCTGATGGAATTTCAACTTGATCATACCCGCACTAATTCTTTTTTCTTCAATAACTCTTTGCCCGAAATCCCTGGATTCGTCATTTCAAAGGGATGCAAAATGACATCTAGTTCCTCTTCCGTGAGAATCCCGCTTGCGATACAGAGCTCTCGGATTGGTTTGCCCGTTTCCAGTGCCTCTTTCGCAATCGCAGCCGCCGCTTCATAGCCGACATGTGGATTAATGGCCGTGATGATTCCAATACTGTTATCTACATAATTCTCCATATGTTCTGCGTGTGCCTGAATGCCATCCAAGCAAAAATTGCGGAATACGGTGAAGACGTTCGTCATGATTTCCAAGGATTGCAATAGATTGAACACAAGAACAGGTTCCATGACATTCAATTCAAATTGACCTGCTTCAGATGCCAGACAAATTGTCGTGTCATTTCCGATCACTTGGAATGCGACTTGGTTCATCACTTCCGCCATGACGGGGTTGACTTTTCCTGGCATGATGGACGAGCCCGGTTGACGAGCAGGCAGTGAAATTTCCGCAAGTCCTGTTCTTGGACCTGATGCCATAAGACGCAGGTCATTTGAAATTTTTGACATGTTAATCATGCAGCCTCTTAAAGCTGCGGAAACTTGTACATAGGCATCCGTGTTTTGCGTTGCGTCAACGAGATCTTCTGCCGACATTAAGTCAAACCCACTGTTTTCGGATAAAAACTGGACGACCTTTACAATGTACATCGGGTCTGCATTTAAGCCCGTTCCAACCGCAGTTGCGCCCATATTCACTTCATATAAATATTGGCGTGACAGACTAATCCGCCCAATATCCCGACCGAGCACACGGGCATACGCCTCAAACTCTTGACCTAGACGAATTGGAACCGCATCTTGTAAATGTGTGCGCCCCATTTTTAATAGTGGATGGAATTCCACTGCTTTTTTCTTAAATGTCGCATGCAATGCTTCACTTGCAATAAGAAGATCTGCAACTTTTGCGAGAACGGCAATATGGATTGCTGTCGGAAATGCGTCGTTCGTGGATTGTGCCATATTGACATGCGTATTCGGGCTAATTACTGTGTAACTGCCTTTCGGTTGTCCAAGGATTTCCAATGCGCGGTTCGCGATGACTTCATTGGCATTCATATTCATGGATGTTCCCGCACCGCCTTGGATTGGGTCAACAAGGAATTGGTCATGCAATTGACCCGCAATGATTTCGTCGGACGCTTGGATGATTGCTTGCGCTACTTTTTCATCAAGTTGACCCGTTATGAGATTTGCCTGTGCCGCTGATTTCTTAACGATGGCAATCGCTTTGATAAGATGTTCATTCACCGGATAGCCGGTTATCGGGAAGTTTTCAACAGCTCGCAACGTCTGAATCCCGTAATAGGCATCCGCTGGCACATTTTTCTCACCAATATAATCTTTTTCCACCCGAACACTTGCAAATTGTTCCATCTAATTCACTCCTATATGTATCATGATTTAATAATAGTTCTTTTTGTATAACTATACAATCTGAATCCAGAGAAATATCCACAAACTTCCGACATACTAAAGAGGAAAGGGTATACTCCCCCTTTCCCTTAGTCTGGAATCGGCTTTTAGATCCCTATCGCATTCATAAAGCCTTGTACGCTTCCCATTCCTCGCGAAGGATGCCCATCCGAATGGAATCGTAATACGTACCTTTCCAATAACGAACTTTTCGTAGTCGTGCTTCCTGTGTCATACCTAGTTTTTCGCCGACTTTGATCATCCGCTCATTTCCCGACCATGTTGTATAGCCGACACGGACCAGTGGCATTTCATTGAATAAATGATCCATCCACATGGCGAGTGCTTTCGTTCCGTAGCCACCGCTCCAATAGCGCGGTTCGTATATAACGATGCCCATTTCAAGCCAAAGGGACGGTTTGTGCTCCCAGTAATAACTAATTGTGCCGATTAGTTCACCATTGACTTCGATGCACCAATAATGATCCTGCGCGATGATTTTGTCTTTCCCCACCAAGAATTTTTCATATGTCATTGTCTGATGTTCATAATACGGCGCATCCCACTTTTTCCATTCGGGATTTTCGTCTTTGAAGCTCAATTCCCATATGCGTTGTAAATCCTGTTCTTTAATTGGACGAATTGTGATGCCTTTATTTGTATAAGTCAATTATGTTCCTCCGGCTCAATTACAAGTATTTCGCGAACCAGCCCGTAATCTCATCCAACCTCGCTACGCGCAAGTTCGGCGTGCCGGTGCGCGATAAGTTGTGATCTGCGTCTGGGAAGCGAACAAATTCTGTTTCTTTCCCCATACTTTTCAATGTAATATATAGTTGTTCTGCCTGTTCAATTGGGCAGCGAAAATCTTTTTCTGAATGTAAGATTAACAGTGGTGTCTCAACGTTTTTCGCGTACTTCAATGGTGAATGTTCCCATAGTTTGTCCACATCTGTCATATCGGCACCGATTTGCCAATCGCTGAAATAATAGCCGATGTCAGATACGCCGAAAAAGCTAATCCAGTTTGAAATCGAACGTTGCGTCACTGCCGCCTTGAAACGATTGCTATGACCGACAATCCAGTTCGTCATGAAGCCGCCATAACTGCCGCCTGTCACACCAAGTCGGCCCGTGTCAATCCAGTCATTTTCCGCAATAACCGCATCCAACCCCGTCATAATATCCTCGTAATCACCACCACCGTAATCACCGCGCACTGCGTCAACGAATTCCTGGCTATAGCCATGGCTACCGCGTGGATTGACATAAAGCACGCCATATCCTTGCGCCGCCAATAACTGCATCTCGTGGAAAAACGTATTCGCAAACATGGCATGCGGCCCGCCATGAATTTCAACGATGAGTGGATATTTTTGACCTTCTTCGTATCCAGCTGGCTTCATGAGCCAACCGTGTACATCCCATTCTTTCGCTCCTTTATATACGATTGCTTCAGGTTCAACGAGTTCCACTTCTTCCAAATATGTTTTGTTGAATGAAGTAAGGGTTTCACGTTCGCCCGTAGCAATTACATGCTTATACAGCTCTCCCGGATTACCAGCATCGCTGACCGTGACAAGCGCGAACTCACCATCTGCCGAAATAGCATACCCATAGACATGTTCATTATCAGGCGTTGCTGGGTACAATTCCCCTTCAAGCGTCGCGAAATACAAACGGACATCACCCATTGTCGAAACTTGGAAATATAAATAATTATCTCTCGTCCAGACCACGCTCGGTGCACCTGCCCCTTGCTGATGATCCGCCACAACATTGTCCCCAAGTGGCGCGTCAAGGCTTTCCGTCAAATTCATGCGTGTACTGTCTTCCGTGTCAAAGATATACAAATCGGAATGAGTAGCATTTTGAAGTTTGCGGTCCGAACCTACGAACGCAATAAATCTATCGTCAAATGAAAACTTTGCGCCACCGTAATAACCATCTTCATCGATAAGCACGGTTTCCACTTTTGTTTCTACATCGACAATATAAAGCGGCTGTCGGAACTCATAATCTTGGTTCTCTTCCCGATTGACACCGATGACCAATTTCTTTCCATCATGGGAAACAGCATGTAATGTGTGCTGATGATTACCCCCCGTAAACTGCGTTACATCGCCTGTTGCAATATCGACAACACCAATTTGGCGGAATGTATCTTGTGGTAACAGCCCTACTCCATCCAATTGGTACTTCATTTTCGTCACACGGTACGGTTCCGACTTTTTCTTGTCATCCTTTTCTTCTTTATCCGTGAACGTCTTACTCTCTTTAACAACGGCGTTCACCCAGATTTCATTGCCGCATGGCGACCAAAGGAAACTCGACACGCCTTTTTCAAACGACGTCAATTTCTTCGCTTCGCCGCCCCTCGCGGATAGAATGAACACCTGATTAGCCTCTTCACGGTTCGATAAAAACGCAATCTGCTTGCCATCTGCAGACCATTTCGCCGATGAAACTCGACCTTCCCCATGTGTCCACTGCGTCACTTCATTCGACGCTACATCCACGTGAAATAAATTCGCTATGTACTTATTTTCCTCTTCATCAATATGCGTTTTCACAAACACCGCTTCCTTGCCATCCGGCGACAACTGCGGATCCGTCACAGACTGCAAGTTAAATAGATCTCCCACTGCTAATTTACGTTTTTCCATTGTACATTCCCCCTTATACTCTCTCTATCTACTTATTTCGACACTCGGAACAGTTTTCCTTTATTTGCGGAAATAAAAATGAGGGCCTCCCCGCGAAGGAGACTTATTTGTCGAACTGTCATGGCTATCCGCCAAACTGTCAGGGCAATCGGCAAAACTGTCATGGCCCAGTCGAACTGTCATGGCATCCGCGAAACTCTAAGGGCAATCAGCAAAACTGTCAGGGCCCAGTCGAACTGTCATGGCTATCCGCGAAACTCTAAGGGCAATCGACGAAACTGTCAGGGCTCAGTCGAACTGTCATGGCTATCCGCGGAACTCTAAGGGCAATCGGCAAAACTGTCAGGGCTCAGTCGAACTGTCATGGCTATCCGCGAAACTCTAAGGGCAATCGGCAAAACTGTCATGGCCCAGTCGAACTGTCATGGCTATCCGCGAAACTCTAAGGGCAATCGGCAAAACTGTCATGGCCCAGTCGAACTGTCATGGCTATCCGCGAAACTGTCAGGGCTCACCCCGCCAAACTACCGCTCCCTACTCAACCAATTCTCCCACATACACCGATTGCGGACGGAAAATCGTATTGTCATTCAACTGCTCCATCGCGTGCGCTGTCCATCCGACAATTCTTGCTGCACTGAATGTCGGTGTAAAAAGCTCTGGCGGCATTTCAATGGAACGCATGATGGCCGCCGCATAATATTCGACATTCGTGTACAATTTACGCCCTGGCTTGTACGTTTCCAGCAAAGCAATAATTTCCTTTTCTGCTTCTGTCGCAAGATCCAACCAACTGTCTTTTCCCGACATGCTGACACATTTATCCCTCAAAAGAATCGACCGCGGATCCTCCGTTTTATAGATTCGATGGCCAAATCCCATAATTCGCTCGCCACTTTTCACTTTCTCTTCGACAACTGGGCGAATATTTTCAGTCAACCCAATTGCTTCCAATAAATCAATGACACCCGACGGCGCACCTCCGTGCAACGGGCCTTTCATTGTTCCAAGCGCCGATGTAATCGCGGCAGTCAGATCCGACTCGGTTGAAATTGTCACGCGTGCCGCAAATGTAGATGCATTCAATCCATGTTCCATCGTCAACTTTAAATACGTTTCCAGCGCCTCGACATGCACTTCATTCGCAAGAACACCCGTCAACATCCACAAGAAATTTGCCGTGTGGGATAAATTCGGATTAGCCTTGACAATTGACAACCCTTTCATATTCCGGTAATGTCGCGAAATGACCACAGGTAGTGCAGCCGTCAAAATAATAGCTTGTTCCTCTATTGTTCTGTCCTTAAAATCTACGTGTGCATAAGCAGAAATCACCGTCCGCATCGCATCCATTAGCGACATATCAGCAGGAAGCGCATCAATAATCGCTCCAATATGGTCAGGGAGTTCCCTTCCTTCAATCATTTTCCCCTGCAAGTTGCGAAGTTCATTTTCCCCCGGAAGTTCGCCTTGCCAAATGAAATACGCCACTTCTTCAAACGAATGGGACGGAATGAGGTCACCTACTAAAACACCCCGATACCGAAGTTCACCTTTATCTCCATCCACCGATGCAATTTTCGTATGCACCGCAACAACATCCTTTAACCCTTTCTGAAACATAGCGACTCCTCCTTCTTTTCTTTAGTATAAGGAGAAGCTATGATTAGATAAATTAAATATTTTTCATTAAATTGATTAATTTTTTTAATTAAGAAGGAGGTACCTAATGGATTATCAGTGGCTAAAAACATTTACCCTTGCTGCGGAAACACTGAATTTCCGTAAGGCAGCCGAGAAATTGATGCTATCACAGCCGAGTGTTACGGTGCATATTCGACTTCTGGAGGAGCAACTTGGTACAAAACTTTTTGACAGAATGAATAACCGCGTCACCTTGACCGACGCGGGCAAACGATTTTATCCGGAAGCGCTACGCCTTACTGATGATGTTGACGCAACTTTGAACCGGATGCATGCCTATACAAAAGGCTTTCGTCGGAATTGGATAATTGCTATTTCACCGCTCATGGCCGAAACGATTTTACCGTACTTATTACGAACGTTCATGGAGCGCCATCCGGATGTCGAACTCTCGATTCGCGTTGAAGAATCAGAACTGATTGAGCAACTTGTCGACGATGGTGCTGTCCATCTTGGTATTTCAGCGCTCGACGCCAAATTCAAAAGCATTGAGTCAATCCGAATCTATGAGGACCCGATTTTATTCGTCATGCCGACTGACCCATATGACGAGGAAAGCGGTCCGCCCATTGACTTGATGGACATACTTCAAAGGAATTATTTGTTCACACATCACCATCCAGTCTTTTGGGACGATCTGCTGTTCACTCTTAATAAGCATGTCCCCGGCATCCGTACGATGAAAGTGACACAAGCGCATATCGTCAAAAAGTTCATCCAGGAAGGGCTTGGCGTCTCGTTTCTTCCCCATTCCATCGTGCGACGCGAATTGATTGAGGGGAGGCTTATGCAACAACATTTCGACCTATTCGATTTGCCGAGCGTTTCAACGTATGTTCTCGTGAAGAAAAAAGGGGAGCTTGAAGAAGAATTCATCAATCAGATTTCTAGTTATTATTTTGGCTAATCAACAATTACCCCCTCTCCGCTATGGAAAGGGGTTTCGTTCATCTATGTATTCATTTCGTCAACTGCCCGAAAAATCTTGTAATCTATCGGCACCTGCTTATTCATCCTCTTCCATATCCCTAAAAAATTCATCGGTACTAGAGTATTCTTTCCCATCACGACTTTCAGCTATTAATTGCTGGATTGCGGGTTGAATCTGTGATTTACGGTAAGTAAACTCCTTTAGCATCTCTTCCCCAGATTCAAAACCTTCCTGGATTAAATCCCGTAGAATATATTCACTAAAATCCACGGCTTCTTCCACAGGTTTAATAACAAGAAAACCATCCATTACTTCACAAATTACTTCATCGTTTATTTCAAGGAAATCATAAAACTCTTTCAGTATGGTGAGTTGTCTTTTTTTAGATACAGCTATTTTTTTAGATTTTGACATGGGCTCGCTCTCCTTTGAGAACTCCTTCACGTTTAGCATAGTATATGCCTCCTTTAGTAGTATATATATTCGTTTCCTAGAACCCACTTCTCATTTCTTGGTTCTTTTTTCATTCCATAATTGCTACTGATTATCATGAAAATCCAATAGTGAAATTATTTACTAACCGTATGCACTTGTCCCTATCGCCCTTCCCATAACGACGTACCTTAAGAAGAGAGGAAGGAAAATACAAGAAATTTAAGTTGCTGATAGCATCAATCGCCTTTCTCTCAGTAATCAGAAAAGGAGGTTGGACATGTCACTATTTTTTGAAGATGAAATACAAAAAGCTATGGAAAGAGCAGATGACTTGGAGTTAGAAAACTTCATGGCTCTGGATCCTCGTAGGAACCAACGAAGGGCTAGCAAAAATCATAGCATTTCCCGTAATGGACGACTTATTGAAGGAAACCAACGTAATTCCCGCAATCGATCAAATCGCCGGAGGAATCGAGAGAATTAAGAAAAGCTTTGACCATGCGACAGCACTCCTCCATTCTGGGGTGCTGTCGCATGGTCAGAGCCTTTTCCCTAGATTATTTAATTCTCCATAGGAAATTTTGCTCCACTGTAAGGACAATTGCCGAAACAGTCATGGCTATTCGCGAAACTGTAAGGGTAATCACTGAAACTGTCATGGCTCGGCGGAACTGTCATGGCTATTCGCGAAACTCTGAGGGCAATCGCTGAAACTGTCATGGCTCGGCGGAACTGTCATGGCAATCCGCGAAACTCTGAGGGCAATCGCTGAAACTGTCATGGCTCGGCGGAACTGTCATGGCTATTCGCGAAACTGTAAGGGCAATCGCTGAAACTGTCATGGCCCAGTGGAACTTGGTACTATGGCTTCTGATTGGTAAACTAACTTATGCCATCAGTCTAATGTCCCTAATTTCCCCCTTATATATTTCCCACGTGCTTCAATAAAATCTAATATATACTTTGGCTCTTTATCAAACAGATCAAGTTTGTCTTTTACATAAGGATCTTTTAGAATATAAGGCCTTATCAACCCATGCATGCACTGTATTTTCGGCTTCAAATAGTCTACATTAAATTGATCATTCAAAATAACTTCTAATAGCTTTTTGTATTGATGTCGAAATGTTTTCACGTCGAGAATCCTTGCAGATAGCGTATTAAATCCTTCGATTCGTAAATAGTCTTCCACCATAACTTCCCCATTTACATCTCTTCCCCATGTGGCATCGTAATCCCACGGGATGACTTCAAATAACCCCGTCTCGCTATTCTGATAGAGTGCATAATTATGAACAAAACCATCAAAATTTTGGGTGAATACAACACCAGCCAACCAGCGGAGATACTGTTCAACATTTAAGTATTTCACAATTTCATTTTCAAATTCAGCCCTTGAAATCGTGTTGATTTTGATAATCATTTCCTGTAAACGAACTTCATCTTGTTCTGTTCCAACTTTTTGTTCATAGCCAAACTTGAGTGATTTCTTTACTTCTTTATCAAGATCACTCATTAACGAAAAATTCGCATCTCCATCAACCGCATAGAATATCGGCCCTTTCGGTAGTTGTCGATTCTCCAAGAAATGCTCATCCACTGATTCTAATTCTAAGTAAAGCCCCTCATTTTTTCCATTCAATTTCACGGAGACAAATCGAGACCTTGGTGATAAGCAGCCTATTTCATTGAAAAAATCAAAGGACAATTTATTTCTTACTAATGACGGATCCTTGTATTCTGCGTTGATATGAATTTCTTTCACGTTTCTATACGTACTCGGTTTATAAAACGTAATATGATAGGATTTCTTTTGAAAATCCCGGATATGGGAGCCACGATATGCAATATCGATGTCGTATTTCTTTTTGTTTATCGTGAGCTTCGCAGAAACCGGATCATCCATCCAAATGTCTTTCCGAAGTTCACTTACATCGATAGGATGAATAAAAAGCTGATATTCAGGTATTTTCATTATATTATCCATGCGAATTCTTTCCCTTCACTGTTATCCCGCATCATCGGGCAGAAAAACCTCCACTGATAGAAGTTTCGCTTTATCCTATTCGTATGTATGCAAATGCTCGGTGTTTCCCTGTTGAAATATATATTTTTAAAGCGTATGCATTTGTCTCTACCATTTTTGGTACAACCACGTACCTTAAGAAGAGGGAATGGTTCTTGTAGCAGTTCCGAAGTATCTCCACGAAAAGGAACAGGTGTCAATCTCCTTTCCCTACCTACTAAGAAAGGAGGTATGGACATGTCACTATTTTTCTTTGATGAGATTCAAAGAGCGGTTGAAGGGGCTAACCACTCTGGATTAGGCAACTTTATGTTCCAAGATCCTTCCAGTCACAGACATCGTACGAATCGCAGGCGACGAACTTCGCGGAACCAACGACGTACAAATAGGAATCGGTGCACTTCCCGGAACCAACGACGTACAAGCAGAAATCGGTGCACTTCTCGTAACCAACGACGTACGAGCAGGAATCGGTGCACTTCCCGGAACCAACGACGTACAAGCAGAAATCGGTGTACTTCTCGTAACCAACGACGTACGAGCAGGAATCGGTGCACTTCTCGTAACCAACGACGTACAAGCAGGAATCGATGTACTTCCCTGAACAAACTGCGCACAAGCAGAAATCGGCGTCCTTGCTGTAATCGGCGTCCTTGCTGTGGCAATCAAGGCAATTCTAATAACCATCGTCCCCCTTGCAGCAATCAAGGCAATTCTAATAACCATCGTCCCCCTTGCAGCAATCAAGGCAATTCTAATAGCCACCGTCCCCCTTGCAGCAATCAAGGCAATTCTAATAACCATCGCCCCTGTTGCGGCAACCGCAGGAAACGAAACAACTTCTAAACATAAATCTGATTCTCACCAAATGGATGCTCCCTTCCCCCAAATACTCTTTGAACAAACAAGTGCATTCGAAATTAAAACCCTTTCCGACTCAGAAAGGGTTTCTTCTTTTAATTTACAATATCCCGCCGCTTCTCGCGTGTCGTCAAGTAAACAACGAACAGAACGCTAACAATGAGCATCACACTATACGATGTCGGAACCAACCATTGCGGATACCATATTCCGATGATAAAACTTAACAACGGTTTCAAGCCAAAAATGAGCATTCCGGCAACGAGTGGAATTTGGATACCAAGCAACGCCACCATACTCGAAACAATACTTGAAAAGGCCATGGCAAACAATCCGAAGACAAAACCCAAAACATAAATCGCAGCAACACAAAGCAAGATATATTGGAAGAACGTCGGATTGTACCAAGCATAATTTCCAATAAACGTATGAATCGGAACATCGAAAAATAGGGATGTTTTGTTTAATGAATAAATACTGAAATAGACGATGAGCAGCGCCGTTATCACAACAAATGTCGAAATCATTCCCGCTGCAATTTTTGTCAGATACAGTTGACGACCTTTTTTCGCCGTATATTGCAAACCAAGCAACTGTCTCGAACGATCCTTTAGAATCGCCGGTGAAATGACTAACACAACACTAAATAAGATAGCGATTGCTACATCGGAAATGAATTCCCTGAAATTATCGATTATTAGTTCCGTATACACTCGATAATGCTTTGCGGTATTTAATTCCTCATAACGTAGTTTTTGCTTGGCAGTCGCATTACTTGGATAGGGATAGACTTTCCTATTTTCATGAAAAGTGATTAGTCTGCTTCTCTCTTGAAGTTCAAAGAATAGATCGACCTGTTCCTCAAAAAACACTTTGTCATGAAGCGCGCTTTGTTCTTCGTTTTCCCAACTGTAATTCGCGAATTTATCGTAAGAACCAATCCCTGCTTCCACAAACTCTTTCCTAGATTGCAAATAACGATCGGCTTTCTTCACTTCTGCATCATACACATTTTTGAAATCAAGAATTTCATCTTCATCCATATCTATTCCGTATTTATCAACCATTTGGGTCGCTATTTTATATGAATCTAGCGCTGGTCTACCGTTCGGGAAATGCTCAATATGAAACTCAATCACAAAAAAGTAGAGAACACTATTGATAAGAATGAGTAACAGCAACACTTTCCACGTCAAAATTTTCTTTATTTCATTCCATAAAATCCGCATCATTTTCCCTCCCTTACTGGATATCCTTTTTGTTGAACCGTTTCAATGAAAAAATACAGAATAACATCGTAATCATTGTCCAGCAGCCAATCGTCATCAGTTCAAAGGTTTTGAACATCGTAAGACCGCTGCTTCCCATGAACAATTGGTGGGGATTTAGTACAAGCGACGATAAATTATGCGTCGTAATGAATAGCAAATTTGAAGATGTAAGCATGAAGCTTGGTATGAGAAGCGCAATGACGAAAAAGGAAGACATGAGAAAGAAAGTGATATAACTGTTTTTCACTAGTGTGGACAGCGCAAATGTCAGGCCTGAAAATAGCAACATCACTACATAGACAACTACGATGACTCCCACCAAAAATGTGCCAACTGATAAATCCCACCAAGATACATAAGGGTATTGGTACTCCCAATTGAATGCGCTACTTATCGAGGTTCCCCACATAGTCGAATAATCGAAAACGACGAAGAATGTGCCGAGTGTGACGGCTAGTAAAAAAATCGTGATACTAGTTGCCATCGTTAGTGAGGCCGCCAGCTTGTCTTTCATGAGACTTCTGCCCCGCGTTGTGGCGTATGCAACCAGATGCGTCCTATTTTCAAATTCATAATTGGTAATCAAGGCTGTCGATAGCACCATTAACAGGAGTGCCTCGATAATGATATGCATAAATACCGATCGATAAAGAAGACTATGCATGAAATACGCTTTTCCTGCGAAAAACCACTCTTTATGTTCGCCGTTCTGCTTCATTTCCTCGAAACGCTTTGAAAATTCTTCATATTCATGTTGAAGTGTTTTCGCCGCGGCACCGCCGAGTCCATATTTTTCTATTTCCGCTTCCGCAAATTTTTTAAAATCAATTCGGGCATAGTTCCCATCTATGTCCTTCGCCATGCTTACATACATTTCTTTCAACTGTAATTGATTAATGAACAGCCACTCATTTTCATCATAGAGTTCATGATCTTCATGGTTCAATCCATCGAGAAAATCATAGACACTACTGTATTCCCTCCCTGTGATTTTCTTTAATTCAGCAAGTTCGACCTGGAAATCTTGCTCGAATTGGCGCAATGATTGGTCCGTAATTGTTCTTCCATACTTCTCAACCAACTCGCTCGCGACTTTTAGTTCTTCCTTATGGTCGGATGAATTAACAATGACAAAAATATTGAAAGCCGCAAACAGGAGTAGAAGTGCAATAAAAATGGGTGAAGTGAATGCTTTTTTACATTCATTGTAGAAGATTCGCATCAGGCTTCCCCGTCAATTTCATCTCGGTACTCGTAGAGAAATACATCTTCTAGCTGCGGGGAAACAGGTCGCCATTCGTTTTCCGGATTTCCTTTGTGAATGAAACGGACAATCATATTGCCTTGCTCCTGCTTTTCTGAAAGGAGCACATACTGCTTGCGAAACACTCCTAATTGTTCATAACCGATTGATGTTTCATAGACATGCCCTTCTAGTAATTCGCAAATTTTTTCGACCGAGTCTTTATATAGAATCTGTTGGTTTTTAATCATGATGATTTCATTGGCGATGGATTCGATATCCGAAACAATATGGGTGGAGATGATGACAAGTCTATCCCGTGCAAGTTCAGATAGGAGATGGCGGAAGCGCGCACGTTCTTTCGGATCGAGTCCCGCCGTCGGTTCATCTAAAATAAGGATTTTAGGGTCATTCAATAAGGCCTGTGCAATGCCGACACGCTGGATCATACCGCCGGAAAATTTCTTCATCTTTTTATTAACCACTTGACTTAATGCAACCTTTTCCAGCAGTTCATCAATTTTCAACGCGGCTTCTTTTTTGCTGATTCCTTTTAGCGCAGCTAAGTATAGTAGATATTGTTTTGGTGAATAGTTTTTGTAATAACCGAATTGCTGCGGCAGGTAGCCGAGTAATTCACGGTATTGATCATCCATGCTGAGTATATTTTTCCCATTGTATAAGACTTCTCCTTTGGTTGGTGCGATTAACGTTGCCAACATCTTGATAAGCGTTGTCTTTCCAGCGCCATTCGGAGCGAGCAGGCCATAGAGTCCATTTGTAAATTCCAGATTGATGTCCTTTAATGCAGTGAAATCCCCATATTGTTTAGCCATATCTTTTACAACTAGCATGTTAAAAAGCCCCTTCCGTCTGTTTGAAATGAATTAATTTCTTCACATAATTCATGTATAGATAAAGGCTACCAATCAAGACAACCGCATAAACAACTAGCGGCATGTCAACAAGAATGTCGCTGTACAACCTGTTGTCTGCGAAACGTAAAAGTAGATTTCCAAAGGTCCAGCCTACAATTGTCGCAGCTACGATAACCGTCGAGCGTCGTTTCATCAGAGCGTACAAGAACAGTATCGAAAAAATGAACAATGCTGTATTGGAAATCATGAAGGCCCGGATGAATAGAATGTCTTCGGACACCATGACTATCAAGGCGATGGCTAGCGTATTGACGACAACGGATACAACGCTGAATACAAGCATTCGGAAAGCAGTGATTTGATAGACATTGTATTTGCACGCCATTTCAACTTCAAACGTGTCGTTACGGGTTTTATTGGCAAAGCTGTAGATTGAAAAAACGAGGAACAATAACGGTGAAACGAGAAATACAAAGGCATACACCTTGTCGGTTTGTATTTGTTCCGGCATGAGTAATAATCCACTTAACAGGGCAATTGCCGTAATCAGGATGAAGGAAAGTTCCATACGATCTGAGAATAAATGCCTCATGCCAACTTGTTGAACCATGGATTTTAAATAAGACGGGAAGGATTGCTTTTGTTTCATACCACTTGCAACGATTTGTTCAATTTGTGCGTGGATCATCTGTTCATTCGGCATTGGAATATACAATTTTTCTCTATCCATGATTGGCCTCCTCCATTCCTTTTCGAATCAATTTCAACGCCGCGTAGTATCTTGTTTTCACCGTGGAAAGCGGAATTGTCTCGATGGTGGAAATTTCCTGCAATGTATAATCCCCGAACAATTTGAGCCGAATGATTTGCTGGGAATGTGTATCTAGTTGGTTGACCAGTGAAGTGACTTTTTCAATATCGTCCTTGTACTCGAGTGATTCAGCTATATCATAGTCGTCCTCAAACTCGTAGTCATCGATGGATTGTTCAATTTGCGCATATTTGTAACTCTTCGATCGGTAATAATCGACGAGCCGATTGGATGCCAGCTTGTACAACCATGTTCGGAATGAGGCCTTCGTACTGTCGTAGTTTTTGATTGACTGGAGGGCACTTATGAAAATCTCCTGCGTGAGGTCAAGTGACAAATCAGCATCGAGTGTTTGCTTATAATTAAATGCATACATTTCCTTGTAATAGTTCGAAACGAGCTCATTCGCCGCGGAGTCACTGGCGTTTTTCTTTATCTTTTTGATCCAACGCTTTTCATTGTCCATAGTTCACCACATGCTTCCTGAATCATTATCGCCGCCTCTTAAGTATATTCGTAAATCAGCAGGATAAAGTTTTAATTACTGTGGACTTTTTTGCAATCAGTGGAACTGTAAGGGCTATCGATGAAACTGTCAGGACTATCACCAAAACTGTAAGGGCCCGGCCGAACTGTAAGGGCAATCCGTGAAACTGTAGGGCTATCGCCGAAACTGTCATGGCTCGGCCGAACTGTCATGGCTATTCGCGAAACTGTAAGGGCAATCGCCGAAACTGTCATGGCTCGGCCGAACTGTCATGGCTATTCGCGAAACTGTGAGGGCTATCACCGAAACTGTGAGGGCCCGGCCGAACTGTAAGGGCAATCCGTGAAACTGTAAGGGCTATTCGCGAAACTGTGAGGGCTATCGCCGAAACTGTCATGGCTCGGCCGAACTGTCATAGCAATCCGTGAAACTGTAAGGGCTATCGTCGAAACTGTAAGGGCCCTGCCGAACTGTAAGGGCAATCCGTGAAACTGTCAGGACTATCGCCGAAACTGTAAGGGCACGGCCGAACTGTCATGGCAATCAGTGGAACTGTGAGAGCTATCACCAAAACTGTAAGGGCCCTGCTCCAACTTTGTACCCCCCTTACCCTCGAAAACGCACAAAAAAGCCTCCCCATATACCTCAGGAAGGCCAATTCATTCACTGTGTGACTTGATCTCTCAACGACCGTCTCAAAATTTTACCAGTCGTATTCTTCGGTAGTTCATCTAGAAACTCGAAACGCTTCGGTACTTTGTATTTCGCTAGACGCGCTGTACAATAGGTTGTCAACTTCTCCACATCAACAGACGCTCCTTCTTTCAAGACGACAAATGCGTGGACTGCTTCGCCGAAATCTGGGTCCGGCACGCCAATAACCGCTGCTTCGACAAGGTCTCTATGCGTAAATAATACTTCTTCGACTTCGCGTGGATAGACGTTATAGCCGCCTACGATGACGAGGTCCTTTTTCCGATCAACGATGTAAAAGTAGCCATTCTCATCTCGTTTAGCCATATCTCCCGTATACAACCAGCCATCACGAATTGCCGCTTCGGTTTCTTCAGGCATCTTATAGTAACCTTTCATGACGTTCGGTCCGCGCACAATTAGTTCGCCGACTTCTCCATCTGGGACTTCATTACCAAGCTCATCAACGACTTTATTCTCGACATTGATAATATTTGTCCCAATTGAGCCTGGAATGCGCTCCCGGTCAAGTGGATTAAAACATGTGACAGGCGAAGCTTCTGATAAGCCGTAGCCTTCCGATATCCGGACATTGAATTTCTCTTCAAAGTTATGAAGAAGCGCGACTGGAAGTGAAGAGCCACCTGAAATTGCCAATCGAATGGAATCAAAGTCTTCCGGTTTACCGTCTGGGTATTGATACAAAAAATTGTACATCGTCGGTACGCCTGCGAACACCGTTGCTTCTTTCTCCTTCACGATGTTGAACACATCTGTCGGCGAAAAACGTGGCACAAGCAAAATCGTTGCCCCTTTTACAAGCGGCGCATTGACGACTACAGTTAGTGCGAATACATGGAATATCGGAAGAGTCGCCACGATTCGATCACTCTCTGAAAAGCCAAGATATTCCGCAACGTCATGTGCATTTGAATACAAATTACCATGTGTCAACATCGCGCCTTTAGGATGTCCTGTCGTTCCCGACGTATATAAAATGATAGCGGTTTCATTTTCATCGACAGCGACAGGTTCTACATTTGGTTTTCCTATTGCAATTAGTTGTGAAAATGAACGAACTTTTTCTTTCACTGCATCCGGTAAAGCCACGATTTTCTCCGGTGTTTCCGGAACCGTTTCGCAGATCACATAATGTTCAACAAATGGGAATGCATCTGCCGCCTGTTCTACAAGAGGTAAAAGCAGATCAAGCGCAATAACCGCCTTGGCATCACTATTATGAATAATATACGTAATTTCATCCGGCGTATAAATCGGATTAACAGGAATTGCTGTGGCCCCAATCCGCATCGTTGCATATAATGAAATTAGAAAATGTGGTGTATTTCCAAGAAGAAACGCGACATGATCCCCTTTGCCAACGCCAAGATCTTGAAGTGCTGAAGCAAATATTGACACCAATTGATCGAACTCTGCATACGATGTATCTTTCCCCATAAAGTGATATGCAGCTTTCCCCGGTTGTGTTTTTGCCATTTCGTGTACGCGTGAAACTAAATCCAATACGTCATCCCCTTTTTCAATTGAATGAATCGCCATTCATTACTCTACCTAAATCATTATATAAGAAAAGTTCAGAAAATACAAGATTACGAGAGTCCAATTATCCTGAAGCATAAAGAAAGCACCGGAAAATTATTCCGATGCCTTAATATGTGCCAAGTAGCGCCAACGTATTAAATAGAAGTAGAGAATTTGCATACATGTGAAGCCCACAAGAACGAAAATAAGTTCTTTCACAATAGAAATTTCTGCGAGTTCATCCCAAATTACTTGGAGCGATAAAAATGCAAACGAACTATGGACAAGCGCAACACCCCACGGAAAGAAAAATTGTGGAATTAGTTGCCGGTTGACAATTTTTTTGAATTCCCTGTCCGTAATGCCCATTCTCCGAAGCACGTCAAACTGTTTCCGATCCTGCTCAAGCGACGTATACAACCTAAAGTAGATGAAGCTTCCTGCTGCCAAGAAAAGTACCGCTGCAAGTAATAACCCGATAAATAATAATAATGAAAAAGTCGTGCGCAAAACTGAATAGTTTAATCCAGGATTTTTAAATGAATAATATAACTTGTCACCCGTCTCAGAAAGAAGGGATTCCGTTATTGATGCATCGATTGATAGGCCAATATCCCTCGTTCTCTCCCATTCGGGTACATTGAACGCATAGTACATAAATGAATAAAGGTTTCGAGTCGATTCGCTTTCCAACACTTTATCATAATCCACATCGTTCAAAATAACGGCGTTCATGCCAATCGAGTAGGCTGAAAACAAATGGTATGGGTAAGCCCCGTTAATTCGAACTCTCACGCCACTATCCTTTAGCAATGTGGTTACGGATCGATCCCGTAGTTGTTTGTACCATGAAACGGTCGGCGGTAAGAAAATCGCCTCCCCTTCTTTCAACTTCACAGCCGGATGGCCAAACGACAAGGCAAGTTTGTTTACATTAGACAACTTCACTATCTCGACGGTATTGTCCGTGAATGAAGAAGTCTGTTGCAGTATTTGAAATTGAACCAGAGTATAATCGATTTCATGCGTGTTTAGTTCATCCTCAAGCTGGGCAATATGTTTCTGCTCGTGTCCGTTTTCCCAATTACTCCGATACTCAAGGCCAAGCGGATGCATTTCCCGGTACTGGGAGGCAAATGAAGTGAGAGAGGCAAGTATCCCAACAGACATAAAGGCTACTGTGGATACAATTGTCACGATGAAAAACATGCGTGCGTTTTCGCGAAGCCGCACAACGCCCTCCGATATTGACAACATCCATAAATCACGCCAATATAGATTTTTTCTACCCCGTATTTTATGAAGGAGCAGTGGCAGGGAATCCGTAAAAAAATAATAGGTTCCTATTGTCGCAAATGGTGGCAATAAAAAAAGGAGACCGATGACAATCGAGTTGGTCGTCGATGCGGCCATGGCGTAGGACAATCCAAGAAAAAGCAACCCAAGATAACCGCGACTTTTGGAATAATCATACCCTGTCTGTTTTCCCGTATCCCCCTGAATGAGATCCGCTACTTTTCCCGTTCGGATGAACACCGGTGCCACATATGAAATGATGACGAACAGACTCATAAAAGCACCGATTGTAAGCGCGAATGGTTGCCATGAAAAATACAGAGGCAATGCCGGTAGTAGCACAATTTCGCGAACAATCATGAAAAAGAACTTCGAAAACATGTAGCCAAGGAATGTCCCCGCCGCAATCGATGCCACCCCAATGAACATCGTCTCAATGAAAATCAAACGATTCAACTGACGTTTTGCCATTCCTAGATGGAGTAAAATTCCGAATTCCTTCGATCTGGCCTGTAGGAATGCCCGCATCGAATAAAACAAGAAAAAAACCGTGAAAATATACAAAATGATTTCTGCCACACCCATCCCCATAAACGCGATGTCCTGTATAAAGCGGTCTTCAATCGAGGGGTGATATAGCAACATGGAGTATAGGAAAAAGACCATAACTGAAAAGACGCTCGCCATGAAAAATGCTGCGTAAATCCGCCTATTCCGAACGACGTTACGGTAAGCGAACTGACGAAAGGTCATTTACGTTTCCCCCGAGCAACGATAAGACGTTTAGGATACGTTGGAAAAATGTTTGACGGCGTTCGTCTTTATAGATTTCATTGAAAAATTCGCCATCTTTGATGAATAACACGCGGTCACAGTAACTTGCAGCGATTGGATCATGTGTCACCATGATGACTGTCGTTCGCTCAGTTCGGTTGATTTGGCTAAGTAATTCGAGTACATCCTTCGCAGATTTCGAATCGAGATTTCCAGTCGGTTCATCTGCAAGAATAATCTTTGGTTTATGGATAAGTGCCCGTCCAATCGCTGTGCGCTGTGCTTGTCCACCAGATAGTTCATCGGGTCTACGGTCCAGAATATGCTTCAAGTTGAGCTGATTTGCCAGTTCCGTGACGCGCTTTTCCATTTCTTTAACGGGTAAACCATCGAGTGTCAACGGCAAGACCAAGTTCTCCTCAACTGTCAACATTCGAAGAAGATTAATGTCCTGAAAGACAAAACCTAGATTCCGTCGTCGAAATAGCGCAAGTTCATTTTGTTTAAGGACTTCCGGTTCAATACCGTTAATCATCAAACGTCCGTACGTCGGCACGTCGATGGTTGAAACTAAGTTTAACAATGTCGTTTTCCCACTACCCGAAGGCCCCATCACTGCAACGAATTCCCCTTCTTCCACTTCGAAATCAAGACGGTTTAATGCACGGTACATCACTTTTCCTTCATAGATTTTCGTCACTTCCGTCAGTTCCACGATTGCGTTCCGCGTCATCCGTCTTCCCCGCCTCTCCATTTTCAAACAGTACTGTTACGCAAGTTCCAACTCCAAGTTCCGATTCAATCGTTAACGGATGGCCAAGCCTAGTGCACACTTCTGATGCGATGTAGAGCCCCATGCCCGTTGATTCCCCAGTTAGCCGTCCATTTTCACCAGTAAAAAAGGCCTTTGCGACACGTTTCAAATCCGATTTCGGAATGCCGACCCCTTCATCCTGGATGGTAAGTTTCAGACCATTCTCCGTGCACTCCGCTGATAAATAGACTTTCATTCCTTTTTCAAATGTATATTTCACCGCATTTGTAATGAATTGACCGATAACGATTTTCATCCACTTCATATCGGTCGCAACAAGATAGTTGTCATCAATCGAAATGACTGGAAAAATCCCATTGGTGATGAACAGCCGCTTATGCTCCGTCAGGATTTCTTGTACAAGTCCTTTTAAAGCGATTCGTTCAATTCGCATATCCTGTTCAAACGTTTCAAGCCGTGCATTCACCAGTATCGAATCAAGGCCACGCTGAATTTTCTCGATTTCTTCAGCAATGCTATCACGGTTCAACTCGGTTTCCTCCTGCAACAGCAGCCCGATGACAGAAATCGGGGTTTTCATTTGATGCACCCATTGATTCATGAAATGAAGTTGTCGGTGTTGAGCCGCATACAATGTTTGCACTTCTTTTTGATAAAGTTTGTACAAGACACGCATGAATTCAGTTGTTTGCCTATGTTCCGGAGATTGGGCATGACGAATAAGCGCATCTTCCATTTTCTCTGGTTTCCTTATAATTGCTGTATAAAATGAACGTCTCATGATGAATTTCGCACCGAGAAATCCCGCAGTCAATAGCATGCTTATACTAATTGAATAGATTGCCGTATTAACGTTACGAAAGCCATCCAACCAATATAATATCAAAATGAACAGCACGAGAAACGTTTGAAATGCGATAAATGACAAGTGCTCCCTTAGGAATAGGCTGAACTTTTTCATGTCTCCTCCTGTACGGGTAAAAATCGATAACCCGCACCTCGAACCGTTTCGATGGCTGAATGGATGCCGTAATCAGTAAGCTTTTTCCGTACACGTGTCATATTGACGTTCAATGTATTTTCATCAACAAAGGACTGGTCGTCCCACAGCTCTTCAAGTAATCTCTCACGCGATACGACCTTCGGAGAGGCATCCATTAGCAGTTCGAGGATGACACACTCTTTTTTCTGAAGCGGAACGATATTGTCACGTACATGCAACTCCATCCGCTCGATATATAAATGTAGCGCCCCCAGTTTCACCATCCGTTCGGATTGACTCGGAGCGTATTCACCGAATGACCTTCGAAGATGACTTCTTATCTTGGCAAGGACGATTTCGTAATGGAAAGGTTTCGTAATGAAGTCGTCTCCGCCATTTTCCAACGCAAATACTTGGTCCATATCTCCTGACCTCGCAGAGATGAAAAGTATCGGACACATTGTATGTTGGCGTAGTTGACGACACCAATAATAACCATCATATGAAGGCAGATTGATGTCTAACAAAATAAGATGCGGATCGAATGCCAAGCATTCTACGGTGACGCGATCGAAGTCTTCAACAATCGCTACATCGTATTGGTATTTCCGGAGCGTATCTGCTAATAGTTGTGCAATTTTTCGATCGTCTTCAACTATGAATATACGGTGATTTCCCATTGGTCATTCCCCTTTCACACTTGTTTTCATTATAACGCAAAAAGAGATAGCGCGTGATAAGTCGCTTGTTTGCTTAATTGGTCGCTTCGCTAGTGGAATCAGTCGCTTGATTGCTTAATCGGTCGCTTCGCTAGTGGAATCAGTCGCTTGATTGCTTAATCGGTCGCTTCGCTAGTGGAATCAGTCACTTGATTGCTTAATCGGTCGCTTCGCTAGTGGAATCAGTCGCTTGATTGCTTAATCGGTCGCTTCGCTAGTGGAATCAGTCGGTTAACCTCTTTAATCGGTCGCTTCGCTAATGGAATCAGTCGCTTGATTGCTTAATCGGTCGCTTCGCTAGTGGAATCAGTCGGTTAACCTCTTTAATCGGTCGCTTCGCTAATGGAATCAGTCGCTTGATTGCTTAATCGGTCGCTTCGCTAGTGGAATCAGTCGGTTAACCTCTTTAATCGGTCGCTTCGCTAATGGAATTGGTCGCTTCGCTAGTGGAATCAGTCGCTTGATTGCTTAATCGGTCGCTTCGCTAGTGGAATCAGTCGGTTAACCTCTTTAATCGGTTGCTTCGCTAGTGGAATCAGTCGCTCAATTTCTTTATCGGTCGCTTCGCTAGTGGAATCAGTCGCTCAATTTCTTTATCGGTCGCTTCGCTAGTGGAATCAGTCGCTTGATTGCTTAATCGGTCGCTTCGCTAGTGGAATCAGTCGCTCAATTTCTTAATTGGTCGCTTCGCTAGCGGAATCAGTCGGTTAACCTCTTTAATTGGTCGCTTCGCTAGTGGAATCAGTCGGTTAACCTCTTTAATCAGTCGCTTCGCTTCATCTCAAACCAAAAAGAGCCCGACATATAGTCAGGCTCCGCACTTTTTTCTCAATAAATCAACTGTGAAAATTGTTCTTTCGTAATCCCACCAAGGTACGTTGGAATATCAATTGAACTAATTGCTTCTCCGATTGATACTCTATCATACTGGATACCTTTCAAACCATCTTCAATAACCGCCACTTCTCCAACACCGAAAAAGTCTCCGAAAATGCTTATATCCTCGATAATTCCTCTGTTCACATGTAGACGAACATCGATACCGCCGACTGGAAATCGGTGAGAGTGTTGTATATTAAATTTTGGTGATTTTCCGTAGTTCCAATCCCAATTCGCATAACGTTCTTTCGAGAGTTCATGGATTTTCTCCCAATCTTCATCCGTTAATTCCATGTATTTAATGTTCTCTTCACCCTCAAAAATCGATTTCAAAATTTCCAATCGGAACTGTTCAATGGTCATCGGTTTTTGTAGAAATTCAGAAATATTTGCAACGCGGCTGCGAATGGACTTTATGCCTTTAGATTCAATCTTATCTTTCCGTACTTTCAGTGCAGAAACAACCTGTTCGATTTCTGTATCAAACATGAGTGTACCGTGACTGAACATGCGGTGATTTGTTGAAAACTGTGCATTCCCTGAAATCTTACGTCCATCAACAAGGATGTCATTGCGCCCCAGCAGTTCTGCCTTAACCCCCATTTTCGCAAGTGCCCCAACAACCGGTTCAGTAAACTTTTTAAAATTGCGGAATGATTCGCCATCATCCTTCGTAATAAAACTAAAATTCAAGTTACCTAGATCGTGGTAAACTGCGCCACCGCCAGAAAGACGACGCACAACATGGATTCCGTTCGCCTCCACATAGTCTGTATCAATCTCCTCGATTGTGTTTTGATTTTTCCCGATGATAATGGAGGGTTCATTGATATAGAACAACAAAAAAGAATCTTTGTCGATATCCATCGTCTTCAGTGCATACTCCTCAATTGCGAGGTTAATACGCGGGTCTGTAATTCCTTTATTATCAATAAAAAACATAGTAATCGCTCCTTAGTTGAATAGGTTCTAAACTATTTTAACCGAAAAGTTCAGAAATGTGTTGACATTTGTTCATCTGTTATAATACACTAATAATAACAAATACCGTACTAGTACAAATTAAAGGAGGGAATACGAATATGCTTGAAAACATCATCGAGTTTTTCAAAAACCTACCTGCAAAAAAATGTGAGGTCTGTGGCCAAGAAATTGAAGAGCAGCATGAGTGCTACGGC
Source organism: Sporosarcina limicola (assembly GCF_014873855.1). Classification (GTDB taxonomy): domain Bacteria; phylum Bacillota; class Bacilli; order Bacillales_A; family Planococcaceae; genus Sporosarcina; species Sporosarcina limicola. The sequence goes on along the minus strand of NZ_JADBEL010000010.1, from coordinate 29,195 downwards.
AATAAATGCGACTTTTGCAACATCTTATGAATACAAAAAAACAGCTGCTGGATTTACACTCCTACAGCTGTTTTTATTTTTTTATTTAAAATAACTCTTCCAAAACTTCCTTCACCGCAACTCTTCCTTGGTCGATGCAATCGGGTAAACCAACACCATCATAGGAAGCGCCAGCCAGTTTTATCTGAGGAAACTTCACTTTCAATTCTGCACGTGCTGCCTCAATCCGTTTTTTATGTCCAACCCGGTATTGTGGCCGATCTTCTTTCCAACGGGTAATAATCGTGAAATCAGGTTTACCTTTTATCTCGATGATTTTACTGAGATCGGCAAGGACGATTTTCTCGATTTCCCTATCTGACAAGTCGACAATCGCTTCATCACCGGCTCGTCCTACAAATGCCCGTAGAAGTATTTTTCCATCAGGCGTTGTCGTTGGCCATTTCCGATGCGTCCACGTACACGCGGTAATTGAATAATCGCTACTTCTTGAGACAAGGAATCCTGTTCCCTCCTTATCTTGCACAACAGATTCTTCCGGAAAGGCTAACGCAATCGTTGCCACCGAAGTGGTTCGGATTTCTTTCAACCCCTGCAGCAAATCATATGGAGCGAACAAACGGCTTGCCACCTCATGACCTGTCGTCAGTATAACAGCGTCTACTTCGATCTTCTGTCCATCGTTCAATTGGAGAACCGTCTTATCCTCGGAGGTCTTAGGCTCTTCAATTCCTTCAATGCGAATCCCTTTCATAACAGACCCCGGTTCGAGCTGTTGTTCGATTGCTTCCACAAGGGTTTCAAGCCCGTTACGGAATGAATGAAAAACCCCTTCCTTCTTTGCACCATGACTATTTTTCTGCGGCAGTTGTTTAGGTGTCGTTTTTTTCATCCCTAGAATGAGACTCCGGTGTTTTTTTTCCACTTCGTAAAATTGTGGAAATGTCGATTCCAAACTCATATGATCGATATCGCCTGCGTACACACCAGACAATAGAGGTTCAATTAAGTTCTCGACGATTTCCGAACCAAATCGTCTGCGAAAAAACTTACCCAGCGATTGATCCCCTTCAATGCCAGAGCGCGGAAGAATGAAGTCTCCTGCTGCTCGTATTTTACCAGCCATCGTAAACAGCCTTGTCTTCAAAAATGGGCCGACTTCAGTAGGGATGCCCATGATAGAACCACCTGGAATCGGATGGAGTTCATCGTTTACGAGAACATATGCCTGCCCTGTCGCATTTTTCACAAGTTCTCCTTTAATACCAAGGTCTTCCGCAAGTACCCCAACACTTTTTTTCCGTATGAGGAAAGAATCTGGACCACGCTCGATGACAAAACCATCACGTCTAACCGTCTGAATTTTACCGCCAAGCCTGTTCGCTGCTTCAACGAGAATAACATCGAGCGGAAGCCCTTTTTCACGTGCTTCTTTCTGCATATAGAACGCTGCGGAGAGGCCTGTAATTCCCCCACCGACGATGACGACTTTCTTATTTTGCTCATTCATGTCCATCATCACTTTCTTTCTATATTTATTATTTCGCTTCTTTTGGTTCCTCCCACTTATTGTGGTTTCACTTTTTCCAAAACCGCATCTACCATCGAATCTACGAATAAAGGATCGATGTTCGGCATGATTGGTCGATAATAGGAAGCACCGATTTCATCGCAAACGACTTTGCACTCATGATCATTGTCATATAACACTTCAAGATGATCTGAAACAAATCCGACTGGCGTATAGATGAATGCTTTGTATCCCTTTTTAGTATATAAGGCCCGCGTCAAATCTTGAACGTCCGGACCAAGCCATGGTTCTGGTGTCTGCCCTTCACTTTGCCATCCGACTTCATAATTTTCAACACCCGCTGCTGCTGCAATCAAATCTGCCGTTTCTTTTAACTGATCTGCATACGGGTCACCATTTGCAAGAATTTTTTCTGGCAACGAATGCGCCGAAACAATGAGACAGGCACCTGCTCGTTCTTCTTCGCTTATACTCTCATACGTACCGCGCACTTTATCCGCCCAATATTCGATGAATTTCGGTTGCTTATACCAACTTTCGACCGAAGTAATTGAAATGCCATGTTTGTCTGCTTCTTCTTGCGCGCGGCCATTATATGACTTAACTGAGAACGTGGAGAAATGCGGTGCCAATACAATCGAGACCGCTTCTTCGATTCCATCATCATGCATCCTTTGTACAGCATCTTCGATGAACGGTGTTATATGTTTTAAACCGATATAAACTTTAAATTCGATGTCGTCCTGCACTTTATTTAGACGATTGCATAACGCATTCGCTTGACTTTTGGTAATCTTGGCCAGCGGAGAAATCCCGCCGATTGCTGCATAGCGGTTCTGAAGGTCTTCCAATTGCTCAGGTGCAGGTGGGCGGCCATGCCGAATATGCGTGTAATATGATTCAATATCCTCTTCTTTATACGGCGTTCCATAGGCCATCACTAGAAGTCCAATCTTTTTCTTAGTCATCAAGTTCACCTCTTCATTTGTCATTTACGCAACTGTGCACTCGTTTCATGAATAAATTCAGTTAGTTTCTTCAATGTCGCCGGCTTCACATCTGGGAATACACCGTGACCCAGGTTAAAAATATGATTACCATGTTCTACGCCTTGCTCGATAATACCTTTTGCACGTTCTTCGATGATTTTCCAATCCGCTAAAAGTAGGGATGGATCGAGATTTCCTTGCAACGGTTTCGTTAGGCCACGCTCGCCCGCTTCTTTGATGGACAAACGCCAATCCAGTCCTACAACATCAACCGGTAAGTCATGCCATTCGTTCGCTAAGTGGCTTGCACCTACACCGAATGTAATCAATGGAACATTCAACTTACGTAGCTCCGTAAAAATGCGTGTCATCACCGGTTTAATGAAAATCCGATAATCAGAGACATTTAAAGCCCCTACCCACGAATCAAAAATCTGAATCGCTTTCGCACCTGCATTTACTTGTGCAGTAATATATGTAATCGTCATATCCGCCAGTTTGTCCATTAGCGCAAACCATGCTTCCGATTCTGAAACCATAAACGATTTTGTCAAATTATAACTTTTCGACGGACCGCCTTCTATCATGTAACTCGCCAACGTGAAAGGTGCTCCAGCAAAGCCAATGAGTGGAACGTTCAATTGTTCCTTGGTCAATATCTTAATCGTTTCAAGAACAAATGGAATATCATCTTGTGGTGAAAGGTCGCCTAGATTTTGAACATCTTGGACCGTTCGGATTGGATTTGAGATGACAGGACCCACACCTGCCTTAATTTTGACATCGACACCGATTCCCGGTAGTGGTGTTACGATATCTTTATAAAGAATCGCCGCATCGACATTGTATTGATCGACCGGAAGCTTTGTTACATACGCACAAAGTTCAGGTTGGTGAGTAATTTCTTCAAGAGAATACTTCTCTTTAATTTTCAAATATTCCGGCTGCGAACGTCCAGCTTGTCTCATATACCAAACGGGTGTATGGTCAATCTTTTCGCCACGTGCTGCCCGGAGAAGTGTATCATTGAATTTTGTCATCTACTCTATACCCACTTTCATTTTTACTATCAATTTTTGCATCCTATATCCGTATTTAATATAGATGTTTCACCTTGCAATGTATAGCGTTAAGCCCGATTGTCATAAAATTGTGCCCCCTTTTTTACTTTATTCGCCATACTTTCGACAATGTTTGTTTTAATTTCTGAAATAGGGGAAAATAGAAGGTTGTAGATGAATTAAAGGAGGTTTTACTCAATGAATATTTTTTTGACATCCGGGACACCCGAATTCATGGAAAAGATGAAAGAGAAACACGCAGAAAAAAATATGTTCGTCATGTACGGTGCAGGTAATTCCCTTCTACTCCATGAAACGGAGAAGAAAACAGTGTTTCAGGTACCGCGTCGCTACGAAGTCATTGGTTCATCTGGTACACTTCAAAAAAATGGTTACTTTGTTTTCAACAATATTCCTGTTTCAGATGAAGGACGTCCGGTTTTCGAACACCGCTTTCAAAGTCGAACAAATGCGATAGATGACGAACCAGGATTTATCGCCTTCCGCCTGCTACGTCCACTCGATTCCGATACGTATATTGTTTTGACAGAGTGGTCAGACAGCTCTTATTTCACAAGCTGGAAAAACTCCTCTGCGTTTAAACGGTCGCACGCAGAAGATACGACTGCGGTGGGTGCTAACAGCATAGCGCATATTTTCTCAGGTGCCGCCTACGTAACGACATATCAGATGAAGAAAAAAGAAGAAGAAAAAACGTGACTCCTTACTGGGGCACGTTTTTTTGATTGTCTAGCTTCAGCGACTAGAGACTCGCGTCATAATCCGTTCGGGGGTTGGATTGAATTGCATCCCTCCTGTTTGCGGCAAAGTGTGCCGCGTCGCCAGCCGTCTTATTCCTGCTGTCTCTGAACAGGTGCTTACGCTTTTCTCGATTGATTGAGCATAAAGCAATTGATTGATATAATAGAATGATTACCATGCAATCTATTATAGTCTATTTTTGAGAGGGGTTTTTGGAGTGAAAGAGCAACTATTTGAGAAATTGGACAATGCGTATGAAAACATGGTCGTAATACGCCGCCATCTCCATATGAATCCCGAATTATCTTTTATGGAAGAGAAAACTGCGCAATTCATACATGACTTCTATGCAGATCTGGGAATTGAAGTAAAGACAGGGGTAGGTGGTAATGGTGTTGTCGCACGTGTCAAAGGCGGGAGACCTGGAAAGACTGTTGCACTTCGCGCTGATTTCGATGCACTGCCAATTCAAGACGAAAAAGATGTACCCTACAAATCGACTGTTCCAGGTGTCATGCATGCATGTGGTCACGACGGTCATACCGCGACCCTACTTCAACTGGCAAAAGCAATCCATGAGCTACATGAAGACCTTGCAGGTGAATATGTCTTTATCCACCAACATGCAGAAGAATTTGCCCCAGGTGGAGCGAAACCTATGATTGAAGATGGCTGCCTTGAAGGGGTCGACGCCATTTTCGGTACACATTTATGGTCATTGACACCCACAGGTACCATTGAATATTCAGCAGGCCCTATCATGGCAGCGGCCGACCGCTTTGACATTACAATCAAAGGCTCAGGTGGTCACGGCGCAGCTCCCCATCAGACAAAAGATGCCATTGTCATTGGCTCACAACTTGTTATGAATTTACAGCAACTTGTCTCTCGTCGCGTTAACCCGATTGAGTCTGCTGTATTATCTATTGGATCGTTCATTGCAGATAATGCATTTAACGTCATCGCGGATTCAGCAAAAATAGGTGGGACTGTGCGAACATTCAATCCGAAAATTCGGGACTTGATGGAGCGCGAAATAGGACGTGTAATCGATGGAGTTGCCCTTGGGAACGACTGTACAATTGAGTTCAGTTACGAACGTGGCTATCCTGCCGTTGTCAACCATCCAGCTGAAACGGAATTCCTAAAATCAGTAGCTGAAAATATTCTCGGTGTGGATACTGTCGTTGAGTGTAAACCACAAATGGGCGGCGAGGATTTCGCCTATTACCTTGAAGTAGTACCTGGGACATTTTTCTTTACCGGTGCGAAACCAGCAGATCCGTACCCACACCATCACCCGAAATTCGATATCGATGAACATGCGATGCTTCTCGCTGCGAAGACTTTAGGCTCTGCCGCACTTGAGTATCAGAAATAGATTAATTATGCCTTCCACCAAATTTTGTGGAAGGCTTTTAGCAGGGTCTTATTACCCGTTATTTTAGAATGAAATGAAATATAATCTTATGCTTATATTTTGATTCGCCCCCAAAAAGGTCCAACGGCTACTTATAGCGCCATATGCGGTATGTATATGGTTAATCAGATCACTATATGTTGTGGTTTTCAGGATGTTTTTTAAAGGGAACAACCTTTTTGGGGCTTAATCATATTTTCTATTAACATACAACTAACAATCCACATAGTACCAAATAGATAAAAGAATCCCTATTATACATAAAAAGCATTGCATAAAAAATTTTCTGACTTATAATAATATTGTGTGCATACAATTATAAGGGGTGGAGTTATTTGGACAGATGTCAACGAATTTCAAATTACATTGTATCCTTCGACACTTTTATGTTACAACCTATCTATCAAGACAATAAAATATCTACACGTGTCATTGAACGAAACGGCGAGATATACATTCCAAGAAAACCAATTCACATTATAAAAAAGTCATGTGAATATTATGGGGGTTCCTTGCAAAATTCGACGAATTCAGCCAGACTCACCCTAAGAAAACGACATAAAACACCAATTATCATAGCCAATGACTTTGGTAAACCATGTATTTTCTTACCTACAATCTCTCCAAATTCAGAACAGAATGTATGGTTTTTATATCATGCGATTGATAATATAGAATCGAACCCACTTGGCTGTACCGTCTACATGGAAAATAACCGTTCCTTCAAAGTAAACATTTCAGCTACGACAATGTACCGGCAGTATGCATTTTGTAGTATTTTAGAAAAAGACTTCTTGAAAAAACAAAAACAATTGAGTAGACCTTCTAGTTTTATGGAATTCAACGATTTCAACAACCGCTGATTTACTTCTTGACTAACGAAAAATACATGCCTAGTAACTCTTCTGTTCGGTTACGCAAGCGGACGTTTAAGTAGCGTCGTTCATCTTCATAACCTCCATGTATGAATACATACTCGGTGAATGTATCATCCGTCTTACTGCGTATGACTTTCATATTATGGCGACTCAAGTAGAATCTTGTTTCTTTTAGTTCGGCTTGTACAAGCTTGGTTGCATCGTCAATTAGTTTGACATAGGGCCCTTTCAATTTGAAAGGGCCCTTTTTAAATGAATCTCGGTCCTGTTCTAAAATGATAAGAATCATTGGCAAATAAATCATGCTTTCAAAATGCGGTAGTGCCTCTGAAGAAATTAAAGCCATTGCAACCACTCCTCACCTTCAAGAAACATATGTTCTTATAATAACTATATGCCTTCTTTAGTGAAAAATCAACAACCAGATTCAGGTAAATTTCCCCTCCTTTGAATAACCCTTGAAGGAGAACCAGCTCCATTCATAAATATTCCAAATCGGATTTTTAATCATAAATAAAAGCTAAACTAATTGTTTGAATTAGTTTAGCTTAAAAATAGCCCATCATGATGTTTACATGATGTTTACATTATATAAAGAATACTGGTGTATTAACTATATGACTTTCAATAAAATATAATAGCCAGAGGTTTTCAATACATTTACTTCTTCTCATCATTACCAATATAATGGACCGACGCCACTTTCCACTCACCATCATCTTTTGTAAATAAAGTAACTTGTCTACCACTCGGATTCGTTTCAAGACCTGAATCCAACTGCTTCACCGAAGTTGTAAGATTTGTGAACACTTGAGCCTCCTCATCTTCATACTTAACGATTACCACATCAGAAACTTCACGTTTAATATCCAATTTACTGAATGTATCCTCTAATTTCACACGCTCTTGTATCTTATCAAAGCTCTCTGTTCGTTCCGAAAGTGTATCAATGTATCGGTCGATATCTTTGTCGTTGAATGCGTCGATATAAGCATTAAATGCAGCCAAAATCTGTTCTTTTTCATTAGCAGGGACACCCGCTACCTCTTCAATCGTCTCTCCTATCAGATTGAATCCCACCTTCTTCTCTTCTACAACTGTACTATCCTTGCTACATGCACCAAGTATGAGAACGCTCGACATGATCATTACGAAAAGTCCTTTTTTCATCTTTATTCCTCCCGCATAAGTAAAAGGGCCGCTCCAAACGGCGGAAGGCCCTTCAATCTTCATTCGAAAATGGGATTACTTAACTTCTACCCAACCGTTCTTAATTGCGGTGACAACTGCTTGTGTCCGGTCATTCACAGCCATCTTTTGTAATATACTCGATACATGGTTTTTAACCGTCTTTTCAGAAATGAAAAGCGTTTCTCCTATCGTTCGATTACTTTGCCCGTCCGTAAGCAATTGCAACACTTCACATTCACGCTTTGTCAGCAAATGAAGGGGGCGACGAATTTCATTTTGTTGAAATGACCCCTTATGTTCACGCTCACTTAAACGGCGGAATTCCGTTACAAGATTATGTGTCACCTTTGGATGAAGGTATGAACCACCTGACGCAACGACTTTAATTGCTTGAATAATTGCATCCGTATCCATCTCTTTCAACATATATCCAAGTGCACCTGTTTTCATTGCATGTGAAACATACGATTCATCATCGTGAATTGATAACATAATTACTTTTGCATCGGGATTTTCCTCGATGAGAAGCTCTGTTGCTTCAACACCATTCATGCGTGGCATATTAATATCCATTAGGACTACGTCTGGTGCATATTCTTCATAAAGCGCCTGTACTTCGCATCCGTCATCCCCTTCGGCTACAACGTCAAACGAATCTTCAAAATCTAGAATTCGCTTAACACCTTCGCGGAAAAGCTGGTGATCGTCTACAATTAATATTTTCGTCATCATGATTTCCTCCCAATACATCTAATCGTCCAACAAATTATTTTGTAGCGGTATCTGAAAAAGTATACTCGTTCCACTACCAGGCATTGAATTGATTGTCACATTTCCCTTTAACAACTCAATTCTCTCCTTCATACCGATAATACCAAAAGACTTATCTTTCACTTCATTTTTGTCAAAGCCTTGTCCACTATCTTTAATACTAATATTCATTATATCGCGAAGCCATTCAATTTTCACCCAAATGTCCTTGGCTTTTCCATGTTTCAATGCATTTGTTACGGCTTCTTGCACAAGTCGGAAAATAGACACCTCCAAATCCGAGCGAAAACGTCGCTCATTTCCAGTATCCCAGAAATGAATTGTAGTTCCTTTCTCATATTCCTCAATTGTAGATAAATACTTTTTCAATGTTGGTATCAAACCTAAATCATCAAGTGCCATAGGGCGAAGATCATATATGATACGCCTCACTTCATAAAGCGCGGTTCTCACCATGTCCTTTAGGTCTTTTAGTTCAGAAAATGCTGCTTCAGAACCTTTTTCGACATATGTTTTTTCTATCAATCCCGATCGAATCAAGACATTCGCCATCATTTGCGCTGGTCCATCATGAATATCACGGGACAATCTTTTACGCTCCTCTTCCTGTGCCTGAATAATTCGTATACCGAATTCTTTCTTATATCTCGCAGTTTTAAGCGCTTCTCCAACATCTTTCAAGTCAGATGTTAAGTAATTAACAACAGTCGCCACTTGGGTAACAAGTTGATCTGCCCGCATGATTGTTTCTAAAAGGGTAGCAAGACGTCTTTCCAATTCGTCCCGCCGACCTCGTAATTGCTTTTCCTCCATCCTGTTGACAGATAATTGAACAAACAAATCATTCGCAGTTTCATAAGAACTCTTCACCTGACTTTCCGAATAGCACACAAAGTTCTTCGAAACATCCGCAAGTCTCCTTCGAGAGTGTTGAGTCATCTTCTCCAGGTAATCTCCTTCAGTTATTACCCGGGAAATATCTTCCTTGACAAGGATGAGCTCTTTTTGCATCTCTTCTAGGTCTCGACGGCTCTGTTCACTTATAATGTAGAGATCATTCTTCGACTGATCCATTACACGAACCATACTATTGAAAATGGTTTCAAGCGCTTGAATATTAATTGAATTTCCCTTCAATAAATTCCCTCCTACCCATAGATTGGGAAGTTGTGTAATGTAAGGAATGTAGTAGGAATGGTGAATTCCTTTCACACTTCATTTATTATATCATCATAGGACCAAATGGATATTAAAATTGCATTACAAGTGACGGAGGTGCCGCAAATGCGAGCAGATTATACTACAGTTAAAAATTATGGTGAAAGCGAGTTAACGATTCAAAAGTCAAGATTCCTGACTTATGTGAAACGTGCTGAATCGGAGGAGGAAGCACTTAACTTCATCCACAATATCAAAAAGCTACATCATACAGCGACACATAATTGTTCTGCGTATATAATTGGCGAACATAACACAATCCAAAAGGCCAATGACGATGGTGAGCCTTCCGGAACAGCAGGCATCCCCATGCTGGAAGTATTAAAAAAGCAAAATCTGAAAGATACGGTCGTCGTAGTAACCCGCTATTTCGGGGGCATTAAATTGGGGGGGGGTGGACTGATACGTGCTTACGGTCGAGCAACAACAGAAGGAATCATTGCAACAGGAACTGTCAAACGGAAACATCATTATTTAATGAAAGTAACAATTGACTATACTTGGCTTGGTAAAGTCGAGAACGAAGTAAGAAAATCAAAATACCAATTAAAAGAAATTGCCTATACAGATGGGGTTGACCTTTTCATGTATGTTGCCGTTGGGGAAATAGGTGACTTCACCTCATGGATGATTGAATTGACTAGGGGGCACGCGAAAATGCTGTCGATTTCTAGTGAGTTTCTCGAATTCGATGTCTGAAACAGTGTACGTTTAGCGAAGAAGATAGTATAATGGATAATGTGTTAGTTTTATGAGTAATTAAACCATTGTGTCCCATGATGATGTCTATATCAGTTGATAGGATTTTGTCACTTATATGATCTGCTAGGGAGAATTATTTACTTGCAGATTCCGGAGGAACTTTGAATGAAGAGAAAAGATTATCAAAAGAAGAGCAAACCTTCCAAAAAGCGATTAGCCATTAAAGTATCCCTACTCGTCACTCTATCAGCTTTTCTTGTCATCGCAACCTATGCGGCTACATTGCTCAACAAGGCTGAAAAAGTGATAGAAGAGTCACACGAACCCGTTCCCAATAGACCGAAGTCCGATTTACGTGTAGTAAAGGTTGAACCGGCACACGATAACATTTCAATTCTGTTCATTGGCGTTGATGACAGTGAGGTACGACATCAAGGCGATAGTAACAGCCGATCAGACGCACTTCTTTTTGCCACACTGAATCCGAATAAAAAATCAGTAAAGCTTGTCAGTATTCCACGTGATTCATATGTCTATATCCCAGAAGTCGGATATCATGACAAAATCACGCACGCTCATGCATTCGGCGGAACAAAAGCTACCATAGAAACGGTTGAAGAAATGTTTGACATCCCGGTCGACTACTATGTGAAGATGAATTTTAATGCGTTCATTGATGTTGTCGATGCTCTTGGAGGAATTGAAGCCGAAGTTCCATACGATCGGATTGAAAAGGATGAGAACGATAAATACACAATCCACTTGAAACCAGGCCTTCAACATCTTGACGGCAAGCATGCACTGGCACTTGCTCGGACCCGCAAACTTGACAGTGATGTCGAACGTGGTAAACGCCAGCAAATGATTTTACAGTCAATCATGAAGGAAGCAGTTTCAGTCAAATCGATAACGAAGTATGGTGATGTCATCGAGGCCCTTGGTGATAACATGAAAACTGACATGACATTCAAAGAGATAACAGCGCTCTTTGAGTATGCAAATGGCGGCATGCCACAAGTCGACGCCATCAGCTTGAAAGGCGACGATTGGTGGAAAGAATATGAGTCGAGGCCTAGAGTTTACTTTTGGAAGCTTGATGATACAGATTTGAATAATGTGAAAGATCTCTTAAAAGCACATCTTGGTATCATCCCTGATTCCTCTAGCCTAACTGATAGTAGTTCCAGTCTGACCGGTTCAGCAAATAAAGCCCCTGAAGAACGTTTCAATAACTGAACCTGATATAAAAATGCTGTGCGTATTAGCGCCTGGCATTTTTATATTTCTATCATAAATCTAAAAAAACCGACCATACTACCTTAGTGAAAAGGTGTATGGTCGGTTTTTTTCAGGATACATATTCATCTTTACTTACCAATCAAACGGACAAGATTTAATAATGGTCGATAGTTCGAACCTGCAAGCCCAATGATTTCAACGAATAATTCAATTACAATTAGCATGACAATGATGAGCAAAATCGCTCCCCAAACCGTCGCTTGCGAAAACAACACTGCTGCAACGCCAAACAAGATGGCTAGACCATAAATAATTAATACTGTTTGCCTATGGGAAAATCCCGTGCGTAACAGGCAATGGTGTAAATGCGACTTATCCGGTGCTGAAATCGGTTGTTTCATGCGAATTCGACGAACAATCGCAAAAAATGTATCGGAAATCGGGACACCAAGCATAATAATCGGGATAATGAGTGAAACAACAGCAACATTCTTGAAACCTAACAACGCAAGGACCGATATCATAAAACCAAGAAACAGTGCACCTGTGTCCCCCATGAAAATTTTCGCAGGATGAAAGTTAAAAAACAGGAAACCAAGTGAACTTGCTGCGAGAATTGCAGCTGTCGCGGCAACGAATACATTCCCCATAATTATTGCCATGACCGTGATTGACAAAAGTGCAATTGTCGAAACGCCTGCTGCCAATCCGTCCAGTCCATCAATAAGGTTGATTGCATTCGTTATGCCTATGATCCAAATAATCGTGATAGGAATACTCAAGTAGCCAAAATCGAATTGACCAAGAAGCGGTAGATTGATGAAATCGATTTGCAAACCGCCCCAAGTGACAACTAGGATAGCTGCAGTTAATTGACCAGCAAGTTTAGCTTTTGCAGTAATGTCAAACATATCATCAAGGAATCCCGTTACAATAATAATGAGGGCGCCGATGAAAATACCAATCGCGTGTTCATCTTCAGGCCGTAATATGAAATAGCCAACCAGAAACGCACCAAATATAGCGAGGCCTCCAATGCGCGGCATAACAGTCGCATGTACTTTCCTATAGTTCGGATGATCGACTGCTCCAATCCGGAATGCCAATTTAATGACAAGTGGTGTAAATATAAGGGATGCCACAAAAGCGGCAGCCACAGCAAGGAATAACATGTCCTTCCTCCCTAAAAAAATCATAATTTATCAAATCAACAGTATTATAACATGTCTAGACAAGGAAAGCACTTTACTAGCTAAATATTTTCCATCCCCCACTTTCTCAGTCTGACTTACCTTTCTCTCCTCAACCTCGCTCCATCCTCTGTCTCTTCCCTTCGGCTATTAGATAATTATCAGCTCAAGGTAGTCATTTACCGTTCTTTTTGATAAAATGGGGACGGGTCCTTATTAAGGATTAGAAAAAAGGAGCGTTCAATCATGTTATCCATTTTCAAGCGTGCAAATCATACGAGCGAAAGGCAACTCCGAAAATACCGGAAGATTGTCGACCAAATAAATAAATTGGAATCTACATACGAAGCGATGTCAGATGAACAATTAACCGGCATGTCCGACACATTTCGAAATCGAATCCAATCAGGAGATACCATCCAAACCATTATCCCTGACGCTTTCGCCGTCGTCCGCGAAGCATCTAAACGAGTACTTGGCATGCGTCATTTCGACGTACAGCTTATCGGTGGTATCGTCCTATCAGAAGGAAACATCGCTGAAATGCCTACCGGCGAAGGGAAGACACTTGTCGCTTCCCTTCCGTCCTACGTCCGAGCACTTGAAGGTAAAGGTGTTCACGTCATTACAGTGAATGATTACCTCGCAAAACGGGACTACGAACAGATTGGCCAGATTCACCGCTTCCTCGGCCTTACAGTTGGCATTAACCTGCCGATGATGCAAGGTCCGGCAAAACAAGCCGCTTACAATGCGGACATTACGTATGGAGTTGGAACCGAATTCGGTTTTGATTATTTACGTGATAACATGGCTCAGCAAGCCGCGCAAAAAGTACAGCGTCCGTATCATTTCGCCATTATCGATGAGGTTGACAGCATCCTTGTCGATGAAGCAAAAACTCCGCTCATCGTCGCTGGAAAAATGCAGGCCGATGCGGATCTTCATCAAATTGCAGCACGACTTGCACAGCGATTTAAAGTTGAAGTTGACTTTGATTTTGATGATGAAACAAAAGCAACTTCACTTACTGATACAGGTATTGAAAAAGTTGAAAAAGCGTTCGGCATAGATAACTTATATGAGTTGGAACATCAGACCCTTTACCACTATATGATTCAAGCAGTGCGTGCACATGTCATTTTCAAACGTGATGTCGATTATATTGTAACAGACCAAAAAATTGAGCTTGTCGATATGTTCACTGGTCGAATCTTGGAAGGGCGTACCCTATCCGATGGACTCCACCAGGCAATCGAGGCGAAAGAGGACCTACCGATTACAGACGAGAACAAAGCGCAGGCACAAGTTACAATTCAAAACTACTTTAGAATGTATCCACAACTTTGCGGGATGACAGGTACTGCGAAAACACAAGAAAAAGAGTTTCGCGAAGTGTATGGTATGGAAGTCATTCAGATCCCAACAAACCGTCCACGCGCAAGAATTGATTCCCCTGACCTAGTCTATGAAACAATTGGGCAAAAATATAAAGCGATGGCAAAAGAAGTCGCCCATCGTAATAAACAAGGGCAACCTGTTCTAGTTGGGACAACATCCATCCTACAGTCTGAGGAAGTCGTCAAGTATTTGGATGAATATAAATTAGATTATCACTTATTGAACGCAAAAAGCGTTGAGCAGGAAGTTCACCTTATTTCTCAAGCCGGACAGCACGGACAAATTACCGTTGCGACAAACATGGCTGGCCGCGGAACCGATATTGTCCTTGGTGAAGGAGTCAAAGAGAATGGCGGACTTTTCGTACTTGGCACGGAAAAACACGAAAGCCGTCGTATTGACAATCAACTACGCGGTCGCTCGGGACGACAAGGGGACCAAGGAGAAAGCCGATTCTTCATATCCCTTGAAGATGATATGTTCAAACGTTTCGCCAAGGACGAACTTGAAAAACTTCTCAAAAAAATAACGTTGGGTGATAATGGACTTGTGCTCAATTCTGAAGTTGATGAACTGACAGAACGAACACAACGTATCGTCGAAGGTGCGCATTATTCCATGCGTGAATACAATTTAAAACTCGATGATGTCATCAATGACCAACGCGAAGTAATCTACTCACTTCGCGATAAAGTACTCAAAGGTGAGAACATCCTTGGTCAGTTGAAAACGATGCTTGAGGAGACAGTGGAGTTTGTTGTTTTCGATAGTTGCCCTGAAGAGGAAACACCAGATCTTTGGAATTTTGACCGTATCGAGCGTACAATGAATGGCTTGCTTTTAGACGCTGTTTCCATTCCACGTACACTTCAAAAGCCAACTGATGTTTTGAAGGCATACGAGGCCCCACTCGCTGACTTGCTTGCCTTTATCGATTCATTCTCAGAAAATGAACAAGTTAATCAGATGATTCCACAGGTTAAATTGACTTATATCGACACGATGTGGGTTAAGCACCTTGAAGTCATGACACGCTTGAAAGAAGGTATCGGACTTCGTTCTTACAGTCAAGAAGATCCGATGCGCATTTATCAACGTGAAGGACTGCAGCTATTCGGTACACATTATCAGAAGCTGCGTCGGGACATCGCATCTGAAGTAATTGGCTTTATGAAACTCATTACTGAACATCAGGAGGTATAACAATGAAACTTTTTTCTTTTTTTAAGAATGCTGAAAAAACAGGATTAGATAGCATAGTTGGTTCTGAAGAAATCGTTGACGGCGTAAACCAATCAGTAAATACGGACGAAGTCGAGACAACGCTCTCTCTTCATCCTGAATGGGACGTTCCACAAGAGCAGGATTATGTCTTCCGTTTCCTGTCGAATGAACTCGAACCACTCAAACCGAACCAAATTTCCCTATCCGGCATCGACATCGATGTCGAGCCAGCTAACGGTAGCTGGCTCGTAAAAGCATTTTTCCGTTCTTCACTCGATCAACAGATTTCGGTTGGATCGGTTGAACTGTTGGTACTTGATGAAGATGGAAAGACACTCGCTTCAGACGAATTCGATTTAAAGGAACTCGGTGATATTCCGGCTCGCAGTGCGAGACCTTGGGTGTTTGTCTTTACGAAAGACAATATCTTCTCGGAACAACCACCTTCAGAAAACTGGAAACTGGCATTCAACGTCCAATCGATGGTTCCTCATAAACTTGAACTAGAACAAGCTTGGGAAGATGGTCTGACAGACGAACAAAAAGTAGAACTTTCAAAAGTCGTTGAAGGTCTCCCGAAATTAAAACCACGCGAAGTAAATATTAGTGGATTCCAAGTTAAATCGCAGGATAATGGAAGCATCGCTGCCTCCATATTCATCCGGAACGGTCATTCAAAGCAAATCAACATCGAGAATCTCCCTCTCGAGCTAATTGATGCAGCCGGTGATCTTGTCGCACAAGGTTCATTTTCACTTGATTCACTATCAGTTAAAGCAAATACGTCAAAACCATGGACCTTTATCTACCCAAAAGAAATGATCCAAAAAGAGGAACCTGACTTTTCCCGCTGGACAGTTCGGGTTCCACAGCAAAACGCTTAAACGTATAAAAAGTTGCACGACTAAGTCAGAGAGATTCCGACCTAGTCGTGCAGCTTTTTATATTTACTCAAGCTACACGTAATTTTAGTATTCTAATCGCAACTTAGATGTTACATTATACACACTTTCTTAACTTTCTGAGCAATAAAAAAACGTGGGTCCGTCAAATGACGAACCCACGTTTTTTTCAAATGTTCATTTTGTAGAAGCAACTGCATTCACACCCGAGATGCGTTTTGCACCTACGAAACGATCACCCCAATAATAGGGGTCGTCCAACTTATCAACGCGCACTCCTTTTGATGTGGATGCATGCGCAAAACTTCCATCACCTATGTATATCCCTACATGCGAAACGCCACTACCGGATGTATTGAAAAATACAAGATCTCCGGTTTCTAATTCCGCTTTATTAACAGCCATTCCCGACGCATACATACCAGATGATGTACGTGACAAATCAACATCATGTTGTTTAAAAACATAACTAACATAACCTGAGCAATCAAACCCGCTAGTAGTTGTACCACCATAAGCATACTTAATCCCTGAGAGGCTTGTTGCAGTATTAGATATTGAGTCTGCTTTAGATGAGGCTTCAGCCTGTCCTGTAAAAGGCGCGACAAGTAATAAAAATACCATTGCATTGATCAAAACCGTCTTTTTCATAGCAAATGTAAGTTTCATATGTTCCTCCAATAGGGTTAATTTATCTGACAAATAATCTAAAATAACTTTAACATGATTCAAACCGTTGTTACATTACAATTATGTAACAACATCGTTACATAAAACATGATAAAAGAGTTTTGTGTAATATAGTCGTTTTTTTTTGTAAATAAACGATCCAAACTATATAAAAAACCGCATTCCATAAGCGGAATGCGGTTTCAAATTTCACTAATCAAATACGCTGGGGGGCTTTAACTTTATTCAGCAGCGATTTTGAATTTCTACACACTTTGCATTCATCTCACCACTTATTAAAGTGGGTGACTTCTGCTAAATAAAGTTAAATCTCTAGATCAGTAATGACAATTAAATCATCATGCTTCAATAATTCCGTAATTGGCCAGTCAGCCAGTACATTTCCTTCAAGAAGCTTGTTAATTGCGGGCCTCTTTTTTTCACCAAAAGCAAGCAAAATCAATTTTTTCGCACCCATAATCGAAGAAATCCCCATCGTCAAAGCCGTTTCGGGAATTTTATCATCGTTCTCAAAATATTGGCTATTCACACCTAGTGTCGATTCGGTTAGATAGGCTTCGTGTGTAACAGAGTCGGATGATGTCCCTGGTTCATTAAACGCGATATGGCCATTTTCTCCAACACCCAGAAGCTGAATGTCGAGCGGATTTTTTTCTAAAAACATTTCATACATTGCGCATTCTTCATCTAAATTCTCCGCCATACCATTAGGAATATGTGTTTCTTTGAATTTCTTCTTACTAAATAAATGTTCCACCATAAAATAGGCATAACTATTCGGACTTGTTGCCGTTACCCCAACATACTCATCTAAATTGAAAGTAACTACATTCGTAAAATCTAGATTCGATTTAGTCAATTCCTTATAAACAGGAACCATCGTACTTCCTGTTGCAAGACCAAGCACATGCAATCGGCCACTCTCAAGTTCCTCTTTTATAATATTATAGGTAAGTTCAGCACCTTTTTCTGCGTTATCAACTTTTACATGGTTTAAATTTCTCATTCAATTCAACCTTCTCTCACTAATTTTTCGCCATTCCTTCATTGTAATTTTCAGATTGAATATGGTCAACTCTAATGAAATTCATTCAGCTCTATTCGCCGCCTTCCCTTTCCTAAGCTGGAACTCTTCAAAAACTAGCATACTACTTTGTCTAAAGTATGAAGGAAGTGTGAACAAATTGTGAAATCAGGCCTTTTTTCGACTGACATAGGGATTACCCTAATTCCCATATTCGACCGCATGTTTATGATAAAGGTAAGAAGGATTTACTGCATCATGAAGAGGAGGTGTAACAATGGGGAAAGGAAATCCAAAGCAACAACAGCCAAGCCAAAACGAATCTTCTATTAATTTAAAAGGGACTTTTATTTCCGTCATGTTGTTAGGTATCTTCATCCTTATAGCTTGGTTCGGGCTGTACGCACTATTTCTATCTAGATAACGACTATATGTTAGGAGGGTAAACTATGCATTTGCATAAATACGAAAAAATATGGCTCACTCTCGGATTAGGCTCGCTCGCACTTTTCTTACTTATTATCGGTTTTGCCGCGTTCTGGAAAGGAACTCATCCACAAAGCCATATCGAAACAATCGATCCACAAAACGTGGAGGCATATGAGGCTTTCAAACCTGAAAACCTTGGCGTTCGCGAAGTGGCAGACGGGAAATATATCGTCAACATGGTCGCTTCGGCTTTTAATTATGATTTTGGAACAGACATAGACGAGAAAGCGGTCAAAACAATCCGTATCCCGAAAGATTCCACAGTGCTTTATCAAATTACTTCAAAGGACGTTGTACACGGCTTCCAAGTTGCGGGAACCAACGTCAATATGATGGTTGAGCCCGGCCACATCAGCCGTTATGAGACGGTAATGAAAAATACCGGGACTTTTACTGTTGTCTGTAATGAATACTGTGGCGTCGGTCATCACCAGATGTATGGAACAGTGGAGGTGTATGAATAATGTCTAAAAATTACCTATTATTCTCTAAACAAGAGTCTAGGTTGTATATGGCTTTTATGCACGTTACATTTGCATCTCTTCTCATTGGAGGTCTGATGGGGCTGTTGCAGACACTTGTACGTTCTGGTAAATTCACATTGCCATTCGGCATCGATTACTACACGCTCCTAACAGTACACGGCGTGATTCTCGGCCTTGTCTTTACTACTTTTTTCATTATCGGCTTCCAAAACTCGCTCATGGGGAAAACAGTCGGTATTTCTGATAAACAACGAAAAGCTGCATGGTTGGCATTCTGGATAATGCTTATCGGTACCGCCATGGCTGCAGTGACAATCCTCGTTGGTCAGGCATCTGTATTGTATACATTCTATGCGCCACTACGCGCCCATCCGGCATTTTACATTGGGCTGACGTTTGTTGTCGTCGGGAGCTGGATTGCCGCTTTCGTCAACTTCCGTCAACTTTACGTTTGGAAGAAAGCACATAAAGGTGAGAAATCACCACTTCTAGCCTTCATGGTCGTCATTAATATGATTATGTGGTTCATCGCTACTCTTGGATTGGCAGCTACTGTTATCGTTCAGTTCATCCCATGGTCACTCGGCTACGCAGAAACAATCAATGTATTACTAAGCCGTACATTATTCTGGTACTTTGGTCACCCGCTCGTCTACTTCTGGTTGCTTCCTGCCTACATGGCATGGTATGCAATCATCCCGAAAATTATTGGCGGAAAAATATTTAGTGATTCACTTGCAAGATTGGCGTTCATTTTATTCTTGATGTTTTCGATTCCGGTAGGGTTGCACCATCAGCTTACTGAACCGGGAATCGATCCTACTTGGAAATTCATTCAAGTTATTTTGACATTCATGGTTATCATCCCTTCATTGATGACAGCGTTCTCGCTTTTCGCCACATTTGAAGCAGCTGGACGCAAAAAAGGGTTCACCAGTCTTTTTGGCTGGTTTAAGAAACTTCCGTGGAAAGATGTGCGGTTCCTTGCTCCATTTATTGGAATGCTTGCGTTCATCCCAGGCGGTGCAGGTGGTATCATCAACGCATCCTACCAAATGAATGCGCTTGTCCACAATACGATTTGGATTACAGGTCACTTCCATTTGACAGTCGCAACAACTGTCGTTTTAACATTCTTTGGAATTACGTATTGGCTAGTGCCGCATCTGACAGGAAGAAGATTAACGCCGAAGTTGAACAAACTCGGTATCATCCAAGCATTCGTCTGGACACTCGGTATGGCAATCATGTCCGGTTCCATGCATATCCAAGGTCTTATCGGTGGACCACGCCGCTCCAGCTTCTCTGAATACGCAGGAGGAGAACAAGTTGCTACATGGCTCAATTATCAACTTGCACAAGCGGTTGGTGGGACGATTTTGTTCATCGGTATCATTTTGATGGTCTACATTTTCATCCAACTCAGTTTCTTCGCACCACGTGGTGTTGAAGAGTTCCCGATTGCAGACGAGGAAGAAGATGCTGAAAAATCGCCTAAAATTCTTGAAAACTGGTATTTGTGGATTGCTATTACAATTGCGCTTATCCTATTCGCATATACAATTCCGATGTTTGATATTATGAGACACTCACCTCCTGGATCAGTTCCATTTGACTGGCCGATTGGACGATAAATTCATAATTAACGCACACTGATTCTAGAAATCAGTGTGCGTTTTTTTATTGCGGTGTACGTTTTATGCACAGACTGCAAATTGATTACCAAGTTAATTAGACGATTACATAACTTTCGGGCTATAATAATAAAGGATTAATTTCAGAATACATTTATTCAAGGAGATGCAGTTCAATTGTCTATGCAAAAGAACTTTATAATCGGGCTTATGCTCTTCGCCTTGTTCCTTGGAGCTGGAAATATCATATTCCCACCCAAACTCGGACAATTGGCCGGGGATGAACTATTCATCGCCATGGCTGGATTCCTTATTACTGGAGTAGGTTTGCCACTTATCGCTATTCTTGCAATCGCCAATGCGGGTGGCGGTTTGCAAACGATTGCCGGACGTGTCCACCCTGCTTTCGGAACCATTTTCACGTTGGTTGTCTACATGGCAATCGGTCCGTTTTTCGGTATTCCACGAACGGCTACTGTTTCTTATGAAATTGGGATTATCCCGTTTTTATCGGAAAGTATGGCAAGTTCCAGTTGGCCACTTGCGTTGTTCACAATCGGCTTTTTCCTCATCACAGTGGCACTTGCTTTGAATCCAGCGAAACTCGTCGATCGTATCGGAAAAATATTGACGCCTGTCCTGTTCCTTGTCATCGGAGCGCTTGCGGTAAAAAGCATACTATCGCCGATGGGGGTTATCGGGCAACCACAAGGCGACTTTACCACGCATCCATTTTTCCGCAGTTTCGTCGATGGGTATTTGACGATGGATGTCATTGCAGCACTTGTATTTGGTATTGTCGTTATTAATACGCTTAAGGCGGAAGGTGTCACGGAAAGCCGTGCGGTCATGAAAGCAATGATCTTTGCTGGTGTCGTCGCTGCAGTTGGATTGACACTCGTCTATATTTCACTTGGATTCATTGGCGCGACAAGCGTTGATGCAATCGGTTTACAAGCCAATGGTGGAACAGTTCTCGCACTGGCTTCAAAAGTATTATACGGGCCTTACGGGTCAGTCATCCTTGCCATTACAATCATTTCCGCCTGTTTAACAACATCTATCGGGCTCGTCTCAGCATGTGCACAATATTTTGAAGAACTATTTCCGCGTTATTCTTATAGGACATTCGTGCTCATTTTTGCAGGATTCAGTGCGCTTATTGCAAATGTCGGATTAACTGAACTGATTTCAATCTCAATTCCGGTCTTGCTTATGATTTACCCACTCGCCATCGTTCTGTTGCTTATGTCATTCATTGACAAATGGTTTGGCAGAAGACCGATTGTATACATTCTGGCACTTCTTGCAACGGCATTCGTCAGTATTTTTGACGGATTACGCGGTGCAGATATCAATGTCACGCCAATCACTAAATTGCTTGCCTACCTCCCGTTTTATGATCAAAAGCTTGGTTGGCTCGTTCCCGCGATTGTTGGGGCACTCATCGGCGTCACCCTCATCCCATTTTCTAAAAAACGCGTGTAATCTTCAGATGGTTCCGCATCCCTACTATTTCGATGGTATAATGAATGAGTATTCATTAACTTGAAGGGGTGTCTGTTGACAATGAACTTTGATGAAATGACAATGGCAACTATTTGGAATGAAATCGATCGAAAACTGAACGGTGAACCTGGGCCTATCGAAGGAATGAACACATCGTATTCGTTCGATTTATCCGGTGAAGATGGTGGCATGTATGGTTTGAAGCTATTAGATAGCAAAGCTGAAATAGTTACCGGCGATCCCGGTGAAGTCGATTGTGCGCTCAAAATGGGTGTCAAAGACTTTAAGAAATTACTTGCAGGCAACTTGAATTCGACAGCGGCCTTCATGATGGGCAAACTAAAGGTGAAAGGAAATATCGGCCTTGCGTTGAAGCTTGAAAGTTTATTGAAACAATATACGTTTTAAATGAAAGTAACCGACTCCCTTTTGAAATGGGGGCCGGTTTTTATATTTCGGTAAAAGAGTACTTATGATTTCCTATTCATATACTTGTCGATTTTCCGTTTCTCCCAATCAGCCCCGAAAAACAGACGGCCTCCGAAAACGGAAAAACCGTGTACCACAATCCCAATTCCCCATCCCAGTAGAGGATAAATAAACCAGATTCCTCCTTGCAAGTAAATTAAATGAAATTACTTAAGTTTCGCACCCCTAAACATGGGATTTACAAGCAGCACTTTCCACTGAATTCCCGCGCCATCATAAGGCTTTTCCCCTATTCCAATTTGCATCGTTAAGCAGCTTTATCGTCCCCAAATAACTGATTCCCCAAAAAGGAGTCCTCAAATAACTCCTTGATGTGTATATATTCAGGAGACTTTTTGAAGGCTAGGATGTCAACAGTTCCCGATTCAGTCAGCGCAGTAATGACAACGTCCAAAAGCTCTTCAAACAAGTCCCATAATCGTTCAGCGATATTCTTTTCTACCATCTGATCTTTAATTGCATAAAACAATTCTGCTTTATTTTTAAAGTGATAATAAAGCGCGCCATGCGTACAGCCAACTTCCTTAGCGATGCTTCGCATAGATACACCCTGAAAACCTTTTTCAACAAACAATGTACGAGCATTTTGTACGATCATCCCTTTTGTTAACTCTTGAGATGCCGATTTATGAGATGGCATCGTTTCACTCCCCATTTGACCAATGGTTAATAGAAGTATATCTTAGATTGGAACCTTTACAAGAGCTAAGCGAAGTAAATTTGATGTACGAATAGGTTATCACCGTTACAGTTACCATTCGGAACCCATTTAAGGTTAATGATGGTAATAGTAACATCCTCAAAATAGCGCAATTTGTTGTAATTAAATTTCAAAAAACGATTCATCCTTTATCGCAAAGAAATTTGACACTTATTACAATAAATCTATCGTAATATTTTTGTAATACAAATTTAATTCTTTTGCATATGGAAATGTCGCCTAATAGGCCGATAGAATAGAGGAATAAGGAATGTGAACTAACAGATTATCATAGAGAGGACGAGATGGATAATGATGAAGAAGAAGAGGATCTTTTTTCCACTGCTGGCGATGCTTGTCCTTGCGACGTTCATCACAACAGGGAATGCAGATGCAGCGGCTGACTACTACACTGTCAAATCAGGTGATACACTTGGGAAAATAGCTAAGCAACACAACTTAACTATAGAAGAATTGAAAAAGTTGAACAATCTTACATCTGATACAATAAAAATTAAACAAAAATTAGTTATATATGGGAAAGAAGTTAATTCAAAGTCAGCCATAGTTCCCAAGAAAACAGTAACCGCTAATCCGAAGTTAACAACTGCCTCCTATACCGTCAAAGCAGGTGACACACTTGGGAAAATAGCTAAGCAACACAAATTAACGATAGACGAATTGTTAAACTTGAACTATCTTACATCTGATACAATAAAAATCAATCAGACGATAACTGTACCTGGAAAAATTTCAAATCCAAAATCATCCGTTGTGCCCAAGAACACATTCACTGCTAATCTAGCTTCAACGACTAGTTTCTACACTGTCAAATTAGGTGATACACTCTGGCAAATCGCTTCGCAACACGACTTAACCATAGATGAATTGATGACCTTGAACAAACTTACCTCAGACACAATAAATGTCAATCAGAAATTAATTGTACCTGGAAAGGTTTCGAACCCGAAGTCATCCATAGTGCCAAAAAAAACATTACCTCCGGCTAGTTCCCTTAGCAAGTCCGGAGGTACAAAGACGACATCCGCTACAAAAAAATCCACCTCTTCCAAAGGGACTCAGTTTGCAGCAGTCGAAGCATCACTCCCCTTTCTTGATACTCCCTCTGTTTGGGGAGGATCAACGGTGGAGGGTTTCGACAGTAGCGGATTTATATACCATGTATTCAATAATGCAGAATTATATATTCCTAGATGGGACACGCTCGGCATGTATACCAATTCCTACTATGTGGACAAGCCATTGCCTGGGGACCTAGTCTTTTTCGAAAATACATATCAGAGCGGCATCTCACATGTAGGGATTTTTCTTGGGGGAAACAATTTCATCCACTCCGGAACTAAAAAAGTTGAAATCACTTCGCTTAGTTCAATATACTGGAAAGATAAATTCACAGGCTTCAAACGTTTTAATCGGCTTAATTGATATTCACGGCTTTCCTATTATATAGGAAAGCTTTTTTGTAATTGTTTTGTGATTGCATGATAGTTTGAGCGATTGCCCGAGCTACGACCAGTATCCTTTTAGAGGAAATCAGTTCTGGATTCGAAGTCGTACAAATCTTTTTCATTCTTATAGTTCTGCTTCTTACTTCGTAAACACCACTTGCCGCAATGGGACTGTTTCTTAAGTATATCCCACGGAATATGAGTGTACGGAAAGCGCTCATGCATATCCTTTCAATCCGATTAGGAGATTCAATCGTCTATTGACCATTTTTCTGTGGATGGTTTTCATAGAATTACTAACTGCCATACAAGTTAGATACTACTTGCAGCACTTTCATTCCTACGAAAAACGAGTGGCAAATTCGATATAAAAGAAGGAAGGCAATCTGATGGTGAAATTACGAAGTTTTAAAAAGATGAACATTCCCCGCTAACTAACCTGAGTCGTCAACAACGCCGCAGTGTCCTGTGGCATTGTTGACATGACCTATATCGTGTAGGCCATCAAGTAGGAAGTGAGCTTGCTCAATTGACTCCTTTCAAAATTGCCTGTCTACGCCGGAGTCTTTAGGCCAACAGGGGGGTGAACCTCCACTAAATTGTCTACACACTTTGCAAACTCTCACCACTTATTGAAGTGGGTGACTCCTGCTGAATGCCATTAAACAGTGAGAACTTCAGTAACATTTTCTTCTTCTGGTCTTTTCGTTTGGATAAACCATATGAGAACAATTAAAACAAGGCCTATTCCACTTGACAACAGTTCAGGAATAATCAGCATAAGCCCCGCGCCGAACAGGGTAAAACGTTCCCACATTCTTGAATTACGTATGAAATAACCGATAACAGCACTGCTCACTCCAATCATGCCTAGTAATGCAGTTGTTATCCCCAATATAAGCTTCATTGGAGTGACATCGACAAAAACCAGTATTGGGTTATAGATGAACACATACGGGATGATGAAAGCCGCAATCGCTAGCTTTACCGCTGTGACACCCGTTTTAAATGGATTCGCTTTCGCGATGCCCGCACCTGCATAGGCAGCAAGGCAGACTGGTGGTGTAATATCCGCAACAATCCCAAAATAGAATACGAACATATGTGCAGCTATCGGAGCTATGCCAAACTCATTAATCAATGCAGGCGCGGCAATCGTCGCTGTCACCACATAGTTCGCCGTTGTTGGTAGCCCCATTCCAAGTATAATACAGGCAATCATTGTGAAAATTAGTGCTAAAATGAGATGTCCGTTCGACAAAGCAATGATACCTGAAGCAAACTTCGCACCTAGACCCGTCATGCTGACAACACCCGCAATGATTCCGGCAGTCGCCACAGCCGCAACGACAGGCAATGCAACTCTAGCTCCCTGTTCTAATACATAGACAATCTTTCGGAAATTCATACGTGAATCTTTTCGGATGAACGAGACGAGGAAAGCTGCTAGAATACCATAAAGGGCTGCGCGTTGCGGTGTAGAACCTGACATAATCGTACCAATAATAACAAACAATGGGGTAAGCATATACCCATTTTGAATCATAATTTTCTTAAATACCGGTAATTCAGATTTCGGTAAACCAAAAATTTTCAATTTTTTCGCTTCGAAATGCGTACCGATGAATATACCAGTGAAATAGAGCACAGCAGGAATAAGGGCAGCTAACATGATTGTAGAATAGTTGACACCTAGGTACTCCATCATAATGAATGCAGCCGCTCCCATCATCGGAGGCATAATCTGCCCCCCTGTTGAAGCTGAAGCTTCGGTTGCGGCTGCAAACTCTGGTTTGAATCCAGCTTTTTTCATCATCGGAATTGTAAATGATCCTGTTGCGACTGTATTCCCAACCGAACTACCGGAAACCGTCCCTTGAAGTGCACTCGCAACCACTGCTGCTTTTGCTGTCCCACCTGTATATTTTCCAGTTAATGAGAAAGCGAGGTCATTAAAAAACTTACCAATCGGCGTATTGACAAGAAGCACTCCGAAAAATAGGAAGAGGAATATGAACTTCGCTGAAATTTGAATCGGTGTTCCGAACACACCGCTTTCTCTATACCATAGATTCGTTGCAGTCCGATCGACCGAAAACCCTGGGTGCGAAAGGATTTGTGTCGGAACATAGTTTCCGAGAATCGCATACAGAATTGCGACACTAGCCACGATAACAATCGGAAGACCAACCGTCCTTCTCGTCGCTTCAAGAACGAGGGCGATTCCGAGCAGTGAAATAATCATATCAGGCGTGCTATAACCGGAAATCCTGCTTTGTAAAATTGAATCGAAGAAAATGATTTTGTGATATGTCACATACATCGCCATAAATGCAAGAATAATATCATACCAAGGCACTGTTTTTTGTGTCTTTCTCCATGCCTTTCTTGCGGGGTAGAGAAGAAATATGATTCCTAGCGCAGTCCCGAGATGGACCGCCCCCTGCTTTTGTGAAGGGAGAACCCCGAAGTATCCCGTATATAAATGAAAAATTGTAAGTGCGACACCGAGAAATGTTACAACCCATGCCCACTTTCCAATTTCAGTACGAAACTGATTCTCCTTATCATACTTTTCAAGAATATCTTGTGCTTCAATGACTTTCTGACCTTTCATACTCCGCCCCCTTCCTGTTTGCAGATAAGTCCTATAATCCGTTTTACTTCAATTCTTCAAGGTTATTTATTTCCGACTTTTCCCTTGTGACGATTTGAACGACTTCGGGGTAAATATGACCGATGAAAGCCGCATTTTTCACTTCATTCCCTTTGAAATCGGCATCTCCTTTTAGCGCTTGCTGGGCTGGAACATGCACTGACATTCCAAGATCCATTTGCCCATCACGAATCGACGAAAGATTTTCAACCGAAGCACCTGTTTCCGTATTCGTTACATTCATCCCATTGATATTCTTATTCCAAAGGTTCGCCATCTCTCCTCCAAGCGGATAATACGTTCCGCCTTGACTACCTGTCCCGAGGATGAACTCCTTTTTCCTATCCTTTGCATTCGCAGTCAAATTCGCTACCTCATTTTCAACCGTCAGCCCCTGTTCTTCATAATATCTTTTGGCTCCAGGATGAATTAAGAGTCCTTCCGCACCCCTAAGTGCATTTTCCAACGTCATCTGTTTGGCTTGGGCATGCGTATTTTCATCGGCATTCTCGATCATGCTTTTGGCAAGTTCATAGCCAAGTTCCTCATCAATCGTGTCAGTATTGCCTAGAAGAATTGCATATGCGGTAACCGTTTCAATATCTTCTGTTAAAAAGTCATATGTTTCTTTCGGTATTGTGAGTCTTTTATAACCTGAGTTCTCTTCGATATACTTTATCGCGTCATCTGAAAGTCCAAGCATTTTCACGTCACCAACAGAAGCTTGCAAACTTTCGATACTTGCAGCCGGCAGTCCAAGTATCCCGATGGAAACATCAATGTTTCCATCTTGGACTCCATCTGCGGCGTCCCCAAAACCTTCCAGGAATGCTTTGTAATCATCATCCTCAATTTCGTAGGCTTTCAAAATCAATTTCGACACATTATTCGTTTCACTTGCTGGAGGCCCTATTGCAATATTTTTTGCTCCTCCACCACATCCAGAAAGAACAAGCACTACTCCGAATAATACAGATACTAATGCACGCATTTTCTTTTTCCTCAACTCGTAACCCCCTCGTAACATTCCCTCCACCTTGTAAGCGCTTACATGTTTGACTTGAAAATGGTTCTCTATGAGGTCTTTTCACCTTAAAAGATGGAAGCTTATAGCAACTATACTAATTAATCTAGTAATACGCAAAGATTGTTCACTATGTTCAGACTATTATTCAAAAATATATGCAAAATACTCTCTATTCGTATATTAGTTTGTTTTAATTCGTAAATTTATAGGTTAATCATGGAGCATGAAACACGCTTCGCACATTATCAGTCGCTTCGATAGTGGGATTGGTCGCTTGATTGCGTTATCAGTCGCTTCGGTAGTGGCATTGGTCGCTTGATTGCGCAATCAGTCGCTTCGATAGTGGGATTGGTCGCTTGAT
This sequence comes from Sporosarcina limicola, assembly GCF_014873855.1. Classification (GTDB taxonomy): domain Bacteria; phylum Bacillota; class Bacilli; order Bacillales_A; family Planococcaceae; genus Sporosarcina; species Sporosarcina limicola. The sequence continues at coordinate 183 of NZ_JADBEL010000010.1, read as the reverse complement.
TGCACAATCAGTCGCTTCGGTAGTGGCATTGGTCGCTTGATTGCGCAATCAGTCGCTTCGGTAGTGGCATTGGTCGCTTGATTGCGTTATCAGTCGCTTCGGTAGTGGCATTGGTCGCTTGATTGCACAATCAGTCGCTTCGGTAGTGGCATTGGTCGCTTGATTGCACAATCAGTCGCTTCG
>NZ_JADBEL010000009.1:120745-133267 GCF_014873855.1 Sporosarcina limicola | reverse complement strand
GTAAGACCCCTCAAAGAAGATGAGGTTGATAGGTTCGGGGTGGAAGCGCGGCGACGTGTGGAGCTGACGAATACTAATCGGTCGAGGACTTAACCAAATTTAAAAAGAGCACGGTTGGCTCTTGATTCTGTTCAATACAATGTCTGTTTTATCCGGTTTTGAGCGAACAAAATAAATTATTTTGTAAAAACGCTTGCAATATCCTTCAGATGTGATATAATAAGTATTGTCTTGTGGAAAATAGTTCAGTGACGATGGCGAAGAGGTCACACCCGTTCCCATACCGAACACGGAAGTTAAGCTCTTCAGCGCCGATGGTAGTTGGGGGTTTCCCCCTGCAAGAGTAGGACGTCGCTGGTCTGTTAACTCCAATTAACATACTAAATATTATATGAATCATACTATTATTCCGCAGTAGCTCAGTGGTAGAGCAATCGGCTGTTAACCGATCGGTCGTAGGTTCGAGTCCTACCTGCGGAGCCAATTGGAGAGCTGTCCGAGTGGCCGAAGGAGCACGATTGGAAATCGTGTAGGCGGCTAACGCTGTCTCAAGGGTTCAAATCCCTTGCTCTCCACCAGTTTCAATCCAATTATATTGGCCCCTTGGTCAAGCGGTTAAGACACCGCCCTTTCACGGCGGTATCACGGGTTCGAATCCCGTAGGGGTCACCATTAAAACTTTTTCGATACGTGGTATCGAAAATAGTTATCCAATAAAAAAGAATCTTTATTATTAATGCAACTCCTGTTAAAATTGGGAGAAGCAAGTAGTACAAGGAAGCGATTGAGTTTCAAAAGGAACTTCGATTAAGAACGCGACGTCCTGTCGCAACATCGAAGTCAGCACATCCTGTGCAAGCGAAGTTGACGCAGTAATGCGAAGCTTATCGCACAGCCCGGTAAAATTGGGAGAAGCGAGTAGAACAAGGAAACGATTGAGAGAAAGAAGGAGCGTACATTAGTACGTGACTGAGTGAACGATTGAAGTTGACGCAGTAATGCGAAGCTTATCGCAATTTTACCCAGGAGGATTAGCTCAGCTGGGAGAGCACCTGCCTTACAAGCAGGGGGTCGGCGGTTCGAGCCCGTCATCCTCCACCATTATTCCATTATTTTTAAGGAAGATTATTTTAGCGGAAATCACGCTGAAAAATCCTATTGTCGCGGGGTGGAGAAGTGGTATCTCGTCGGGCTCATAACCCGAAGGTCGCAGGTTCGAATCCTGCCCCCGCAACCAAATGGTCCCGTGGTGTAGCGGTTAACATGCCTGCCTGTCACGCAGGAGATCGCCGGTTCGATCCCGGTCGGGACCGCCATTTTTTTTACAAATGAATATATTTGTGGCTCAGTAGCTCAGTCGGTAGAGCAAAGGACTGAAAATCCTTGTGTCGGCGGTTCGATTCCGTCCTGAGCCACCATTTTTAATTTTCGTGCCGGTGTAGCTCAACTGGTAGAGCAACTGACTTGTAATCAGTAGGTTGAGGGTTCAAGTCCTTTCGCCGGCACCATATATACACCCTTGGTGGGGTAGCGAAGTGGCTAAACGCGGCGGACTGTAAATCCGCTCCCTCCGGGTTCGGCGGTTCGAATCCGTCCCCCACCACCAATTTTTATTAACACGAACTGTATGTTAAAATAAACTTCCATATAGGGGCATAGTTTAACGGTAGAATAGAGGTCTCCAACACCTTTGATGTGGGTTCGATTCCTACTGCCCCTGCCAATTCAATCTAACAATCAAACATTATAATAATGGCGGTTGTGGCGAAGTGGTTAACGCATCGGATTGTGATTCCGACACTCGGGGGTTCAATTCCCCTCAGTCGCCCCATTTTTTTAAAAAAAACATTATTATGGCGGTCGTGGCGAAGTGGTTAACGCATCGGATTGTGATTCCGACACTCGGGGGTTCAATTCCCCTCGTCCGCCCCATTTATCCTTTTGGGGTATAGCCAAGTGGTAAGGCAACGGACTTTGACTCCGTTACTCGTTGGTTCGAATCCAGCTACCCCAGTTTTGCGGAAGTAGTTCAGTGGTAGAATACGACCTTGCCAAGGTCGGGGTCGCGGGTTCGAATCCCGTCTTCCGCTCCATTCTACGGCGGCATAGCCAAGCGGTAAGGCATGGGTCTGCAACACCCTTACCACCGGTTCGATTCCGGTTGCCGCCTCCATTTTTCTAGTGATTCGCTATCAGTAAGTTATTATTATGCCCGAGTGGTGGAATGGCAGACACGTCGCACTCAAAATGCGATGCCGCGAGGCGTGCCGGTTCAAGTCCGGCCTCGGGTATTTCTTAGTCTTATCCTGTTAAGTTGAGTAAGTCCTAAAACATCTACAAATGTTGATATAACAACATTTGTAGATGTTTTTTATTTTTGTGCAATACGATGTGTTTTGAAAATTTTCTCACAAATTTTACACAACCATATTCTCAAAGATTGAAACTGTTTCTTCTTCATCCTTTTCTCTCATCTCGTCCAAAATGTGCGAGTAGGTCTTCCAGGTTGTCTCTACATCCTTATGTTATCGGGATGCTTTTATGCTATCTTGATAGTAGAGCAATATTAAGATGAATAATAAAAAGGCAATTGAAAAGTTACGGCATGGGCTAATCGCATTTGAAAGTGTAATGAATGATAGACTGTTTACCACTTCATACCTTCTGGATGATAAAAGATAAGAAACCTTATTTCTTTGGAAATGATAATGTTATATCTCTTATACAAATTAATTTAGTGTTGGGGGGTGAAAATGAAATTATTTAAACCTATGACTAAAAGAATCTGAGAATTGGACAAAGGGAAATGTACGTGAGTTTTATACTTATATGTTATTACTAAGGTGTTTCCAATATTCAAAACGAAAGTAGAGATGATGAACTCATTACTTCAGGATTTTAATAATGGTATAATTAAAATATAGAAATAAGGGGGTTGGTATAAATGAGCCGCTTAATCGAAAAGATGACATATGAATATTTAGAGGATGTTTTGGTTCGTTTGGCACACCATTCCAGTGCAATTGAAGGTAATACAATCACGTTACCAGAAACAGTGACAATCATACTGAATGATACGTTACCAAATAACGCAAACATAACGAGAAGAGAATTTTACGAAGTAGACAATCACCAACAAGCGTTTGAATATCTTGTGCAGTCAATAGAAAATAATGAACATTTATCAGTATCTATCATAAAAGAGATACATGAAAAATTAACGGATCGACTGCAACATGATAAAGGACAATTTAAAACTGAGGATAATTATATAAAAGGGGTAGAATTCTCGACAGGATCATCTGAACAAGTACCCGAATTAATGGATCAGCTAATCGGAAATTTGAATTATCGTTTGAAAAATGCTAAGACAGAAGATGATATATTAAAAATTATCTTAGAAACGCATATCCAGTTTGAAAAAATTCATCCTTTTTCTGATGGAAATGGAAGAATGGGCAGGATGATTATGAACTATTCATTACTGGAAAATAATTTACCACCACTAATTATAAAGAAGGAAGTAAAAAATGAGTACATGCAGTTATTAGGTGAAGCGCAAACAAAAGAGTTTCCTGATCCGCAGGATATTGAAAATTTTGTTGCTTTTGCAAAACCGATTATGGAAGAAGAAGAAAAAAGGATGTTGTCTTTTGCAAATAAAGAATCAAAGCAAGTTAAAATAATTATCGAAACCAGAGAAGAAGAAGAAAGAAGAATTAATCTTATGAACAAGAAATTTAATAATGGTGAGCAGCGATAAAATTTCAATGAAATAGTTCCACAAGTTGTTGATAAACCCAGTTTCAAGTTATCATTTTCGATGAAGTTGCGATTTACATTGGGTTTTGTTAAAGTGAAAGTATATTCTTTATGTTATTAAGTCACTGTTCCACTGGTGAAAGTCGTTACACTTTTTGCATATGCAGAAAGAGATCCGGCATAAATTTTCAGCCTTTGTATTCCTTATTTAAAGGAGAAGTTAGGCAGACGTATTCGACGTCTATAAATTGCTTTTGCATATCAGAAGAGATACTTACGCATGTTGCGTGATATAGATTAAAACCGTTTTTTCCTATCCAGGGGAGATTGGTTTTTTGCTTTCAAAAAGGTATTGAAAGGAGATGGAAGGGGATTTATTGAAATCGAACAAATTGGGTTATTTTAAAACGCATTTACTTAGCGATTGCTAGGTGTAAATGCGTTTTTTTTTCTTTATCTAAAATACAAAAATAGAAAGGGTTGTTAGGTATGTCAATTAATCTTGAAAATATGACGGCTGTTCAAAACAAGCAACAAGACGGTATTCTTGGTCATCTTATGTGGTTCTCGGTTGGCAAGCAATTAGTCAAAATGGATGATTTGGAGCTAGTACTCGTTAAATCAGGTTTGCCTGTCGAGTGGATGCCGAATGCGATTCGTCCAGCCGATGCTTTCCGAAGGAGTACTAAAGAGATAGAGACTAGAAAATCCACTGGACATGCTGGCGTATTCGAGAACTTTCTTATACGTGAAGTGTTCTCGGACAAGAGCTATGTGCAAAGAAACATTGTAGTGGAAAAAGTGGATCAGGTAGGTAAACGTCTTGATTATAACAGTAGAGCGGGAGTAATCACGCTAGATAAGCAGAATAGTTCTCTGACGTTTATTACGGAGAACGAAATTGCAAAAGAGCTGTGCTTTGAAGCAGAGCGTAATTTCAATATTTATAAAGACCATTATTCAGCTCAACAAGTAAGAGTAATGGTAAGCAAAATACTTCAATCGCGGCACCTATATATTTAGACTATCATTTATAATTAACTACTATGGTGTAAGCAGAATGAAGAGTTTCATCCTGGAAACCCAGCAATGGTTAAATCATCGACTTAGGCAAATCGTCTGGAAAAGATGGAAGAAAGTCCGTACGAAATACGCAATGCTCCGTAATCATGGCATCGATCATGAGGATGCCATGAAACTAGCAAATTCCCGAAAGGGATACTGGCGCATTTCAAGGACTGAAATCTTACATCGTGCAATAACAAAAGAAAAACTCATAAAGTGGGGACTGAAAGATATGTCCCTACTTTATGAGCGAAGATACTTAAAAGGTTGAACCGCCCTATACGGAACCGTATGTAGGGTGGTGTGAGAGGCTGGATAATCAAATAATGGTTAGCCTCCTACTCGATTATAAAAGAAAGCATCTCATGACTGTGATACAGTTTTAAAAAAGAGTGAATGGCGGTGGAGAGATTATGCCTCTGGTTAAACATAGTGAATTCATACAAGTGCCGATTGAACGCTGCTTTGATCTTGCTAGAGACGTTGATGTTCATATTCATATTCGAACAACTATAAGGACGAAAGAAAAGGCTGTTGGAGGAGTTATGGCAGGTCTCTTAGAAGCGGGAGATGTTGTTACGTGGGAAGCGATTCATTTTGGCGTAAGACAGCGATTGACTGCGAAAATCACTGAAATGAATCGACCTTATGTGTTCAAAGATATCATGGTGAAAGGCGCCTTTCATTCTTTTAGCCATATCCATGAATTTATCGAAAAAGATGGCGGGACTGTTATGACGAATGGGAGAAGATGTTTCAACCTCAAGTTGAGTTGAATGCGCAACAAGCGAAGATTTTCAACTTATCATCCTATAATCAAGAAGTGACTGGAATTGAAGGCAAGATTGGGATGTTATTCAACACGCAATTTGTAGCTGAGGATATCAGAAGAGGATCAAAAATGATGCTCTATTTTTTGGGGGACATCCCGGAATTCGAAAATAAAAGTTACAGAGTAGAAGCTAGGAATATTTACGATAAAAAGATTACACTTTCCGAGGGGAATTTTAATAGTTTTCTATTTGGTAAAGATGCTCAACAGATATTGACGAGTTTCACACCATTTCCGGTAGAGGGAGAATGGCAACTTTCTTTCTATGTGGATGATCGATTATTTGAAGAGTTTACAATTGAAGTCCTTCCTCCATTTCCAAAGACCGAACATTATATTTTGATTAATCATCCAAAGGAACTTAAGGTCGGTGAGGAAATTGAATTTACGATTGTAAGTTCAGTGGAAAGTGGGAAGGAAATAGAAGTCAAGTTAATCAATAAAAAAGGAAGTATTGTTTCTGAACATGTTTTTATTCAGGATGGTAGTTTTATGAGTGCGGGGGAATACATTTATGACTATCATGGGCGTATTGAGTTTCCGAATCACGGTACTTGGAGATTAATGATTGATGGCGAGAAAACAAAGTCATTTAAAAACTGATAATAATGTTGAATGTCTATACAAAAACGCTCCACCGCCGAAACGGTAGGAGCGTTTTACATAGGTAGGGGTCTAGTGGAGGCCTCAAAGGGTTGTCCATTGCGATTGCCCTGGTTGGTTATTGGAAATTGGTCACAAAGTAAATGGGAACAGGTCATTGGTTTGACTGCATTTAAGTTGGATTGACCCCTACTCTATGCCTTGGAAAGGAGTCTCACCTTTCCAAGGTTTTAGAAGTATTTACTATCATCGAAATCAAGGATGATGGAGTAGTTTTTCGCGTTAATGAAATTGGATAATTTATGCGCATCTTTTTCTGTTTGAAGTGACTTCACACGGTATTCTTCAGGATCAAATAAGGCAACTTGGTAGACAGTTATGCTTTCAGAATAGCCATATTGAATTTCTTCTTTTTTAGCCATCGAAAGTTCCTTGTAAAAACGGCCTTTAGCACGTAATTGCGTAGCGAGTTCAATTGCTTCGACAATTGCAAGTTGTTGCCCTTGGAAATTGATTTCATTGTCGATATTGGCACGATACATTAGACGGTCAAGAAGGCGGCTGTCCAAACGTACTTCATCCAATTCGGTTTCCACGACCATAAGGGAGCGTGCCCCTATTTCAGGCGAGTTGCCTTTTTCTACAGTTGTGAAGGCGACACGTCTCATTTCATCTTCTAGCTCATGAATTCGTTTTGTTAAAATACTTTTCAGTTTTACAGCTTCGGCGAGTGTAATATTAGCCATTTGTCCGTTCCCCCGATTCTTATGCACTAGTAGTCAACTATAATGGAAGTTTGCCCTTCATGCAAAACAAAAGCTCGAGCGTCGCCACCGCTTATGCTAGTGAACATTTTGCTGCATGCGGTTGTTAGTTCGAGTGCTTCTGTGGTACCCATTGAGGGGCGCAGAAAGAATACCTGAAGCGCTTCAGTCGTTTCTTCTGTTACAGCAGTACGCATAGAGTCGACGAATGGACTTCCAAATGGGCTATAAGCATCTTTTAGCAATAAAATATGCTTCAATGAATTAAAGCGGCCGTTCAATCCATCATAACCGTCATCTTCTGTTCCGAGTGAAACATGTAGATTGCCGACAATCTCGTTAAGATCATAAATACCGATTGGGATTTCATGTTGCAAGGAAAAGAAGTTATTCAAGTCGACTGCCGTATGGTATGGATTGATGTAGTTCTGCTTTTTTATACGGCGCATGAGTGCTTCTGTAGAGTGGCGGTAACGATTTGGATCTGCTCCAAGGGACTTCCAAATTGTACGCCATTCTTTAATACCGGGAAATTGATCAAGGGATTTATCTTCCATATCAAAGAAAAGTTGCTCTTGGAATAGTTGTAATCTTCCTTTTAGCATTTGAGGCGATTCTGACACGGTAATTTTGGTATAATAGTTAATGCCTAATTTTAATCCGGGTACAGCTTCAATAAGTTTGGCATCCATTTCGATTTTCAATGACATCACCCTTTATATAGTTTGATTTAATCTTATCACAGAGGAGGCGATACAGTGTGAATACCGTTCAACTGCAACAGGCAGTGAGAGCGTATGCGGCAACGATCGGCATTGATAAGATCGGCTTTACGACAGCAGCCCCATTCCGAGAACTGAAAAATCGGTTGAAGCGGCAGCAGGAACTTGGTTACCAGTCAGGGTTCGAGGAAAAAGATCTAGATAAGCGAACGGAACCGGCTCTGCTGCTCGATCAAGCGGAAAGTATCATTGCAATTGCGGTTGCCTATCCGTCAAAAATGGAGGACTCACCTAAGGGAAAAAAAGGGGAGCGAAGAGGCATATTTTGCCGTGCGTCGTGGGGAATGGATTACCATACGGTTCTTCGTGAGAAATTGGGTCTTCTTGAACAATTCATATTGGAACAGATTCCAACCGCAAGAGTGCGTTCAATGGTTGATACTGGAGAACTTTCTGACCGTGCTATCGCGGAACGTGCGGGTATCGGGTGGTCGGCAAAAAACTGTTCGATTATTACACCGGAATTCGGTTCATATGTCTATCTGGGTGAAATGATTACGAACATCCCATTTGTACCGGACGTTCCGATGGAAGATGAATGCGGCGATTGTACACTTTGTATTGATGCTTGTCCGACGGGGGCATTGATTCAGGGTGGGCAATTAAATGCGCAGCGATGCATTGCTTTTCTGACACAGACGAAGACGCCGATTCCCGAAGAATTCCGTGCAGAAATCGGTAATCGGGTGTATGGCTGTGATACATGCCAAACCATATGTCCGAAGAATAAGAAGAAACATAATTTACATCAGCAGGCATTTCAGCCGGAACCAGAACTAGCCAAACCTCTTTTACAACCGATGCTTACATTGTCAAATCGTGAGTTCAAAGAGAAGTTCGGTCATATATCCGGTTCATGGCGAGGGAAGAATCCGATTCAGCGAAATGCAATCATTGCTCTTGCACATTTCAAGGATGAAGCGGCAGTTCCTGAATTGATTGCCATGTTGGATAAAGATCCGCGCCCAGTCATCCGTGGTACAATCGCATGGGCATTAGGTCAAATAGGAACAGAAGAAGGATACAACGCTATTAAAGAGGCATTGTTGAAAGAAGAAGATCTAGAAGTACGTGCTGAATTAGAGGCTACATTGAAAAGAGTTTAAGTGGAGGATGTGCTAAAATGGCGATACATGTTGCATTATTTGAACCGCTCATCCCTGCAAATACGGGGAATATTGCGCGGACATGTGCAGGAACAGGAGCTAAACTTCATCTTGTGAAGCCACTTGGGTTTTCGACGGATGACAAAATGTTGAAACGGGCTGGGCTCGATTATTGGGACCACGTCGATATTACCTATCATGATGGGCTTGAGGAATTATTTGCGGCGTATTTGGAAGCAGAATTTTATTTTATTACGAAGTTTGGTAAGAAAGCATATTCCTCCTTTGATTTTTCGGATGAAACCAAAGACATCTTCTTTGTATTTGGTAAAGAAACGACGGGTCTACCGGAAGAAGTTGTTCTGAACCATGAAGAACACTGTTTGCGCATCCCAATGAATGACAACATCAGGTCGCTTAATTTATCGAATACGGCAGCTATCCTTGTTTATGAAGCGCTTAGGCAACAAGCATATCTAGGGTTAGAATAAAAAAACGGGACAGCCAAGTAGGCGAGTCCCGTTTTTGCGTAATTACTTTTTAACTTTACCCGGTTTATCTTCGTATCCGCCTGTAAAGATTGCAGAAAAGAATGCGAAGCAAACGCCGATTATAAGAAGAAGTGACATCGGATATACCTCCTGTAAAATCAATAGTTCTTTATGTAGTATACCCTATTCTTTATTGAAATGAAATGACCATCCGGATAAATTGTGACAAAGACGGGAAATATGATTGAGTATTGTATAATTAAAGTATGAGATGTGAAAGGGGAGAAACTGAATGACGAAAGTGTTCACTGAAACAATGGAGCTTGCCAATGGAATTGCGATGCCGCAACTTGGATTAGGTGTTTATAAAATGACCAATCCGGAGCAGACGTTTGAAGCGATAAGCTTTGCGATAGAAACAGGCTATCGTGCAATTGATACAGCCGCAATCTATGAGAATGAAAGAGAGACGGGTGAAGCGGTTCGTCACGCGAGGATCCCGAGAGAACAGTTATTCATCACATCGAAAGTCTGGAATACTGATCAAGGTTATGATGCCACACTCCGTGCATTCGAAACGTCTTTAGAGAAACTGGGCCTTGATTATTTAGATTTGTACTTGACACATTGGCCGATAACAGGAAAATTCGTCGATACCTATAAGGCAATCGAACGGTTGTATGATGAAAAATTGATTCGTGCGACCGGTGTTTCTAATCATCATGCGCACCATCTGGAGAAGATCTTAGTGAAAGCGAATGTAGCACCAATGGTGAATCAAATCGAAGTCCATCCCCAACTTACACAGGAACCGCTTCGGAAGTTTTGTAATGACAATGGAATTGCCATTACATCATGGTCACCACTCGCAAGGGGGAAGTTCCTTGCAGAACCGACGCTTTTGACTATCGGGGAAAAATACAACAAGACAACCGCACAAATTATAATTCGCTGGCATTTACAAAATAATCTTATCGTGATACCAAAATCAGTAACACCCGAACGCATTAGAGAAAATAGTGAAGTTGCTGATTTCATATTGACATCTGAAGATATGGAAATGATTAACGCATTGAATCAGGATGAACGTACAGGAACAGATCCGGATACGTTCTAAGAGACATTAAAAGTGAAAAAAGAGCCCGTGGGAGTTCCCATGGGCTCTTAAGTATGTTGAAACTTGATTTTACTTTTTCGAATCAGGAGTTTCGATGGTCGTTTGTTTTCCTGTGAATGGGTGGATGAAAGAGAGTTCTGTTGCGGTTAAGCGGTATTCTCCGTCGTTTGTTTCGCTACCGCCATATAATGTATCTCCTATTACGGGATGTCCAATATGGGACAGATGCACACGGATTTGGTGCGTTCGTCCTGTTTTGAGTTCAGCCTCTACGAAAGTTGAATCCTCTGTACGTTGGATAACAGTGAAATTAGTGAGTGCGGATTGTCCAGACATCGAGACAAGACGTTTCACAGGGTGATGACGATCTCGGCCAATCGGTAGTCTAATTGTCCCTTTTGGCCTTTTTAGATAGCCATCGACTTCAGCAATGTATTTCCGCGTAATATCGTTTCGTTCAATCATCCGGTCAAAAAGTGCTTTCGCGATGGGGTGTTTCGCAATAAGGATGACTCCAGTTGTCCCCTTATCGAGACGGTGAATATGCTCGGCATAGTTGCCGCCGTTTTTACGAACATAATCCATAACTTGATTCATCAGCGTACCAGTTTCGCCCGGGCCGTCAGGATGAGTTGTTATGCCAGCAGGTTTTAAAGCCGCTAAAATATGCTCGTCCTCAAAAAATACTGCCAATCCATCAGACTTTTCCGAAACATAAGCGGACTGTGCATCTGGAAATTCGAATGTCAATGGTGTTCCTTCTGCTAGCGGCGTGCGCCATTCAATCGGCTCACCGTCCGTACCCTTCACACTTTTGGCCATTCGCATTTGGTGGACAGTTTTTTTTCCGGCTTGCCATTCTTCCCGGAGAAGCTGTTCTACAGTTAGACCTTCTTCTTGTGTTTTATAATGAAAAACAGACATTCAGCTTTCTCCCCCTAGGACGTATATCGTCACTTACCTTCAAATTCTTTGAAAAATGCACGGATATTATCTTCTGGCTGTCCTCCGACAATCCGACCAACTTCTTTTCCATTCTCATAGTGGACAAGTGACGGAAATTCATAGATTCCATACTTTGTCTTTTCATTAACTTTATCGCCAAATTCAAGCATATTGTATTGCAGTACATCTACGCCCATCTCTTTTGCGATTGGCATCATGACAGGTGTCATTTCCATACAATACCCACAATTAGGGCTAAAATAGTAAACTGTCACAGATCGATTGGCGTCAATTTTTTCAAAAAGTGCCTCCGGGAGAACGATGTTGCTATAGTTTGGATTACCAATCAGAGCGATTGTCGATTTTTCTAGATTGTCCTTACCATATGGATTTTTTTTAAGTTTTTCCTCGTCAGATTTGTTCGAAAGGACGATGATTAGGATAAAGACAGCGATAATCACACCGCCGATAGCGAGTAGTTTTTTCAATTTACTTCGACTCCTTCTGCCATTTCATCATGAAAAGGCTTGTAATTAAAATAATTAAAAATGCGACAAGTGCCAAAAAGGGGATTGTGATGAACCCCAGGTAGTTGATGTATTGCCCTGTGCAAGGAACATCTCCACAAGCAGGTGCGCTGTCACTTAGGTAACTAAACTTTTGGATGCCGTAATGATACAGAGACATGCTTCCACCAACTATAGCGAAGACAGCTATTGTCAAAGCGATACGAGCATTTTTCTGAAACAAGGCGACACCTGAAATGAGTATGGTTGGATACATGATAATCCGTTGGTACCAACAAAGTGTACATGGCTCATAACCACGCACTTCCGAAAAATACAATGAACCGAGCGTCGCAACCAATGACACAGTCCAAATTAAAATAAGGCTATTCTCTAGCCGTTTATGCATGGCTACCAACTCCTAATAGAAAGACTACATATTTGATTATAGGGTGTGGCATGAAGCAAGTAAAATATTTATCATCGCCCTTGTGTTACAAGATGGTGACAAACTGATTGGGGTAGTTGATAAGCATGCGCCAAGGCGGT
>NZ_JADBEL010000009.1:72094-120648 GCF_014873855.1 Sporosarcina limicola | reverse complement strand
GGTGATAAAGTGCGCCAAGGCGGTGATAAAGTGCGCCAAGGCGGTGATAAAGTGCGCCAAGGCGGTGATAAAGTGCGCCAAGGCGGTGATAAAGTGCGCCAAGGCGGTGATAAAGTGCGCCAAGGCGGTGATAAAGTGCGCCAAGGCGGTGATAAAGTAGGCCAAGGCGGTGATAAACCCCATCAAGGCGGTGATAACAATAAACCTCATATAAAAAAGGCGTTCTCCGCATAGAGAACGCCTTTTTTATATCATTTCTTTTTAGAAGGATTCTTCCGCATACTTTTCGTTACTTTTTTCCACTTATTGCGCTCTGCTGATTGGGCGGCGCGATCTATTTTTCGTTCGAGAAACGCTAACTCTTTTTGGAGTTTCAAGTAGCTCGCATAGCGATCCGCAGCTAGAGTACCAGTAGCGAGCGCTTCTTGAATTGCGCATCCGGGTTCATTGCCATGTTGACAGTCATTGAACTTGCATGCATCTGCAAATGCTTCCACATCTTTAAATCCCGAATCAAGGCTTTCGCTGTTCTCCCATAGTTGAAACTCTCTCATTCCAGGCGTGTCGATAAGCACGCCGCCAGTCGGAATTTTCACCAGTTCCCGGTGAGTCGTCGTATGTCGACCTTTGTCATCGTCACCCCGGATGTCCTGCACAACCATCATCTCATCGCCGCAAATGGCGTTTGTTAGTGATGATTTTCCAACACCTGAAGAACCTAAAAGAGCGGCTGTCTTCCTATCTTTCAATAAATCAGTGAGCTGTTCAATTCCTTCGCCTGTTACGTTGCTCACCGCAAAAACATCTACGCCAAATGCGATGTTCCGCGCTTCTTCAATATAGTAAGTAGGATTATCGCACACATCTTTCTTCGTTAAAATGACAACCGGATTTGCACCAGAATCATAGGCTGCAACGAGATACCGCTCAAGTCGTCTGGCGTTGAAATCTTGGTTCATCGACATAACAAGGAAGACAATATCGACATTTACAGCGATAATTTGTTCTGCAATTGCCTCTCCCGCTACTTTTCTTGAAAAGAGGGAGTTTCTTGGTAAAATCGCATGGATGATTCCGCGTTCTTCACCTGGCATCTTTTCTACTGCAACCCAATCGCCGACAGCGGGGAAGTCTCGTCGTTCTACCGCGTCATATTGGAATGCTCCGGAACAGACGGATAACCATTCTCCTTCTTCCGTGATCACACGGTACATTCGTTTATGTTCAAGCGTGACACGAGCTGGCACGCACTTCTTCATTTTAAATCTATCATTTAATTCTTCCCAGTTAGCTTCATGAAATGTATTCCAACCGTACTCATTGAGTTTTGTCAATTTAATTTCCTCCTGTTATATGCATATAAAAAAACCGTGGCTCCTGATCGGACCCACGGTTTCACGCGCATAACAGAATAGACATGCTTTTTAGTAAAGCACTGCAGGTGAAAGTATGGGTCCGTTCAGAGTGACAATAGACATTATGAAAATAGCCATAAAATTTCACCTGCTTTCTGTAAGATGAATTAATATTATCAGAATAAAAGATAATTGTCAACTGAAGTTTATCAATTTAAAAAACGACCTCCTAGTGGAGAGTCGCAGTTTTAGGAATCAACAGATAGGTCTTCGATGACCTTAGTTTCTCCCTCTATATGTTTAATAACTTCAAGATATAGAATGTGATGCCCATCTACATCTTCAACCATAAATTCATAGCCTTGTTCAATAATTTTTTCACCTTGAATCGCTTCGAAGCGCTGTGTCATGAACCAACCACCGATTGTATCAATATCCTCTTCATCGATTGAAATGCCTAGGATATCATTGATATTTTCAATCAACATCTTCGCATCGAAAATATAATGACCTTCCCCGAGATGTTGGATTTCTGGAATTTCATTCATATCGAATTCATCCTGTATATCCCCAACGATTTCTTCCAAGATATCTTCGATTGTCACTATACCGGATGTACCACCGTACTCATCCATGAGAACCGCCATATGAATTCGTTCCCGTTGGATTTTAAGTAGAAGATCACCGATGGGAATGGTTTCGATAACACGGATAATCGGCTGCATATACTCGATAACGGGATGATCACCCGTAGTTGGGTCTTTAATGAACGCAGTCAATAAGTTTTTCATGTTGACAAGTCCCAGAATATGATCTTTATCACCGTCTGTAATCGGGTAGCGTGTGTATTGTTCGACACCGATGACTTCGAAGACTTCTTGCAAAGTCATCTCTTTGTCGATAATCATCATTTCTGTCCGGGGTGCCATAATTTCCTTGGCGATTCGGTCGTCGAATTCGAAGATCTTATTCACATATTTATATTCAGCTTGGTTGATTTCACCGCTTTTTAAACTGTCGGATAAAATCATACGAAGCTCTTCTTCCGTATGAGCAACTTCGGATTCTGCAATCGATTTGAACCCGAGAAGACCTATGAAGAAACGTGCGGAACCATTCATACCTTTAATGACAGGGTACATGAGACGATAAAATAAGATAAGCGGTTTTGCGAAATTTAATGCAGTGGTTTCCGCTCTTTGTATCGCAATCGTTTTAGGAGCCAATTCACCTACAACAACATGCAAAAAAGTTACGAACGTGAACGCAATGATGAATGAAAGAAGACTGGAAAGGCTAGGTGTCAAATCGAAATGGTTGAAAATTGGGTTCAAAATCAATTTGACGGTCGGTTCACCGAGCATCCCTAGACCGAGAGCGGTGATTGTGATTCCCAGCTGGCAAGCGGATAAGTATTCGTCCAGATTCCCAATAATTTTTCTAGCATTGATAGCTTTATGATTTCCTTCAGCTACAAGCTGATCAATGCGTGTTTTCCTTACCTTCACTATAGCAAATTCACTCGCAACAAAAAATGCGGTGAGGGCGATCAAGACAGCGAACGCTGTCAATCGTATGGCAATCTCCAAATAATTACTTTGTCCCAAACCCGGATGAGGGGGAGAACAAAGTGTACACCTCCTGTGATGGTTAAATAGATAGTTAGTCTAATGATAATTTACTTTTAGAGAAAAAACAAATGCTTTCACTTTTCGATTGTATATTCATAGAAAAATGACTGATGGAATATCATAAGCAGTTGTTAGTTGTCTTGGGATGAATTGGTGAAATGAGGCATGGCCTAAAGATATGATTTAAAAAAATTTTCTAAAAAGTATTGACATTCTTAAAATAGCAATGGTAATCTGAGATAGTTAGATACTCGAAATAGAAAGGGAGGCACGGAAAATGAAAAACGTTCAAGTTGTCCTAAACAATTGCATAATCATGCCGTGCCTGGCCAAAATCTATATCATCCCAGAATAATTAACTTGGAGTGGCGCGTTCTGCCGTTCCTTTTTATGAGCACACGCTTATGTTAAGAGCGTGTGCTTTTTTGTATCTACTTTAAGATAATCCGGTGTTTTCACGCAATGCGTGTCACATAAATAAAAAAGAAAAGGAGTGTTTGCTATGTTGATCATCAAACAGCAACGGAAATTATTAGAAAAGGAATCTCTAGAAAGCGGATAGCCGTAAAAGAAAAAGGAAGAAAGTTGGTTGATTTATGTTTTCAGTTTTATTTAAGTTAAAATGGTTTTTTAAGGAGAATCGGAAGAGGTATACAGTTGCTCTCATTCTCTTAATGGTGACAAATGTTCTTGTTATTATCCCTCCGTGGCTAATCGGTGAAGCAATTGATGCGATTTACACGCAGACGTTGACTGGAAAACTTCTCGCTACTATTCTTGGGGCGATGCTTGTCATCATACTTTTCAATTATGCGAGTAACTATGTCTGGCAATATCAGTTGTTCGGCGGTGCGTATGTCATTGAACGGCAATTACGTAGCCGACTTATGCGTCATTTTTTGAAAATGACGCCGACGTTTTATGAGAAGAATAAGACGGGCGATTTGATGGCAAGATCGACGAATGATTTGCGTGCGATTTCAGAAACGGCTGGTTTCGGGATTATGACGCTCGTTGATTCAACGCTTTATTTATTAACACTTGTTTTAACGATGGGCTTTCTGGTGTCCTGGGAATTAACACTGGCGGCGATTTTACCGCTGCCGATCCTCGCATTCATTATGCAAGTATTGGGGAAGAAAGTTCATGAAAGATATATGGTCTCGCAGGCAGCATTCGGGGATTTAAATGATAATGTTCTTGAAGCTGTCGCGGGTGTAAGGGTTGTGCGCGCGTACGTCCAAGAACGGGCGTCTGAAAAAGATTTTGCTGAGATGACGGAAGATGTCTATCAGAAAAACATGCATGTTGAGAAGATTGATGCACTGTTCATGCCGATTTCGAAGGTGCTTACAGGGCTGACGTATATGATTGGACTTGGATATGGAGCGTTTCTTGTATCTCAGGGAACTATGACACTCGGAAATCTAGTTACATTCAACGTCTATCTCGGGATGATTGTTTGGCCGATGTTTGCAATCGGCGAACTGATCAATGTCCTGCAAAGAGGGAACGCATCACTTGATCGCGTGATGGAGACTCTTGATTACGAGGAAGATGTGAAAGATCCTGAACAGCCGGTAAACGTTTTGAATCCTGATAGTGTCGGTTTCCGTGACGTAGTCTTTACGTATCCGATGTCTCATTCGGTCAACTTGGATAATATCAAGCTTCAGTTAAATCGTGGAGACACACTTGGTATCGTCGGGAAGACGGGTAGTGGGAAGACTACTTTCGTCAAACAATTGCTGCGTGAATACCCGTCAGGTGAAGGTGAAATTACTTTTTCAGGCGTGCCGCTTCAATCATTAACGAAAGATCAGGTAAGGGATTGGATTGGTTATGTGCCACAGGATCACGTCCTCTTCTCTAGGTCTGTCAGAGAAAATATCTTGTTCGGTCGACCAGAAGCAACGGAATCGGATATTGCGGAAACCATCCGCCTATCGTATTTTGAAAAAGATCTTGAAATGCTTCCAGAAGGACTTGATACACTCGTCGGTGAGAAGGGTGTCGCCTTATCAGGGGGACAGAAACAGCGGATTTCAATTGCGCGAGCACTTGTTAAAAATCCTGAAATTCTCATTTTAGACGATTCGCTTTCCGCAGTCGATGCGAAAACGGAGTCGAAAATCATTGAAAATATTCAAGCAGAACGTTCTGGTAAAACGACAATTATTACGACACATCGATTGTCCGCTATTCAACATGCGGATTGGATTATTGTCCTTGACGATGGGCGTGTCATAGAAGAAGGAACGCATGAAACGTTGCTTGGAAAGAACGGCTGGTACAAAGAGCAATTCGACCGCCAGCAGATTGGGGAGGTTGAATAGGATGAGTACCGGTAAACGCTTAGTTCGCTATGCACTTGATTATAAAAACCTGCTAATTGGGGGCTTGCTCCTTCTTGGTGTCGCAGTGGCGGCAGACTTGATGGGGCCGATGATTGCCAAAAGAATTATTGACGACCATATTGCAGGAGCTACGGGTGGCGGCATTGATTTCAAGCCGATTGCTAAATTGCTTGCCGTTTTTTTCGGGCTTGCAGTCGTAACTGCGATATTCCGCTATTTCCAGTATTTATTGCTACAAAAAGCAGCGAATCGCATTATTCAGAGAATGCGTAATGATTTATATGAACATATTCAAACATTGCCCATTCGTTATTTCGATAACTTACCAGCTGGGAAAGTCGTCGCAAGGATTACGAATGATACAGAAGCAATCCGTAACCTGTATGTAACCGTTGTGTCACAGTTCGCAATTAGTGGAATGTATATGATTGGGATTTTCGTCGCTTTATTCTACTTGGATCCGAAGATGGGGGCTATTACGCTATTTGTCTTGCCGATCTTGTATATTTGGATGAAGATGTATCGGAAATTCGCTTCAAAAGTAAATCATGTCATCCGTGGAAAAGTGAGTGACATGAACGCGATGATTAATGAATCCATTAATGGGATGACAATTATTCAAGCGTTCCGGCGCGAGAAACAAATGGATGAAGAATTTAGCGGGTTAAACGATGAACACTACCGCTATCAGAACAAACTGTTGAAAGTGGAAGCAGCAACATCACATAATCTCGTTGATGTGATTCGCTCGTTGACGTTTATTTTCTTCATATGGTATTTCGGAGGGGCTTCGCTTTCCACGGAAAGTGTCATCTCAGTTGGGATGCTCTATGCATTCGTCGACTATATTACAAGGCTGTTCAACCCGATAACAGGTGTCGTTAACCAATTTGCACATCTAGAACATTCCCTTGTAGCGGCGGAGCGTGTCTTTAAACTACTAGATCGAGAAGGGGAACCGGTATGTGATGAGAAAATTGATCGATACCGTGGAGATGTTCGCTTTGAAAACGTCTGGTTCGCTTATAAAGAAGAAGAATATGTTTTGAAAGAACTTTCTTTCGAAGCGAAACAAGGTGAAACGGTTGCACTCGTCGGACATACAGGATCCGGAAAAAGTTCGATTATGAACTTGTTATTCCGTTTCTATGATGCGTCGAAGGGGAAAATTACAATCGATGGTATGGACATCGGGGATATGCCTCGGCAGACTGTAAGGTCTCATATGGGCATTGTTCTACAAGATCCATATCTGTTCAGTGGAACGATTGAATCGAATGTTAGCTTGAGTGATCCGCGTATTACACGTGAAAAAGTCCAGCAATCACTTGATGCAGTTGGCGGGGAACGGGTGCTGAAGCATTTGCCGAATGGAATTGACGAAGAAGTTGTGGAGAAAGGGAGTACGCTCTCTTCCGGACAGCGTCAACTGATTTCATTCGCACGAGCGCTTGCATTCGATCCAGCGATTCTTATTTTGGATGAAGCAACGTCCAACATCGATACAGAAACAGAAGAAATTATCCAGCATGCGATGGATGTACTGAAAAAAGGGCGGACGACATTCATTATTGCCCACAGACTTTCTACTATTAAAAACGCGGATCGAATTTTAGTATTAGACCGCGGTGAAATTGTCGAAAGCGGCTCGCATGATGAATTGCTTGCTGAAGACGGTCAATATGCACAAATGTATAAATTGCAGGCTGGAACATCCTCTCAATCGAATAGCGATTGAGGGGAGTTCCCCCTTTTTAAACGGTTTGTTTATGACATTGAAAAAATCCGCACACCTTATCATTCCAGGTGTGCGGATTCTTTAATTTCTTTGACTTCTTGGATTTTCGGTGTCCTTAAAACGATTCTGCTCACTGGGAACATGCGATTTGTCTTCAAAGACATTTTCGGTTTTCTGATCCTGTATCTTCAATTGTTCCTTTTCCTTACGGAGTTCTTCCGGTGTTTTCTCTTTAGACATACTACGCCTCCTCACTCGTCATGAAGTGTAGCATTCCCGAAAACACATGGACTCAATCGTACACATGGAAAGTCATTAATTCGTGAATCATCTTTTTCACATTCTCTTCATCGGATGGCGTGTCTCCAATCCAAGTCATTGTTCCATCGGGCAAATAGTCACCTGTATACCTTTTTTTTTGAAAGAAAAATGCAAATGTCCAACCAGGTAATTGTTTATTTTCATACATCGGCTTGTAGCTGAAATGTTGCAGCATTCGATTACTCCTCTCATAAGATGTAGTTTGTACGCATAAAATTGGGTAAAAGATGCGAAAGGGTGCTGAATTGTTTGTAGATAAATTAAAGCAAGCGATTGAAGACGAATACAAGTCTTATCACTTTTATAAATCCATGTACGGATTGACGAACGATCCGTACTGGCAAGATTTCATCAAACACGCTTATGAAGATGAAAAAAGCCACTATGAAATGTTCCAACAGCTCTATTATATGATGACGGGGACATTTGTTCAAAATCCAAAAAAGTCATTGCCTTGTTATGAGTTGAAGGATTGTGCAAAACGGGCGTTGGTCGATGAATTAGATGCGGTAGAAATGTATAAAGAAATGTTACTGACAATTCCGTTTCAACAGGCATACAATCCGCTATTCATCGCAATGCATGATGAAATTGAGCATGCGATACGTTTTTCAACGATGTATAATGCGCTCTAAAAAAGTTTTTACAATTCAGTTGATTTCCAATCCCTCTTCTATTATAGTATATCATATGATAGTTTATTCTGTTGTAATACAGTAATTTAATTACTAGCGAAGACTAATTTATAGGAGTGGATAGATGTGCAAAACTACGTGAAAACAGGAAACATTCAAGTTGCTAAAGAACTATATGACTTTGTGAATTTGGAAGTGTTACCTGGAACGGGAGTGGACGACGAAAAATTCTGGCCAAATTTCGACGCATTGATCCATGAATTCATTCCAGAAAATAGGGAGCTGTTGGCTGGGCGGGCTCGCCTGCAACAAGCCATCCATACATGGCATAAGGAAAACAAGGGAAACACCGATTTCATGAAGTATAAAAACTTTTTAAAAGCCATTGGGTATCTTGAGCCGAAAGTGGAAGAATTCGATGTTTCTACTGAAAATGTGGACAATGAAGTTGCACGACTAGCGGGTCCGCAATTGGTTGTGCCCCTGAGTAATGCCCGCTATGCGTTGAACGCTGCAAATGCGCGATGGGGTAGTCTGTATGACGCGCTGTACGGAACGGATGCAATTAGTGAAGAGGGTGGAACAGCAATTGGAAAAGGTTATAATCCCATACGCGGTGCAAAAGTTATCGCTTTCGCGAAAGATTTCCTCGACAAATCGGTCGCATTAGTAGATGCCTCGCATGTAAATGTAGAAAAGTATGCAATTGTTGACAATAAACTTTCCGCTACGCTTCCTGACGGGAAAATGGCACAGTTGAAAGATACGACAAAACTGATTGGCTACGTTGGGCAACCAGAAATCCCGACAGCTATTTTGCTTGTCAATAATGGGCTGCATATTGAAATTCAAATCGATCATCATCACCCGATTGGCAAAGAGGATGCGGCGGGCGTGAAAGACATTCTATTGGAATCGGCACTTTCTACAATTATGGATTGTGAAGATTCCGTTGCTGCTGTTGATGCAGAAGACAAAGTGCTGATTTACCGCAACTGGTTAGGTTTAATGAAAGGGGACTTATCCGCTTCCCTTGAAAAAGATGGAAAGACCATTATACGTACATTGAACTCTGACCGCACGTATACGTCACCGAGTGGCGGTGAGATTACGCTGGCTGGACGTTCGTTGATGTTTATCCGTAATGTCGGGCATCTGATGACGAATAGTGCAATTCTCGATAAAGGCGGACGCGAAGTGCCGGAAGGAATTATCGATGGGGTCATAACAAGTTTAATCGCAAAACATAATATGGGTGACAATGTTCAATTCAGAAACTCCGATCACGGATCAGTCTATATTGTTAAACCGAAGATGCATGGATCAAAAGAAGCGGCATTCGCCAATAAATTATTTGATCGCATTGAAGATATTGTAGGCCTGAAACGCCATACGCTGAAAATCGGTTTGATGGATGAGGAGCGTCGTACATCATTGAACTTGAAAGCATGTATTCATGAAGTGAAAGAGCGGATTGGATTCATCAATACAGGATTCCTCGATCGTACGGGAGATGAAATGCATACATCTATGGAAGCGGGTGTCATGATTCGTAAAAATGACATGAAGGCGACTCCTTGGCTTGCAGCATATGAATCGTCGAACGTGGCAGTCGGTGTCGATTGCGGTTTACCAGGTCATGCACAAATCGGAAAAGGGATGTGGGCGATGCCAGATTTGATGGCGGCGATGTTGGAGCAGAAAATTGTCCACCCCAAAGCGGGAGCCAACACAGCATGGGTACCCTCACCTACTGCTGCGACTTTACATGCCACTCACTACCACCAAGTGAATGTAAAACAAGTGCAACATGGCATTGAAAGTTTAAAAGACTACCAAGATACAATCTTGCAAATTCCGGTTGCGGAAGATATGAATTGGTCGACGGAAGAAATCCAGTCGGAATTGGACAACAACGCACAAGGAATTCTTGGTTATGTTGTTCGTTGGGTTGACCAAGGCATCGGCTGTTCTAAAGTGCCGGATATCAATAACGTTAATCTGATGGAAGATCGTGCGACGTTGCGTATTTCTAGCCAGCATATCGCAAACTGGCTCCATCACGGAATCTGTACGGAAGAGCAAGTATTGGAAACGATGAAACGGATGGCGAGAGTCGTAGATGGACAAAATGCCAGTGATGAATTATACCATCCGATGGCTCCGGACTTTGACGATTCAATTGCGTTTGTAGCTGCTTGCGACCTCGTGTTTAAAGGATACGATCAGCCAAACGGCTATACAGAGCCAATCTTGCATAGTCGCCGTATCGAAGCAAAAGCGAAATATGGAACGACTGTCGGCGCAGGTTGCCAAGTATAAGCGAAATCGAAAAATCTCCCTACCGAATTTGAACTATACGGCTGGGGGATTTTTTGTTGATTTCATAATGAATAAAATTGCTCTTTGAAATAATCGACTGCTTCCATCATCTTTGCGCCATACCAAAACAGTTCACCATCAACAACAATAGGAATGGCATCCGGCAATCTCATTTTCCAGTTCGAGTGCAAATAGTGTTTCCGTAATGCCTGGGCAAAGGGAGATAATTCGCTTCGGTGGAAATTCATACGTTACAGTTATTCCTAGATATGACGAACTATTGAAAGTGACCTACCAATCCAGCGAAGGCGCCTTCCAAGGGTTAGCCGGAGCCATAAGACTGGCGGCTTGGCTTATGGTGGGAGGCATACCCTAGCGCCGAAGCGTTATTTAGTGGAATCATTTGTTCAATCTATATAGATGGTCGATGATTTCTTTATTCAAGCTATTAGCTCCCTACATCTAATTCTAAGGTTTACTTGAATTCCGTACTAATTACAGCTTCGCCGTCTAAGATAGAAACGCTGCCGTATGCCCCGTTCACAAAGGTGATTTGCGGAGGAACATGGCCGATATCGGCATTATAGGCAATCGGCAAGCCCGTCAATTCCTGCAAACGTTCCATCGAATCAACTACGGTGAATCCATCGACCGACTGACCCGCAGGCGACCGACCGAAAATAATCCCCGCAGCGTTATCAAACCACCCTGCATATGCAAAGTGCAACACCGTGCGATGAAAGTCTGTCGCAGACATTTCACAGTTTTCTAAATACCAAAGGATCGGTTCGTCGTTCAAATGGTTTTTCTGGAATGCGGCGACATCTCCATAGGGCGTGCCAACAAGTTTACCAATCGTATCAAGACACCCCCCGAGAAATCGCCCTTCGATTTTGAATTCCCCACCACCAATAATTTCCCACCGTGTCTCACTATCCAATTTGAAAACATACGGGTCGAGAGGTGCGAAATGCTGCCATTCAGATTGGAACTTCTTAGATGATTGCTGTTCGATTACTGAACCTGTTGATGCGGATAGCACCTCTAGGAATTTGCCTGTCACTGAATCCCATTCATCACTCCGTAAGTCGATGAAATTCGTTCCATGAGCCGTCGCGATACCCGTTTTCAAGGTCAATGAGAAAAGAAGCGTGCTCAAATCAGAGTACCCGAGAATCCATTTCGGTTCGATTTCGTCCCAGTGGATAAGAGGCAGGATTTCCATCAAGATTTCGCCGCCCCATGGAGGGATAATTGCACCGATCGTGGAGTTGTTCAACATAGCCGTCAGTTCAGCGGCACGGACTTCTTTCGTAGCAGAAGCAGCCTTTATTTGCGACCAAGCGGTATCGCCAATCTCCACTTTGAAGCCTCGTTTTTCGAATTGCTGTTTGGATAGTTGTAATAATGAATGAAGATCTTTCCCTACGCCGGAAGATGGAGCTGTAACGCCAATTGTCTGGCCGGTACGCAGAGGATTTGGATAACGGATCATTTCGAACACCTCGATTAGTAGTTGATGTTGGTTGGAGAATCATAGCTAGAACGTTCTGACTCTTAGAAACAGCCTATCATTGAAATGAAATCTTGTCATCTTGCTAATTAGGCTTGTGAAATAGTTCGATGAATAGCGGAATTCGAAAACACATACCGAAGGACAAGGCTTCTCATTTTTCGGTTCGACTTACTTCTGCTATAATTGGAAGTTGAAGAAACAGAAAAAGGTGAAGCGATTGAACTTTTTATGGACATTGTTATTCATGGCTATTATCGGCGCGCTGATTGGGGGATTCACGAATCATCTTGCTATCAAGATGTTATTTCGACCTCATGAAGCAAAATATATCGGGAAATGGCGTTTGCCTTTCACACCCGGGTTGATACCCAAACGACGGGATGAGTTAGCGACGCAGCTGGGTAAGACGGTGACAAATTATCTTTTGACTCCGGAAACATTCCGAAAGAAACTGTTGACGCCTGACATGGAGAAAAAAACGGAGAATTTTGTTCAACGAAAGCTAGAAGAGCATATCCTCCATTCGGATAAAACTTTAAATGATTGGCTTACGATAGCGGGTGCAACGGGAGTTGCTGCGAAGGCGGAACGGAAAGTGCTAGAAGTGCTAGACACACAGCTTCTTACAATCCGAACAAAGCTGACGACCGGAACCGTCAGCGAAGTGGTTCCAGAGAAGTGGCTGACGGAATTGGAAGGACGAATTCCAGGTGTGACAGCGTATATCCTTGGTCGATCAGAGCAATATTTCGAATCTGAAGAAGGCAAAGCGATGTTTCGGAAAATGATTGATGATTTTCTGGCATCGAAAGGGACACTAGGCAACATGGTGAATATGTTCTTCGGGGAATCCGAATCGCTCGTTGGGAAAGTACAACGGGAAGCATTGAAATTCATCGCGGCACCAGGCACACACGACCTTATCAACAACATTATCCATAACGAGTGGGTGAAACTGCAGAAACGTCCTGTGAATGAATTACTTTCCGATTTTGATTTAGATGGACTGTTCGATTCGGTCAAAACATATGCTAGGAAAGAGCTTGCGTTAGAAGCACGTCTTAGTAAAACCATTAGCGATTATTGGCCTGATGGGGCGGTATGGGCGGCGGACAATGTGACGCCGATGCTTGTTGGTTTTGCATTTAAACAGGCTGAACAGCAGATGGAACTATCAATGCGTAAACTGAAAATTGATGAGATGGTAAAAGAACAAGTAGATTCGTTTCCGGTCGCCATACTGGAAGATCTCGTGCTTGGTATTTCAAAGCGCGAGTTCAAAATGATTACTGTACTCGGTGCATTGCTTGGGGGTATGATTGGGATTGTTCAAGGCCTAATTGTCTATTTTACAAACTTATCCTAGGGGGAACTACAGATGACAGTAAATATTTACGATGATTTAAACAGATTGGAATCCACATTCCGAAAAACAAATGAGTTTGCTAAAGTGCAGCAAGCAGTCATAGAGGTGAAAGAGGACACGGAAGCGTTTGAGCTGTTTAAAAGCTTCCGTAAAATTCAGGTGACACTACAAGAGAAGCAGATGCAAGGAGAGGAAGTTCTACCTGAAGAACTTGAATACGCACAAAAAACCGCGCAAATTGCACAGCAGAATCCGAAAATCATGAAGATGCTCGAAGCTGAAATGAAATTGAGCGGACTGATTGAAGAAGTAAACCGTGTTCTTATGAAACCTGTGCAGGAAATATACGAATCAATCGACTGAAACCGGCAGATGCCGGTTTTTTGTTTTCACATATCTGACAAGGCTTCCGCGGATGCAGCCATTTCTTCAGAACTTTCGTGGACTGATTCGATATTTGCGGAAAGCCTTTGAATATCTAAGTGAAGTTCATTATTTCTGTCCTTCAAGCTCTCCATAGACAGGACGATGGACGCAAACGAAGAGCCAGAAGCGATAATCTGTTCACGTTCCTTGGAGATTAATTTTTGTAACACCCCAACTTCGGAAGTAATCGTCGTAGCCGTTCGTTCCGTTTCATCAAGGATAACGTCGACTTCCGCTAATGTCGACTTTGTATGTGCTGCAAGTTTTCCGACTTCTTCTGCAACGACTGCGAAGCCTTTTCCGTGTTCACCTGCGCGTGCCGCCTCGATTGAAGCATTCAATGCGAGTAGGTTCGTCTGGTTTGCAATCCCTGTTACGATGCTCGCAATAGATGAGATTTTTTCGGTCAGATTATGAAGTTCTCCGGCACGAATACGGATGTTATTCATATTTGTCTGGAGGATATCACTTTGGTTTTCCGTTTCTTCAAGTAATCGTTTTTCTTTATTTGCGGCGGATGAAATATCGTCAGCCAAATTGGTATTATCATTGGAAAGAGAACGTAAATTGCCGAGGACATCCGTCATATCCGCGATATCTCCGTTCGTTTTGTTGATAATATCATATAGGGAAGAAGAACTTTGATGAATTTCTTCCATTAATACAGTTTTCCGTTCATTTTCATCAATCATCTGTTGTGTATGTTCTTTTTCATATATTTCAAGGACAAGTTGTTGTTCAAAGTTCAATATTTTAGAAATGGAATGAATTGCATAAAACTTGTCTGTACCTGTATAATCAGTCTTTTCAATAATGGTGAAGAAGTTATTTAATATATCTTGAAAGGCGGAAAGATACCATTTCGGCTCAAGCCCGATATGCGCATGAATGACCGCGATACGGTGTCGCTTTTTAACAAAAGCGTTATCAATCTTTCCATCAAACATTTCTGAAATATGTTGTTCCAGTGTAACGCGTAATCGCGCAATCGTGCTGTGCGTTTTTATAATGGAAGAAAGTGAGGATTCATTTTCGAGATTCTTATAAAAGTTTGCTACAATGGACTTCACGTTCTCTTGTAGAAGGGGTGTCAAAACACGAAGCATAGCCAAGTCATTTTCGTTAAGGCCAATCATTGTTAATTGTGTTTTGATATCTCTATCCAAGTCGTTTGATATGTGGACGTTTACTAACTCATGTGTAGCACGTTCAATAAGTGATTGTTCGATCCCGCTGTTTTTCTTGAAAAAAAAGGCCAATGACAGTTCCTCCTTAGTCCCATTTTAAGGGACAATTGAAATTCACTTGCAAATAGAAAGTTGGTACAGAAAATGCAGAAAATCATTATTAAAGAAAAATTCGAACAAGATTGGATTCGGATGTTTACGCATCTTGCAAACCTTTTCTTTGAACAATCCAACATCATTCTTGAGGATGATGTGGATGCGATACAAGCAAGTATGTCTTTGGAACGGAATTCGGCTGGAGGTCTCCTTGGTAGATCATCCCTTACACGAGATGGCATAGACTATTTTGCCGAGTTTTCAGAAATCGAAGAAGACGGAGATGCGAAAGTGAAAACCCGCCAATTGAAACGAATTTACTCTCATATTTTCCTCGATGTCCTTGAACAGGCAACTGGTATGCGCCAATCGTGGGGAATTTTGACGGGTATCCGTCCTATGAAGCTCTACCATAAGTATCGTCAATTAGGGTGTAGTTTTGAAGAGGTTCGACAAATATTAATGAAAAGGCATCGTATTTCACGTGATAAGAGTGAGATTTTATCGAAAATTGCGGATGTTCAACTTCGTGCAGTGCCTGATCTGTATGAATTGAAGAACGAAGTAAGCATTTATATCGGTATACCATTCTGCCCAACAAAGTGTGCATACTGCACATTTCCGGCTTATGCAATCAATCGTAAAAACGGCCGGGTCGAGACGTTTCTGGATGGTCTGCACGAAGAAATTCGTGAGATGGGGAAATGGCTTACAGAACGCGATATGAAAATCACCACAATCTATTTTGGCGGAGGAACGCCGACTAGTATTGAAGCTGAAGAAATGGATGCATTGTATGAAACGATGTATGCTTCATTCCCAAACATGAATAATGTCCGAGAAATCACAGTGGAAGCGGGTCGTCCTGATACGATTACACCCGCTAAAATCGACGTGCTGAAGAAGTGGGGCATCGACCGAATCAGTGTCAATCCGCAATCCTACACGGATGAAACATTGAAAGCAATCGGCCGTCATCATTCCGTTCAAGAGACGATTGATAAGTTTTGGCTATCGCGCAATATGGGCATGAAAAATATAAATATGGACCTGATTATTGGTTTACCGAATGAAGGAATGGAAGAGTTCAAGCATTCGCTCGCTGAAACGGAAAAGATGCAGCCGGAATCACTGACTATCCATACACTTTCATTCAAACGAGCATCCGAAATGACACGCAATAAGGACAAATACAAAGTTGCGGATAGAGCAACGGTCGAGCAGATGATGAAGCTTGGGGAAGAATGGAACGTGGCAAATGGCTATGAACCTTACTATCTGTATCGTCAGAAGAACATCCTAGGCAACCTTGAAAATGTTGGCTATTCAAAGCCTGGTGAAGAAAGCATCTACAACATTGTCATTATGGAGGAAGTACAGACAATCATTGGCGTTGGATGTGGGGCTTCCAGCAAGTTCATCGAGCCTGAGACAGGAAAAATCACACAGTTCTACAACCCAAAAGATCCAGCGGCTTATATTCTGTCATACGAGGAATCAATTGAGAAGAAACTAGCTCATTTGAATACGATATTTCCGGTTACTGTGAATAAATAGAGGTTTTACAAAGAAAGATACCGAATTAGAGAAATTAATGGAACTTAATTTCCTTATTCGGTGTCTTTTTGTTTATGTTACAAACAAATTGAAAGGAAGTTATGAATGGATTAAAAAAATGATTAATATTGGCTATTTATACTGCATGTACTGTCGCTATCTCTTATCTGTTGTATAAGAAGATGGGTACTAAATTAGTATGAACCAACAGTTTAAATCCCCCAGTCAATCTTAGTTGTAAAAAGTATTGCATTCTATGTTTTGGTTAATAATCTATTTTTAAGTATTTTTATTACGCCAAATAACGTTATCCGAAAAATTGTAATCTATTCCAACTTATGATAGTATGTAGATAGTAAAATGAAAAGGAGTGTATTAAATGTACAAACTGTTGAAAAAATTTAGTATCACTGTTCTAGTTGTATTCACTGTTGTTGCATCAAGCGTTTTTGTATCTTCTACTACTGTATTTGCTGCCGAATCAAATTCTGTTCAAGGTCACCAACAAGTATCTGCAATGGCTTCAGATTCTATTCCACCTTACGGGCCTATTCACACAGTCAAGGTTGTGTCACCAGCCCCTGGACCTATATCTATCTATTTTGTCGGTCCCATCGGAGGAGAATGGTACAAAGGTAGGTTGTATCAATCTAGTCAGCAGTTTGATCCAGATGGTCCCTATTACATTACGTATTATACGGGAACTGTTATGAAATATTAGTATTCCCCTTTAATAAGAAATTGTTGAATTTGGACGCGATACTTCCTACAACTGGGAATAAATAAAGGATTTACAACAAAGACACCAGACTCAAGAAGTGAACGATTATTTGTTTCTTGAAAAAGGTGTCTTGGTTATACAATAAACAAATTGACTAGAAACTGTGCACAGTGTTTGAGGTTTCATGTAGACCAAGCTATGAATGTTACCTAAGGACAAGCTTGTAAAGAGTCGACTGGTTGGACATGAATAAAAAAATCGTCCTGAATATTTTCGACATTGGAAATAGGGAGCTCTTTTAAATCAAGTAGAAGACCAGCAAAATGAAAGTTCAATCTGTTTATCTCTTTTGTTGTTTGGTCGTCCTTTTAACTATGAAGGACACAGGTGTTTTTTTGTATAACTTTTCATGTCAAGAAAAGACTTTGGTATTGATTCAGTGAAATATAACAAGGAAGTTCTTAATTGTAAAAAGTGTTAGGTTCTATATATTGGTTGATTACCTAAATTGAGGTACTTTTATCACGTTGTGTTGTTTACCCTATAAATTGTAATTGGTTACATTTTATGTTACGATATAAAAAGTAAAACGAAAAGGAGTGTTTTAAATGTACAAACTGTTGAAGAAATTCAGTATCACCGTTTTAGTTGTGTTCAGTGTTTTTGCATCAAGTGTTTTTGTATCTTCTTCTACTGTATTTGCTGCCGAATCAAATTCTATTCAAAATCATCAACAGGTAACCACAATAACTTCAGGGCCCAACTGGAGAGCCCATACAATCTACGTTATGTCAATGACCCCAGGGCCTTCTCATAAATTTTTTGAAGGTATGATAGACGGGGTATGGTACCGTGGTCTTATGGATAAAATGAGTGAGGAGATCTATTCTTATCCAGAGGGTCAATACTATATTACCAAATACTTTGGGCTTGTGAGTACCAGATAAAAGCGTAATTTACAGTTACAGTTAATAAGATGAAACGTCAATTAGGGGAGGCGGACGTACAGGACGTCGCGTATTTCTGCCTCATCCTTTCTAACACTTCTTCGGGTTTCTTAAAGCCCTCAAGTAGGGTCTTACTGCCCATTACTGCGGGGTAAATAAAGGCTTTTTGATATAGACACTTATCAAGGAAGTGGATATCCACTGTTTTGATAGGTGTCTTTTTTTACATTATTATAGGAAATCTTATGAGTTGCTTATGAAATAGAGGGATTACAAGAAAAATGCCGAATTAAAGAAGTGAATGGTTATTCATTCAATCGAAAAAAGAGGTGTCTTTTCATGTATAAAACAGTTGAATTGGTTAAGGAAGGGCGTCTTGCACGTCTGACATTGAACAGACCTGAATCAATGAATGCGATGGATGATGTCATGATGAAAGAGCTAGCGGATGTCTTTGAATCGTTGAAAAGTGATGTAACAGTCCAAGTTCTAATCATCCAGGGGGCAGGTCGTACGTTTTCGGCGGGTGGAGATATCAAGAAGATGATTGATCCGAATAACCCATTGGACATAGGAAAAGTGATGGTGTGTGTGTCACGTCTTGCGAAAGCATTATATACCTTGCCGCAAATTACAATTGCGGCCGTTCATGGTGCGGCTGCTGGTCTAGGCTTCAGTCTTGTCCTTGGTTGTGATTACATAATTGCGGAGGAAAATAGTAAGCTAGCGATGAACTTCATTGGCATTGGTCTTGTGCCAGATGGAGGAGGACATTTCTTTTTGAAAGAACGTGTCGGCGTGCCGCAAGCCAAGCAACTTATCTGGTCAGGTAAAGTGATGAACGGACACGAAGCGCTTGCAAAAGGACTGATTGATGGAGTAGTGGCGGATGGTCAATCTGTGGTACATGCTGAAGCATATGCTACCAAACTGCTGGCAGCACCGATTACTTCAATGATTGCATCTAAAAACATTTTACATGAGCAGAAAAAGGCGGAGCTTGAAAACGTGCTGAAAATGGAAAATGAAGCGCAAGTGGCGATGCGTAAAACGGGTGATCATTTGGAAGGCATTCAGGCTTTCGTGCAGAAACGGAAACCGGAATTCAAAGGAAATTGAGAAAAGTATCGGACAGTATCCTAACAGGGTAGATGTCCGATACTTTTTTGTCAACGCAAGCCTAATCCTATCTAATGAATAGACGAGTAATAGTTAAATTATAAACATAAACAACAAGATACAAAACATAGCAGGATGGTTGAATTTGATGAAAAGAGGGGTGAGAAGAATGGAAGAATTATTAAAACAGTTTATGGGTCAGATGGAAAAGAGATTTGATCAAATGGATGCACGTTTCGATAAGGTTGAACAGGACCTAAGTGAACTGAAAGATGATGTACGTCATAATCAATCCGAAAATAGAAGTCATTTCAAGCATGTTGAATCTTAGTTGGAACAGAACAACAACAACATACCTTTCAAGTCGTTTCTGATGAAATAAAAGGCATTAAAATCGATGTTAAGTATTTAACTTGAAAAACAGGCGAGCATGATGCTGAAATCAATAATTTAAATCAACGTATTCGTGTATAAGCACTATAAATAAGAAGAACCCACTCATTATGGAATCGAGTGGGTTCTTCTTATTTATATTTGTCGGCTGTTTCACGCCAAGAGAAATAACCTTTTTCAACAGAGAGGATTAGCAGTTCTGCTGTTGCGATATTCGTGGCAAGGGGGATGCCGTAGACGTCGCAAAGCCGTAGTAATGCGCTGACATCAGGTTCATGTGGCTGAGCTGTCAGTGGATCACGGAAAAAGAGGATCAAATCTAATTTCCCAGTCGCAATCATCGCACCAATTTGCTGATCACCGCCTAAAGGTCCGGACATTAGCCGGTTTATAGAAAGATTCGTTTCTTCCATTATTCTTTTCCCGGTGGTACCTGTTGCGAATAATGTATGTTTGGAAAAAATCTGTTCATAGGCAATCGTAAAATTCACCATTTCACTTTTTTTCTGATCATGGGCAATTAGCGCAATATCCATTAGTTCGTACCTCCGTTATTAACAATCTGAATTACCTTTAAGATACCATAACAACAGTCCACGTGCCGTAATTTTAGCGAATAAAAAGTGCAACCAAGCGACAATTTCGCCTGGTTGCACTTTTTTTACGAATGGAACAATAATAGTTTTCCGGCGGGTGATGCGAGGCGGTGTGTTTGCTCAAGAAGATTTTTTTCTTCGAGCATTGCATTGCCTTTTTCTTTCGCCTCATCGTCAGTAGCTGCTGTGAATGATTCCGCAGTAATTAATTTTCCGGATTTTTCGTATGCAGTTAGTT
This sequence comes from Sporosarcina limicola, assembly GCF_014873855.1. Lineage (GTDB taxonomy): Bacteria > Bacillota > Bacilli > Bacillales_A > Planococcaceae > Sporosarcina > Sporosarcina limicola. Next base: position 100,127 of record NZ_JADBEL010000009.1, on the reverse strand, counting down.
TATATGTTTTCAAAAATTTCACCCTTCCTACTCGGTTTCATTCGCTTCGGATTTCATGAAACGAACTTAAACAGCTCTGCGTCTCAATGTCCGAATGGAAACTTCATGTTCACCCAGTATTTCGTTTGTGGACTTCTGGTCTTCCGCAACGGAGTCAATCTTTTCACTGTTATAAGCCGCTTTTCCATGGAGTTCATTTACATCCATACTCAAAGCCTCAAATTTTGCATCTGCTACTTCTTGACGATCATAAATTGCACGAGTCAATTGAGTGTTTTCGTCAAGTTGAGATTTCACGTTTTGCAGTTCAACTGTCATAGATTGCTGACCATCTTTGACACCCTGCAGTTCAACTCTCATGGATTTCTGTTCATCTTTCACACCCTGCAAATCATCTTTCAGGCCCCGCAAATCTTTCTTCATAGATTGTTGTTCAGTTTCTATGTTAGTTATTTTTGTGTCCATGCCAGTGACTTTCTCTAGTAATAACTCAAGCAATTCACGCTCTGTCATAGTGTACCTCCTCTCATTTCCTATTCTATATTTTATTAATCTAATTAATCCAGTTTATCTACATCCAATTATAGCATAAAACCTTACTGAAATATATGTAAAGGATGCTTGACATATTATGTTTAGTAAAGTAAACTTTACGTAAAGCGACCTTTACTTATGAAAGGTGGAGCATCAAACTGAATAACTTGATCAAGGAAAAACGAACTGCAATGGGGTTGACGCAAGATGATCTCTCGGAAAAGCTGGAAGTTTCAAGGCAGACGATTATATCCCTTGAAAAAGGTAGATACAACCCGTCACTTGTTTTGGCATTCAAGATTGCAAAACTATTTGATTGTCGCATCGAAGATATTTTTACACCGGAGGAGGAATAAGTATGCGTGAAGACTTCGACTTACTCGCTTTTTTATTGGGATTGCCACTCGGGCTTGTGATAACGTTGAGTATTGGCTATTTTGTTTGGAAAAGAGGTAAAAGGCAACGGCGATACGATGAACGATATAAACGAATTCAAGAACAAGCAAGATCTCTCTCGTGGGCTGTCACTATTTTTACACTCGTCATTGCATGGGCGATCATTATTATTATTGAGGGAGCTAGTCTTTCATTTTTCCTGATTTCGGGAGTATACGTACTTGCGATGATAACCTATGGCATTGGGGCTGCCATTGCGGATAAAAAGAATTAAGTTGAAACTTTGGTGAACCAGATTCGTATAGTTACGAGAGGGAAAATAGGAAGGGAGCAACACGATGACTTTACAACTTGAAAATGTGACAAAACGTTTCGGAGATTTTACCGCAGTTGATGATTTAACGCTGACGGTAGGAGAAGGCACGATGTATGGATTCCTTGGAGCGAATGGGGCGGGTAAGACAACGACGTTCCGAATGATTTTGGGTCTTCTGAATGCCAATGAAGGAAAAATAACATGGAACAATAAAAAGATTACCTACGCAACAAGTCCTGAAATTGGCTATTTGCCGGAAGAACGTGGATTGTATCCGAAAATGAAAGTGGAAGATCAACTTATTTTTCTCGGGCAATTGCGCGGTATGAGCAAGGCGGATGCCAAGTCCGAACTAAAGAAATGGCTTGAGCGAATGGAAATCCCTCATTATGCAAATAAAAAAGTTGAGGAATTATCCAAAGGAAACCAACAGAAAATCCAAGTAATTGCTTCTCTTATGCATAACCCCCGACTTCTTATTCTGGATGAACCATTCTCAGGGTTGGATCCGGTAAACGTGGAAATGTTGAAAAAAGCGATACTCGAATTCCGCAATCAAGGTGCGACGATTGTATTCTCCAGTCACCGGATGGATCATGTCGAGGAACTTTGTGAGCAACTAAGTATTATTGATAAAGGGAAGCAAATTGTTAGTGGGACACTTCGTGATGTAAAACGATCCTTTGGTAAACAAAATGTGCGTATTAAATCGGATAATGATTTAACGTTATTGGATTCAATTGCAGGCGTCACATCTGTGCATAAATCGATTGAGGGTGCTGTTTATCAAGTCGAGTCTGAACTTGTAGCGGACGCACTTTTGACAGAGGCATTGAAAGCAGGTCCGATTCGCCATTTCGCGATTGAAGAGCCTTCACTTCAAGATATATTTATTGAAAAGGTGGGGAAAGAGCATGCGTGAGTTTTGGATTATCTTTAAACAAGCATTTAGTACAAAAGCAAAAACAAAATCGTTCATCATTACGACAGCAATTATGATTGCGGCAATTTTCCTCTTTTCGAATCTATCGAAAATCATTGATACGGTTCAAAGTGTCACAGGTGGCGGCGATTCAGAGGAGACACTGCAAGTCATTGATACGAGTGGGGTACTTGCCGATAGATTGAATGGACAGTTCAGTGCGAATGAAACCGGCATTACAGTGGAACTGTCGGATCAATCGGAACAGGCATTGACGAAAAAGGTGAAGGAAGGCGACATCGATTCATTCCTTACCCTAGCGTTGGACGATACGAAAACAATCCAAGCAAACTATACGACGATGAGCGCTATTGATTTCAATCTTCCGAGGGTAATTCAAGATGCACTTCAGTCGATTCAGACGGAACTAAAAGCGGAAGGGTTGTCATTGTCGGGGGAGCAAGTGCAGACGCTATTCTCGCCAATTCAATTTGAACAGAAAAACGTGTCGCTTTCGGCTAAATCGGAGGAAGAGTTAAACCAGGCACGTGTGCTTGTATATGTGCTTATGTTCGTCATCTATATTGCGGTCATCCTTTATTCTAGTATGATTGCGACAGAAGTGGCGACGGAGAAATCTTCACGCGTTATGGAAATTCTTATTTCGAGTGTTTCGCCAGTTAAGCATATGTTTGCGAAAGTACTTGGCATCGGCTCACTCGGACTTGCACAGATTGTACTGTACGGAATCGCCGGCTTCATTGCGATGAAAACAGCTTCCACTGATATTCCTGGAGGGTTCACTGATTTCTTTAGCTTCTCGGATATCAGCACAGGTACGCTTGTCTATGCAGTTATTTTCTTCTTGTTAGGCTACTTCCTCTATGCAACACTTGCGGCTCTTCTTGGATCACTTGTTAGCCGAACGGAAGATGTGCAGCAGATGATCATGCCGATGACGATGCTAATCGTTGCTGCATTCATCATCGCAATGACGGGACTTGGTGATCCAGAACTAGGTTATTTGCAGATTGCTTCTTATATCCCGTTCTTTGCACCGCTCGTCATGTTCCTCCGAGTTGGCATGTTAGATTTGCCGTTGTGGGAACCGTTATTGTCGATTGCAATCATGCTCGTGACGATTTTCCTTCTCGGTTGGTTCGGTGCAAGAGTGTATCGAGGCGGCGTTCTTATGTATGGACCATCAAGGTCGTTGAAAGATATTAAAAAAGCAATTCAGCTTGGTAAAGAATAATGGAAAGCCCTGCAAACGTTCATTCGTTGCAGGGTTTTTATTTCTGTAGAAATTCGTTACCAAAAATACTGTATATGTGGTAAAATAAGAACAAATATTCGTTCCATTGAAGGAGTGGTCCACTTGTCTACAATCCGCTTTATCCACACTGCTGATTTGCATCTAGATAGTCCGTTCAAAGGGATGACGGGTTTGCCTTTGAATCGGCTCGATGCATTGCGCGAAAGTACATTCACCGCATTCGCAAGATTAATAGACTATGCCCTCACATCAAAGCCGGACTTCATGCTTATTGTTGGGGATATCTATGATGGGGAGGATCGCAGTCTACGTGCGCAGATGAAATTCCATGAAGGAATGGAAAAGTTAAATGCGGCAGGTATTTCGGTATTTATTTCGCATGGCAATCATGATCATCTCGCAGGAAGATGGACGCGTTTTGACTTACCACCAAACGTGCATGTTTTTAGCGAGGATGTTGAAGAAGTGCGACTCAACGTGCACGGACAGGATATATCGATTTATGGTTTTAGCTATAAAGAACGGCATATTCGGGATAAGATGGTGGACGCTTATCCAGTTGCAAAAGGGCATAATACGCTTCACATTGGCATGCTGCATGGCAGTTTGGCGGGGGACGAAACACATGCTGTCTATGCACCGTTTACAAAAAGTGAGCTGCTTGCCAAACGATACGATTATTGGGCGCTTGGACATATTCATGTTCGACAGTTATTGGAGGAAGATCCTCCGATTGTCTATCCAGGTAATCTGCAAGGACGTCATCGCAATGAGCGTGGACCGAAAGGATTTTATGAAGTGGAATTATCGAAAACGGGGGCGTCGCTTCATTTCATCCCAGCATCTGCCATTGTTTTTGAACGTGTGGAAGTGTCTTGTGAAGGAATTAGTCATGCCAATGAATGGCTAAGGGCTTGTACGGAGGCGCTTGAATCCTTCAAATCGCAGCACGGGCCGGGAATCGTAGAGTTGTCGATGATCGATGTCGATAGTAGAGCTACGGACCTGTTTAGCCAATCGACGGAAGAAGAATGGCTGGATGTGCTTCGCGATACAAGTGGGGAAAGCGAGCCGTTTGTTTGGGTACAGAAAATTTCATTTGCTGAACAGGCAACTTCTTCAGTAGTTTCAGGTGCACTTATGCAGTCTGTTATCGGAATGATGGACGGGTGGACAGGAAATGAGTGGAGAGACGTTTTGAAAGATGTGTACCAACATGCACGGGGCGTAAACTATTTAGATATATTGACGGAAGATGAAATTCGTGAGGTCAAGGCTGGTGCGACAATAGTATTGGCGGCAGAAATGTCAGAAGCGGAATGAGGTGATTCTATGAAAATTGAAAAACTAATCATTTACGGATTTGGAAAACATGAAAATGTTACTGTCGATTTAGGTTCAGGCATGAATGTCCTCTACGGGGTGAATGAAGCCGGAAAGACGACGATTCAACAGTTCATCCTCCATATATTGTTTGGATTCCCACAGAAAAACAGTGCATCACTTCGTTATGAACCGAAGTCAGGAGGGAAATATGGCGGGCAAGTACATCTCTTCGATGAGACATACGGGAAATGTATCGTCGAACGGGTTCGTGGAAAATCGGCGGGTGATGTGATCGTTCACTTCGAGGATGGGAAAAAGGGCGTAGAAGCGGATTTAACCATTCTTCTTCGCCAATACGACCGCGCTTCATTCGAATCTATCTTTTCGTTTTCCCTTCTGCAGTTGCAGGGATTCGAAAAAATGGATGAGGACGAGCTAAGTCGTACCCTTCTTGCATCAGGCACGACGGGTGTCGATTCTCTCTTACAGCTGGAAAAGAGAATGGAAAAGGAAATGGGCGAGCTGTTCAAAAAATCAGGACGCAATCCAGAGATGAACGTTAAAATGGCGGAGCTTCGGGAACTAGAAATAGAACTGAAAGAAGAGCAGGGCAAAGCGACGGCATATGCACCGTCCATTGAGCGGATTCAGGAAATCAATCAGCGTCTTGCGGAACTTCGGGGACAAGAAAAAATGCTCCAGAATGACTCACAGCAATTGACCCTTGTACGTCAGCTCCTTCCTCTTCATCAAAAAAAACAAACACTTGAATCTCGGCTAGCACAATTAAGCAACATAGAATTTCCAGCGAATGGTATAGGACGTTTTGAATCGCTTACGGGGAAGATAACAGAAACGGAAGCAGCAAAACGACGAATGGAAAAGGAACTGTCAGAAATGGGTTCTCGAATGCCGGAACAATTTGGTGCAGAACGAATCACTAAGATTGAAGTTTTGATAGCGACAGAATCGGAATGGCATGGTTGGCATACTGTATCTAAGGCGACAGAAGACGAACTCCGTCAATTGATGGGGAAAAAGGGACGCTTGCTCGACAGGCTTGGCATAAAAGAGAAAGAGGCAGAGCAGTTTCTGCTTCAAAGGGATGTGTCTATTCAGAAGGAAGAAGAGATGCATGGGTTAATTCGAAGGCGAGACGACTATGATCAGCAAATTAAATTCACGGAGTACCAGTTTAGGCAACTTGAAAATGACTTGATTGATATGGAGAAAAAAATCGAGTCAGCTGAACAAGTGGCACCTTCTGCGAAGGATCAGGAAGATGTACGGAAGTGGCCTGAAATACGACAGCAACTTGCCGAAGCGAAAGCATATGTTGCATTGGGTGGACGCCCAAGTTTGCAGAATTCGCTACTTGTTCCCGCAATCCTTTTCCTGCTCGCGCTTGCTTGCATCCTATTCGGTTTAATCCAACAAGAATGGCTTGTGGTCGTAGTAGGAGTGATTATTGGAGCTGTAGGGGTCTTTCTTTATTCGAAAAAAGGGGCTCGTTCAACGGATGATTCGTACTTACATGAGATGGAGAACATCATTGCCACCCATGATGGGAAAGAACAGCAGATGGCAGATTTTACGGAACGAAATGATTCCTATAATAGAGAAAAAGAACGGTTGCAAGAAGCTTTTAAGACAGTTGAACGACAATACAGTCAGACAGAAGCCAAACTAGATGGTCTACATGATAAAAGGCGGCAACTTGAAATGGGACTTGTTGACTTTTTACGGCAATATGGTTTTGAGGGGATGCCTTTGAGCGGTGTCATCCCTGAATTATTCCGTATGATCAGAGAGGTGCAGGAAGTTTCACGTAATAGGGAAGAGGCTTTGTTAAAACGCCAGACAGCCCAAGATGCTATCAATAAACGGATTGCAGAAGCAGAAAAAGTGTTGCAAAAAAACGTGCCACAAGAGCTGATTTATGAGATGCTGAGAAGGGAATTTCTACAGTTGAGAAAAGAGGCGGACACGGCCAAATCATTACAGGGGAGTATGGAGCGAATCGAATCGAATTTGAGGGAGAACATCGAACTTTCAAATTCCCTTCAAGCAACTATACAGGGTTTACTTGCTGAAGCAGAGGCTGAAACAGAATCTGAATTTTACAGTGCACATGATGGCTACCAGGAAGTTGTTCGCTTAACAGAACAACTGAATGATGTCATGGAGCAACTAGCTACACATGATCGACTAAAATTGCCTACCGGTGTAACTGAGGAAGAACTAGTATCAAAAGAGGAAGAAAATAGACTGTCATTCCTGATGATTACAGAGGAACTTCATAACCTCATTGCGGAACAAGCAGCCCTCGTCCATAAAACCGAACGGCTTCTTACAGATGAAACAGCTGGACAAAAACTGCAATTGTTCGAAATGAAGAAAGCGGAATTTGCCGAACTTGCAAAAAAATGGTCCACGCGTAAAGTAGTCGCTGAAGCAATTAGGAGGACGATGGAAGAATTGAAAGAGAAAAAACTACCAGAAGTGCTTGACGTTGCAGAGAAGCTATTCTGCGAATTAACAGACGGGAAATATACAGCATTTAATGTGACGGAGACGGGTCATTTCGAAGCCTTATCGATGGATGGAATGCGTTATCCGATTGCTGAACTAAGTCAGGCGACAAAAGAGCAGGCATACATTTCACTTCGGCTTTCTCTAGCTTCTTCCGTATTCGTATCTGCACCGTTACCAATTATGATGGATGATCCATTCGTACACTTTGACGCGGGGCGACTTTCTAGTATGATTAACGTACTAGACAAATTACAACAAAAGCATCAGTTCATCTATTTCACATGCCATGAAATGATGAAAGAACAATGGGCGGATGCAACACTACTAAACGTTTCCGACATCGGAAGCGGTCAGGGGGCGATGGTTTTATGAAGAAACTTGCGGATTATAAAGTAGGCGAGTCGATAGACCTCTATTTGCTCATCAAACAATCAATAAAAGGTGTCACGCAACAAGGGAGCTCATTTATGACGCTTGTTTTGCAAGATAAAAGCGGTGATATTGAGGCGAAATTATGGGATACAAAGGAAGAACATGCGCTATTATACGCCGCAGCATCGATTGTCAAAGTAGGCGGGGAATTGCATGACTATCGTGGTAAGAATCAATTGCGTATCAAGACGATACGCCCTGTGAAAGAAGACGAAGGCATCTCAATTTCCGAACTTGTACCATCAGCGGAAAAAAGTAAAGAAGTACTATTGGAAGAACTAATGCAATATTTTTTTGAAATGAAAAATCCACATATCCAGCGAATTACCCGTCATTTATTGAAAAAACATCAGTCGGCCTTCATGACGTATCCGGCAGCAACTAAAAACCATCATGATTATGTATCAGGTCTGATCGATCATGTTGTATCCATGCTGAAACTTGGCAAGGCGCTTGCCGACTTGTATCCATCGCTCAATAAGGACCTGCTTTATGCAGGTATTATTTTGCATGATGTTGGGAAAGTAGTGGAACTTTCTGGGCCAATCGCAACGCAATATACGATTGAAGGGAATCTTCTTGGTCATATAACAATTATGGTGAATGAAATTTCGAAAGCAGCTGACGAGCTTGAAATCGCAGGTGAGGAAGTGATGTTGCTTCAGCATATGGTATTATCCCATCATGGCAAGGAGGAATGGGGAAGCCCAAAACGTCCGATGCTGAAAGAGGCAGAAATTCTCCATTATATCGATAATATCGATGCGAAGATGAATATGCTTGACCGTGCGCTTGGAAAAACTGAGCCAGGGGAATTCACGGAACGTATTTTCCCATTGGATAATCGGTCGTTTTACAAGCCGGGGATTGAATAATAGTATTTCGATGCACCTTTGGAGGACAATTGTCTTTCGAAGGTGTTTTTTTTTCAGTAGATTAAATAAAAAAACAGACTTCCAAGATGGAAGTCTGTTGATAATTACTTTTTATCTTTGTCTTTTTCGTCAACTGGTTCTTTCTCTTTCAAAAACATATCAAGTGCTGATTTCAAATCTTTATCTTCAACTTTCACATCAGCGTCTTTCATTAGTTTTGTAACTTTTTCAAGGAGTGTGCTTGTATCGGCCTTATCAAGTTTCAATTCATTACGAACTGTCTCTTGTTCATCTTTCGTCAATTCCTTGGCTTCTACTTTGCGTTTTTCTGTCACTTGGATAATATGGAAACCGTTTTGCGATCTAATCGGTTCGCTTATTTTGTTTAATTCAAGTACATATGCAGCGTCCCAAAATTCTTTGACCATTTTTCCATAACCGAACCAATCCAGTTTGCCACCAGTATCCTTAGAACCCGGATCCGTCGAATACTCTTTAGCGATTTTAGCGAAGTCTTCGCCGCCTTCAAGTTTCTTCTTAACTTCGAGGGCGGTTTTTTCGTCTGCAACAAGAACATGTTTTGCATTTATTTCCGTATTCATCTCTTCAATACGTTTGTCGAATTCCTCATCTGTCACTTCGATGCCATCAGTTAGTGCAGCTTTTTGTAACATGTCAAGGCGAAGGCCTTTTCTAAAGCTATCCTCGGTTTGTTTTTGTTGAGCTAGGTAGGGTTCAAAGCTTTCACCAAGCTGTTCCTTTGCTTTATTAACTTCTGCCTCAACTTGCTTGTCAGAAATCTTATATTTTGCGTTAAGTACTTTTTCTAGAACCAAAATTTGTAATGTTTGTTCCCCAGCGGCACTCTTCATTTCTTCATAAAGCTCATTTTTTGTTACATTTCCTGCTTTTGATTTAACGAGGACTGCATCGTCTGCGCTATTATTATTACATGCCGATAATGCAAGAACGGATGCGGCCATTGTGAATGCTAACATAGTTTTTTTCATTTTAAAATCTCTCCTAACTTTAATATGGAACAGAAAATACTATACCATAGAAACGGTTCTAAAACAAAAAGGTTCCCCCGTAGTATCTGCCTACAACGTCATAAATGATATGCATAGGATACATAGAGAGAGGGGGTGCTCCTATGAGCGGATATAACCAAGGTTCTTCAGGCTTCGCGTTGATTGTTGTATTGTTCATCCTATTAATCATTGTCGGCGCAGCCTTCTTGTATTAATGAAAGAAAAGCATCTGGAGCCTAGACAATGTAAAAAGTCCATTTCCCCGGATAGGGGATAATGGACTTTTCTTATGCCTTTAACAGGATTTCGACGTAAAATGATAAAATAAGAATTGTAACGAGTACGTTTACCGTCCTGTATATTTTAGGCTGCTTCTCTTCGGGTATTTCCCGAGATTCACATAGCGCATAGGTCATTTTATTGATTTGGAACAAATAGAATAATGAGAACAGAACTGTAATGATAAGGATCAAGTCCATTCCTCCTCTTCGACTTAACAAAGTAATCATAGCAGAAGTCTGTGTGAAAAGAAATTATTTTTCTTCTGCAGTAGGTGAGAGATTTTCAGGTACTTCATTAATTTCACTTGGATTTACGGCAATTAGTTGATCACTGGGCGCGTCAAATGAATCTTTAATGCTATCGAATCCGCGTTCGAAAATTTCCATGAAATCTTCTCCGTAAATATTACGGATGACCGACATGACTTCAAGGAACTCTGGAAATTTCCCATAAAGATCCCTAATCGGGAATGAGCCTTCTAGAACTTCATGCGTTGAATTATGATAGCCTTGGTTCATTATAAGTAATAGATTCTTGCCTTCGTCTGTTACAGCAACGTATGTATTACGCCGGTCGTCCTCTTTTTTATAAAACTTTAAATAGCCCCGTTCCTCTAGTTTTTTTGAAAAATTAAATGCCGTCGATACATGCATAACCCCAAATTTAGCAATGTCAGAAATTGTTGCATCTTGAAGATGGTAAGAGATCCATAAAATATGATGCTCATTAATATTCAAGTTATAAGGTTTAATCCATTGTTGCCAATCCTTTTCTACAGCTTTCCATAGTGCTTTTGACATTTGCGCAACGCGTTGGCTGAAAATCATTGCATCTTTTAGAGAAATCTTTTGTTCTGACATTGGAAACACCCACTTTCAATTCTGCTAGACTTCTTTTATCCCGCATTAACGGGCAGTAAGTTCCCCACTTCAAGGTTTAATGATACCCGAAGAAACGTAAGTGGGGGGAATATTGCGACGTCCTGTCGCAATGTCTGCACCAGCACGTCCTGTGCGTCGAAAAACCCCCACGATTTGAAGGTTCACTTTATTATAGCAGGAAAACAAAGAGGAGAAAAGTAAGAATTGCAAAAAAACTTTTTATTGGTAAATGAAAAAGGTTATCCAGTTTGGAGAGGATAACCTTTTCACCATTTTTTATCCCGCATTAACGGGCAGTAAGACCCCCCACTTCAATTCTTTGAGGAAACAAGAAGAATAAGTGGGGGATCAACTGCCCGAAGAGCTTGCGGAATATAGTTCGATTCCGCTTTAAATCCCGAATGGCTAAACTAACAATCAATGGGGGATGAAGAACCCCCACTGATTGAAGATTAACTTTATCGTACTTCGATTGACTTTTCTAGCTTCTCAAGAGCCGTTTGGATTGCAGCAATTTCTTTTTCCATCCGTTCTTTGATAGGCTCAGTAGATTGTTGCCAATGTTGAATTGAATCTTTGATACCTTCGACTGCGATTGGAACATTTTCCTTGGCTTCCTTCGTCATATGGGTAATAGATTCTTTCAATTCAGCAATTTTCACTTTAACCTCTCCGAATTTCCCTTTCATATCTGTTGAGGCACTCTTAACGGATGACCGGAGTTCACTTCCCGATTGGGGAGTCGAATAGATTACTGTAACTGCGGCTGCAACTGACCCTGTCACAAGACCAAGGAAAAATGTGGATATTCTCATTGATTTATGCACTCCTTTCATTACAAATAGTATTCCTTTATATAATTTTATTAAAACATGCAATGACGGTATGAGCAACAAAAGAAAAATACAAACGGCTAAATAGTAAAAAAATACTTTCCGAAAAAGATGGAAAGCGCTTGTATTGTTAATGTGTTATTGAAATAATAGTATTTGGTTCATAAGTGGGAGGTATTTTATTCTCCGATTTCCTCTCGAATAGCTGCTGCAATTTGTTGTAGATCTTCGGTGTTATATTCCGCTTCCTTTGTAATCCATGATAGTTGGAATCCATCTGTTTCGTCATAGCGTGGGATGAAGTGTAAGTGGAAATGAAAGACGCTTTGATCCGCAGCAACACCGTTGTTTTGCAATAAATTCATCCCAACAGGTTTGAATTTATCTTTGAGTGCGTTTGCGATTTTGGGTGCTACTGCAAATAGTTGCGATGCTTCCTTTTCGGAAAAATCATACACATTTTCGACGTGTTTTTTCGGAACGAGGAGAAGATGGCCTTTTGTAACAGGCATAATATTTATAAAGGCATAGACATTTTCATCTTCATAGATTTTCGCGCTAGGAATACTACCATCAATGATTTTACAAAAAATACATTCTGTCATTTCGACACTCCCTTTCATGATTGAGATAAGTGTAGCATATTTTTAAGTGAGGGATATGTTCTGAACAAAGCATTTTGTAACGTATTTTGATAAACTGGAAAGAAGAATGGGGGATGAACATGGCAATTCTCGAATTAAAAGATGTAACAGGCGGTTATACACGTAAACCCGTTCTACATGACTTATCCTTTGAAATCGGACATGGTGAGTTAGTTGGTCTAATCGGCCTAAACGGGGCGGGTAAAAGTACGACAATCAAACATATTATCGGACTTATGAATCCTCAACGCGGTGAAATCCGTGTGAACGATGTGACATTTAGTGAAGATCCGGAAAAATATAGACAGGCATTCACATATATTCCTGAAACGCCGATTCTATATGAAGAGTTGACGCTTAAAGAACATCTCGAGTTGACCGCGATGGCATACGGACTTGACAAGGACGTATTTGAAGCACGTTCCGATGAGTTATTGAAGGAATTCCGCATGGAAAAAAGGTTGAAATGGTTCCCGGCCCATTTTTCAAAAGGAATGCGTCAAAAAGTGATGATTATGTGTGCGTTTCTCGTCAATCCTTCTTTATACATTATTGATGAACCGTTCGTTGGACTCGACCCCATCGGCATTAGATCGCTTCTGGAACAGATGACTGAGAGGAAAGAGAGCGGAGCATCAATTCTTATGTCGACACACGTCTTATCAACTGCGGAGAAACATTGCGACAGAATCATCTTGCTACATGATGGTCGTGTGCGAGCTGAAGGAACGATGGACGATTTGCGCAAGGCGTTCGGACGTCCAGATGCGTCACTGGACGATTTGTATATCGCGATGACAGAGGATAATGATTATGAACCATTTACGTGAAATATGGGGGGCACGGTTTATTCATTATATGACCGAACTCCAAAAATATATGAAGTATGTATTTACAGGCCACTTGGCAATAGTCTTTGTCTTCACAATCGGGGCGGGCGGCTATGCATATAGTGAATGGTTGAAAGAAGTGCCAGCGAATTTTCCAGCTGCGCTACTTACGGCTGTTCTGATTGCGGCGATACTTGTTTATTCACCTCCCGTAACGTTGTTGAAGCCTGCGGATGCGGTCTATTTTCTACCACTTGAAGTGAAGTTTGGGAGTTATTTGCAACGGTCATTGCGTTGGACTCTTTTTTCACAGCTTCCGTTGCCGTTTATCCTCTATATAGTAACGTTGCCAGTACTGGCCGCTACGGGAACTGGTGATAAACAGACATACATTTGGATTGCGCTTCTCCTGTTTCTTATGAAATGGGTATTTGTCAAATCGGAATACGCTTTCCGGCATGCAGGAAATGGGGAGATGGTTTGGCTTGATCGGATGACTCGTTTCATTCTAGCGGGTTTGCTTATTTATGCGGGACTCAAAGGAATCATGCTGTTGTTGATAATTGCTGGTTTTTCCATCGGATTATATACTATGTTTTGTGGGAAGAAAAAAAGCAACAAACCGTTTCCATATGATCATTTCATAAGGCTAGAACAAAATCGGATGATGCGTTTTTACAGATTTGCTAACTACTTCACGGATGTTCCGCATTTGAAAGGGTCGGTGAGCAGGAGAGGCTGGCTTGGCTTCTTAACGGGTCAGTCGAATTTTGGGAAACCAGTTGCACAATCTTATCTTGTCAAACGGACATTCATACGGACGGATGATATTTTCAGTTTGTGGGTGCGGCTCACTATCCTATCGGCACTTGGAGCGGTATTCATCCCGTTTCCGATTGTGATATTCATTTTCGCGGGAGCGCTTGCATTTGCATCCGCAGTGCAACTCATTCATGTGTTGCGGGCCGGGGATGAATTCCGGATGGACATGTTATTTCCTGAAAAAGAGGATACCCGCCCTGTGGCAATTCAGAAAATTGTGCGGACAGTTCAATGGATTCAAGCAGTAGTTGTTATAATAGCTTCATTTTTCGTCTTTGGATTGTCGATAACCCCTTTGCTGATAGGGGCTGTTATAGTGATTGTTTCAGAAGCTACAATTCGATTAACGCGGGAAAAAGAAGAAATATAGTTAAACAAGTTACACTAAAACATGAAATATTCTAAAAAACCTTGCAACTTGACCTTGAAATTAGATATACTAAATAAAAGGCATCAGGGGTGAGCGAGATGGAGAACAATTATTCATATGCTGAATTTTTGAAAGCCGTTGGGAAAAATAGTTCATCGCTCCAAGCGGAAAAGTTGCTGAATGAAATATACATGGACCTGTTTTTGAAACATATTCACCATGAGCAGACGAAAGAAAGGCTTATGGGGTTAATCGATTTTGCACTTGACTGTCGAGATGAACGAGTATTTCTTCTGTATTCGGAAAGACTTTTAAAACTTGAGGAAAACGATTGAAATAGGAAAGGACGTCACATGTTGGTATATATGTGACGTCTTTTTTTGTTTAATCCCCCAAAAAACATTTGTTCGCTTTTCGCTCGTTAAAATTAAAGGAATGTGATAAAATAAAAGCAACTACTTTTGGGAGGGACTCCAATGGTCCAAAAATTTAACTTGCAAGCCCCTTACACGCCACAAGGTGATCAACCTTCTGCGATAGCTCAGCTTTTGGAAGGGTTGGACAGGGGAGAAAAACACCAGACATTACTAGGTGCGACGGGAACTGGAAAAACGTTTACCGTTTCGAACGTAGTAGAAAAAATAAACAAACCGACACTCGTCATTGCTCATAACAAGACATTGGCGGGGCAATTATATAGTGAGTTCAAAGAATTTTTTCCGGATAACGCGGTCGAATACTTTGTCAGTTTCTACGATTACTATCAACCAGAAGCATATGTGCCACAAACGGATACGTATATCGAGAAAGACTCGAGCATCAATGAGGAAATAGATAAGCTACGACATTCGGCGACCTCTTCTTTGTTTGAAAGGAATGATGTCTTGATTGTGGCCTCCGTTTCTTGCATCTACGGCCTAGGTTCACCGGAGGAATATGGAGCCCACGTCGTATCACTCCGCACAGGGATGGAAATTGGACGGAACGAACTGCTTCGCAAATTTGTAGATATACAATATGAACGCAATGATATCAGCTTCACCCGCGGTACTTTCCGAGTCCGAGGAGATGTCGTTGAACTGATACCGGCGTCCCGCGATGAACGATGCCTACGTATCGAATTTTTCGGAGATGAAATCGATCGCATTCGGGAAGTGGATTCGCTTACAGGAGAAATCATAGGCGAACGTGATCATGTCGCAATTTTCCCGGCTTCCCACTTCGTCACAGGAGAAGACAAGATGGTGAAAGCGATTGAAAATATTGAAATCGAACTGGAGGAACAGTTGAAAATAATGCGAGGACAAGATAAGTTGCTTGAAGCGCAACGTCTCGAGCAACGAACTCGATATGATCTTGAAATGATGAAGGAAATGGGTTTTTGTTCAGGAATAGAAAATTATTCTCGGCACTTGACGCTCCGTCCGGCGGGGGCGATACCCTACACATTGCTGGATTATTTTCCGGATGACTTCCTTATTGTTGTCGATGAAAGTCATGTGTCACTTCCGCAAATACGGGGTATGTATAATGGGGACCAGGCGCGTAAAAGTGTTCTCGTAGAACATGGCTTCCGCCTGCCATCAGCACTTGATAACCGACCGCTGACGTTTGCGGAATTCGAAGGTCATATGAAAGAAGCCATCTTCGTTTCTGCAACTCCGGGACCTTATGAAATCGAGCATACACCTGTAATGGTTGAGCAGATTATCCGTCCGACAGGGCTTCTTGACCCTACAATTGATATTCGACCAATTGAAGGACAAATAGATGATTTGATTTATGAAATAAATGAACGGACAAAAAAGAATGAACGAGTTCTTATAACGACCTTGACGAAAAAGATGTCCGAAGACTTAACTGATTATTTGAAGGAAATCGGTATTAAAGTACAATACCTCCATTCTGAAATTAAGACGCTTGAACGAATTGAAATCATTCGAGAATTACGACTGGGCATATATGACGTACTTGTAGGGATTAACCTTCTAAGGGAAGGAATCGATATCCCTGAAGTTTCACTCGTCACGATTCTCGATGCGGATAAGGAAGGTTTCCTTCGTTCTGAACGGGCGCTTATCCAGACGATTGGTAGGGCGGCACGTAACTCCAATGGACATGTCATTATGTATGCGGACCGTATGACAGACTCCATGACGAAGGCGATTGATGAAACACAGCGGCGCCGCGATATTCAATTTGATTACAATAAAAAACATGGCATCACACCGACGACCATCAAAAAAGAAATCCGTGATGTCATCCGTGCGACACAAGTGGCGGATGAAACGGTATCCTATATAGAAAAAGTAACACAAGGTAAGAAGTTGACGAAAGACGAAAAAACAACCCTACTCATAACACTCGAAAAAGAGATGAAAGAGGCTGCCAAAGCGCTTGATTTCGAACGTGCTGCAGAGCTTAGGGATACGATATTGGAATTGAAAGTGGAAAGGTGAGGACTTATGAGAAATAAGGAAATTGTTATACAAGGGGCACGTGCTCATAATTTGAAAAATATTGACGTCAATATTCCACGTGACAAATTAGTTGTTATGACTGGTTTATCAGGTTCGGGAAAATCCTCCCTTGCTTTTGACACAATCTACGCAGAAGGGCAACGAAGATATGTTGAATCACTGTCTTCCTATGCACGGCAGTTTTTAGGGCAGATGGACAAACCGGACGTGGATGTGATCGAAGGGTTATCGCCTGCGATTTCAATCGATCAGAAAACGACAAGCCGTAATCCACGTTCGACAGTTGGAACTGTTACTGAAATATACGATTATCTCCGACTTCTTTACGCGAGAATCGGCAAACCGATTTGCCCGATTCACGGTACAGAGATCTCATCTCAGACAATCGAGCAAATGGTTGATCGCCTAATGCAGTTGCCAGAACGGTCGCGTATCCAAGTATTGGCGCCCATTGTTTCTGGTCGCAAAGGGACGCATGTGAAGTTGATAGAAGATATAAAAAAACAAGGCTATGTCCGTATCCGTATAGATGGTGAAATCATCGACCTAGATGACAATATCGAGTTGAACAAAAACAAAAAACATTCTATTGAAGTGGTTATCGACCGAATTGTCATGAAAGAAGATATTGCGCCGCGGTTAAGCGACTCTCTTGAATCAGCACTTCGCCTAGCGGAAGGGAATGTCTTGATTGACGTTCAGGATGGCGAAGAGATGTTATTCAGCGAGCATCATGCATGCCCACTCTGCGGATTTTCAATCGGTGAATTGGAGCCGCGAATGTTTTCATTCAACAGCCCATTTGGTGCTTGCTCAGAGTGTGATGGACTTGGAACGAAGCTCGAAGTCGATCTGGAACTTATTATCCCGGATCCGTCGCGCTCCCTCAAAGAGCATGCTATCGCTCCTTGGGAACCCACAAGTTCACAATACTATCCGGAATTGTTGAAAACGGTTGCCAATCATTTCGGTATTTCTATGGATACACCGGTAAGTGAATTGCCAGATGACGAACTTAATAAGATTTTGTATGGTTCCAATGAGGAAAAAATTCGTTTCACATATACGAATGAATTCGGAGGCACGCGGGATAATAATATTTACTTTGAAGGGGTTATTGCCAACGTCGCACGCCGCTACAAAGAGACTTCCTCAGATTACATCCGTGAACAAATGGAGAAATACATGGCGCAACACTCTTGTCCGACATGTGCAGGTTATCGCTTGAAAGAAGAAACGCTTGCGGTAAAAGTAAACGACATTCATATCGGAAAGGTGACGGAATTATCGATTGTGGAAGCGGATCAATTCTTCAAAAACCTTGTGCTTTCTGAAAAAGATACCCAAATAGCCAAGCTCATCTTGCGTGAAATTGATGAACGGCTTGGTTTTCTCATAAACGTAGGACTTGATTATTTATCGTTATCGAGAGCAGCAGGCACGCTTTCAGGTGGAGAAGCACAACGGATCAGGCTAGCTACGCAAATTGGTTCGCGTTTGACGGGGGTTCTATATATTCTCGATGAACCTTCCATTGGTCTGCATCAGCGAGACAATGACCGTCTTATCCGTACGTTGAAAAACATGCGTGATATTGGCAATACGCTTATTGTCGTTGAACACGATGAGGACACGATGATGGCCGCTGATTATTTAATCGATATCGGACCAGGAGCAGGTGTTGCAGGTGGAGAGATTGTTTCCGCGGGAACTCCTGAAAAAGTGATGAATGATCCGAATTCATTAACCGGCCAGTATTTAAGCGGTAAAAGGTTCATACCGCTACCTTTGGAACGACGTAAATCAGATGGACGGAAAATTACCATCAAAGGTGCGAATGAAAACAACTTGAAAAACATCAGCGTGGATATCCCACTTGGCCAATTTATTGCAGTGACAGGCGTATCGGGATCAGGGAAAAGCACACTCATTAATGACGTGTTACACAAAGTACTTGCCCAGAAACTGAACCGTTCAAAGCAGAAACCGGGCCAATATAAAACGGTGACAGGACTTGAAGAATTAGAAAAAGTTATTGAAATTGACCAATCACCAATCGGTAGAACACCGAGATCGAATCCGGCGACGTATACCGGCATGTTCGATGATGTCCGTGATGTTTACGCTTCGACGAACGAAGCGAAAGTGCGCGGTTATAAAAAAGGCCGTTTCAGTTTCAACGTCAAAGGTGGACGATGTGAGGCATGTCGTGGCGATGGAATTATTAAAATTGAAATGCACTTTTTGCCGGATGTCTATGTACCTTGTGAAGTATGTCATGGTAAACGATACAATCGGGAAACACTTGAAGTAACCTACAAAGGGAAAAATATTGCGGATGTCCTTGCGATGACAGTCGAGGATGGTCTTATGTTTTTTGAAAACATTCCTAAAATCAGCCGGAAACTCCAAACGATTGTAGACGTCGGATTAGGCTACATCCAGTTAGGACAACCGGCAACAACTTTGTCTGGTGGTGAAGCACAACGGGTAAAACTTGCATCCGAATTGCATAAGCGGTCGTACGGCAAATCGTTTTACATTCTTGACGAACCGACAACAGGTCTTCATGTCCACGATATAGCGAAATTGCTTGTCGTCCTGCAAAGACTTGTCGATACAGGGAACACGGTGCTGGTTATCGAGCATAACTTGGACGTTATCAAGACTGTGGACCATATTATCGATCTAGGTCCTGAAGGAGGCGATAAAGGAGGACAGATTATTGCAACAGGTTCACCTGAAAAGGTTGCAGAGTTCGAGAATTCCTATACCGGCCATTATTTGAAACCGATTATCGAGCGTGATCGTAAACGGACGGAAATGATAATTAAAGAGGCAGAAAAAGTAGTTCAATGAAACTTTTTCTGAGCCTACTCGTATATATAGTTAGGTGAACGGAGAAATCCGGAAAACGATAACACTAGGGGGAGTAACAATGCAAAATGAACGGAAACGGATTTTAGCAATGCTGGAGAATGGGACAATCACGACCGATGAAGCGCTGACACTTCTAGAAAAATTGGGACAAATGAAACAGGTTGAAACTAAACAGGTGACGGAAGATACGTATACATCGCATGAACAGAAAGCCGAAAGTGAAAAAGTTGAAGTAGGGCCGATTGATGAAACGAAACCCGATTCAGACGGAAAACGTCGTGCACAACCTTCCATGGATGAATTCCTTGAAGACTTACGCACTGATTTTTCGACTGTCGGCGATCGGTTTATGCAATTCATGCAGACCGCTGTACAGAAAGTGAAATCCTTCGATTTTGAAACACCTTTCGGTAATTCAGTCGTTTTCAATCATACGATGACAAAAACAGCGGCCGGAATTCAGGAATTGATTGTCGATATCGATAATGGGAAATTGACAGTCCATACGAGTGAAGATGAAGAGGTACGTGCGGAGTTTACAGTGAAAGCGTATACGAGTGATTCGGAAGAGAAGGCTAGGGCGGATTTCCTTGATAAGCTGTTGTTTGTTAATGACGAAGGGAAAATGAGGATTTCGAGCGACTTGAAGATGATTCAAGTGAATGTTGAATTGTTCATTCCAAAAAAAGACTATGAGCGAATTTCTGCACGATTGCTGAATGGTTCTTTCAAAATGAAAGACGTTGTAGCAGAAAAAGTGCGCGTGAAAACAGCAAACGGTAAAATTGAAATTTCAAGTCTGACCTTCAAAGACGGTGAATTTGAAACGGCCAATGGTGCCATTAATCTTACCGGGATGACGGGCGATAGGCTTGAAGCAGAAGCATTTAATGGCCGCGTCTACATTGATGGTGCAGTGAAAGATGTGGAAGCGAAGTCGCTTAATGGGCATGTCGTCGTAACGACAACGGATTCGGCGGCAGAAAAAATCGAAGCGAAGACGATGAGCGGTTCTGTTGAAATCTATATTCCATCAGATGTAGCCTTGTCGGGCGAAATCGCTTCGAATATGGGACGGTTAGACTTGCAACTTGATGATATTAACCGTACTGCTGAACAGGAACAGCTTCTCCACCGGACAATTCGCTTTAAAAAAGATGTAGAAGGAAATTCATCTCCGCTCCACATTTTTGGTGAAGCGAAAACTGGATCTGTTCTGGTTTGTTATAATGCGAAACCTGAATAATCAGCTTTGAAATGGAAAGGACTGCATGACACCGAGAAAATCGGTGTCATGCAGTCCTTTTAGAGTTAAAATGATATTGATGGCCAGCTGGATGGATGTCGTGAGCCATGACAGTTTCAGGGATTGCCCTTACAGTTCGTCCGAGCCATGACAGTTACCACGATTGACCTCACAGTTTCAGGGATTGTCCTCACAGTTTCAGGGATTGTCCTCACAGTTTCAGGGATTGCCCTTACAGTTCGCTCGAGCCATGACAGTTTCCACGATTGTCCTTATAGTTTCACGGATAGCCCTTACAGTTCAGCCGAGCCATGACAGTTACCACGATTGCCCTTACAGTTTCACGGATAGCCCTTACAGTTTGGCCGAGCCATGACAGTTTCCACGGTTGTCCTTACAGTTTCACGGATAGCCCTTACAGTTCAGCCGAGCCATGACAGTTTCCACGGTTGTCCTTACAGTTTCACGGATAGCCCTTACAGTTCGCTCGAGCCATGACAGTTTCCACGATTGTCCTTATAGTTTCACGGATAGCCCTTACAGTTCGCTCGAGCCATGACAGTTTCCACGGTTGTCCTCACAGTTTCAGGGATTGCCCTTACAGTTCGCTCGAGCCATGACAGTTTCCCCGATTGACCTTACAGTTCATCCGAGCCATGACAGTTACGAATGTCACTTCTTCCCGCGATACAGCCACGCAGATATGGCGAAGGCAATCGCTTTGGCACATTGCAACCGATAATCCTTTTTCAGTAACAAGGTCGCCTCCTCTCGGTTCGTCATGAAACCGCATTCGATAAGAACGGCTGGCATCTTCGTGTCGCGCAGGACTGCGAAATCTGCTTTCTTTACACCACGGTCTGTGCGGTTGCAGGCCGCAATGAGGGAACTTTGCAAAAGTGAAGCAAGCGCAGCAGATTCTTTACTTGCCGTAGGATAAAGAAACGTCTCGATTCCACTTACACCATTCCAATCGGGGCCATACGCATTCGCATGGATAGAAATGAAGGCATCGACGTTCATCTTATTTGCCAATGCATTTCGTTCGACAAGAGGGACATCCCTTCCCAATTCATGTGCAAAGATCACCGTCATCTCATTTTCGAAAAGTAGGCGTTTGATCATTTCAGCTACACTGTTATTGAAATTAAATTCGCGTAACACACCATCCGGCGATTGTTTTCCTGGCGTATTCGGGCCATGACCAGCGTCAATCATTATTATTGTCATATTATTCCTCCTCGTTCGATAGATAGGAGGGGAATGCTTGTTAGTGGACAATTTCAGCGTAAATTCATTTCATTTGAAAATAGGCATGGTAAAATGGAACGTAGGCATGTTAAAAAATAGCGATAAAGGGGGCAAATCCGTGTCTTGTGTAACAGTAAAAGATGTTCAAAACACATTCAGTCTCGAACTCAGCATCGGAAGTGTGGATGATGAGAGGCAAATACATACGAGTGATATTTCACGGCCGGGTCTTGAAATGGCGGGGTTTTTCAATTATTACACGCCTCATCGTGTACAGATTCTTGGGAAGAGGGAACTGGCATTTTTCGCAAACCTATCTGATGCTGAACGGGTAGACCGAATGGTACGTTTATGTTCAGAAAACACGCCGGCAATTATTATCGCACATGGTATGGAAGTGCCAATTGAATTGGAGGAAGCAGCTAAAAGTATAGGCGTTCCAGTCCTGACAACGGAAGTGCCGACAACGAAATTTGCCGGCATGTTAACGAATTATCTGGAAGGTAAGCTCGCACCGATGACTGCGGTTCATGGAGTACTCGTTGATGTATACGGTGTCGGAATTCTAATTACCGGCAAGAGCGGTGTTGGGAAAAGTGAGACCGCGCTCGAACTTGTGAAAAGGGGGCACCGTCTAGTAGCTGATGACCTTGTAGAAATTCGACAAGTTTCTAAAAATGTATTGATTGGCAATGCGCCGAAACTTCTTGAGCACATGCTCGAAATTCGTGGGGTTGGAATTATCGACATGATGACTTTGTTCGGTGCAGGTTCTGTAAGAGGAGATAAACGGATTGTAATTGTTATTGATCTTGAAACCTGGGATTCTCAAAAAATGTATGAAAGACTGGGTCTAGATGACGAGAAGATGAAAATCATGGATTCTGAATTGACGAAACTAACTGTCCCAGTACGTCCTGGGCGTAACTTGTCTGTCATTATTGAAGTGGCGGCAATGGATTATAGAATGAAAAAGCTTGGTGTGAATACTGCAGAAGAGTTTTCAAAGAAACTGGATTCAGCAATCGAACTAAAAGCGAAGAAAATTGAGGGAGAGGTGGAATGATTGTGTTTGATTTACTAGCAATTAACCCGGTGGCGTTTTCACTTGGTCCGATTTCAGTCCGTTGGTATGGGATAATTATAGCTCTTGGCATCGTCCTTGCATTCATCGTTGTCCAACGGGAAATGGTGAAAAGAGGGATGCATCCAGACTTTTTAACGGATCTACTCGTCTGGGCCGTCCCGATTTCAATCATCAGTGCACGGATTTACTATGTTGTTTTTTCTTGGGATGATTATAAAGACAACCCGTGGACGGTTTTTCAGATTTGGGAAGGTGGTATTGCTATCCACGGTGCGCTGATTGGTGCGTTCCTAACGACGTATTTCTACACGAAACACCGTGGAATATCGTTCTGGAAAACGGTCGATATCGCAGCAGTTGGACTTCTGATTGGCCAGATTATCGGTCGATGGGGCAACTTCATAAATCAGGAAGCCCACGGTGGACCCATTTCGGAAACATTTCTTCAAAATACGATAATTCCCGATTGGATCATGAATCAGATGACGATTAACGGTGTGACGTATCACCCAACTTTCCTCTACGAATCATTGTGGAACGTCGTTGGCTTGGTCATTATCCTATTATTGCGCAGGGTACGTTTGAAGCGGGGCGAGATGTTTCTGTTTTATCTTGTCTGGTATTCGGTCGGTCGGTTCTTTATCGAAGGTATGCGTACGGATAGCTTGTATGTCATCGGTGAACTGCGTGCTGCGCAACTTATCTCCGTCGTTACGGTTGTTGCGGCGATTGCGATTTTCTTCGTAAGACGCTATATCCAGAAAATAAAGGCCACATATCAGGATGAATAAAAAAGGGATCTGGGAAATGGGAACACTTCAAAACGGTTTAAAGGCGGGACTGAACACGACGTGGACATTAGGGAAAATCATTTTTCCCATTACAATCCTCGTTGTTATTTTGCAATATACGCCCGTTCTACCATGGCTTGTCGGTCTGGTTGCTCCTTTTATGGGCTTGTTCGGATTGAGTGGGGAAGCTGCAATTCCGTTAGTTCTAGGGAATGCACTCAATTTATACGCAGGAATTGCGGGTGTTTTATCACTCGAGTTGACTGTGAAAGAAGTATTCATCATCGCGGTTATGCTGTCGTTTTCACATAATCTATTTATCGAAACAGGTGTCGCTTTAAAGGTGGGTGTGAAATTATGGATTGTACTTCTGGTGCGCTTCGGACTTGCGGCGATGTCTGGGATTATTATCAACCTTCTCTGGAAAGGTGGAGGTGAGACGGCGCAGTACGGAATGGTACCCAAAACGGATAGTATACCGACTGGCTGGTTGGAATTGGTGATGTTAGGTGTACAAAAAGCATCGTTTGGTGTTTTGCAACTTGCTTTAATTGTCATTCCACTAATGATTGTCGTTCAGTTATTGAAAGATCGGAATTATTTACAGAGATTTTCCGAGAAATTGGGCCCTTTTACAAAAGTCATTGGTGTACAGTCGAATGCTTCAATGACGCTTGTCGCTGGGTTGGTGATTGGCCTAGCTTATGGTGCCGGTATCATGATTCAAGCAGTACATGAACATGGCGTTAGTAAAAAGGATGCGACGCTCGCGTTCATATTCCTTGTCGCCTGTCATGCGGTCATTGAAGATACACTCCTTTTCGTTCCGCTGGGTATACCCGTTTTACCTCTATTAATTATCCGGGTTATTACGGCATTTGTCCTAACAATTATCGTGGCGTTTATCTGGAAACGAACAGAACTTCAGAAGAAAAAGGGGGCATCGATTGCAAATGACTAAACCAATTACTACATTGTTATTTGACTTTGACGGAACTTTACTTGATACAAATGAGCTGATTATCCAGACATTCCAATCTGTTCTGAACAACCATTACCCCGGTAAATATGAGCGGATTGACATTCTTCCGTTTCTTGGCCCTACATTGATGGAGTCGTTCGCTTCCGTAGATCCTGAAAAGGTCGAACAATTTATAGAAGAGTATCGAGCGTGGAACGTTTCTATGCATGATGAACTTGCGATTGAGTTCGATGGTGTATCGGAAACATTGAAGTTTCTGAAAGCGGCCGGCATGAAGATGGCCATCGTATCCACAAAGAAAAATGATATGGTGATGAAGGGTCTGGATCTTTTAGACGCAGAAGGAGTATTCGACACAGTCATCGGATTTGACGATGTAACGAATACAAAACCACATCCCGAACCAATCCTGCTTGCTCTTGAAAGATTAGATACCACGAAAGAAGAGACGCTAATGATTGGGGATAATTTCCACGATATCGAAGGTGGAAAAAATGCAGGTGTTCGCACTGCTGGAGTTGCATGGTCCGCCAAAGGGGAAGCGTTTTTACAAACATACAATCCAGATTATATGTTGCATCATATTTCAGACCTACTCAAAATTGTTAGAGGGGAAGAAATTTGAGACGCACAGAACGGTATCCTGCACAAGGTGATGCAAATTCACTCTGGCATATTTATAAGACGGTTCCATTTTTCAAAGTGGCAAAAAACTTTGTTGTCATACAACTATCAAGGTACACGCCTTTCATCCCAGTGAAGAACTTTTTGTTCCGAACATTTCTGGGAATGGAAGTCGGCAAGAAGACGTCTTTTGCACTAATGGTAATGCCAGACGTTATGTTCCCTGAGCGGATAAAAGTGGGTGATAACTCAGTGATTGGTTTTAATACGACGATTCTTGCCCATGAATATTTGATTGATGAATATCGGATTGGGGACGTTATCATCGGTAAAAACGTACTGATTGGTGCGAATACGACGATTCTTCCGGGTGTGGAGATTGGTGATAGGGCGATTGTTTCCGCAGCGTCACTTGTCAACCGAGATATACCGCCAGGTTCATTCGCAGGTGGAAATCCAGTGAAAATTATTTTCACGGCGGAGCAGATGAGAGAACGGCAACAAAAATTAACTTAATTCAGTGGGGGCTCCCAACCCCTTGCTGAATTAAGTTACATCCTCTGGCGGATGCCACAGATTTTTCGGGTGAATTTATCGAGCAAGCTTGATAAAAATCTGGGCGCAAATACGCCAAGGTATATTTGGTTTTCGGATGAAAAAAGTTGAAAACTGATGACGTCGGTGTAAGGTATGATATAATGAGCATCATTACGAGAAGGGACGTATCGTGCGTTCCTTCTTATTTTTTCGGGGGAATATGATTGGATAAAAAGCGTAAGAAACAAGACAGAAAAGTCATTTCGTTCATTCCAGACGGTGAATTTTATTATAAGAAAGCAGTTCAGGCATTACAGCGTGAACGTTTTGGAGATGCACATAAATATTTGAAGCGGGCTACGGAACTTAGTCCGAATGATCCGCTATTTCTGATGCAGTACGGAGTGCTTGTCATGGAAGAAGGTCGTTTTGAAGAAGCCCATGAATTACTCATGACTGCCTATTCACTCGACTCGACAGAAGAGGAAATTATTTTCTATTTGGCAGAAGTACATGCGCATCTGGGAATGTTGCGTGACGCGAAAATGTATGCAGAGAAATATATATCGCTTGACCCTGATGGTCCTTTTGCTGATGAATCGATGGAAATCATTGATTTCGCGGAACAGGAAGAGGCGTTTAATGATGATGAAATGCCGGATGGGGAAGTCTATTTTCTTCAGGAAAAAGCACGCCGTCTTATGGAGTCAGGTGATTTCAAAACGGCTGTAGAATTACTTGAGTCGATTATTGTTGATCATCCTGAATTTTGGGCTGCATATAATAATTTAGCGCTCGCCTATTTCTATATCGGGAAAACTGAGCGGGCAAGTGAATTACTGCACGAGGTCCTTAATCGTAACAAAGGAAACATCCATGCTCTTTGCAATCTGGCTGTCTTTTATTACTATGAAAAGCAGGAAGAAGAACTAGAATCCTTGCTCGAATTGCTAGTGAAAATTAAACCTTATCAATTTGAACATCGCTTTAAACTCGGCTCAACTTTTGCGCTCGTCGGGAGACATAAAGAAGCATACAATTGGCTTAGGAGTCTCCAAAAACATGGTTTTGACGGGGATGTAGGCTTCTATTTCTGGTTTGCTCATTCGGCTTACTTATCAGGACATGAAGGGGTTGCGCGAAAAGCTTTTGCGACCTTGGTTGAAATGGATCCAACAAAGGTTGGCTACGAGCCATGGAAAGATGTCCAGGCAGATATTCAACCAGATTCACTGGAACAAAATAGGAGTTTTTTGCTAGGTAAAATACGCAACGAATACAGAAGCGAAAGAATGTTTGGATTCTACCTTCTTGGTAAATCGGGACATAAGCAAGAAATTATTTCGCATCCTTCGTATATCGATATTGAAAAACTTTCCGATATGGAGCGACTGTTTCTAACCAGTGGACTTGATTATGAGTTCATGCCGGAAACAGCATTCGATAAATCATTCATCCGTGCACTAGAGACAACGGATATGCTCTATTCCAAATACCGTCCATTGGATACACAGGCAACACATCTCTTTCAGATGTGGTTTACCCTATGCGAGACGGCTCTCAGTCGCTCGTATCCATTCCGAAATCCGACAGCACTTGCAGCCGCAGCGGATTACATGTTCCAGTCGTCTCGGGATACAGGGGTAACAAAAACAACAATTGCTAGCACATTTGGAATTTCTGTTCCGACATTAACAAAATACATCGGTGACTTAATTGAGTTTCTACCACATTTTGATGCTTAATGGTACTTTGCGCTTTTCTTTATTGTCTAGCTCCAGGCGCCAGCCGCTCGGGTCGCTTCAGTCTTGAAGATAAAGGCAAAAAGCGCCTTTATTTTCAAGCCTTTC
>NZ_JADBEL010000009.1:0-71998 GCF_014873855.1 Sporosarcina limicola | reverse complement strand
TTTCTTTATTGTCTAGCTCCAGGCGCCAGCCGCTCGGGTCGCTTCAGTCTTGAAGATAAAGGCAAAAAGCGCCTTTATTTTCAAGCCTTCCAGCGCCTGTCGCGTCTTTCAGGCGCCTTGCGCTTTTCTTTATAAGCAGAAAGGTTGAACGTGGGTCTGGAATCTTATACGATTTATTGTGTAAACGTTGTGGAGGAGGAAATTCGCATGACAACAGAGAAAATCTACGATGTCATAATTATTGGTGCTGGTCCTGCGGGGATGACAGCTGCTGTATACACTTCCCGTGGGAATCTATCTACTTTGATGCTGGAACGTGGAGTTCCGGGTGGACAAATGGCAAATACGGAAGAAATTGAAAATTACCCCGGATTTGAAACAATATTGGGTCCAGACTTATCGACAAAAATGTTTGAACATGCGAAGAAGTTCGGTGCTGAATATGCATACGGTGACGTAACAGATATTATCGACGGTGAAAGGTACAAAACAATCGTCGTCGGCGATAAAGAATATAAAGCACGGGCAATTATCATTACTACGGGCGCTGAATATCGTAAAATGGGAATCCCAGGCGAAGCCGAACTTACTGGCCGGGGTGTCAGCTATTGTGCGGTATGTGATGGTGCATTTTTCCGGAAAAAAGAAATCGTTGTCATTGGCGGAGGCGACTCTGCAATTGAAGAGGGATCGTATTTGACACGCTTTGCAGATAAAGTGACGGTTATTCATCGCCGGAAAGAGTTGCGTGCTCAAAAAATCATTCAGGACAGAGCGTTCGCGAATGAAAAAATTGAATTCATATGGAATTCTACTGTAAAAGAAGTGAATGAAAGCAACGGAAAAGTTGGCTCAGTAACACTTGTGTCAACTGTAGATGGTTCAGAAAAAGAATTCAAAACGGATGGCATGTTTGTCTATATCGGAATGGATCCATTGACGGCTCCATTCAAAAAGCTAGGAATTCTTGACGAAAATGGTTATATTGCGACAAATGACATCATGGAAACAACTGTGCCGGGCATCTATGCTGCAGGAGATGTACGTGAGAAGTTATTACGCCAAGTTGTAACAGCGACAGGGGACGGTAGTATAGCAGCACAAGCAGTACAGAAATATGTTGAGGAACTGATGGAGAAACTAGGCGCTGAAGTTTAATATAACCTTAATGTGAATGTAACAGAAATGAAATAAGATTAGGGTATAGTAAAACTATCAATTGCCCCCCCTTTTGATAAATAAACTTTAAAAGGCTGTTCGCTGGTACTATCCGGTGAATGGCCTCCTTTTTTTTGTCGTTTCACAATGGTACGATGTATAATATGTTTATACGCTCAAAAAAAAGTGAGGATGTATAAATGCAAAGAATAGCAAATTTACTCATTGTTAAAGACAATCATGTTTTATTATTAAAAAAGCCTCGCCGTGATTGGTATGTAGCTCCTGGAGGAAAGATGAATCCAGGCGAATCAATTTATAATGCTGCAATTAGGGAATTCGCAGAGGAAACTGGTGCGAAACCAATTAACCCACATTTAAAAGGTGTCTACTCAATGGTGATTACAGACAATACTGGAAAGAAGGTGAAAGATGAATGGATGCTCTATACATTCATCGCCTTAGACATTTCAGGTACCCCGTTTGAAACAACGGTTGAGGGAGTACTTGAGTGGCATCCAATAGAAAGTCTACACTTCCTTCCAATGGCAGAAGGAGATCGGACGAATTTATTGTTTGCCGTCTCACAACCAGGCATGCAATATGGTACATTCTTTTATACGGAAGAATTTAAATTATTGAAAGAAGAGATCCAGAATTCTATGGAAGGTGATGGATATGATAGATAATGAAACCGTAGTTAACGATGTGGAACTAGTTATCATAACAGGAATGTCCGGTGCAGGTAGGACAGTTGCGATGCAAAGTTTTGAAGATCTTGGATTTTATTGTATCGATAATCTTCCGCCTGAGTTACTGGTCACATTTCTTGATTTGATGATGAAGTCTGAAAATCAGATGAGGCGAATTGCGGCTGTCATGGATACACGAGGTGGCGATCTTTTCGATTCGTTGATAGGTGCACTAGACGAATTATTGCATACAGTAGGTGTATCATATCAGATCCTATTCCTTGAAGCAGACGACAAGACGCTTGTTCGCAGATATAAGGAATCAAGACGCTCTCATCCGCTTTCTGAAGGTGGATTACCACTGGCTGGTATTCGGAAAGAAAGGCTTCTATTATCTGAATTGAAAGGCCGATCACGTTCAATTTACAATACATCAAGTCTAAAGCCGAAAGAACTACGAGAAAAGATTATATCCGAATTTTCATCCAATGGCGATTCAGGATTTACGGTGAACTTTATTTCATTCGGATTTAAACATGGAATGCCCATCGATGCAGATGTCGTCTTTGATGTACGTTTCCTACCCAATCCTTTTTATGTTCAGGAATTAAAATCGAAGACTGGACTAGAAAAGGAAGTGTATGATTATGTACTTAAATGGAAAGATACACAGATTCTAATCGATAAATTGACTGATTTGTTCAAATTCATCCTTCCGCAATATAAGAATGAGGGGAAATCACAAGTTGTCATTGCATTTGGCTGTACTGGGGGACAACATCGTTCTGTGACTCTTGCTAGGTTTTTTGGTGAGCGTTTCAAGGATGAATACAGGACATTCATTACCCATGGAGATATTGAAAAAAGAAAGGGATGACGCTATGCTGCAATCTGGGAAGCTTAAAAAGATTGTCGTCTTCGGTGGAGGAACCGGGTTGTCTACGTTGTTAAGAGGGTTGAAAATTCATTCAGTGGACTTAACAGCGGTTGTCACCGTAGCCGACGATGGAGGAAGCTCTGGCAGGCTTCTGGACGAGTATGACATCCCCCCCCCTGGAGATGTCCGAAAAGTGATGGCAGCGCTTTCAGATGTCGAACCGCTTATTGAAAAGATGTTTGAATATCGTTTTTCGACGTCAGAAGATTTGAAAGGCCATTCGCTTGGCAATTTGATGTTGGCGGCTCTTACAGATATTACGGGGGATTTCGCCCGTGCTGTTGAACAAATGAGTCGTATTCTGAATATCAAAGGAAAGGTGTTACCAGCTGCAAACCAAAGAATTACATTACACGCCGAACTTGAAGATGGAACAATCATAACTGGGGAGTCTAAAATTCCGGTTTATGGTCGTAAAATTAGGAAAGTATACCTTTCGCCTCAGGAGGTGGAACCATTACCTGAAACTGTCGAGACAATACTGGCTGCAGATCTTATTATTTTTGGACCGGGTAGCTTATATACAAGCATATTGCCGACAATATTAGTTCCAGCAATTCGTGAAGCAGTATTGGCATGTAAAGCTAAAAAGGTGTATATTAGCAATCTGACAACACAAGCAGGTGAAACGTACCGATATACCGCATCGGAACATGTCCAAGCTTTGTATGATCACGCTGGGGAAGCATTTATTGATACGGTATTATTAAACGGATTAGATATTTCTACATTGCTTGGGAGTTCAGGACAAATGGAATCACCTTGGCCTGTAGAAAATGATTTAGAAGCATTGGGGAAACTAGTGCCTCATATTGTGGTAAAGGATATTGCGTCCGTTGTCGAGGGTAGTGCGTTGCATAACTCAGAGAAAGTGGCCGAATGGCTCATTGAATATATGGGAAATGCGATAGAAGCGGGATAGACGTGATCGTCGCCGGGAAAGGGGGAGCATCATGTCTTTTGCATCGGAAACAAAGAAAGAATTGACACAGATAGAAGCGAACGACTGCTGTACGAAGTCGGAAGTCGCGGCATTTATCAGGATGAATGGTGCGCTGTCCTTTTCAAACAAGCAGTTGAGCCTTGATGTACAAACAGAGAACGCAGCAATTGCCAGGCGCCTCTATTCGAATTTAAAGCGGCTTTATCCCTATAAAGTGGAACTTCTCGTTAGGAAGAAGATGCGTCTGAAAAAAAATAACGTTTATATTTGTCGGATTCGGGATGGTGCAAAGCCTCTTCTTGAAGACTTGTACATACTGACAGGCACATTCCAATTTAAAAATGAAATTTCAAAGGAAATCGTGAAGAAGAAATGTTGTCAGCGTGCTTATTTACGTGGAGCATTTTTGGCAGGAGGTTCGGTCAATAATCCAGAAACTTCTTCCTATCATCTTGAAATATTTTCGATTTACAAAGAGCATAGTGAAGCCCTCGTTGAATTGATGGATAAATACCATCTGAATGGAAAGTCAATTGAGAGAAAAAAAGGGTATATTGCTTATTTGAAGGAAGCAGAGAAAATAGCGGACTATCTCAATCTTATCGGGGCACATGTTTCTCTGATGAAGTTTGAGGATGTACGGATTATACGGGATATGAGAAATAGTGTAAATAGACTTGTGAATTGTGAAACAGCAAATCTGAATAAGACAATTGGTGCGGCACAACGACAAGTTGAAAATATAAAACTTATTGAGAAAACGATTGGACTTGACCAATTACCGGATAGACTACAGGAAATCGCTAGCCTTCGGGTGGAAAATCAGGATATCACGTTGAAGGAACTCGGAGAATTAGTTTCAGGTGGTACAGTAAGTAAATCGGGTGTTAACCATCGCTTGAGAAAAATTGAGGAGATTGCTGATAATTTGCGTGCGGGTGGAATGAGTAGTCGGTAAATCGATTACTATAAAAAGAGAGGAGTTGGTTATGGAATGGCAGAACGAATAGTTGAAGTGAAGATGAAAACTGGTTTGCAAGCAAGACAAGCAGCACTCTTCGTCCAAAAAGCGAATCGCTTTACGGCGGATCTGTTTTTGAAAAAAGAGGAACGCCAAGTAAATGCAAAAAGTATCATGGGAATTATGAGTCTTGCGATTGCTCGTGGAACGATTGTTACATTGATTGCAGAAGGAATTGATGAAGAACAGGCACTAGAGTCTCTTGCTTTACTCGTTGAAGATGCAAATTGAATGAAAATCGGACCGTTTCTCGCTGTTTATCGGCTGATGGAGACGGTTTTTCATTTTTTTAACACACTAAAAAATATTGAAAAATGCCCATAAGAATAATCTCATGGGCAAATATGACCTATTTACTTTTGGAAACCCTGATAAATAAAGGTTTGTACGCCCTCGGCGAGAATCGAACTCACATTTTAAGCTTCGGAGGCTCACGTGCTATCCGTTGCACCCTTGGAAGGGTAATGCGGTTCAATTCGCTTGGTGTCGGCTCTCAGGGCGGTTCAGTACGATTGCAATACGTGGTAATCCAGTCATTGCGTAATTCCATCGTAATGTATTCGGTTCGTGACGTCAATATTGAAATTCGATTACTGTACGAATTGTATACCGTAACGTCGCATCTGGCTGTGTTCAATCAAACTGATACAATGTCCGTTGAATACGATTACACGGGTACTTACGCTTGCTGTGTGAGTACTGAACATCGTCATCAAACTTTAGCCTATCATTCATAACAAGGTATAGTAGTCCGTTCAAGAACTTGAAGTTTTCACAGATATACTAATGCAGATAGTTGTACAAAACGTAATCGTTAAGGTGTACACCATTGCTTGCTTATATAGAACTTTAGATTCCAGAAGATTCAATACCCATAAACTTAAGACGTTTTTTCTGTTCCTTCTTTAACTAAAGCCTCCGTTGGTTGAATAAGCACATACTTTATCCAGATAAGGTAACAATACAATTAATTAGATAAAGTCCTAAAGAGGTGTATTGAAAAAAATAAAAAAGATGTTAATCGTTGTTATACTATCCCTTGTTCTCATTACTTCTATTCAAACAACAATCGTTTCATCAGTTGGACCAACTCAGGACTCTCAAACAGGAAAAGCATATGCGATTCAGAGAGTTGTAACATGTGTTAAATCAAGTACATGACCCTTATAGAAGATACGAAGAAGTGTCAGTTGAATCCATTAATGATGCAGTCAAAAAACTTGTAAAAATGGAGACAAAAGGAAATGAAATTACTGTTTTAACTGGTAAAAAGAAATACTTAATAGACTTTTTGAAATTTGGTTATCAATCTTCTGATGGTCCTCCTGGAATAGGCTCAATAGAAGATTATAAGCCTGAGAATGGTGTTCTTTATGGCTATACAACTGTGTTTGTAACTATTCCCGAGGCAAGTATAGGTAGTCTGAAGGTTAAGTATGGTCGGGATGGAAAAATGTATAAAGCTGAATCCGTTACTTTTAAGAAAGCAGAACCATTTAAACCATCAAGTGATTATCACTAAGGTATTAACGTGGTGAACAATTCGAACCTATTGTTCGTTAATGAATTACGATACTAATGAGCAAATAAAAAGCAGAGGAGTGGTATCCATCTGTTTTTTATTTACTTATTTACCTTCGAAATCATCCAATTATTGAATCCTAGCCTTTTAATCTTAATGCTGACTAAACATTTCTGTAATTTCATTATATCCTTGTTCAACAATCCTTCACCGTTAGTTGAAGAGGAATCTGAAGTACTCATCGTATTGAGTCCATCCTTTTAAGTTGTGACTACGCTATTAGAACATTAGGATTAATACGATAGAGTACTGTCGATATCATGATTTGAGTGATCTCAGTACGACTAGTAAGATTGTAGACGCAAAAAAGCCGAGCATCTTTCAGCACGACTCCCTCAATATTTCGTTCAACTATTGTACCATTCATTTAGATACTTCTAGGAGGTAGACATCGACACAGTTAATAGTATTATTCGTAGAAGTGGAGAAGAGTTATCTTCAGATGGATTCAGTTTGTATAAGCGTGAAGAGGTCTTGAACTTCTAAACCAACAGCCTGTTAGTTTAGAATCCCTAAAAGGGAAAACTATAGTTACTTTTGAAGGTCGTAGCGAAGTATTAGTAGCCTGTCCAGAAGTGACCCCTAAAAAGGGGTGGTTCTAATTTGTAAATCTACACTTTGAAAATTTTTCGCCTCCAACAGGAAAGGTCCCAAGTTCCAAAACAATCTGTTTCAGAACCTGGGACCCCACACTTTTCTAAAGAATATAATGTACAACTAGCTTATAAGTTAATTGTTAATATATTTCTCAAACACATCACCAAAGTCTTTAATTTTGTATTGGTCACGGGCAGCCGTTAACCAGGAGAAACCAAACTCGGTCAATTGTTTATACTGGTCGGCTAGCTGGATGTCAGACAGACGTGCGTTATGCAACACTGTTACAGCTTTATCAAGACTTCCATTCGCTAACTCTAACAGGATATTGTTGTCGTGGACTTTTTCCGAAATATAAGATAATGCTTTGTACAGATCAATCAATTGGGCAAGTTGCTTTTTATCAACGTCAATGCTGAACGATTGATTGCCTAAGGAGAACTTGATTTCAACATCCAAATCCACTTTTCCCGCCGTTTCCAAAAACACATCGGTAATTTGATTTTGCGAATACGAATAGCGTTTTAGCAAGCGCTTCGAAGATATAGCTTTCTCTCCATCGACGTGAATAAATGCAATGTTCGTAAAGCAATATTCATCCACTTTTGTCTTGATTAAAAAATAAATCTTTTCATTCTCTTCATTTCGAATATAATCATCCGCATCCGTTTTATCATAATCTTCTGGACCGATGATTTTACCGATATCCGACAAGCCTAAAACGTCTGATGCAAATTTTTTCAACATATGCCCCGCCCCTTCTCTCTACTTAAATTCTTCCACCTGTATTATATAACATTTCATGAGATAAATGTAAGAACCTCTATTCAAACTGTTAAGTAATTACCACAATTCTTCCCCTGTGAACTTCTCTCACCTTGTCTGGTAACATTGAAGATTGATTACTTGCGAATCTAACTTAGTGTAGCCTGTCCATTACTCTCGATTTCGGTAACAGTCAAACGGTAACAACACTAACATGCTACAACCCTTGCTATCATTACATTTGGGAGACTATTACATACGTTACCGTTTAAGTACAGTCTACCGATAACGCTCAATTCATAATTTGTCTACTCTCATAGAAAGTAATAAAAACCCTATAGACAAACACTATTCTGATTTCGGTTGATGTAATATTAAAAAACCCCAAGTATAGTAGCATTACTAACCTCTATGATATAGTAGTATTATTACTAAATCACAGTATTAGGCATATCAAAAGAAATAACGGATCAACATCCAGTACTTTCCCAACAAGAAACTCAAAAAGATCTTTTCATTGTATTTGGACGACTATTATTATACAAAAATGGTAACGAATTTGCTCATTATCGCTAAAATGAACATAGCTTCCCCTTACCCCAAAATCAGCTTCCAATACTATTTTTTCCATATAAACCACCTTTTCTTATAGTTTCCGGATCTATTGTCACAAACCACTTTTCTATTCCTGCTGCCCGCTCGATTAGCTCTTCATAGTGATTATGATGCTTTTTTCAACCTTTACTCCAGTTTCATACACGTTGTCTGATAAGCTGACAGTCGGGTTTTTCCCCTTCCAAGTCATACTTTTCGCAAAACCCAGAACAGCATCCATTGAATCCAGAATAGCACCATTCCAATGTTGTTCTAAGCGTCCCCAAGTTCTTTCTACAGGATTATATTTACTGTGGTAAGGAGGATAATACGCTAAAATGACTTTGACATGATGCTTGGCCGCAAACTCGATGAGCCGCTTCATGAATTGTGTTCTGCGACTGCTATTTTCGGGTCCATTATCCGCATTGATGATGAGCGTGTCTTTTATGTGTAAGTAGTGTTTACACCAATAAGCCTCAATACAATCCACCATAAAATCCGCTATTGCCTTCGTTTCTGTCAATACAAGTTCAAGGTGGTCACGCATTAAATCTAGTATTCCAAAGGGAGTTACATAGTCGCCTCCAAAATCATGATCATTCGCTTTTACTAGGTTTCTACTTTTACCACCTCTTGAGAAATTGCCGATTTTTACCCGATCTTTCGTATCAATCGAGATTCTGACTAGATTGTCTTTGTCTTTATTCGCATCATGTACTTTTTTTAGATGTTCAAAGATTTCATCTGTTTCTGCTATTTTTTTGAGTGGTTTCGCTTTTTGTACTTTTTGAAGACGGTAGCCCAGTTTGTTGATCTTATTGTTCAATGTTTGGTTAACGGGTAACTCATCATCGGTATAGCCTTTTTGTTCAATAAGTTGCTTACGTACTTCACGAACGGTCATCCTAGTAAAAAGCCTAGTGGTTCCAAAGTCAGGATCTGTCTGACTTTGAGTGTCAATGACGTCTGTTATATCTGTTAGTAAATTGGGGAGTTTGACTTCCACTCTGTTTCGTCCTCGGGCATTAAAGGCGTCCACAATGGAGATGCCTCTTAACTCAAATCGACCTTTTCGAATTGTATTCCGACTAACGGTAAACTCTTTGGCAACAATCGATTGACCTCCCTTTCCCAGGGCTTTAGCTATTTCAGCAAGTGCTTTTCGTTTGTCGGAACCTTTCAATTTATGGATAGTTTCTATAAAAATAGCTTTGCATTTACCGAAATATGTAGGTATCATAGTATTCATATCCTTTGTTATGTTTTTTGTTAGTGTTGTTATTAACAATTAAAACATATTTCAAGGGATATTTTTTATTTATATATCTTGAACTTATAATTTATCTGTAATCTTCAGCGAAGGAGTCTACTGGGGTAGCCGAAGCGATAAGACAAAGAGGAGGGATGCAGTTCAATCCCTCCCCGATAATGGTTTTCTATCAGGCTTATCGCGGGAGGTATCCCCAAGCGCCGTAGCGGATTCAATGGCATTCTTTAGTTCAACATATATAGTTGAAATTGGTTCGTTATTTTTTTGGTAATGCCTAAAACTCTTTCGAGTTCCCGACTTTTACCGATTTAGGGATGCCGAGTTCTTCGAGCTTTTGAATAATCTCTGACGTCTGGGTTTTCCCTTTTTTAGTCGCTAATCTAATATCTGCGAAGCTTAACGCCTTACCGTCATTGATAAGCTTGCCTCCGTTATTCATACGCATGAAACTAATGAGACGCATAAGGAATCCGGCGTCCTTAAGAGTGAGCTCGGTGCTAATCGTTCTAAGTTCATCGATATATGCTGCGACGAACGATTTCCCCCGGTCTTTGAAACGCTGCTTTTCCTTGTTGATCTCGATAGCTGCGATCTATTGGGGAGTCTGGATGCGTCCCTATACGAGCTCGCCCGTTTCTCTGTCGATGTACTCTCGCATATTCGTTGCTGCTGCTCGGTTTGTTGTCATTCTAAATCGCTCCCTTTATTTTTCTTTTAGATGTTCGATCATATCTGCGAGTTCTTTGATGTCCTTCTCGGTTAACCGAAAAGCGTACATAATCTTCGATGCTGTTCGTTTGGTTAGCAGGGCATTTCCAGTCTCAATTTTTTGTAAGAGACTTTTAGAGACGCCGACTTTCTCGGCAAATTCTATCTGATCGAGATTGCCCAATTGACGGATCGCTCGCATAGTTTTGACGTTCATTTGCGTACCTCCTAAATTGATAATTTTTAGCACTCACTGCATAAAAAAAAGTGATCGAGTTCTCGGGCACTTCTCTCGTTATGGATAGCGATAACCACATGACAACGCAGTGAGCGAACTGCTGATGAGAAGACGACTTGATGAAGCCCTCCCTCAATTTTGATAAGCCTTATTCTGATTCATTTCGGTACATGAAATTAAGAAAAGAACCGACGTTGCCGACGGTCCCAAAAAATCAGAAAGGAAGGTACATAGTTGACAAAGTTTATTCTGCGAGAGAGATGTGACGAATATCTCCGTCTAACCTTATAGGGGCTAAAGCCCTTTTGTTTGTGTATGAAACGCAATTCTTTTATAAAAAGGCTATGTTAAACCTTAATGTTGTTTTTGCCCCAAAAGAAAACCGCCCTTTGAAAAGGCGGTTAATATAACTATCGTTACGCGTTAGTTATATAAATTAGTTGTCTGTTTTTATTGAGTGTCTTCGTCGCTTTTGTACTCCAAAATATCTCCAGGCTGACATTCTAAAGCCTTACAAATCGCCTCTAAAGTTGATAATCGAATCGCTTTTGCCTTTCCATTTTTCAATATAGAAAGGTTAGCCATTGTTATTCCAACACTCTCTGAAAGTGCTGTTACGCTCATTTTTCTTTTAGCTAACATCACATCAATATTGATTATAATCGCCATGTTATTCACCTCAGATTGTCAAATCATTTTCTGATTTTATGTTAATCGCTTCTTGTAGAAGCCGTTGGAGTATAGCAGCAAAAACGGCGATAACCAACGAAGCAAAAATGATGATGAGTCCCATTAATCCAATAGGAGGGTCAACTTCCTTTGCTATAAAACGAAAGAGTGGCAAACCTAATACATACAAACCACTGATTGTAATCGCACAGCACTTTATGTTCTTTAACGTCTTTACAGATAATTCCGAGAACGCTGCGTTCTCGTCAATGTACCGTAAAAGATTGAAAGCCTGATAGAGAGCAAAGTAAAAAGGCACAGTCGCTCCATACATCACGATGAAAACGAGATATTTCATTAGGGCAATATTTGGATACAATTTTGCTGCGAAATTCGCCATATGGGGCACTAAAAATATACATAAAGCAAGAACCGGTAGTCCAATAATAAAAACAGCTATTTTTAAAAACAATGTTGTGACTTCTCTCAAAATAAACACCTCACATTTTTATTTCATTTTTTTCTAGGAAATTTTTAATTGGTTTTTGAAGAACACTTACAAAAGTTGCAACGGTACTTGTCACTAAAATACCCATTAGACTTAATGATATAGGACCTGCTGCATCATCTCCTGTGACTTTAGCAAGTACCATTAAGCTTACTATTCCTAACAGAATGAGGAAAATGACTGTAAAAGCACATTTTTTTATGACTTTCAAAGATTTAAGGGATAAATCAGAGAAAGCATTGTTTTTTTCGATATAGGTTAGTAGTTTAAATGCTTGATACAACGCAACAGAAAACGTAATACAGAATCCATATGTACATACTAAAAAGGAGATTAGGAAGTAAGCCGTATCTGGATGTACCTTTGCATCTTTAATGGCTATCTCAGGCAACCAAAAGATACATAAAGCAAACATCGCAATTCCAATCAGAAAAATAATTACCTTTAAGAAGGTGGTTGAACCTTGTTTAACATTCATTTAAAGCACCTCACTGATTTATTGATAAAATGAATTTAACACATTTTTTATCGTTATACAATAAATTAATACCGTTTTTTACTATATTATTATTGTATCCTTTTAATTTTGATAAAAATAAAAAGCATTTCTCATTACAAAGAAATGCTCTTACTTTAAAATGCTAAATTCACAACTTGTTCAACAAAACTGCCCGTTAGTTCAGCGAGAAGAAACTGTTCGGAATATTCTATTATCGACAATAAAATTTAACATAGCCTATAAAAAAATACCGCAAGCATGGACGGGATCTATCGGTATGTGATCGGTTTTTCCCTCGGATTCGGGATCGGCAGCCGCTTTCTCTCTGTTTACATTTTCCTTCCGATGTAAACTGAACCGAAAAAACCGGACGTAGAGTCCCATCTGAACCGAAAAAACCGGACGCTTCAAAAGTGCCTCTAAGCCTTACGGCTCTAAGGCTCAACCGCATTCCGATTCGAGATACACTCTTATTCTTATACAGACTACCTTTCGCCTCCGGCTCCAGTGGTTACACGGACCAATATGCGATCCGAGCCGAGAAAGGTGCGTGTATTTAAACGACCGTAATCGGGCGCATCTAATAGACGTTTAATTTGACGCTTAGAAAATGTTGCACCAACCTCGTGTCGTTGTTTTAGCTGTTGCACGCCATCGAAAGGATTTGCGTTTATATAATCTTTGCGTATGCAAAAATTGAAGTACGTCCTACCCGCACGAAGGCGAGAGTTAATCGTACTCGTTGCACGCCCTATGCCGAGTAGATATTCTATAAAGTTTTCGATGTCTAAAGTTTTAATCTTTCGCACATCCGTGAGCGGGGCATTTACTCCCGCAAGCCCACGATCTATCTGTTTGAGTTCTTTTTCGTAGAACTTAACTGTTTCGGGAGATAGACCTTTAATGTAGCAATGTTTTAAAAATTCCTCAGAGGCGTCGTAATAATTAGAAGTTTTTATTTCATCACGGGATGATGTTTCGATAAGTTGCTTAGATAAAGCGGTGGTGACGGAATTTCTGCGTTTAATGGCGGGACCCTCCTTTGCTTTTTCTCAAGGAACGGTTTGTACTGCGTGGTATTTCTTCGTGGTATTATTGACGTTAAAGCATCGTCTGAAATTCTCCATAAAAAAATGTCCCCACGCTATAAAAAGCGTAGAGACACGGTATACTTAAACATATTACGATAAAATAAAATGCCCTCGGCGAGAATCGAACTCACATTTTAAGCTTCGGAGGCTCACGTGCTATCCGTTGCACCACGAGGGCAGGATGTCAAACTTTTTTTGTAGCAGACAAGATTCATTATACTAATGTAATCGAACGAAAGCAATAGTTATTTTGAAAGCGTTATATTTGACCTTTGTTGACCATACTATGTATGATAAAGTTATAGTTGAAACGAAAGTATATTTCAACAGACTGACACTACTATCCACCTTGAAGGAGGAAATGGAATGAATTTAATACCTACAGTAATTGAACAAACGAGCCGGGGTGAGCGTGCGTATGATATTTATTCCCGTCTTTTGAAAGACCGAATCATCATGCTCGGTAGCGGAATCGATGATAACGTTTCAAACTCAATCGTTGCCCAACTACTATTCTTAGCAGCAGAAGATCCTGAAAAAGATATTTCGATTTATATCAATAGCCCAGGAGGAAGCATCACTGCTGGGATGGCTATTTTTGATACGATGCAATTCATCAAACCTGATATCCAAACAATTTGTATCGGTATGGCTGCATCAATGGGCGCATTCCTACTAGCAGCAGGTACAAAGGGGAAACGTTGTGCACTCCCTAACGCGGAAGTGATGATTCACCAACCATTAGGCGGCGCACAGGGGCAAGCGACAGAAATTGAAATCGCTGCTAAACGAATTCTCTTCCTTCGCGACAAGTTAAATTCTATCCTTTCAGAACGTACTGGTCAGCCGGTTGAAGTTATCGCAAAAGATACAGAGCGCGACAATTTCATGACTGCTGAACGTGCAAAAGAGTACGGAATGATTGATCACATTTTCACACGTAGTGATATGAAAGAACAAGTAGATAAAAAATAATGAAAAACGAACCGACCTTTCATAATAAGGTCGGTTTTTTGATGACGAAAATGTTGTATGATAGTCCAGTTTTCATTTATACTGAAGTAATAAAAATAATCAAGAGGTGTTTGTGAATGCATGTGTTATTTTATACGAAGTCAGGCTGTCATCTTTGTGACGAAGCTAAATTGATGTTGCAACTCGCACAGGAGGATGTCGCACTTACTTGGACCGAAATCAATATTGAAGATGATGATGACAGCCATGAGAAATACATGCTAATGATTCCAGTTATCGAAAAAGATGGCGAAGTATTGCTTCATGGATCTATCGGTTATGTCGATGTTCTGGAACTATTCTGAAAAACCAATGGACTTTATTTGTAAAATTAAAGAAGAGAGTATATAATGGTAGTAGGAATCAGATATATTTTTTTGCATTAGGTGGGACGTTGATTGATATAGAGGGACGTTTGTAGACCCAACGAACGAAAGGGGGCAACCATTGGACCCAATGATAGAAGCACAAAGGAAGCTCGTACCTGAAATGATGGAACTCATGGAGCAAAGGTATCGCGTACTGAATATCGTAAAAATGGCAGGACCAATTGGAAGACGCCCACTCGGTCAGACGGCAGGTTTATCGGAGCGAGAAACTCGTACGATGATGGATGCCCTCCGAAGTCAGAATCTTATCCGGGTTGCGAAAGAAGGAACTTCGATTACGACTGAGGGAGATGTGGTCCTAAGCACTCTTGAATCAGCTATGGAAGACTGGTCAGGTCGTGCGGCTATTGCCAAGAAATTAACTCAATTCCTTGGCATTCGCGCAGTCAAAGTGGTTACCGGGAATTGTGATATGGATTCTACGGCAAAAAGTTTACTTGGCTTGGAGGCGGCAAATCAATTCATAGCTGAAATTGGCAAGGGGAAAATAGTTGCCGTCACCGGAGGAAGCACAATTGCATCAATCCCGCCCTATATTGTAAAGAATGACGACATGCGGGAGCTGCTATTTATCGCTGCAAGGGGTGGAGTCGGAGATGAAATTGGATTGCAAGCGAATGTTATTGCAGCCTCCTTCGCAGATGCTTGTAGCGGAACATATAATACATTTTATTACCCAGAATCGTTGAGATTGGAAGCTCATGAAGCTTTTAGAAAAGAACCTTCAGTCCTGAAAATGCTTGAACTATACGATAAAACTGACTGTGTCCTACATGGAATCGGGGATGCCCAGACGATGGCCCTAATACGTAGCTCAACAGAAAAGAAACAGCTTATGCTTCAAGAGTGTGGAGCGCAAGGGGAAGCGTTCGGTTACTACTTCGATAAGAATGGAAATGCTGTTCACCGTATTCGAACGATTGGAATTCAGACGAATCAACTTGAACGAATTCCACTAATCATCGCAGTTGCAGGAGGAAGCAGTAAAACTGAAGCAATCCTCTCTTATATGGCAAGCGCACCGAAACAGACCATTCTAGTAACAGATGAAGGCGCTGCAATTGAAATGCTGAATAGATTTCTAAATATATAGAAGTGCTACCGATGATAACAACCGCCCTTAGCAACAAGCAATTGAGGGTATTAATTAACTTTATTCAGCACAAGTTCAACCCCTTGCTGAATAAAGTTATAGCCTCCGGCGGATGCCATAGATTTTGAAAGAAGTCAATTGGGCAAGCTCAATTCAAAATTCGGGCGCAAAAACGTCGAGGCGTGTTTGATAAAAAAATCTACATACTAATTTATCTTCGGAGGGAAAACAAATGACATTGAAAATGGCGATTAACGGATTTGGACGAATAGGACGAATCGTATTCCGCGAGGCAATGAAATCAGACGAAATCGAAATCGTGGCAGTCAATGATTTGACTGACGCAGCAATGCTCGCACATCTACTGAAGTACGATTCAGTACACGGCATATTTGATGCTGAAGTAACTTCAGATGGAGAATATCTTGTTGTCAACGGGAAAAAAGTAAAGGTGTATGCAGAGAAAGATCCTGTAGTTCTACCATGGAGAGAACTCGAAGTTGATGTTGTCATCGATTCGACAGGCGTATTCCGCGATAAAGAGCAGTTGAGCAAGCATCTTGAAGCCGGAGCGAAAAAAGTAATCTTGTCAGCGCCTGCTAAAGGTGAGTTGACAACACTCGTAA
Organism: Sporosarcina limicola; assembly: GCF_014873855.1. Classification (GTDB taxonomy): domain Bacteria; phylum Bacillota; class Bacilli; order Bacillales_A; family Planococcaceae; genus Sporosarcina; species Sporosarcina limicola. Next base: position 55,601 of record NZ_JADBEL010000009.1, on the reverse strand, counting down.
TGGGTGTGAATCATGAACAATACAATCCTGAGGAAGATGACATCATTTCAAATGCATCTTGTACGACAAACTGCCTTGCACCAGTTGTGAAAGTACTTCATGAACAATTCGGCGTAAAACGTGGTCTGATGACAACAATTCATTCTTACACGAATGATCAACGTATCTTGGACTTACCACATGAAGATTACAGACGTGCACGTGCAGCTGCAGAATCCATGATTCCGACAACGACAGGCGCTGCATCGGCAGTGACAAAAGTTATTCCTGAGTTGAAAGGGAAATTGGATGGTATGGCAGTCCGTGTTCCGACACCAAACGTTTCACTCGTCGATTTCGTCGCTGAACTGGAGAAAGATGTGACAGTTGAACAAGTAAACGCAGCACTCAAAAAAGCTTCTGAAAATGAATTGAAAGACATCTTGGTATACACTGAATTACCGCTCGTCTCAAAAGATTACAACGGCAATATTTCCTCGTCCACAGTGGACGGCTTATCAACAATGGTGATAGGGGATAATATGGTGAAAGTTATTTCATGGTACGACAATGAATCGGCTTACTCGGCACGTTGTATCGATTTGGCGTTGTATATGTACCATAAAGGACTATAAACTAAATCTTAAATCGTTATAAACAGTTAAATCTAGCCACAAACAAAAATACCCCTTATAATGTAGATGGGTGTGAGGGACGGGGAAACCCCGTTCCTCCTTTTTAATTTTACTTGGAGGTGGGCATGTTTCATGATGTCAAAAAAGACGATGAAAGATATGCAGCTTGAGGGGAAACGTGTATTTTGCCGGGTGGATTTCAATGTGCCGATGGAAGACGGGAAAGTGACGGATGATACGAGAATCCGGGCGGCAATTCCGACAATCGACTACTTAACGAACCACGGTGCGAAAGTCATTCTTGCAAGCCATCTTGGCCGTCCGAAAGGCGAAGTGAACGAAGATATGCGGCTCACTGCTACGGGGGAAAAACTTGCGGAACTCATTGGTAAATCCGTAACGAAACTTGATACGTCGATTGGTGATGAAGTGAAGCAAGCTATTTCGACGATGGAGAATGGCGATATCGTGCTGCTTGAAAATGTCAGATTCCATGCCGGAGAAGAAAAAAACGATCCGGAATTGGCAAAGGAATTTGCAGCTTTGGCGGACCTATTCATCAATGATGCTTTTGGCGCGGCACACCGTGCACATGCTTCTACTGCTGGCATCGCAGCATATATTCCGGCAGTCTCAGGCCTACTGCTTGAAAAAGAACTTGATGTTCTTGGAAAAGCGCTAACAGAACCTGAACGTCCATTCACTGCCATTATCGGTGGTGCGAAAGTAAAAGATAAAATCGGAGTGATCGACCATCTATTAGATAAAGTCGATAACTTACTTATCGGAGGCGGGCTTTCTTATACATTTTCGAAAGCGCAAGGCTACGAAACTGGTAATTCGCTAGTAGAAGAAGATAAAATTGAGTTAGCAAAATCATTCATTACGAAAGCAAAAGAAAAAGGCGTTAACTTATACCTGCCAGTTGATGCGATCGTAGCGGATGAATTCTCCAAAGATGCAAAGACGAAAACTGTGTCAATCAATTCAATTCCTAAAGGATGGATGGGTCTTGATATTGGTCCGGAAACGGCTGAACTGTATGCCAATGTGATTAAAAATTCTAAACTAATCATCTGGAACGGACCGATGGGTGTGTTCGAGATGGAGTCATTCGCCGCTGGTACGAAACGTGTTGCGGAGGCAATGGCGGAAACACAAGCTTATACAGTCATCGGAGGCGGGGATTCTGCTGCGGCCGTTGAAAAATTTGGTGTCGGAGACAAAATGGATCATATCTCTACTGGCGGAGGAGCTTCCCTTGAATTCATGGAAGGAAAAGACCTGCCAGGCGTCACAGCGTTGAAAGATAAATGAGTGGAGGGAAAAGATTTGCGTAAACGTATCCTTGCAGGGAACTGGAAAATGTATAAGACAGCGGAAGAAGCGAAAAGCTTTATGGAAGAAGTGTTAAGCAAAGTGCCGGTTTCAGAAAATGTGGAAGTGGTCATTTGCCCACCTTCTTTGTACCTTTCTGAACTTGCACAGCTTACAAAGGATTCCTCTGTTGGCATTGGCGCGCAAACGATGCATGATGTTAAAGAGGGAGCCTTCACAGGTGAAATCAGTTCAGCGATGCTGTCGAATAGCGGTGTAAATTATGTAATCCTTGGCCATTCCGAGCGCAGGCAATATTTCAATGAAAGCGACGAATCCGTCAACCGTAAAGTCCATGCCGCATTCGAATACGATTTAACACCCATCGTTTGTGTGGGGGAATCCCTCGAAGAACGGGAAAATGGTAAAACGGGGGATAAAGTGGCCGGTCAAGTGAAGAAAGCATTCGAAGGAATCAGTCAAGACCTTGCACCAAAAGCGGTCATTGCGTATGAACCGATTTGGGCAATTGGAACTGGGAAAACTGCTACTGCGGAAGATGCGAATGAAGTATGCGGTGCAATCCGTACAACAATCGGTGACTTATATGACGAAAAAATTGCCGGTGAAATCCGTATCCAGTATGGCGGCAGCGTCAAACCGGACAATATTGAAGAACTCTTATCGATGCAACATATCGATGGCGCACTTGTCGGAGGGGCAAGCTTAGAACCTAAATCATTTTTGAAATTGGTCGAGGCTTGTGCACATGAGTAAAGGACCCGTGGCATTAATTATTTTGGATGGTTTCGGTCTTCGAGATGAGAATTTCGGAAATGCAGTCGCACAGTCGAACAAGCCGAATTACGATATTCTGTGGAACAACTTCCCGCATTCTACTTTAACCGCTTGTGGAGAAGCTGTCGGTCTTCCAGAGGGACAAATGGGCAATTCGGAAGTAGGTCATTTGAATATCGGAGCAGGTCGGATTGTCTATCAAAGCCTGACACGCATCAATAAATCCATCAGAGAAGCCGATTTTTTTGACAATGAAACATTACTCAATGCAGTTGCACATGCCAAAGAACACGGCTCTGCACTTCATCTGATGGGATTATTTTCTGATGGCGGGGTACATAGCCATTATGAGCATTTGTTTGCGCTTCTTCGTCTTGCGAAAATGAACGGGGTTGACAAAGTATACGTTCATGCATTTCTTGACGGACGAGATGTTCGACCTCAATCTGCCCTTGATTATATTGAAAAGACCGAAGCGGTTATGCAGGAAATTGGTGTCGGTAAATTTGCAAGTATTTCAGGGCGCTATTATGCGATGGACCGGGACAAGCGTTGGGATCGTGTGGAAAAAGCGTACCGTGCGATTGTGGACGGCACTGCCCTTACCGCAGTAACTCCAACAGCCGGCATTCTTGCATCATACGAGCAAGGTGTACATGATGAATTCGTTTTACCTTTCATCATTGAGGAACTAGGAAAACCCGTCGCAACAGTTGAAGATGAGGATGCCGTTGTGTTTTTTAATTTCCGACCAGATAGGGCAATTCAGCTATCACGCACGTTCACTGATAATACATTTAAAGACTTTGATACGAAAAAGTTCACAGATTTGAAATTTGTAACGTTCACACATTATAGTGACGAAGTCGTTGCAGACGTTGTCTATGCAAATGAAAACCTTAAAAATACGCTCGGTGAAGTCATTTCAGATAACGGATTAAAACAACTCCGAATTGCGGAAACTGAGAAGTATCCACATGTCACTTTTTTCATGAGTGGCGGTAGGGAAGAGAAGTTTGAAGGTGAAGAGCGAATCTTGATAGCCTCTCCAAAAGTGGCAACATACGATTTGAAACCCGAGATGAGTGCATACGAAGTGACCGAAGCGCTTGTAGAAGGCATCGAAGCGGAACGCTATGATGCAATCATCCTCAATTTTGCGAATCCGGATATGGTTGGGCATAGCGGGATGCTGGAGCCGACCATCAAGGCGATTGAAACGGTCGATTTCTGTCTTGGAAAAATCATCGACGCCATTCATGCGAAAGGCGGTTCAGCGATTGTCACAGCAGACCATGGTAATGCTGATGAAGTGACGACGGTGGAAGGTTCTCCGATGACGGCGCATACAACAAACCCTGTTCCCGTCATTGTGACGAAACCGGGCGTCGTGCTGCGGGACGGAGGCAAACTCGCTGATCTTGCACCGACAATGTTGAAATTGCTAGAACTTGAACAACCAGATGCTATGACTGGAACATCACTATTTTAACTTCATTCAGCAGAAGTCTCCTATTGGAATAAGTGGTGAGATGAATGCAAAGTGTGTGGACAATTCAGTGGGGATTCAAATCCCTGCTGAATAAAGTTAAAGCCTCCGGCGGATGCCACAGATTTTTCAAAGGAATTTATCGAGCAAGCTCGATAAAAATCCGGGCGCAAATACGCCGAGGCATATTTGATAAAGGGGAGAAAAACATGCCAATCATTACACTTATCCAAGCAAGAGAAGTACTTGATTCACGTGGGAATCCGACAGTTGAGGTTGAAGTATTTACTGAAAGTGGTGCGTTTGGTCGTGCTATCGTTCCATCTGGAGCTTCCACAGGTGAATATGAAGCCGTAGAACTACGAGATGGCGATGAAAATCGTTATTTAGGTAAAGGAGTATTGAAAGCGGTAGAACACGTCAACGATGTCATTGCCGATGAATTAGAAGAAGTCTATTCTGTCCTCGATCAACTAGCGATCGACAAAGCACTCATTGAACTTGATGGTACTGCCAATAAAGGGAAACTAGGTGCCAATGCAATTCTTGGCGTTTCGATTGCCGTTGCACATGCTGCTGCTGATTATCTGGACATTCCGCTTTACCAGTACCTTGGCGGCGTAAATGCGAAGCAATTGCCTGTCCCGATGATGAATATTTTAAATGGCGGCGAGCACGCGGATAATAACGTAGATATTCAAGAATTCATGGTCATGCCGGTAGGTGCTGAATCGTTCCGCCACGGTCTTCGTATGGGAACCGAAATCTTTCATAGCTTGAAAGCGGTGCTCCACTCAAAAGGTTTGAACACATCTGTTGGAGATGAAGGCGGATTCGCTCCAAACCTTTCATCGAATGAAGAAGCATTGTCTACAATCATCGAAGCAATCGAAAAAGCAGGCTATAAGCCAGGCGAAGAAGTACTCCTTGCGATGGATGTTGCCGCATCTGAGATTTTCAATAAAGAAGATGGCAAATATCATCTTACAGGCGAAGGCATCGTCAAGACATCCGAAGAAATGGTTAATTGGTATGAAGAGCTTTGCAACAAATATCCAATTATCTCAATCGAAGACGGTTTGGACGAAAACGACTGGGCGGGTCATAAATTATTGACGGAACGCTTAGGTAAAAAAATTCAACTTGTCGGTGACGACTTATTTGTAACAAACACAGAGAAATTGGCACGGGGAATAGAAGAAGGTGTCGGCAACTCGATCTTGATCAAGGTAAACCAAATCGGTACATTGACGGAAACGTTCGATGCGATTGAAATGGCAAAACGTGCGGGTTATACGGCCGTTATCTCCCACCGTTCAGGTGAATCAGAAGATACAACAATCGCCGATATCGCGGTTGCAACAAATGCAGGTCAAATTAAAACAGGTGCACCTTCACGCACCGACCGTGTTGCAAAATACAATCAGTTGCTCCGTATCGAAGATCAGCTAGATGACACGTCTGAGTATTTTGGTATCAAAACATTTTATAACTTGAAAAAATAATTGTTCTAATAAAGAAGAAACCTTGTCATTTAAGGGTTTCTTCTTTATTTTCATTCATTTGAAATAGAGAATTGATGTCAACTGGTCTAAATTCAGAATAATAGGTTGTAACAGTAGCTTGACTTTGGTAAAATAGAACTGTTGTGAAGTTCGTATTCAGGAGGTGGAACAAAATGCACGCTTTACTGATGACACTGCTAGTTATCGTAGCACTATCATTGATCGTTGTTGTTTTATTGCAATCTGGGAAAAGTGCAGGTCTTTCAGGAGCCATCTCTGGTGGAGCTGAACAACTTTTTGGTAAACAAAAAGCGCGTGGACTTGATCTCGTACTTCAACGAGTTACAGTCGTACTTTCCGTTTTGTTTTTCATATTGGCAGTAGCCATCATGAAAGTATAACTTAATAACTAACAAACGCCTGACCACCGCATGGTCGGGCGTTTTTTGTAGGAGGATGAAAAGAATGAGAGTTGCTCAACCAAAACCATTCTTTTTTGAAAAAGGGAGGCGTGCAGTCTTGCTTCTTCATGGATTCACTGGAACTTCGGCAGACGTCCGCATGCTCGGGCGCTTTCTTGAAAAGAAGGGTTATACATCGCTTGCACCTCATTATAGAGGTCATGGCGTTCCGGCGGAAGAATTGATACATACTGGCCCCGAAGAGTGGTGGGAAGATGTACTTGATGGATATAATCGACTAAAAGACGCTGGGTACGATGAAATCGCAGTGGCGGGATTATCACTTGGAGGCGTATTTTCACTGAAAATAGGGTATAACAAACCTGTGAAGGGTATTGTTACGATGTGTGCACCAATGTCCATGAGAACGACGGACCAAATGTTTGAAGGAGTACTAAAATACGCTGGCGAATATAAGAAATATGAAGGAAAAAGCAATGAAGAAATTGAACAGGAAGTACAGGCACTAAAACAGCAAACCATGCCTTCCCTAAAAGACCTTAGAACATTCATCTATGATGTACGTGATCACATCGATCATATCTATGCACCGCTATTTGTTGTGCAGGGATCACTAGATGATGTCATCGATCCTGATTCTGCAAACATTATTTATGACACGATTGAATCAGCAGACAAACAAATGAAATGGTATGAAAAGTCGGGACATGTCATCACACTCGGGCCAGAAAAAGAGAAACTTCATGAGGATATTTTTGAATTTCTAGAATCGCTTGATTGGAACGTGTGAAAAATAGAACAAATGAACATGCTAACTATAAAGGAGAGATGCAATTGGATAATTTCGAGAAAGAGATGCAGCAGAAATTGCTGTCTCTTATGAAAGAGGAATCTTACAAACCACAAACCGTGCAGGAAATTCAGGAAATGATGGGCATGGAGCAAGCTGCAGAATTCAAGGAACTTGTGAAAATGCTCGTTCAGCTTGAGCAAAAAGGCCAAATTATCCGGTCAAGAACGAATCGTTACGGCGTACCTGAGCGCATGAACCTTGTTCGTGGGAAATTCATAGGCCATGCAAAAGGATTCGGTTTCGTTGCTCCAGAAATGGAAGGCATGGACGACATATTCATCCCACCGCATGAAGTGAATGGTACGATGAACGGCGATATTGTCCTTGTGCGTGTTACGGGCACCTCATCAGGTGATAGACGTGAAGGTACAGTTACTCGCGTTGTTGAACGGAAAACGACAAAAGTTGTTGGTTCCTATCAAGACAACAAAGGATTCGGGTTCGTTATTCCTGATGATAAAAAACTTCCGATGGATATTTTCATTGGAAAAGGCGATTCACTTAATGCGGTGGACGGCCATAAAGTCGTCGTTGAAATAACGGAATGGCCGAGTGATTTAAAATCCGCAACAGGCATGGTGTCTCAAATACTTGGTCATAAAAATGATCCAGGCGTAGATATTCTTTCCATCATCCATAAGCACGGAATCGAAGTCGAATTCCCGAAAGAAGTACTGGATCAGGCAAATAATATTCCTGATGAAGTACAGGAGAAAGATCTATTCAAACGACGTGATTTACGTGAAGAGATAACCTTTACGATTGACGGTGCAGATGCGAAAGACTTAGATGATGCAGTGTCGGTTGTTAAAAATGACAATGGCACGTATACACTGTCTGTTCACATTTCCGACGTCAGTTATTATGTTCAGGAAAATACGCCATTGGATGCGGAAGCCTATGATCGAGGGACAAGCGTTTATTTGACGGATCGTGTTATCCCGATGTTGCCACATAAACTATCGAACGGGATTTGTTCATTGAACCCTGGCGTGGATAGGTTGACATTGTCATGTCAAATGACAATCAATGAAAGCGGAAAAGTAATTAATCATGAAATTTTTGAAAGTGTCATTCGCACGAACGAACGTATGACATACACGGATGTCTATAAAATCATCGAAGAAAAAGATGAAGAGCTAATTGAAAAGTACGCAGCTATCGTTCCGATGATCAACGAGATGGGAGAACTTGCGGCGATATTGAAACAGAAAAGGATCGACCGCGGAGCAATCGATTTCGATTTCAAGGAATCAAAAATTCTTGTAAATGAAGAAGGATGGCCGACAGATATCGTCATCAGAGAGCGTACTGTTGCGGAACGTCTCATCGAGGAGTTCATGCTTGCAGCGAACGAAACGATTGCGGAACACTTCCATTGGCTACAAGTACCGTTCATCTACCGAATCCATGAAGATCCGAAAGCTGAAAAATTACAACGCTTCTTTGAATTCTTGACTAATTTCGGTGTTATCGTGAAAGGGACAGGCAATAAAGTCCATCCACGTGCATTGCAAGAAATCGTCGAATCCATCGCGGGGTTACCAGAAGAGACCGTTATTTCAACAATGCTTCTGCGTTCGATGCAACAGGCGAAGTATTTCGACGAGAGTCTAGGTCATTTTGGTTTATCAACTGAGTTCTATACACATTTCACCTCACCAATTCGCCGTTATCCCGACTTGATTGTTCATCGTTTGATACGTACGTATCTACTCGAAAAAGACGTTTCTGCACAGACGATTGCGCACTGGAGTGCACGCTTATCCGAAATCGCAGAACATACTTCAGAACGGGAACGACGCGCAGTTGAAGCTGAACGTGATACGGAGTCGCTGAAAAAAGCACAATTCATGCTTGATAAAATCGGTGAAGAATTCGAAGGTGTTATTTCATCCGTTACGAATTTCGGACTGTTCATCGAATTGGAAAATACGATTGAAGGCCTAGTTCACGTCAGTTACATGAATGATGATTATTATCGTTTCGATGATCGTCAAATGATAATGATTGGCGAACATACTGGCAAGCAGTTCCGATTGGGCGATGAAGTGACAGTGAAAGTTGTAGCCGTTAAACCAGAAGAATCGGCAATCGATTTTGAAATTGTCGGCATGAAACAATCATTCCACCGTACCCGGAAAGAAAGTCCGAAAGTCATCCATGCAAAAAAGAAAGATGGAGACAAGAAGACTGGTGACAAATCAGCTGATAAAAAGAAAACGGGCACATATAATAAAAAGAAGAAGTTCTATGAAAGTGTAGCGAAGAATCAGAAGCCTAAACCTAAAAAGAAAAAATAAATTGAGGGCGGCGAGTACCGCCCACGGTTTTCAACTTTATTCATCAGGAGTTCAAACCTTTGCTGAATAAAGTTAAAGCCTCCGGCGGATGCCACGGATTTTGAAAGGAATCAATTGAGCAAGCTCAATTCAAAATCCAGGCGCAAATACGCCGAGGCGTATTTGATAAGGGGTGAAAAACATGGCGAAAGGCCAAGGGAAAGTTGTAGCTGTCAATAAAAAAGCGAATCATGATTTTGCGATTGAAGAAACGATTGAAGCAGGTATCGTGCTACAAGGAACGGAAATCAAATCAATCCGTAACAGTAAAGTGCAGTTACGAGACGCCTTTGTGCGTATCCGTGACAACGAAGCATGGATTTCCAATATGCATATTAGTCCATATGATCACGGAAACCAGTTCAACCATGACCCAACTCGTTCGCGGAAACTATTGCTGCATAAAAAACAAATTGCCAAACTATTTGTCGAAACAAAACAGCAAGGCGTTGCCATCGTACCATTGAAGATGTATTTGAAAGACGGCTTCGCAAAAGTGTTGATTGGCGTTGGTAAAGGGAAGAAAGATTACGACAAGCGTGAGGATCTCAAGAAGAAGGATGCCAAACGTGAAATGGCTCGTGCCTTGAAGGATAGGCAACGGGATTGATTTTTTTGTGAAAATGCGCTATGATAAGTACAGTAAGATAGTTCAGAAGCCTTTGTTCAAAGTTGAAAAAGGAGGACAAAAAGAGCCGAGGAGTACTAGGAAGCGAAGCCTTTGAGGACCGGAGCGTATTTTAATACGTGAGGACCGGAGAAGCAAGCTGACAACGTAATCCGACAGCTATTTTTCCCGGACTTTTTTTAACATCATTGTTCAGGCCATCCTGACCTCCTCATAACGGGGGCGTTACGGATTCGACAGGGGTAGTCTGAGCTTGAGTTGCGCGTCGGAGGGTTCGGCTCCGTCAGAAACGACACCTATAATAACAGGCAAAACAAACAACAACCTAGCATTCGCAGCGTAAGCTGTTGAATCTGCCTTGTAGTTCCATCGCCCATGTGGTGATTACAAGGCTCAACCTTTAGTGGGATACGACGGCTGTTGCCTTCTGAGGCAGACGGAAGAGATTCGCAGAATAGCGCGCAGGACGCCCTGATTGCCGGCATACTGATGCGCGAAACCCAATAGACAATCTACACGCGTAGACGCTTAAGTGTTAGGGCCTTTGGACGTGGGTTCGACTCCCACCGCTTCCATATCGAGAAATCGTATGGTTTCAAACAACGAAAAAACCCTTGATATCAAGGGTTTTTTTTATTGGATTTCATTGAATATCAAACGAACGTAGTCATTTATCTATATCTTGATATTGTTGGCGAATTTCAGTAGCAGTATCTCTGTGTTCCCACACTCGCGGGTGCCAGTTCACTGAAACCATTCGCGTCCTTCCGTGAATTGTAGCAGTGACTGGCTCCCGCCTGTTAAGTTATTCAGAAGATTTCGCTCGCTTCATATTAAAAAATCGTCTAAATCCACAAACGAAAATGCATGATTATGATTTGATATACGGTGTAATGAGTGATAGTAATCCTAATATTCTTGTTCCTCAAATTAAAAGGAAAGCTATAACAGAAGAGTTTTTTATAAACGAAATCACAAAAAATACAACATCAACTCGTCAAGTATCTGTGCACAATCAAACCATTTGTGATAAGCTTGTTATGAAGGCTGTACATTACGTAAAAGAAGGAGTGGTTAAACATGTCGAGTACATTAGTCATGGACAACAGTAGTGTTAACGCTATTTTGGTTGAAGAATTAACTACGTCATTACTTCGCTTATCGAATTATGAAATCGATCAAGAGGTAGCTGAATCACTAGCTATAACTAATTTAGAAACTTTAAACTTAGATAACCCATTTCTAGCCCACAAAGGATTATCTTGGGTTGCAGAACAAATCTTAAAAACAGTCTAAGCTGTGGCTTCTAAAGCTACGGCTTTTTATTTAAATATCAACTGTGATATATGTTGCCTTCTGAGGCAGCCGGAAGAGATTCACAGAATAGCGCGCAGGACGCCCTGATTGCCGGCATACTGATGCGCGAAACCCAATAGACAATCTACACGCGTAGACGCTTAAGTGTTAGGGCCTTTGGACGTGGGTTCGACTCCCACCGCTTCCATATCGAGAAATCATATGGTTTCAAACAACGTCAGAACCCTTGTATATCAAGGGTTTTTTCTTTTGCCTTGTTTCATACGATGTCATTGAATATCAATCGAACGTAGTCAAAAGCGTAGTCAAAACGTAGTCACTAAATCTACATCTCAATATAGTTAGCGAACTTCAGTATTGCTTCCTCTTTTGCCTTCTGTGTGACATGTGTGTAGATATTCAGCGTTGTTTGTGCATCGGTATGTCCTAATCGATCTTGCACTTGCTTTAAACTAGCACCTGCTTCAAATAACAATGAACAATGTGTATGGCGTAAACCATGTGTTGTAATTGTGCCTAGCTCGTTATTTGTCCTGGATATGCACAATCCACTTACGAGTTTTGGTAGGCTGCATGTATTCGTTGTGCTCATTGCTAAAAATAAGTTGTTTCGGCTGCAACGTATTAAAGCCGAGTTTGAAATAATCTTGCTTCTGCTTTTTCTTCCATACTTTTAAAATAGCCATTGTTTTGTCATCCATGTTGATTGTACGAGCAGTACCCGTTTTCGTAGATTTTATATATAGCTTGTTATCCTTGCCACGTGAAAGTGCTTTATTAATGCGTAGCTCTTTTGTGGTGAAGTTTAAGTCATTCCATGTAAGGGCTAGTGCTTCACCTTTGCGCATACCACTGAAAGCTAGTAATCGAAATAGGGCATATGCTTTGTAGTTACTTTCTTGTTCTAAGCATGTTAGGAACTCAATAAGCTGCTCACGAGTATAGAAATTCTCCGCTTCATCTTCATCCGTTGCATTAGTCTTTCTAAAAGAAGCGGTGGGCATATCTACATGTGCAAAAGGATTTGTTTGTATATAGCCACGTTTAATCGCAAAGTCTAACACCTTCGCTGCATACGCCTTTACCATGCGGAACCTCTTTAACTTAGTAGCCTATTCATCTACATGCTTCTGACATATATCTACATGGATCTTTTCAATTTTATAAGCGCCCATTGAAGGGAGAATGTGATTTCCGATGCACAAAAGGTTAGCGATAAATGCGATTTGTCTAAGGTTCAGTATGTCCTAGAAAAAGTCAATGCAAATATGGGTCTTCTGGATTCAGTGATAATCCAAAAGACAAAGAACAGAGTGGATAGTAACTGCCCTGTTCTTTGTCTTTCTTTCTGATATGAATAGTTAGGGGATTTGTTGGTAGGTAGTATAATGAGAAGTAAGGATTGAATGAATAGTAAACGGATGAGATATAAAAATAAAAAGATAAATATTTATATACATATGATAGCGGTGAGCTGTTGAATTTTAAGAATATAAAGATAAAATCATTGTTTCAAGTTATAATTAGAAAAAGACGGTTCGTTGTATTTCTTATCTAAAGATGATGGTGAGGTTGATTGAAATGATAGATTTTGATTTTTTGAGAATTAGAACTTTTGATGGTAGTAAAGACGGTGGTTTTGAAGAATTAATTTGTCAATTGGCACATCTGAACAAACCTCAGAATGGTCATGGTTTTATAAGAAAAGATGGGGCCGGTGGAGATGCTGGGGTTGAATGTTTTTGGAAATTAAAAGATGATACAGAGCATGCTTGGCAGGCTAAGTATTTCACAGAGAGACTTGAGAACAATGAATGGAACCAAATAAATGGTTCCGTTATAACCGCATTAACAAAACACCCTAATTTAACGAAGTATTATATTTGTGTACCTAGAGATTTTAACGACAGTAGAAAAAATGGTCCTAATGGAAAGCCTGTTACTTCCTCACTGGATAAATGGCAGCAGTACGTTAAAGAGTGGACTGAATTAGCTCAGTCGAAAAATATGAATGTGGAGTTTATTTATTGGGGACGCCACGAGTTGAACATGATGCTACAAACAGAAGAAACGAATTATATCGGAAAAGCATTTTATTGGTTTAATGAGCCTATGCTGAGTGAAGAAGTTTTTGAAAATATTACCAATAAATCTAGGGTTGCTATAGGGGAAAGATTTTCGGATGAATATCATGTAGATTTGCCTATATCAAAAAAGATTGATGGATTAGGACTCTCTCAGCAATGGCACTCAGACATTAATAAGCAAACGAAGACTTTGAATAGTTTATTAAACCAAATCAATGAATTAGATCGATATAAAAGGACAGTTATAGATAAAGGGGTAAAGTGGAACGAATTTAAAGGGAGATTCATGAGTTTCAGAAAAATATATTCTGTAGCTTTAGATGAACAATATGTTTCTAATCAATTTGAAATAGCTAGAATTGAAATAGAACTTCTTGAACAAGTAGCAACAGAATTTAACGATTTTTGTTGGGATAATATTGCAAGTAATGATGAATGGAAAGAAATTAGAAGTAAGTTTAGAAAAATATTAGATGAAATAACCGATATTAATTCGTTTGTTTTTAGCATAAATGTACAAGCATATGAATCAAAGAGTGCAGTTATTTTAGGGGAGGCAGGTATAGGGAAATCTCATTTATTATGTGATATAGCTTTAAAACGCTTAGATGAAAATTTACCTACTGTATTTTTATTAGGTCAGAAGTATTCAGGAGGAAATCCATTAAACTTTTTAGCAGAAGAACTAGACTTGAAGACAGTATCTTACAAACAATTGTTGGGTGCTTTAGACGCAGCTGGGGAAGCAAAAGGTACTCGAACATTAATAATAGTGGATGCCTTAAACGAAGGGAATTATAGACTCGATTGGATAAATCATTTAACAACATTTGCAATGGAATTAAAAAAATATCCGCATATATCATTATTATTAAGTTGTAGAGAAACTTATGAGGAAGCAATATTACCTAATTCAATATCTGAACATATAATTAAAATTCCACATGAAGGATTTAGAGGTTACGAACATCGTGCTGCTATGAAATATTTAGCACAGCAGGGAATAGATAAGCCTTCAATGCCGATTTTTTCTCCAGAGTTTAGTAATCCACTATTTTTAAAAACATGTTGCAAGGCTATAAAAACTAAAAACCTTTCTTCTTTTCCGAAAGGTTTAGAAGGGCAGACAGCTATCTTCGATTTTTATTTAGAAAGTATTGAAGAAATAATTAGAGTGAAAAAGGGTTACTTTAGTGGGCAAAAGGTAGTATCTAAAGTAGTGGAAGCGATTGTAAAGCAAATGTATCCGAATAATATGTTTGGTATAGAAATTAATGAAGCCTGGGAAATGATGAAAAGTATTGATCCTAAGCCTTATTTCAATGATGATTTAATAACATTATTGACATCAGAAGGACTACTGGCTTTGGATATTATTACTGATAACAATGGTGTTTCAAAAGAAGTAGTTAGGTTCACTTATGAGAGGTTCAGTGACTACTTTATAGTAGAAAGTTTAATGAACAATTTGGATATTGAAAATGTAGAATCTGAATTTGAAGAGGATGGAATAATTGGACGATTAATAAAAGATTGCTATAGGTACTCAGGATTGATAGAGGCACTGGGCGTAGCTTTTCCTGAAAAGCTTAATAGAGAATTTATTGATTTTATTTCAAAAGAGGATTCTAAATATAAGTACATTTTTGATAAATCGTTTACTGATGTTTTGTTATTACGTAATAAACTCTCTATAACAGACCGTTCAATTAAGTTGTTAAATAAGATAACGGGTTATGGATATTTTAAAGAGTCATTAGAAAAACTATTAGCTTTAGCTACAGAGCCTGGACATCCGTTAAATGCTGATTTTTTGCACAGAAATTTAAAGCGTTTTACTATGCCAGAACGAGATCATTTTTGGTCAACACATATAGCAATTAGTGATTATGAAGAGGAAGAAAATCAGCCAGAAACCATTACGAGAACACTAATAAATTGGTCATTAGATGCAAATTTAGCTGAAGTAGAAAAAGAGCGCATAAGATTGTTAAGTTATGCTCTTCTGTGGATGACAACAACCTCGAATAGAAAAGTTAGAGATCAGGTTACGAAATCATTGGTTAGGATACTATGTACTGAACCATCAATTGTAGTAGATCTTTTAACGGAGTTTGATCCAATTGATGATATTTATTTGAAAGAAAGATTGTATGCAGTGACTTATGGTGTAGTTTGCAATAATGAAGATATAGCGGTTGTAAAGCAAATAGCTGAAACGGTATATGAATTACAATTTGTAAATGGTTCTCCATATCCCCATTTACTTTTAAGGGATTATGCAAGAGGGGTAATGGAAAATGCTTTGTATAGAAATTTAATTGAAGAAGATAAAATTTCGAAATTTAGACCACCATATAAAAGTGAATGGCCAATTGAGAACCCTGTAAAATCAGAATTAGAAAATTTAGTGGGGGAGAAATATTCTTCGATTATGAGTTCACTCATGGGGCTTTCTGGGGATTTCGGAAATTATACGATGTCTTGTATACATGATTGGTCACCTACAAAACTTACAGAAGAGCAGCCAGAGAAAGCGTATCAGTTGCATTTAAAGTTCGTAGAAAAACTTCCAGATGATTTAAAAGCAGAATACCTAGCAGAAATTAATGCGAGAATTGAGTCCTATAGTAAAGAAAGAATTGTAACTATTATAGATGATATACAAGAAGAATTTGAAGCGGAAGAGCCATGGGAATTTTCTTTTTCGACAAGAAATATAGATACTCCAAGTAATAATTGGGAAACATTAAAAGAGAAAATTAATAATGTGCTGTCTGAAGAAGATAAAGAAACGTTTAGATGGATAACCGGATTAGGGGTAACAAATCGACTAGCAAAATTCAGCCGAAAATGGGCGCAAAGATGGGTGTGTAAGAGGGCTTATGAATTGGGGTGGAAAAAAGATCTATTTGAAGATTTCGAACAGACGCATAGTAGTAACTATGGACGAGGTACATCGACCATTGAAAGAATAGGAAAGAAATATCAGTGGATAGCATTTTACGAACTGCTGGCAAGAATGTCAGATAATTTATATTGGGCCGGTGATTTTGGAGAAGAAGATGCATATGAAGGACCCTGGCAACTAAGGAAACGAGATATTGATCCAACTATCTGGTTAAGAGCTACAAAAGATTCTGGATGGGATGAGTTTGGAGGAGTATGGTGGTCAACTTATATTCCGGTTTTTAGTTCTGATGACTCTGAGAAATGGGTTTTCGATGAAACAAGACTACCAGATTTCAAAGAATTATTAAAAATAACAAATCTTGCTGAAAATAAAAAGTGGTATGTATTAAGAGGATTCAGAAAGTGGACTAATAAAAGTGAGAGTAATGAATACAAAGAGGAACTCTGGTATAGAGTTAATGCTTGTATTGTGAAAAAGGAAAACGTACCTAACGTACTGGAAAAGATGAAGAACCAAGCATTATTTGATCCTTCTATTTTTTCACCTTTAAGTTCTTCTCATCAAGGTTTTCTTAGAGAGTATCCGTGGCATCCTTATTATGAATTTCTAGATGAATGGCGTAATGATGAAGATAATCGAATTTTAGATATCGAACATTTGGTACCAACTAATGAATATGAATGGGAAACTGGAGAAAGGGATAAATCAATAGATCAATCTATTTCGATTTATTTACCTAATTCCTTATTGATTAAAGACTTAGAATTAGTGCCAACTTCCGGAAATTTCAGTGCGTGGAAAAATTCCGCAAATGATATGGTATTTTTAGATCCGAGTGAGCAAGAAAAAGGCCCATCATTTGCTTTATTAAATGCAACAATCTTAGATAATTGGTTATTAAAAAATGATTTGCAACTAATATGGTTTATAGGTGGAGAGAAACAAATTTACAATTCCAAAGGTAATGTTACAAAATGGTTGGAATTTATTTATACTATTACAGCCATTAATGGCAAATTAAATGAACAAAGATTTTTTAAAGAAGGAACTAGTAATAATTGAGATATGGAAGGGCGATCCTGTTTAGGCTACGCCCCTTGTTTTAGTGGGTTTTGGAAGTTGTAATGAATGAAGAGATTCTCTTTTATCAAACTTATTCCTTTATTTTTCTAATATCAAAAATGCATTCAGCATTTATGTCTGCTGTCTCTTTTAGGTAAATCATTGGATTTTCAGATGGATAGTTCGTATTAAGAAACAATAGTCGTTCAAATGCTTTCAGTATCAAATGCGATCTCCCCCCTGTATCATCCACAACCGCCCCAGGGAATGTTGTAGGGGCGATTTCATTGATTTTGACTTTTAAGGTAATGATAGAAGGCGTTGAACGCTTAATCCATTCATCCTCCAGCTTGGAATCTCGTAAAAGCTCTCGTCCTATATGACTAACAATTTCAGGACAACGCTTAATGTTCGATATATTTCGATTGTATTCTGGATCATCACCAAACATGAAACCATTGATGCATTGGTCTTTTTCTACTCGGTAATCAAGGTAGTCAGTAGACATTTTTTTCTCACGTACATAAATCGATAAATTATTTTCCTTCTTGACCTCAAGTGTCACCCCGTGCTCTGCCAAAAATGATTTGAATGTATTTTCCGTTGCAAACAGAGCTTTCAGACTTAACATGCCGTGTTTAAAGAAACTCTCCTTATCTAATATGGCGGAGATATGGCTTACGGTTATCGAATCGAAGGCAATCTCTTCAATTGTCACATTAAAGAAGGAGAGAATACTATTCAAATCCAAGGTATCGTAATCCCAACGAATATCTTCTTGTCTAACTCGGAAGCGTTGACTGAATATAAATTTATTAATGTTATCTGTATTTGTGTTTAAAATTGTGGAAAGAGACTTTTTCATGAGATCTGGATTCAAGCAATTCAACATTCTATTATCTTTCAATGGGTTTCCTCCTGTGACGATATTCTATATAGGAAAGTTGAGTTCATATTTTGAAATTATGATTTGCAAGTTAATAAAGGGAATTAATAGAATTATAACACAGGAGATCAAGAGCCCGCTCGTCCAATAATGAGGGTTCAAAAAACGAAGATAGGAATAATCAATGAAAGCTCCTTTAAGGGTGCTGGTGACGTGTTACCAATAGAACAAGAGTTGAGCATGTATCAAATCGATTTAGTCATTAAGAAGCCAAATTCCAAAAGAAAGGATGTTCTATTAAATGAAACTGGAAATAGAAGTTTGGGCGCGAAAAAGTTTGGGAGAAGATGCCCTAAGTTTAATGGAAGAATCAGTAGCTTGCTATAAAATAGGTGCATATCGTTCAGCTTACCTTATGTCATATCTTGCTTTCAAGCAAACATTAAGAGAACGAATTCAAAAATCACCGGCATACCCGGAATGTTACGAAAATAGAAACGAATGGGATAGGAACGTTCTGAAGGTATTGAGAGATGATGACAAGTGGGAAAATTTTATTAATGAAATTGTCGAAATTAATAAAGTAGGGGTTAAACTAAATGATATTTTCATGTATATAAACAGAGAAAAAAGTATAAATAAATATAATTATTGGAAAGACATTAGGAATAGTTGTGCTCATGCAAAAGATGAGCATATAACCTCAGCCACGGTCGAGCAATTTTGGAACTATTTGAGAGATAATTTAAGTGAATTTTATGTTCTTGGCGGCAAAGCATATTTGATGAGTGAATTAATTGATTCCTATAACTACTATATATCTGATAAAAAGAAAGACATATCTCGTTTATTAATGGATATAGAGATAGTATATAAGCAAGAAATAAAACAGTTTTTTCTTGATTTTTTAAATCAATTAATGGCTGGAAAGAAAAATTTGATAAATGATGTAAATTATGAATTTTGGGAAGCGATTATACACTGCAATGAAGATGCTATTAAAGATGCTTTTATATCAAGTATTTGTGAAAAGAAAGAAATATTTCTCGATTTTTATAAATATTATCCTATAGTTTTAAATTTAATAGTGAATCTTGATTCGAGATTTATCAAGGATTATATTAATTTGTTATTGTGTAGTGAAATTAGTTACATAAATACATATAAAGAATATTTTTGGAGGATACTCATTAATTCATTAGGTTTACAAGCTCAAAGTATTGATATCAAATCAATTACATCTGACTACGATAATTTTATATTGATTGAACATATTGAAGTGGATGGGTATCAAAAGGCCTTATTGAATGAACATAATGTTTTTAAATCTTTTATTATTGGTGCTGGTAGAGACTTATTTAAGAATGATTCTTCCGATCATTGGAGTTATTATGCTTGGGGTAATATAAAGAATGACTCCTATGTGGTGAAATATTTTGATTATGTACAATGGGATTTAGAATTGCTTGGCATGATTGATTCTTGGTTTGGTTATCTAAAAAAAAATGTTAAAAGCAGAAGAAATCCTGATTCAAAATATAATGGTATGAGAAGAATAGGTACTTACAACAAAATAATATCTAACAGTAGTGATAGAATTCAAAAGTTCTGTACCAAGCAGAATATTAACTTAGAGGATTATACCAATATCAATGAACTGATTATTAGAGGCTAATTTTTGTGATGCTTGTAGGTCAGTATTGTGTACGATGATAGGTTTCTGGGGCCACGATAAAGTAAAGGGGGAAGGGTTTCCTAAATCCCCTTATTAAATTTCAAATACTTAATGGATCTTGTATAAGATGTTTATGTCGGGTGAACACTCCTACATCTCGTTTTATTTTTATCTACCGTCAGCATTCACCACATGTGGAGTGTATGGTTTAGTTGGAGTTGGAGTTGGAAATGTATCCTTATAATAAAACTTTTTTAAATAACTTGAGATGTTCAAACTCTAGGTTGATTAAAGAAAAAAACTTGCCCCCGCAACATAATTTTTATCAAACGTAGTCAAAAGCGTAGTCAAACGTTTTTAATAGCAGCTATAAACCCCTGGAAATACTGGTATTATAGCCTTTCATGAGACGGTTGGTTCGACTCCCACCGTCTCCATATGTAAATATGGTATAAATGCAGTCGTATCAAGTAGGGTACCAGGTTCTAAAACAATTCTTATTTGTTTTAGAACCTGGTATTCTTCACTAAATGTGTTCATTCTGTATGAATGTAGTAAAATCAACATACAATAAGAAAAGCTGAACGTCTACGAAACGTTCAGCTGCTCTCAGTTACATTCCGCTTTAAGGGCGGTTAACCAAGTCATTACAAGTGAAGATGTTTACTCCAAAAAAGTAACCCCCCATTGAAAACCTCGGCTAAAGGTAATGGGCGGTTACTTTTTTTGTTGGTAAATAAGACAATCAATGCAATAATAGCCGTAGCCATTGCTGCGAATGCTATAAAAGCTTGAAATAGCATATTCATTGCCTCGTAAGTTACCATCATATATAAACACGGGCTCACACGAAGTGAGTCATGTAGACGTTGCCGCAGGACGCGGCGTTCTTAGTCTGCCTTTCCGCTAAAGTCAAGGGAGTGCTAACCGCCCACACGCTTTATGCAACTGATGTTCTTAGTCTATCATATTTTACGTGCTGTTGAGTATGTTTAGAGGTTTTTATCTGCTCGTTTATAACGAAAATCATAGGACTTCAAACAGTGCCAAAACCCAATCAAGGGTTTTTTATTTTGGGATTATTTATGATTTTTTGTGAATAGTAGGCGTATATATGTTTTCCCACACTCGCGGGTGCCAGCGTATATTACATAATAGTTCACTGAAACCCGCGAGTATCCTTCTGGGAATGGTAGTAATGCCTGGCATCTACCTGTTTAGCACGCATGTCACTTGCGCATGTCCTTATTTAAGCAATATGAAAGGATTGCCAATGATTGCATTATCTAATCCAAGTGATTTTAAAATCTCCCATAATTCGAGACGTTTTTCTTGATTGATATTATAATATTTGATGCAATACAAAACAGCCTCTAAGTAATCTCTCTCTTTCCCAAGCTTCTTTACAACGGTAACAATTTTATTTTTATCAGGAAATACTAGATAAGGAAGTTGGTTTTTTAGCTGTTCAATAATCAATGTGAATGCAATTAAGGGTTCCTTGTCATTAAAAAATCTAACCAACTTCCAATAATATAAGTCATTATGACAATGTGCTGTACTTAGCCCCATTTTGCCCCCCAATGTTTCTACTTCATTCATAAGCTGAAGAGCTGTTTCCATTGTGAAAGAATCAATGTTTTCCTTGAAAAATAAAACTTTAACCTCATAGATAGCTTTGTTTCTAGCATACTCGGTTGCTGATGAAATTTTTGATTCCTTTTCTAATAACTCCTGCTCTTTCTTTTCAAGAGTAGCAATCTTATCGGTTACTTGCTGCTCCTGTTCCCTTACCCGATTCTCTCTTTGTATAACGGATTCAAATTGCTTTAGCAAACTCAAAGTTTTTTGTCGGACATCTTCTATAATGGTTGTAACGACTTGTTCGTTTTGTTTGCGTTCATTATTTGGGTTAAGAATATCGTCAGTTTGTTTCCCTGTGGTTTCTCTCTCTTCAATACAATCCAAATAGTAATCAATAGTCCCGTATCCTTCATAAATTGAATCTCCTTTGATACGGAATCGCTTTTCCCAGATATCTGTTTTCAAAGTAGCAGGTATTTTGTCGAAAACTCTATTAGTAATAAAAATCTCTCTTACTAATGCGAAATCGGTCAGTTTGCTTGCGACATTAGCTGTCTTCCCGGCCCATACTAAATCTCTTGCATCATCCTCTTCGTGCTTAATCCCAATTGAGGTTGTTAGTACCCTTCCTGTATCAATACCTACTCCACATTCAATAGTTTTGTTATTAATATTCGTTTTACATAATGGGTTAAACACATGTTCCACCACGGTAATAATTGCACGTGCTGCATTCAATGCTTTAGTAACTGATCCTTGTTCTGCATCATCAACAAATACCCCCATTACTCGATCACCAGCTATCTGTCGTACACTACCACCACTTGAATAAATGCAAATACTCATGGCTCTTGCAAACGCCCGATATATTTTCGCCATGCTTTTTGCCTGTGACCTGTCAGAGAGTTGGGTTGAACTTCGTATATCCACAAATAGTATAGAACAATTTGTAATTATAAGACCTTTATTTTTATCGGGAAGATCATCAATAGAAGGAACTGTATCACCTGTGAAATCATTTACTTCCATTTCTGTTGTAAAGATACCTTCAATTTTCTCTTTAATTTCATTTAAGGTTTCCCATCCAATTGTACTCATTTACCTCACCCTCTCGACTTATTCTATAAGAAAAAAACACCGCTTAATGTGGTATTTAAATAAATACTTTAAATACATAAAATAATAAATAAGAGAATACAGCGAACTTTGTCCATTTCAAAGAACTATTGTAGAATACGAATTTATCATTAGCAATTTTAGCTGTATTGAATATCTGAATTAATAATTCTTCATTGAATTGTTCATTGGTTTGTTGCTGTTTTTGCCTTGAGAAGTGCGATGAATGATGATACTTAGCTACATCACCAAAAAACCAAAGCCCGCGCCTTCTATTGCTTATAGTGGCTCTCATTCCCTTTAGTGAAGAATAGATAGCGAGAGTAATAAATAATACTGTAAGTAAAAAAAAAACTGTTGATATCCAATAAATAATATCCTCTCTGAAGTTCAAAAGTTCTTCAATACCCTCTTGTGCTAAGATGTATCCACAAAACACACCTAAGAATGTTAAGATTATAGATATCTTGGTATCTCCATTTTGAATCCAATGATCGTTTTTATCCAATTGCTTTAATAGCTTTTCAGTATCCATTTGATTGCCCCATTTTTAAACCCTATTATATCACGAAGGAGTAGAGGGAATTGGGATTAAAAGAACTAAAGGAAGAATTAGATAACGACGTAAAAATAATTTTAAGCAATGATTTTAATGTAACGGTAACTGATACAAAGCAGGTCCCGACAATTAGTGACACTGCAATTACGTATCCCAATTTGGATAAGAAGGAGATGAAGGCAAAAAAGATACAAACTTGTGTGTTATATATTGATATTCGAAAATCAACAGATCTTAATTTAAAGCATAAACCAAATACCTTAACTAAACTTTACGGAGCATTTATGCGTTCGATGGTTAAAGCTGCTCAATTTTATAAAGGAAGAGTGAGAAATATAATTGGGGATCGGGTAATGGTGGTGTTTGATGAAGAAGACTGTTTTGAAAATGCTGTTAATACTGCTGTTTTATTAAACTCTGTCGCCAAATATATTTTAAATAAACATTTTACACATAATGAAATAACTTGCGGTATAGGCATTGATTATGGAAGGATGTTAGTTTCTAAAGGCGGAATAATAAAAAATGGTCAGGAGAATACCTCTTACAAGTCTCTTGTCTGGCTGGGAAGACCTGCAAACGTGGCAAGTAAATTGACGGATCTTGCAAATAAAGAAATTGAAATAAATGAAGAAGTTAAAATGGGGTATTTTTCTATAATTGATAAAAGGACTTCTGAAAAGGAGAGCTATTATCTAAATTTTGAAGAGTTTTTTGGGGAAGGATATATAGGGAAATATAATATGAAACAAATGGAAGGTAATGGTGAGTTCTATTGGTTTTATTCAGAAAATTTTTCGGCATTTCCTTCGACAAAAACTGCCCAAACTCTTTCAAAGCATCAAATTCCACCTATTTTAATGACAGAGAAGATCTATGAGGAATATAAAAAAAAATGTTCTGATTCAAATGATGTGAAAAAGAATTTGTGGAAGGAACAAAATGAAAATCTGTATCCTGATTATAAGATATATGGTGGAAATATAATTTTTCCAACTATTGTTTCAGATTAATGATAAAGCTCTGAGTAGTTGCTATGCGTGATCAAAAGTAAAAACAGAAAGATAAACATAGTATTCGTACAAAATAGGTAAAAACTTATTACACTTACTGAATTCCCAAAACTCCAACAATATATAGTACAATTACATTATGACCAATCATGGGGAAATGTGGTGGTGTGAATGACTAGCAATTTTTCGTTTTTTCGAGATCAATGGGAAGTTCTTGCGAAGCTAGGTGAGAGTGCTGAGCGGAATGTTTATCAGGATCCACATACATCGATTATTAAATTACGTTTACTTGGTGAAACAATTGCCAAGTCTATTTTGGCTTCTGATAATATTCGGGAGGCCTACGGTGCAAAACAGGTTGATCGAGTTAATACAATTCGTCGGGAAGGACTGGCTGAGCCAGAATTTCTTGAAATATTTGATATGCTGCGTCGTAAAGGGAATCGGGCTTCGCATGAAGCGGATTATGGCACGACGCAAGAAGCTATGACATTATTACAGTTAGCCTATCGCCTTTCTACTTGGTTTATGGAAGTCTATATTGACTGGAGTTTCACACCGTCACCTTATCGTGAGAGTGAGCCGGAACTGCAAAATGAGTTAGAGCAGAAGATTAAGGAGCTTGAACATGAAATACTAGAGAAAGAGCAGCAGCTGGTTCAACAATTAGATGTACTAGCTGACAATGTTATCTCTAAAGAAACAAAGGTTGAACGGAAAAAGAAATCGAAGCTGCATATGCAAAAGCACCGTTTAACGGAAGCTGAAACGCGTGCCATTATTGATGAGAAACTAAGAGCAGCAGGCTGGGAAGCAGATACACCCTGCTTAAATTATAAAAAGAATCGTTCATTGCCTGAGAAAAATAAAAATAAAGCAATTGCAGAGTGGTCTGTAAATGGACGATGGGTCGATTACGCACTATTCATTGGCATGGAACTAGTCGGAATGATTGAAGCAAAAGCGCAGCATCGTACGATTCCAGCAGCACTTGAAAGCCAAACAAAATCCTATGCACGTAATGTTGTGCAAATAGATGAAGAAGTCATTACGCCGACTACTGGGGATTATCAAGTGCCATTCTTATATGCGACAAATGGTCGTCCGTTTTTAAAGCAACTACAGGAGGAGTCCGGAATTTGGTTTTGGGATTCAAGAAATCCAAATAAATTTGCCCGTCCTTTAGAAGGCTGGCATTCGCCGGAAGATTTGCAGTTATTGCTAGGGACTATTGATACAGAAGCTAATGAGCGTTTGGTGGCAGAAGATATTACAAAGTTTGGCTTGCGTCCTTATCAGCAAAAAGCAGTCCTAGCGACTGAACAAGCACTTATTGATGGGCAACGGAAAATGTTGATTGCTATGGCGACAGGAACAGGGAAAACACGTACAGCGATTTCTTTAATGTACCGTTTGATAACAGCTAAGAAATGTCGTCGCATTTTGTTTTTAGTAGACCGCAACTCGCTCGGGCAACAAACGGAAGATTCATTGAAGGATACTAAAATCGATGGCTATTCTTTTGCAGATATTTATGACGTTAGGTCACTAGAAGATATGACACCAGATGTTGAAACGAAAGTGCATATTGCAACTGTACAAGGAATGGTCCATCGACTTTTCTATAACAATGGCGAAAAGCTACCAACAGTAGGTCAATATGATTTTATCATTGTTGATGAGGCGCACCGAGGTTATACAAGTGATCGTGAAATGACGGAAGAGCAGTTACTATTTCAGGACCAAAATGATTATGTTAGTCAATATCGACGGGTGATTGATTATTTTGATGCTGCGGTCTTAGGACTGACAGCTACGCCCGCATTGCATACGACAGATATATTTGGACTGCCAATCTATAAATACTCATACACGGAAGCGGTGTTAGAGGGTTATTTAGTAGATCATGATCCGCCATATTTATTCAAAACCGAGCTTTCGCAGGCAGGCATCACATTTGAAAAAGATGAAGAAGTTGAAGTGTATGATGCCGAGCAAGGGGAAGTTGTGTTGGAACGGTTGGAAGATACAGTTCATTTTGAAGTAGAGCAGTTTAATAAGCGTGTCATCACAGAACCATATAACCGAGCCATTTTAACAAAGCTTGCAGATTATATTGATCCTGAAAGTAAGGAGAAAACACTGATCTTTGCGGCTACTAATCAGCACGCAGATTTAGTTGTACGTTTGTTGAAAGAAGCATTCCAAGAGCGTGGTGACGATGTATTAGATGATGCAATCGTGAAAATTACTGGGGCGATTTATAAGCCAGGTGAAATGATTAAACGTTTTAAAAATGAGCGTCTGCCCAATATTGTTGTCACAGTTGATCTACTAACGACAGGGATTGATGTACCGGCGATTACCAATATCGTATTTTTACGTCGTGTCCAATCACGTATTTTATACGATCAAATGCTAGGCCGTGCTACACGTCTATGCCCTGATATCGGCAAGTCTCATTTCCGTATTTACGATGCTGTTGGTATTTACGATAAGTTGCAAAGCTATACAGAAATGAAACCAGTCGTCAAACAGCAAAAGTATTCAATTGGTGAATTGCACGAATCATTTACACAAGCAGACACGGAGGAAGAGGCAGAATTTTATCGAGATCAGCTTGTTGCAAAAATTCAGCGCCGCAAGCAAAAGTTAGATGATGAAGGTAAACGTAAATTTGAAGAGTTAGCGAGTGGACAAACGGTGGATGGGTGGGTACAAGATATTCAACACTACACACCGCAGCAAGCCCAATCGAATAGTATTCTATTTGAGTACGTAGCGGATTATCGCACAGCCCGTGAAAAACAATATATCTCCAATAAAGAAGACAGAGCATTGAAGGTAGAGCGTGGATATGGCGAAGGGAACAAACGTCCAGAGGATTATTTGGATGGCTTTGTCAGCTTCATTAAAGAAAATATTAACTTAATCCCTGCCTTACATGTTATTTGCAATCGTCCGAAGGATTTAACACGTCAGGGCTTGCGTGAGCTCGTGACGATTTTAGAAACGAAGGGGTATAAACAATCCCATCTACAAACGGCTTGGAAGCATATAAAGAATGAAGATATTGCTGCAGATATTATTAGCTTTATCCGTCAGGCCGCATTGGGAGAGGCGCTAATTGACCATGAAACACGTGTGAAAAATGCCATGCGAAAAGTGTATTCACTCAGTGATTGGACGCCAAGACAAAAGAAATGGTTAGAGCGTATTGAAAAGCAATTATTGCAAGTGCCTGTATTAGCGCCGAAACCAGAAAATGCGTTTTCGGAAGAACCGTTTGTTAGTAGTGGTGGGTACACGATGTTGAAACGTGAATTTGGCGATGATATTGATACGATTGTTTATGCGATTAATGATCATTTGTATATTAGCTAGCGGTGAAAGAGTCCATTATAGGGCTCTTTTTTCTATTGCCTCAGTAAGTGCTAAAAAAAAGTAAGGATAGCTGAATTATGTGTCACACAAATGGATATACTGAATATAATTATGTTACAATGAGGAAAGGAGGTGTTAGTATGAACTTGTATAATTACCTTGTTGAAAGTTATGGATATGACGAGCCAATCTTTTTAGATGAACTGACAAAAAGCTTGAGTTTTATGAAGCCTAATACAATTAGGCAAAACATGGCTAGATTAGTTAAACATGAGCAAATCAATAGATTTCAAACGGGTATTTATTTCATCTCAAAACCGAACGTAGTTATTAAATCAAATTCACTTAGCATAAATAAGATTATTAGTAAAAGGTATATCGTCAAGGAGAACGAACGCATTGGTTATCTTACAGGATTATCTTTTGCAAACAGTATTCGCTTAACTACACAAAATCCAGTGAATATTGAAGTGGTATCGTCAAATACGAGTAGTGTAAAACATGACGTGGATTTAAAGAAAGTAGTAGTGACGTTAAAGAAGCCGAAAGTGAAAATCAGTAATTCGAATTATAAAACGCTTCAAGTTCTCGATTTGTTAAATTCTTTTGAGAAGGTATCGGAAAAATCATTGATAGAAGCCAAGAGTGTAATTGCGGCATATATGGCTGATTCGAAAATCCAGAAACAAGAATTAAATCAGTACTTGAATATTTATCCGAAAAAAGTGGCCCTTAATTTGATTGAAGGTGAGTTATACGATGATATTACACAATGATAGAGAAACTTTTACAACGCTCATACAAAATACCGCGGCGCATTTTCAAATACCCGATCAATTCGTGGAAAAAGATTATTATATCTCATTGTTTTTAAAGGGAATCCAAGCAAGATTCCCTTATATTATTTTCAAAGGTGGAACATCGCTTTCGAAATGTTTTAAAGTGATTAATCGATTTTCAGAAGATATTGACCTGGGATATAGCAATGAAAATAATAAACTAACCAATGCACAAAAGAAACAACTGAAAAAAATAATAGTAGATATTGTTGAAGAATTGCAGTTTGATTTGATTAATGAGGCTGCCATATCCTCCCGAAAAAACTTTAACGAATATGAAATTGAATACACTATTTCTGAGTCTGTTGAGGATTTTATACTCAGGGATCACTTACTAATTGAAACATATTTGTTTTTAGAACCATTTCCCTATGAAGAGAAGGAATTTACAAGTTACATCACGGAGTACTTAACGGATATTGAGCGACCCGATTTGATTGATGCATACGAGATTGCTTCGTTTTAAATAAATACGCAGTCCTTAGAAAGAACATTTGTCGATAAAATATTTGCGGTTTGTGATTACTATGAACGCCAAATGTTAGATCGGAATTCTAGGCATTTGTATGATATTAACCAAATATGGACATGCGATGCTTTGAACAAGAATAGTCTAAGGGGATTATTTCAAGAAGTTTCTTTGGAAAGAAGAGAGCTAAAGAATCATTTATCTTCAGAAGCTGGATATAAATTAAAAGATGCGGTAGAAAAGATAGTAGATATGGATGTATTTAAAGATGATTATCTTGAAGTAACAATGAAATTATTTTTTAATGAAAAAGAAGTGCAATATGAAAATGTGATTTTAAGTTTAAGAGATATTATTAATAGTGAAGTTATTCCAGAGGAAATAAGGGAATAAATGAAGATGAAAGGCTGACGTGAGATGAGTTCATTATACGAGGAAATTGGTGAACGTGTTCAGCAATCCTTAGAACAGAATAACACTTCGAAAATAGATTTTGCGAGAAAAGTCGGTGTGTCGGCCGAAGTGATGAGTAAAATCATTCAAGGAAAAAAAGCGATAAATGTAGTTGAAATGCAGCGTATTGCAGATGAACTAGCAATCACAATGGAAGAGCTTGTAGGGACAGTGCAAGAGCTTGAGAAGACTGCAAATCCAATGCTTTTATGATTGCTGAAACGAAGAATGAACAAACAAAAGAGAAATTATATTTTTTAGACCATATCATGGATCAAATGATTCGTATGGAAGAAATTATGAAGTAGAAGTGCATTTTTCATTATTTACTGAAAAATGAGTAATAGTGGGCATCTTTAGCCCGTTCTTATATACCAAGGAGGAAAAAAATGAACAACCAAGAAATCGTTTCAAAACTATGGGGCTTAGCAAATGTATTACGGGATGATGGCATTACCTACCAACAATATGTAACGGAATTAACATACATACTTTTCCTAAAGATGATGAAGGAACAAGAGACAGAAACCGTTATTCCAGAAGGTTTACGCTGGGATGATTTAGTTGTTAAAGAAGGCATTGAGTTGAAAATGTTCTATCAAGGCTTGTTGCTTGAATTAGGAAGAGCAAAGAATGAAAGACTACGTCTTATTTATAGTGATGCAGCAACAAGCATTGATGAGCCGAAGAATCTAGAAAAGCTTATTAAATCGATTGATGCATTAGATTGGTACAATGCCAAAGAAGAAGGGCTAGGCAATCTATATGAGGGACTTCTAGAGAAAAATGCGAGCGAGAAAAAATCAGGTGCAGGGCAATACTTTACACCGCGTGTCTTAATCGACGTAATGGTGAAGTTAGTTGATCCAAAAGTTGGTGAACGTTGTAATGACCCGGCTGCTGGGACATTCGGTTTCATGATTGCCGCAGACCACTATTTGAAAAATAAAACCGATGATTATTTTGACCTTGATCCACTGCAAGCCGATTTCCAAAAGAAAGAAGCGTTTACGGGGATGGAGCTTGTTAAAGATACACATCGTTTAGCACTAATGAATGCATTGTTACATGATATTGAAGGACGTATTGATCAAGGCGATACACTTTCAGCGAACGGAAAATGGATGAAAAACTATGACGTAGTCTTAACTAATCCGCCATTCGGTACAAAAAAAGGCGGCGAACGTGCAACGCGTGATGACTTAACGTACGAAACGTCCAATAAACAGTTGAACTTCTTACAACTCATTTATAAATCATTAAAAGACGATGGCAGTGCACGTGCCGCAGTGATTCTACCGGATAACGTGCTATTTGAAAGTGGCATTGGTGCACAAATTCGTCGTGACTTAATGAATAAATGCAACTTGCATACAATTCTACGTCTACCAACGGGTATTTTCTACGCACCAGGCGTAAAAACAAACGTACTGTTCTTCACGCGTGGGACAAAAGATGAAAACAATACAAAAGATGTGTGGGTCTATGATTTACGTACCAACATGCCGAAGTTTGGCGTGCGTACACCGTTAACCGAAAAGCACTTTGATGATTTTGTCACGGCTTATAGCGCTGAAAATCGCTCTGTCATTGAAGATGAACGACTGAGTGTCTTCACACGTGAAGCAATCGCAGAAAAAGATGATAGCCTGGACATTGGCTTAATCGCAGATGATTCATTGGTAGCGTATGACAACTTACCAGACCCGATTGAATCCGCAGAAGATGCGATTGCTAAACTGCAACAAGCAATGGATTTATTGAGTGAAGTTGTTGAAGAATTACGTGCTGTTGAGGTAGAAGAAAATGAGTAAGAAAAAACAGCAGACGTTGGAGGAATTACTTGAAGAGGCATTGGTGCCAGAGGAAGAGTGGCCTTATGAAGTGCCTGGAAATTGGATTTGGGTAACTAGCGATAGTGTTTTAAAATTTATTGGTGGAGGAACACCATCAAAAAGCGTTCCAGGCTATTGGCGTGGTAATATTCCTTGGGCGACTGTCAAAGATAT
Organism: Sporosarcina limicola; assembly: GCF_014873855.1. Lineage (GTDB taxonomy): Bacteria > Bacillota > Bacilli > Bacillales_A > Planococcaceae > Sporosarcina > Sporosarcina limicola. The sequence goes on along the minus strand of NZ_JADBEL010000009.1, from coordinate 24,266 downwards.
AAAATTAAGATTTTTAAATCAAACAATAGATTTTATTACAGAAGAGGGATTCAATAATAGTTCAGCTTCCATTGCAGAACCCAATGATTTGTTGTTAATCACAAGAATATCTCCAGGTAAATGTACAATAACAAATATCAGAACCTCCATAAATCAGGACTTGAAAATTGTAAGACCAAAAGTTGAAATTCTACCCTATTTCCTTTGGTTATACTTCTCCAATAACAAGCCTCTAATTGAATCAATGTCTACAGGTACTACTGTTAAGGGGATTCAAGTAGAAAAGTTGAAAAAACTACCTTTTTCTTTGCCGCCAGTCGAAGAGCAAAAACGAATTATTGATAGAGTAGAGCGTCTTTTATCAAAAATAGACGAGGCAAAGCAATTGATTGAAGCTGCGAAGGAAACGTTTGAACTTCGTCAAGCGGCTATTTTGGATAAGGCTTTTCGGGGAGAGTTGACAGAAAACTGGCGAAAGTCTCAAAAAAATAAGTCAGTATTGAAAGAATTACAAAGTGTTAAAGAGAGAAGAGATGATGAAGAAGATAATCTCAAGAAGAAAAAAAACTGGAAATCAAGTTTATTTAACTATTCTATTGAAAGAGATGTAAAAATCGATGAGGAATTACCTAGTAACTGGGTGGTAGCCCCTGTCGGTTTATTATGTGAATGTATTGTACCAGGACGAGATAAACCTAAATCGTTTACCGGTGATATACCATGGGTAAAAATACCTGATGTGAAAACCGATTTGATTGTTAGTAGTTTAACAGGAGAAGGGCTTACCGGGGAAGAAATTCAGGAGGTTAACGCTAAAATAATCCCAGCCAATAGTGTGATAATGAGTTGTATAGGGAGATTTGGCATTTCGGCGGTTGTAGGAAAGCCAATAGTTATAAATCAACAGTTACATGCATTTTTAGAGAGTGAAGTTATTCTACCCGAATATCTTATGTATCATATTAGGATCTTAACGAATTATATGAATTCAATTGCTACTTCTACAACGATATCCTATCTAAATAAAAGTAATGCTAATAGCTTACCGATTAATTTAGCCCCAATTCCGGAGCAAAGGGTTATCGTAGAGAAAATAGATGATTTATTGGGAAAAGAAAACCAGGCTGCAGAATTTTTGGTGAAAACCACGAATCATTTAGATGATCTAAAACAGTCAATTCTATCAAAAGCCTTCAAGGGTGAACTGGGTACAAATGATCCAGCTGATGAACATGCGATTGAGTTGTTGAAAGAGATATTGCAGGAGAAGTTGAAGTGAATGTGACATCGAGTGTGTGGTGCGTAGGCACTGCCGCCATTCGAAGGGCGTGAATTGTGTCAATGTCAGGCGCCGTTAGTAGAATTATTTCGGTTTAGAGATTATTTGTTTACGAAGCATTTTAACGATAAGCTTCCGAATATGACTACTTTGGAAATTTTGATGGTAATGGGTGGACAAGGGAGAATAGGACTTACAGAGGTAAGTAGGATTATTCAATAGTGAGATGTGTCTTTCTTAGATAATATTTTTTTATACTTTACTTTAAGACCTTTCAATAAATTATTGGAACTCAATATACTCACTCACTTAGGTGAAGTAGGTATATTTTTATTGTCAAAAAGATTGTTCTTATTCTATACATACGACAAATTGGTTGACTAATAATTGATTTTATGCAATATTGTATATAACAAATGGAATTGGGGTGTGTGATTTGGGATTTAAGTTAAGCCAGGATACTGAAAGTAAAATTAGTATTATTCGGAGTATTCAAGATGGAATAGAAATTGCAAAAGCAAAAAAAGAAGAAACGGAACCTTTTGATAATGGGCATGGAATTCGTAAATGGGGATATCTCTATCAGAGTTTTAGTGAAAGTGAAATCGAGGAATTGCTATTATTCATTACTAAAAGACAGAGCTGGAAATTACCCTTTATGATCGCACCCTTGGATAAAACGTTATATTGTTTATTATCTAAGCAAAACTTGGAGATTAAACAAAAGAAAAAAACGAAAATTATGCATTATGTATCGGCAATTTCTGCCGTAGTTAATGAAAACTTTGAGGATAAGCTGAGTGAGGATCAAAAAAGAGAAATTCAATTAATGTTGGATCTAGAAATTGATAATAAAAAAGCTAAACAGATTTATGAGGAAATGCTTGGAGAAGTAACTTGTGAAATTGAACAGTTCTGTGTATTGACTCTTGATTTTGTTCGTTATGAACTTATTGGAATTGAAGCAAATATATTGAATGAGAACTTTGATGTTTTATACAGCGAGGATTGGAGTTCGCTTATTAAAGTTTCTTCGATGGATGAAAATGATTTGGGACGACGTGAACAAGAAGCACAGCAACATGACGTGAAGACACCGTTAAAGCATAAGCGTAAGAAACAACAGGAATAAAACACGATTTCCTGCAGAGAGGAAATAATATAATGATTACATCTATATTTAATGGCGAACGATTGAAGTTAGCCAGAAGGTTTAATAAATTCACTTTGTTGGAATTGGCAGAACAACTCCGTGTTTCTAAACAAATGGTGTCTAAATACGAGAAGAATCTAAGTCAACCTACTGGTGAAATGATGTTTCGAATTGAAGAAGTGTTGGGGTTTCCAAGAAGGTTTTATTTTGAGGAAGATTTTGTTTATGACAAAGTAGGAAATACCTATTTTAGAGCATTATCAAAAGCCACTAAAAAAGATATTGAGGCCCAAAAGATTCGCGTTGATTTTTTGTCAATATTATACAGACTGGTTGAGGAGTATATCGAGCTTCCAATGCAAAAAATACCGGAGTTAGACGTTGATGGGATGACTATGGAAGAACTAGCTCAGGAAGCCAGAGAATATTGGGGATTAGGTGAGAAACCAATAAAAAATATGGTTGAATTACTTGAGGTTAATGGTTTTATTGTGTCAACATCAAAAATGAATTTGGAAGTTATAGATGCTTATACGCAGACAAGGGAAATTAACGGAAAAGATACGTATTTTATTGTATTAGGTAATGATAAGGGGAGTAGGTATCGTCGGCAGTTTGATGCAGCTCATGAATTAGCACATATTTTAATTCATGAGGCATATTTGGATGTCTCGACTTTATCAAAAGAGGAAGAGCGAGAGATTGAAAATCAGGCAAATGACTTTGCGAGTGCCTTTTTATTGCCGAAAGAAGCATTTACAAGGGATGTTAGTATGATGCCGACGAATTTGGATCACTATCTTTTCTTGAAAAAAAAATGGCATGTTTCAGTGGGAGCTATGGTTAGACGTGCTTACAACTTAATGATAATTGATAGTGATGATTATACAAAGTTACAGAGAACTATGGGGAGATATGGATGGAGAAAGGCAGAGCCTTTAGATGATAAATCGGAGCCAACAAGTCCTGTTTTACTACCTAAGTCGATTAAAACATTGTTAGAACACGATGTTTTTGATGGCTATAGCATTTTAGAGGAATTGTCGAATATATATCAGTTTCCAATCCGTGAAAATATGTTAGAAGATCTAGTGGGATTAGAACAAGGAACTTTAGCGAAATATAGAAAAAAACGTTCAGGTGTTGTTGTTGAATTAAAGCAGAGAAGTTAGTTTTTGGTGTTATTGATTAATAATTTGACGACGGGAGTATGGTGCGCAGTCACCGTGTGTTTTCTTTCCAAGGGGAACAATAATTCAATTCAATTCGGGAGCTATGTGTTTCATCGGAATTAAGGAACATGTTTGAAAAGATGTTGCATTACTTCACCAAATATCAGATTGTTTATGTAAAATAAGATGATGAAATTTCAGGTGAAAATAATCGGTAAGCTTTTTAAATACTACTGTAGAATTGCATTTATGTTAGCTAGCGCCTCAGTGAGAATGTTTGAGTGACTGTCACATTAAAATAAAAGTCTTGACTTCCATTTCGAACATCAGTAGTATTCATATCAATTACTTTTGCGCAAAAGTTAATAAAAACACTAAAAAAATTTAATATATTTGAGAGATGGTCCAGTAATCATATTGTGAGCAGCAACCAGAGACTGAATGGTAGATGTGAATTCAGGCAACAATATGTATGAAGTACGCCATCCGATTTTCTCAATTTCTAATGAAGTGGATGACCGGTCTAAAACCGGTTCATCAATTTAGGGTGGTAACGCGGAGAGCTCCTTCGTCCCTTTCCAAGGGATGGTAGGGGCTTTTTCTGTACCCATTTTGTCTAGCTCCAGCCGCATTAGTAGTGGCAATCGTATCCAAAACGAACGTTAGTATTCTAAATGGGTGAGGGTTCAGGGTTTGAAAAGATGTGTACATACCTTTTTTCTTCATAACCACTTGACACGCTCACTACATACACCTTAGGGGGAACATGATATGAAAAAGAGAATGATCATTACACTTATTTCCGTCCTTTTACTAGCATTTGGACTAGCTGGTTGCGGGAAAGATATAGACGATAAGTCTGCTGAAAAAACAGCAGTAGAAATTGGACTGTTGAAATTGACGAGTTCTGCACCTTTATTTATCGCACTTGAAAAGGGGTTCTTTGAAGATGAAGGCCTAGATGCTAAAGCAAAATGGTTTGAAGCGGCGCAACCGATTTCAGTTGCAACTGCAGGTGGAGACGTCCAGGTGGGTGCTACTGGTATTACTGCGAGCTTATACAATATGGTTGCCAGCGGAGAAAAGTTAGTCATTGTTGCGGATAAAGGAAGAGAACAGGAAGGTTATTCTTCTTCAGCTTTATTAGTACCTAACGACTCCACTGTAGCAACGATCAAAGACTTAAAGGGGAAAAAGATTGGTATTACACAAACCGGGTCAACTTATCATTATATGGTTGGTAGACTTTTGGAAGTCCATGGCTTAACGACTGATGATGTAGAGCTAGTTCCGCTAAATAGTATTCCAGGTCTTATGGAAACATTAGAGAGCAAGCAAGTTGATGCTATTTTATTAAATGAACCAAATGTTTCTAGAGTTGTAAGTGAAGGCTATGGAAAAGTGATTTCTCATGTAGGGGAAGAGATCGAATACCAAACGTCGGGAATCTTTTTCTCGAAAGATTTTGCAGCTAATACTGACGCAGCGACAAAGTTCTTGAAAGCTTATGCAAAAGCGACTCGCTACTATTATGACGCTGTACTCAACAAAGTAGATGGTGAAATTGTTCCAGGCGAGAACTATGAAGAAGTTGTAAAAATCATTGCAAAATACACAGACCAAGAAGAGGAACTTATTAAAAAAGGACTTCCTTACATGGATCGTGATGGGAAATTACTTGCGTCAGACATCCAAACGCAAATCGACTGGTATACTAAGCACAAGCTAATTGATGGCTCAATTGACTCAGCGGAGATTGTTAATGAAGAATTACTTGACGAAGCATTGAAACAATTAGGGAAGTGAAGTAGATGAAGATTGTTATTGAAAATGTAGGTAAAACATTCACGTCTGCGAAAAAAGAACAAGTAACGGCACTTGAAGATATTAACTTCTCAATTGATGAAAAAGAATTTGTCGTTCTAGTAGGGCCTAGTGGCTGCGGTAAATCAACATTATTGAATATTGTTGGTGGACTATTGTCACCTTCAAGTGGGTCTGTATATTTTGAAGGCATGATGGATAAGGAGCCGAATTTGGCAATTGTTTTTCAGGAGATTGCCCTGTTCCCTTGGCGCACTGTGTACCAAAATGTGATTTACGGTTTAGAGGAGAAAAAGGTAAGCAAACAGGAGCTAAAAGAGAAGGCTGATTTTTATATCGATATGGTTGGTTTAACTGAATTCAAAGATGCTTACCCAAAACAATTGTCTGGAGGCATGAAACAACGAGTCGGTATCGGCAGGGCACTTGCAGTCGAGCCAGATTTATTGCTGATGGATGAGCCATTTTCTGCTTTAGATGCCCAAACAAGAACATTGATGCAAGAAGAGCTGTTAACAATTTGGAACCGCACGCAACTTAGTACACTTTACGTTACGCACAACATTCAAGAAGCTGTGTATTTGGCAGATCGGGTCATTGTTTTGTCCAGACATCCCGGCCAAATCAAAAGTATTATCGATATTGATTTACCGAAAATGGGTAGAGGTGAAGAGCAATATCGGGATAAATTTGAACGGTATGCTGATGAAATCTGGCAACTCATTCGTAACGATGCTGTCGAAGCACTAAAGGAGTGATAACGGATGACCGTACACAAACAAATCATAACGAACCGTGTTGCATTTCTTGAGAAAAAAGTCCCGTTATATGCTTCGGCACTAGGGTTAATCGGCTTGCTTGTTCTATGGGAAATTATTTGTAGCACTAAAATTGTTTCTCCACTTTTCCTACCTGCTCCTTCTGCTATTGTAGTGACAGGATGGGATATGCTCATAAGTGGTGAAATCACTAGAAACCTTGGCCCAAGTCTTTACCGGATAGGGCTTGGCTATACGATTGGATCGGTTGTTGGCATTTTGGTTGGGCTTATTCTAGGGTTTTCCAAATGGGCGGATGCTATCGGAACGCCCGTTGTCTATGCAATCTATCCGATTCCGAAGATTGCCCTGTTACCACTTTTCGTCCTTTGGTTGGGGATTGGTGAATTATCAAAAGTAACAATTATTGCATTAGGTGTCTTTTTTCCAGTAGTCATCAACACATTTTCGGGTGTTAAAAGTGTTGATCAAATATTGATAAAAGCCGCGGTTACCTTTGGATCCAATCATTTTAATGTCATCCGAAAAGTTATTTTGCCAGGTGCATTACCAATGATTTTTGCTGGCTTAAAGCTTGCGGCAGGAACGTCCCTCCTATTGCTAGTAGCCGCAGAAATGATTGCAGCTCAAAATGGGATTGGTTCAATGGTTTTACACTATGGGAACTTAATGATTACAACGAAACTTATGGTAGGTGTGTTAGTCTTGTCTCTGCTTGGCTTAACTTTTAACCGACTCCTCCAGTGGCTTGAAAATAAACTCTTACCTTGGAGATGAAAATATCCATATCTTGTAAATGTTTTGTGAGTTCCAAGGGGAAACCACAAGGACATAAATATCTTGGATTTCAGGTACTGATGAAACACACGATAATGCTTATCCTAAAAAAGGCGATCTTTCGTTTGATATCAAATGAAAGATCGCCTTTTAATTTCCTATATTTCTATGAAGTTTTAGGTGTGCATGCACTGCAATTAAGTGTGTGGTAGTCACTCTCATAATTCCCAAGTACACAAACTTCCTGCGATTATCATACATATTCAAAATGATAAGTTATGTATAATGAATCTAACAGGTTCAGTTGGGTATCATAACCCCTGTTTATATATAAACTGATAAGACTTGAAAAAGGAAATATCAGGTTCTAGCAGTGGTTATTTAAAAGCTGAAAATGAAGAAGAGTTCAAGGAGCATTTAAAGACAGTATTGAACTCGGATGAAATTAAAACGGGAATGTCATCATGATTGAGATTATCTATGTAGTCTTTTCGGTTTATATCGGAAATGGGCGTAATAATATATCGTGCATGATGGCGAGTTAAATGATTAGTCGAAAAAAGGGGATGCGACTACATCTCCTTTTTTCCGTCCTCTCGGGTTATTAGTTATAAAAATAAATAATTAGATGTGTATAGTACGATTTTACATACTAAGCTTTTATCCTCGCAGCTCTATTTATCTTATTCAAAACAAAAAGCTCTTGCTTGTCTTTCTCTGAGATTTCCTTTTCCGAAAGCTTTTTTATTAGTGAAGGGTACCAGGTTCTTTTCGAATTCTGAATTGTTTTAGAACCTGGTACTCGAAATCAAAGGTAAATTATGGTAGTCTAGTTGTGAGGAGGAGATTATTTTGAAGAAAACAATAGTTTTATTAATGACTATGATGTTGGTCTTTATGGGGAGTGGGGGAGCAGCTAAAGCTGCAGGGTTTTCTGATGTTAAAACTACTCATCCCTTTTATCAACATATAATGTATTTATATGATGAAGGTATTATACAAGGCGATGACAATAACCGTTTTGTGCCCGATAAAAATGTTACGCGTGGAGAAGCTATATTAATGATTGCTACAACGCTAGGTTTAAATACGGCGAAACGCAAAACTGTTTTTTTAGATGTAGCCAGTTCAAGCGTAGCTTCGGGTGCCATTCAATCTGCTTATGAACAAGGCATTATCCCGAGTAATAAAGAAGGAAAGTTCTATCCGAATGAGCCTGTCAAACGTTCTGATATGGCCATTTTTCTTGCGGGTGCATTCTCGATGGTTGATGAAGAGCTGGTCCCTTTTAACGATATAAAGGTAAGTTCAGATGCCTTTTCATCGATTCGAAAAGTGATTGCAGCGGGTGTAATACAAGGTCATTCTGATGGAACCTTCCGACCGGACAAACTAGTGTCACGAGCGGATTTCTCAGGATTCTTAGCAAGAGCAAAGAATGATGAATTCCGCTTAGCTGTTAATGTGTGTGGATATAATCTAGAAAGTCGCGTGAACCCGGATCGTCAGACGATGAACTGTTTAATCACGAAAACTGCTCAGCAATCAGCTTCGGTAATTCCGCCAGAAATCATCAAAGCGGTTGTATCTGTAGAAAGTAATAACTGGAAGCATTTTGATGCTAGCGGAGAACCTATTATTACTGCCGACGGTGGGATTGGGTTGATGCAAATAACAAATACAGCGGGATATGATGTGGAACGTTTGAAATATGATTTATCTTATAATATTCAAGCAGGCATTGATTTTCTAGTGAAAAATTTCAAGCGAAGTGATTTACCTAAAGTCGGCAATCATAATCCTCAAAGTCTTGAAAGCTGGTATTTTGCGATCATGGCTTATAACGGTACAAAGGCAGTGAATAGCCCGTTTTATCAAGCAACGGGTGAAAGAAACGGCGCAGCTTACCAGGAAAAAGTGTATCAAGAGTTAAGCAAAAATGGATTAGTCACGACAAATATTCAATCGCTTGCAATGACGAAAGACGACTTCTATTATGATGCAAATAATACAATAAAATTCAAAAAGAAATCGCTGAGCTTGTCAAAAGAAGCAACAGCGTCTAGAGAGTTATTGAAAGCTGGCGATGTAGTTACCTACACTGCTTCGGGCATGCGCTCAAACCCAAATACCAAAGCTACACTTATTCCAACGACTTCGGTGGATAAAATGACAATTATCGGGGCTCCTGTATACGATGAACAAAAAACTTCGACCAACCTGTTTGTTTGGTATCCGGTTCGAACAGTTCAGAAAGGCAAGACCATATCAGGCTATATTGCTTCACCATATATTCGCCAACGTTAACAATAGGGAAATCCTCTTGAGGTCTACAAGACTTAAGAGGATTTTTTATTCACAATAATTCACGGAAATATGGATGTTTGTGGATATAAATACTCATTCACTGAAGTGGTATAAATGGATAGGATAGACCTTGTCAGCTGCATAGATATGACTACTTATCTATTATTTAAATAAGAATAAGCTGTTATTCATTCCAAGAACGCCAATACATAAGTTGAGAAGAGAAATATAGCTGAGGTTTGATTAAATCGGCTAAATGCTTAACTGCTAGCGTGAAGTGGGCACCTCATTTTTTTGCTTTCACTGTGTTGCACCTGTAACGTTTGGAAGTGGTGACTTCCTTCGAAAAGGTGTTAAATGTGATTCCGCACAATTAAAATGCTAAAATGTTAGTGGTAGATTTACATTATAAATACATAAAGAAGAAAGTAGTGAAATGTATGGCAATCGCATCGCATTCTGTAATCATTCCAGCATCTGTAGAGAACGTATGGGAATACGTTAGTCAAATTGAAAAATGGGCAACAATGGTCCCTGCCTATAAGGAGCATGAACAAATTGATGAACAAAAGTCAGTTTGGACATTCGAAGGGAATTTTAAAGGGTTTAAAAAGACTATGAAAATGGAGTTAAACGTCACTGAATTTCATGAGCCATCGATCATTCGGTTCGAGTTAAAAGGGTTAACGGACAACTTTACAGGTAGTGGCAAGTTTACTGCTGAAGAAACGGCAGGGCAAACAGCGATGACAGGAACAATTGAAGTAAATGCCGGTGGCTTAACAGGCGCTGTGTTGACACCTGTTATTAAAATGGTGTTGCCGAAAGTGACAACACGCTTAACAGAGAAAATTGCACGCCAAGTTAAACAGGAAAAAGTGCCAGTTCGGTAAAGAAGGTTTTGCTTATTGGGGTGACGGGCACTTTTATATAATGTGGCTGACATTCGCATGAAGGAAGTGCGGTTAGTCAAAAGATGTCACAGAAAGTAACCACTCCGCTTCTTGGTCGGAAGCGGAGTGGTTACTTTTTTCTATTGATGTATCATGCAATCATCGCTACAGCAGCTGTCAATGCATGTAACCTTCAATGATTTTATAGAATATACTTCCGTGCATCGTCAATTTCATGGAATTTAAAACTGTTCATCAACAAAAGTTTCAAAGCCGCTGAATCGGTTTTTGCAATGCCTTCTTTCATATTTTGGGGTACTCTTCCAAACGTTTAGATCAGCAACTGTATTGGGGTCTCAGATAACGCCCCTGTACTCCCCGTAACATAACGTCATGGCCAATTCACTTCCTGCAAGAAACGTAACTACTTAGGTACGACATCTTGTTTTTTGTAATTAACAACCTACTATATATTGTGTTTTATAGTCATTTTCCAAGAAGCCTTTTATCGTTTTTCATGATGACCTTTCACAAGATATCAATAGGTAGTGTTAAAATCACTTATTTTTCACGATTACCACTATATAGGTACCTAAGTAGTTACCAAGAAACATCGTTTCAATCTTGCGTATCATGTTCTCCATAACGATTTCGGCATTTTATTTTACATTAATTCCAAATCGTATACCGAGAATCTGCATTTGTTCCATTCGTTTCTGAAAATATAAAGGTCCATGGCATAGAAGTATTTCCAGTAACTTCACAAGGTAGACTGAACGTTGCATTGGCCGTTTTTTCTCCTTGTTCATAATAGGAAATGACTGTATTGTCCAAGTGGAAAATTGTTTCCTCGAAATTGTGAATGAGTACGGTGATCAGCTGTTCGTCTTTATGATTACGAGCGTTCCATAAAAATGATAAATGGACGCCGACTTGTAGCTGTTTTGTTTGTTGGTGGAAATGATGAGTTATTTTTTCACGATCAATAGGAGCAATTGCTTTGTCCCATGCAGGTTCAAAATAGAGCTTTTGCATCGTCGTCGCCTCCAGTCAATCTTCCACTGTATTTATTTAGTTTTATTTGGGACGCGGAACCTATCTCCGTGTCCTATGTTTGACTCAGTCTAATTCTAATTCCAAAAATGGTTGTACTAAACGCCGCACATCATCCGTTGACTTTGTCTCCATTAATTGGTTTCTTAATTCGCCTGCGCCACTAAATCCCCTAATATAGATTTTGAAAAAGCGATGAAGCTGCTTAAATGGACGAGGTTCGATTTCTGTTGAATATTTATCGTGAAGATCTAAATGTAAAAGTAATAAAGTGAGAAACTCTTTCACACTATGTTCCTTAGGTTCTATTTCAAAAGCAAATGGATTCGTGAAAACGCCGCGGCCAATCATTACGCCATCAATGCCGTATTGTTCTACTAATTTTAAACCTGTTGCTCGATCAGGAATATCTCCGTTAATGGTTATTAACGTATTTGGAGCAATTTCATCTCTAAGTTTTTTTATTTCGGGGATTAGTTCCCAGTGTGCATCTACTTTACTCATCTCTTTTTTGGTACGAAGGTGAATGGAAAGATTCGCAATATCTTGTTTCAATACATGTCCTAACCAATCGCGCCACTCGTCAACATTTGTGTAACCCAATCTTGTTTTAACACTAACTGGTAAGCCACCTGCTTTTGCTGCTTGAATAATTTCTGCTGCAACTTCAGGATGTCGTATTAATCCAGAACCTTTTCCATTGGCTGCGACGTTTTGTACTGGGCATCCCATGTTTAAATCGATTCCACTAAATCCGAGTTTTTTCATATCAATACTCATCTGTTCAAAAAATGCTGGTTTATTGCCCCAAATATGAGCGACAATCGGTTGCTCATCTTCTGTGAACGTTAACCGACCACGTACACTGTCTCTTCCTTCAGGGTGACAATAACTTTCTGTATTTGTGAATTCCGTGAAAAATACGTCGGGTTTTGCTGCTTCACTAATGACGTGGCGAAACACAACGTCTGTGACATCCTCCATTGGTGCTAATATAAAAAATGGCTTGGGTAAATTAAGCCAAAAATTATGTTCGTTATTCATTTTTATCCTCCTATTGCAAGATCCTTTATTCATCATACATAGTATCATTTCTTGTAGTTGGATGCACTGATACACCTCCCAAATACTCGTTTCCGTAAGCAATTTTACAATATCATTTAAGGGATTGAATCCTCGTTTTCTATACCATTCAAAATGATAAGTCATGTATAATGAATCCAAAAGGTTCAGTTGGGTAGGATAACAAAATATCTCATGTTCAGATGTTTTTAGTATAAAGAGGGTCTCGCAGATCGAAGTTAATGTGGAGTATTTAAATAAGTGGGCTAGTTTAACGGGAGAGCATGCACGTTTGGAAGCAAATCTTTTTGACTCCTATATAGTATACATGGATGCCATGGAGCGGGTTGTAAAAGAATTTGCGGATGGCCGTATTGAAATAATAGAAGAGGCAGACAACGAATGACATCCCTCTTTATATCCTCTATTATCAGCAATGGATTCAATCAGGGTCATTATAGTATTGATTGGTAGATGTGTTGATTTGAAACCAGAACCGCACATATCAACACATAATTCGGTAAAAGAAAATAAGTTTTTTGAGTTTGGCATTCAAGGCTTAAATTTATAAGGAAGTTTTACTCCGTTTGAAATCTGAATAGAGACGGGGAAGTCGCTTATATTATCAATTGTTGTGCTGGAAATGGAGAGTTGAAGATGGGCTGTTTCATTGGTTGTTTACGACTATGGGCAGCCTTTTTTATGTTTGATTCCTTCGATTGAAACCATTATTATAGATGGCATAGAAAACATCTTTTTAATAGTTAGTATTCGCGAAAAGTGCGAAACATCAATGGGTTAGTCTTTTAATATTATCGTAATTTCAGTTTAAGCATTAAGTATAAACATCGATTTCGCACTTTTTAGGAATGTGTGATATGATAAATTAAAATAATGAATAGCGAAGGATGTGTTTAAGTATGAGTATTAATATTGCTGTTATTGCACAACGCTTAAACGATTATATTGAGCATGAGAAAATTTCTAAAGATTATATTGCCGACCTTTTAGATAAATCACCCAGTACTATTTATCGTTCTTTAAGTGAGCAAAACCAAAACATCGCAGCCTTCTCTATGCAAATAGCTGAACTACTTAATCTACCAACAAACTTTTTTTTGAAGGATGAATTTTACTTACCAATGCAAGAAAGTACTAGTTATTCTTTAGGCACTATCGCATTTTCAAAAGGTGATTTAAGCCTTGAGGGCATGGAAGATGTTAAGGATATTATTCAGCTTTGTAATATTTTATCTCTATATAGCTCGGGAGATAAAATATGTCAAAACTAACTGCGAAATCAGCCATACAGCTTGTGAAGATCAATCAAGAAATCCATGATGATGTAGTAAAAGAAGCAGATTTTTATTTGCAATATAAACAGCCTAGTGGACACGATGTTGTAAACGGCGGCATTCAATATTTAAGTAAAAACTCCATATTTCTTCAAATTCCGTCTACTGACGAGTCATTAGGCGGATTTATTATTGATTACGGGTCAATAAAGTGTTGTTATATTAATACCTATCAGCCACGTGTAAATCAGAACTTCATTATGTTTCACGAAATTTATCATATAGCTAAAGGAATTAAACCGAATTATGCGCACTTTGTTAGTGTAGAAATAGAACAAGAACCAATAATTGACGACCGCAAAGCAGATTATTTTGCGTCATTAATTTTAATGCCTGAACAAAAGATGAAAAGTTTCTTTCAGGAACTAGGCGATGACTCCGGATTTCATATGAAAATATTCAAAGCAATGAATCAGTTTAAAGCACCTTATAAAGCCATTTTGATTCGTATGTTAGAATTGAATATTATTCAAGAAACGGAAAAATTCACAGAGTACTTCAACCGACGATTTGATTTAGAAGCTGAATTTAGCGAAAACGGCTTAGATGCTTCATCTGTACAACGTTCAATGGTTAAGAATATTCCGAAATTTGACAAGGTATTTAGTAAATACATTAAGAACCAGTTCATGCCTGAAAGTACAAATGAGAAAAATCGTGAGTTATACAATCTACTAGTCGATAAGCTGACGAAAGCAAGGAGGGACTAATGTCCATGCCTGAAGACTTTTTCTTCACTGAATTCGACGAAATAAAAAAGATTATTATGAACTCGGAAAAAGTATACTTGTATGATACGGTCTTAATCTCTCATAACGAACAGACCTATTTCAAAACGGGAGAATTAATGGTTCGTGATTTTATCGGAGCTGACGTAGTCATTATAATAGAAGCGGTTTACAAAGAGATGTTAGCCGCTAATAAATCTGAAACAGGGCTTTCGCAGAGATACGTTGATTATCTTTCGCAATTCAAAACGGTTATTTACGTTGATGAAGCATGTTTATTCAACCTTATTGGCTATAAATATAGCCAAGGTATTGTTCCAAATATGCGAAAAATGGTTAAAATGGCTTTTAGGTCACGCGTAGAACTTGTTACCGTCCTTAGTGACGTGGAAATGACGAAAACAGAACAAGATATTATTGATCATATACATGAAAATTTTAATGATGGACAAAACTACAAGGAATATTCACTAATATGGACAGCATTTGTCATTCATGAGGTTTTTCCGAAGACATTGTGTAACTTTATAGGTGCTGATAATGACTTGTTCGGATTGTATTTGGATTGTTATCTAAAAGAGGAACTTAAAGTACACAATAGCGGTAAGCCCTTTATTAAAGCGTGGATATCAAGCACGGAAACGATACTCGCTTCTAAAATTGATGAAGATCATATACACCGCTTGATTTCTGCCTACCGTGATACTCATATGGCAAATCGAAAAATCATCTATCGTGAATACTTAAATGGTATACTATCTCTTCATCTGGTCAATAAAATTTTTACAAACGAAGTATTCTATGATGAAGTGAAAAATAAACTTGTACATATTGTGTACTAATATAAGAGACTGTCGTTGGTGTGGCTAAGGGGATATCAGACTAGCAGTTAGATAGTCATTTGCAGAGGCTATGATCCAGCTTTGTGTTGATGAGTGAGCTTTAACGATTTGAACAACGCGAGAAGTCAAAGCATAAAAGTTGAATTAAGCAGTAATGCCTCAGAAGTCAATTTCGACTTCTGAGGCATTTTTTTGATTATTATATTTGAAACCACTAAAATAGAATGTACCAAGCAACGGGGTGGTAGCTATGGCAAAGATAATAACTTTCAAAACAAGACAGCAGTTGGAAACAGAAAAGATAGCAAAAGTTATACGTGAGTGGGAAGCTCACTTGGAATGGGAAGAAGCAAATTGGCACCTTTGAATGACAATTAAATATTTCCGTTAAAGAAACTGATAATTCCGTCCATTAAACCTTTCGCTAATGGAAGGTCTGGATTTGTATAGGTAGCTATATTTCCTTCCCGGTCTTCAGGTGCATCTTTTAAAATGTGATTCATATTCTCAATAATAAGAAGTTCAGTATCTTTTTTCGCACGATGCACTAATTTTGCGTCACTGGCTGGCACTTGAACATCTCGGCTACCCTGTACAATCAGAACCGGTAAATCAAGCTTTTGCAGTTGTTCCACTGGGTCATAGTGCAACCAAGAAATTAGATAGGGTTGAACAGATGGGCGAAATATACTCTGTAACTCTGGACTTATTGTTTGTACTGCTTCACCTTGTTTTAATTTACCGAGAATCGTTTTCGATTCATCGAGTAAGTTAACGGGTAGTTGTGCTTCAAGCTGTTCAAGTAGCACTTGGTCAATCGGTCTACCGGCGCCTGCAATGGAAACGAAGACATCGGCATCTGATTTTTTTGCAGCGATCATACCAATTAATGAACCCTCACTATGACCAATGATCCCAATCTTCGAAAATCGCTCATCCTTTTTGGCAAGTTGAACCCATGCAGCGGCATCTTCAATATAGTGGTCAAAGTATAAATCCTCTTCTTTACCACCTAAGGGCATATTTTTTCCGATGCCTCGCTTGTCGTATCGGATACTGGCCACACCTTCTGTGGCTAGATTTGCAGCGATCATTTTCAAACTATTGTTTTTACCAGGTAATCCAAGTGAGTTTCCGTCCTGATCTGTCGGGCCGGATCCTGCAATGATAATCATAAGCGGAAAGGGACCTTCTCCTTGAGGCATTTCCAATTGGCCGTACATCGTACCATCTTTCGCCTTAACCTGCATAAGGTCTCCTTTTTCTGCTACATCTTCCTTGCCTTTAACCAATTCGAAAGGAAAGGATTGTCCCGATTGTGTAAAGGTTCCTGTTATTTTTTCTTGTTCAATTTCACCGTCAAAGGTTATCTGCTGCCCCTGTATATTCATATCAAAATAGAGGTCTAGATCATTTAATGTCACGCTAGTTAGCGGAAAATCGTTTAATCCTTGGACTGGAATGTTGATTCTTCCGCTCTTTTCTTCAAATGTAAGGATAATCAGCAGGGGCTGATTTGGAATCTGAATGGATCCCTCCCAAACGCCTTCAATACTTTCTAGTGAATCTGATTGTTCCACCTTGGCTTCTGGATTTTCTTCTTTTTTCTTACTACAACCCGCGAATACTAAAAAAGTACTTGCTAGTAAACTGACAACTATCATTGTCTTTTTCATCTATACCTTTCCATTCATTGAAGCTTTCTTTTCTTCATCCACATCGTTTCTCATTTTTATATCTTCTTTTACTCAAATGAAGAATATAAAAATAATGGGCGCAAGCGGAATAAAGACAATAAGATAACTCCATTTATTTCCGAAGTTCAATGTCCACCCAACGCCAGAACGTTTTTCAACGAGAATAGAAGGATCATTTTCATTGAAATAAAAGATGCCTGCTTTCCAGTATTGATCTTCATCAATATCAGTTACATTAGATTGAACTTGTTCGGTAAAATTTTCTTGTATGTTTCTTGTTTTCATCATGAATAAAATTGCTCCACCAAGTGTAACGCCTATAGAACAGACAAGCATAATCCAAAAGTAGGTGATATCCATGTCTTGCCGTAGCATGGTCATATGATGTAGAAAGACAAATAAGATTGTTACTGAATACGAAATAAGTGCGAAGTACCAACTAGAATACTTGCGCATATCTAGTACACGTTTAGCGGATTGGGCTTTCTTATTTACATTTAACTTCATTCTAGAACCCTTCATTGCTACAGACATACACAGCATCATGACTTGAATGCCAAGTAAAACGATTGGCAGCATAATAACGGATAAAATACTTTTTTCAGACCACGCATCAGGTTCACCGGTTATTCCCCAATGTGTGGGAAATACATCAGGAATCGTGTCGTAATTCATATAAGTATAAGTAATTAGTGCGAGCGTAATGATGATTGGAATGCCCAAGAAAATAGAAGGTAAACTATTGTCTTGTTTCCGAAGCGATAAATCCATTACATGGACTTGACGAAGTTTATCGTACCAGTCCTCCTTGTTGCGTAAAGCACGCATCTTTAAATGAAAAGTAAAGTAAAGCATAAAGCTACTACTTATTAAAACATGTAAAATTACGAGTGAAATCAGTACAAACAAATCTTCGCTCATCGTAAACAACATTGGCAACAAGACGTTAACTGCGCCAAGTAAAACTGCGATAACAGTTAACGTAGTACTATACAATCGTTTATAACGCTTTATTTTATGATGAATGAATTGTTCCGGAACGGTTACGCCAAACACCACTGTCTTTTGAGTGAAATAGGGCATCTTTCAAAGAGGCTTTTTTTATTGATTTATCAAGGTGCAAAACTTAAATTAGATGGTCTCAGAAGCTTAGTTAGCCTATTTACTAAGGTTGCGTGCGCGTTATTCATATAAATTTTGACAACATAAACGAAAGTAGTTATAATTGATAATGGTTCTCATTATCAATTAGAGGAGGAGTGACTATTAAACAAAAGTTAAATTCTATGTTTGGAATAGTAAAACTTCCACATCGCTAAGGGAAAATATAATGGGAATTTTAAGTGATTGAGAAAACGAATTAGTTTAAGTACTAAGTTTTTAAAAACGTTCTTGAATTACTTATAAAAAAGAAAAAGGTGGGCTTACAATTGAAGAAAGTGATGGCTTGTTTACTATTTTCCGCCGTATTAATAATAGGTGCTTGCAGTAATTCAGATAATGCAGAGAAGGACAAAGCAGAAAATGATAAAGAGATTGAGTCCGAAGAAGGGACAAGAACGTACGCTTCGGATTTTGGGGATGTAGTTGTTCCGGCAAATCCTCAACGGGTTGTTATGGCGAGCTGGCACTATCCGGGACATCTATTGAGCCTTGGAATTACACCAATTGCGGTGTATGAAATGGCAAAGGACAGTGAGTTCTTGGGGGATCAATTGAAGGATGTTGAAGTTATTTCAGACGGAAGTATGGAGAAAATCTTAGCGCTAAATCCCGATTTAATCATCGCAAATTCGAATCATGAAAATCTTGATAAGCTGAAGGAAATTGCGCCTACAGTTGTATTCGAGCTTGGGAAGGATACCCGTCTTGAAACGTTCTTGAAAATTGGAGAGGTTGTTGGAAAAGAAGGCGAAGCGAAGAAGCAAATGGCTCAATGGGAGGAGCGAGTTGCCACGAGCAAGCAAAAGTTTGCTGAGAAGTTTGATATGACACAAAAAATTAGCGTAATTGGTGAATATGATAAGCAATTATATGTTTACGGTCCAAACCACGGACGAGGAACAGAAGTGTTGTATGCAGCCCTTGGATTGGATTATCCACAAACATTAAAGGATGCGTTAAGTAAAGTAGATGTGAATTACCATGCATTCTCAGAAGAGTTATTACCAGATTTTATAGGAGATTACGTATTTGTAGCTGGAATGGAGAAAAAGAAAAAATCCATCTTAGATCAACCGATGTATGAATCTTTACCTGTAGTCCAACAGAAGCGTGTACATTTTATTCATGAGCCAACATTTTATTTCAGTGATCCAATCTCTTTAAATGGTCAGCTCGACTTTTTTGAGCGAATTTTACTAGGAGATGCTATAAAAGTGAAATGATAGTTAGCGGAACATATTGAACAAATAGTATTGCAGCAAGGCTACTTACGGGAAATTCGTGGACAAGTTCTGAACACCGTTTCAGGCATAAACGTTTTACCAGAAGCCTGGTTGTTTGGTTCAAGCGGTAACAGCGCGTTTGCATCGTTTTTTACAGGCGGTATGATCAAAGAAGTAGTAGATGCAATAAAAAGAATTTCCGACTTTCAGTATTCCTCACTCGCAGAATAAACGCTTGGATGTTTATCGTTTATTGGCAATGCAACTGTTTTAAAGTTGATTAGATAAAAAAGATAAACCGCCGCCAATTCGACGTGAAGAGGAATTGGTGGCGGTTTTTTGCACCTTGCTTTTTCTCATTCGCTGAACTCCATAGTGAATAAACCGAAAGTCCTCATTGGTTTTGAACAAAATTTCGGTGAGATTAAAAATTTGTTGGAAATCTAGTGATAAGTGGTTGTCGTCGGCAAGAAAATTTGCAAAACGTATGAATTGTACTTCTTAAATCAAAGTGTTAATATAGGGGTATAGGGTATTTATTGAATTTAAGGAGTGACAAATATGTCGGAAACTACAAAGACAACAGTGCAACCAAATAAGCAGCAGCTTCTTAATCGATTAAAACGTGTTGAAGGGCAAGTAAGAGGCGTTCATCAAATGGTTGAGAATGACCGTTATTGTGTAAATATTTTACATCAAATTAGCGCAATCCAATCTGCGATAAATAAAGTTTCTTTAGCTTTACTAGAGGATCACACACATCATTGTGTAGTGAACGCAATTAAAGGGCAAGATGGTGAAGCTGCGATTAAAGAGTTAATGAGTGTCATGAAAACAATGACAAAATAAAAAATATAGAAATCACTTTTTCAATTGACATACCGATAGGGGGTATGCTAAGTTGGTGATAATAACAAAACAGGAGGCGTTTAATTTGAAAGAAATCCTAAAAGTAGAAGGCATGTCATGTAATCACTGTGTGAATTCAATTGAAACGAATGTCGGTGAACTTACAGGCGTTTCTACTGTTAAAGTAGATCTTGGCAACAATGAAGTTTTAGTGGAATTCGACAATGCAGCTACATTGGCTCAAATTAAAGAAACGATTGAAGATCAAGGCTATGATCTTGCTTGATTAAGATAGAACTTCATTTTCGCTTACACCATGTGGGGGTATAAAGCGATGAATGTGATTATACCTATTAGGTATAATCTTTCTTTTTTAAAATAATATACCCCCACTAAGTATAGGGGGAGAGACAGATGGCAACAACAGAAAAAACCTTGCAAATTAACGGCATGACTTGTTCAGCTTGTGCAAACCGTATTGAAAAAGGACTATCAAAAATCGAAGGTGTCGAGAAAGCAAACGTCAACTTTGCATTGGAACGTTCAACAATTACCTACGACCCAGCGCAAACAAATGTGAAAGAGTTTACAGAAAGAATTGAAAAACTTGGGTATTGCGTTATTCAAGACAAAGTCAATTTTGATATTTCAGGTATGACTTGTGCGGCATGTGCGACAAAAATCGAAAAACGTATTTCTAAAATGGACGGCGTTTCGAGTGCCAGCGTCAACTTTGCACTTGAAACAATCGCCGTTGAATATGATGGCAAACAAGTCGAAACAATAGATATGATTACGGTTGTTAAGAAAATGGGTTATGAATTAATCCCCAAACAAGATAGCAAAGACAAGATGGATCATAAAGAACAAGAAATTAAAAAGCAGAAAAGAAAATTCATCTTCTCACTAATTTTGACGATTCCATTGATCTGGACGATGGTTGCACATTTTGAATTCCTATCATTCATTTATATGCCACATATTCTGATGAACCCGTGGGTGCAGTTAGCGTTTGCGACACCTGTTCAATTCATCGTTGGCGCACAGTTTTATAGAGGTGCTTTTAACTCATTACGCACTAAAAGTGCCAACATGGATGTATTAGTTGCACTGGGTACGAGCGCGGCATACTTCTACAGCCTCTATTTGTCGATTGAATGGATGAATGCAGGCGGCGTTGGAAGTCCTGAGTTATATTTTGAAGCATCCGCTGTTATTATTACATTGATTGTACTTGGGAAATTATTTGAAGTTCGAGCAAAGGGAAAAACGAGTCAAGCGATTCAAAAGTTATTAGGTTTACAAGCTAAAACAGCAAGAGTGTTAAGAGCCGGCGTTGAATTGGAACTGCCGATTGAGCAAGTTATTGCAGGTGATACGATTATTGTGAAGCCTGGTGAAAAGATTCCGGTGGATGGCGAAATTATTGAAGGACGTTCGGCCATCGACGAATCGATGATTACAGGTGAAAGTATTCCAGTGGATAAAGTTGCGGGTGATAAAGTCATTGGTGCGACAATCAATAAGAACGGTTCATTGCAAATCAAAGCGACAAAAGTTGGGAAAGATACAGCATTAGCACAAATTGTAAAAGTGGTGGAGGAAGCACAAGGATCGAAAGCTGAAATCCAACGTTTAGCAGACAGAATTTCAGGTATCTTTGTACCGGTTGTTGTCGTTATTGCGGTTACAACGTTCCTAATTTGGTTTTTCATTGTAACACCAGGCGATTTCCGTTCGGCATTGATTCCGACAATCTCGATTCTAGTAATTGCTTGTCCGTGTGCGCTAGGGCTTGCAACGCCGACATCGATTATGGCGGGGTCAGGTAGGGCAGCTGAAATGGGCTTACTATTTAAAGGCGGAGAACATTTGGAAAATACCCGGTCAATTGACACTGTCGTGTTGGATAAAACAGGAACAGTGACAAAAGGTCAACCCGCGTTGACAGATATTACAGTGACAGCAGGCTTTACAGAAGATGAAGTGCTGCAATTAGTTGCAACAGCTGAAAATCAATCCGAACATCCTTTGGCACAAGCCATTGTTTTGGGCGCCAAAGAAAAAGCGTTAACATTACTTGAAGTGACTGATTTTGAAGCGCTACCGGGCTATGGTATCCGGGCTATTGTTAGTGGTAGGGAAGTGCTAGTCGGTACAAGAAAATTGATGAACGACTATAAGATTGCTATTTTAGACTCGAATGCTGCTATGGAAAAGCTTGAAAGTGAAGGGAAAACAGCGATGTTGATTGCTGTAGATCATAATCTTGCAGGTGTCGTGGCAGTCGCCGATACAGTGAAGGAAACGTCGAAAGAAGCCATTGCAAGAATGCAGGCATTGGGTCTGGAAGTCATTATGCTGACAGGCGATAACCAACGAACTGCGGAAGCAATTGCTCGTCAAGTTGGGCTATCTACTGTCATTGCAGAAGTGTTGCCTGAACAAAAAAGTGAAGAGATTAAAAAATTGCAAGACCAAGGTAAGAAAGTGGCAATGGTTGGGGACGGTATCAATGATGCGCCAGCACTTGCGATGGCGAATATCGGAATGGCTGTCGGAACAGGTTCAGATATTGCGATTGAGGCAGCAGATATTACGCTGATGCGTGGGAACCTAAATAGTGTAGCTGATGCGATTATTATGAGTCGCAAAACGATGCGCAATATTAAGCAAAACCTATTCTTCGCATTCTTCTACAACACAATCGGAATTCCTATTGCGGCAATTGGTTTATTAGCCCCATGGGTTGCGGGTGCAGCGATGGCGTTCAGTTCGGTGTCCGTTGTATTGAATGCATTGCGTCTTCAGAAAGTGAATTTAAAGAATTAACGCGAAAAGAATAACAAAAAGAGCCTATTCCAACTCCTTCAGAGTAGGAATAGGCTCTCTTATAGTGTGCCCGGCATGGGCATAACTTGGTGGTGAAAGTCCACTACAGGCTTGGCAGTAGGAACTGTTAGCTTAAGGCAAGAGTGTCCATCGCGAGGTGGAATCTGAAGGAAGCCGGCGGCAAAATCCCGAACTGACGGACAGAAACTGTATATAAGGCTGAATTGGAATGGATGAGTTTGCTAAACATAACGAAATCCAATACTGCACAAGTTCCATACAGTAAATACAGCAGTTACATGGGAGGAAGGTTATAGCCCTTACCCGGGGAGGTCTCACGGACGAGTGAAACTCGGTTGGAAAAGATTTATCGTGAGAAGTCAGCAGACGTCATAGTAGTTTCCTTACGGAAATGAAGGACTGAACAATCTTAAATCTTGGAAAACAGGGAGGTTTAGACATCTTCGCCGAAACGCAGAAAACATCGCAGTATAGACCGAAAGATGGCTGCCTATGGAGAGCTAGGTTGGAAACCGAAGGGTATATAGGAGTGCGTAGGGATGTCGACATGGATATGAAAGAACAAGATGGTATCAACTTAATCGATAAAGTTATTGCAGACGACAACCTTTGGAGTGCATACAGAAAAGTGAGAAGTAACAAAGGTTGCTCCTGGCATTGATGGCATTACCGTCTACCAATTAAAAGGACACATGGAAAAATACTTCGAACCACTCAAAAGGAAGCTAAAGGATGGTACCTACCAGCCTCAGCCAGTCAAACGGGTTGCCATACCGAAATCTGATGGCTCTAAAAGAAACTTGGGAATCCCGACAGTGCTGGACAGAGTAGTGCAGCAAGCTATTCTACAGGTCATTGAACCAATCATTGACCCGGAATTCTCGGAGAACAGTTTCGGCTTCCGAAAAGGTAGAAGCGCTCATCAAGCTATAAAGTTGGCAGAGCAATACTACCAAGAAGGATATCGAGTTGCAGTGGATTGTGACCTAAAGAGTTATTTCGATACGATACATCATCAAAGAGTACATGCGTACTTGGAGGAGTTCATAGCAGATAAGATTATTCTGAAACTGGTCTGGAAATTTCTTCGCTCAGGTATTCTTGATAAAGATATCTATATCGAAACAACGGAGGGGGCACCGCAAGGTGGCTTATGCAAAGTAACTCAACTTTCGGACATGAAAAACAAGCCTCACCCCATGACTCATAAAGGTTTACGCATGTTTTATTATCAAGTTGCATTGGATAAAAGAAGC
>NZ_JADBEL010000008.1:67740-136365 GCF_014873855.1 Sporosarcina limicola | reverse complement strand
CCATCCTTCAGCTTTTCCTTCAAAGGTTGATAATATTTCTCCATATGACTTTTCAGTTGGTAGACTGTAATGCCATCCACTCCTGGGGCACCTTTGTTTTTCCTGACTTTCTTGTAGGCCCTCCAAAGATTATCATCTGCAATAACCTGTTCGATTAAGCTGATACCATCTTGTTCTTTCATATCCATGCGACATCCCTGCACGCTCCTATGTCCCCTTCGGTTTCCAACCTATCTCTCTATAGGCAGCCATCTCTTGGTAATTACCACGATGTTTGCTGTGCTTTGACGGTGATGTCTACACCTCCCTGTTTTCCAAGATTTAAGATTGTTCCACCCTTCATTTCCGTAAGGAAACTACTATGGTTTCTGCTGACTTCTCACGACAAATCTTATTTCAACCGAGTTTTCACTCGTCCGTGAGACCTCCCCGGGTAAGGATAATCACTTTCTTCTCATGTAACTGCTATATCTACTGTATGGGATTCGGGCAGTATTGGACTTTGTCTTGTATCGCAGACTCATCCGTCCCAATTCAGCCTTTTATATAGTTTCTGTTCGTCAGTTCGAGAATTTGCATACAGCTTCCTTCAGATTCCTCCTCGCGGAGGACACCCTTGCCTTCTGCTAACAGTTCCTACTGCCAAGCCTGTAGTGGACTTTCACCACCTAGCGATTACCCATGCCGGGCACACAATAAAAAAAGCGACTGCTCAATTAAGAGTAGTCGCCTTTTATCTTACTTATTTACTGCAACAGTATACTTAACCGCTAATCCCAAGACGTCCGCATCAGTGAGCGTGCCATTCGCCAACTTGTCAACCCATGACGAATACGCCCCTGCCTTAACTGCTGCATCCACAATGATTTGACGATGCGCTTTGCTTAACAAAGATGTTTCTGTTTCAGATTTTAAAGTTGGGCTTGAAAATTTCAATTCATCTTCCTCCTTTTTCGGTGCGCTGAATGCGGCAGCCACTCTATTGCGATATGAAGTGAATGATTCATCTCGTTTAAGAATCACTCTTGGGCAATATTTACCGCTCCAGTGCTGATGTGGGACAACGTCGATTGATCCCACTCCAAACTCTTTCATTAACAACACCGTGAGGGCAATCGCATTCTCTTCTGCCTGCCTTGTATTCGTTTCGGGATTCTCACATATCTCAATTCCGATAGATGTTCGATTGCCCGAATTAACACCGCTACCATCCCCGCAATGCCATGCAGTCTCATCGAACGGGATGTGTTGATAGATGCACATATCATCGACTGAGATATGCCATGAAACGTGTGTCGTGTCCTTGGGATGGTAACTGGCCAAGTTATGGATATAGGTGTTGTGTGCCTTAGCGTTTGCCCCCTTGCTTGCATTACCCGTGTTATGAGTAGTAATCTTTTTTGGCTTCATCGAGGTTCCAGGACGGATCTCTGGATTGCCCTTTTGGATGATGTCCACAATGACGGTAGCGTTACCTACTTTCGAGCCGTGTTTAAGTAGGCGCATATCATTTCACACCCTTCCGCGGTCGTTCATATCTAAGTGCCTGCTCACTATCCGACATCCCAGCAACAGTCGGATCAAGCACCGCATTGTACAAACTTACAGCAACGAGACCCAAAACATACGGATTAGATATTGCATCAAAGATAATGCTAAACAACTTGCCCCAGGTCGTAATATCCTGCGCCGTCAACCCCATGTAAGCGAGTACCGGAACGCCAATAGCCAGGATAATTTGTGCAACAAAATACGGATTTTTCATTCTTACTTTACAGTTGATTTTCATTTTAAATTCCACCCTTCATAATAAAAGCGATAGCGCCAGTAATAACAGCGCCGACTACTGTTGTTGATAACCAAAATATCGCATTATCAATTTTATCGATTCGTTTATGTGCAGACCGAGTACTGGATAAAGCTTCAGCAGCAGTCTCTTTTGCACGGTCAGCGGTATTCTGGACCTCTGTCATTGTGTCGATTTTGGTTTCGACTCTCACCATCCGTTCCCGTATGTCAGATAGCATTTCGTTCATTGAGTCCATTCCGCACCTCCATTTTTTGTATTAAAAAAGAACGCCCGTGTGGACGTTCTGAACTATATTTATTCAATTGCGTTGTTAATCATAACTTCTTAGTCATGAAATTCTTTATTGTCAAGCACCTATATCATTCTCCCCGCCGTCCTCCAACAATGGATCCTCCACTTCAAAATTATCCGCGTCATTCTCTTCTCCACAAGCGCTTAATAGTAATACTACCGCCAATGGCCAGGCTAAATATTTTCCCTTCATTATGGTTCCTCCAATAATTTATATTCCCAACAGTTATTATCATCTCTCAAGAACAGTAATTTATTCATTGTTTTTATTGCCATAAAAAGAACGCCCGTTATGGACGTTCAAAATCGACATAAAAAAATACGCCCTTATTCGGCGCTGTAAGCTTCGTTTGCTATTTCCTTGTATTCCTCCGGCGTGATCGCACCCAACTTAACAAATCGTGCCAGCTGGTCTTTACGGCACCAGTTTTTATGGTAGCGATATTTCAACGACTCAAAAAGTGAATCAAACATTTACAACACCACCCCTCTCGGCTAGTTTTAATTCGATGTCAGTTATTTGCTGACCTTGCGTCATTGCTTCTAATTCTCTCTCAACCATTTGTTGACCGAGCACTTCGATGTCCGTTAATGGACGGTCTTGCGGCTTATTCAGCTCGTCAATTTCCTCTTGCGACATACCTTCCGTCCACTTTTCGATTTCATTATCCCACTTTGGAATATAAAAGTTTGGTTGCGGCTGTTGGACTGTAATATAATCCTTTTCGTCAGCGTTGATAGGTACATAATCTTTATCAACCTCTACCAAACGTACAGATATAACTAGCCCTTTTTTATTTACTTTATAGGCTTCAATTTGCATATTTCCCCTCCTTATCTTGTCCTAAAATACATATTTACGGACGTCACCATCGGACGTAATCCAGTAACGAGTAGTTGACCATCTGATCTACACATCAATTCTGAGGCGTAATCTCCATTTTTTTGTCCATAAAAAAGTGCGTTTTTAAATGGTCTATACCCTTCTGGCAACGTTGTAACCAAATTAGGGGCACCATCGACAGCGCTAATCATGCCAGTCACATAGACCACGCCGAACGAATCTTTATAATAATTTAATGGCTCATACGAGTTGCTAAAGTTAGTCCATCCAGCTCCTAAAACGACTGGTATCCGCTCAGGTAGCTCAGATGACACAATTTTCTTGAATGGTGTCCAACCGACATCTACTGCCCACATACGGTATTGCAACTCGGTTCCGTAAGACCAGCTATGAGGCGAATATATTTGAAAGCATCCAGAAGCGATACCAGCATAGTTAAAATGAGTAATACTACCCCAACCCGGAAAACCACTTTCTGGATTAGCTTGTCCAGTCGATATACCCGACGGGTACCATGTAGGTTCGTTTGCGGCAGTAGGCACCAATTCGAGTACGTTAACCTGAAATGATGTAACTTTATGTGGGTTATTCGTATCCCTAAGATGGGCGTCTAAAATCACAAGTTCACCCTCTATATTGTTCATGTTAGTTGCCATAATCGGCGTGCCTGGTTCAGATATGACTCCTTCGGCTGGTATTAATGTTTTCGTGCCATCTGGGTTGTCTTGTATCGTAAATGTCCGCGGCCTTTCAACTTCACGATTCTTCCAATCTGTTGGAATGTACGCCATTAAATTGCCTCCTCTCCACAAATAAAAGCACCACAAATGGGCACGATTTCCGTGTTACCTTTGTAGTGCTGATATAGCAAGTTTAAATTGTGTTCTAGCCGCCGGGCATCATTAAAGGAAAACGCAACATTCGCTTCCCAATCAAGCTTGTTTTGCAACCATCCAACAGGAGTATAACGTTGTCGCAACGCATCTTGATTGCTTTCAACACGGTTTAAACTGTCGGCAAATTCAATACGTTTCATGTCGCGGTTCTTTACGAAAGTGAGGGGCGGCAAAACGACAAAAAAGCCGACAAGGCCAGAGACTATTTCCGTATTGTTTTCGACTCGATTCAAGTCTCCGAAGTTATAAAAATCAGCAGAGTTCCAATCTAACTTAGGTGTCATCCACATTTAAACACCGCCTTTTGTCTCTGTTTTGCCACTTAAGTATCCGGCGAATTCAAATTCCTGTTTGGTGATTCTGGATTGCTTTTCAGCCCCAAAACTATCCTCAATAATGACAATATCACCGCATTCAAGTGCCGGATTCTGCCTCCAATTGACTTGGTAGAGTGCCCTTAAATTGCTTTCACCGATGATCCATTCCGCGACTGATGTTGCAAGACTTAAAGAGTTGATAAGAGGGTTATCACATTTCAGATTTGTCCCCTCGTCCGTTTCCGGATTAAGAAAAACGTGCTCCTCTTTTGCGCCATTGACGTACACCGTCATAACGAGCGACTGGATCAGTTTATCAAGATTGATTTGAGGCTCTTTGAAAACGTTGTCGAACGTGATATTGAGCATGTCGTAACCGCTATATACGGTTGGCGTAACCATACCTGCGAACATGTCAGGGCCTGCAAAATGGATGTAGCTTGTACTCTCGTCTAAGAGTACGAACGGCTTGACAATAACTGATCCGTCGCGTTCTTGGCGTACCGCGCTTTTACTCGCGATGCCGATGCATTGAAGTGCTTTGCGATATGTTATTTTCTCTACAAATCCCGTCGTAGGAATATCTTTCAGAGATTCGTCGATAATAAAATCGGTCACGCCTGCCTTGGTCAAAATGTCCGCAGCTAAAACGAATAGATTACCAGTTGCAGATTGGATATAGTCCTTTTCCATCAATTCAAAAATGTTTCTAGCTGTGAAGGTCGTCGTAAGCGCCCCTTCATCGGATTGCCAATCGACTAAGTAGTACCCTTTTGTATCCACATATTCGAAAACACCTTCTTCAATCTCGATCCCGATGCCGAGCGACAATTCCTGTCGTTCTTTCAAAAAACGATAGAATCCGGATGGATTAAGGATATTGAACTCTTTACTTGAGTTATCAATCGTGAACTTTATTTCGTTGGCCGGGAGCGTATCCCCGACCACATTCATCTGCTCGATCAAGTTCACCTTGACCAGTTTGTCTCCCTGGTACTCTTGAAATACGCCAAAGTCTACTTCTACAATTCGAGCGCGGCGGTACGATTTTCCCCATTTTCGTACCGTAATAACGATTTTTCGGTACGCATCAAGGCCGCTAACCCACACATAAGAGGTATCCATATTGTCGGTTACCTTTTCAGATGCAATCAATACGTTATCTGCATCGTACACATCGATATCAAAGTCAGTCGCATACTCGTTGGCTACCGCATCAAAATGGACAGTTAATCCCATCGAATCGTGCGGATCAGTAAACGATAGTGTGATGGTCTGCGGGACAGCGAACACGCCATCAGCGCCGCACAACTCCCCACTCCACCAACCTAATTCACTGCCGTCTTCACCCGGGCGTGGAGGGATTCGGAAACTGCCGTCCAAACGGAAATAATCCCCCTCAAACGTTGCGTACTTGTGGGCCATATTACGATTTTTATTAACGAGTTGCCCCGTTCTACTAATCTCAGCTTCTGTATTTGCGGTAATCGTAGCATCCGTGTAAGCAGCATTATCCAGGATTTCAAAAATGACTTTAGCAGCCGATTTCCGAATAGGCGCATAAACTGCTTGCTTAAACTCCCGACTCACTTCAATCAATCAAACCACCTACTTTTCTATCAGACTGAATTTGCAGTCTTTCCATCGGATATTACCATCCATATAATCAAGCGCGCCAACGTTTCTGTCTCCGGCGTAAAACGTTCCAGTCTTACGCGAATTGGTCTGAGGATCTAAATACTCGACCTTGAAAAATACTGGACTAACTGCATTCATGACCTTCTGCAAATCAGATTTGCTTAGATAGCGCCAACCCACTTCCAGTTTCCTTTTGGTCGTGATTCGCTCAATAATCATGTCGCCCCTGGCATTCCTTTCTGCTTTTGAAATATCAAGAATACCCACTGAATAATCAGAGGGAGTGGGGATGGCCACTCCGTTAACATTTAGCATGTTCCCACTCCTTTAGATTGGTTGGATTATTGTTGACCCTATTCGACGTTCTTCTCTTGCTAGGTAGGGATTGAGAATCCGAGCAAAAGTAGACCCGTCAACGTTTAGTATGATGTCGCCACTGTCATTCCCTTGCGACTGTTGATTGTTTCCACCCATTTGCATGGCCGCCATAACTGCGGTGCCTAGTGCGCTTGCCAACTTATCAACGAATGGCGTATTTTCAAGCGGGACAACCATTTCCGCCCCTGCTTCACCAGCGATATAGTTACCAAAATTAGTAGCCCCGTCAACAATTCCGCCGCGAGCTAGTTTCGGTATTCTTGGTATCGGGATTGGTTTCAAATCGATTTTGACACCAGGAATATTATTAATTAAATCTATCGTACCTTGAATCATTTTGTTGATGGCGCCAAGAGTAGATCCGATTCCGGTATTGATGACTTCGATAGTGATGTTCAACACTCCTTTGAAAATTCCCGAAATCATTTCAATAACACTCTTGAAGACATCTTTTACACCAGTCCACGCTTTTTTCCAGTCGCCTGTAAATACCCCTGTAATAAAGTCTATAAGCCCTCCAAGTATTTTCATGTTACCCTCAATCAAATCAGAAATAATACCGAATACGCTTCCCACTATGCTGGCAACAGCATTAAATACGAGTACGAAGGTTGGTCCGAGTTCGTCAATTAAATAATTAACGATAGGGAGGATGAACTTGTTCAGAATATCCAAAGCAGCATTCACTAGTTTCACGATGAAATCACCTACTGCTTTAATCATCCCTTTTAGATGCTTATCCCATAAGGTCGTAAGCATCTCGAGAAATGGTTGGATGATGGGTTTCAGAATCTTATCCCAGAGATTTTGGAAAGTATCCCGGATGCCTTTCAACAATTCGGATATGTTCTTTAATAGCGTCTCCCCGTGCTTATCCCAAAGATCCGTAATAATCTTCAGTGTATCCATTACGATTTTCTTAACTAAATCGAAAACGGGCCTAATAACCGTCTTATAGATATCGTTCATCATGTTGGCGGCCCACTCGAAAGCGTTTGCTGCCTCTTCGAACGCAAAAACCAAGACATCCGTAAATATCGGCACCAGAGTTTTGATGATTTGATCTGCAATAGGAATAACGAAATCGTTAAGCAAGTAGTCTACAAAGGGTTTGAGAGTACCATCCAACAGCTTTTGGAGGGAATCTCCGACTCTTGGAACCATGTCCAAGAATGCATTTTTAATCTTTTCCAGTGCAGGAAGAATAACGGTTGATGTTAAATTGTTAAGTGTATCTGTGAGGTTTTTAAATGTCTTGGAAAACAGCTGCATAGCGAATACCAGGACGTCAGTGAATATTGGAACAAATGTCTTGAGAAGTTGCGCTACGATAGGCAAGATAAATTTATTAAGTATATAATCTACCAACGGCTTTATCGTTCCATCTAACAAACTTTGCAACGATCCTGCGACTGAGGTATTCGCATCCATCCAAGCCTTTTTGACTTTTTCTAACGATGGAAGCATCGTGCCTCCCCATAAACTGATCATCTCATCAGTGACGTTTTGCGAGGTTCGAGCAAGTAGATCCATGCTCCAAACTGCCACGTCGGCAAATACGGGCGCAAAATCCTTCACGAATCCGGTTACGATGCTAGGGATAAAATCGAACAGAATGTAGCTTGCGGCAGGCTTCAGAAACTCGTCTAACATCTGACTTAGCGTTCCGCCAATCTCTTTGAACGACTGCTTAATAGGACTGACGGCGTCATAGAGTGGTTGGAGTGCAGGACCTATTCCACTGAAAGCATCAGCAAATAGTGAGCCGGTGTCTTTCAGTCCGCCCCACATATCCTTGAAAATACCTTTTATTTTGTCGGCCATCGCTTGGATTTCTGCAGGAATCGTTTCCGTGTCGATTTCTGGCATATCTAAATCCAACATACCTAAATCATCCGCACCGACACCTGCGCCAGCGCCACCTCCACCTTTACCCCCGCCAGAACCTCCTCCGGAATCACCTTTGGAACTTTTTGAGGGATCTGAAAGAGAGTTAATTTCATCGAATCCTGCAACTGACCGCTTGGCTTCTTCTGCTGCCTTTTTGACTTTCTTGCCTGCTTTTTCAGCCTTCTTCCCAGAGTTTTCAGCAGCCGTCCCGTATGAATCTTGCGCCGCAACTCCACCACCTACTGCTGAACTTGCTTGTTTCTGCGATTTCGAAACACCGAAAAATGCTTGCATGAAATACTTGAAATACTGCGTTACTCGAACAAGCCAGGACGCCAACTTTTGAAGAATCGGGATGATAAAGTTTGCGATAGGCATAAACGCCTGTCCGATGTTGACTTGAATGTCGCCGAGCGTCTTGTTTAAAAGTCCTAGTCTTCCAGCGAAAGTGTCAGCGTATTTCGCCGCATCACCCATTTGAAATTTAGTTTCATTCATGATTCCGCTAACTTCTGCTTGGATTTTCTCTGCATCGGTTAGATTTTTAGTTGTTTTACCAATCGTGGCCGCATAGTCTTCCCACATCTTAGCAACGTTTTTTGTTACGCCAGCGTTATCGACAAGGACGGAATTTTCATTTTTCAAACCTTCCGTAGCAGTCGCGACGGCTTCACCGAGCGACAGTCCAGCTTGTCTACCAAACGCCGCGGCATCTTTAAGACTGTCCATGGTCTGCTTGATTTGCTCGTCATCGTAACCCCTAGCCGCTAAGTTTTTGTACGCATTAACCGCGTCAGTAAGAGGTACAAGCCCGTCGGCGATATACCCGTCGATAAATCCTTTAGCCTTCGAAAATGAACGCCCTTGGCCTTCAACAATACTTTGCAATCCGAGGAATGCACCTTCCAGTTCACTTGCCGCCATAACGGCATCTTTGACGTATTTCCCGATGCCGAGTGCTGCAATTGCAACCGCTACGACTTTAAATGCCTTTTTAATGCCATCTGTTGAACTCTTAACCGCTCTATCGAGTCCGCTCATTTCTTTCTTAACGTTATTCATTTCATTTCTTAGTCCGGATGTTTCAGACGTTATCAGAATCTGTAGTTCTTCCAGCGTTGTTGCCACGGGCTTCACCTCGTTTCCGCTTTTCGGCTGCATACGCTTCGATTCGAGCTTTCATGAGTTGCCAATTCTGTTGTTTTTCAGCCTGACGTTCAAGTTCAGGAAAAATGCCCGGAAATGCTTCTTGGATTGCAGGGGCTGCCTGTTTACCCCCGAATACCTTACTGATTAAAGTGGCCAACAAATCAGCTTGTCGAAAAGCAACGACTGCTTGCGCTCGCATATCGTGCATTTGTCGCTTATTAAACCCTTCGATAGCGGCGGATATTTCCGCATACGTCATGTCCCAAAAAGAAACTGCATCCACTCCGCATTCACATGCGACGGGATACAGTTTCTCAAATAGTTCTGTTAAGTTTTTTACTGGCTCGCCGTCTCCGCTCCTTGAGCCCCCTTCGGGAAAAAACCCGACACTCTAAAGACCTCGATTAACACCGGCAATAAATCCGTATAGGAGTTTCCATTCTCTACATAGACGTCATACAAATCTACAATGTCGTCAAACTTGAATCCGTGGTGGAACTTCTGTACAGACGAATGAAGAATGAGCAATACGCTACTGATTGATGGCATGTTCCCGTTCTCTATACCCATTAAAATATCTAAGGGATTTCTTCCTCCTAGTTTCTTTTCTAAGTCGATTGTCGCCGCTGCTGTAATGCGTAGTTTAAGCTCTTCGCCACCATAATTTAGAGATGCGTATTTCATCAATTTTCCTCCTCATAATAAAAAGCACTCCCGATTGAGAGTGCTTTTCTGCATATTAAACTTATTTGAATTTCGAATCCTTAAGCGTTACTGATAGAGCTGTGAAGCCTCCGCACTTGCCTTCTACCGTTAGACTTTGGCCTTTTTTCAAGTCTGCAATCTTGCCCTCTTGACCTTTTGCGAATGATACGTAAACACTCCCTAAGACCTCGCCTGTATCTATCGTGACGTAGATTTTATCAAAGATATCTTTTCCGATATCTTTCACTTTTCCGCTAACTTCCAGCTGTTTGTCTCTGTATTTCTGATCGGCAGCCACTTCATTATCGTCATAGGCTTTATATAGATTAAGCGCAGATATTGTTATCGCTTTTTCAGCTTTTGGTTTCTCTTTCGCCTTAGGCTTCTCCACTTTGGCTTTTTCGACCTTTTCAACTTTAAGATTATCTTTAGTTTTTTCAGCTTTTACGACTGCGGGCGTAGCCTCTTCTGCTCGATTCTCGTCGTCTTTGTTCTGGGAGTTAATAACTGCGCCTAAGACAAAAACGATTATGAGCCAAAACCACCATTTTTTATGAATAGGTTTCTTTGATTTTTCATCCATTTCTTCGCCTCCAAAGTTGGTTTGTGTGAAAATTCTACCACACCAAGGAGGTAAGTGCCAATTAAGGTGTTGGATTGGTCACGGTGATATCACTCTGTAAGGACATGCCAGCTGAAAACGTCATAGCCGCATTCACTGCCGCCGAATCCATTTTCACGTTAACGTACGCTTCAAACTCATGCCCTGTACCATCCGGGTATTCTACCTTGTAAGAGGCCTTTGTATTTGCGTCCTGCAAGGCTTTCAGCACACGGTAGTTGCTGTCCACTTTCTCGTTATCGTAAAGGAATTTGAACGATAAATCCCCCAAATCCTTGACACCGTTGATGTACTTTTTAACACCATCAGAAAGTGTAGTGACCTCTACTTTCTCGGGGTCTCCACCCATTTCAGGAACTTCCATTAGGTGTTCCAAAACTTTGTACGCACCGCCTGTTCCTGACTTAACGCTTAGTGTCGTGTCTTTCGATAATAGTCCTGGCATTATTCAACAACCTCCCAATCTTCCGCTAGAATGTCAGCCTGTGAAGCCAACCAACCTGGTTGCATATTGTTATCGGCTGTTTTCATACCGATACAATTTTGCATAGAGTAGCCTTTAAATTCCGCATTACCCGCCGGAATGAGTGCAAGCCACATACCCTTGCCGTTCCATCCTTTACGTGCCACTTTCTGCCTTGCTTTTAACGCTTCAATCGCTTGTCCGAAATTCAATTCGTTCATCTCCTTATTGGTGTACTAAATTCGTTCTCTTATCGACCACGCCACGGAAACGCATTGTCTTCCGTTTCATCCCGGACGGATCGTTTAAATCAGCAGAAAAAGCACGAAGGAAACCAATGCTCGTCATCTTCTCGTTGACTTCTGTGGCAAGGGCGCCCGTTGATCGGGTATGCCATACGTCAATTACAAAGATGATTTCAGACTGGACCTCCACGCGCATATTCCGATAATTCGAGTTGTCAGCTTCCTTGAATGTGATATGCGGTGCTTCGGCCGGACTCACAGGAAATTGATCAGAAACGGTAACGTTTGGGATTGTTGAAAGTAAAGCGAATACATCCGGTTTCGCGTCATACATCAGCTTCTCGCCACCCTTTGTATTTCTTCTTTCACATGTTCCTTGACGATGTTTCTGGCGTTGTCCTCATTTTGTTTGAGCGCTGGATACAGATAGGGTTGAGCGTCCATCCCTGTCCAATCCTGCCTATAGTTCACATTCTCTGGTGACTTTGGAGGGCTTGGTGACGCTGCCCCTCGTTGTCCCGTTCCGAACTCAACATACGGACCATAGTAGATATTAGTAGACACTTTACCGATGATTTTCCCGCTTTTCACTTCGGTTTCACCTTTGATACTGTTTCTCAATTGCCCACCATCTATTGCCGCGACAGGAGCAAGATCTTTTGCATCCCCTTGAACGTGCTTCATCGCTTTGTGTATGCCTTTTTTAAGTGCTTGCTTACTATTCCCGCCGAGCACATCCAACTTCCGAAGAAGACTATCCATGCCATTCATGTTCTCACCTTCTCTAGATCAATTACCCAATGTGTATTCCATCGTCTGATAGCGACTACACGATAATCCGGAATGGCATCGGGAGCGACATAGATACACACTCCGTCAGTCTCCTGAATGTCATTACCTAACTCGATGTATGCGGTTAACATGTACGCGAGTCGCTCGCCGTATATCTCGATCAGTGCTTTACCGCCGGCGGGTTGGACATTTGCTTGGACGGTGTGACCTACTGGATCTACATCCTCGTAAGTCGTTCCGTCGGGTTCCTTGACAACCACCTTGCGATAGACCGAATATGTTTTTAAATCGCGTTGTCTAAGTCGCATAACGCACCACTTTAGCTAACCTACGTTGATTCATTTTAGACTTGATAGAGTCAGGAAGCGTTTCGAAAGTACGGCTGATACCACCTTCTGAATGACTAGACTGCCCTTCGAC
The DNA here is from genome assembly GCF_014873855.1 of Sporosarcina limicola. Lineage (GTDB taxonomy): Bacteria > Bacillota > Bacilli > Bacillales_A > Planococcaceae > Sporosarcina > Sporosarcina limicola. The sequence goes on along the minus strand of NZ_JADBEL010000008.1, from coordinate 123,905 downwards.
ACCTTGACTGTTGTATTGAATTACTGCGATTTGTCGACATGTTGATTCAAGGGATGCAGGAAGAATATCCCGATTCGTCCATACGAGTATTTCGGATTCGACATCGGATAACATTAATTTTAATGAGTCATCTTGTTTATCGTCTTTGATTCCGAGTTGTAGTTTTAATTTTTCGAGTTGTTCCATTTTGTTAACCCCCTTCGCTTTATTGCGGAAAGGTTTACTTGTCGCCTTTTGGTTTTTTCACCTTGACTTCTTGCTCTGCCTTGATTGCCGCTTCTTGCTCTGCTTTAGCTGCCTGTTCGCGTCTCATTCGCTGAAATGCTGTTGCTGACACTATTAATCACCCTTTCTTTATAAACAAAAAAGAGACCGTTGGGCCCCTTCTGTTATTCCAATTTGTAATTAAACTTCACGATGCGGATTGCTTTTGGTTCGTATACGCGGTTCCAGTTCGCCGCAAGCGCAACCTCAGCATTGGAAGGTGTTGGTCCTGCCACCGTTGTATTCTTAAACTCAATGCCACGTGGGTGTAGGACGAACGCTTGACGGTTGATCAAGATGTCATCACCCGCAAGGCTATCACGGTCTGTCTCAACTGCTTCTGGGTGGAATCCGTTGCCTAATCCGATAGCTCCCTCGCCAAACAAATATGATGTATGGACGCCTGCCGTGACTGCGTGTCCGTCATCCACAATCACGCGACGGCCCAAGTACGTCGGTATCTGAACCTTGCCTTCCGAGTCCGGGATGAACTCAATGAGGTTTTGCTTTTGCAAATGCGTGAATGCCAAACTGTGCATGGAGATAGCGGTCAATTGATCTGCTGCATCCCCTAGCTTTTGTTTAGCATCAAGGAAAGTACTGCCAGACAACACCGCCGCTGCTCCTGTACCTGTTGAAATATCGTGCGTGTTATCAGTCATTGAAGGTGACGCGAATACACCTTTCAGCATCGCAAACAGTAGCACTTGTCGACGGCGCGCCCAATACGTTGCTACCAGGTCACCGATAGCAGCCATAGGATCCGAACCTGCCATGACATATGCTAAATCGTTCGCGCTCCAAGCGTTACCGCGTAGGAATAGAGCCGCAACGTCCTGTCCTGCCGTGATCTTCTGGGGAGTCAAAGCAGTAGTGTCGGATAACACTTCATCCTCGCCCGTCAAGTCTTCCCAATACGGCATGTTGATTAGTTTACCTCCGCCTTGCGCTAGTGCATCTAGTTCAGGGTTGTTTGAGATAATACCTGATGCTTGTAGCGCTGATAGTTCCATTGTTCGATTGATTACGTAAGGATTAAATACCTCTGGAACGATTACGTCTGCGATTTTAGTTTTTGCCATTTGTTTTCACTTCTCCTTTTATTTAGATGATGCGATTAACTGCTTCGCCAACTCTGGATTTTCTTTCATGATTCTTCCTTGCTCCGTTAGATTGTAATCAGGACCGATTTTGAACGGATTCTTTTGTCCACCGCCACCTGTTCCATCTTTCGGTGGTTTACCTTTCAGCCTTTCATTTACACCTGCTTCAACCGATTCGCGGAATGCCTTTTCAACCGCGTCGAGACTCGCATTAGTTGATTCAGCATCCGTGAATACAAGGATGTCAGCAAGCTGTTTCGGAAGACCTTTTTCAGCCAACGATTCAAGCGCGGTCGCACGCAATTCGCGGCGTGTAATATTGCCTTCGCGCTTAGTCATTTCGTCTTCACGCTTCTGCCGTTCGTAGTCCGCCTTCTGGTCGGCGTTCATTTTGGCGAGCTTCTCAGCTTCTGTTTTAGCTGTTTCAAGTTTTGATTCTAAGTCCTTTTCCCACTTCGCTTGCGCCTTGCCTAATCGCTCACCCAAGATACGGTCTAGTTCAGCCTGTTGCTCTGCCGAGAACTCAATCTTCGTAGGTGAATCAGCAGGTGGTGGATCTATTGGATCAGCAGGATCTTTTGGTGGGTCTTCTGGATCCGCGAAGAACTGAATATCCAACTTCAAAGGAAGCTTCGGATTTCTCTGCGTTGGCTCGACCTGTTCCTGTTCTGTGAAAAATGAATAAATATAAGCGATAAACATTATAATGATTTTCATATAAATTACCTCCACTGTTTTACGCCCATCGGCTTTATCCATGCGTCTTTTAGTGTCGTAGGCACGTTTTGGACAGAAGAAAAAGCCGCTCAAGCAGCGACTTAACTTGACGCGATATAAATAACAGAATCGAATGGCGCAGTGAATATTAAACCACCTGCTCTGTCGTATAAAAGATATGCACCATCACTTATCGAGATATCCCCTACACCGACAATACGTTTATCGATTAACTTGTCGCCATTAGCGATTAATACTTTGTAATTCATAGTCATCCTCCTTCATGATTTAATTGGCTACATAACGGAGTAGCGAACCGAGATATGGATCACCCTACCTTCCTGCTATATCAGCAATTAAAGATAATAAACGTGTAATATCCTCTGGCTTGTGACCGTCCCATTCCGGCGCAAATGATACTTCCATTACATCAAAGTAGTGCCAGTTGTCTAAGTGGTAGTGATATGTGTAATCACCTTCTGGTGTCGTAATGCCGACAATGAAATAGTTGTCGTACATAGTTCCGTCATTGTGTTTCTTACTCTTCCAAGCACGCCTTTTGTTTTGATTACAAATAATCGAAAATAGAATCATGCGATGATGATAAAGTTCGTCAAACGTGTGATAGCCATCTGATGTATTGCCGTCAATCTTCATATGGACCACTTCCTTTCAGTCATTGTCATGTTCAACGATTTCATAGGTGGCTTCAAAGATATCTGGTTTACATGGGTAGAATTCCCCTTTCTAGATAATATAAAAAGCACTCTCTACCGGGATACGGTTGAAAGTGCTTAATTGAATATCAAATGTTCTATATCCATTTCCGATTTAATATATAACGCTCCGATCTGCTCATCATTTAATAATACTACCTTCGTGCCTTGGTACTTAAATACGGCTAACAGGGAACCGTCGACATCTTCTAGTACCTTGCCTTCAGGATTAAAATCCTCAATCTTTTTTAGTTTTTCAAAACATTTTTCAAAAAGATCCCGGTCTGTCACATTGCACACGTCATATACTTTCACGCCAACCACCACCTATTCTAGTTTGAATCTTTCATTAACCTTTTTATTCGTTTTTCCTGCGGTTTCAATAATGTCCGCATACGCTTCATCTTTCGATAAACCTTTACGGTCCATTTTACTTTTAACCAATTCATCCAGGGTCAGATTCTTTTGCGTTTCATTTAGCAGATCAGCTTGCTTTCTGTCACTCATCATCAAGCGAGCTTCAGTCCTGTACTTATTTCTTGCTGAATGTGCTTGGACAGCCTGTTCTTTAATGCTGCTATTCCTGTCCAGATTCCCCACTATATTTTTATCATGGGTAATGTACCATTCTCTAACTTCTTTATTACCAAACTTACCTTTGAAAGAATCCCGGTAATCTGTTGAATTCAAAACCTGTTGTTTTTGACTCTTTATATTCTCCCATGTTTCACCCTTATTGTACTTCAGATCTTGGAACTCAGCAAAGTTTTTAGCCCCTAAGTCTTTTCCATAAATAAGTTTGTACTTCTCAAATTGCTTCTTGTCAGTCGCTTTGTTCTTGTCCTGTTTTTCTATCCTATCAACTTGATCCTTGCCGTGCTTATCATCAATACTCTTACGCCACTCAGGATAATTCATGCTCGCTGGAACAAGCTCATTTTTACCTGTGACCGGATTCCTCGCTCTTCGCTGTGCACCTTGCATGAACTTTTCACCTAAATAGGCTCGGGTTGTCGAACGGCAAAAAGGATGCATCGGGGGAAGGTTTAATCCTGCCATCGCATCCTTAACTTTGAATATCTTTCTGTCGAGACCTTGGCACTTTTTGGACGTCTTGTTATCCAAAGTAGCGAGGAACATATACTCATCAATGCCTGCTTCTTTATAGCTTTCGGTTTCAGCTGCATTCGCCATGTACGTTGTTTCCGTCCGGATAAGACGATTAGCTGCATGCTTGCCTACGTTCATCCGCTCCATGAGTTCGGAACGCATTTGCCGCGTTCCTGTCCCACTCATAAACCCCGCCGTAATAACCTCTGTTATTTGTTGGGCAAGTACATCCGTGTTATCCCAAATACGGGATGAAAACTGTTTGCCGGACCACGGATTCTTAAGAATTGTCTCAATGGTGCGGTTCGGCATAGTCGCAAAATCAAATCCTACTCCAATACCCTTTTGAACGTCAAACATCGTTCTGTAATAAGCATCGTTAATCGTTCCGATGTAACCGTTTGTACTCGCTTGAATTTCAGCGTCTGCAATAATCTTTGACTGTAGATACGTATTTTCTTTTAACGCTTCTAAACGAGTAATACGTGCGCTGTATGCAGGAGCATTTAGACGGTTCAACATTTGACGTTTAATCCTTGGATCTTTAATGTCGCCTATCTTCGCTTTTATCGATGTCCATTCAGCTTTCGGAATCGTTTCATTCAGCAGCTTCCAGGCTTCTTCTGTCGACAGATTTCCGTCCTTCGCAAACTTACCGAATATCTTTTCAGCTTCCGACGCCATATCCTTTTGCGCTTTGTCGTAAGCTTTAGTTACCGTCTTTACAGTCGCATCAGCATCCCGGTGATATTTTGCCATCCTTGCATTGGCTCGCTTATCCCAGTAAGCGTTACTCGGCTTCTTTAACGTCATCTTCAATCACATCCGCATCGTCAAACGGCATCCCGAACGCTTTCTGTTCACGTTCTGACCTCTCTTTCAACTGCTCTCGAACACGTTCAATTTCTTCCTCCGGAGCGTCTACAAATTGAAGCAATCCAAGCAACGTCTCATTACTCACGAAATCAATCAGCTTAACAATCTCATCGATACTTACATCGGCTTCTGGGAGATTGCGATACATATAGATAACGATATCGGACACGTCAGATGCTTGTCCCTTGACGTTCAGGATGTTTGAAAATAGCGCCAGCCGCTTTCGCAACCCTTGCGTGTAGTAACGCTCCTTGATGACCGCCAATTGTTCCAAGCCAAACAGTTTGTATTTCATGGCCACTCCCGAGCTGTTGGATGCGAAATTCTCGTCAGTCAAATTCGGGATTAACGAGAACTCATGGATGTCTGATTTGATTGCATCCTTCAAGACCTCAACCTGTGTTTCATTAAGTGTCTTAGTTAGCCATTCAGCGTCAGCATCAGCCGCGGGCAATTCAAGTATCTTGTGCGTCGCTAACATTCTAGCAGTCTCTGCCTGTTCAGTCGCATCATCGCCGAAGCTTATACCCTTGACCATCAAGATGGCATCTACCAGTTGCTCTTTATCATTCACTCTGTCCGACTGGATGATGTTATAAGCGTCTATCAGACTTAACTGCTGTTCAAAGTCGCCCTGCTGCTCCTCGTTATTGCTGTACTCTACAACGGGGACTGCGTTATAAAAATGCGGTTCAGATTCAATCAGTTCGAAGTCCGTACTGTCCGCTTCCTTGATAAAGTATTTCGTGACGTTCGTTTCCGTGTACACCATTACACTAAACCCGATTGGTTCATTCTTAATGTCTCGCTTCTCGTAATAATGAACGGCGAACAGCGGCTTATGTTCAACCGTATCATCCTCTACCAGAAAGATATGCCGGGGATCTATTACGGTGACTTTAGGAATCGGCACCTCGTCAGATGACATGAAATTCAGTTCCAACCCCACACCAAACACTGATAAGTCCTTCGATAACTCCGAATCATGAGAGACAATATCGATCAGCTTAAATGCTTCTGTTATTGCTTCCACGCTATCGCCTTCATACTTGATAGGCTTACCGAATACGTACCCCGTCGCCATGTCCGTAATGTATTTTGCATGATTCGCCACAACTTTATTGTTTGGTAGCTGCATCTCTTCGTTGGTTTCTCGCGTTAATATCGCATGTTCACCAATATAGTAATTATCCAATTTAGTAAGCCGCGGGACGCCGCTCAGATGCTCCTCGATGCAGTTAGATATTATTTCCGTGGGGATGTTGCCCAGGTCTTCTATCAAGTCCCTGTCACGTCTGATTGCCATGTAATCACCTCAATCCTAGTTTTGATTTACTACTTACTCGTACCTTGTTATTCTTCTTCATATCACTTTCAAACGCATATCGTGTGGAATCAATCGTGTGATTATCCTTGTCTTCGAGACGTGCTTTCGGATTACCATCACGGTCCGTTTGATAGTCGATATTCTCGAACTCTCTTGCGATATTCGGAGTACGTAACGGGTCGATGCAAATAAAGTCCAGGTCATCAAGCCACTCCTCGCCGTACTCAACCGAGTCAGGGCCTTTCTTCGCTCCTTTGATGCGCCTGATACCATGTTCAAGCTTTAATTCATCGATAGATTTAGGTTCAGCGGAGTCGGCAGCGATATCATTACTCTCGTAGCCTTTTGTTTTTATCCACTTCGCTAATTCTCTGTTACTAATCTTTTGTCCGTAAAATTCATCAATGGCATAAATACCATTCTTATTCTTGTCATAATGCCATCGGACAAACGCTAATGGGTCCGGACCATATCCAAAGTCAACCGCTTGTCGGATGTTGTCAAAGACCTTAACCATTTCATCTGTGATGCTTCCTGCCTTCACTTTCAAGTTATCGAATGGGACCACTCCTGAACCAACTGCCTTTCCTTCATATTCCCATTCGTACCGGCGCATGTTACGTTCTTTGGTCGCCTCCGCTTCCGTTATGAACTGTTTGGAGATGAACGGGTTGTCTAGGTATGTCGAATGATGAACTAACGTATTAGAAGGCTGAAATGACGTCTCATACTTCTTATTCACCCACGATTGTTTACGCTTTGGTGGGTTGTAACTGAAGAAGAACTTATAAAAAAGACCATCGTCCAATTCTCCACGTAATAAGGAGTTGGTGATGGTTGTTACTTCGTCTTCTGTTTTGAATTCAGCTAATTCTTCAAGCCATGCAATAGCAAAAGGAAAGTTTGCGGACTTCAATGATTTAATTCGTTCTGGCTCTTGAGCACCACGAAACACCATGTAGTTCCCTCTTGGAAGGTACGTGATCCGCATAGGTGATTTATTAACCTTGAATAGATGGGAAACACCTTGTTCTGATATGGCCCATTTCATTTGTTCAAAGATGGACAACTCAATCGTATTATCGACCTTCCGGATACCGACTGCATTCACTGCGTAGCGCATTAGCAACTGAACAATGACATGCGCAACATCAGACGACTTACCCGACCCACGACCACCTTTACTGACGATGTTTAGAATCTCTTCTGCAATAGCAGCTCGCCAAACCGGATGGAACGCTTTAGGAAGGAATTCGGATAGTTTTTTAGCCGTCATTTCCATCACCGCTTATGTCATCGATGAATTGAACAGCGCCAGTTACTTCCGTCTCCACTTTATCAGTCCACAGCTTGTGTCGTTTACCCAACAATTCAGCCGCTTTCACACGCTCAGCAACAGAAGGCTTCATATCTTTTTTCATATATTGCTCACCCATACCCATACCAACTAATGCCGCACCATTCGCCTCTCCTCTCAGTACAGCTGTCAGTGTCTCTAGGATTTCTTGTTGATCAGCAACACGTTCGGACTTCAATTCTTCCATACGATTTTCTATATAAGCAGAAACGTTAGCATTTGTTAGCAATCTACTTCCATTTGCCCTTGCTGTCGCTTCCTTCTTAACATTCGTATAGGCCTTTAAATAAGCTTCTGTGGCGTTTCCTAACTCGATGTAGTTATCTGCAAAAGCTTGTTGTTTCACTGTCATTTTTCGTTCATTCAATGGCATCACCTCATTATGCTATTTGCATTTTACGACATAGAAAAAGCACCCCCAAGGATGCTTTTAATTTTATTTAATTGATATTTATTTCAATCGTTTCTCGATTTCTGCTGTCGGAAAATAATCCATATCATATTCGTTCGTTTCCTTTTCCGAACGATTCATGCTGATTGTTCCAACATCTACGTATTCAATTGTTAAAACTTTCCAATATCCAAAAGTAAGAAGTTCATCCGAAGCTTGGCTATAAGATACCCCCGCAACATTTTCTGCTGGTAGTATGTCATGCGGCGCTAATTTGATAACTGCTTTAATTTCGTCACCTTCAATGGATACACTAACTAATTCATCATTCTCACCAAGTGCATTGTAATCCAAGATTTCCATGAGTTCTTCATTAGTCATATTTCTCTCTTTTTCATCGACTTTAACTGTTTCTTTAGCTTTTGATTGTTCGATTGCAAACGTGAATTCGTATTCCATAGACTTTCCGATTCCATCATCATCCATAAGATTGCCCGTTAAAAATTCATAATCTTTTCCGGCTACTTCTGTGAATTTTTTATCCTGTGTAGATGGAATTGAAAGAGTTACTGAAAGTTCGTATTCGCCAGCCGGTAAAGCTTCACCTTTTTCACTGAAGCTTTCCGTTTCAAACGCACCATCTATAATCACTTCTTTTATTTGACCCATGAAATCATCACCCGTAACAGTAAACATCAATTCCGCATGATCCGGCAAGTTTGTTTTTCCAAGGAAATAAACTTTGCCGTCCTCTTGGATGACCGGTTCAACGTTCATCGTAACCTCAATTGATTCTTTTTCAACCGCAACCGGCTCTATCTTCGGTGTTTCTTCCTTCGGTGCTGCATCGTTTCCGCAAGCACCTAACATCATAGCAGCCATAAATAAAAATAATATTCGTTTCAACTTAAATCCCCCACTATTCTTTTAATCCATCATACCTAATTCCGAATAAAAAGAACACCCGCACATCAAGCAGCACCCACATCATCCCAGTTGCATTTTTTGTCATAGAAGAAGCACCTCCGGAGAGATGCTTTAAAATGAATATTGTTGTGTTTTCTTTACCCAATCATCATCTTTCACTTTTTCTTCTATGATATCAATCATTTCTTGTACCGCCACGTCGATATCTTCATAAACCTTACCAGGAGAAAAACTTTCTTTTGTCGCAAGAATTTCTCCTTGAGTTCCTATTTGTCCGTTTTCGAACATTAATAATTCGAACTCAGCCATATTTCTGCCCGCAGCTACATACCTATAATTCTTTACTTCATAGCAAATTGCTCCTTGGATACTTGTTTTGAACATCAATACACCTCCTCACTGACATCATTCGCCAAAAAAGGTGTAAATCCTTTAAAATACATATTCAATTTCTTCGATGTAACGCCTTACTGCCCCTTGGGCTGAATCTCCACTAGCGAATGATAACACGCTACCATTATTCTTCGATGATAAGTTCTTGAAATGATAATCAATAATATCATCCCATTTCCCGCTATCGATATCATAGATTGATTCAATGTCGTCTATAAATTCTTTAACAACTTCAAGTTGATCTAATCGCACGGTTGGATGTTCTTTTTTGAACTTGTCCTCATATCTTGAAATATAGGAGCTTAAAACATATCCGTCATTTTTTGAAATGATGTGTCTTTTAATCTCTTTAGTCTTTGTAGTAATCTTTGTAGTACTCTCTGTATACGTCAGACGTTCTAGCGTTTTAGGTGTTACGTTAGGAAGTGCACCCTCTGACGTTACAACGTGATAGGGGTCTGATTTCCTTGTAATATCAACGACTTCGTGAGCATTCAACTTAATATAAAGCACATTTGATATCGCCATGCCGTTTACGAATATGTTTCTGAATTCGCGTTCAAGCAATCCAAAATCCTCTAACCTTTTGATAGCATCCGATGCTTGTCTTTTCGTAAATCCGAATTGTTCAGCAAAGCTATCATAAGAACTTTGTAATAAGTCAGCATTAAATCTCTTCTTGTAACCCAGCACTTGACCGCTACTTTCATCTTTCACAAGTGTGGGTCTATGCCAATAAACAATCTCCGACAATATGATGATAGCGTTTATGTCTACTTTTCCATTTTTGAAGCGAATATGTTTATACCATTCATGAGGTATTATGTTGCCCTCAAAGTTCATTTCGCCTATTATTCTTACTGATTCCGGTATAAAATCACCCATTATCAAAACCTCCTGCAGTTGTCCTGTTGAAATAAATACGGAAAGGCAATCAGGATGTTGCCGATTCGATTGGGGTAATTAAGCCCTCTCTATCCGTATAATTATTATACCATTTTTAACCCTACAAAGATAGTGACACCAACGCTTTGTGAGCATTATAAACATTCATATTTAATGGGGACATCGACGTAGTTCAAACCCTCAAACCACCCAACTCCCCGACCTACCTTCCATGGTATCAGCTTTTTTCATAACAAGATATTTCTGAACTAAATGCACTTTTGAACGTTTTGAACATAATGAACATATTCGACCATTTGTTTTGCAATTGATGCACTCAGCCTTTTAATATGAGTGTGAGATAACCCCATATGCCGCGCTATCCAAGAGTATCCTTTCCCCTCGAGGATCCAATGGAGAACTTCAGCTTCCCTCACATCCTCGATCACATGAATGCGCTCTTGAATCATTTTCACTTTACTTTCATAGCCAATGATTTTTTCATGATGCTTGCTGCGCCTTACTACCTCTCGATACACCGGATCACTCGTTTCACCTTGTGCTTTAGGCATCACTGCTTCAATCCCATACTGAGCAGTCAATCCCACGCCAATGTCATTCAAGTTTTCCCTCATAATCTTCACGCTATTAATCATCCAATGATAATCCTTCAATAACTGCTCAATCTGCTTCTCCGTCATAAGTTCGCCCCCATTTATCGTCTACGAAATGCCCCACCAGGTCCCCGTCTGTATGTATCCCTACGAACACCCATCAAATCCTCAATCTCCCAACGTGATAGCTGTTCTTTCGGTCTACCCTTCATAGTACTCTTCTGATCTACAACGCTTGAACAAGCCTGCAAAAGCCCATTTCTGATTAGTTCACTTTGTAGTGTTCTCATATCTATCACTCTCCTTTTCGGAAATAAAAAAAGAGGACAACAAATGACACAGCGTAATGCTGTAATCAATCGTTGTCCTCCAGTTGACTGGCGGGGACTTATTAAATAAAACGTTCATTATTCAAAAATCTTATTCGTAACTTCGCTAACGATATTTAGATAATGTTCAAAGTCCTCATTTTTAGAAAACTTGTTGTTAAGTATCAGTTCAGGTGACGTTGCTTGATACCTACTATTGTTTTTCAAGCGGTATCGGATGATCAAGCGACATTTTAGTCCGAACATATAATCCCCGTCGGGAATAGTTACCAGTATCCTGTGACGATTGTAATTGTGGTCCAGATGAATTTCCTCTCCACTTTCAGTCAATAACGATACATCTTCTAGAAAATAATCAGTATTACTTCTTTCAAGAATTTTCAACTCCAAATTTTCCGTTTCGCCCATTCTCTTCCAAAGGTCAATATAAAAAGATGGTTTCGATAATAAACTAGATTTGTGAAATTGATAGACACTTAATAAAATCGCAATTAAGCTTAAACCGACCGCAACTATACTCCAATTCAAAACTCTTCCCCCTCATCCCAATTAACCCGGGTCACTATCCCTTTATACGTCTTAATTGTCATATCAGCATGTAAAGGTAACTCTGCCATCTTGGCTTTACCGTCGCTGATTACAATAACACACGACTCTGATAGTTCCATTGTATCAATATTTAGGATACCTTGGGAACTAATCTGCAATTCTTTCATTCTAGGAGAAGTCACTCTGACACCTCCAGTGCTTTTTCTAATATCCGAGCCGACTCTTCATTGTTCCACTTATGCTTTTCTAGCGAATGGGTAATCGCTTCACGCAATTGCTTATTTTCTTTTTCAATACTCAACGAGTGTCGATGCAAATCGATAAATTGAATTCTTATTTCCTTGACACTCATCCCATCGTTACCTTGCAACAACTCTTCCAACTCTATCACCCGTTCAGCTTGTTCGCTAAGCCAAAACCAATCCTCTTGTTTGACTAACATATTGCCGTCTTGGTCCACTCCGATAGGACTTATGTTTTCGAGTCTCTCCGCATTGCTTTCAGGTATAATATCGAAATTTGCCTGTTTTCCGGATCCTCACCAACTGAAAGAAATACATCATCACCATCACCCAAAATCAACGTGCATTTATCTCCAAATCTATGTGTAAAATTAACGTGAGCCATCCTATGCACCCTTTCTGTTTTTTCAACCACTGCCGCTTTTTCTTCTCCAACTTCTTTGAATATGGATGTTTGTATTGCTCACTGGAGCATGACGGGCATTGAGTTATATATCCGATGTGATGTTTCGAGCAGACGAAACCACCGTTCAGTGGCTTGTCCAAAACGTTCATTTCACGTCCTGATTGATACTGAAATCAAAGCCGAAATCTTTATTGATCTCCTGCAGGTAAACATCCAACTCAACAAGCCCCTGATTATACTCGTCCTGATTCTTAATATGATCGAAATTTACCTTTGTGCCGTTCTTATTTGGTTTCAGCCACTTAGTCGGTTTCATCCGGTCGTTTAACATGTGCATCCAAACATTAATTTTTATCTTGGCATATTCCTGATTAGTAATCTTAACAGTTAGGTGCTTGAAACTCATTTGACCACTGATAACACTTATTTTCATACGATTCACCCGACCTCCAATAGATTTTTAATTCTCACCGCTTCACGCTCAAGCAATATGGCAAGTAACTTTCGTTCATCCTTTATTTCTTCTTGCCAGCCACCGATTGTCTCGCTACGATTGGCCAACTCATCACGCTCGACTTTCAATTGAACAATCACATTTCGTTGCTCATGGATGATTCTGTCCTTTAAATCGACAACATCTTTCAGGCCCTTGATTTCATTTTCAAGAGTAATCACTTGGGACAGGTCGGCTGAACTTTCAGCTGTGACCACCGCGGTCACACTTTCTTTTTCCAAAGGCTTCTTCATATCCTTCCCCTCCTGGTGCTGCTCCCTTACTCTTTCCAACTCCCAATTTTGACGACGATTAGTGAGCGTCTGCAAAGTCACGCCAAACTCTTTCGCAATAGCCTTATATGACATACCCTTTTCTTTCATTGCATTGACCGCTTTTTCAGTAATTGAAACCGGTTTATTTTTCTTGGCCACTTTCTTCACTTCCTTTTCAAGCGTCCTTTCTTTCACTGGAGATTGAATAGATTCTTGCATCCCGGAATACTCCAAGTATTTTTCTGCAATCCTCTTTCGCATGTTATATATTTGCCCTTTACCAACCCCGAGCGTTGGTGCAATATCCGTTTGTGAATTCCCGTCCATCAGCCCAACCGCAACCATGCGCTCCCTTTCAGTTAACGAATCCAAGAACTCCTGTACAAACATCCCGGTTGCATCGTCTGGTTCACCTATGAGGTCTGCAATGCTGCTCTCACCTTCAGCTGCGCGTATTGGTTGATCTAAGCTACCCGGGATTCCATGTTTTAAGAAATCCTGCGCATGAACAACTCTTCCTCTACTTACTTCAAGCTGAGCGGCTATTTCATCAACGGACAGGTCTTCCAACTCGTTCTTTCGGATGCTCCAACCGATATCCTTGATTCCGGTCGAATAACGAACACCGGTCCCACTCGCTCTAAGACTTTTTTGGATTTCACCCCAAATCAATGGCACGGCATACGTCGAGAAGCGCACATCATATTGCTCTCCATCAAATTTATCAAATGCGTTTATCAGGCCGATAAAACCGATTGAAACGATATCTTCGTAATCATGTCCTACGCTCTTAGCGTAATTCTTCAATTTATGACATTCCTTATGAACCAACCCTTTATGCTTGTCCACTATCGACTCTCGTGTGTGGACCTCGCCATTTATGACCTTTTCTATCTCACTCACCTTTTTCGTTTAGCTATAATTATTACTCTATAAGGAACTGCCCTCGATTTGAGGGTGCTTTAATTCCGTTGTTGACTAAATCAACCTCGGATTGATGACTGGACGATTTGCCCACCCATCATTCTCGCAATCGCTTGATAGTTTGTTCAGTTACAGACAAATTGTCCGCTACTGACGGTTTATCATTTTGATAAGGTGAACGAAATTTGGTTCTCCCAAAATTTCTGAAAGCGGACTTTTCCACTCTGCTGCATTGCCTGTCCGTAAGGAGGGTCAAATTTTGACCCTCCTCTCGAAAGGTATCGATAAGCCTTCGCTCTGGTGCATCCTGCACTAGACCTATATTTTTATGGGGTAACGGTCCGTGACGTCATCTTACAGGGTGTATCATTCGGTACGGGGTAGCTATATCACAAAGGGAGGACTCTTCAAAAATGAGTTGTCCCCCTTTCGCCGCTTGTGGAGAATTAGCAGCACCCACTACTAAGATCCTGTAATTTAGGATATAGTAGCGATAGATGTTTTTGGGGTGCTGCCCCATTATTTCTCACTCTCTAAGTTGCTGCTTAGGAGTGAGTTTTTTATTTGACCACTTTCAGCCATCTAGGCCGTGGCTTTCTTACTTTTTGAACTTCCCCAGTGTCGTTGTTTATGAGGATCTGTTTACCCTTGTCGTCCTCGGTCATCGTGTAAGTGGTGATGCCTTGATCCTCAAAGAACTCTTCCGCGAGTCCTTTACCACCTTCCATACGGCGAATGTCACTTGCAACTGACATCATTCCCACCATGAAGAAACGAACGGTCCAATTATCATATTCCATTAAAAACTCTTCGATATCTTCCCCAATTATTTTATCCTCACCAAATTCCTCAATATACTTTTTAGTATAAAAGTAATCTTTCATCTCGTATTTTTCCCCATTGTAGCTTTTCTCTATAGGAAAAACCGTTTGAAATTCTCTTGGCGTTAACCCACTTGCAATTGCCTTAATCGTTGATATTAGACCAAATCTGATTTCCAACCCTTTGCGATCTTTACTCCTTGATTTCGAAGCGTTAATCATCTTAACGCCAGACCAAACTAATTTCCTGCGAGTATCCAGATCAAATTTTTTAATTATTGAGTACTGTTCCACCGCACTTTCAAAAGTATTAATAAATGCAGTTGAATATAAAGAGAAGTAATCTGGCTTTTCCTTCTTAATCCCATCAATCACTGTCAACCTAGTCATCGCTGCCACCGTCCTGTTCTAGTAGATTCATATGTTGCGATCCCTTTATTGCTCACTCTCCAAGTTCCTTCTTAAGAGAGAATTTCTTATTTCACGACTTTCAAATATCTTGGCCTCTTCTTGCTAACTTTTGAAACCTCGCCGGTATCGTTGTTCACAAGTATTTCTTTGCCTTTGTCGTCCTTGGTCATCGTGTAAGTGGGAATGCCTTTATCCTCGAAGAACTCTTCTGCGATTCCTTTGCCGCCTTCGGCCCGACGGATAGCACTCATAACGCACATTGCTTGAGATGCAAAATCAGTAAGTTCCCAGTTGTGATAATCCCAGTGGAATCGCTTCATTCCTTCACCAATCACTCTATCCATACCGAATTTTTCAATGGCTTTCTTGGTATAGAAATAATCTTTCACTCCAAATCTCTTCCCGTCATACTCTTTAGCAATCGGGAAAACCGTTTGAAACTCTCTTGGTGTTAGAGTGCTCATTATTGAGTTTATCCCCGAAATGATGTTGAACGTGTTCACCAGCAACTCGTAATCAAGGATTTCAAGGTCGGTCGCGTTAATATTTTTCACACCATACAAAATCATTTTTTTACGTGAATCCAAATCAATATTTTCGTATTTCTCCCAGCCATTCTCAATGCTTTCGACTGTGTTAAGAAACGCCTTGCCATAAATCCTACGATAATTCGGTTTCTCTTTCTTAATCCCGTCAATCACTCTCAGCTCAACCATCAATCTCACTCCTCTTAGTTTCTAAATCCCTTTCAATCACTGGCAGAACATCATTCGATTTAAGTAACTCGTAAATAAACAATCTACCTTTTTGAGTCCATTTCGTACTCATTGAAATATCCGGTGTACCGTCACTCCTGGTAATCGGAATAGTATTCGAATGGACATACCCTTTGTCGGCGTATTTCTTGTACAACAACCATTGCTTGCTCTGTTTATATTGGACCTGCAACTTATGCAACAAATCATTCATTCCTTGAGCAGTCATTCCATAATCTTTTGCAATTTGAGTAATGGTGACTAGGCCCTTATTTTTTAGAATGATATCCGTATAAGCTGCTTTCGGTTTCAATTCTCCAATGAGCTTGTCTTTTTCAGCAGTTTCAATTTGCAAAGCGTTTTTTTCTCGACGCTCCTTTTGCAAGGCTGTGAGAACTTTAATCCCGAATTCCGGATTGTCAATCATGTTTTCCAACGTTTGTGGAGTTGCATATGCACCGTGTTTTCTAATGGATGGAAGTACATCACTAGTTACCCAGCGCCTGAAATTTTTGGCCTTCTTTCTGATTTCAGGATTATTTCCTTGTTTAGCTGCCCCAAAGATCAAGTCGTATAATCCCGACTCATTGACGAATTTCTTTTGAACCTTTTGTATCGCTGGATCTCCATTTGATTTATATCCAGTTTGCACCCCTACTCCGTGGACCGCGGAGTCCTCTTCCTCTACATGATTATTAATCGCGTCATGTGGTTTTATAAAACTCAGCGCACTTGCTGCTTCTCTTGCTCCAAACCACTCAACTCCATCAATAATTATTACTGGCAACTCTCCAAACATTGGATGATTAAATGTTTGCAAGTCATTCATGCTAACACCTCCCGCTTTTTAAGTTTTCGGACATGGTGATTCGCCATGTCTGAAATTTTTATCAAGTAGATTCGTACTTTCACTTCGAGAACTTTCGTCACTTCTTCAACCTCCAGTCTTCTCCCTCTACTTCAAGAAGGTAATCTTTTTTAGCCTCAGCATCGTAGCAATTTCCGATTAGCCGGCTCGATGCTGCATATCCGATACGCTCCGCAAGCGTCCCACGATCCTCGTTACTGTTGAATACAATCGGCTTTTGTTTCTTATACCGCTCGTTGATAATGTTGTAATAGAGCGCCTCTTTCGCTTCTGTCGGACGGGCTTTTCCGATGTCGTCCCACATCAATACGTCAGCGGACAATACACCGTTCATCAAACCGTTGAATGTTTCGTTTCCATCATTCATCCGCCGAGCATTCATCATTTCATCCGTGAATGTAACGTCAGAAATGACCAGTACATTGAAGCCTCGCTTGATAAGTTGCTTACTCAATGCGATTTGAAAATGTGTCTTACCAACACCGAAATTATTATGTTTCGTTTTTGCATTCGTCCGATCTGCATCAGGCATCGACCGGATCCGTTGTTCACCGATATTTGCAATTAGGCCGAAATTGTTCATGTCTTTCAACTCTTTTGGAGAACCAGGAAATCTAGCAAGATATTCTTCAGTGAGTTGATACATCGATTTCTGAACACTTGTATTCTGTTTGTAGTTGTCGAGATTTGCTTTTGTAAACTCTTCCGGAATGAATGCATTTTTGAACCGTCTACGCCACGCTTTTCGCTCTCTGCATTGACAAGGCTTGTATATTTCATAACCTTTCTCGTCAACGTGACTAAATACAATTTCTTTATCCTTGCATTCGTCACACTCGTATTCAACCGCCCCAGGCCTTTCTGTCTCGCTCTGCCGCTGCAGGGACATCTTCATAGCTCGTTCCTGTAACTGAGCCATTACCTCGCTGATTGATTCCATTGTTTCCACCACCTTCAGGTTTTTTGTATTCATCGTTGAAGTTTTCACCATTCAGAAACGTAGATGGATGCTTTTGTTGTGGGCAAAATTCATTTCTTGCCAGTAAGTCCTTTCGGTATTCCAAATATCTTTCTGTTCCAATCATCATTAGTTCATGTGAATATTTCTTTAACAGGATTTTGTATTTGGCGATACATTTCTTCCTGTCTTTTTTATTGCTGTAAAGATTCCACCATTCCTCAAAATAATTTTCATGATCGACAGAAGCAATTGAAGGAGCGTTAGCGACGTTATCTTTTATTACTTCTTTAGTTATTACTTCTTTAGTTATTACTTCTTTAGTTATTACTTCTTTAGTTCTTAGTTCTTTCTTTACCTTCTTATTTATAGTGTTAGCCTGTCGTTTTGGCATTGTATCGTTCGTAGATTCTTCATCGTTCCACTCGTCGTTCTGTTCGTAACTTTTCGGGTCTTGATAAACGTTGTAATTACTGATGTTTACGACTATTCCGCGCGTTGTCTTCGTGGTATCAATCATCGTTTCTTTCGCGTATCCTTCATTAGATGCTTCATCAGAATTTCGTAACCACTCTAAAATGTTAAATATTTGGGATTTTGTCGGCTTTTCTGTACGATACCCAACCTTGTAACTGCACGCTTCAATGATTTCTGGAATAGAGACAATTAACTGTCCTCGCTCGAGATCTTTGTAAGGCTTGTACTGCGCCTTCATCAATAAGTACATCCAAACCTTCATATAGATTGGTGGCTTGTCCCATATCTCGCTTTCTATCAATTTACGAGATAGTAGAATGTAGCCACCTGATATCTGTTCACTCATTCACCTCACCCGCTTTAATGTTGTTAGATACTTGCTGCCAACATAGTTGTATTCGTTAATCTCGCTTCAAGAACAGCGTCCAAAACTTCATCAGAGATCCCGCTGGAATCTAAACAATGCTTCATGCATTCAAGCACTTTTGTATCCATAGAAGAAAGATACGCCGTCATGTAATCCTCGAATGAATCATAATTAAGTAAATCAATACCATGCTTTTCTTTGATGTTAGAGATCATAGTTAATCTCTCGCGAAACTTAGGGTCTAAAAGAACTTTATTCTCGTCTGAATCCTCGAGTACTATTAGATCAGGCATACTTGTCCCTCCCTTCTGCAAAACCGCCCACGGGCTCTCAGCAGTTTTGCTTTGGCCCTTCTCTTAACCAATTCAGCCCTTATGAGACTACTGAAATAGTTGTCTGGTAAACGGATAGCTTTCTTGAGATCCCACGTATTCATTTTGGAAAATAAGAGTACGAAAGTATCCTTGATAGCCAAATCGTACTTTTCCAGAAAATAATAGCCGTGTTTCTTTTTGAGTCCCCAGAACTGGTCACTTGTATCTTTAATGTGTTGGATTATCTCGTTATTTTGATCCCTCATATTGCAGACTCTCCTTTTCTTGTGCTATATTAGTAGTAAGATTTTTTGAAAAGCGTTCACTTAGGTCATCCACAGACCTGAGTGTTTTTTTGTTTATACAGGCTTCCCTACCTTCCTTGTCGAATAGTGTCAGAGAAGGAGGTGATTAAAATGTATTCAATCCAACAACTACAAGCTGCTGATTATTTAGTTAAAAAAATTACCAACCTGCCCATTTCTCAATTTGTTAATAAAGATTTGAAATTTGTTATCGAATTCAACGGCATTCTTTGGTACGGTGATTTCCTTCACTATTCCGAGCGCGCAGTTAAACACTTTTATATCGATAAGAATGGAGCAATTGAATACCGTTTTCTCTACACTGAAGGGAACGATGCGACCCCTTTACTCGTGAAAGCGAATTCTGCTTTTTACGAATCAATACCAAAGGGAGATTGGGCTACCAACCCTTATCAATACATCGATACATTGGATTTGCTATTCAATTCTCTACTTAAAATTATTGATAATATAGACATTCAAGTTGATGACTCGCCAATCTACCCCTATCTACTGAACGCCAGATCATTAGATGGTAAACTAGAACTTCCATTCATCAACATAGGTAATGAAAAGGTTAAAATCGTTTCCCTTATCGAGAGTGAGCGGTAAACCGCTTATGATTTTCTATTTCATGAAGAACACGAATTTCACGAATTTCTTCTTTCAACTTCGAATCTTTTAAAATGTTGGCAATCCGCTTTTTCAAATGAAAGAGCGGATTTCTCAACTCCTCACGTTCCCGAATCTTTCTTTCCACACGATGGGTCCACTCCTCAAATGTTTCCAATGCCATCGCTTCAAATTCAGTGATTGACGGTAAAATAGGCTCTGATAAATTCTGCTTCATCCCCTCACCTCCCTTCAAAATTCGTTTTTGCAAGCAACGTCCGAAAACAAATCTGAGCCAACTTATCAAACTCCATTTGTCTAAACCACCCCGCTGTATCCCTCGTACCGTGCACAGAGTTAAACTGGATAGCGTCCGCTCTGAACTTTTCCACTTGCTCAATGTCTTCCGGATCCAACTGGATTACTACTTCTTGCATCTTTAGGTCCACCTTTCACTCCGTATTTGTTTGGCTTGTCCAGTAAAACGATGTACGACCGTCCAAGTCCATTCTTCAACTTTGACTAGCAACCAGTCATCGGCATTTGCTAGAACCGTCAGAGCGTGTTGGTATTCGGCTCTGGTAAACTTGCGACCTCTCACTCTTGTTTCCCTAAACGATGCCATAGCCATCCAAATATGAAGATGGATGCGATGAACACGGCGTATAGATTGACTGCTCCCCAATCGGTCAATGTGGTTTCACTTCCCTAACTTCATTTTCAATTACGCCGCCAAGCGTTTTTTTATTTTCACCAGTTGTATGTGATTTCATCGATTATTTCCTGCGCTTGTTTTGCTGGATACCAACGTTTTCTTTCCTTCCGTCTTTCGATGGCTTTCATTCGTACATCTGATAGAATCTCTTCTTCTAGATACCTTTTGGACATGCACGTCAATTGACAAAGCTTATCTACATCCACAAACCAGAGGGTTTCTCTAATTTCTTCATTTAGTTTTTTGTGGATGTACTCTTTAATAACCTGTCTATCGAGTGTTATTTCAACATTTGCGGGAATCATTTGACCACCTCTACTCAGATATTTAAAATCTTTCGTATGTGCTTAACATGCTCTTGCGCCTTCGGACCATCTTTGCGGCCATTAATGATGTCTGACAAATAAGCATTTGATATGCCAACTAAACCTGCCAACTCTTTTTGTCGCATCTTACGTTTGAATAATTCTGATCTAACTTGTACCCCTAAATCTTCCGACATATCTTAACCTCCTTTGAAAATCAACTGACGTCGCTACCGTCATCAGCTCGGTATCACAGCGCATCAGTGAACTATAAGCTAAATTATTCACTAATTGTATTGACTGTTATTAGTCTTTAATATAGAATGTAGACATAGCTAAATAAGACTTCATAAAACCTGCAAGACCCACATTTTGCCCGTTCCCCAACGTTAAAATGTATTTAGATAGGTCGTCTTTTTTGTGCTCTTTTTTAGCGAATAACTTAGCTTATGAACAAAGTATATTAGCCTTAGAACTAAAAATAAAATGTTTTTAGTTAAAAGATTAATTCGTGTTGTTCATAGGTCATGAGGATGGTTGATATGACTACATTTGACAGATTAAAAACTCTTTGCGAAGAACAGAAATTGTCTATTGTTGAATTAGAAGAAAAACTTGGATTCGGCAGAAACTCTCTTTATGGATGGAAAAAGAAAATCCCGAATGGCGCTAACTTAGAAAAAGTTGCAGATTACTTCAATGTGTCTGTTGATTACCTTTTAGGACGCACAGATAAGAAGCGTCACAATGACCTAACTGAAAAAGACATAGCAAAACGCATTGACGAGTTTAAGAGAGACCTCGCGAGTTCTGACGGCCTTAACTTTTCCGGCGAACCGATGAGTGAAGATGCGAAAGAATCCTTGATAGAAGCAATGGATCACATTTTCCGTCAGACGCAGCGTATTAATAAGAAATACATTCCTAACAAATACAAAAAAGACGAAGACTAATATGATACTGGGGAGATCCCGTTGGTTTGGATTAAAGCAATTGTTGAGAACTTAACCAGGAAGTACGGCACCAGTGATCCCTATGAATTAGCTTCATGCTTGAATATCAATACCCTCGGCGAAGGTCGTCTGAACGGAATCTCACGGACTTTCACTAATTTTTGGATGGTAGGTCCAGATAACGGACACTGAATGGAATCAAGATATTTAACAAGCGCTTTTGCACCTCTTACTATTCGCATTGTTATACCTCCCCTTGCAACAATGCCTTCAATTGACTGAACTTGGATGGATAATAATGCGGTTGTGTTTCTTTTTGATTTCGCGGACTAACAAGGTTCTTTCCGAACATCAAACCTTTATCCGTCAGCGATTTAAATTCTTTCAAACCACCTTTTGAAGATGGTCGCTCTTTGATTTCGAGAAGTCCCAGTTCGATTAGCTTCGTATTCACTTTCGCCGCAGCGTGACTTCCTCGTCCACATATACTGGAAGGTGGCTTGTCGGGACACCGTGTTGTTCATGGACCGTTTCTAGCATTCTTACATTCGATGTTGTGTCTAAGCGCAGGATCTCAGATGCGTATCGTGCACCAATCAATTGCATCTCGAACTCTTCTTTTGTGGAAATAGTTTGTCCACGTTGCCCTGATTGAATGAAGTTCGCCATTGCTTCAAACTTCTTCACGAAAGTAACAGTGAAGAGAATCCCTTTCTCAACCGTCATTTTGTTAGCAACCATGTCGCAACCTAATTTCGTAAGCATAAAACACTTATAGGATTTCCCTGTCCCCGCTTGGTAAGCACTTTCAAGAAAGAAATCATCAGAACGCAATTTTGCGTTTTGATCCATGACCTCCTTATAACTCTCAATATCCCTGATCAAATCCGAATGCCTTTTCTCCACCATTTCTGCAACTTCTCGAGAGTCCGTGACCAACCTACCGTTAAACATGAAAACTTTCAGTTCGTTCATCTGGCTTCCTCCTTTTAATTAGTCAAATGACAAATACTTTAGTGTTTTATACACACCACTCAATTACAATGCCAATTTCGCTTTCTCAATCGCTTGGAATACTTCACGCTTGCGCGCCTCATCCAACTCCCTTCGTAGCTGTCTACTGAAACTCCCCTCATGAATCCGGAGCGCCTCCGCTACCTGCCAGTGCTTTAAACCCGAATCCTCAATTGCCTTTCTAATATCCTTATTTTCCACGACAATTCTCCTTTACGACTAACTTTATATTGATTGATGTTGTTAATGGTGTTATTCTTAACCCAATATTATTATAGCCATTTTAAAATGTAAAGTTTATAACGACTAACAATAGATATATGTATGTCGTTAAAAAGGACTTTTTTTGTTTGAAGTCATGAAATTCATACTTAAAATATGGTTATTTCTATTTTGGAAAGGAAGAAACGACATGGAAAATATTTTTTTACAAGGAATTAAAACACCTCAAAAAGTGCTGGTTTTTGGGGATTACCGAATTTATAGTGACTTTGAAACATTCAAAGAATATAAATTGGGAGACACGTCAGGACGTGCTCTTGCTTCTTTTATTAAAAGAGATGGTCAGCAAGAGGAAACATCTCCTTTAGTCGCTGAATTTATTACGGATATTGACGCGGAGAAATTGGATGAATATAATCAATCATTTTTAAAGAAATTAAGCAAAAAAATGAACGTTGAATTAAACGAAGAAATAAACTCTTTGCAGGACATTGCCGACAAAGTCGGGGGGGATCTTGATGACTTTAAAGATTATACATTTATTGGAATCGACGAAAGTAGCTTGTTGAATGTCAGAGCATACGACTTAGAAGAAGCTGAATCCCTTTATACAGAACTAGCTAAACTGACTCCTTTCGATAACAAAGGATTATTGAAGTTTTCGAAAGTTTTTGGACTTCCTTTCGGGGTGAGCGAGGACGTTGTGGATTGGGGGCAATTTGAAACCAATGAAACGCCTGTTACTATTCCAGTTGCGTTGTTAACCCGGTTTCATTCAGAACTCATGTATTATAGGTACTTATTCGACATGTTTAAAAATGTAAAACTCCAAAATATTGAAGAGCTAAAAAGACGAGAGGATCAAGCAGCTAAAGAAGTTTATGAACTACTAAAAAAGATGGCTGAAGACGTTGCAGACAAAACAGGGACAACCATTTCAGGCTTTCCAGACATGGAAACCGGGATCGAGAATCTTAGAAAAAACAAAATAGGAAGTAGTAGCGGTGAAAAACTTTTGCTTATGGAAAAACAAACTCTAGCCTCTAGGTTGTATGGTGGTAAAAAAAAGCTTCAGATAGAATTAGATTTCGATCACGGTAAGTTTGTTCCTAAAATTTATTTTTTCGATTTATTTGAATACGCCTATTTTCAAATAATGACGGCATTAGTGAATGATGCAGAGTTGCGTGAATGTGAGTACTGTGGTCACGTTTTTGAGGTTACATACGAAGGTCGCCGCTTTTGTCCACCTTTGCCATTCAGAAAAAGAAGTAGTTGCGAAATGGCGTATAACAACAAACGGAGAAAAGAAAATGCAGAAGAAAATAAATAGAACAAATTGATTTGGATCATCTGATTTTTATGTAATTTGCTATTTATCTACGTTAGTAACTAAACAGAAAAAAAGCATCCTTTTCGGAACACCACATTTTCTAACAGACATACTTAAACCAAAGGAGGTGATTCAAAAAGCAACACTAACCTATTCCTGTACATTACGCCGCCAAGCGATGGAAGGAATGGTTAGATTGAAGCTACGCAAATCAAGTAAAGATCCTGAGCTGTATTATTATCTCAACGCTAAAGGTGAAAAGCTATGGATGTACCGACATAAGTATAATGATAAGTCTGGAAAACGAAGAGAGAAAAAGAAAAGTAGCTTTACGAACGAAAAGGTAGCTCTTCAAGCGCTTTTAGAAGTGAAGGCAGCTACATTACGCGGAGAAACAAAACAAGTGGAATACGACCAAATAACTGTTGGAGAATGGTTAGATATTTGGTATGACATGAATAAAAAGAAGTGGAAAGAATCAACGTGTGTTCAAAGGGAATTGGTCCTTCGACTTCATTTAAAGCCGATGCTAGGTAAATATAAGTTACAGAATCTTGACAGGCTGACATATGAACGAGAATTCATAAATAAGCTAGAAGGACAATACAAAGATAGCTCCATTCGTCAATGGCATAACGTTTTCAAAATTGCCATTAACGCAGCGGTAGAAAGTGAAATACTAATACGCAACCGCTTCACAAAAGTTGCTATTGTTTCAGATGAATTGGAAGTAATGAATAATTACCTCTCTCCTGTTGAATTGGTGACATTCTTGGATGATGCTAAAAAACAAGAATCCATTACAAATTATAGTTTTCTGTTGACCATTGCCTACACTGGTATACGTAGGGGAGAAGCAATGGGGCTCCAGTGGAAAAACATTGATTTCGAAAATAATACAATCAAGATTGAACGAACGAGGGATCATTTAGGTGTACGTTCACCAAAAACAAAAAATTCATATAGAACCATCTCCATTGACGAGATGGTTTTGAAGCAATTGGAATCCTATAAGATGTGGTGTAAAAAAACTTTATTTTCTTATGGGGAAAAAATAACCGACGAAACTTTTGTTTTTATCACTGATCATGGTGCATCCCCCATTTCAAGTATTATACGTTCTCTAAATAGAATTCTGGATAGAACATCTCTACCAAAGATAACTATACACGGGTTACGTCACACGCACTGCACCATATTATTAAATCGTGGGCGCAATGTGAAAGTAATTGCCGAACGACTAGGGAATACTCCGGCAATGGTTTATAATGTGTATGGTCACGTTTTAAAGGAATCGGAACAAGAGTCTGTTACCTTGTTTAGTCAGAGTCTGGAGCCTAGTGGGGCTAATTTTGGGGCTAATTAGTTAATTAACTACCCTGAAACCCTATAGTACCAGCCTTCTTGCTAATAGGTTTTATTACGTGCTATAATGGGAGCATTGTGAATTTAGGAGGATTTTTTATGATAGCAGTCAGTAATGTAAGTCTTCAATTCGGCGACCGCAAGCTGTTTGAAGATGTCAATATACAGTTCAATCCAGGCCATTGTTATGGTCTGATTGGTGCGAACGGTGCGGGAAAATCAACATTTATTAAAATTTTATCCGGTGAACTTGAGCCGCAAACAGGAAACGTTATTATGAACAAGGACGAACGCTTAGCCGTTCTAAAACAGAATCACTTCGAGTATGAAGAAAGTATCGTACTTGACACGGTAATCATGGGCCACAAACGTCTCTATGACATTATGATGGAGAAAAACGCGATTTATATGAAAGAGGACTTTTCGGATGAAGACGGCATGCGTGCTGCTGAACTCGAAGGGGAATTCGGAGAGCTTAATGGTTGGGAAGCGGAATCAGAAGCAGCCATCCTTCTACAAGGACTCGGTTTATCCGACGAGTTCCACCAAGTGAAGATGGCTGTACTGTCAGGGTCTGATAAAGTGAAGGTACTCCTTGCACAAGCTTTATTCGGTAAACCCGATGTCCTTCTTCTCGATGAGCCTACCAACCATTTGGATTTAAAAGCGATTCAGTGGCTTGAAGAGTTTCTTATCAATTTCGATAACACAGTCATTGTTGTATCCCATGACCGTCATTTTATAAACAAAGTATGTACACAGATCGCGGATCTCGATTTCTCGAAAATCCAACTCTATCCTGGAAACTATGATTTCTGGTACGAGTCTAGTCAACTTGCTCTAAAAATGTCTCAAGACCAAAACAAGAAAAAAGAAGAGAAAATTAAAGAACTGCAAGCATTCGTTGCCCGCTTCAGTGCTAACGCTTCGAAATCAAAACAAGCAACTTCACGTAAAAAAACGCTTGAAAAAATTGAACTCGACGATATTAGACCCTCTTCTCGTCGCTATCCGTTCATCAACTTCACAATTGGTCGTGAAATCGGAAATGACGTATTACGCATACAAGACCTTAATAAAACACAAGACGGTAGAGTAATGCTTAAAGATGCGACATTCACAATCGATAAAGAAGATAAAATCATTCTTCTTGGAAATCCGCTTGCTAAAACTGCCCTTCTTGAAATCCTTGCTGAAGAGGCGGAGCCTGATTCCGGTACGGTTAAATGGGGTGTAACAACATCTCGATCATACTTGCCTCTTGATAATGGTGAGTTCTTTGAAGGTTCTGAACAATCACTTGTTGAGTGGTTGCGCCAATATTCTCCGGAAGACCAAACCGAGACCTTCTTACGTGGATTCCTGGGACGTATGCTATTTTCCGGAGAAGAAGTAAACAAGAAACCATCCGTTCTTTCAGGTGGCGAAAAAGTTCGTTGTATGCTGTCGAAAATGATGTTGAAACATGCAAACGTCCTTCTGCTGGACGAACCAATGAACCATTTGGACCTTGAATCTATCCAGGCGCTAAACAACGGCCTAACTGCATACAAAGGTGCAATGATCTTCACATCTCATGACCAACAATTCATCCAGACGGTTGCAAACCGCATCATCGAAATCCATGATGACGGTACGATATTCGATAAAATGATGAACTACGACGAGTATTTGGAATGGAAAGAACAACAAAATAAAAATAAAAAGAAATGAAAAAAAGCCGTCTTCTATTAATGAAAGACGGCTTTTTTTTGTGAAAATAAGTTGATTTTAAACTTTATACTGATGAGTATCGTCTAATTGGGTATACCATCTTAAAAGGAGTGTTTAGTTATGCGACAAAGAAAGCCTTTAATTTTCATACTACTGGCTACCCTACTATTTTCTGGTTGTGTGAAAAACGGGACGTCAAGCGATAAGTCTACTGCCCTCAATAATTCAAGCTCCGCAAATGGTAACAAAGCAACGTCAGGGAAAAACACGACACAAACGGCAATGGCTGATTTTTTCTTACCAGACGGTTCGAAGGCACATTTCGAAGGTGAAGGGAATGAGTTTGCGGAACTAGATATCGAAGTAGCACGGTTGATTGAGAATTATGTTGTCATTCACGAAAATAATGGGGGTTCCATCGTTCGTTATGTTTATAAAATAGAAGAAGATACCATACAAGTACTGGATAATATCACTGTTGGCACAAAAAAAGACGTTCCTTCTAAAGAAGAAATGGATGCCATGAAACCGATTGGTATTTACTTGAAGATGCCCTTCGAAAAAGGCGTCTCATTCGATAAATGGACAATCATCGATATAGATGCAACCGTTGAAACGCCGTACAAGAAATTCGAGCACGCCATCGTCATAGAAATGAAGGATAAAGACTTCGTTAACCGAAAATACCTTGTAGAGGGTTACGGCGAAGTAAAACGGGAGTCAGTGATGCAAGTCGAAGGCGAAGAAGATTTCGTTGTAACTTCTAAATTGAAATTAGTTGATAAGTGAATGGAGAAGGAGGCCTCCCTGAAAGGGCCTCTCTTTTCATTAATAAATTAACAGAAAAGTTAACTTATTAGTGAAATATCGATAACGCCAATCACTTTTTGTGATATATAAATAAAAATTTTTTGATTGACCTTTTTATACCCTATGTAATTAATTTATCAATAAGACAAATCAAATGTTCAAATTATTCACCGAATTAACTACTTGAATTTGGTCTTTCTTCTTAAAAATGATACCATGATACAATTGCAAGTCATCATCGCAACCTTCACAAAAAAACTTTTCACACTCTGACCAAAAGGCATAATAGTGATCTTTTTTAATCGCTTCATAGTCGTACTTTTCCCGGAATTCGGATAGCAAGTTTTCAAAAAAGACGGAAGCTTCTTTTGCATCGTCAAATGTATGATGCGATTGAATTTTTTCTTCCCATCCTTCAAACATCCACCATGGTTCAAAATCCGCTTTCATATAGATCACTTCATACAATTCATTCCCCCCTTTGCACAACTCTTCGATGAATGCCCTTCATTTTAGCAAATTCATCACCAATGTCCAAGCAAATGATTTCAGAAGCGTCAAGTTTCGAATCGGTTTCTACCCATTATGGAGTAAAACGTCAATCAGCGGGGGGATCACTGAACATTAATCTGAGATAATTAGTATTGAATTTTCACTTGCCATTAATCATGATTCAAAATTCCTTATTCCATATAGGAGCGAAAAACTTTACTCCTCTTCTATTCACTGGCAACGCCTTCATATCAGCAACTAAATGACTTATGTATCCTACTATTCCAACTAAAAACAACCCATCAAAACTCAAAGCAGTCTGAGCCATATGCATAATACCCGCGAAAAAACTGAGCCCAATAATCGTGTGTGTATATGAGCGGTGTGGCAGGAAGGAAGCAATTAGTATGTAGACACCCAACAACATAATCCATAGCGTCATGTTTAATGCCAATCCCCCCATTACTACTCCCACACCTGTTAAAGTAAGCATCCGTTTTTGTGTAATTATTTTAGAAAGCACCACCATTCCTCCACCGATTAAAATACTAAGTAGAAGTTGGAAATCAAAAGTTGTTGAAATGAATGATTGGTAGAGCGAATATATAATTATGCCGATTCCCATTAACATCAATGGTGTTTTAATTAGTCCTTTTGATAATGTGATTTTATTACTCGCTAATCCGTTCGTGTCCAAATCTGGAATTAACCCTGAAACCGCTCCTACTGCTGCAAATAATCCTAATGTTAGAGGGTCTGCTTGGGTATATAATCCAACACCGATTCCCCCTGCTGCCCCAATTGTTAAATGCGATGTACCTTTAATACGTATCAATCCCCTATCTAAAATAATTCGCTTCTGATAGCCCTCATTATTTTACCACAACAATAGAGAGACTCGTCCTTTGATTGAAATTTCACTTTATCCATATACATGTTAAAAACAT
This sequence comes from Sporosarcina limicola, assembly GCF_014873855.1. GTDB lineage: Bacteria > Bacillota > Bacilli > Bacillales_A > Planococcaceae > Sporosarcina > Sporosarcina limicola. The sequence continues at coordinate 94,250 of NZ_JADBEL010000008.1, read as the reverse complement.
GTATTTACCACAGTCTTCGGGTATAATTAAAGTGAAGGTATGAAACCTTATTCGTTATAAAACGTATAAAAGTATATGTCTATAGGAGGCCTGACAGATTATGAAAGAAATTCAACAGTTTTTCACCCGCCATCTTATCGCCGCCCCCATCAGTTTCGGGTCATGGCTGTACTTTGTACTTGGTGCTGGCATGAATATTGTCGCTGCATCAGGTCTACTGATAGCAATCTATCTCGGTGGGACGTTTACATTTAAACAAATTCAACTATCATCCAACTTAAAAAAAATTGGAATGTCAAGGTCCGAATATAAACATATAAGAGGACAAATTTCTGAAGCAAAAGCGAAAATAAGGCAACTAAATGGCCTTTATGGACAAGTTAGATCGGTACAAGCATTTAGACAGCTTCATGAAATGAATAGTCTGTCCAAAAGGATTCTTGGCATCGTCCGATCAAATCCGAAAAAGTTCTACCATGTCGAAAAGTTTTTCTATGCCCATCTTGATTCCGCAGTCGAACTGACTTCGAAATATGCACTACTCGTCAATCAACCATTGAAAGATAAAGACCTTCGCATTGCTCTACAAAACACACGTGAAACACTTGGAGACGTGAATGAGCAATTAGAGCAGGATTTACGGAGCGTACTAGCTTCGGATATCGAAAAACTCCAAATGGAAATCGACTTTGTCGACGTGACCATGAATAAAAATAAGCCACTTCTCGAAATGAAAGGAGATATTCACAATGACCCAAAGTAATCTTCAAAAAAACGATGTAAAAACAATGGACGACCTACTTGGTAATCCATTTGATTTTCAGGAACCCCTTCTTCCAAAGGAAATGCAGACCCAAACTACACAAAATAGTACAAGCCCGAAATTAATAGACCGACTTTCTGATGAGGAAAAGGAAAAGGCCAAACAACTTGCCAGCCAAATTCCTATTGGCAATTATGAAGCCATCATCACGTATGGTGCCAATGCACAAGGTGAACTTTCACGTTTCTCCACTCAGATGCTCAATCATGTCCAAAGCAAGGATATCGGCCCCGTCGGCGATGTTTTAAGTGATCTAATGAATAAGCTATCCGAAATCGATCCAGACGATCTTAGTGATAAGAAGAAATCTGCGATTGGACGTCTTTTCGGAAAAGTATCAAAATCCGTACAGGAAATGATGACAAAATATCAAAAGCTAAGCACGCAAATCGATCGAATTGGTATTCAACTTGAACATTCGAAACGCGGACTCCTAGATGATGTCAGAATGCTGGATAGTTTGTACGAGCAGAATAAGACTTATTTCCAAGCACTGAATATCTACATAGCCGCAGCAGAATTGAAACGAGATGAAATCGATACTGTGATTATTCCTGAAATGCGGGCCAAAGCGGAATTATCAAACGACCAAATGGCTTTCCAAGAAGTAAATGACATGGCGCAATTCCTCGATAGATTGGAAAAGCGTTTATACGATTTACAATTATCACGACAAATCACAATCCAAAGCGCGCCGCAAATTCGGATGATTCAACAGACAAACCAAACACTTGCAGAAAAAATCCAATCGTCCATCATGACATCCATACCACTTTGGAAAAATCAAATAGCAATTGCTTTGACATTGAATCGTCAAATGAAAGCGGTCGAGTCCCAGAAACTCGTGACAAAAACAACAAATGATCTTCTTCTAAAGAACTCTGAAATGCTGAAAATCAATTCAATAGAAACCGCCAAAGAAAACGAACGTGGCATCATTGAAATTGATACACTTAAGAAAACACAAGAAAATTTAATCCAGACAATCGAAGAAACACTTGTTATTCAAGCTGACGGTCGGGCTAAACGAAAAGCGGCTGAAATCGAAATCGGGCGGATGGAAGAAGAATTGAAACAACGTCTCCTTGCTGTCCACGAAAAAACACAACACCGTCCTAGCTAAGGGACGGTGTTGTGTTTTCATGCATTTCGGATAAAGTGGAAATTCAATTAGTTGGGGCAGCCTGCCCATTAATGTGGGATAACAAGGGTGAGCAATTTCCTCAATATCCGCATAGTCTGGTCTGTGAAGCTTTCAACTGAGTTGGAGGAGGCCGTTTTATTGCCATAGATCATCGTAAATATGGCTTTTTGATCGTAGGTAGACTCTTCCGTTGACAAGAAAAGATGAATGACAGAGATCCCCTTTTTTTCGGTTTCCATTACAGCTTCCGCAGTATCGAGGATTCCATTTCGATCGTAGCCGTACGCGGACGGTTCACCATCCGAGAAAATCAACAGAAACTTATTCTTCTCTTGTCTAGGTGCAAGCTGATTTGCCATCCATCTAATTGCGAACCCATCACGATTATCTTCATTCGCATCGAATGATAAAATCGACATGCCGTTATCCTTATTTCGATCAGTGAATGTATGCATTCGGCCAAACACATTCGGTTGTATTTCATTTGAGGCATTATAGGCATCTTCATAATATGATGAAATCTCATGGTTGATGTCAAGTTGACGTAAGACATCGTGAAATAACAGAACTGCCTTTTTCGTCTCATCTAACTTATCAATCATCGATGCTGAACCGTCGACAAGTAGTCCGAATACTGCATCCAATCTTCCGGAAGGCGCATTTTTTCGGTAAAACGGTTTCGGTCGTTCATCGATGACCATTGTTGTCAATTTCGTTGAGAGTCTTCCTTTCATAAGATGCTCTCTTTTCGAATCCTCTTTCAAGTCGATTCGTTTCTTCATTTCCCTGACAAAAGAACGGACGTATGGTTTCTGCTCTTCACGCCAAACAATAAGTTTTTGACGGTTTTCAATATCATTGACAACATCCAGCCGTTGTTCTTCATAGACAACGTTTACATGCTCTTTTCCGAACATTTTACCAGCTTTCAACTTTTTATCCTGCTTTTCGGATTTATCACTTTCCTCTTCCGACCAATGATCAAGATCATTTCCTTCAGATTTTCCAAAACCCATTTCTTCTATTTCCGCATCTTCGTTTCCAGGCGTTCCATTCGTAGCATCACTCGTTCCTGAACGGCCATGCTCGAGCTCGAATTCTAAGTGGACACCCGATTCATTTTCATTCTCGCGATGCCATGAACGAAACACTTCCTCAATGGTCTCTTTCGGTTCCTCTTCCCCTTTTTCAGCGTCAAGCATGCCGTCATGGTAGTGGAACATTGAATTTTCTTCTGTGATAGAATCCCCTATGGAATAATACTGATGGACAAGATCATTGTCTATCATCATTTCGACGATAGCCGTTATTCTTCTCGCTATATACGTATTGTCTTCCGTGCTAGTAGATTCAAAAGCCCGTTGTAACACGGATTGAATGAGTCTATAGTCAATCTGTCCCCAGTCCATCGAAGTGTTTGTAAACATCCCTTCATGTAGGGAAATAAATAGCTGGTTCATCATAGCATCGGCAAAAAAACCTTTTTGCATGTTCGAAGACAACCCACTTCGGTGAAAGTAGATATAAGCTTCTCTTCGTATGTTAAATGCGGTTGTCGTTCCAGGTCTTTCCTTTGTAATCGCATCGATTAATCGGAATTCTTCAAGCATCGATAGAAGTTCGATGGTAAACTTTCGCAGTGGATGCAAACTATATTCACGGGTTAACTTGAGCCATGCGTTAACACTGAATCGTTTCCAATAACCTGCTGTCAAAAGATAAATATCAGAAAGTCGACCTGCATGAATTACCTCTTCCGACCGATGACGCCAAAAGACACTCATTGAAATAACGCCTTCTTTTGGCCGGAACTCAAGTAGTTTTCTTTCCGTCAATTCAAGAAAAGGGGCATCTGCAAGAGCTTTCGCTAATCGGTCGTATACTAACAACGTCCCAGCATCGACCGTTTCATCATTAAATTGAATGAATCGATTCATCTTCACCATAACAATCGCCTCATCTCACCCAAGTATCCACAAGTTCCATGACCAATCTACGTTCAATCTTATCGTCCAGTTTCTCTGCTATGGCGTATTGCACAGCCCGTTTCACAGGAATATGCTCCGCAAGTGCAATCGCATCGAGCAAGCTTCTGACTGATGCTGCCTCGTCCGATAATAATCCGTTTATCACTTGATTTTTTAAGTCATTCCCGATATTCAGCATCACATCAACTAACTGCATAGAGGCGCTTGGATATGTATCCTGCATGACCATTTTTAACTGCTCCCCGTTTAAGTAAGGAATAGAAAATGACACAAAGCGGTTTTTTAAAGCTTCATTCATTGGTGATGTTCCAACATACCCTTCATTAATCGCAGAAATGACGGTGAAATTATCGTGTGCATGTATCACTTCGTTTGTGAATGGGTTTGTTAACATACGTCTATGATCAAGTACACTATGGAGAATAGGTAACGTTTCAGGTCTTGCCATATTGATTTCGTCGATGTAAAGGATATGTCCTTTTTTCATCGCCTGAATGACCGGCCCTTCGACGAATTCAATCACTGTTTCCCCACTTTTACTAATGATTGTTTTAAAACCAAGGAGGGATTCCGCATCAAGATCGACTGAACAATTTACACTTTGCATTGGCTGTTGAAAAAAATGTGAAACCGTTTGCGCAAGCTTTGTTTTTCCTGAACCAGAAGGCCCCTTCAAAAGAACCGGTTTTTTCAATACGATACTAACGAGTACATCTTCCCATATGAAGGGATTGGGAGAAACATAGCCGCCTTGCTGTATTAGCTTCTTAGCCACTTCTTCGTGACTACTGTTAACTCGAAGTTGTTGTTCTTGTTCTATGAGTGAATTCAAATGCTTTCCTCCTAGTATAGCCAGTGCTAATTTTTACTGATTAAAGTTAAAAACCCGCTACACCAACAAGTGGGTACCGGGTTTGCTTTTCATTCAAAATATGTTTTGTAATAGCCGCCGACTTTTCCGGTATTGTCGAGGATGAAAATGAACTCTTCTGTTTCATTTTTCACTTCATACTCTTTCCCAGGTGTCAGGACATTATTTACGACATACTTTTTGGCATCCGCATGTTTACAAACAACAGTACGCAGTGCGGGAGCCGTCGTCCAATCTTTAAATGTCAAAACAACTCACACCTTCCATTCGATATGAATAAGGAAAAATCGGCCCAAAAACGATGGGCCGATTGTATTCCTTTTTACGATCCAAGTAATAGATCTTCTGGATTTTCAATCAATTCTTTTATCATCTTCAGGAATCCAACTGAATCTTTACCATCAATTACACGATGATCATAAGAAAGAGCAACATACATCATCGGACGAATTTCAACATTGTTACCAATAGCAACTGGGCGTTTTTGAATCGTATGCATGCCCAGGATTCCGACTTGTGTACCATTCAAGATTGGTGTAGAGAATAATGAACCAAATACGCCACCGTTCGTGATTGTGAATGTTCCGCCTGTCATGTCAGCGATTGTAAGCTTATTGTCTCGAGCTTTTTTCGCAAGTTCACCAATTGAAGCCTCGATTTCCGCAAAGTTTTTACGATCAGCATCTACAACGTTTGGTACGACAAGTCCACCTTCAGTTGATACAGCAATACCGATGTCATAGAAGTTCTTCAGAAGAATTTCATCTCCATCGATTTCTGAGTTCACGTATGGATATTTTTTAAGTGCAGCAACGACCGCTTTCGTGAAGAATGACATGAAGCCAAGACGAACATCGTTTTTCTCAAAAAATTGGTCTTTTTTACGTGAACGAAGCTCCATGATGTTTGTCATATCGATTTCATTGAACGTTGTTAACATCGCTGTTGACTGTCTTACTTCAAGAAGACGTTTTGCGATTGTCTGGCGACGACGTGTCATTTTTTCACGTGTTACACGACCATCCTCCTGAACAGCCGCTTTTGGTGCAGGAGTTGCTGCAGCTGGTTGTGCTTTTGGAGCTGTACCGTGTGCTTCAACATCTTGTACACGAACACGGCCCATAGGATCTACAGGTGACACAGCTGCTAAATCAATGCCTTTTTCACGTGCTAATTTACGAGCTGCTGGACTCGCAATTGTACGATCCGAACTAGTTGTGTCTTCTTCAACTACCGACGCTACGGGTGCTGCTTCTACTTTTTCAACGGGTACTGCCGTAGGAGCAGATGGAGTTGCTGCCAGTGCACCAGATCCTGAACCAACGATTGCGATAACTTGACCAACTAGAACTGTGTCGCCTTCAGCTGCGAGATGTTCTTGAACAATTCCCGCTTCCTCCGAAATGACTTCAACGTTTACTTTATCTGTCTCAAGCTCAACGATGAATTCACCCTTTTCAACACTTTCACCTGGCTGTTTTAGCCATTGTGCAATCGTTCCTTCCGTAATCGATTCTGCCAGTTCTGGTACTATGATCTCTGCCACAATAAATTCCTCCTCTAATGTATACGTTCCAATAAAGTTAATCTTCAATCAGTGGGGGAGTTCCTCATTCCCCACTGATTGTGAGTTTAACCATTCGGGCTTTAAAGCGCAATCGAACTATATTCCGCAAGCTCTTCGGGCAATTGATCCCCAACCGATTCTTCTTGTTTCCTCGAAGACTTGAAGTGGGGATCTTACTGCCCGTTAATACGGGACAAATAATTTAAACTTATTTCAAGTTCTTATTTCTTCAATGCTGCATCAAGGATACGGTTTTGTTCAGTTTTATGTGATCCTCCGTCACCCTCAGATGGGCTTGAGCGATGAATTCGCCCAACGTAGGAAACTTTTTTGTCTCCTGCAATTTCGCGGATATAATTATTTGCGAATAACCATGATCCCATGTTTTTCGGTTCTTCTTGAACCCAAACAAGGTCTTTGGCATTCGGGTAGCGAGAAATGATGTCTTCGATTTTATCGGCCGGGAATGGATAAAGCTGTTCCACGCGCACGATATGAAGATGATCGAAACCTTTGCCGTCTTTCACACGCTCGGCAAGGTCAATCGCCATTTTACCACTCGCAAACAAAACTTTCTCTACTTTTTCTGCCTTCTTGCCTGTACCCGGTTGCTCGAGTACTGTCTGGAAATGACCTTCTGTCAAATCAGTAACATCAGCCCCGACGAGCGGATGACGCAGAAGTGATTTTGGTGACACAATGACAAGTGGACGCATCGATTTATCACCCAACATTTTCGCTTGACGGCGAAGAATATGGAAGTAATTCGCAGCACTTGACAGATTGGCTACTGTCCAGTTATTTTCAGCACAAAGCTGTAGGTAACGTTCTACTCTTGCACTCGAGTGCTCAGGGCCTTGGCCTTCATACGCGTGCGGCAATAGCATGACAAGTCCGGATTGTTGTCCCCATTTCGAATAACTCGCTGACACGAATTGATCGAACATGACTTGTGCCATGTTTGCGAAGTCACCATATTGTGCTTCCCAAATGGACAACGCTTTTTGTTCCTCTAGATTATAACCGAACTCATAACCGACAATCGCCGTTTCCGTTAACGGGCTATTATAAGCGACAAATGACGCTTTCGAATTGCTGATATGATGAAGTGGAACAAGTTCCTCTCCCGTTTTCTCATCATGTAAGACAAGGTGTCTATGCGCAAACGTTCCACGCTGGACGTCTTGACCTGTCAAGCGAATTGGATTGCCATCTTGAAGAATTGTTCCAAATGCTAGTGTTTCTGCATGTGCCCAGTCAATCTTCCCTTTGCCATTGAAGGGTTCCTCACGTCGTTTTAAGATACGCCCCAATTTCCCAAATACGTTAAATCCTTCAGGGTATGTAAGCAATTCTTCATTAATTCGACGAAGATTCGATTCTTCAGCACCAGTTTCAAGATCTCTCGGGTAACCTGCCAGCACTTCTGCCGGTGTGGCGTTTGAAACTGGTTTAGCTTGTGCAGATTCTGCTTTTACTCTGTCGTATGCTGCTTGCATTGTTGCAAATACATCCGAATCGAGTTTCGTTACATCTTCTTCAGTCAAAATACGCGTAGCTGCAAGTTCTGCTCCATAGAGTTCACGTACAGTCTTATGCTCATGAATTGAATGATACATAAGTGGATTCGTCACAAGCGGTTCATCCATTTCATTATGACCATAACGGCGGTAGCCAAGTAAATCAATCAGAATGTCTTTTCCAAACTTTTGGCGATATTCGAACGCAAATGATGCTGCGGCAACAACCGATTCAGGACTGTCTGCGTTAACATGTAGTACGGGTACTTCATATCCTTTTGCAAGGTCTGAAGAATAATGCGTCGATCTTGAATCGAAGTGTTCAGTTGTAAAACCAATCATATTGTTTGCGATGACGTGAATAGATCCACCCGTCTGGAATCCACGTACTCGGCTGTAGTTAAATGTTTCAGGAACAATTCCTTCTCCTGGAAACGCTGCATCGCCGTGTATGAGTACTGCGTATGCTGCTTTCATATCTTGTTCTGGAACCCCTGGACGATTAATATCTTCCTGGGCTGCTCTCGTTTGGCCTGTAATGACCGGATTCACAACTTCCAGGTGAGATGGGTTATAGGCAAGGAAACGTTCCATACCGGATTGGCCTTTATATAATGCACCCATATGGTATTTCACATCACCAAACCATCCACGTGAAGTGGTAACTGACCCGTCAGTCGGCAGGAATGCTTCCTCAGGGACTCCAGCAAATTGCGCAAACATCATTTCATACGGTTTGTTCAAAATATGTGTAAGTACGTTCAAACGGCCACGGTGTGCCATTCCAATCAATACTTTCTTTGTTTTTTCTTCTTCAGAACGGCGTACAAGTTCATCTAGTAAGACAACAAGTGTATCGAGACCTTCAATGGAGAAACGTTTTGCTCCAACGAATGTACGGTGAATAAATTTCTCGAATCCCTCGATTTTTGTCAATCTTTCTAAAAGTGCTTTCTTGTCGTCATCAGAAAGCTTTTTGGAGATTGCTCCACTTTCAATTTTCGTTTGAATCCAGTTTCTTTCTTCTTCATCGATGACGTGTGCGAACTCATAGGCTGTTTTCCCTGTATACAACGACTTCAAATAGTTCACTGCATCTAGTCCATTATCTACACTTGCAGGAACATTTTCGAAGAATAGGGATGCCGGCATCGTCAGTAAATCACGTTCCGACAGTCCATAGTAGGAAAGTTCGAGTCGAGTTGAATCTTTCGGACGATCATTTAGCGGATAAATATCTGCTGCAAGATGTCCATATGTGCGGATCGCGTCCTGCAACTTATAAGCGGATAGCACCTTACCCAAATTACCCGGTGCCACTGCCCCAACTGCTTGTTCCTGTTTTTTGTCACTTAACACCGGTGCTCCGTAACGGCTGAACATCTCAGCAAGTTCGGTATCGACCGATTCAGGTGATGTTTTAAACAGTTCGTACATTTCCATCACATACCCAAGGTTTGGACCCGAAAAAACAGCGTACGGGGAACGTTGGGAATCAACATTGTTCGACATGTAAAATGACCTCCACATTTGCCAATCGGCATATTGTGTTTATATTTTTTTATCCGTATTAATTTTACCATGCAAACACCTTAACTAAAAGGGTTTAGTGTTAAATTAATTACTTTTATATCGTAAACCACATTACACCCGAATTACATTTCTTGCAACCCATAATAAAAACAGATATAAAAGCTCGATTAACCAAACCAGCTATTTTCGGTGTGACAAAATCATTTCGACCATCTCTTCCGGGGTTTTTGATGCTGGAGTATTTTTCATATTCGTTATAAGATTGTCTTTTTCTTGCTTAAGTAAGTCGAATTCATCGGATAAAGGTTTAAGCCCCACATCTTCTTCTGCGATGACATGCGCCAATTCAAGTGATTTGAAATGAGAAGCGTTTAGAATCTGATCTCCCCTACTTTTAGCTGCTGAGAGCGGTATCAAGAGCATAGGCTTTTTCAACGCTAATAACTCAAAAATCGCATTTGAACCAGCTCTGGAAACAGCAAAATCGGATGCTGCCAATAAATGTGGTAAACCTTCCGTCACGTATTCAAATTGTGTATAGCCGGTTGTATTCTCGAGTGTCTCGTCAATATTTCCTTTTCCGCAGAGATGGATGAGTTCAAAATTCTGTAAAATTGCAAGAAGGTCTGAACGGACAGCTTGGTTGAGAACTGCTGAGCCTTGGCTACCTCCCATGATGAGAAAAACAGGCTTTTCTCCTGACAAACCAGCGATACGTAATCCTTCTTCCCTTACTCCAAGGAATAGCTCGGGTCTGATGATGGCACCCGAACACGTTGCTTTTCCTTCAGGTAAATAGTTTACTGTCTGTTTGAACACTGTAAATATATGATTAGAAAAGGGTAATGCGAGTTTGTTCGCAAGGCCGGGTGTCACATCCGATTCGTGGATGACGACAGGTATTTTCGCCATTTTCGCTGCTAATACAACCGGTACTGAAACAAACCCGCCTTTTGAAAAAATAATTTCCGGCTTGAGTTTTCGTATGATTGAAAATGCTTGTAAGACCCCCGCACCCACCCGAAATGGATCTGTAAAATTTTTCATGGAAAAATAACGTCGTAATTTCCCACTTTGGATGATGTGATAAGTCACTTCAGGGTGACCCTCGCCTATCAACTCTCTTTCGATTCCCTCATGCGAGCCGATATAATGGATCTCATAACCTTTTTCACTTAGTACAGGGATAAGCGCTTCATTTACGGACACATGCCCCGCTGTGCCGCCCCCTGTTAATAAAACAATCGGCCTTTTCACAGCCACTCACCTCTTCTATTTTTTAAAGATTGACTTGTTATCTGTACTTCATTTGCTATTATAGCAAATGAATCATGGTACAATGGTAGTTAATTGTGAAATAAAGGGTGATTTTTTTGAATACTGAACTTCCACTGAAGAAAAAGTCGTTGAGATTAGCTACGATTGTTATGCCAATTCTCATCACGCAAGTCGCGCTGTATTTAATGACGTTCTTCGATATTCTTATGACTGGACGATATGATACATACCATCTTGCAGGCGTCACGATAGGTTCTTCGTTCTGGATACCTGTCTATACAGGGCTTGCGGGCATCCTAATGGGGCTTACACCAATTATCGCCCAACACATCGGCGCGCGCAGTAGAGAAAATGTCCGACCCGCTGTACAACAAGGTCTTTACGTTTCGATTGTGTTGTCGGCCATTGTCTTTGCTCTCATTCTATTCGCTGTTGCACCAATTCTCGGGGCTATGCCACTTGAAGCGGAGGTTCGCATTGTTGCTGCGGATTATCTAAAAGGAATGAGTTATGGTTTACTCCCTTTATTCGCCTATACTGCGTTACGATCATTTTTTGATGCGCTAGGTGCAACGCGGGTATCTATGTTCATCATTTTACTATCCGCCCCCATCAATGTCTTCATTAACTATCTACTGATTTATGGGAACTGGGGCTTTCCAGAGCTTGGTGGTGCCGGCGCGGGTTATGCGTCTGCGATTACGTATTGGCTCGTTTTCTTGATTGCTTGTTCAGTCGCATGGGCGGGGAAACCATTCGCCCAGTTCAACCTGTTTAAAGGTTGGGGTAAGATTTCATTTATAAGATGGAAGGAAATCCTGTTCATCGGCGTACCCATTGGGATTTCGATATTTGTAGAAACGAGCGTTTTTTCTGCGGTCACCCTATTGATGAGTAACTACACAACTGCTGTTATTTCTGCGCACCAGATTGCACTTAATTTCACGTCATTGCTCTATATGATTCCACTTAGTATTTCGATGGGCGCAACAATACTCGTCGGGCAAGCAGTTGGTGCGGGTCAAATGCGAGATGCCAAACATTACAGCTTTCTTGGTGTCGGACTGGCCATCGCTTTCAGTTTTGTCTTCGTCGCGATTCTACTAATGTTTAGGGAACCGATTGCATCCCTCTATACGACGGATGGACACATCATCCAATTAGCAGTACAGTTCTTCCTATTCGCTGCACTCTTCCAGTTATCCGATGCAATCCAGGCACCTGTGCAAGGAGCATTACGCGGTTATAAAGACGTTAATATGACGTTCATCATGGCCATTATATCGTATTGGGTACTTGGTTTGCCGATTGGTTATCTGACGGCGACGTATACAGAACTTGGGCCGTACGGTTATTGGGTTGGTCTCATTGCGGGTCTAGCGGTCGGAGCAATTACATTGACAGCCCGTCTCCGTTATATTCAGAAAAACAAATTCAATTGAAGAAAAAATCCCGCTGCCGATTAAAACGGTGCGGGATTTTTTGTTTGTCCTTACGCAAAATACTCCGAACTTAGTTCATGATTCCAGTTCGGGCGATTTTCGCTTCAACTTTGACTTGTATATCCATTTTCGAAAAAGTTTCTTGCCAGTTCCCTTTTTTCCAAAGCTCTGGATGAAATGCACGTACATTCTGCCCTAATCCAATGGCATCACTTTTAGCTTCTTGCAGTTTATTTATTACTTTTTGAAAGTCTTTCGTCAATTCCTTGGAAAGGAATTTTTCAATGTCAGTTACCGTTTTTTTCTTTTCCAGATGATCATGCGCAAATTCTTCAACAGCAAAATTATATTTATATGTCAGATTGACTTTTTCATTTGTTATTTCCCATTTTCTTTTATGCCGAATATACTCAACAGTAATCGGATATTTTTCACCATTTTCTCCCCATCTATAAGTGAACTGGGCATTCTTTTTTGAACCTTTCTTCTGTAATACTGTTAAAATTGTTGATTCTTTAAGGTTGAGGGTATATCCCGAAAATACTCTTTCATTAAACAACGCAAGCCCTGAAACCTCTGGAAAGCCCGTTTTTTCAGAGGTTCGGATAGTAGGCAGAGCCAAATCCCTTCCCTCATCGAACAGATACTTACTTGCCTGTTGCAAATCAATGTCTGGAATAATCGAAAATTTAATCGAGGTTTCAAGGAGGCCTCTGTAAAAATCGGGTGCGTCCACTGGAAGTGTATCCGCCTTTTCGAAATTTTTACTTACTTCCCCTTCCACAATAGCAATTCTTCCACTTAACCGGTTACGAGGTGCCCTGAAGATTACATCGATGTGTTTATATAAATCATACTTTGCCATATTTTCGGAAATGAGCAAAACCTCGAGTTGAGAAATATCTAACATTTCGTCTGTGTGTGCAAATGCATTGTTTCGAGCGTCCCTCAATGATAGGCCTTCCCCTTCTGTCGTTGAATATGTAATGGCCCCATCCGAAATTACGGGAAATGAGTAATACGCCTCAACTTTCCCAGGTTCACCATCTATTCCGGCGAGCGGCACAATCGCCACCTCTTTATAGAGTATTTCATCCCAACAACCGGCAAGTAGAATACACGGAATAAGTAGAAGAAGTAATCTTTTCATGCTTTCTTCCTCCTGTTCACGAAGATAATAATGATCGGTAGGACGATGGCAAACAACAGATGTGCATAAATAATCGCTGCATTGAACTTCTCTGTAGCTGTTTTTGATAAACTCAACAAAGGTAGAAGAAGAAGGAGTATATGAAAAATAACAACACTTCTTTTCTTATGCTCTTTATAATGTAATCGGTGGACAAACAATGCAGTAAATGAAAAAAGCGTAATTGTTACAATGCTCCATGTCATCCAAATATATATGAAAAAAAGGTCCAGCCTTTCAACAAACGTCACATGTTGTGATTTCAAAATATACATTAGCGGTTCTGGAAGGAACTTCATTTCCTCCAACGTGAAATAAAGAAGGGTGATAATTACGCTAAATAGGAAAAAAAGCATCCAGATAAGCTGATAGATAACTAACGGCCATCCTTTTACCTGCTGATTTTTATCAACATATCGACGATAAATCAAGTACAATTCGATTCCGATAAATGCAAATTGTGCTTTTATCATTCCATCTGCCCATTGTAAAGGCGTAGCTTTACCGACTGGAAAAAGGTATGTCCACTCGAGTTCAGGCCAAGCCAGTAAAAGAAAGAGGAGAAATAATGGAATCATCGGTATGAGAATTACACTCAAATTTATAACTGTTTCCGCACGACTCAAATTAGCATATAAGGAGATACTGACCATTAATCCAATCACAACAAAATCTGGAGTTTTTGGAAAGGCCCAAACAGAAAGCGTATAATCGATATATGAAATGAATGATACAGTTAATAACAACCAATAGCCTTTATATAGCCAAGAAATAACTGGGCCTAATTTGAAATACTCATAATTATGTTCAAAAAAAAGAAGGACAGCATAGTGAAGCAAACCAGCAACCAAAAAGATAATCCAAGCATCCCTTCCTGTTGCTTTTATGAAAGGAGCTTGGAATGATATGAAAACCGCGCCTGTTTGTGCAACGAAAAGGAAAAGGAAGAACTGAATTCGTGAGAGATTAATATTCAAGTTTCCCCACCATTCCCGTCATCTCCATGCGTGAAGCTCTTTTGCTGTTTGCTTGGTTCAATATAAGGCATACGTAGAAACAAGTTTTTAAACCGAGAAGGATCAAACGGCACAATCGGTGAAAAGTAGGGTTGCTTTAAAGATGAAAGATTCATTAAGTGAATAAATAGGACTAGTGAACCAAGTACAATTCCAAAAAAACCAAGCGCAGACGCCGCAATCATGAAAGGAAACCGTATAATTCGTATCGTCATGTTCATTTCGACAGAAGGAACAACGAAGCTTGAAATGGCGGTCATTGCCACAACAATCACCATTAAGTTAGATACAAGACCTGCACTCACAATAGCATCACCTATAACAAGTCCCCCGACAATTCCAATCGTCTGCCCAATCGGAGTGGGCAAACGGATACTTGCCTCCCTTATGAGTTCAATAAATAATTCAAGAAGAAATGCTTCAACAACCGGACGATAAGGAATCTCATTAATGGCCATTTTCACTTTTTTACTAAGTTCCAAAGGGAGTATTTCCGAATGGAAACCGATGACTGCAATATAAAAGGCAGGCAGAAAGATTGCAGTCATAAAACTCATCAGCCTGACAATCCGATAAAAAGATCCGACGATAACTCGTCCATTAAAATCATCAGGTGATTGATAAAATGAAAAGAACGTTACGGGTGCAACAAGACATGTTGGCGTATGGTCTGTAAAAATCGCGATTTTTCCTTCTAAAAGATTTGGGACGACGCGATCCGGTCGTTCTGTATTCAAAAATTGTGGAAATGGAGACCATACTGAATCCTCTAAATAATCTTCAAGTTGGCCAGAACTATTTATAGCCTTTGTCTTAATTCCCTCCAGCTTATCTTTTAATTGCTCAACTACATCTTCATCAGCAATCGAATCAATATAAACATAGCTGATTTTCGTATTCGAATCTTCCCCGAGACAAATTGTTTGAACAACGAGATTTGGGATAGCGAGCCTTTTTCGAATTAGAGAGATATTCGTGTCGAACCCTTCTACAAATCCTTCATGCGAGCCGCGAATCACATGTTCATTATCCGGTTCATTTGGAGCTCGCATCCCAAATTTAGGGACGGAAATTTTCAATAATACATTTGTATCCGAAAAAATGATGGCGGCGGAACCTGAACAAACACTTTCAATAAGTAAAGATACGGAAAATGGATATGCGGACGATGTAGCAGTTTCCCCCCATTTAGGAAGATTGTCTTTTTCCCTTTGTCTAATCAGTTCCAACTGCTCATTCACTTGATTGGCCTCAGTCATAACTGTGTAATAACAAATAATCGCTGGCCCATTCCTCCACTCTGTTTCCTCAACAAAGAGGTCCGTTGAGTTATGGAATATTTTGCGTATGTATAGAACAAGTTCATCAGTCGAAATTGCTTCAGACATTTCTTCTCCCCCCTCTATGTAAAGTATATACAAGGAAATAGGAGTCTAAACGATACAACCCACGAATAAAATACGTATAATAATATTATGTAAACTAGTAGTATTCATGTAAAAAAGCTATCAAATCAACCTGTGTCAAGGGTCGATTTGATAGCTTTTATTAGTTATTTATTATTTTTGAATGAACTGTTGTGTCCAGTAGTTACCTGCTTTATCATACCCAATTCCGATATGTGTATAGCTAGCTTCTAATATGTTTTGTCTGTGTCCCGGTGATTCCATCCAACCTTTGACGACTTCCTCAGCTGTACGTTGCCCCATCGCAATATTTTCAGCTGCTGACCTGTACGTGATACCATTTGTTTTCATTTGGTCGAACGGTGAGCCATATGTTGGGCTCGTATGGGAAAAGTAGTTTTTTGAAGCCATGTCTGCCGATTTTTGACGAGCAGAGTTCATGAGCTTACTATCCGTTTGTAAAGGTGCAAGACCTGCTTTTTGTCTTTCTACATTCGTCAGATCAAGGACCGCTTTTTCAATCGCGGAAACAGAAGCGTCCTGCGTTGGTGCTGTTGCAACCGGTGTTGTTGGTTTAGGCTGCGGTGCTACCGGTGCAGTTGGCTGTGTAGGAGTGGTAACTACCGGCGCTACTGGTTTCGCTTTCGCTTTCGTTACCGGTACTGACGGTTTAGGTTGTTCCGCCGGTTTCGTAGGTGCCGCTTGTACTGTTTCTTTTCCGTAAGCCTTTTTCACGTTATTCCAATAGGATTTGGAATATTTTTGTGAATTGGAGAAGTTAAACTGCTGACCTCCCAAGACAACACAATTCGTGTACTGTGCTTTTTGCACCTGTACCTCCTTGTTAGAATAAGAAGCTTCTGCGCTGTTGTTGTTCGGTAGTAAGAGCGCCGAACCAAGCAAAATTACTGCAATCGATTTTTTCATCTCATTACTCCTCCCTTCGCAAACTAGCATAACGTCTATGAGATTCAAAATAACGGATAACTTTTCCATCTCGACCATTTCATCAGCAAATACCTGTAAACTAAACGTGAATCTCTTCCTAAATGGATACATTTGGGCAACTATCTTTATTTTTCAACAAAAAAGGGGTTGACGACTTTGTCACACCTTATATTCTCAAGACCTTCGCCAATTATAACGAGACGGGGTTCCATCTTCACATATTCAGGCAACCAATTAACCATGCCATATGCATATTGAAATAGAAATGGATTTTTAACACCTTTAATCGGAACATAGCCTTTCATCCTGTATACCGAATCAGGAAGGGATTTCACCCACCGCTCGAACTCTTCTCTATCTACGCTGTCGGAGAATGTGAGGAGCTTTGAGGAGAGAGGAAGATTTTTTCCGGATTGAATTGGTTTATCGCTGATTATTTTAGGTGCATTCAACACTTTTTCAATAAATGAAAAGGCTACTTTCGCATCGATTGTCTGAATGATCGGCACAGAATCATTAAAATTAGTCAATTCCATTGTCAATGTTGCCATTTCCCCTTCAGATAGAA
Organism: Sporosarcina limicola; assembly: GCF_014873855.1. Taxonomy (GTDB): domain Bacteria; phylum Bacillota; class Bacilli; order Bacillales_A; family Planococcaceae; genus Sporosarcina; species Sporosarcina limicola. The sequence continues at coordinate 76,957 of NZ_JADBEL010000008.1, read as the reverse complement.
GGTCAGATTTATTCGCTAGTAACAGATGGGCATGCCGGATCTGCTCCATGAATAAAACTCGGATTTGTGGAGATAGTTTGTCACGGTCAAGCCAGCGCCTTGAGTCGACAACCGTTACAATCCCTTTCACATCCAATCGATCCGCAAATAACGGCGAGTAAATGGCGTCTAGAGCTTCGACAGGGTGTGCTACACCAGTCGTTTCAATCAAGATGACGTCGATATCATCATTTTCTTCAAGTAAGCCTTGGAGCTGCGCTTCCGTTTTTTCTGAACCTGTACAACAGATACACCCGTCTAGCAACTCCTTCAGCGGAACTTCCCCCTCTCCTTTTACCGCATCTGAGTCAAAAGGCAAGGTTCCGAATTCATTCATTAATACGGCTGGCTTTTTTCCTTGTTCTTTCAATTGTCCGATTGTGTGGAGCAATAGTGACGTTTTCCCGCTGCCAAGAAAACCGCTCAATAAGTAAACATCTATCATATGTACACTCCTATTCATTAAGATAGGAAAAGCGTCCGTCCTACTAGCGGACCGGACGCTTTTCAGTTATTTTCCAACTTTTTTAAGCAAGACTTCTTTCGCTTTCATAAGTTGTGGATCATCATCTTTGATTTTCTTTCGCAATTCTTTCATCAGACCGAGCGTTGTATCACCCAATAAAATCCCCGTTGTTTCTAACGCCAGATCTTTTTGAAGTGTTTTCACAGCCTTTTCCGTCTGTTTATCAAACACGCCATCGACATCACCTGGATTGTAGCCAACCGCTTTCAACATTTCCTCAGCGGATTTCACGGTAGGAGATAGCATTCCTTCCTTCATCTCCATTGTTGGGTCGAGGAAAGGAAGCATCGCGTACGATGGATAAGGTACTTTGATATCTGGTTCGATGCCTTTTTTATGAATCCAATTCCCATCAGGTGTTAACCATTTCGCTGTTGTCAGTTTCAAGTTCGAACCGTCCGGAAGATTTTTTGGCGTCTGAACAGACCCTTTACCGAAAGACTTCACGCCGATAAGGGGTACATCAGCAGATTCTCTTAGGGCACCCGCCAATATTTCCGAAGCTGAAGCACTTCCTTCATCCATGACAAGCGCAACTGGAACTGCGACTTTCTGACTTCCAGAAGCAGTAACTATTTCTGTTATCTTTCCTTTTTCTTCGATTTGGAATAAATTCTTCCCGTTCTCTACAAAAAGATCTGAAATGTCGATTGCCGTGTCCAACCTTCCACCTGGATTTTGACGCACATCAACAATTAACCCCTTCATCCCGAGCTTCTCCATTTCATCGAGTGCTGCAAGGAGTTCTTCGTACGTACCATCGGAAAAACTTGTGATATGGATATGTGCAATCCCCTTGTCCAGCATTTCGGCATAGACTGTTTCAATCGGAATGACGTCACGTCCAATTTTCAAATCGAATGGCTCGGCTGCTTCCCCACGTCTAATCGATAAAGTGACGGTTGTCCCTTTTTCACCCCGAATTAGGAGAACTGCTTCAGATGAAGACATTCCTTGGATGCTTTTTCCGTCAACCGCAATAATTAAATCATTCGGCAAAACCCCTGCCCGTTCTGCAGGTGAGTTTTTAATAGGAGAAACAACGCTAATATAGCCTTTATGTTCCTGTATTTCTGCACCAATTCCTACAAAGCTAGAAGAAATGCTCTCGTTTAGTTGCCGAGCTTCTTTTTCGTTTAAATAATCGGAATACGGATCACCAAGTGCATCAATCATTCCGTTAATTGCACCGTCGATGATGGCTACTTCGTCAATCTCATCGTAATAGTTGTTCTTCATTTCATCATAAGCATTGTATAGCTTTTTAAATTCTTTCCGTTCTTTCGCTGTCGTTTTTTGAGGATTTACAACTTCAACGACTTTATTATCACCTGTTGTCAACACGAAAAATGTTACGCTTGCTGTAGCAAGGACTAAACCAAATATAAGCATGACTAAGGAGAACGGTTTTAGTTTCACGTATTGTCTTACTGATTGTTGATCGGTTGGTTTATTTTCCTGACCGAAGTCAGAGTTCTCTTTTTCATCCATCCCATTCCCCACTTTCCGCTTTCATTGCTTAAGTTTGGTAAAAAAAGACCGCTACTTTGCGGGCGGTCCTTCGTCGTGATTAGTCTTGAATTGCTGCTTCTAGTGCTACCTCAATCATTTCGTTGAACGTGGTTTGTCGCTCCTCAGAAGAGGTTGCTTCACCTGTTAGAATATGGTCGCTCACCGTTAAGATTGACAATGCCTGACGTCCGTACTTAGCAGCAAATGTATAAAGTGCGGACGTCTCCATTTCAACTGCAAGGACTCCATACTGCGCCAATTTTTCATGGTCAACGCTATCATTATAAAAGAAATCTTCTGTAAAGACATTTCCTACTTTCAATGCCAATCCTTTATCTTCCCCTGCTTTGTACGCTTTCATGAGAAGATTGAAATCAGCAGTCGGAGCGAAGTCTATTCCGTTAAAGAATGTTTTGTTAATTGGTGAATTGGTTGTAGCACTTTGTGCAATAATGACGTCACGTAATTTAACATCTTTTTGTATTGCCCCACAAGTGCCAACCCGGATTAGTTTTTGAACGTCAAATTCCTGCATTAACTCCGTTATATAAATCGAGATAGAAGGAACGCCCATTCCTGTTCCTTGGACGGAAACACGCTTCCCTTTATAGGTCCCAGTGTAACCAAACATATTACGAACTTCATTGTATTGTGAAACGTCTTCCAAAAATGTTTCTGCGATATATTTTGCTCGGAGCGGGTCTCCAGGAAGCAAAATCGCTTCTGCGATGTCCCCTTTTTTTGCATTGATATGTATACTCATTTAAATTGCCTCGCTTTCAAATTTTCTTTTTCCATCATACATTCAAATACCGCATTATGCAATGAAGACACCGTTTCTCATTACAAAAAACGTTCCTCATATAATTTATATAATTCATCAAAAATGACGGAAGTTATTTCTAAATCGGCCTTTTCTTCTACATAGCGTGACAACACGTCAAATGCCTTTTCCTCTCTCGGAAAACTTTGGTCATTGAACATACTTTCCGCAAATACTGATTTTAAATCATTTTTCGCCCCACCACGGAATGATAGTACGAATCTGTAAAAAGAACGATCCATCCGTTCAACCCCTTCCAAGTCTTCTGTTTAAAAATACTTTAAGTACGTTTCGTACCCTTCCTCTTCAAACTTGTCTACAGGAACAAAACGAAGCGAGGCGGAATTAATGCAGTAACGTAGTCCATTAGCTTCTGGTCCATCAGGAAACACATGACCTAGATGGGAATTTGCCGTTTTACTGCGCACTTCAGTCCTTCTCATGCCGTGACTTGTATCGAAATGCTCTTCCACTTCCTCCGCTCCAATCGGCTTTGTAAAGCTAGGCCATCCACAACCCGCATCATATTTATCATTCGAACTGAATAGCGGCTTACCGGAAATGATATCTACATAGATGCCCTCATCGAAGTTGCTATTGTATTCATTTTGAAAAGGTGGCTCCGTTCCTTTTTCCTGCGTCACATGATACTGCATGTCCGTTAGCTTTTTTCTCAATTCCTCTGTCACAATTCTTCACCCCAATTGTCAGATTTAAAGCGTTCCCTACCTGAACCGGTCGCATATCGGTTATAATGTGTAGGGTTTTTCATGTAATAGTTTTGATGCCCTTCTTCCGCTGCATAGAAAGGTTTGGCTGGAAGAATTTCTGTCGTGATGGATTTATCGAATTTACCTGAAGCAGCAAGATTCGATTTTGATGTATCCGCAAGTTGTTGTTGCTCAGATGTATGATAGAAGATGGCCGTCTGATACGATTCCCCGCGGTCAAAAAACTGTCCACCCGAGTCAGTCGGGTCAATCTGACGCCAAAAAACGTCGAGTAGTTCCTGGTACGAAATGACTTCATCGTCAAACGTAATTTGGATTGCCTCCCGATGCCCTGTCGTATTTGTACAAACAAGTTCATAAGTCGGATTTGCGGTATCGCCCCCCGTATAACCTGAAATGACGGATAAGACCCCATCGTATCGGTCGAAAGGTTTCACCATACACCAAAAACAACCTCCTGCAAATGTAGCAAAGGCTTTCGTCATCTTCACACCTCCTCATTCTTTTGGAATAATGATTTCGAGAATAATTTCATCTTTAGCCAAATTGAACGCTTTCGCTTTCACTTGTAAATTACCTGAAACAGGGATTTTGGATAGGTCTATGAACAATTCCTCTTCTTTAGGCCGAACAATCATCCAAGGAGGTAGTTTTACCGAATCTCTTAAGACTTTTAAGACGGTTGAAGGTGGTATATTCAATCGTCCAATTTCCATGGATGATTGTTTCAAAATCAGGTTCCCATCTTCCTGCACAATCGGATCAAAATGCATAATAACTGGCAGTGTTTGCGAAAATACCGTCATTTCTGAAGATAGAATCACATCATCAGTGATTTTCATTATTACAGGGAGAGGCTCACCTTTTACAGCTTTCCGGATATAGGTGTTTGCAATTTCTTCAAAATCTTCTTTCGTCGCTCTCACAGTCAACACATTTTCAGCAGTATCCGCTATTTTCACTTTAGGTAGTGGAGTCGATTCGCCAGGATTTGCAATTAGGTAAACCAATGCTGCTGCGACAGCTGAGACAAGTCCAGCGAGTACAAAAAAACTTATTTTCCAACGATTCATGCGTTCAGCTCCTACAAATCCAATTGTCCATCCGACAGTTCTGGCAAACCGCATTTTTCAAGTTTTTCGTGGAACCGATCTGCCATCTTTTCATATCCTTTGGCGTTCGGATGAAAGAAATCGGTATGATACACCATGTTCGCATTCGAATCGAATAAATCCGCTATAGGAACAAAGCAAGACTTTCCATCCATGACTGTACGGACTTTGATGGCTTCATTCCAATCATCAATAATGTCTTCAAATTCATTTGTTTCATCCGTCACGATTGAAAACGGATTGTAAAGTCCTGCTACGACAATAATCGCATCACCATTTAACGCACGAATGGTACTAAAAAGTTCATCAAGTCTGCCTTCAAACTTTCCGAGTTCATCATAAAATGGCTCTGTTTTTAAATTGAAAAGGTTTGCCTTAACGACTTTCATTATGTCATTACCCCCAATGGTCAAGAAGATAACATCCGCCTTGCGCACAGATGATTGAATGTCAGTCTTTCCAAGCTGATCAATAAGCTGATCACTTCTTCGACCACGTTTTGCCAGGTTCTCTACATCGACATCCTTGACTCCTTTCCATTCAATCATCTTAGTCGTTATTCGACCAAAATAACCACCCTTTTTCAATTCATCTCCAACACCTTGTGTAAGTGAATCGCCTAAACCAATCACTCGTATCCGTTTTGGGATGAAATATCCTGGGATATCCCATTGTGTAAATGAAATTTCTGCACGTTTAGAGAAAGGTTCAGCCGTCTTCACATGCGATGTAGTGCAACCGGACAAAAACAATGAGAAGGCGATTACCATTATGAATATTCTTCTCATCTGAATAATTCCCCATTTCTATAAAAAAATTCATATCAAATACACCTTGGCGTATTTGCGTGCAGATTAAGTAAGGACCTTGCAAACCCCCACCACTTATTGAAGTGGAAGACTTCTGCTGAATGAAGTTGAATTAATTCGTGTAATACATGAAACCGATTGCACCTTCGCCCGTATGCGTGCTGACAATGGGCGTAGTGAATGTAAGTTTCACATCTTTAAAACTTGAATCCTCGATCAATTTTAGTAGTGGTTCTGCCATCGCCAACCCATTTGCATGTGAAATACCCACTCCACGAATAATTTTGCCCGCTGTCTCTTCCGTAAACGTTTTAAATAATTGCGAAACAACTTGCTTATGGCTGCGAGCTTTTCCCACTGGTGTGTAAACGCCATCCTGTAGCGTAGCAATCGGTTTAATATTCATTAATGAACCGATCATCGCACGACCTTTTCCAATGCGGCCGCCTTTGACTAGGTTATCCAAGACGTCAACGACAACGAACAGCGATGTCTTTTTTCTAACGACATTCAAATGCTCGACGATTTCATCGACTGACTTCCCTTGCTTTGCCATTTCCGCCGCTTCAATAACTTGAAACGTTAAGGCATGGGAAATGAACATCGAATCGATAACAGTTACTTTTGAAGTTGACATTTCTGCTGCCGCCTGAGCGGATTTCACTGTTCCGCTCATTCCGCCTGTCATATGTAAAGAAATAATCTCGCTACCGTCCTCACCTAGTCTGTCAAATAGTTCTTTGAAAACACCGGCTGCCGGTTGTGAACTTTTAGGTAGTTCGATTGAATCTCTCATCAAATTAAGAAATGAGTCTGGTTGTAAATCCACACCATCGATGTATGTTTTTCCATTAATATGGATAGTTAGTGGAACGATATAAAGACCGTACTTCTGAATGTCCTCTTCCTTCAAATCAGCTGTTGAGTCTGTAACGATATGAATATTTTTCACAACTTGCACTCTCCTTTAAAAGTAGATATTCTCAATCTATTCCAGTTAAAGTATACTCAATTATCACACTCAGGATTCACATCTATCTCCTGCAAACAGGGCAGCTCAAATCCTATTTTCAGCGTCCCTTTCATAGATTAGATATGAATAAGGAATACCGTCAGCTGAAAGAACGTCTTCTGAGGTAGATACTCGTTTCCAACCCTCGTCATAAGGCGGGAAAAATGTGTCGCCTTCAAAATATTTTTGGATAAGTGTGATATAGAGCCGATCCGCAATATCCAAAGCCAAGCTGAATATTTCCGATCCACCAATAATCATCACTTCATCCGCATACTCTTTCGCTTTTAAAATTGCCTCATCTAAGTCATGAACGACAACGATGCCTTCCGCAGTATACGCCTTATTGCGCGTCACAATGATGTTCAATCTGCCAGGTAAGGGCCTGCCAATCGATTCATATGTTTTTCTGCCCATTACCATTGCTTTTCCCATAGATACCTTTTTGAAGTAGGCGAGTTCTTCGGGAATATGCCAAGGCATTTTATTGTTCAGTCCAATGACCCTGTTCGGATCATGTACTACAAGTAATGAAATCATTGATATCTCCCTTTCGTTAAACAGCGATCGGTGCTTTAATTTTCGGATATGGATCATAATTCTCAAGTTGGATATCTTCCGTTGTCAAATCAAATATTGATTTCCCTTCAACTTGTAGTTCTAATGTAGGGAGTTTTTTGGGTTCACGAAGTAGCTGTTCATTCACTTGGTCGATATGATTTGTATAGATATGTGCGTCTCCAAGTGTATGAACAAACTCTCCAACCGCGAGTCCGCACTCGTGTGCGATTAAATGGACGAGAAGTGCATACGATGCAATATTGAACGGTACACCAAGGAATATGTCCGCACTTCGCTGGTACAGTTGACAGGATAGTTTGCCATTCGACACGTAAAATTGAAATATTGCGTGACAAGGCGGCAATGCCATATCTTCCACTTCAGAAGGATTCCAGGCAGTCACGATATGCCTGCGAGAATTCGGATTGTTTTTGAGGCCTTCAATCAAGTTTGCAATTTGATCGATTGTTCCATCGCCAGTCGACCAAGAACGCCATTGTTTACCGTATACCGGACCAAGGTCAGCATACTTCGCAGCGAATTCATCATCTGCCATTACACGTTCTTTAAATTGTGCCATTTCGGTCTTGTAAATCGCTTTAAATTCAGGATCTTGCGTGGCTCGAATTCCAAAGTTCACCATATCTGGTCCCACGTATTCAGCGCTCTTAACCCATTGTTCAAAAGCCCATTCATCCCAGATTGGATTTCGGTCTTTAATAAGCGTCTTCACATTCGTATCGCCTTTCAAAAACCATAATAGTTCCGATGTAATCAGTCGAAAAGCCGTTTTCTTCGTTGTCATAAGCGGAAAACCTTCCGCCAAATCGAAACGCATTTGATAGCCGAAGACACTAAAAGTCCCCGTACCTGTTCGATCTTCTTTCTTCGTTCCTGTTTCAAGAACATGTTTACATAAATCTAAATATTGTTTCATAGAAAAACCTCCTTACACTACTTTTTAGTATAACAAAAATGGACCGAGATGACATAGAAACACCGCCGGAAGGTTTAGGATAACCACTTCGGCGGTGTATTTTTGGACCAGTAGATGTCTCCAATCGAGTGATGAGCAACAAATCCGTCATCAGCAATGTGATAATGGAAGTTGAAGAAGTAACCATCTTGTGGTCGTTTCTCCGTTCGAACGTGGAAACGAATAAGGTCTTTTTTGTCATTCATATCTTGCACATGAAAGATTTTTTCAGCGTAATCTCCGGCGGGTCTTTCACTAATGGCAAGACGACGTTTATGAAGATCTCCAGAAGTCAGGAGAACAATCTGAATTGCTTCTTCGATTTTCGGGAAAATGACTTCATCAAATTCATTGGAAATAACCGGGCCGATTTTCGAACCGAATTTTGTATAAGATAACTCTTTTGCCGAAGCGACGAGGTTATCTACAATTAATCCCGACTGTTCTGGTAATTCTCGTTCAAAATCCGATTCGGCAAGGCTGTACTGAAAATCTGTATCGATTGATGGACGAATTGCTTGCTTCGCTTCATCTTTACCCTGTAAGCTCGTCCAAATTTCATGATTAGGTGAAATAGCACCAAATGTCAATAATGCAACAGCAATGATGAGTGTTTTTTGTAACCATTGTTTCATTTGAACATCACCTTCAATTATTCGAATTTTTTAATAGTGTTAGTCAATCAGACGAAATGGTGCGTAAAAGGTTTCTTCTTTCTTATTTTCATTGTACAATAAAGACGTTGAGAAATGCACGTTTTTTTGAAGGAGGTACTTACTGATGGATGTCCAATTGTTTATCGGTATCGGAATGCTCGTATTGGTCCTATACTTAAGTTCACTGAACTTCACTCATTGATAAGAAAAGCGCAGGTGCCTGTTCAGAGGCGATAGGCATAAGACGGGTTGGCGAAGCGGCGTTCTTTGCCGCACAGCCGAACTGGCTTATGACCCGAGCCTCTAGGCACCGGAGCCTAGACATTAAGAAAAGCGCAGGTGCCTGTTCAGAGGCGACAGGCATAAGACGGGTTGGCGAAGCGGCGTTCTTTGCCGCACAGCCGAACTGGCTTATGACCCGAGCCTCTAGGCACCGGAGCCTAGACATTAAGAAAAGCGG
>NZ_JADBEL010000008.1:0-67651 GCF_014873855.1 Sporosarcina limicola | reverse complement strand
GAAAAGCGTAGGTGCCTGTTCAGAGGCGACAGGCATATGACGGGTTGGCGAAGCGGCGTTCTTTACTGCACAGCCGAAATGGCTTATGACCCGAGCCTCTAGGCACCGAAGCCTAGACATTAAGAAAAGCGCAGGTGCCTGTTCAGAGGCGACAGGCATATGACGGGTTGGCGAAGCGGCGTTCTTTGCTGCACAGCCGAAATGGCTTATGACCCGAGCCTCTAGGCACCGAAGCCTAGACATTAAGAAAAGCAGAAGCACTTGGGTCTGCACGATAGCTGAAACACCGTCATGCTCAATTTGAGAAGACGGTGTTTTATTTTTGTATAAAGGCAAAATGAAACTTTGTATTTGGTCTTACCATCCGCTCCATAGTGAATCGTTCAAAGACGGGTGAATCAAACCGATCTTTCACAACGACACGACGCTTGCTTACGCGCAAGGCCTGTTCAATCCATCCTTCTGTTAACGAATCATGAACACCTACTTGACGAAGAGTTGTGAAATTAGATGATTCCTGAATGGGTTTATGAAACATTGGATCGATGTAAACGACTTCCCAGCTTGCATCGGGTTGGCTACGTAAAAAATCAACCGCATCCGCACGGATAACTTCAATACGCGCCATTACTTCTGCCAACAAGGCGGATTCTGTAGGAAATGAACGCAACCCACGATCCGTAATGAACGCCACATCTTTATCCGCCTCAACGCCAGTCACTCGTCCACTTTTACCTACGGCGTAAGAAGCAATGATACTATCGGATGCGAGACCTAGTGTACAATCGAGAAACGAATCTCCGGCTTGGAGAGACGCCGCCTCTATTAACGGATCCGTTTCACCATTCAACAAACGCTTTAAACGGAACGCTGCCGAATTCGGATGGAAGAAAAACGGTTCATCCATTCCACTTCGATACAAATCAAATCGATTTTTACCCGCAATCATGACAGCTGAATTATAGTCTTCTTGCATACGAGCAACCGAACGTTTCTTTCTTTCTATAATTGAATAACCAAGGGCTTGGCCCGCTTCCATCGCCAATTGAACGGATTTTTCATCGGGTCTCCCACCGGTTGAAATAATTGTTCTCACTTTTGACAGACTTGGTCGAGTACTTCCGACAAATGATCTTTAATTTGCTCCATTTCGGAGTTCTCAATCTGTTCACGTGGAATGAAATACGCAAGCGCACCATCTTTCCATACGGCGATGGACGGCGAACTTGGCGGCACTTCTGGGAAGTACTCCCTCATCTTTTCCGTCGCTTCCTTATCTTGTCCAGCGAATACGGTAAACAAGTAATCTGGTTTCTGTTGGGCATCCTGTAACGCCTCTCTAACAGCTGGACGTGCGAGACCCGCAGCACAACCGCAAACAGAGTTAATGACAATAAGTGCTGTTCCCTCTACCGTACCCATTGTTTCTTCAACTTCTTCAGCAGTCTTCAATTCTGTAAATCCGGTCTGTACAAGTTCTTCACGCATCGGGGTCACAATGCCTTTCATATACTCATCGTAAGCGTTCATGTTGTTGTCCTCCTTTATATTCGTTCGAAACTGTATGATTAATTATTTAAGCTTTACGAGTTTCATTCTACCTTGTTTTGCGAAATCTTTCATCTAAAGGGTGCTAACTATGAAATTAGAAAACAGCTGTCTCCGGCGAAGGAGGCAGCTGTTTATAAATTTAGAAGTGACGGTTATTCGTAAATCTCACTTTTTTGTTTCTGCAATTAATTCAATTTCAATTAAAGCATCCATTGGGAGTTTGGCGACTTGAATAGTACTCCTTGCTGGGAAAGGTGCTGTAAAATAGTCAGCATATATGCTGTTTACTAGTTGAAAGTCTGCTAGGTCTGTCATGAAGATAGTCGTTTTTACAACTGCATCCATTCCTAGTTCTTTTGCTTCTAAAATACTTTTTATATTATCAAGACTTTGCCTTGCTTGATTTTCAATACCTTCCGCTAAACGATTTGTTTCTACATTCAATGGAAGCTGTCCTGAAATAAATAGATGCCCATTCGAAATCATTCCTTGTGAATAGGGTCCTATCGGCTGTGGTGCTTTGGTTGATAATACTGCTTCTTTCATCGTCGATTGCTCCTTTTAATTGCAATATTTTTCTCGTAATTTTTTAACTATACGTACTGATTCTTTTACGCCGTTCTCTTGCTCTATAAGCATCTCCTCCAATAATTCATCGCTAGGATAATAGGATTTTAGAGGAGCAATCCGATCTTTATCGAAATAAGGAGATTCCACTTTAAAAGCACCCTTGCCTACCTCGTTCACTCCGCTTGTCCCTTCAGATCTTTTAAAAATGGAAACGTATGGGTGACACATCTCAATATTTATTCTGTTAAGCGATGATTTTTCTGTTAATATCTTGAAACATTCATCAATATCAATATTTCCTTCTCCAATCGGACAACCACTTACCCGATAATCGTCCCCATCATGTATGACAATGTGATCTTTAAAATGGGTAGATACAGCGTAAGGGGCCAGTTTTGTTACTGTATCAATTGGATCTTCCCAAGCCATCATTCCATTACCAATATCACATAACGCTCCTACCCATTCACTATCCACAGATTTAATGACTGAGATAATTTCATCCGCAGTCTCTTCTTCATGATTTTCGATTGCTAAATGGATGCGGTGTTTTTTTAACAAAGGGAGAACTTTACTTATTTCTTTGTGCGCGTTGCTTGTTTTTCTTTCATCATAGACGCCTTTATTAATATAGGTTCGAATCACATCGGCTCCAAGAAGGGATGCGGTTTCAATTACTTCCCCTAAACGCTCGGCGTCAATTCCACTTGTATCAATTTCACAAAATAAATTGTGTTTTTGCAATAAATCCCTTACTTTTTTTAAGTGTCTGGGGTCATTGCTTCCTAAAGTTCCCCATTTAGGATCCAGATTTAAATCTTCGATGATGTTTATTTGAACACCATCAAGCCCTAGTTCAACAGTTTTATTGATAAAATCAAAAATATCCATTCGTTGGTGTTGAAAAAAAAGATGGTAACTTTCGGTTTCTAAACCTAACTTCATTTGGTCATCACACTCTTTCATTTAAGCTAAGCTTTTTCTTTTCTTTTTAATTAATCTCGCAAGATAACTACTAATAACGAAACCAATTAATGCGAAAGCAATCATGATCATAAATACATATCTATAGCCCGTAATTCCAGGGTTCGCATCCAAAAGGGAACCATACATCGTAAAGGCAAAAATGGATGGTGCATACCCCACTAAACAAGCAATCGAAACTGCTGCACCGCTAATATCGTCCGGAATATCTATCTCACCTAATGGCGCAAAGAATACAGCACGTTGGGTAAATATGATTGCACCAAAACCTAGTGTTGCAACCATCCCAACGTAAATATTCATCGTTTCATGTGGTAGCAGGATGAAAACAACCATGGCCACTGCTGACAATAAAAAAGAAAATCGTAAATACTTTGTGGCGGATTTAAACTTTTTGTCTACCAAAAATCCACCAACGGGACCACCAACCATCTTCAAACCATATTGATTAACAATTCCATACGCTCCAACCAGTGCAACTGGCATCCCGTAGATTTCTTTCAGGAAAGGGATGAAATAGGTTAAACCCGCGTAAACTGAGTAAACAGAAAAAATAACGAAAGATGCAACCCAAAGTTCTGGTATTTTTAATGCTCGAAGTGCTCCATTAAATGCTTGTTTATTCTTATTGGCTGTTCTTTTATCTCCAGCAATTTCTGTAGTTTTGTCATCTTCAATAAAGAAATAACAGACAATGCCGACGACAATTGTAATGATTGCAAGAAATAATATAGCAGCCTTAAATCCAACAGCACCTGATCCTAAATAGATGAAGATTCCTAAAGCCGAGAATGCGACGATTGTATCGACAACTCCACGACCCGCCTCAAGAAATCCAAACATCCTTCCTTGCTCATTTGCATTCCCAAGTAATTTCACTGCTTTTATTAAAACAGGCCAGAATATAACCTCTGCAAACAATGCCATCCCACCCCAGGCAGCTAAAATTCCATAGTAACTAGGGAAAGTCGATAAATAAATTCCAATTAAGCCTGTCCCAATTAAACCGACAGGGATCAATATTCTTTTAGAAAATCGATCAGCAATGTAAATCGAGAAAACATACCCGATAGTTTGAACCATTGCATACGTTGATAATGCCAAGCCGATCTGTGTGTGCGTTAGGTGAAAATGTTCTTGCATCGGAATATAAAATGCATCTTTCAAAGAGGATAGTTTAAAAATTGTACCTCCACCCAAAATTAAAATACATAAGGTTATCCATTTTTTCACTTGAGTTTTCGTTTTTCCCATCATAAACCTCCCCAATCTAATTTTGTTAACGCTTCCATAAGGATAAAATATTATTACTGATAGTAATTTATTATCACTAATAATAGCATCCGAGATTTATGAAGTCAATACGTATTCTGAAGAATGCATCATTTTATTCACTTTTATTCCAACTTACTAGAAAGTTATGTATGTAATAGTTATACTAGAGAGGCATCTAAACAATTTTCAAAATAAGGAGGAATGACTAGCCATGTTAAATAATGTGATATTAGAACAATATAAACCTTTGGCGAAATACATATTTGAAATAGTGGGAGCTGATTGCGAAGTTATTCTACATGACACGAACCAACCTGACTCTTCAATTATTGCATTGGAAGGGAATCTAAGTAACCGAAGTCTTGGGGGACCTCTTACAGATTTAGCATTAGAAGTGCTACAAAGTAAACGATTCTTAACGGAAGCGCATATTACAAATTATAAATCGACACTTCCCGATGGACGAATATGTCGATCTTCGAGTTATTATATTAAAGATAATGAGGATAAATTAATTGGTATATTATGCATTAATGTATTGGTTTCTGATTTAATCGATATTCGAAATAAAATAGATGGATTAATTGGCTTGACTGGTTTATCAACGCAAATTTCATCTACGGAAGTCAGACCTGCTAAACAAGAAGAACGTCTTGGACAAAACATTGATGAATTAATGAGTTCCCTAATAAGTGAAGTTTTAAGTAATTATGATGGCAACACGTCAGAGTTATCCCCACGTGAAAAAGAATACATCATTGCTGAATTGGAGAAAAAAGGCGTGTTTTTACTCAAAGGAGGCGTGATGGAGGTTGCAAAAAGTATTGAGATGTCAGAACCTAGTGTGTATCGTTATCTAGCAAAAATCAAGCAATAATTAGAGACAGCAACCCCCCTTATGTAGCAAAATACATAAGGGGATTTTAACTATGAGAGGATGCTATTTGCACTTCTATTTAGTTCACCATTATGCAATGTTGTTGTAGCTTGTAAATTTTCCATCACCTAATTTCCATACTATCATTTTTGCTTGGTGTATAGTTTAACTTCATTTTTTCCAATTCAATTTTCATCTTTTCCGTTTCAATAATATAGTTTTGTTGTTTAAACTTTTCAAGTTCAATTTCATCACGTAGCATTTCCGCTTTAGTTTTCATGATTTTTTCTTTATGCTTCGTAATCGTTTCAACAATTATTCCGCTCATGACAAGAGCTACGATCCCAAATATGTATAACAAATTAATCACCCCTTTTTTGATTTCCTTAATTTATCTCAATTATACAGTATTAACGTCATCTATCATATATTCATTACTTACGATGGGTAACATATCCTTTTTCAGGCCTACTTTCATAAAACCTTCGCAGAAAAGGGGTCTTACAAATAAACTGTTCACTTGAAGAAGCCATTAATGCTTTTGCGGTCCCTTTTGAAACAACTAACAATTTGGCAACAATCATCGATGCAATCGGAAATGCAAAAATCGTTTTGTCAGAAAAAAACAGCCGCGACTCACCTGAGCGGGCGGCTGTTTTCAAAAAACTTATTTTCTTTCCTCTAATAGCCCACAGTCAAGTGCTACATACAAGATCCCGATTGCATCCGAATCCGTCAACGTCCCATTCACTAACTTTTCGCGCCATGTTGGTGATAACGTTCCTTCTTCCTTACCTTCAAGTCGTTTAAAGACAGCGGATGTCGAATTAACAATCGATTGCGAAGATGGTTTATACAAATTACTCACTCCTTTCTTTGGAGGTGGAGAATTACCTTCCGGGGTAGCTTTCAACTGCAACTTAAAGTATACAGCCAACCCTTCCGCGATTGCCTCGCCCTGCGCTTTCAAGTAATTTTTATCCCGTAATTTAGTTATATCAACTTCGGAATCCATAAAGCCCCCTTCACTTAAGAAGGCCGGCATAGCAGACTCCCGTAGAACGTGAAAGTTCGCTCGCTTCATCCCACGATCACTTATCCCCATAGCCAGGACAACCCGGGGATGAACGGCGCCGGCAATTTCGATTGATTTAGGATTCGCTGTTGGGTTGTCCATCGTGTAGGTTTCGATACCGCTGTGTTTACCCCATTCCCCCGCTAAGGCATTATGATGGATGGATGCGTAAACATCGGCTTTCCATTTGTTAGCGAGGTCCGTCCGCGTTCTAAGTGGAACATCGCTCTTGCCAGTTGGGTCATCCACACGAAGGATTTCCACATCTTTGTATGTCTTTAGCTTAGCAATTGTATAGTTTGCTACTTTATTGTTAAACGACCACTCTCGCTCGTCATCTGGAGAACGCTTGCCAGGTGTGTTAAATCCATGTCCTGCGTCGATTACGATTTTAACCATTAGTGATACCTCCTCTCCGTGTACTAGTTAAAAAGTATTACTGTTTTTAAAATCGGGGCGACAAACTAAAAATACTTTTCTTTATATCCTATTCACTCTGCGTTTTTAAATGGCGGCACTTGTCCATTTTTGGCTAAAAAAGATGATGCCTTGATAGCGTAAATTTTCTAATTATACAGTGAACGATTTATCATTTTT
This sequence comes from Sporosarcina limicola, assembly GCF_014873855.1. Classification (GTDB taxonomy): domain Bacteria; phylum Bacillota; class Bacilli; order Bacillales_A; family Planococcaceae; genus Sporosarcina; species Sporosarcina limicola. Next base: position 60,722 of record NZ_JADBEL010000008.1, on the reverse strand, counting down.
TCATGCTACAGTTAAAAAACCTTTTTGATTTTAACCTTATCAAAGGGTAATCCTAGCCGTTTCCTGTAAAAGTTAAAATTATGTTCAACATGGCATAGTAACTTTTTATTTTTATCGAATAATTTCGAGCTTTCTTCGTAATGCTCTACCCTTACTTCTTTTTTTAATAACCAAATAATTGAATCTAAATCGGGATCCACTAATTCGTAGTTTCTTTTTATAATGTCTTCAATTTCAAACAGAGTTTCTTTTGTAATCCCATCATACCCATCCCCAGGCACAACAACTGCTACGAGTATTTTTAAAATGGGTGTGTAAACGCTTTTTAAAATCTCTGTTTTATATTTAACAGATTCATTTCGAATTTCTTTCATTAATTGAAAATGATAATTAAAAAAGCTTGTAATCACGATTGCTATTGAAGAACTAACTAATGCGATGATAACCTCTTTCAATTTTCTTCCCCCTAACCCCCTCACTTCACGGGTATTCCATTATATTCAGGAGTTACACAACAGTGATTGGACGTTCATCGTAGGATAGAAAACAGCCGCCTACTCATTTGAGTAGACGGCTTCCGTTAGTTTTCTTCAATTCCTTTTCTCGTTAATCCAAAATACGCAAGGACAGCTATTAAACTCGCGGAGAAGATGATAACCCCCATCGGAATCGCCGTCCATTCACCCGCTATCCCTACAAGAGGTGCTGTAATCGATCCGAGAATGAAGGGTAATAAACCGAGTAATGCAGAAGCACTTCCTGCAATATGACCTTGTGATTCCATAGCCAGCGAAAAGGATGATGTCGAAATGACACCAATTGATGCAACAAAAAAGAATATCGGTATAACGATTGTGATAAGTGGTCCATTCAATAATACGGCAATCAGCAGCAACGTACCTGAAGAGATTGATATGAATAAACCCGTCTCTAAAAATCGTTTTTCAGATACAAGACCCGTTAGACGCCCTACTATTTGTGTTCCGATAATGAGTCCCAATCCGTTCATACCGAATAACAAGCTGAACATCTGCGGAGAAACACCATAAATATTTTGATAGACAAAGGGTGTTCCGGCAACGTAAGCGAAGATACCTGCCATGATGAAACCTTGTGCAAACGCGTACCCCATAAACTGCCGATTTTTGAGTAAGGACAAAAAGTTTTTCAATGTATGGGAAAGATTACTCGGAACACGCTTTTGTACAGGCAGCGTTTCGTCCATTTTCCATAATACAATGCTAAATAATAATAAGCCGATTGCACTTAACACGATAAATACACCTGTCCAGTCAGTGAAAGCGAGAATCCCACCTCCAAGTACCGGAGCAAGAATGGGTGCCAAATTATTGACGAGCATGAGTAATGCAAAAAACTTTGTCAATTCCCGTCCACTATAGACGTCTCGGACTACCGCCCTAGAAATAACAATGCCGGCGGATGCCGCGAATCCTTGCAGGAAACGTGCTGCAATAAAGAATCCGATATTCGGTGCAAAAGCACATGCGATGGATGCCAGGAAATAAACGGCAAGTCCAATTATCAATGGCTTCTTCCGACCACGTACGTCACTCATCGGTCCTAAAATGAGTTGTCCCAACCCGATTCCTAAGAGGCAGGCAGTTAAGCTGACCTGTACGAAGGAAGCTGTTGTATCAAAAGCACCTACTATTGTAGGAAATGAAGGCAAATACATATCAATCGATAATGGCCCCATTGCCGCAAGCGTTCCAAGGAGTAATGCTAGTTTTAATCGTTTTGATCCTGTTAATGGTTCCATGTTCGATAACAACCTTTCTCCAACTGAACTTCAAATGCGTGAGCAAGCGATGAAGTGTCTACTATCGTAGATCACAAGCTCTTTACTATATCAGTAAAATACACAGTATGAAAGAAAGGCGATTCGAAACGTTGTGCATCGTTTCGAATCGCCCCTATTGTCTAGACCTACCTCTTGTAGTAATTTCCTTAACCAAAATTACTGGATTTAACAGAGTCACTATTTAAGGAATTCTTTATAGGCGATTACCTTTAGCGCTAAGATTTCTTCCTCTGTGAGCTTTCCTTCAATATCTTTTAACAACTCCTGAATTTCATCATTCGACATTCCCTTTTGTGCTTTAGCCTGAATATCTTGGATTTCGCTTAAACCAATTTTCCCAATTAATGCCCTTGTTGCCTGCTCCTTTGTCGTAAAAGGAAGATTCTTTTGATCAATCGTTGAACCCTCTTCGATAAAACGCTTCAATTCAGGATCATTTTTCACCATTTGCTTAATTTCTTTTAATTGTCCGCTGTTTTCTAATTCAACAGTTACAGCATCCATTATTTTTTCAGATGCAATATTTGTACCGAAATAAAAAACGCCATATCCAGCACCACAGAGAATTAGTACTGTAACGAAGAGAAATTTCAATAATTTCATTTGTTCTCCTCCAACTTTTTGATTAATCAAATACGCCTCGGCGTATTTGCGCCGGGATTTTGAATTGAGCTTGCTCAATTGACTCCTTTCAAAATCCATAGCATCCGCCGGAGGCTTTAACTTTATTCAACAGGGGTTTGACCCCTCACCGAATTGTCTACACTTTGCATTCACCTCACCACTTATTAAAGCGGTAGACTTCTGCTAAATGAAGTAAAAAAACGTTAGCGGAATATGAGTAATACACATCCGCTAACGTTATTCTCATTTCTCCTGTGAAGTCAACCGTGCTTCTGTCATCTGTTTCCAAACAGAACCTTTGGCACCTTCGCCTTCTTCAATCCGCGCAATTGCCATACGAATTTGGAGTTTCACTTCAAATTCAGGGTCATTTTCTACCTCTTTCAAAGCAGGAAGCGCTTTTTCAGTTCCAGTTTCATATAAGAACATTGCCGCCCGCCAGCGGACAAGTTTGTTTTTATCTTTCAACGCTTCAATTGCAGCTTGTTCGAAACCTTCAAACCCAAGATCACTCATGCAATCACCCGCCGTACGACGGACTGCCCAGCTTTTGTCTTTGAGCGCTTTCTCGATAAAAGGAATGACTGCTTCATCCTCAATCATGCCAAGATAGATGGTTGCAAGACGTCGGATTGACATCTTTTCATCATCAAGTGCACAATCCAGAAGCGTAGCGTCCGACATATCCGGATCAGGCATTTGGTCAAGCAATTGGAATCTCGTCTCCCAAGCATCGACAGCAAATTCTTCTAGCGAAATTTTTCTGCCGCGCTGGATTATTGCCGTTTGCCCTTCATTCGCTTGACGAATAATCTCTTGCAAGCGCCCCTCTGGATATGCCGCCTCAATTTCTTGGATAACTGTTTGGCAGATATCCGTTTTCTCACCGTAACGGATTCCATAGTCTGCCCATTTGCGCAGCAGAATATAGTTTTCTACTTCCGTGCTGTGTACCGCTTCCATCGCTTTGACGAACCGTTCGCTTAGCCCAACACGTTCTTCAGAATTGCTATCGAACACTTTCACATGTAACGGGATGTCTTTATAGGTTTGAACATGAACGTAGACTTCACCATAATTATCGTCGATTTCCTCTTCTATTCCCGTTTGTTTGCCCTGTTCATCGTTAAAAACAGCTTGGACATCAGCGAGAATCGATTCCCACGCGACGTTTCCTACCCGTTCAACAGCCATGAAATTCATCACATGATAGATTCCTTTAATGCCGTTGATGGCCAGCAATGCGGAGATGGGATGCGAAGCGGTTTCTGCGTCGACCTTTTTATAATTATGACTCGTACCTGATGGCAACTCTGTATCGAGTACGACTTTCATGGAATTCGGACTTGGTGTCGGTTCAATCGTTACAATTTTCAATGGGTTTGCTCCCCTCATTATGATTCGTTTATTTCCTGTAAATAGGTCCACCGCTCAATAAGCGTCTCGTACTTCCCGTTCAATTCGTCGAGCGCCGCAGTCAGGTCCCTTAGTTTGTCATAATCGGAGCCAGCGGCCGCCATTTCCGCTTCGGCCGCTTCAATCGTAGTTTCCATAGTAGCAATATCTGACTCGATTGTTTCATATTCTTTCTTCTCAGCAAAGGTCATTTTCTTTTTTTGTTGCTGTTGAACTGGCTTCACAGTCTCGCTAACCGGTTGCAGCTTGACGACCTCTTTAGGGACATACGTTTCAAGGAAATCGGTGTAAATACCAAACCATGTATCGACGTTTCCGGTTCCGTCCATCACCCATAATTTAGTCGATGTTCGGTCCAGGAAGAAGCGGTCATGGGAAATTGTAATAACGACGCCTGGGAATGAGTCGATGAATGATTCAAGGACGGAAAGCGTTTCTAAGTCAAGATCGTTCGTCGGTTCATCCAATAGCAAAACATTCGGTTGTTCCATCAGCAATTTCAGTAAGTAGAGCCTTTTCCGCTCTCCACCGGATAATTTACCGATTGGTGTACCATGTGCTTTTGTTGGGAATAAAAACCGTTCCAACATTTGTGAAGCCGAAATATGCACACCGTCTGCATCTTCAATATCATTCGATGTATCACGGACATATTCGATAATCCGTTTCTTTTCGTCCATTAGTGGCGTATGTTGTTGGAAATGAGCAATTTTTACTGTCGTTCCTTTGTCGATGACGCCGCTATCTGGTTTAATCTGTTCAGAAAACATATTCAAAAGCGTCGTTTTTCCAGCACCATTAGGCCCGACAACAGCGATACGGTCACCCGATTGAAGCAGGCATGAAAATTCATCAATGACCTTTCTTCCACCATATGATTTCGAAATGCCTATCGCTTCAATAACTTTTTTACCAAGCCGCGTTGATTTGAGCGCAACATCCATTTCCTCACCCGAATTATCCTTTTTTACTTTCTCAGCCAGTTCATCGAAACGACCAATTCGTGCTTTTTGTTTCGTCGATCTCGCTTTCGCACCACGTCTGATCCACTTTAATTCAGAACGGTAACGGTTGCGTAGCTTATCGTCTGACGCTGCATTCATTTCCTCACGAAGTACTTTCGATTCAATATAATTTCCGTAATTACCTGTATGTGAATATAAGGTTTTATCCGCAAGTTCATAAATATTGGTAGATAGTTCATCCAAGAAGTAGCGATCATGAGTTACGAAGATAACGGCCCCTTGCTCATTCTTCAAGTAGTCTGACAACCACATAATCGAATCTACATCGAGATGGTTTGTCGGTTCATCGAGCAGCAAGAGATCTGCAGGTTCAATTAACACTTTTGCAAGCGTTACGCGTTTTTTCTGTCCACCCGAAAGCTCGCTCATCTTTTTATCGAACGTTTCAATGCCTAGTTTCGATAAAATCGTCCGCGCTTTCGAATTTATATCCCATGCGGATTGGTCATCCATCTCATTTTGAAACTTCGAGTAGAGGTCCTGATTCACTGTCGATTCCGGGTCTGCCATAAGTGCTTGAAGTGCATGCTCATACTCTAAATTGACCTTGATGATGGGTGCGTCGCTCATGAACACCGTTTCCATCACCGTAAGTTCTAGGTCAACTTCCGGTTCTTGCGGTAAATATACAATCCGGTATCGATTCGGATGATCTTTCGAAATCGAGTCAGCTTCTTCAATTCCTGCAATGATTGACAATAACGTCGACTTACCTGTTCCGTTTATGCCGATAAGACCCACTTTTTCCCCACTTACAACCGTAAAATCTATATTGTTGAACAACGTTTTCTCTCCAACTGTCTTTGTGAGATTTTCAACGATCAATTGACTCATAACAACACATCCATTTCTTATGACTAGCTCCTACCATCATAGCTGATTTCCCTCGGTAAATAAATGCCTAAGCACTCTAACTTGCATCTTATGTAGTGAAAAATGCAGGTTGCGTAGGAAGTATTGTTCTCATTACTGGCACGTGATACGATTCTAACTATAGAATATTTGCTGAAGGGCGTGATGATGATCCGGTTAAAAATTGATGATTCCAAGGACTATACCGACATTGAAATCCTTATTAAATGTCCTGAAATCGATCGTCGACTTACAAGTCTAATTGAACACATCAAACAGAACTACATCACCCTAGTCGGTGTGAATGAAGAGCGATCCCATTCGCTAATTGCATATAATTTGTACTATGTCGAATCCATCGATAACAAGACATTTTTCTATGATGAAAAAGTAGTGTATGAAAGCACTTTGAAATTGTATGAGCTTGAAGAATTGTTACAGGAAACCCCTTTTATTCGCATAAGCAAGAACTTGATTGTCAATACGGCGTATGTTGAACATGTGCGCGCCTTATTCAATGGGAAGTTTGAGGCCACGCTTTCGAATGGTGAGAAAGTGATTGTCAATCGGCACTATGCAAAGGCATTCAAAAACAAATTTCTGAATTGAGGTGACAGTTGTTGAATAATTTATTTCTCCATATCGTGTTTGGCTGTATCTCCTTTACGGTTAGTACTATTTTTTATCTACTATTCAGCTCATTCTCGACTTTCCCACCTCTTAAAGAACAAATGGCATTCAATATATTGATCATATCTTTTTCTATTACCTGTTTGATGTATTTGAAGAATTTATTACCTTTTAATCACCCGGTTGTTTCTAAACTTTTTGAGATATTCAATGTTGTTATTGTACTGCTTGTTGCAGGAACGGTCTTCAAGATTTTCCCCTTCAATTGGGCTAATAGCCTTGCAGTTATCCTTATAGGCTTGATGACATACGCCGTGGTAATGATTGTCGGGTATGGTGCAAATCTGTTTGACGCAAAAAAAATCAATTTGGCTATTCAAAGTAAAAAAAGGAGATTGTCTGATGAGAAAAATCATTGAAGTGAAACGATTGTCCAAATCATTCAAAAAAGTAAAAGCGGTAAACGATATTAGTTTTTACGTGGAAGAAGGTTCACTCTTTTCATTCTTAGGAACAAACGGGGCAGGTAAATCAACGACTATTTCCATCATTCTTACCCTATTAAAACAAAATGAAGGTGAAATAATTGTGAATGGCCTTACAGTTGGAAAACAAGATCATGCCATTCGACAGCAAATCGGCGTTGTCTTTCAAGAAAGTGTGTTGGACTCCTTGCTAACTGTGAAAGAAAACTTGCATATTCGGGGATCTTTTTATGGTTTATCAAAAAAAGAACGTAAGGCAGCCATCCAAAGAGTTTTAGAAATTACGGACTGCACTTCCTTTTTGAATCGTCCTTATGGCAAGTTGTCAGGTGGTCAAAAGCGTCGAGCAGATATTGCACGTGCATTAATTCATCAGCCGACTATTTTAATTTTAGACGAACCTACGACAGGTCTTGACCCGCAGAGCCGCAAAAATATATGGGCAATGATTTTGCAACTCCAGCGAGATACGCATATGACCATTTTTTTAACGACACATTATATTGAGGAAGCGGCAAACTCAGATTATGTTGTCGTCATGAAAGAGGGCTCCATTATTGCTAAGGGAACGCCGGAACAGCTAAAAAATGCTTATTCTTCCCATCAATTGATAATGACGACGAGCAATGAAGACGAACTAAGGAGTCAGCTATTACTGGATGGTGTCGAGTTCAAAGAAGAGAAATCACTTTTTCATATCCAACTCGCACAGACGATTGATGCGATTTCGATTCTTTCGAAATACACATCCTTCATCACATCCTTTGAAGTACGAAAATCAAGTTTGGACGATGTGTTCATCGCTATTAATGGAAAGGATGTGAAACACCATGTTGGCAATTGCTAAACGAAATATTTTACTCTATTTCCGGGATAAAACAACAGTGTTCTACTCACTTCTTGCTGTCATTATTCTCATTGCTTTATATGTCCTGTTCTTAGGTGATACGACGTCGAAAGGTCTTCCTGATTTCCCAGCAAAAAAACAGTTACTCACGTCTTGGTTCATCGCCGGAATATTAGCGGTTACTTCAGTGACGACGACCTTGGGAGCCTTTGGTATTCTTGTCGATGATAGGACGAATAAAATTGATATGGATTTCGATTCCTCTCCCCTTCAAAGATTTAAGTTGGTCGGTGGCTATATAACGAGTGCACTATTTGTCGGAGTCGTCATGTGCTTATTCACATTCATAGTCGTGGATTTATATCTGCTATTTTCAGGTGAAAATGTGCTACCCTTTGCGGCAACGATGCAGTTGATTGGTATAGTTATCCTTTCTGTACTAGCAAGCGGATCGATGGTTTTATTGCCGGTTTCCTTTTTTCACACATCAAGTTCTTTTGCAGCGGCAAGTATGGTGATTGGTACATTTATCGGTTTTTTAGCGGGAATTTATATACCTATCGGAGGCTTACCTGATTATCTCCAATCGGTCGTAAAATGGTTTCCCGTTTCCCATACAGCCGCATTGTTTCGGCAGATTTTAATGGAAAGTCCGCTCATTGATTCTTTTGCAAATGCACCCTCAGGAACGAAAAAAGATTTTCTGCTCAATATGGGCATTTTTTATGAAATAAACGGATCACCTACATCCAAGCTATTCAGTGTTTTCTATTTAATAGGGACTGCGATTCTATTTTTCATCCTCTCTCTTTTAGTCATGATGAAAAAAAGGAAATGAAAAGGAACAGGGGACATTTCCTCTATTCCTTTTCATTGGGGAAGATAAAAAAAATGTGATAAAGGTATCCGCAGCTTCAAATCCGATTTATATGTACTTTTATTGCTATTTGATTAAACAGTTACACGAACAACATAACGAGAAAATGTAATAGGTAAGCCTTTATTTGTAGCGTTTTGTTCGAAAATCCGTGTTATTTCTAATAAATTTTCTTCTTTCAACGATTCATAAATAGTTGGATTCTGACCAAAACAACGTAATTTTAATACATCGGTAGGGGAATGTAAATATTCAATACTATTTATAACTTCAAGCTCCGAATTAGAGAACTTACTAATTTCAAGTCTATTCTTTATTAAGTCTAAAATAGGGGTTCCTTCAGAGCTTCCGAAAAGATTAGGAAATAAAAAGGGTAATTCTATTCCTGAGTCATCGCCAGGATGAAGTCCAAGGACTTTGACGGATCAACTAAATTCATATTTTCACCCCCTTTACGCATGAACCTCCGACACCAAAGAAATAACCCATCACACGTTCTTATTTTCATTGTAACAGACTACACTTCACTCTTGACCACTGCTTTCCCCCCTGAATACAGCCCACTCGCAGATAGACCCATCATTAATCCTACGAGGGTACCTGCTTTTATGTCATGTGGATAGACATAAATGATGCCGCCAACAACACCAAAAACCAATGCCACGATAGGGAGTAATCGCTTTGGCATGCCATATAGCTTCAATAATTGAACCATCCCGATGATCAACGGGATCAATACAACATCATAGATTTCCAACATTTCTCCTCCTAACCAAGTTATTCAGCAACCGTTGAACAACTCAATAATGAAAATGAATAAGCCAATTTCTTCGCAAAATCCATCGGTGACTCAACAAATTGAATAGAGATGTAGAATAGTGCAGGATTCATATATAACCAATGATTATGTAGAGCACCTACAATCAGCCCTTGTTGTGTTACAGACTGCATAAATAAAGGAATCTCTTATTGAAGTTCTGCAACTTCCGCTAAATTCAATGCAACCCCTAGTTTATCTAATGATTCAAACAACACATCAGCGGATATAACTGAAGTGCTTGGTTCGCCTTGAAACGTCACATTCATATCCCTATGACACGATACTGTACAAACTCCTTCATGAACCGTACTTTTCCCTCGAAGAATTGCCTCAAACCGATTACACGGCGTAGTAAAATTATCTATTCCTGATTTCCCTTCAAAAATTCATTTTCAAACTACCTCATTCTATGAATACAGGCATTTATAAATGTATACTAAAGCCTGCTATTTCAATTAATACAATCATTATACTAAAAAAATTTCGTTATACTATTCAAGGAATTAAAAAAATACAGAAACATCGTAATAACAACGTTTTTCTAAATAATATTGTTTCCATAAATTATTTTTGACAATTGAAAACACCTGAATGTATTATAGTAGAATATGAAGGAGGCATCTAGATGTCACAGTTAACTAAACAACAGATTGCAGAAAGTGTTCCTCAGAAAGGATTTTTTGGACATCCTAAAGGTTTGTTCACACTATTTTTCACAGAGTTCTGGGAACGATTCTCATATTATGGGATGAGAGCACTACTCGTTTACTATATGTACTACGAAGTATCTCAGGGCGGACTCGGACTTGATAAAACACTTTCCCTTTCAATCGTATCAATTTACGGTTCACTCGTCTATATGTCCGGTATCATTGGTGGATGGCTTGCAGACCGTGTATTCGGTACATCTAGGGCCGTGTTCTATGGCGGGGTATTTATCATGCTCGGACATATCGCACTTGCAATTCCAGGGAACATAGCACTGTTCTTCGTATCTATGATATTAATTGTTATCGGGACTGGCTTATTAAAACCGAACGTCTCTACTATCGTCGGCGATATTTACGTGGATGGTGACAATCGCCAAGATTCAGGATTCAGTATTTTCTATATGGGCATCAATATGGGTGGCTTCATTTCCCCTCTTATCGTCGGAACAATCGGTTTGAAGTATAACTTCCATTTAGGGTTTGGCCTAGCTGCTGTTGGTATGTTCTTCGGATTGATCGTGTTCATGTTTACGAAAAAGAAAAATCTTGGTATGGCTGGTGTTCAAGTTGCTAATCCGCTGTCATCCGCCGAGAAGAAAAAAGTGTTCACTATTTTCGGTCTTGCGGCAATTCTAATTTCCATAGTAGTAGCGATTGCTATTCCAAGAGGATGGCTGACGTTTAATTCATTCATTCTTCTGGTCGGAATTCTGGCTTTTTTAATTCCTACAGTCTATTTTCTAGTCATGTATTTCAGTCCGAAGACGACGAAAATGGAACAATCGCATATCATCGCGTATATTCCTCTGTTCATAGCTGCTGTCATGTTCTGGACAATTGCTGAGCAAGGTTCAACAATTCTTGCAATGTACGCAGACACAAGGACGAACCTGAATTTCATGGGAATCAAAATTTCCCCTACATGGTTCCAATCGTTTAATCCGATGTTTATCATTTTGCTTGCACCCGTGTTTGCATGGCTTTGGATGAAACTGGGGGATCGTCAACCAACTACTCCACAAAAATTCTCGTTAGGTTTATTGTTTGCAGGGCTCTCATTCATCGTCATTTTATTGCCTGCTTATTTCGGCGGTACAGATTCCCTTGTAAACCCACTATGGCTCGTTCTAAGCATCTTCACTGTTGTCTTAGGTGAATTATGTCTATCACCTGTTGGATTATCAGCAACGACGAAATTAGCACCTGTGGCATTCTCTTCACAAACAATGAGTCTTTGGTTCTTATCGAATGCCGCTGCACAAGCTCTCAACGCACAACTTGTTCAGTTTTATTCCGAAAAAAATGAAATGCTTTATTTCGGTATTATCGGTGGAACTGCTATTTTTCTCAGTCTTCTATTGTTCCTCATTTCACCGGTCATCCAACGATACATGGGTGATATACGGTAAGGAAAGACATAAAAACAAGCCAGTCCCATTGTATGGGGCTGGCTTGTTTTATGTTAGTAATCAATATCGACAAGACATTATTAGTAGCTGTATTTTCGTTTCAATAATTCGAACTCAATATCCATATTGTACTACAACCCAAGATAAATGTCACAATATAAGAACATATGTACTAAAAATGTTTTTTCCGAATAAACTCCCCGCCTAAAAAATAAGATGATAGAAACCCCGTTTGGTGTCAATGTGAAAAGGAGTGTACTCCCATTGTTTTGGCTACTGTTAATCCTATTACTTGTCCTGTTACTTCCATTCACAATGAAAAGTGTTGAGCAGAATTTAGAAATTTTTTTATTCCTAATGGGAATTTGGGCTGTTCTAATCAGTCAAGTAGTAGACATACCTCTTATCATTAAATCAGTAAAAGATCCGATACATATTAGTTTAGCGGTACTTTTCGCCGGAATCCTTTTCAAATGGATGCAGGTTCCAATCGAAAAAGGAATCCTCAGAACGAGTAAAGCGGTACCTCACCGTCTGTTCCTAGGATCCATCGTCATCACCCTTGGCCTTCTTTCAAGCATCATTACAGCAATCATTGCCGCAATCATTCTTGTGTCCATCGTAGGCGTGCTACGGCTGGATCGAAAATCGGAAGTAAGATTTGTGGTTTTAGCCTGTTTTTCGATTGGACTGGGTGCTGCACTTACACCCATTGGCGAACCACTTTCCACCATTGCCACCAGCAAACTGAATGAAGATTTTTTCTTTTTAATGAAGTTGATAGGCCCCGCCGTCATTCCAGCAGTCTTTATTTTTGGGATACTTGCTGCGATGCTCATTCATCCAAAGAAGAAAATGAATACGTTGCCACCAAAACGAAAGATTGAATCCTACACTGAAATCATTATCCGAAGTATTAAAGTTTATCTATTTGTCATGGCTTTGACGTTACTTGGGGCAGGGTTTGAACCATTGATAACGGCGTATCTCCTCGATACGAGTCCTTTGATGCTGTATTGGATTAATATGATTTCCGCGGTATTGGATAACGCCACATTGGCATCCGCTGAAATCAGTCCCTCAATGACTCCACAAACTATCAAGGCAATTTTACTCGGTTTGCTCATCAGCGGTGGAATGCTCATTCCGGGGAACATTCCGAATATCATCGCCGCCGGCAAACTCAATATTACAAGTATCGAATGGGCACGTTTCGGTGTGCCCATCGGTTTTATTACAATGGCCATGTATTTTATCGTACTAGTCATATACGGCTGAGTGCCACCGCCCAAATTAAAAATTCGTATCTGTATAAGTTGAATTTAAGTTTTACACTTTTGTTGATTCTACATATGTTTGTTTGACGCGTTTGTTTCAACTATTCAAGTATAAATGGGCCGATGATCTTTTGTTCAACTTATATGAATTGACTGGTTACTCGGCATATTCATAGCTGTCATGATTGCGCAGAAATCATGTGTTAAATTTATCATTTGGTGAATTAATCTCAACTGAACAACGAAAACTAAAAAATTCCCATTCCGAAATTGTATTAAGAGGAGAAATCTCATGGACAAGGACACAAAAACCACAAATAAGTGAACTCTTAAATGTGTTAAACGAGAAATCATTTACAAAAATTTCAGTTCATATGAATCTTAGTTACTAGAATATATCTTTTAGGTTATTTCTCTATTATACTTTCTTCAACGAGTTGATACGTTCAACAATCTTTATAATTTCTGCTGTTTCCACTAATGGCACTGGAGTTATCCTACTTTTAAAGAAAGCCATTACGTGTTCAATTAATCCTGCATAATATGGTTTTCTCTCTTGCCACAGTTTTAACGTGTGGACATTTTCAGATGAATGAAGAACCGCACCGAAGCGATCATGCCATACATTCTCCCCCCTAACAATCACCTCGGCTTTGTTGTTAAAAATCATATTGATGTATTCGTAGTCTTCGTTAGATTTCAACTTAATCTGTTTGATATCTGTTCCAAAAATGGTAACAATCATTTCGATTAAATGAATTCCATACCATAAATAGCCTGGCATTTTCTCCTGCATTGGTACAGGTCCATAGAAATATCCACTTCGTAATTGTTCTTTGTCTGTTATGTTCATGACTGATTCGGAAAAACGCAGTGATGATGAGCTCATTATAGGCGTACCATATTGTATCGATAGTCTCATCAATTCTTCCATTTCAACGCTACTCATGACAATTGGTTTATCGATGAAAATAGGTTTCCCATAACGAACTACTTTCTTAAACCATTCCAAATGATTTCTACCGTCTACCGTTCCGATAATTACTGCGTCAACAAGTTTCATTAATTCTTCTACGTCTTCTATTGGCTGGACGCCGTATTTCGTTTTGACAATCTCAAAATAAGTAGGGAAACGTTCGCTACTTATCGCCATGTCTTTTGAAAATGTCGGGATTACGTGTGTGATTTTTCCGCCTTTCACATGAAAGGGATCTTCATTGTCGTTTATTAGACGTGTGAAAATTTCACTATGAGATGTATCCAAGCCAATTAATCCAATATTCATGATAAATCCTCCCCTTTATCAAGAAAAGAAAAAACTTGTCGCGGTCTTCCCCGTCTTGATACTTTTTCTGTGCCTACTATTTCAATTATTTCAGCATCTAGCCAAGATTGGACGATGCGATGAGCACTTCTAGTTGTAATGCCCAAAACAGATGCCATTTCAAACGCTGTAAATTCATTCGTTTTTTTTCTTCTGATTAACGCCATTGTCTTTTCTAAATGGGCTGCATTCATTCCAATCGATTCAGCTTTATCAATCAATAACTGATTTGTGACGGTTAAAGAATATTTTAATGGCGTAACAAAATCGATTGGTCCAAATACGTTTCGATCTTCCCTCACAATAAAGCAACAGGAACCTCCATTCTCCTGAGCTTGGACGAGCGCTACCCTTGCATGAGAACCCGCTTCCAATGCTGTAAAACCAAAGCCCATTCCCATAGACAAATCTACGTTTAACTTCCTTTTCACTTCTCCCAATAAAGGTAGCGACTTATATCCTTCCGTAACCCGTTCAAATGTTCCTCGGTTCGTAATAAATAAATACTCGTTCACGCTTAATGCAGTTACATAACCACTCATTTGTTCTGCAAAGTGGAGAAGCATTCGGTAAATATCATGATTCCGCTTTTGTACTTGTTGTTCAGTGGCAAATTCATTAATAAACGAGGAAGAATTTTCTATAAAAATTCTCCCGAAAACGATTTGCATTTCCTTTTGTTTACGTTGACTTGTCCCAAGTAACATTCTTTCAATCGCTACAATCATGTCTTCTTCAGACGGCTTTAACCATTCATTCACAATATTTATACCCGTTAAATGTTCACTCACTACTTTTAAGCTTGTCGTAACAACCCCATTTGGCCTACTCTTCATATTTTCTCTGTGGTAATTAATAAGAAGTTCAATATTTTCGAGAGAGACAGTTCCAGTAAAAATATTATATTCAAAATTTTCTCCCAAGTTTTTCTTAGCAATCTCAATATACTCAGATTGTATTCCATCGAAACTTATATATGTAAAATCCCGTTTGTTTTTTAAACGGTAAAGTGCACTATATAAGCCAGATCCTTTAAGGGGAATGTAAAATGCCGGAATATGAACGGGTATTTCTTCCTTTGCAATAAGATAAGGAATTCGCCCCGAATAAAATAAGCAATCCACTTCATCTCTTAATTCGACTGTGAAGTTTTTCGCTTCTGTTAATAGATCTGAGAGACGAAATATCGGTTTAATAGAAGGAAATAAATCAAAACACCGTTTTAACGTTTCACGAATCCAAAGCGGTCCAATTACCCCTACTTTAATATGCGTTTCCATCGACTCATCTCCCTCTATTGTTAAAAGACACACCAAATAGGGTGTGCCTTTCCTAATTTTTTATTAATTATCTTCTTTTGCAAGAAAAATTTGTACGAATTCATCATCATGTAATTGTGGATATGTTTGATAAACCCTGTCAAGTTCTTCAGCTTGCCCCGCGCTTAACACTTCATGATCAACTAAACACCAATTACCTTCAAGTAATCCTTGTCTAGCAAGTACTTCATTAATACCTGAAATACTTCCTTTAAATTGGTTAATTGAATCGAAAAATGCTGAATTTGCATCTGTCACTTGTTGGGCAATAGAAAACCACTTTTTATCTATTTGGCCACCCTGGCGTGCTTCTTTAATTTCTTCAAACATTTTGACGGCTGTATGTGTCCAAACAGCCCAATGTCCCAACATACCACCGACGATTTCTTTTGTACCTTTTTTTCCGTTCTGCTCGAATTCATAAGTAGTGAATAAGTCGACTACAATATTATCATCATTCCCGGTGTACAGAGCGATTTCGTCACTTCTTTCTGAAGCACTTACTGCGCGAATGACTTCCAATGAAAGGTAGCGGTCGAATGGTGCCATTTTAATCGCTAAGACGTTCGGAATCGAAGCAAATTCTTCCCAAAACTGATAACTGAACACGCGTCCACCAATGGTCGGTTGAAGATAGAAACCGAATACGGGCATCTCTTTTGCAACTTCTCGAGTACGATCCAATACTTCTTTTTCAGATAGGTCATTCAACCCTCCGTTACTAAGTAATACCATATCGTAGCCTAATTTTTTTGCGATTTTTGATTCGGCGACTGCCTGCTCCGTACCACCGCAAACGCCTGCTATTTTCAAAAATGGTCGATTAAGCCCGGCTTTATCGACTTCTTCCGCCGCCATTCGTAAAACCGTTTCATACAGATTAAAAGCAGGATCACGAATTTCAAATTGTGTCGTATGAACGCCTACAGCAATGCCGCCTACTCCCGCATCCAAATAGTATCTAGTCAATCTACGTTGCGCTTTTTCATCTAACTGCTTCTCGGATGTTAATGCAAGAGGATGTGCAGGTATAAATGCTCCTTCGTGTAAATGCCTTTTCAGCTTCATTGAGAGAGACATTAAAATTCCCCCTTACGTTCCTGGAAGTGTGTTGGTTTATTCAATGTTTCCCCGTCATTAGCTACCCAATTAGCTGTCCATTCAATCATTTCACGTATAGAAACGCTCGGATAGCCAAATAATTGATGTGCTTTACTGGCGTTGTTTAACAAGGCGCTTTCTTGTTCACTTCCAATAAAAACAGGTACTTTGTCAAGTAATCGTCCGAATTCATTCGCCAGCCACCTTACTGAGAGTGTTTCAGGTCCAGTAACATTGAGAAGAGTTGCTGGTGTGCTTGCGATTAACAACGAGCGAATTGCATACTCATTGGCATCACCTTGCCAGATGACATTTACATGCCCCATGGATAAATCAATCGGAGACCCACTATTTACTGACCGAGCAATCTCCAGTAAGACTCCATATCTCATATCAATTGCATAGTTCAGTCGAAAAATAGTTAAAGGCGTTTGATCTTTATTGGAGAAGTAAGTGAATACCCTTTCTCTTCCAAGTGATGATTGTCCGTACTCACCAACAGGCGCAACGGGGTGAAGTTCATCGCATCCTCCTTGTATAACAGGTACTAATGGGTACACATTCCCAGTAGAAAATGCAACAATAGTGGAACCTTTGAAATGCTCCGCTACTCGGCCTGGAAGATATGTGTTCATCGCCCAAGTAAAATGTTCATTTCCAGCAGTCCCAAATTTGTTACCTGCCATATAAATTATATTTTTTTCCATGGGAAGGTTTTTCAATTGTTCTTCATCCAACAAATCAGTCGCAATTGTTTCAATTCCTGCTTGCTCTAATTCTTCTTGTAAAGTACCGTTTGAAAATCGAGATACACCAATCACTTTCTTTTTCAAACCTGCGGCATCGATTGCTTTTTTTGCCATCATTGCAAGCGTCGGACCCATCTTGCCACCAATGCCCAAAATCATTATATTCCCTTCAATTTGCTTCATATCTTCAATGAGCTTCTCTGAAGGTTTTGTCATAAAATCTTCTAAACTTTTCACATCTAGCATTCTACACACTCCTTCACTAATTAAGAGAGAAAAATATTCTTGAAATTATTAAATGCTAAGTATAGCAATACAAGTAAACCCATAACTCCTAGCGTGTTACTCATAGCTTTATTTTTTAGCGAACCCATGATTTTTTTATCATTTGCCACAACCAATATACAAATTGCTATGAAAGGAACTATGAAGATTGTCACTGTTTGTGCAAAAACAATCAAGTTTACTGGAGCCGCCCCGAATATAACAGCAACGATTGAGCCAATTAGGATTACAGCAACAATCGAGAGTTTCACCTTCACGTTCGACAACTTACTACCAAAACCAAGTCCGTCCGCTAACATTGAACCACCTATCGTTGCGTTTCCAATTAACGAAGAAAATGAAGCACCTAACAACCCAATCATAAACACAACCATCGCCCAAGATCCAAATATCGGTTCAAGAGATAAACCCATTTCAGATGCATTGTTTACCATGAGTCCTTTGGGTTTTAAAACAGTTGCCGCTGCCATCATTACTAAAAATGAAATAAACCCTAAAATAAAAATACCTACATACGATTCACGAATACTGTATTTTGCATCTTTTATTGTCCATCCCTTCTCTTGCACTAAATATGATTGATACACTGCGCCAACAATCGAAAAACTTGTTGCAAACAACGCAATAATCAATCCCATGCTACCAACGGGAACAGATGGAACAAACCCACTAAATATAGCTGAAATTGAGGGTTTAACCGCAATAAATGTAACCAAGAACGCAGTGAGCATGATTAAAACTAAACCTAACATTAGCTTTTCTAAAATTGCGTAAAATTGTTTTGTAAACAATAATGCGATTGCAAGAAATGTCATAATGGCAATCCAAACATTCGAATTGATACCTGTGAGCGCATGCATTGCTATACCTGTACCAATCGAATTTCCAGCCTGAAATGAAGATGTGACTAGAAACGCGCCAAATCCAATTAATACAGCGGCAGGTTTCCCCCACTTAGTTAACATGACACCTATGAAACTTTCTTTTGCTGCAAGTCCGATTCGGGTACACATTTCTGTGTAACTCATCATGAGAACAATTGCGACAACTATTGCCCAAACTAATTGTGACCCATAAACAGCTCCAATTTTAGAGGACAAAGTCAAACTTCCCGGACCTAACATTAACGCGGATGTAATGAATGCCGGTCCAACATATTTAAGTATACTCCCCTTACGCTTCCCCGTACTATCAGTGGCTGAATGCACTTTCTTTTCCACCATTATCATTCCTCCTTTCTTATTTTCAGAACCTTCACCATTATCTTAAATCATACTTTGATTTATTGACATGTCTTTAATACGTCTTTAATATATCTTCAAAAAAGTATGTCAGTTTCTAAAACAATTCGGAACCGTTTTAGAGCCTGGCATTATTCATAAAATAATGCATATCTTTTTAACTGGCGTCCGCGTTGTCCAGACTCTTCTTCACACGTTAGTTCTGCAAACCCCTTTTTCTTCTATTCGGAAACTAGTGAGTGGCCATTTCCTTCTGAATTTTTCAGTCAATCAGCGCTATCATTTGATGTACTATGTACTTTATTATAGTAATTTGAAAGCATTTGAATAATCAAGTATTGTAGGATTTTTAAAAAAATCTACATCAATATAGTTCCATTCATCCTGTAATCCCGATGGCCAAATACGTTCAACAAGGCTTACAGTAAAGTGTGCATGGCCCCAAATTGGCCCTGCCATTCGAAACCACAGTAATGGCATTCATAAGTCCATATCCATGAATCAGATTCATAAACGTCAATAACACATAGTACTTTGCTCGGACATCGGCCCACCCCTGTATTTCATCACAAACACCTCCGTTTAATAAAACTACCTATTATGCTATACGGTATAGCACATGACATAATAATGATTTTTTTGAAGTGAAATGTAAATACTTGAATAAAAAATACCGATAAAGATGCATGAAGCACCTTTATCGGCGGTTGGATTAAGCTATGTTTTTTTCTTGGATTAATTCCAATAGTTTTTAGTCTCTACTATTTTACCAAAAGGGTTGCTAATCATTTCACAACCCCTTTTTTCTATACAAATCTTTCGACTTATCGCCTTCAGTTAAAATCATCATCATCATTTCCTGCAGTCGCTTTTCTTGCGTTTCATTCTTCTTCGTACTGTAAACATACCGCGCCCAGACTTTCTGATAGCCAATAGTTAACTGTTTGTATTTTTCTAACGTTTCCTTATGACTTGCAAAATAGATTTTTATATCTTCAACATGATCGATATAATCGTCAACACATTGACTCTTTTTAGCACTGGTTTTCTTTGGTGCCGATTTAAGTCCAAAAACAGTAAATACTTCATTAAAACTTACCATGCGTGCAAACTTAATCGTGCTCCCGTATACATAACCATCCACATCAACTGGAATCTGTTCAAAAAAAACAATCACGCTCAATATACGCCTCGTATTGGGGATTGTTCTTTTTAGGATAAGCAAAGAATACATATCCATTGTCATTTCATAAATTCTTTTCAATAATCAGTTCCAACTGTTTGGCGAAACTCTGCAAATTAAAAATGAAAACAAAAATTAAGTCATATTTCTCTTTACTAACAGTCGTGTCAAATTCAAGCGCAGTGAAATCATTAATATCATCAGATATATTTAGCAGAAGCTTTGTGAGATACTATTGTTATTAAGCTATTCGATAATACTCTTTTTGGAATTCATTCGGACCCCTTCCTTTTCGCAACTTTTATAATCTTTCGTTATACTCTAATTATACCAGCTGTTCAAACAACAAAAAACCTTTTACAATCTCCTTGAACGAAACTCGGAAAGCGAGGTA
Source organism: Sporosarcina limicola (assembly GCF_014873855.1). Lineage (GTDB taxonomy): Bacteria > Bacillota > Bacilli > Bacillales_A > Planococcaceae > Sporosarcina > Sporosarcina limicola. Next base: position 40,332 of record NZ_JADBEL010000008.1, on the reverse strand, counting down.
CTTCTATGACGATTACACTAGCGTTTCATTCAGTTTGGGATCAATCATTATCCGCATTACAAAAAGAGCATTACGAACAGTTACTAGCCGATTTCACTTTAATAGACGAGTCAGTCTCGGCCTTCCCCATCCTTGTGAAACGAAAGGAAAAAGGTGGCATTGTGGCAACGGTCTTTATTTGCAACGGATTTGACACACCTCTTCATATCCAACAGATCTTCGTAAATGTATCAAACGGCAACTTAGCTATCGTTGCAAGCCATCTATTTACACCTACCATTGTCATACCAGTCCGAGCTGCCATGCCTTGGTCATTCATCTTTCCGCCACATACTGTACAAAGCAACGTCACCCAAAACGAACAATGGAAGGTGCAACTGATTCTAACCAATTAAGCCTTGGCATCCGCATACTCAACCAATTCTTTATAATACTTATTCATAGAAGGAGGTGAAACACCGAACCATTCGGCAATGTCTTTGAGCGATAATTGAAGCGGCTCGAAATACGCATTCTCCATACCAAACCGGATGGCCCCGGCTGCGATTGCAACCTCTTTCCGTGCATTCGGCTGTATTTCCACCAAATAATCTTCTACGAATTCCAACAACTTATCAGATTCCCGTTCATACTTCTCCAAAAACTCCATCACATTGATAAGGACACCTGTTTCAAACTCCGTAAACTCCCCACCGTCATAACCGTCTTCTCCGAGCCTCTCCCAAAATGTGATGCTATTTTCCTTCCAAAACACAGCAACCGACTGTTCCTGCTCCATCTCATACTGTTTTGCAATATTCTTAAATACCACATCATGATCGACCGGGAAGAAGATTAAACTCGACACCGCCAAATAATGATTTTTCATCGAATTACCATCCGGTAAAATGAAGCAATACAAAAACGCGCCTACCGAAACTGGCTTTTCACTTTCGCGTTTTAACTGAATGATTTCATTGCCTAAAACCATTTTCACTACCATATAAGACGCTTCTACCTCTAGCACTTCACCTATGAAAATTCGAGGTTTCTGCCATGTTTCGAGTATATTCACAACGGAAGGGCGCAATTGCTTCTTCTGTTGCTTTTCCAAATACCCCGTCCATAAATCCGTTCGGAAAAGGAAGAAAAATTCATCAAGTACAATCGCTGCTATCATTTCTTTGCTTAGATGTTCTTGTAATGCGCTTTCCCATTTACTTAGTAATTCCAGAAACTCTGGAATGTCTTTTCGACGAGGGAACTCTTCGTAAAAGGTTTGTAAAATCCGTTCCAATTCTTCTAAATGAACATCTTTCACCAAAACAACTTCTTTTGATTCACAACATTTTTTATATTTCTTTCCACTGCCACACGGACAGTGATCATTACGTCCTACCACGAAAGCACTTCCTTTTAAAAATTTAACAACCTCCCTAGTCTATCATGTATTAAATTGTCCCGAACATCATACAAATGAAGCAATTCCCCCTTGTTTCTTAAATAAAAACCCTTTCTCCTCCTTTAGGAGCATAAGAATGGGCTTGGAAATGGATATTCAATTTGAATGACAGAGGAACTTAGCAAAAAAGCAATAGGTTATTACTAAATCTAGGGGCCTTACTAATTCGTAACGGATGGCAACGGGCTTTTGGCTAGGTGGCTTTGGTGCAATATCAAGTACTATAGCTCGCCAGCATCCACTTTTTTAAAGAAATAAATTCCACAAATAATCATTAAAATTTTGGGAATGCTATCTTTTAAAGATATTTTTAAAAAAGGAGGCGTATTATGTCTAGGTTCACCCCAAAACCGAATGATTCAGATGACAATGTAAACAGGTTAAAGAAAACAATTAGTAATATGGAAGCGGCAGAAGAAGCAATGGAATTAGCTGAAGGGAAAGAACTTGCTGCAATCAGGGAAAAAAACTCACGCCGTGAAGAGAGCATTGAAAATTTGCGAAATGAAATTAGCGAAGAAAATAAATCACGGATTAACGGGTATCTGTGAAAATACAGGGCACTCTTCTTGCGATGGAATTCTAATAATTAACTATTTATAGCCCAGTACATTTTGAAATTACTGGGCTATAAATATAATTATTCTCATATCATTGTTCCCCTTTTTTTAATTAAATCTGTAATCACAAAAATAATATGCTACTCATTTCGAAATATTTATGATTTAAATAAAATATAAATCTCTCCCTAAAGTCAAGTTATTGCTCATAAAAATGATGTTCAAAACTCCATGTTTTCTGCATTTTTCAATCGGTCAACACTTTCAAATATGAACATGGTGATAATAGGGTTTTCAAAAAGTGTGGAAAATAAAAATCGTTAGAAATTATGATGGGCTAAAAACAACTTAAAAATGGAGGATAACATGAAGAAAGTAATTCTACTATTAGGCTTATTCGCAGGTGTATCGCTATTATTTCTCGGCAGTTTGAAAAATCCCCTCCCTGAGAAAACGCTGCTTACACAATCCGATTCAATAACGACAATGGCCACTTTAGCACCTATCAAAAATAAGGCTTTACGTAAACAAATCCAATCCTTAGCGAAGCAGCATGATATAAAACCAATTGATGCAACTGTTGATAGAGTTTGGAAAGCAATTCCAGGCTATAACGGATTGGTCGTTGATATCGAGGCAAGTTACCAGAAGATGTTGGCTAGCAGCGATTTTGATACAAAACAGCTAGTTTATAAGGAAACTTCACCACAAGTGCATTTGAAAGATCTACCTCCATCCCCTATTTATAAAGGCAATCCAGAGAAGAATATGGTCGCATTATTAATCAACGTCGCATGGGGCAATGAATTCATTCCACCAATACTTGCGACACTAAATAAATCGCAGGTTAAAGCAACCTTCTTTTTTGATGGGAGTTGGGTCAAAAAGAATCCCGACCTTGCAAAAACGATCCATATGGAAGGTCATGAAATTGGTAACCATGCTTATAGCCACCCGAATCTACAACACAAATCGCAAACTGAAACAATGGATGAGTTGAAAAAGACGAATGACGTGATAGAAGCGACAGTCGGCACCAAACCAATCTGGTTTGCGCCGCCAAGCGGCAGTTTTAATCAGGAAACAATAAACATAGCTCGCCAGCTTGATATGTTAACCATTCTTTGGACCGTTGATTCAGTTGACTGGAAAAAGCCAGCAACGGCCGAAATGGTTAAACGGGTCGTAACTGGAGTTACTAGTGGTTCGATGATTTTAATGCATCCTACAAAGCCCACTGCTGAGGGCCTTGGAAAGATGATTGCTGATATCGAGGCGAACGGTTATCATCTAGGTACAGTGTCCGAAATCATGAGTGAAAATCGTATAAGTGAACGACCTTAATCCTTGACTACTAAGGATCATTATTGAAATGGGAAGGTTGAAGTATATGGATTTAACGACTGAATTCGCCTTGAAAATCTTGTTTCGTAATTGAATAACCACCTACTAAAGTAGGTGGAATCTATTCGGGCTAAAGCCCACTAAAGATAAAAATCAAAAACAAAGCTCAAAAACTAAAAGATAAGGCTAAAGCGTATACCGTCTAAAGACGGTGGTTTTTGACCACGCTTTTGAAAAATCAAATCACTTTTTGATTCTCTTTAACTTCAAAACATCACTCATATTCCTATTTGTCTTTTCTATATCTAACTCCTCATACATCTGACTCTGGCCCCAACTACGTATATCTTCATATTCAGAATGGGATGGGTTATTCCAAACCTGCTGGAAATGCTCATACCCTGGCGGACCACCAACATCCTCCGGTGGACATGCCCCTTCACCTTCAAGTAATACTGGATATCCATTGTCATACGTATTAATTATATTTTCCAATTGGATTGTATGCTTCCAGTCATCCCCGAAATCATATGTATAGGAGAACTCCGGATTTGCTTCCACATAACGAGGCAACTTGATTATTTTTGCTTTCCCTACCTCACTACGCAACAACCACTGATTATAACGAGATGGGTCCTCAAATAGGTTCTTATCCACGCTATTTTTAAGCAATTCAAGCTGCCTAAACTGATGCTCCTCATAGGCTTCATCATCCCCCACCAAAAGTATGCGTTCTCTTAAACTTAGCTTGTGAGCAAACTCAATGTCAAATTGATACAAATGGTAATCCTGCCACCCCATTGAAAATTGAATCGTGTCATGTAGCCGTTTAAATGTCGTTTCTGCGGGAATTATAACACGTCTCCACACAGGTATATGGGTATCTACAAGTGTAATTAATAATTGGTATGCTTTTAACATAAGCCCTCCTAGGCATCTTTTTGTAAAATCGGGCGGATTGTTTCCGCTAGCCTTTTGAATAAATCCTATAGCTATCCTAATAAGTAATCGATAAAAAAGAAAACTGCTTAAACTACACTACGTGAATAATTCTACTTTTGACTATTAAAACTATACCATAAAAAGAACGCTCGTTTTAACTACTTCGAAAAAAAAAAGCCGAATACCTTTTAAGCATTTCGGCTTTATAATCACTGAAACAATCATGTTAGTTTAAGTAAAAATGATTGTTTGAACTTTCACGTTTGAATGAGTGACAGGCACTGCACTCAAAGAGCAGAGCTGACGATTCCACTCAATTCACACCTAAAAGCCTTGAGAAATTCCGTCTTATCAATCAAATAAAAACGGTCACAGGGTATAATTTAAAGGACTTAGAGATTGTAAATGGTAAATTTGTGACACAAAACGGAACCAATATTCTTGATATATACAAAGAAGAACTTCTTGAAAATCCTTATACTGCAAGACATGCTAGCATTGCAGCTTCACATTACGGTTCACAATTATATGAACTCGCAAAAAACGGTTTTGATTCTATTCCAGATTTAGTGTTATCGATTGACTATAAAAATGACTCTTTACAAGATATGGATTGAGGCTAAGACCTTGGGCGTTGAATTCAAAAGAAAAAACAGATAAAAAAGAGCAGCCTCCAAAAAAGGAGAATCCGCTCTTTTTTTCTTTTCTCAACGCAATAATTTCTCAAATATATCGAGAACCTTCTGATTACTTTGATGACCAATTAAATTGCCATACTTTAAACTTTTTGATGCTCTTGCCCCAAATTCCGCAATCCAATCTCTTCGTCCATTACTATCAGCAGGTGTTTCATACATATTAAAACTAGACGAAACACCTGGTGCATTTCGTTTTAAATAGTTAGTAGCACGCTCATAATCAAATATCATAAGACCATGCTCCGTTGAAGTAATTTCTCCTGCCTCATATAATGCACTCGATATTTCAAGAACTTCTTCGAAAGTAGCATTTCTAATATCGTATCTACTAGAAAGTTCTTTATACAAATTAGAAGAGTCTTTTTTTATTGAACTTGAATTTTGTACATTCTCTACTGTTTCATCAACAATAAATACAGATTTATTCGTACTTTCCGACTGGACATTAGTCTTTTTAGAATAAAATGATACTGATTGATGAGAAACAATTGAACCAATGTTCATACCATCACCCGATTTCTAAAATTTTTTTATTTGATAAAAATGGAGTCAGTCATTGTATTGCTTGGAAAATTTGTAGAAGTGTTTTGATAAGTAAATGTTCCACCAGTATGACCACTAGCATCCCACCAAACATACCATCCATCAACGACAAAATCTCTATTCAAGTCTATATGTTGAGTTGCTAATTGTGGTAAATTAACTCCATTTAACTTTGCAAATCTAATGTGCCCATATCCTAATTCAGCTGTCACTATTTGAAAAATTGCTCCTCCATGATCATAAACAGAAGACAACTGGTTCGCACTATAATATTCAAAATCCGTCCCACTCAGGTATTGAGTAGATCTAGTTGCATAAACCTCCAAAGAGTTCAAAGGTGGTGCCGAAGCATAAGTCGTTAAACCTTCTTCTTGTTTTTGTAACTCTTCAGCAGTTAAATCAATATACTGTGCATTTGGATGCTCAACTCTAATCTTTTCTAGAAACTGTTCTTTCATCAAGTCAATATCAACTTTTTCGCTTGAACTTTCCAAAACAGGTGCTGCCTTTGTTTCTGCCCCCGTAAACAACATTGAAACAGATAGTACGCCTAGCATTACCATTGTAAATAATTTTTTCACAATTATTCCTTCCTGTTATTTAGTCTTCATGTAAACTATCGGACAAAAAAGAGTATTATGTAGTAAATTCTTCCTTTTTCTTCCAATCAAATAAAAATAGAATAAGCCCCTCCCTTAATAATCCGATTCCCTATAATTTTTTTTAGCCACAGGAACAGATTTCCAATCAAATTCTCCATAGATTGAACGAACCAATTCTTTAATTTGCTCGGCATTCATCCCCATTTTTTCCGCACTCGCTATCGCATATCCAAGACAAGCATAATTGTTCCATTCATTTTCTGGAGATTGTGCCTCTCAAACCAACCGTCTTACAAATTGCGAACGATTCCTATCCGCTTGCTTATCAAACCATTCCCACTCCAATTCAGAAAGCGTTAGCGATATTTTTTTAGTGATGCCGACAGACGGACGACCCACTGGATTTATCGGGGTAAACATTTCAAATCGGAAAGAGAAGCGGGTGCCTGTCACCCAAACTAACATGTTAGCTTGAATAAACTCGAAAGTTCAAACTTTCATGATTGTATGAGTGACAGGCACCAAATATCTCAATCGTATGTCCTATACCCATCTATATCTCCAACAGCTCTCGAATATCATCCTCGGTGAGCAATGCGCTTACAGAATCTTTCGGATCAATGATTTCTTCGATCAAATCTCTTTTTTTCTCCTGCAATTCATTCATTTTATCTTCAATCGTTCCACGGGCAACCAGTTTGATGACATGGACGACCCGTTTTTGACCGATGCGATGGGCGCGGTCCGCAGCTTGTTCCTCCACTGCTGGATTCCACCAAAGATCATACAGTATGACCGTGTCGGCCCCTGTCAAATTGAGACCGGCCCCGCCCGCTTTCAATGAAATAAGAAACAAATCACGCTCTCCTGCGTTGAATCGATTGCATATTTTCAGCCGGTCTTCTGAAGGTGTTTGGCCATCCAAATAGAAGAAAGGGGTCCCGTTCATCGCTAACTCCTTGCCGATAATTCCAAGCATCTTTGTGAATTGCGAAAAGATCAATACCCTTCTTCCTGCAAGCTTCGATTCTTCAATTAGCTGTTTCAACTGCTCAAACTTCGCCGAACTTCCTTGATAGCCGTCCACGAACAATGCTGGATGGCAACAGATTTGCCGCAACCGGGTCAGTCCAGCGAGGATCTTGATTTTATTCTTTCCGATTGTATTCTTATCCAAATGCTTTAACGTATCATGGCGCAGCTTTGCCAAATAGGCGGCATAGATCGTCTTCTGTTCAGGAAGCAGATCCGTGGTCTCCATTGACACGATTTTTTCCGGAAGCTCTGCGAGGACATCTTCTTTCAGCCGCCGCAACAAAAATGGTCGGATGCGGCGGGATATCGCTTTCGGTGTGAGTTCACTATATTCCCGCAATCCCATGAATAGTTCGGGAAATATGACGTGAAAGATGGACCAAAGTTCTTCCGCTGAATTTTCAACAGGAGTTCCCGTCAGCGCGAATCGATTGTCGGCCTGCAACTTTTTCACTGCTCGTGCTGTTTGAGTGATCGGATTTTTAAATGCCTGCGCCTCGTCAAAAAAGATCGTCAGGAAGTCTTGTTTCTCAAACCACTGGATATCCCGGCGAATCAACGGATAGGAGGTGATTAATACATCTTTGCCTTCTATATCATTCTGCTGCTTCGTCCTCTCCTTTTTTGGCCCATCCATAACCACTGCATTAATTTCCGGTGAGAATTTCTGAAACTCACTAAGCCAGTTATACGTTAAAGAAGAGGGACAAACAATTAAGACCTGCCGTTTTTTCTCACGAATTTCAGGAAGTACGGACAGGATGAACGCAATGCTCTGCAATGTTTTACCAAGCCCCATATCATCCGCCAACACGCCCCCTAAGCTATGGGACGCTAGAGTCTTCATCCACTGGTACCCCTGTTTTTGATAATCTCGAAGAACCATTTCCAATTGCTTCGGCACCTCAATTCCCGTGCTGTCGGGATTACGGAGGCGTTCAAAGAACTGGCGCGCCGATGCTTCTAAAGTGAACATTCCATCCCCATCGGCACCAGCGAGGAAGCGGATTCCACGCCCTATTGGAACGGTCAAGCCCTTTTCTAGGTCGTCCAGCCCACCGGGAACTTCATTCAAAAAACGTTGTATTTCTTCAAATTCCTTTGTTTCCAATGAAAGAAGGGATCCATTCCGCAAACGGTAATACTTCCGTTTTTCTTCCAATGCCTCAAGGATTTCACGTATTTGCTTATCCGGTATACCGTCCATCTCAAATTTGAATTCAAGCCAGTCTGTCCGCTCTTCCTGTGACTTGACGCGAATCCGCGGACGGGCATGCCCTCTGAAAATCCGGTTCCTGATCGCTGTCGTTGCATATACCTTCACGAATTTTTGCAATTTCGGAAGGATATGCTGTAGAAATTCATACTCCAATTCTTCATTGTGCAATAAATAACCTTCATCGTTTTCTGTAAATGAACTTTCTTTCATTAACGCAAGGATGATTCCTTCTTTTTCCAAATCGCGAATCAGTACCGAACCCGTCGGTAAATCCCCTTCCGTTAATGGATTAATGCCGATATGTTCATATTTGAACTCCAAGCTTGCAAGAAGTCGATTATTTACACGATCGATGTATAGCAATGCTTGCAATGGTGATTTCACCAGTTTGTCCAAAACTGTTTCGGCAAGTTGAACTTCACCGATTTTCCGCAACCCCGGGACGACCTTTTCTAGGAAAAAACCAATTTGTTCATTGGAAATCGGCAGTTGACGGGCTCCCGAGGTTTCGACCATTTGTTTGAGATCAGTGAGACGTTTGCAATCCTCATTATCCAGCTGAAACAATTGCCCGTAGCATAGGACGGAATGATACGCCTGAAGAACAAGAACATGGGCCAATCCGTTGATTTCCAAATAATGTCCATGGCCTTCCAGCCTGTCGAAACGGAACTTTACGGGCAATGTCCCATTTGAGAGCGGCATGCCGACAATGCGCTTTCCGCCATACTCCGATCTTACTAACGGCGCGCAGTTCAAAAACGGCAGTAGTCTATCCCATGACGTGGGTGGGATGAGTAACGTCTGCGGACTGATTGAGTAGTCGGCTATGTAGACCTTTTCCTCATGATTAATTCGAATGAGCTGTTGAAGAACAGCATCCGCTTCACGCGGGAAACAATGGAGGTTCGAATCAAACGTAAAAGTTGGCGAAAGGGCAGTAGGTTTTCCTTCATTTACCTGACTCAAAAAGCCCCGGATATGCTGCACGGAAACTGAACCGATTTGAATTTCGATGCCGAGCATATGCCCGCCCTTGACGGCAACAGGCATCCACGTGAACAGCAGGTCAATCACTTCCCGGTCTTCAAAATGAAGCTGATGCCCACTTGACCTTATATGCTTTTCATTGAAAAGGGATAACAGACCGTCAGTCACCGCAGGATCCCCTGAAGGCTCATTAAGTCCAGAGATGGCATGCATTACCGCAGCGACATGCTGGCATTTGTACGGATAGAAAGGAAGCAATGGACAACTGCATTCCGTCCGAATTTCATCTTCCCCTTCATCGTCGATCGTGACATGAAAGTTTTCCGTTCCAGCCACGGTCGCTTTACAATACGTGCTGGTATATTGTTCAATCGTCACTTTCCGCGAACGATGAAAAGCTTCGCCCCTTTTAAACGAACTGTTTCCGCACATGTCCAGTATCTGCTTTTGGGTTATCAATACGTCCAACCTCCTTTCTCTATGAAATGAATTCCTTATATATTTCATTATATCGAATAAACGTTCTTTCGTGTGACGTTAATCACCAGATACGAATAAATTCGAATACCCATCACTACAAATTCACTAGTAACATCAGCAAAAATCCCTCAAGCCACGAAAGACTTGAGGGGAAATCTTTACTTAATTGAAGTGACTTATGTGACGGATGAATCGATTCCTTTAACGTATTATCATGATATCTTAACCCCTCATTTTCTTGGTATAGAAAATGAAGGGTTATTTTAACTTTCATGATTTAATGAGGGTTCTTGTCTTTGTTTTTCTCCTTATTTCCTTTGTCCCCCTTCTCCTTTTTGTGTTCTTTATCTTTGTCTTTCCCTTTATCTTTCTTGTCCTCTTTATCCTTTTTGTGTTCTTTATCTCTGTCTTTCCCTTTATCTTTCTTGTCCTCTTTATCCTTTTTGTTTTCTTTATCTTTCTTCTGCCCGTTGTCTATCATTGAACTTCGTTTCTGTTTCTTCTTTTCAACCAATGACAAGTCAAATTCCTTGTTAGGCAATTCACTCATGGATTTAGTTACTATTTGTTGGAAGATAGTTGTAACTGTGACACCACTTGTTGCTGTCAAGTAATGGTCTTGATCTGTTTTATCATAGCCTAACCAAATCGCACCAACGATATTTGGCGTATATCCAACAAACCAGTGATCCTTCGAACCAGCTACACCAGGGAAAGGTAGTTGTGTAGTACCGGTTTTTCCAGCTACGTCTATTCCCGATATATGTGCATTTCTAGCTGTTCCGTTATCCACAACACCTTTTAGCATATACGTCATCTTTTGAGCAACTTCCGGTTCTGTAACTCGAGCAGACTTTTCACTCCACCTTCCAACTATTTTCCCTTCTGAATCCTTTATTTCTGAAATAGCATGAGCTTGCATCATTATTCCATCGTTCGAAAATGCGGAAAAAGCCTGAGCCATTAACAAGGGTGACGTTCCTTGGTGTAAGCCACCCAATGCTAGTCCGAGATTATGATCTTCTTTTTCCAAAGGAATACCAAACCGTTCAACTGTGCTAAAACCCACTTCAATTCCCATTTTATTCAATAGCCAAACTGGAGGTATGTTATAAGAGTTAATTAGTGCATCATACAGTGTCACTTGTCCGCGGTATCGTTTATCAATATTTTGCGGTTGATAGCCATCTATATTGATTGGTTCATCAACCAGCATATCGTCAAAGTCATACCCCCGCTCCAATGCAGAAGTGTAAACAGCAAGCGGTTTTAATGCTGATCCGGGTTGCCTTACTAAATTTGTCGCATTATTAAATCGTTTGTAAGTATAGTCTCCTCTTCCTCCAACTAACGCGCTAATCCCACCCGTTTTAGGATTAAGAAATACTGAACCACTTTGAATAAGTTGATCTGGCTTGCTAACTGGAAAATTGTTTTCATTCTGATAGACTTCTTCCGTAGCGTCCTGAATAACAGGGTTTAGTTCCGTATAAATGTGAAGTCCCCCAGATAACACTTCATTCTCAGTTAATCCGTACTTATTTATTGCTTCCTCGATTAGATAGTCCACATAATACGGATATTTCCCTTTATAATCCATGGTCTCTTTATCCGTTAATACAATGGGTTGATCTATTGTTTTTTCGAAATCCTTTTGATTGATATATCCTTCGCTCTTCATTAATGACAGCACGATATTTCTTCGTTCAACCGCTTTTTTCATGCTTTTATAAGGAGATAAGTTAGATGGGGCTTTGACTAGTCCCGCTAGTGTAGCTGATTCGTTTAATGTTAATTCACTAACATCTTTACCAAAATAAACTTGAGCTGCTCGTTGAATTCCCCATGCGCCTTCACCAAAATAGATTTGATTTAAATAACGTTCCATGATTTCATCTTTTGAGTACTTTCTTTCGATTTTCTTTGTGAATATAAGTTCTTTGAATTTACGTGTATAAGTGCGTTCTGTTGTTAGAAATACATTTTTCGAAAGTTGTTGAGTAATTGTACTACCGCCAGAAACAACTTTACCTTTAACTAGATTTTGCATGAATGCTTTGGTAATACCAAAGTAATTAATACCGTTATGCTTATAAAAATGTTGGTCTTCTGTAGCGACAAAAGCTTCAATGAGTTCTGTTGGAATTTGATCCAGACTAACTCCTTCAATTTTCGAGTTAGAAACTTTACTAGCTACCTCGCCATTTATATCATAAATATATGTAGGTCTTGGTTCTACAATATCCAATTTACTTACATCGCTAAACGATATTAAAATAGTAAATACCAATAGACCAAACAAGATAATACCTATGAAGACTACTAATAGTCTATTGATGAGTTTTATTGATTTAAACCATTCTTTAATTCTGCTTAATCGTGTCTGTTTTTTCCTACGTTCCATTCTACCCAAACTAATACCACCTTCTATATTGTTGCAAAAAAATTATGAAGCTGTGAGTTACATATAATTCTTGACAATGCATGCCTAACATTCAACACTAAACGAACTCCAATACGATATCAATAGTGTCATTGTCGCATTTGGTGCCAGTACCAATGGCACCGTGTGTGTTGCATATATGAATATATGTACTAACTAAGCGAAGGCACTCTACACGGGATAGCTGAAGCAGATTTAATGGAAATTTTGACTTCGGCTCTCTTGAGTCGGTCAGTTACTCATACAACTATCCGTTGTATGGCTGATGGCCATAACAATTTTGTTGTCGGTCATCTTTTTCCTAACTAAAAAGAAATAACCGTCGCCCTTGGAAAGTTTTGACGGTTATTTCTATCCAAACTGAACCAACTGCTCTTTTGGCGGTTTTGCAATTGCGGGACCGAGTGTTTGCGTTTTATTAAAAGTCAAGAGATAAAATAATATGCATAATATATCAGCATCCTTTATACAATGTGCAACATTATAATAAGCTATTTTAAAGCTGAACTAATTTTTGTATTAGTTCAGCTTTAATTTGTGATTAAAGATATGGCCTGGAATATTTATGAAATAAAAGTATAGTATATGTGAAATTTTTTATCCGTAATTCAACTAACGTAGCAGGTTAGTTGAAGATAAATTTATTTTACAAATAGATATAACAGAACGTTTATTCGTGTTATAATTTATTTGATAATACTAACAAGGGGGGATAATTGTGAAATTAAAGAACATTAACATTCCAGAACGAATGAAACATTATAATGTGCAAGGTTTAAGTATCACATTGCTTGAGGGAGGTGAAATTAGTGGAACAGAAAATTACGGCTTATTAGAAGTGGAAAGCAATAGAAAAGCAAATGAAGATTCTATTTTTAGTGCGTGTTCAATTAGCAAGTTCTTAACAGGAATACTTACTATGAAGCTGGTAGAGGAAGGACTTCTTGATTTAGATGATGATGTGAATGAAAGTCTTGTATCGTGGAAAGTACCAGAAAATGATTTTACTAAAAATAAAAAAGTTACATTGAGGAACTTACTAAGTCATCAATCAGGAATTAAAGACCCTGAAGGTAGTTTTCCTGAACTTAATTCGAAAATGGGGATTCCTTCGATGGTTGAATTATTAGAGGGGCAAACTCCTTATTGTAAAACTCCTATTAACGTCAAGTGTGAACCAGAAAGTGAATTCCATTATTCGGATGCAGGTTTTTGTATCATTCAGCAACTGATAGAAGATGTTACTGAAAAACCGTTTCATCAAGTTATGAATGAGCAAATATTTGAACCATTAGGAATGGAAAATAGCCAATTCAATACAACAATGTTGGAAGTGGATAGACAGAACTTTTCGTGTGGTCACAACAAAAACGGTGAATTAGTAGATGGGAAATATCCAATATATCCTTATCCAGCGGCTTCTGGATTATGGACAACTTCTTTGAATTTAGCTGAATTAGTTCTTGAGTTAATGAATGCTGTAAAAGGAGAAAGCAAGGTTGGCATTTCGGAAAGTTTAGCAAAAGAAATGATAACCCCACAAAGAGGTAAAAGTTGGACTGGATTAGGTGTGTTTCTTGAAAGCTCTGAAAAAGAACTAGAAATTACATCACTTGGTTGGGGAGTGGGTTTTCAATGTATGATGGTGGCATTTCCATATTTAGAGAAAGGTGCGGTCATAATGACGAATTCAGAATTGGGTGTTCATCAAATGGAAGGGATTATAGGAGAAGTATATAGATCTCTTTTGTTTTAAAAAGCGTTAAGGGGGGAGAAATATGCAGATAGCCTTAGCAAATCCAGCTCATATCTCTGAAGTTGTGTCGTTCTTTAACGAAAATTTAGACCGCAATAACAGTGCGATTTATTCTGAAGAGTTTTTATGTCCTCTTGGAATTAAAGCAGCCATAAGAAGAAAGCAAATGATAGTGGCAACAGTAGAAGGTCAAGTAGTAGGGGCTTTTCGGTTTTACCGAAAAAAACACAAAACAAAATATCTTTATACCAATTTGCGATTAGTGAAATTTATCGCGGTCAAGGGTTATTAAAAAAAATGTTAAAAATGATAAATGATTTACCTATCCTTTCACTATGTCCGACTGATTCCTGGATAGGTTATACTTAGTTGGACCAACAAATTAAGGGCAAGTACCACCTAATACTTTGTTATATACACCAACCTTATCAGTATGTTCATCAAATTGCTGTTGCAGCTCTTTAGGGCTTCTTAAATACGCATCATCAATATCGACATAGCTTGAAATGACATCATGTAATTGACTTGCTGATTCAGCGATTTGAGATGTTGTTGGAGCAGAGTAATAGGCCGTAACATTCAAAACCCTCTGATGTAACAGCTCTGCGACAATATCAATATTCACGTTTTCTCGCTGGACTACTTCTGTTGCAAAAGCATAGCGTAACAGGTGCGTCTTGATTGTTATAGGCTTACCGCTTTGTGTTTCAAAAACTAATCCGTGAAGGAGAAAACGAATGCAACAATAAATGGATTCTTTTTTCATTGCTTTGCCTGCGTATTGAAAATAATAGGGCATAGGATTAGGGGAAAAATGCTTTCTATCACTCATATATGGCACACTTGGAATTTTCTCGATAGAATAATGCTCTTTTGACAATCTTGCTACGGTTTTAATATGTTCCATAGTCTGTTTGCTTATATAAAATTCTTCTAAAGAATCTCGTCCTTTAGGGATAGCTTTAAATGAGAAATGCAACTTCTCTTTAACCTTTTTTATAAGGATGCATTCTTTCGTATTATTGACTTGAAGTAATTCATCAATTCTTACGCCAGTGGTTGTTAAAATATCTGTAGCTATATATTCGGCACTACTTATTTAGAATTAACTAGGTGGGATACCTCACCAGTATAACGAACAAATCTAGCGTGAGGCCATCACCAAGCGACAAAGCGGTGTTGGAAGAACATTCTATTTGTAAAATGCCGACTATATAATAGACCAAATGTACAAGCTGCGTAAAATGGCTCTACATCAATTAATAAACCTTTTGCTTTGTCTTTGTGCAAAGTAACAAAAGTTGACGGTGTTAAAATACCTTTATGACCAGATTGAAATGGACAGGGCTTTTACTGATCCTCTTTTTCGTAGCCCCATAAAGATAAAAACTTTAAAATACGATCATGTTCTTCAAATGGTTTATGTTTTATACGAACCTCCGAGAACATTAACTTCAATCAATTCATTAAACCAAAGACCTTCTCCCTCTAATTCGTCCTCTATTGATTCCAAACTAATAAACTCAAGGAAATAAGCATTATTTTCGTCAGAATAAGTTGCTTTCTTCTGTGTTGCTTGTTTTATAATTGATTCCGAAAAATCTGTTTGGTGATGCAATACAAAGAATGGTTCTAGTTCCCGTGCGACGAATGCAAGTTCTTTGAAAAGCGATTCAAGAAATTGGTAGAAGTAAGTTTGATTGTTCATATAGCATGTCCCCCAATGATCGTAAATTATCGATATGGAAGTATTTCACCACATTAGCAACGGGGTTCGTTCTTCTTTTCACATCCCACTAGATTAAGGTGCGCAACGAAAAGTTATAAACGTTTTTTACGCTTTATTGCCGGAAATCATATATAATTCTATCATAAAGAGGGGGAATATTTATGAAATTTGAAATGACGGAAAACGGTTTTGAGACAACGACGGCATTTGGTCAACTAACCATTTCAGGTAATGAGGAATATGGGTTTAGGCCATACCAACTTCTTGTTTCTTCTGTTGCGGTGTGTAGTGGTGGTGTATTACGAAATATACTAGAAAAAATGCGCATGCCCGCTGAAAATGTAACAATTGAAGTGAAAGAAGTAAATCGCAATGCGAAGATAGCCAACAGAGTTGAAAAAATTCATCTCCATTTTATCATTGAAGGTCAAAATATCGATGAGTCAAAGATGGATAAAGTCTTCGAGTTGACCATAAAGAACTGTTCCATGGTCCAATCCGTCATCGATTCAATTGAACTAGTTGAAACATATGAAATTAGATCTTAATACGTGGTTATTAATACCTATTTAAGACCATTAGTGTTGCGTACAGGTACTTTTTCATTTCAACAACACCCCTACTGTAGTCACTCGAGGAACCCAAAATATACCGCATACAGATTAACTATCTGTATGCGGTATATTTCTACTTATCTATATGTTGAAAGAATGTATGAATAACTATTTAACTAGCATAGGCGCCTTTCAGTCGTAGCGCGGGAGGCATCCACAAAGCGCCGTAGCGGATTCAATGAAATTCTTTATTTCAACATCTATTGATTAATTCACAACAAAATTCCTCGCATCTAGATGTGCGAATACCATTGCAGACACCGATGCTTCTGGTTCCATCATGAATCCTTCCGTTAACTGCACGCCAATATCTTCAGGTCTTCCCAAGTTAAATAGCTTGGCTTGGTCTTCTAGATATGGACAAACTGGATAGCCGAAGGAGAACCGTTGCCCTTGGTGTTTGGCAGCGAAAGCGTATTTCATTGTAAAGTCTGTTGCATCTGGGAAGCCCCACTAATCTCGAATTTCTTGGTGAATTCGTTCAGCAAAACCTTCTGCTAGCTCAAGGGCAGTCGCTTGGAATGCATGGCTTTCTAAAAACTTGCCTTGTTCTTTAAGTCTAGTTACTTCAGCACGCACGCCGTGACCTGCCGTTACTTGCATAAACGCAACATAGTCCATTTCCCCACTTTCCACTGATTTCAAAAAGTCAGCTAGGGACAGAAAAGGTTTTACAGATTGGCGTGGGAATGTGAACGTTCGATTTCTGTTTTAGAGTCTTCCGGATCATAAATAATTACATCATCGCCATCCGATTGCGCAGGGAAAAATTGATACAACCCTCGTGGTTTCAGGCATTACCAAAAAATCGCCAAAGAATTTAATGTTAGTCAAAATATGATACGAAAAGGTAGATTTGAGTTAAAAGGTATCTCCATCGTGGATGCCTTCAATGCCGGTGGACGGAAAAGTGTGGAAGTGAAAATTCTGAATTCACTAGAAGATATAAGGCTCAACAGCAAAGTCTGTTCTTGACATGAAAAGCTATACAAAAAATATCTATATTTCGTACTCTCTGCGGTTGAAAGTAATAGCAAACAACCGATTTTACTGAAATGTAATGATGAGGTCCTCAGTTGTTGAAAAGTCAAGTGCATGTTTCGCTGTTGAGCCCTTTTTAACCATTTTTCATTTAAAAACTCTCAAAATAACTAAACAAAAAATACCACATAAAGGAACTTAGTTTACTCATTACGAGATTCTATTTATTATTTTTTCTAAGTTGAGAGACACCATAGATAATTGCCGAAAGAACGAAGCCCGTTAAAACTATGATATTCGTCAGTGGGTCGGTAATTCGCGGTATTGAATTCTGAAACACTTTTAAAAAAATTAACAATCCGATGCCGATAATAATTCCGGCAACTGTTGCTTTTTTCATGCCTCTTACCTCCCGTAATAAAATATCTCTTTTTTGTGAAATTAGGGCAATTTCATTTTAATATCATCCTCTTAAAACACTTTCTTCCCATAAATACGAATCGACAGTAGCCATGAACATGCATAGAGCGCCATAACCAACAATGCGATGAACAAATAGTACTGAGCAGTTTGTAAAGTTAATAACATTTGCACAAACTCCTCAATTTTATCGTTCAAGTTGGGGATAAATAAAGTAATAACCACCAGATAAATGGCAAATAAAACAAGCGAAGAAGTTAGCATATATTGACTTTTAAATTTATACAGAAAAGGGAAAATAAATGAAATAGCTACCATCACAAGGCTAACGATTAATAGTATGTCTTTCCATATCGTTATTTCTTGATGTATTATTAAATTGCCAATAAAAATGATGAATACAACCAAACACGTGAAAATAAATGCACCAATGTATTTCGAACTTACAATTTCTTTCCGTGTATAAGGCAAAGAATTGAGTAACATATTAATTGAAGACTTTTCATCAATTGTATAAGCATTTATGGTGATTACGATGCTAAATACAATACCTATCCAGATAGATGAAGTTCCTAGAAATAAATAAACAACTAAAACCGGTATCATAATCATTAACGTTGTTTTTTGTAAGACGAAATCTTTACGTATTAAATTAAACATGCTTCTCAGACCCTTTCTTTGTATAAAACATAATATCTTCAAGAGTCGGCTTCTCAATCAAAACCGTTTCTCCAAAAATATTTTCTATACGTGTCTTATTATCCGTTAATGCCACAAAACCATGAACAGATTTTCGAATGGCTATAAATTCCTGTTCAGTATCCCCATCTAATAGCTCCATTCCACCTTTTACAATGGCATACTCTTCTTCAACTTTATAAAATTCCTTCGTGAAAATATGTTCACCATTATGGATGAACGTAATGTAATCCGCAATACGATCTAAATCTGTCGTAATATGAGTAGAAAAGAAGATTGTTTTGTCCCCATCTTGCATGAGATCATGTAGTATATCTAACAACTCCCTACGAAAAATCGGGTCTAATCCGGACGTAGGTTCATCCATAATAATTAATTCGGCGTGATGCGATAAAGCGATTGTTAACGAAGCTTTCATCATCATTCCTTTAGAAAAGGCCTTAATCTTTTTATTTAGCGGCAGTTCAAATGTTTGAACATAATGATTGAATAGATTGTCATCCCAATTTAAATAGGCTGGTTTTATAATTCCTTTCATTTCTGCTAATGTTACATTTTCATAAAAAATATTTTCGTCGAATACAAAACCAATGCGCTGTTTTATTTCTTTTTCATGTTCCTTATAATTCAAACCGAAGATCGAAATCGTTCCGCTATCTGGTTGCAATAAATTCATAATCAATTTAATGGTTGTTGACTTCCCTACACCATTTCCACCGATAAACCCAGTTACGAATCCCTTTTTAACAGTCACTGAAAAATCCTTTAGTTGAAAACCATCAAATGATTTTTGAACATGCTGTAATTCAATTACATTTTCCATCATTCATCCTCCGTATACAATAATGTAAGCATTTCCTTTAGTTCTGCTAAGCTCAGGCCCATTTCCTTGCCGTTTTGAATGGCAACGAATAGCTTTTCTTCGATTACTTTCATTTTTCTTTCCTTCATCATCTCCATATTTTGTTCTGATACGAACGAACCTTTTCCAACAATGGAATAAATAAATCCATTTTTTTCGAGTTCTTCATAGGCGCGTTTTGTTGTAATGACACTAATTTCTAAATCTTTTGCGAGTTGGCGCATAGAAGGAAGCAGCTGACCTTCTTGCAATTCACCTGTTAAGATCAGCTTTTTGATTTGAACATAGATTTGCCCATAAATCGGTTCTTTTGAACTGTTTGAAATAAGTATTTGCATGCAACTACCTCTTTTTTAAATAATGTATATATACTTTATATACACTATATACAAAGTGAAGTTATTTTTCAAGTTTAATTTTTGGAAAAAGTAAAAAGGCTCCATAAAACGATGCGACTTTATGTCACTAACCGAGCCGAAGACTATCTTGAAATAAGTTATCCTTCTGAATAGGAGTTGATGAAATGGAAGCGCAAGTTCGAAGGTATTTCGAGGATTTAGAATCAGCAGACCGATATTGACTAACGAACTTCCTAAATAAAGTATCTTCTATTGGAAGAACGTGTTAAAGTTTAATTGTCTGAAAGTTAAAGCTGTTTTTGGCAATATTTGTTTAGGGGGGAGATATCATGACAAATAAAAAATATGTTAGCGTGCAAATTTATAAGGGGAAAACGTCTAACTAATTGAATCATATGGCGTTTCCCCACATCTGAAAGGGGAAAATCATTTTGAATCAAACATTATTAATTATTGATGCCCAACAAGAATTGATTGATGGAAGTCAAGAAGAAAGTTCAGTTTTTAATAAAGTGCAGCTAATTAGGAATATCAATTTAGCGATTGAAAAAGCAAAAGAATTCAATGTTCCAATTGTGTTTGTAAGAGATCTCGATGTTGCTGGTGGTAAAGGCGATGGGTTTCAAGTTCATAATAAAATTAATGTACCTACGGGAGCAGTGATTTTTGATAAAGCTGCAACGAATTCATTCCATGCGACAGGACTTCTAAATCATTTACAATCTCAAGAGATTGGACATGTTGTTGTTATGGGCTGTGCAACACAACATTGTATAGATAGTGCAGTTAGAACTGCCACTATTAGTGGTTTTGATGTCACTTTAGTGGGTGATGGACATTCGACAACGGACAGTGACGTTTTACGTGCTGAACAAATCATAAAGCATCATAATAGTACTCTTCATGGTCATTACAATGTTGAACACTTTTCAGTTGTTAGGAATGTAGAGGAAGATTTGTTTTGCCCAATTCATGACTCATATAGGTAGTAATTTAAAAGCATACTAAAATGTACAGTATCTTATCAACAACAATCGGATACTTCTATTAAGTGAAAATATCCCACTATCTCGTTATTGCATGTGAGAAAGTGGGATTATTTATATTTGGAACTTCTTAATACTGTAAATGTATGTACTTAAACTAACGGAGGCTTTGGCTTTGGTTTAAGTTGAATTAAATCATTCTTCTTTATGAAGAGTGTAATGACTATGCTCTTGGTTTTCAATTTCAATAATCCCCGCAAAACTAAACCCACACTTATTAATAACTTTATTTGAGCTAACATTGTGTGTTAGGACAACGGTATTTAGAAACTCAACATTTGTATTCTCAAACAAATAGTTTATTAATCCTTTTACTGCTTTTGTTGCGTACCCTCTATTTCTATAATGCTTCGAAATAGCATAAGCAATCTCTCGGTTAGGTACAGGCAACTCTTCTTTGATTCCTGTATTGCAGAAACCAATAAATTCACCAGTTTCCTTTAATATTATTCCTAATTTCAAGTAATTTTGTTCATCTATATTAGGCACTGCTGATAAAAATTCTTTATTTGATGGTATTTCATAATTTGTTACCCATTCTAATCGTTGCTCTCTTGTTGATTTCCAATCAGGCAAGAATTCATAAACTTCAGGTTGTGAAGTGAGAGAATAAATAGCGTCAACATCTCCAATCCTGAATTCTCGCAGTAAAATTTCCCCACAGTCTATTGTAAATAAATTGTTCAAATCTTTTCAGCTCCCATTTTCCCTTTTCTTTAATACATTCTGTACAAATTTGAAAATCCCTTCCTCAACTAAACTATTTCGTTTGTTAAATAAAATGAGGATAGGTGCCTTTCTTAATATCGCTCATATCAAGCTCTGCTTTAGATGGGGTACGTTCAAACCGTATGCCGTTCGATGGCTTCTTGGCCAACAATGACGACTTCTTGATCCTGTAGTTCTACATATTGGTTCGTTACGCGTAACATTGCCATTGCATCATAGGCAACGTCATTGAGGTGTATTCAATTCCCACTAGTTAGACCATTCAATACTTCCAACGATTCTAAAACATAATCTAGAAAATCTGCAATGTCACCCATGTGTTCCTCATTAATTTTAGACTTGAATTTCACTTCAATAATGTCCTGGTAACTTGACGCTTCTTGCTCATACACGAAGCTTAGTGTTTGCGCTAACTGGATTTCAGTTTCCCAAATGGAATTTAGTGCTTGCTCAATCTGTTTGCACTGTATGGCTACATTTTGAACACGTTTGTTAAATCTCACTAACAAGGAACAACCAATATTTTTGCCAGGTAGTTCTACTATCTCCCCTGCCAAATCTTTTACAGATGCCTCTAACACAATCTCTGCTGTAACGTCTGGTTGATCGACTAGCGTAAATTGAATAGCAAAATCCCGAGCAAGAATGGCAAAATCCATTCGATCAATCCGGTTAGTAATCGTTATTTTTCGATCTAAATTTTCTAAATCATACACCTGATTTTCAAACGCCACTTTTAAATTCTCGAAAATTGTTGGATCATACAAATTGACTCCTCCAAATAACAACTGGTTTTTAGTAGTGCTTTATTTTCCACAACATTTTTTATGTTTCTTCCCACTTCCACATGGTACGAAGATCGTTCACTTTGAAAACTTGTGACGTTCTGGATTGTTTCATGCAAACGGTTAAATGTCGTACCTGCTGGTAAAATAACACGTCTCCAAATAAGTGGCGAAATGTCTTCAAAGGATCTTTTTAGAATATATGCTTTCATATGTCACTCCGGATTTTCTTTTTATCTAACGTTAGTTCGTCGACTGCCATTACTGAATATTTTAACGCATATTATCAAAAACATCGAAGAAAAGACCTTTCGTCTGTTCAGTGAACTTGCGAAAGGTCTACATATTCGATATAGTGAAGAGAACCTGCTAGCGAACGATTATGACTATCCAAACTTTAACAACAGTTTCTTGCACAGGTACTTCAAATCTAGGAAGAAGGAGAATTTTTACGGGGTTCTGGTATATTTTATTATTTCTTATTGGCATAGTATTATTTGTGTTTGGGATAACTCGCAAATCAGTGTCTAAAGATGTTAGGATAGTTATTCTATTACTAATTTTTGGGGTATTGTTTGTATTGGGTGCTTTGATACTGTTACTTCCAGGAAGTTCTGATATATTATCGACATTGTTCGGTTTCTAAAGTTTGTCTTTATCTCTCTATAACCCGGTACCCCATACTCATAAAGTGCGCCTAATTTGCACTAGGTATAGATACAGACAACCGATTTGAAACTAATTGGCTGTCTTTCCATGTCAAAAGATTTTCAACATATCCTAATGTATCTGCATTTATTGTGCCAATAATACGCTGTAGGGCTACTAAATCATACTTGTAGCTTTCGTTATTTGTAATGATTGGATTTAAAGCTCCTAGGGCAAGAACCTCGCCCTTTAATGGATTTTTTAGTATTCCATTATCATCGTAATATTGCGTTAAATAATCAGGCCCTTTGTTGCTGATGTCTATGATGAACAACACGTTAAGCCGAGGATTTTCCACACGTACTTTATAGAAATCCTCATAATTTACTTGGAATGTGTATTTTTCATTATACATATCAACGTTAAATAGTTCATGTAAAATGTTGCTTCTGAAGGAATAGATATAAAATATGCCATATCCTCCACTTCCGCCCGTATCAATGCTCACCATAATGTCAGGTACAGTATCTTTGTTAAAATCGCCAAGGAACAACCGCGCATTATAGCCCGCGTTGTTTTTGAGGTGAACGGTTGTACTTTTAGGTGATCGGCCATCTTGAATAACAAGTGTAATGTTATCAGCAAAGATACCTGGCGGCCCATCGACTCGACCGTATAAATAGACGGTGTCTAAAACACCATCTCCGTTTACATCCCCTGTCTTCAAATCCAACAATGTATGATTCCAGTAAAACGCAATCCCCCCCTGTTCAAATTCAATTGCCGTTCCTTATAATATATGCTGAAATTAGCTAGTTGATTTCCTTCCAGTTGAACGGTACCAGGTTCTGAAACAATTAGTCTTTAGGCACCTAACACAATCTATGCTGTAACGTCTGGTTGATCGACTAGCGTAAATTGAATAGCAAAATCCATTCGATCAATCCGGTTAGTAATCGTTATTTTTTGATCTAAATTATCTAAATCATACACCTGATTTTCAAACGCCACTTTTAAATTCTCGAAAATTGTTGGATCATACAAATTGACTCCTCCAGATAAAGTTCCCAAATACATACCGAGTTAAGGAACATTTTTTTCCTGAATAAATAGTGGCTTCCGAAGTATGCATCTAGTTTGTGAGTCCTTATTTTTCAGCACCTGTGTGACAATCTGTCATGATTGTTTAAACCTTTTCATTTCTTTTTAACAACTTGTCATGTAATTTTGAAAAAATAACTAACGCCAGAATAGAACCTACTAAGGCTAAACACATATCCCATTGCGCATCCCATTGATCTCCTTGCATACCTAAAAAATCTTTAGATTCTTTTCCTCCACTTGATACTTTAGTACTCAACCATTCAATGATTTCATACAACGCCGCTATTGCAAGCACCATACTAACTGTGATGCCAAACAACCAAGTCCCTTTGATTAGTTGCGTATTACGTAGTAATAATTCTCTTATCACAATCGCTGATAAACCTTTTAAGAAATGTCCGAATCGATCATAGTGATTCCGCTGCAAATCAAACTCATCTTTTATCCAATTAAAAAGAGGAACTTCTGAGTATGTGTAGTGACCACCGATAAAAGTCAGGATAGATAAAAGGGCAATGATGAAATAAGAAAGTGTAGTGAGGCGAAACTTATTATAAGTTGCAATGACAATGATTAAAACAACAACTGCAGGGCTAACTTCCGCTAGCCAATCTAAATATGCTGCTGGTTTTATAACTGACCATATAAAAACTACGGTAACCACCAATAGTAGAGCAAAATGTATCTTTGAACTTTTACCTAAACTCACTGTGAACACTCCTCTTATCTTATCCTAGCCCTGGTGAATTCATTTCACATAAAATAAACCACCATTTATGATATCAATTTTAATTCTGGCTTCGTATTGTTGATCCATTGCTTCTTTCTCTATCTCGTAACAATCCGGCTTATTTTCTACCCCTTCATAGAAAAATTCTAATACTTTCCTATCCTTTTGCCATCTCATTTTTGCTTCTTCAGCCCACGTGTGGTCATCTTGTTGTATGCTATTTTCAATCACCGCATCCAATCGTTCCAGGGCACGAATCGGCTTTATAATATACGGCAAATTAAATGTATTTCCTGACACAGTTTTTTCCAAATCCACTTTACTTAACGATTCTTGAAACCCTTCTATCACATTACCCGTCATTAAATTGATGCCTAACGAATAAAGAATTTCTTTCGTTTGATCGCTGTAATACGATATTTTATAATTAACACCCAACCAAGGTGTCAATATCATCCTCTCTCCGGGTTTATCCAACACCTTCTCATACATCTGTACAAATGAGCCCATCTCATTCGTTGCTTGAAACAGTTGACTGAGCCGAGGGGAACCGAAGTGTACAACTTCCCCTTTAATGTCTTCAACAAGCTTATTTTTATCAGTGATAAAAGTTAGCTGAGCTGGGTTCGGCACGCCATTTGTACTCTCCAAGTACTTCCAATAAAATGGTCGGTTCATAATTTTTTTATCCATTTCAATCGTTAATTGAACGTTGATGTAGTGGTCATTATCATTTAAAATTCGGCAATTATTTTCTTTGAAAAATTGTAGTAAATAACCATGAATTTGTTGTGGGTACATGCGCAACCTCCTTCAAATGGACTTTTTGTAAGCGGATAAAATATCATCTAACTCACCCACCACTTTTTCAAAGACCCCAATTTTAACATGCAGTAAATCCAATATATGGTCCTCAATTGTATTCTGAATGGCTAAATTGTAAATATGAACATCATGCTCTTGCCCTAACCGGTGGACACGTCCAATTCGTTGCTCTAACTTCATGGGGTTCCAAGGTAAATCATAGTTAATGACATGGTGACAAAATTGCAGATTAATCCCTTCACTACCAGACTCCGTCGCAATCAGCACCTGCGCTTGTTCTTTAAATAGTTGCTTCATCCACTCCCGTTTGTTTTTGTTGAATTGTCCGTTAAAAAGTACGCTTGTGACTCCTTTTGAATTTAAAAACCACTGTAAATAGAGTTGACTAGCTCGATATTCGGTAAAGAGTATGACCTTATCATTTGCCTGCGAAATAATTTCATAAGCCTTTTCTGCTTTCGAGTTTATTTCCAGTCCCATTAATTTTCGAGTAATTTCTTCAATATAAGAAATGTCTCCAGGTCTAATGCATTTTAGCCGCATTTTATCTAAGGTCAAGCATGTAGCTTCCTTACTGCTGCACATTTCCCTTTGTAGCGTAATCATAGAGAAGGCATCCGAAAAAATAGGAGAAACATTTTTAAGTTGTGAAATTAGATCGTAGACTTCTTTTTCCTTTGTCGTAAAATCGATGGGTATGATTTGAACATGACGATTTGTCCATTCAATTCCAGTATCCTGTCTTCTATTTCTTACCATCACTTGATTAACCAATTCTTTTAAATAATCATCGTGTTCCACATCGTGTTTACTCGCGGAAAACGACGATTGAAACGTCTCATAATTACCAAGATGTCCTGGTTTTAGTAAAGATATGAGATGAAACAATTCAAATACATCATTTTGAATGGGTGTAGCAGTTAACAATAAACAAAACTTTTTCTTTAAATTTTGTACAAACTCATAATTCTTGGTTTTGTGGTTCTTTAATTTATGTGCTTCATCAATGATGATCAAATCATACGCTTGATCATAGATATTTTCTTTGTGCGGGCTTCTTTTTGCCATATCTATACTCATGACGACAATCGTACAATGGTTTAAATCGTAATTTTTCTTATACTGCATGGCTGGAATGTGAAATTTTTGATTCAGTTCTTCAATCCATTGATTGACAAGAGAAGCTGGGACCAAAATTAGCGCTTTTTTCACAAGGCCTCTGATTAAATATTCTTTTAAGATCAAACCAGCTTCAATGGTTTTACCTAGACCCACTTCGTCCGCAAGAATCGCTTTTCCATTCATCCTTTCAATGACCGTTTCCGCCACTGCCAATTGATGGCTAAGGGGCGTAAGATTCGGTAAATATTTAGGGGATTGTAGGCCATAGAAATCTGTAATCAAGTTCGTTTTGACTGTCTCATAACTCATATTATATAACGCCCAATTATCCCATGTTTCACGGTTCTCCAATCGTTCTGTAAAGCCTTCTTTCCATTCAGACGACCTTTCAATTATCATAAACATCACCTCACATAACTTCTCATTTCTTATTAGATTGTCCAAAAAAGAAGTTCCTATGTTAAGTTAATTGGATTTGAAATTCAAGCTGCTATTTTTTTAAAAAGTTCAAAAAGACATGAAACACTCAACCACGAAGGTTAAGCATTGCATGTCTTAATAGCCTTTACTTAATTCATTTAAATTTTCAACTCAATTTTAGCAGCTGCTTTTAGCTCTTCCACATGTGTAGCAAGTCGTTTTTGCTGTTGTTCTTCTTTAATAATTCCTTCGATTTCCTTACTAACTTCTTCAAGCGGTGGTAGCTCTTGTCCAGCTTCTTTTGATTTAGATGCAGCTTGATCGTAGTATTCCTTAATTTCTTTATCCGTTACTTTTCCCGCTGGAGCTACCTTATCTTGGTACTTTTTAGATAGGATGGATTTAGCAATTTGTTCTTTCGCTGTTGTCATATCCATGCTTTGGCCTTCGAGCGCTTTCTTCATTTCTTTTTCCCCGCCAAATTGCTTTTCTATTGATGAATATTCTTCATCAATTTCAGATGTAGCTGCTTTTATTTCCGCTTCTTTTGCCTTTTGAAGAATCAATGTCTGATTAACAAGCGTATCAAGTGCTTGCGCCTTTACTTGTTCGATTGATTCTTTGCTAGTTGGATCTTGTCCTATTTGTTGCATTTGACCTTGAATTGACGTCAATGCAGCGTTATATGCCTCGCCTGTAAGTTCTTCATCATTTACAACAGCCACTACCTTGTTGTTGTCCACTTGCTGTTCGGTTAGTTTCGTTTGCATCTCTTTTGCAGATGCTTTTTGTTCCTTAGTCGCTTCTTGCTTTGTTTCTCCTTGAGGTGTTTTATCTGTTGCCGCTTTATCTTCTTCACCGCAAGCAGCCAAACTTAATGCTAGCGCACCTGCTATAAACGGAAGTAGGACTTTTTTAAACTTCATATCATGTAAACCCCTTTCAAATCTGTCGCTCTTTATTCCTTGAGCTTAGATTGTAGCATAACGAATAGTTGGCAAAAGTTAAACCCATATCCCTCCATGACATCAAATTGACATCTGGTTGTAATTTAGCAAACACTATTATCACCAATTAGACGTGCATCTATTAAAATACAGTCATTGAATTATTACAAGAACAAGTCGTGTACAGTTTACGCGTTTTCACTACTTAAAATTATTCCCTTACACCTCGCACAGTTACATAAAGCGTGCAGACTTCAATCCACGCACTCATGTAGAGCGCGACTCACAACAACGGAGGTAATACCGATGACACCTTATATTTCAATCCACGCACTCATGTAGAGTGCGACCCTTCCCATACATCGTCAACGCCAAATTGGTGATCATTTCAATCCACGCACTCATGTAGAGTGCGACAAAATACGCGAATAGCGGAGGTAATGACATGGCTATTTCAATCCACGCACTCATGTAGAGTGCGACACGTTCGCGGATTCAACGGGGCTTCCTCGCGCAAATTTCAATCCACGCACTCATGTAGAGTGCGACCATTGACACGTTTAAACCTGATAGGTCATCCTCAATTTCAATCCACGCACTCATGTAGAGTGCGACACTTACAGGTCAACGTATCCTTTCAAAAGAAGGAATTTCAATCCACGCACTCATGTAGAGTGCGACTTCCGGCCGTTACCCATCCGATTGGTCCCATCAAATTTCAATCCACGCACTCATGTAGAGTGCGACTACTTTTCAATCACTCGCATCATGGATTTGTTCGATTTCAATCCACGCACTCATGTAGAGTGCGACAATGCAACATCAGCTCCAACACTACAACGCGATATTTCAATCCACGCACTCATGTAGAGTGCGACCGACGGATGACGAAATATACTGCCCGCATCCTAATTATTTCAATCCACGCACTCATGTAGAGTGCGACCTTCTTTAGCCCTCGATTTGTAGGTTTTACTTTTTATTTCAATCCACGCACTCATGTAGAGTGCGACCCGGATTGTTAAAATGTCGAAGGGGGATATCTACGATTTCAATCCACGCACTCATGTAGAGTGCGACCAAATCAATTTGAACAGGTGGATGTTGCCGATGACATTTCAATCCACGCACTCATGTAGAGTGCGACTTACAACATGCAGGGTGGTCAGGTGGCGACATTCTAATTTCAATCCACGCACTCATGTAGAGTGCGACTGCACCGGGAGCTATCGACCGTGACAGAACGAAAGAGATTTCAATCCACGCACTCATGTAGAGTGCGACGTTAGACCTGTTCCTGCTGCCTGGATGTTAGCCAATTTCAATCCACGCACTCATGTAGAGTGCGACAATTCTAGCCCAACAAATGACTGCCAGAGAACTAATTTCAATCCACGCACTCATGTAGAGTGCGACGACGAATCGTATGGCGATAATTTCCGCACATATTCATTTCAATCCACGCACTCATGTAGAGTGCGACGTACTTGGACTACCGCCAATACCTTTATACGGACCATTTCAATCCACGCACTCATGTAGAGTGCGACCCGATCATTGGTGGCGTGGATGACGGGATTTGGCATTTCAATCCACGCACTCATGTAGAGTGCGACAAAGATTTGATGCCGTTGGTCCCGGGTGAGCGTATTTCAATCCACGCACTCATGTAGAGTGCGACCAACCATCTACTAAATAGAAAGGAGAGGACGACATATTTCAATCCACGCACTCATGTAGAGTGCGACGATTGCGTATGATTGACCTGGATTCATCATGACCATTTCAATCCACGCACTCATGTAGAGTGCGACTGCGAAAAGATGATAAATTTCTCCATTAAACAGTCTTTTATACATCTTAACAGTTAATAAACTTATTATTAGTGGTATTAAATCTATTTTATACCATTTCTAGTGATTATTCAAACGAATTGTGGTGCGAATGCTCCGGGGTTTCCATGTGCGCTAGAGGTTCGCACTAAAAAGCCAGATTAAAACGTGACTACTTTATGCAATGTGCAACGCCTTCTGGCAATTCCTCACAATTGCTACCTCATAATCTTTATACGAACTGGCGACTTGTTCAGATACTTTTTTGATATCCAATTTATCAAACAGCTGATACGATGGTGCATTACCAAATTTGCTATCACGCGCAAATACATAAAGCCCCTGCAAGCCATACGTCCACGCGCTGCAGAATGATCTAAATCCCACATATCCACAAGAAAATCCCGAAATACTTCCAAGCCCTCTTCGTGCACACCTGTTCGTTTGGCGAATACTGGTGTATAAAAAACATATGCTTCATACATCCCATAAGGCAAATAAATTTTACGCCCCATCTATCCATGTCGTGCTTCCGTTTCATCCTCCGATACATCCGTTTGATTTTTACCATCAGTTGCATTTGTCAGAGCGACTCGTGTGATTGTCATTTCAAGTGGTGTTACTGGATTGATTGAACGCGCGAATGTTAGTTGCATCTTCATATGGAACTCCAAAGGGACAGATGAAGCGATTAAAACTGGGAGCACAACCGAACTCGCTAAGCGTGCCGCTTCCCCGAAGCAACGTTCAAAGTGCTAGCATCTCGCACTTCATTCAAAACACCAAATCATATCTAAGATTTATATAAACTACATCTATGGGATTCCTCCCTTATTTATTCTACAATAAAAACTATATACAAGAAAGGAAGTGCCTTGCCACTATGATCAGCGAACAAGTCTTACTCTCTACGGTTTTCATCGCAGGGATGCTCTCCTTTTTTTCACCCTGCATCCTTCCTTTATTACCAGTCTACATATCCATATTATCCACCAATGAAAACGGTACACAGCATCGAAAACAGTGGAGAATAATCGGAAAATGGCAAGTGAACACACGGTTAATTGTAAAAACGATTATCTTTGTTTTCGGCCTATCCACAAGCTTTGTTATCTTAGGATTTGGCGCTGGAGCCCTAGGTGCTTTCATTAATACAGAGTGGTTTATATTCTTATGCGGGGCTATCGTGATCCTTCTTGGATTTCATCAAATCGGTGTGTTCAATCTCTCTATTTTAAATCGAGAAAATAAGGTTCACCTTAAAAGAAGTGGCAAGCGAGATATGCTGGGAACTTATTTACTCGGCTTTACATTCAGTTTTGGATGGACCCCTTGTATCGGGCCAATCCTTGGTGCAGTTTTAGGACTATCGGCAAATGAAGGGCACGCCACATACGGCGCTTTACTCATGCTATTCTATGCGCTAGGATTGTTACTACCATTTTTAATTCTCTCCATATTTTCAGATATTTTGTTAATTAAAGTAAAGAAAATAAACAAACATATGAATACAATCCGTATCGTTGGCGGTATCATGATTATCATCATGGGTATTTTCCTGATGACAAACAACTTAAATCTATTCATTTCTTTAATTCCACAGTA
Source organism: Sporosarcina limicola (assembly GCF_014873855.1). Taxonomy (GTDB): domain Bacteria; phylum Bacillota; class Bacilli; order Bacillales_A; family Planococcaceae; genus Sporosarcina; species Sporosarcina limicola. Next base: position 8,822 of record NZ_JADBEL010000008.1, on the reverse strand, counting down.
AAGGAGGTTTCATTGTGATAAAAAAAATAACTCTTCTATTCGCACTTACCTTGGCATTGACAGCTTGCTCTAGCGAAAAGAACCAAACTTCAACTCATATAAATCAAGCGCCCGCATTCGACTTAGTCGACCTGGATGGAAATACACACAGTCTGGAGAAATACGCGGGGAAAAAAGTCTACATCAAGTTCTGGGCATCATGGTGTCCAATCTGTCTAGCAGGCTTAGAAGAACTAAATACGTTATCCATGGAGGAAAATGACTTTATCGTCTTAACAGTTGTCTCACCTGGTTATAACAATGAAAAGAAAAAGGATGCTTTTATCAAGTGGTTTACAGGTGTTGAAGATGTTTCGAATATAACCGTTCTCTTGGATGAGGATGGAACGATTGCGAAACAATATCAAGTACGGGGCTACCCTACTTCGTTTTTCATTGATGCCAACGGTGAATTGGTCCTTACGCAACCTGGGCATTTAGATAACGAACAAATTAAACAGCAATTGAATCAGATTCAATAATAGAAGGGACTTGATCAAATTGTATATGAAAATTATCGGAGGGTTCCTAGGACTCATACTCCTACTTGCAGGATGTTCGACACCGAACTCAAACCTAACCAACGTTTCGGATGTTGGACAAAACCCTACTGCAGCATCTTCCAAATATCCTGCCAACCCGAATGTGAATTTGACGTATGACCCTGAAAAACTAGAAGAAATTTGGCTTGCAGGCGGGTGCTTTTGGGGTGTTGAATCGTATATGGCGCGGGTGTATGGTGTAGCAGATGTCACGTCGGGCTATGCCAACGGTCACACCGAAGACCCTACCTATGAAAAAATAATTAAGGGCGACACCGGTTACGCAGAAACAGTCCATATACTTTATGACCCAGAACGCGTTGACCTAGAGAAACTGTTAACCTACTACTTTAAAATCATTGATCCCACCGTCTTAAATCGACAAGGAAATGATCGTGGTGTACAATATCGTACCGGCATTTATTTTAAAACCCCCGCTGATAAGGATATAATCGATAAAATAGTCGTAAAAGAACAGAAAAAATACGAGGACAAAATTGTAACCGAAATCGAACCCTTAGCCTCTTACACGCTGGCAGAGGACTATCATCAAGATTATTTGGAGAAAAATCCAGAAGGCTATTGCCATGTAGAATTCGATTCACTCGAAGATCAGGAAATACCTAGTCTCATCGATCCTGCTTTATATCCAAAACCAAGCGATCAGGAATTAAAAGGGAAATTGACAGCCACTCAGTATAAAGTAACGCAAGGCAATGGAACGGAATCTGCTTTCTCCAATGATTATTGGGACAGTTATGATCCAGGTATTTATGTCGATGTCGTTACGGGAGAACCACTTTTCTCATCCGCCGACAAATATGACTCCGGCTGTGGCTGGCCCAGCTTCACAAAACCGATTGAGCCGGAAGTACTTGTTGAATTGAAAGATAAAAGCTTTAATATGATTAGGACAGAAGTAAGAAGTCGCACAGGAAATAGCCATTTGGGGCATGTTTTCGAGGATGGTCCTAAAGACAAAGGCGGCTTACGTTATTGCATTAACAGTGCCGCGATATCATTTATACCATTAGCTGAGATGGAACCAACCGGCTACGGATATCTTAAAAAAAGTATAAAATAGGGGTGGTGCATGCCGCCTTTCTTTAGTTCATATAGAAAGGAGAAACTCATGTACAAATTACTATTAGTCGATGATGAGCCGATTATTATTAAAGGTATTCGTTCTTTTGTAGATTTTGATGCACTATCGATTTCAGATGTCTTCGAAGCATCCAATGGCGAAATGGCGCTTGAAATCTTTAAAACACATCTACCTGATCTCATTTTAGCGGATATCAATATGCCTAAAATGAACGGATTAGATTTCTCCATTTCTGCAAAAACCATTAAACCCGACGTGAAAATCGCGCTTATCACCGGCTATGACTATTTTGATTATGCATTAACTGCTTTAAAACAAGGCATTGATGACTATGTATTAAAACCCGTTTCAAGAACTGATATTCAAGAAACCTTAAAAAAGCTCATTGAGAAGATTGAAACTAACCAAAGTAACGCCGAGGTTTCGCGACTTGTTCAGCAAATCATCAGCACGTCAAGCACTCCCGAAGATGCAGGCTATAAGGCCAAAATCCAGAATGAAATCGATTCAAACCTGTCAAATGTCGAGTTCTCTTTAACCTATTTAGCGAAGCAAATGGCTCTTAGCACTTCCTACTTAAGCACCCTTTTCAAGACGCTTTACGGCACCACATTCCAAGATTATATGCTCAACACTCGACTGGATCGAGCTAAAATTTTATTACTCAGTACGGAAATGAAAATCTATGAAATTGCCGCAGCAGTAGGCTTTGACGATCCAAACTATTTCAGTGCTACCTTCAAGAGAAAATTCAACTTCTCTCCCAATCAATTCAAAGAAAAAGCAAGAAAATGAAAATGTTTTCTTCCAAAATGCTAAAAACACTACGCGTACAAATCGCTCTCCATTATTTAGCGGCGAGTGCACTCACCCTCTTACTGATGGGTTTTATTCTCTACTATAGTATTTCATCAGTTGTCCTAAATGAGGCCGTAACCACAACGGAAACGGCTGTCGATAAAAGCGGCATGTATATTGACCTGTATATTGATCGTTTAAGAGCTGTATCTAGCTTACTTGCTGAAAATCCGCAACTTGTGAGCTATTTGTCGAACACAAAGCGTGATCCTTTAGTCAAGAAAGATATTAACACGACAATTGATACAACCATTTCATCGGATTCCTTCATTAAATCAGTCATTATCGTCAGTAAGGATGGACAAATTCTTTCCAATGAAAGCAACTTAAACATGAGCATGTCCAATGATATGATGAAGGAACAATGGTATACCTCCGCAGTCCATAGCGGAAGCATGCCTGTCCTCACTTCTGCAAGGATGCAGCAATTTTCCATGGACAAGGACAGTTGGGTGATTTCCATCAGTCGTGAAATCAAGAACACCCAAGGCGAAAATATTGGCGTTTTGCTGATCGACATCGAATACAAGGTAATTGAAGACTATCTGGCCAATTTAGATTTAGGTAAAACCGGCTTCTCCTTTATCATCAATGACAATTCCGAAGTCGTTTACCATATGGATCCTGCTTATTTTAAAGACAATACGAAACAAAATACCCTACGAGATATCGTTGCGAATAAAGACAATTATGACTCTAAACAAAATACACTAACACATACCTACCATCTCAAAAATGCAGATTGGCTACTTGTCGGCGTTTATTCACAAGACGGTCTTCTAGCTATCAAAAAACAGCTGCTAGATATCTTTTTATTAGTTGGAATCGTCCTCCAAATCATCGCCGCTTCAAGTGTCGGACTATTTGCTGGCAGAATAACGGCCCCATTCCAAAAGTTGGAAAAGGCTATGGCAGAAATTGAAACTGGCTTATCAGAAGTCGTAATTGACGAAAAAGGTTGTTACGAAGCCCAAAGCCTCGCAAAACACTTTAATATCATGATTCACAAAATCGACAAGCTCATGCAGGAAATTACCGAAAAAGAAAAGCACCTCAGATCTTCCGAAATGAGTGCGCTGCATAGTCAAATCAATCCCCACTTCTTATACAACACACTCGATACCATTGTGTGGATGGCCGAATTTAATAACAGTGAAAAAGTCATTGAAATTACAAAAGCACTTGCGCAATTTTTCCGTCTTTCATTGAGTGGTGGGCAGGAACTAACGACCGTCGAAAATGAGCTCAACCATGTGCGGCAATATCTCTTTATCCAAAAAGAGCGATACGGGGATCAGTTGGCCTACGAGATTATCTGTGATGCAACCTTATCCCAAATCCAACTACCGAAGATTCTACTACAACCCATCGTTGAAAATGCTTTATATCACGGCATCCGCGCTGTGACACGCCAAGGCCTTATAGAAATTCATGCAAAAGAAAAAGGAAATGATATTCTGTTCATCGTAAAAGATAACGGACAAGGTTTCGACATGACACAAATGGACCATAATGGTTCAACTAAAATGACTAAACTCGGCGGCGTCGGCATTAAAAATGTCGACCAACGCATTAAGCTTTACTACGGTGACACTTACGGCATTGCAATCGATTCGATTATAGGCAGCGGAACAACCGTGACCATTAAAATCCCTTGGGATTAGGGTGTAACTTTTGAAGCTGTGAATATGTTAGTGTTGGGTGCCTGTGTAAGGTGTATTTGTGACAATTCATAAAAATTCATAAATATACTGAAGAAAACCCATCCAAATTGAATATGGATGGGTTTTCTTTTTCTTCATGCAATTGTATTGTATTTTATTGTTGGAATAACAATGCAACGGGTGCTCGCCACCAAAAGGCGCATGAAACTAATGAGGTTATTTAAACATTCATATCTGTTCAAAAATCCAAGAATACTTCGAGTAAATCTTATTAAAAAGAGGGTTTCTCGGTGCATATCGCGAAAGTAATGCGTATATCGGAAGGAGAATCATAATGAAACCACCTATAGCAAAATGCCTTCCCCATGCCCATGAAATACATGGCGATATCCGCGAAGATGACTTTTATTGGCTGAAGGATCGCACGAATTCGGAGGTTATCCAGTATTTAGAAGACGAAAATCGGTATTACGATGAAGTCATGCATCCACTCAAGGAACAAACTGAGCAGATTTATCAAAGCATGGTGGACCGTGTTCCTGATTCAGAAGTAGATGTGCCGGTTCAACACGGACCCTACTTCTACTATTCCCGTTTGGATAAAGACAAGCAATACCCCATCTATGCACGCAAGAAGGCGGCGGGTCGTGAGCTCTTGTCAGAAGCACTGGAAGAAGTGGTGCTCGACCTGAATGAATTGGCGGCAGATGGTGACTATTTAAGCGTCACAGCGCAGCGTATGAGTACCGATCATCACCGTCTCGCTTATTTGGAGAATCGAGATGGAACGGACCGATATACCGTCTATGTAAAGGATATGGAAACAGGCGAGCTTCTGCCCGACCGGATTCCGGATGTCTATATATATGGAAGTATAGAATGGAGTCGGTGCGGTGACTATCTGTTTTACGTTACCGTCGATGAGCATCAACGTCCTTGCCGGTTATGGCGGCATCATTTAGGAAGTAATGTCGAGAGCGATGAGCTAATCTTTGAAGAAAAAGATACGACATTTACGTTATTTGTGAATAAATCACAAATGGGAAAATTTATTGTTGTGAATTCGAATTCGAATACGACGAGTGAAATTAGTCTAATCGATGCGGACTCTCCATTATCTCCTATACAACTAGTAGATGCGCGACGTGACGGAATCAAATACGACGTCGAGCATTGGGGAGATGACCTGCTCATCCTGACAAACGAAGGAGCTCTGAACTTTCAGCTACACCGTTGTCTACTTGATGACCTTCGTTCACGGGTGAACGTCGTGGAGTATCACAAAGACCGTTTTCTTCAAGCCATGTACCCATTCAAAGACGCGCTACTTGTCGCGGGTCGGGAGAATGGGTTGACGCAAGTCTGGAAGCTGCAGGACAGTGAATTGGTGCAGCTCACATGGGATGAGCCACTCTACACAGTGTCGATTTTATCCGATCAAAACTATGGGGCAACAGAAGTATTACTCAGCTTTGAGTCCTTGCTCACTCCAAAAACAACGTACAGTCTAAATTTGCAAACAGGAGAAAAGCTTCGTTTGCAAGTGGCTCCCGTCAGTGGCGACTACGATCGTTCTCGCTTCCACCAAAAGCAAGTATGGGCGACAGCCGAAGACGGAGTTAAAGTGCCGCTGACTCTCGTTTATCTGAAAGATGCGTTCGATCAGGGGACCGCTCCGCTAATTCTGTCTGGGTATGGATCCTATGGAGCGAACAGCGATCCGTATTTCAGTCCGTACAGACTCCCCCTCTTAGAAAAAGGAATTGTCTTTGTCACGGCGCAAGTTCGTGGTGGTTCCGAAATGGGACGTAGTTGGTACGAGGATGGAAAGATGCGCAACAAACGAAACACGTTCACTGATTTCATCGCTGCAGCGAATTATCTGATTGAAGAGTGCTACACAACCCCGAGCCAAATGGCTGCCCGCGGAGGCAGTGCTGGAGGTTTGCTTGCAGGTGCAGTGGCAAACATGGCCGGCGAGTTGTTTCAAGTTATCGTTCCTGAAGTGCCGTTCGTCGATGTCGTCACAACGATGCTCGACACCACCATTCCCCTCACCACTCTAGAATGGGATGAATGGGGTGACCCTCGGGAACAGGGCGACTATTTCTATATGAAGTCCTATAGCCCATATGACAATGTTGAAACGAAAGACTATCCGCATATGTATGTCACCACCGGCCTGAATGATCCGCGGGTCGGTTATTGGGAACCTGCCAAGTGGGTCGCACGCTTAAGAGAGTTGAAAACCGACGACCATGTACTCGTACTCAAAACAAATATGGGTGCCGGCCATTTCGGCGAGTCAGGCCGTTTCAATCACTTGAAAGAAGCCGCGGCATGCTATGCATTCGTTCTTGATAGACTTGGCGTTGGTGTTCACTTGAAAGTTCCAGGGGCTGTAAAATAGGACATTTAAAAAATCAGGTAGGGAAAAACGAGTAGTTTTTCCCTACCTGATTTTTATTAATAATAATCTTTCCACGGTTTTATAAGATCCACAATCGCGTCTCCCACATCGTAGCGTTAACTCACTATTAGTGTCCGATAAGAGACATCAAGAAAATTGCAAGACATGATATGATGACTGTAACGGCGTTAAGCGGCGGGCATTGTGCACACGTGACAGATTCACATGCCATTGGATTGATCATAGCCGTGCTGGAGTAAATCACTTCTAGTGTTGACGAGATGAGAGAAGGCCACAATCAACTCGAACAGTTAAGAAAAGGTTTCAGGCAGAAAAGTCAGTTCCACTATAGAAAATAGTAGTTGGAGGGATTAGATGAAAGAATGGTTTGGTTCCGCTGCAATTTGTATGAATGAAAATAAGGATCTTTTGATGGTGAAAAGCATCGGATCTGAGGCTTGGGCCGTTCCATCAGGCGGTATAGAAGAAGGTGAATCGCCGGAAGAATGCTGTATCAGAGAAGTGAAAGAGGAAACCGGATATGATGTTGAGATAGTAGAAAACCTGTTTATTAAAGAAGTTGAAATTAAAGGGTATAAAGTGAAAACTTATTATTTTAAAGTGAAATTTTTTGGAGAAAGCGAAGGAATTAATGACCCTGACGAAATCATTATAGACGTCGATTGGAAATCACTTTCTGAAGTTCAAAGTATTGAGCACGATTATCCGGAAGATCTGGCGTTTTTAGTTGATTTGATGAAATAAGAACTATTAATATAAAAATGTTAAAGATGTTCGGGAGGTTCTGTAATGATTAAAGGCTTATATGAGGCACATTTACCTGTAAGTGATTTGAATCGTTCAGTGGAATTTTATAAAGAACTAGATTTACAATTTGACCATAAAGTAGAAGATAATTTAGCTTTTCTATGGATTGAAAAAGATAAAAGTTGGCTGGGATTATGGAAAACTGAGAAAGTTGATTTGGAATATCACCTGTCAATAAGACAGATTGCCTTTGAAGTTTCCTTGAAGGCTTTGAAGGAATCAGTTTATTGGTTAAAAGAAAGAGGGGGCGAGCCAAGAAAAGCATTTGGTTTTGAACCGACGTAAGCCTTTGTAATGCATCACGAAAATTATGCACATGCTAAAATTCACTTTAATAAGCCCGATGGAAATAATCTGGAGTTCATTTGTAAAATCGGAAATCCTAAAAGATTAACAGAACGGATGTATTTAAGTGAATGGGAGAAACTAAACGAGATATAGATTAAATTCTATCTTAAAGGAAGTGTGGGGTGCCTGTCACCGAAACAATCATGTTAGTTCAAACAAACATAATTTTCGCGTTTGAATGATTGACAGGCACTGGGCATTTGGTTCCTACAACATTTCTGCGTGGATTTCAAGAACCCGCTCTTTATCAAGATCTGTCGATTCAGCAACGAATTCCGCATCCATTCCTTTTGCTAATAGACGGCGTGCGATTGTATGAAAACGATATGTTTGAGGTAATAAATCGAAATTCAAAATGTTAATCGCAATAACTGGGTTCAATTCTTTATAGCTCATGCTTTTCTCAATCGGTGTACGGTAAACGCCCGACCAGTAATAGATAGAGCATTTTATCATGTCGTATTGATTCGTAAATTGAATTTCCACGTTAATCCATTCACCCGAATCCGTCACGACTAAAGGTCTAATCTAGACTGCTTATCGTCCTCATATTCCCCGCCCGCCTCTATGTTATTGAATGAAATGTCTTTAATCCGATCGCGACCTGTTCGTTGTAAAATTGCATTTAGAAAAACAATGGTGATATGCTTACTTTTTTCAATTCCGAATAATTGTTTAAAAGAAAAATCAATCTTCAAATCCATTAGCTGATCGAGCTCAATTGTTTTCAACAGTTTTATACGTCTCATTTATCCACCTTACTCTCTTTATTATAGCATATGTTCAGACAATTAGTGAATCCATAACCTCTAATTATCTTGAGTACATCCTACAATATGTGGAATATAAAGTAAAATGAGTAAAAAAGCCAACAACTCCATTTTAGGCATGATATCTCAGTTAAATTTGAAGCATAATACGGGGTAAAATTTTAATTTCGCCGATTGTATAATTAAGCGAGACACCAAAAAAAGACATGTCATGATACACTCAATTTATAACCTACAAGAGTTAATAAGGAGAGTGTA
>NZ_JADBEL010000007.1:66218-140302 GCF_014873855.1 Sporosarcina limicola | reverse complement strand
AATCTGGATCGCCTTAATCACCTATTGTTTAGAGGTGTTACTACAACTGAAAGTTGGATTTAAAGGGAGTCTGTTAGAACTAAAAAGAACACTGAAAACGTTCTTATTCAAAGGTTTTGACGCCTTTAAAGAAGCCCTTTTTCACGAGCCGACCCGGGTGTCAGCAGGACGTAAAAAATACGATTGGCTCGCCGAGTTTCGTATAATCGACCAGCAATTTGACGAAGGCGAGGTGAGCCATCTAGACGATTTGACGTATGATCCCCTGTTTGTAGATTATAAATAGAAACCGTTAAATTGTGGATAATGACTATCCTATTAGCCCCTGTTGTCTTTTTTATTTTTTGAACAGGTATACATATCTGAATATTCACTCTACGGTCAAGCATCCAAATAACAGCCAATTTGACAACGAGTAAAATTATTTATGCAACGCTACTGCCAAAATATAATAAAATAGAAAAAGATTTGAATTAGAAAGTAGGTAAATAAATGATTCCATTAGTATATGACCAAATTAATGGTTGGGGCAAAGATGATGAATTCTTCTTAGCACTGTTAAAGAAGTTAAATGTTAAAAAAATAGCTGACTTGGGTTGTGGAACAGGAAGATTAACAACCCATTTTGCTAAAGCAGGCTATCATATTACAGCTATTGACCCGAATGAAGAAGCAATCGAATATGCGAAAAATAAAGAGTATCCAGGCGAAGTGACTTGGATTATTGGAGATAGCTCAAATTTACAAACAAATGCGTTTGATGCTGTCATAATGACAGCGAATGTTGCGCAAGTATTTCTTACAGATGAAAGTTGGCAACACGTCATTTCAGATGCATATCGAGCATTAAAACCTGGAGGTCATTTTCTTTTTGATACACGTAACCCATTAGCAAAAGCTTGGGAACAGTGGGAAAAAGATATGACACCTGATGTTGCAACGAGCCAGGCGAGCGGTGAGTCGTTTGAAATTTGGACTGAATACGAGGGGTTTGTAGAAGATATTTTTACTTTTTATGAGACTGTGAAAAATGCACGTACAGATGATGTAGTAATTCATGAAAAAATGCAATTAAAATTCTGAACGAAAGAAGAAATCCATGAATCATTACAACAAGTAGGTTTTTCACAAATCCATATTTATGGAGATTGGGAGTTTAAACAAGCAACAATAGAAACCAAATCTTTTATTTTTCACGGTGTAAAATAAATATGGGGTTTCTTTGTCGATTTGCTTATCGAATTTGACAATTTCATTATTCCTTGAAAACGAAAGAATGAAAATAAATATAATATTCAGTAATCGGATGTGATTGTTGAAGATCATAAGCCTAATTCCTCGTTCAAGATATGAAGGGGTTAGGCTTTTCTATCTTTCAAAATCCTTAACGTTGTAAATTTGCACTTTCTTGACGTTACCCCATTGGTAAACTCATTGGCAACGAGTGGTAAGTCTTGTGGCAATCGCTGGTGAAAAACATGGCAGAAGTGGTACATCCTTATGGTCGTAATCAAAAAAACAGCTGTTTGAACTTTCATGTTTGAATGAGTGACAGGCACTGGATACTTCGCCATGCTTTATAAACGGTTGGCTTACAGAGGTAGCCGCGGTAACGACGCGGATTTGAAGGGATTCCCTGTCTAGTCACTAAAAATAAAACGCTACCACTGTGAGAAACCGAATGCTCATAGCGGTACGTTTCATATATGTTGTAGTTGATTTTATCACTGTAAAAACATATTAATCCAGTGAGATATTCATTTCCACCTTGCCGTCTAAATACAGCGGATAGCTATTCATATACAGACGAATTGGACTTACTTCATTGTCAAAGTTAAAGGTATAGATTGCTTTTCCATAGTCGTGTTCTCTGCTAAAATTTATTGAGATTATATTCCCACTGAGCTCATTGCCTTCTCGGTCTACTATTTCACTTAATAGCATGCTCTCGACAATAGTTGGATAGGTAACTTCCAATGTATTGCCCGATAGTACTTGAACATCGATATCCAGTTCACTCGGCACATACAGCACTTTCTGTTGCTCAAAATCTACTTCAATATAGTCAGAGCCTTTTGGAAGTGCTTCAATCCTCTCCATCACTAATGTTAGTTTTTTCGGCTGCCTGAAGTAATTACTTTGCATACGTATGCTTACTTCACCGTCACGCGATATGCCGAAGCCCTCCTCCATATCTCTTGTTTGACCCCAATCTTCACCGTTTTCATCAATCCACCGTACCGATCTAAATTTCAGTAATTGCATCGTGTTTTGCTCGTCAGCAGCTAGTCGGATTTCTGCGCGTAACGGAGAAATTTCCAACTGTTTAATATGAATCGTTTGACCATCGACGGCAACAGATTGGTTCACTTCATATACTTTCGGCTGCTTAATGGGCTTGGTGAGTGTGAATGGCACGGTGAACTTTGTCTCTGCTGCATCATCCAAGTGCAAATTAAATTCAAATGACATATTGTCATACGATAATTCATCAACAGGTATAATTTCGACTTTGTCTTCATGGACGGCGGGTCCACCCACTAGAGAACTAGAGTAGGAACTTGCAACACCCCATGGAATGTCTTGTTGAGACACCCCTAAAGAAGTTATTCTCACTTCGGAAAGATTAAAAGGGGATTTAATATTATAGAATATAGTCATGCCCGAATGATCAGCTACGACATTCTGTAAAGTCAAGGTATAGTCGCCCTGTGTGACTACAATTCCAAGTTCTTCATAGTAATTATTTTCCACAATGTCACTGATTCCTTTATCATAAGCAATCATGCCGACGATAGGAGCAAACCCAGGGATTTTGGCCACAGCTTGTGCAAATACGGGAGATACACGAATTGACGTTGCAAACAGTAACAGTACAATAGCAGCTACACTGGCAACTGTATACAGACGAAGCTTTCTCCTCCTTATCAGCCGGTGCTGGTGCACGGCCTCCACACGTGCTTGTTGTAAGGCTTCTTTAGGGATTTCAACCGCTTCTAATTCCTCCGTTAACTTCTGCAAATCCTGCTCGTTCAAGTTAGTCATTTACAGTTCCTCCTTTCCAATAAGTACGCGTAATCTTTTTAACGACGTATGTAGCCTTGATTTCACGGTACCTTCGGGAATTTGTTTTAGCTGTGCAATGTCCGCGTTCTTCATATCTTGGAAATATTTTAAGTAAATCAGCTCCTGTTGCTCGATTGGCAAACCGGCAATTATATCAGCTATTTCGAATGGTTGCTGATCCGTCGATGCGATTTCTACATCATGATTATAGATAAGTTTCTCTTGCTTCTTTTTCATATCTAAACAAATATTAATCATTATTCGGACAAGCCATGTTGCTAAGAATGCGGGTTCTTTTACGGTATGAATCTTTTTCAAAGCCCGATACGTCAGCTCTTGTACGGCTTCAACAGCATCATGTTTATTTTTCAAGTAAGCATATGCAGTACGATAAAGCATGTCTTCATGTAGTTTTAATAGTTCTAATAAAGCTTGTTCATTACCCGCAATTGCTTGTTTTTCCAAATCTAAATTCATACTTCCACCTCCTATTACCTATTAGACAGTTCAAAATGATAAATCGTTCATTTTATTTTTTTCAATGAAAAACGAGTTCAACTATAATAAGTGAACTCGCTGCTTAACTTTGATAGTCGTTAAAAAAAGATAGCTTTTTTCTGCGATTTCCGCTGTTTAACTTCCTCTTTAAATAAGTAAAGAAGGTACAATAACAACAGAGAGCCATAGAAATGATACTTTAATAAAGGGAGACGAAAAACAATATGATAGATTCATGTAAATGTAATGAAACATATGATTTAAAAGTTGAAGCAGATATAGGTGCCGACGCTATATGGTGTAATAACTTTGAAATAGAATATGTCCCAATTTCAATCGAGCTGAATTCGGAATTAGTGGAATGGATATCGAAATATGGTGAATGGATTGATTGGGATAATGATGGAATAGTTCCTAGTGGGATTGAACTTGAAGAAAAACATAATAAACAAGGATTGAAACTAACAGAAAAAGTACAAAAAGAACTCGAAGGAAAATATAAAGTTTCGTTTTCACCTTCTACATTTGCAAAAAGACGTGCAAATAAAAATCAGTAACCCTTATTCAACTAACGGGTGCGCGCGACAAGTTCTGTAATAAACGTATACAACATTTTGGAGTGCCTGTCACTGAAACTATCATGTTAGTTCAAACAAACATAATTTTCCCGTTTGAATGAGTGATGGGCACTCGGTACTTACTTCTCACCCAACAAAAAAACCAACCAGCACCCCACCACTGATTGGCTCCCCCATCCTATTCACCTAAAAAAATAAAAACCTACTCCCCCCCCAAAACCCCCGCAGCCGCCTTCCCAATAACCGCCACCGTCCGATTCAATTCATCCTCCGCGTTACCAGTCCCACCAAGCTCAACAACTAACAAGGAAGGATGCAGATCCTGATTGTATTTTCCATCCCCATGAGCGCTTCCCTTTTTAATAAGGTTACGGGTTATTCCGGGAACGAGTTTTTCCATTTCGTCTTTTATCAGTTGGGCCTTGGCTAGATTTTGTTGGTAATTGGGGTGATCCAGTCCGATGACGAAGGCAACTTTTGCATATTTTTCGCCTTCGTGGACTAAGGTTGTAACGTCGGGACCAACGGCGTCTCTGTGAATATCCATAATAAGATCATAATTCTGTTCATTTATGCGTTTTTCGACATAAGGACGTATTGCTTTATATGCGCGGAAATGAGGGATTCTCCTTTTACCCATTTCCTCTGCATTATTGACAGCTAGAATATCCGTTTGAATTCCATTGAAAATAAGTTGGTTCTGTAGTTTTTCTCCGAATTTCGTTATGTTTTCGGAATGATGGGAAACGGCTATTTTACCGTCATTCGCCATGGTGACTGGTTTGAATGCTTCGTTTGTATGGGTAAAATAGAGAAGTGCTTTTCCTTCTCCTGCTTTTGGAGATTTTGGTGCTACTGGTGTTTCTGTTTCTACTGATTCTGGGGCTTCCGCTAGTTCTAGTGTTTCTTCTTCCATAATATTAGCGGCATAGACCATGAAGGATGGTTCTTTCACAAGCTTGCTTCTTGTCGTTGCCATCTCTCCAGGTATTTTACTGACAATTACAGGAAACAGGAAGAGAAATAGAATGAGTGTACCCCATATTTGTAATGGCTTTTTCAAGTGGCATCCCTCCGTCCTCCAACTATATGCGTTGGAGGTCGGGTCAATGACTGCTTTTTATATTCGCTATCCAAGACGTTAATGACTCGGATAATGTATCGGCGTAAAGGGAAACCCAAGAATCGATTTCTTTCGGTGAGATGAACGTCCGCAATTCATGACTCGTTAGGACTTCCTCGAAGAGTTGGATTCGATCTTCATGCGGCCACGATGCCCAGTCGCCAAAAATCGGCAGCAATTTGGAACGGTCTGCGTCTTTGTTTTCGGTATGCAACCAGGGCGTGACGGAAAGACGTGAGGATGGACTTTCCTTTTCGTTTATTTTGGAAGCGATGTAGCCGAACATCGTGTCGATGGCATCTGCGATGAGGACGGGTCCGTCGACGACTGTTGGGATGCCTATGGCGATGACAGGCATGCCGAGTGTCTCCTTTGAAATCTCTTTGCGGCTATTGCCGACGCCAGAGCCTGGATGGATGCCTGTGTCTGTTAACTGGATTGTTCGACAAAGCCTTGAACTGTCTCTCGCAGCAAGTGCATCAACAACGATGAGCAAATCAGGTTTTATCTCAGCGGCGACTGCTTTTACAAAGTCTGCCGTCTCCAGACCTGTCTGGATTGTGACACCTGGCGCATAGACGAACACTTCCCCGCCTTCATCCGAATAATAGTCGGGGACGATATTGCGGAGTCGATCCATTGTCATGGGACCAACTGCATCGGGCGTGACGTCACGGTTTCCTAAGCCAATCAAGAGAATTTTACCTGTTTTGATGCTCGGAATTTCTGCTGTCATCTCGTCCAGTTTGTCGATTAACACATTCGACATATCTGCGAGTCCCTCCCGATCATCCGTCGTTAGTGTCGGGATTGTTAACGTAATATAGGAGCCTTTTTTCTTGCCGATTGTCTTTTCTCCTTCTCCATCGACGGTTACGGACGTTAAGATGACACGTCCTAATCTTGACTCATCTAATGCTACGCCGCCCGCATCTTTCAATCTGTTTTTTTCTGTTTTTGTCCGGTGACGAACCATTTCCTCGCTTTCATCTAGCAGGTCCGTCCGGTAAAAATTATAGTTCTCCATCTAATCACCTCGCTTTCAAGTTTGTCCGATGTGTCAAGGAAATATTCTTTAAAGGCGATAAGTTGTTGTAAAGTCTCTGTTTTCATTGGAATTAGTGCGCTTTGAATGCCTTCTCTTATGGATACCTCCTGCATTTCTAGTTGCAATTCGGCGTCTAGTTTGATAAAATAATGGTTGTTGTGAAAGTGATATCCGAAATTAAGTGGAAACACTCTTGCCTTACCTGAAATTGGAGGTGAATGAATTGCCAAACATCAAATCTGCTATCAAACGCGTAAAACAAAGCACTGCTGCGAACATACAAAACTCGCATGCTAAAGCTACAATGCGTACTGCTGTCCGTAAAGCTGAGCTTGCTATTGACGCTAAAGAAGAGAATGCTACTGTTCTTCTAAGAGATGCTATCAAAAAAATGGACACTGCTGCACGTAAAGGCCTTATCCATAAAAATACTGCATCACGTCAAAAAGCACGTCTTACTAAAAAAGCACTATAATTAAAGAAAGCGCAGGGCGCTGTGTAGACGCGACCGGCATAAGTCGGGCCAGCGACGCGGTGGTTTTTTGCCCGGGAGGGATAGAACTTCATCCCTCCATAGCTGGACTGCTTATGACCCGAGCGTCTGGCGACCGGAGCTAGACACTTTAAATCAGAAAGACCGTCCTTTAACTAGGACGGTCTTTCTAATTTATTCATCGTAATGACTCCATAAAAAACAACTCCAATAGCCGTTCTCTTTTGCCGCTTGTCGATTTCAATTTATAATCGATGCTGGCCAAATTCTGCAATATCACAAGCAATCGTTTCTCGCTTGGCACACTTCTATTTTCCATCATCAATTTCACTCGATAGGGATGGACATTCAATGTTTTGGCAATTTGCTGTTGCTGGTATCCCTTTTTCCTTAGGGCTGCGACGTGAAACATAAGACGAATATGACCGGCGATAAGGGATGTCAGCATAATCGGTTCTTCGCCATTGCGCAACAAATCATGGTAAATGGCGATGGTCTCTGCCACTTTTCCAGTTACATAGGCATCCGTTAATCTGAAAACATCCATTTCTGGCGTCCTCGGTACAAGGGACTCAATTACAGCCTTCGTAATTTCGCCTTCTCCATTTAAGTAGGTCGCCATCTTCATGATTTCTGAAGAGAGTCCAAGCAGATCGTCCCCTGCCATCTTCACAAGTACTTCTGCATCATCTGCTGAGATCCGTGCACCTTTGGATCCTGCTTCCTGCTGGATCCATGTGAAGAGGTCTTTTCCTTGCAGGCGTTCGGCTTCGATGACGGTTGCTTGTTCTCTCATTAGTTTGGTAATCCGTTTTCTTGCGTCCAGTTTTTCGTATGGCGCGACGAATACAACAACGGCGGTTGGGGAAGGATTTTTAAGCCAAATCTCCAATTGCGCTAAATCATGTGTCACTTTTTCTTTGTTTTTATCGGATGCTTTCAAAAAAGAAGCATTGCCCGCGATGATCAATTTCCTGTCTTCAAGAAAAGGTAATGTGTCCGCTTCTTCAATGACGACTTCGACAGGTGTTTCTTCGAGGTCAAAACGGATGACAGATGCATCGTCAAGATCAGGTAAAGCTTTTTTTAGTCGCTTTATCGTTGAGTCGAAAATATGTTGTTCAAGTCCAGTTAGTAAATAGACGGGATCGATTTCCCCAGCGGCTATTTTTTTCCATACAGCGGTTGCCATGTTGCTCACCTCTTTTGAGTTTCCTATTCCATCAATTATACCGCAAGATAATTCGTCTGTATGGACAAATTGTGTCATTTAGTGATGAAGTGGTGTAATTAATCAATTGCTATGGATTTTTTGGCCGTTATCATCTATACTATAATGGAATTAGGAGGTGTAGTAATGAACGAATTTGAACATGATGTACAATCCAAACGCAATGATGCGATCGATTCTGGAGTCGGTTTCATAGTAGCTTTCGTAGCTTTTTCAGCAATCTTCGTAATTGCTACCATAATCGACGTTGTCGCTGGCTAACAGGTATGCAAAAAAAACGGTCATGTCCTTCCCTCACCGGAAAGGCGTGACCGTTTTTCATATTGAAACGACTGATCTTCGTGCTAAGCGACTGTTCTTCACATCTAAGCGACCAATTCCATCTGCCAAGCGACTGATCTTCACATCAAGCGACCAATCTGCACACCTAATCGACTGTTCTCCGCATCAAGCGACCAATTCCATCTGCCAAGCGACTGATCTCCGCATTAAGCGACCAATCCCGGTGTTGTTTCATGGTGCCATCGTTTTAACAGAGTACCCCTCTTTCGCTACAGTCACCGTAATCGAACCGGATTCTGCTGTCGATACTGTCGCAAAACCATGTTTTCGGAACGTTTCCATGACTTCTGGATGAGGATGTCCGTAACGACTATTGCGTCCCGCAGAAATAATGGTTAGTTCCGGCTGTAATGCCAAGACAAATGGTTCCGTACTGGATGTGCGGCTACCATGATGCCCGGCTTTTAAAATAAGCGGACCTAAATTGGCGTGGCCGTATTTGCGAACGAAGCCATTTTCTCCCTCTTGCTCCATATCTCCTGTGAACAGAAAGGAAGGTCCTGTTGTTGTCATATACAGAACCAGGGAACTATCATTGCCTACATACTTGCCGTCCATCGGGCTTAAATAATGAAAAGATGACTGTCCCTTTGTCCATGAGATACCATCTTTCATTGGCATAACAGGGATTTGTTTTTCCACCGCAAGTCGCATGATAGCCTCCATTGTCTTCTCCACTTCGCTGTCAGGTGAAATATGGATTTCATTGACAACAATCTCCTCAAGTACTTCATCCGCACCTTCCATATGATCACTATCGGCATGCGTGATAATCAGCTTGTCGATTGTAGCTATGCCGCGTCCTTTTAAATAAGGAACCACGATTTTTCGACCTACTTCAAATTTTTTCTCTGGCGTTTTCCAATTCGGCTCACCAAATGTGACCGTTCCCCCTGTGTCAATGACATAGACGGCTTTCTTGTAGGGCAATTCGATAACGATACTATCCCCTTGACCGACATCCAGAAAAGTTACTTTCAACGAGCTGTCCGTGTACGGGATGAAGTGAATGAGGAGTGCAGGCACGATGATCAAAGGCATAGCCCATACCCACTTCATCCCTTCTTCACAGCGGACGAAAAACAGCAGGACGCCCACCACAGCCAATGATAGCCACACCGCATCAGGTTTCCCGGGTGTCCATAATTGATGGGGCAATGAGGCCAGCCAACTCGTCATAACGCCAATGAATTCCCGAATCGGTTCGTACACCATGAATAGACCTGTTGCGATTTTCGGCAACAATGCTGTCATGACTAGCAATACAATATTCATAGGCAAAATAAGCATCGAATAGAGCGGAACATAAACCAAGTTGACAACAAATGAGGATAGCGACAGTTCGTGAAAATGAAACAATAAAACCGGATAAAGCGCTAGTTGACTAATCGATGTCACAAAAAATGATAAAGCAATTGGCGATTTGGCTTTTGCTAAAAGCCCGGATGAAAATACAAGTGAACTGGCCGCTAAATAAGAAAGTTGAAATCCTGGTTGAAACAAGACGAATGGCTGCATCCAAATAAAGAAGATCGCACTTAAAGCGAGCGCATCATCCAGTCTAACTTTTAGCCGACCGGATGCGGCGAGAAGGACGAGAATCGTCACAGTTACCGCTCGCCAAACGGAGAGTGCACCTCCCGCCATTACCGCGTAAAGCGGCAGTAAGACGATGAGTAACATGTCCACAGTCTCTTTTCTCACCCTCGCCCTCAACAACAACTCCCGCATGAGAAAAGCGAGCAATCCAACATGTAACCCAGAAATCGCAAATAGATGCGTGATACCGAGTGTTCGATAATTTGCAGCCAACTCGTCATCCATCCCACTACGATCCCCAATGAGAAGCGCTTCTGCCTCTACTTTCAGCGCTTCAGGAAAGGTGGCTCTGATATGCTTTTTCACTTTCCGCCTTTGCTCAGATAGTCTAGTTCGCATAGTGAAGAGCATTTCAGCTTGAAGAATTATCTCCGATTCAAATAGCCCCGAAGCTCCGTACATTCTCATATACTTACCCATATCAAATGAATAATCATGTGAAGGTCTATCAGGTTTGCGGAATGCACCGGACATGACAAAAGTATAGGAAGAGGGATTTAGTTCAAGGAAACGCATTTTTTCTTGTTCATTTCCAAATGAATAGACGACATAGATCGTCTCGCCTGTTGACGTCTTGGCAAGTCCCTTGATTTTCCCGCCATCGATTTTTACATTATCTGACCAAGTAAGGGAGACAGTTGCAGGTCCCTCTGGAATTGCCATTGGAAGTGTTGCTGAAATAAAGGAATAGGAAAAAACTGCGGCCGCAAGCGCAAGGATAGGTGTGAGGAAATCTTCTTTTCTACGGTAGAAGATGGGGATAAGGAACAGGTGACAAACTAGCAGATAGACCGGCCCGTATGCAGCAAACGCTGATACGACGACCGGCACTGCGATATACATGAAACGTACACGTGAAATTAGTTGCCAAATAAGTCATTCACCCTTTTTTTATAAAGGGAGAGTTCTTCATCTTCAGCGCCAAGTGCTTGCATTTTTAGGAATAATTCATTGATGAGTTTCAGCTTGTCCTCACTCGCAAAATCAACTTTCTTTTCGTCGAACGGAACATGCTGCACTGAAATGCCCGATTGCTTAAATAGCTGCATCGCATAGTCATCATTTTTATAATCAGTGGCGTAGTACACATGTTTTATGCCTGCTTGGATGATTGCTTTTGAACATTGCAGACAGGGAAAATGCGTGACATACAATGTGGAACCCGCTACGGGTATGCCGTATTTCGAACACTGTAGCAATGCATTCATCTCCGCGTGAATCGTTCGTACACAATGATTGCCGACGACGTAGCAACCGTGATCGATGCAGTGATCTCCGCCAGAAATTGACCCGTTATAACCACCCGCTACAATTCGGTTATCCCGGACGATTGTTGCGCCGACAGCAAGTCTTGTACATGTACTGCGTACTGCTAACAGATGGCACTGGGCCATGAAAAACTGGTCCCATGTTATTCGCTCCATATGGTACCCTCCTACAGTTAGTATTCGATTGTTTTCTTTACAAACGGAATTCCATCTTAGTCAATTCATTTCACTTTAATTTGTTGCTCCAATTTTTCAAAAGTCTTCTGCCCGATTCCGGATACGTCCATCAATGATTCAGGCGCTTTGAAAAGACCCTTATCTGTCCGGTATTGGATGATTGCCGCTGCTTTTGACGGACCAATTCCTGGAATAGACATGAGTTCTTTTTCATCCGCAGTATTGATATTGACCCTTCCGTCATCTTGTTGCGCAGTTATCCCTGTTAACGGATTGGATGCAATTTCTATAGGCTCTTCACCTTCGACTGGAACGTAAATCACAAATTCATCTGCCAGTTTCATAGCATGATTCAACATGCGTGAATCTGCGGTTGGCAAATAGCCACCTGCTGCATTAATGGCATCAATGAGACGATCCCCTTCTTGCATCGAATAGACGCCGGGATGCCGAACAGCTCCCTTGACATCGACAACAATAAGGATGGGAACAGATGGGCTAATTTCTTCTTCTACAGTTTCAGTTTCTTCTTCAATCACTTCAGGAAATGGGTTTTGTCCACTCATGACAAACGCATTGTTGTCAGCCTGTCCTCGGGGGAAGAACAGAAAAGCAGATACGACAGCGATCGCTGCAATTGGGGTGAGAATCTTACGCCATTTACTGGATACAAACGAAAGAAACAGCACGTTCACCCTTTCTTCGGCGGCATCCATATGGAGTCTAGTCAACTATAAATGAATGGCCGCTAAATGAAAAGGATTATTTTCGTGCTTGAAAGAATATTCGTTCACTTTCCTCATGTGGTGCTTCGTCTTCCCAATCTGCAAAAATGCGCTCAATCGAAAATCCTGCTTCCATGAGCATGTCTACGTAATCCGAAACCGGAAACGTTCGTTGCGTATGTACTTCATCAAAACGTCGATAGGTACCGCTGTCATTCTTAACAAAAAAAGCGAGTTCAGAGTAAACGGAGTGCTGTTCTTCTCCCTCTTCTGTTTCCCATATGTACGCAATGCGGTCGTTGTCGAACGTAAAAGGACCTTCTTGGAAGATCACATCTGTTTTGAACGTGGAATGGACGTCGAAAACAAGCACACCACCGATGGCTAAAGCTGAATAGATCCGGTGGAATGTTGCTACCACATCTTGTCGTTCAGACAAATAATTCAGCGAGTCGATTGCAATAACCGCTACGTCGAATTCCTTGAATCCTTCTAATTGCTGCATCGCTTGTTGGTTGAACTTAACAGGTAAGGACAGCGCTTTTACACGCTGTTCTGCTACCTCAAGCATTGCGGTGGAAAGATCGATCCCTGTGACGTCGGCGCCTTGTTTCGCTAGTTTCGCCGATAACAGTCCCGTGCCACAGCCGATATCCAATACTCGTTTGCCGCTAATCCCGCTAGCCGCCATATCGAGAAGCTCGACATACGTATCATAAGGAACATCCGTCATTAATTCATCATAGACGAAGGCGAATTCCGAATAGGCATTACTCATCTTTCTTCTGCCATATCCAGTAACGGAGCGTCTCCCCATAGTCTTTCAAGATTGTAAAAGCCGCGCTCATCGCGGTGGAATACATGAACAACAACATCGCCAAGGTCAACAAGAACCCATCTTGCCGAGTCCATTCCTTCAATTCTTTTAACAACAAACCCTGCTTCTGATGCTTTGTCTGCCGCTTCTTTCGCAATCGCTTGCACTTGTCGTTCTGAATTGGCATGGCAAATGATGAATTGGTCAGCGATAAGTGATACGCCTTCCATATTAAGGACTACGATGTCCTCGCCTTTTTTATCGTCAATCGCTTTGTATGCTGTTTCTAATAGTGTAGTCATTATTTCACTGGTCCTCTCATTTTAACGTGCTCATTATAACACTCTAACGAGTCAGGATAAACCGCTGCTCGTTTATTCACAAGAAATTGTACTGAATGGATGATGCATGCTGCCATTGCTGTGTCAAGATTGTCCTTAGCGGCTTCCCTTAAATCGTCCACGCCTGGAAAATCACGTCCAGGTTCGGTCATATCCGCTACATAAATGACCTTTTCAAGCGGGGACATCTGCGCACGCCCGGTTGTATGCGAGCGGATTGCATTTAGGATGTCCTCATCCGAAACACCGTATTCATCACGCGCGATAATCGCTCCCGCTGGCGCATGCCATAATTCGGGGTGGAATGAAAACAATCTAGTATCTTCGTTGTCATTCTCTAGCATACGCCGAAGTTCAGCTTTGTCCACAAATTTAGCAATGTCGTGGAATAGGGCTGCTTGTTCCGCCTTCATAACTGAAATTTGGAATCTGTCCGCTAGTATTTTCGCTGTTTCTGCAACGCGAAGTACATGTTCATAGCGCTTGATCGTTACTCGTTTTGCGATTTCAGTCCTCAAGTATTCAACATCCATCGGAATTCTCCTTAAGGCAATTCAATCCGTTTTTTCTCTACTGATTCTTTGTATAGGACAATCGTATTACCGATTACTTGAACGACTTCAATGCCTTCTTGTTCGTCCAGCCTCGCCGCAATTTCATTCTTGTCTTCGTCACAGTTTTGCAAAATACTTATCTTGATCAATTCTTTTGCTTCAAGTGCTTCTTCGTACTGTGCGATGATTGACTCTGTTAAGCCACTTTTACCAATTTGGAATAGCGGTTGTAGGCGATTTGCCTTACTGCGAAGAAATCGTTTTTGTTTACCTGTTAACATGAAATACCTCCAAGAGTTGTTGTTATTTTTCCAATCATTTCTTTTGTAGCTGGACGTTTAACTGTCCATGTTTCAAAGGACAGTGCGCCTTGATGAACAAACATACCTACGCCGTTCATTGTTTTTGCACCTCTGTTACGGGCTTCTTTAAGGAATTCCGTTTCAAGCGGGTTATAGATGATATCTGCTAGGACTGCCCCTTCTGCAACGTTCGAAATGGCAAGCGGCATCCCTTGTTGTGCGAAATTCATCCCCACAGAGGTCGTCTGAACGATTAAACTGAATTTCTCCAAGGACGCTTCCGCTACTGAAACGGATAGTACTGACGTCCCTGACAGCCCCTGTGCTAACTCTTCCGCTTTGTCCATTGTGCGGTTCGTAAAGGTAATTGGGCCGTAACCTGACGAGTGGAGTGCATAGGCAATGCCGCGTGCAGCACCTCCCGCTCCAATAATCAGTACGTCTCCCCCTTTATACAACGCACCATGCGCCTCTTCTAGCGAGCGAACAAATCCAAGTCCATCCGTATTAGATCCGACAAGCGAACCATCCTGAAGGACGTGCACGGTGTTCACAGCGTTCATTTGCCGAGCGGAAGGTTCTAAGTGGTCAAGAAACGGGATAATAGCGCTTTTATGAGGGACTGTTACGTTCCAACCTGAACAGCCAAGACGCTTTAAACCAGTCACCGCTTCACCAAGTCCTTGCGCCGGTACATGGATTGGAATATAGGAAGCGTCGATGTTATTTTCACTAAACCATGCTTCGTGCATTGCCGGGGACATCGATTGTGCAATCGGATCCCCGAGTACTGCGTACCATTTTTTCATGTAGAGCTTCCTCCAATCAAATACGCCTCGGCGTATTTGCGTCCAGATTTTGATTTGAGCTTGCTCAATTAACTCCTTTCAAAATCTGTGACATCCGTCGGAGGCTTTAACTTTATTCAGCAGGGGTTTGAACACCCACTGAATTGTCTACACACTTTGCAAACCCTCATCACTTACTGAAATGTGTGTCTTCTGCTGAGTGAAGTTAAATCAGTGAAGGTCGAAGGACAACATCGACGCCCCGCGGTGCATGGACAGCTACGATAACATTAGGGTGCTGAATCGTAATCCAACCGAGTCCAGAAATGACGATATCTGTTTTTGCTTTTTTTATAGCGTATTCATGTCTGACGAATGGAGGCAGGGTCTCAATTGACTCTCCAGACGGCGGTGACAGCATTTCTCCAAGATGATTTTTATACAGCAAATCCGCATTAGACAGCTTTGTGCGATGAATCTGCAAATCATTTGAAACATGAATTATAAAGGACGAGCGGTCCCCCGCGATGAAATCGAATCTAGCAAGTCCAGCAATATACAGTGTCTGCTCTGCGTTCAGCTGAAATACTTTCGGCTTCAATTCTTTCTTTGGTGTAATTGCTTTCAAATCATTCGCATCCAAATGATGTGCAATCTGATGGTTATTAATAATCCCTGGCGTATCATAAATTGCCTTCCCATCGTCCATAGGAATTTCCACAAGGTCCAAAGTCGTTCCTGGGAAATGGGAAGTCGTAATTACTTCACCAATGCCAGTCGCCCCTTTGATGATGCGGTTGATGAATGTCGACTTTCCTACATTTGTACACCCTACAACATAGACGTCTTTCCCTTTTCGATGCTTATCAATCGCCGTAAGTGCTTCTTCCATCCCTTTGCCTTTATAGGCAGAGACGAGAAGAACGTCGATCGGCTTCAAACCAAGTTTAACCGCCTCCGCCTTCATCCAGTTAATAAGACGATTCGGATTTAGGGCCTTCGGTAAAATATCTGCTTTATTACCAATCAATAAAATATCTTTCTTCCCGACGAAACGGTGTAGGCCATTGATCCAGCTACCATTAAAGTCAAATATATCGACGATTTTAACAACTAGCCCATCTTTTTGGCCAATGCCGTTGAGAATGTTAAGGAAATCATCACCTGACAACGATACAGGTTGTAATTCATTGTAATTTCGCAGTCTGAAACAACGTCGACAAATGACTTCCTCTTTTTCCAAGGAAGCTGGCGGTGTGTAGCCTTCGGCTTTTACGTTGTCTGTCTGGATTGTAATTCCGCATCCGATGCATTTTAATTCTTCCACTATTAGTCCTCCCAATGAATCATGCCTAGTTTTTTCATCCTTGCCATGATTCTTCTTTCCATCATCCTGTTAAACTTCGTGAAAAAACCGTCGGACCTAGCAACAGGAACGACCAAAATCGTATGAATCCCTTTGCGATTGCCGCCCAGGATATCTGTCATGAGCTGATCACCGATAACAACTGCTTCCCCTTTGCGGATGTTCATAGTGACAAGCGCCTTTTTAAAAGACTTACCCATCGGTTTGCGTGCATCACAAATGAATGGGGTACCTATTGGTTCACAAAATTTCATCACACGCAACCCATTATTGTTCGAAACAATCGTTACTAAGATGCCAGCATCATGCATTCCCTTTAACCAAGCAATAATTTCGGGAGTCGCTTCTGGACGATCCCATTCAACGAGCGTGTTATCTAGGTCTGTAATAATACCTTTGATGCCTTTTTCTTTCAATTTTTCCGGGGTAATCTCGAATACGTCTTTGACATATTCATCTGGCAAAAAAAACTTGTACACGTTATCCACTCCGATTTGTTTCTAATTCTGAACCGATTATAGCATGAAGTCATGCAAAAACGCATTGTTCCTACCTAAACAATAATGGATATCCATTACCGCATGTCCGACTGAATAATCGGTGATAGGACAGGACCCGACCTACATATGCTGTCATACAACGACACGGGAGGTGGCCAGATGAGCGGGTTTGTCATGGCAATTGTTCAGCTATGGCTCGAAGTTCCTGCGGTGATTGGCTATATTCGGGGGCAGGCATTTCAGCGTCCCTTATCCAAAGAGGAAGAAGCTGCTTGCCTCGAACGCCTTGCAGGAGGCGATGAAGATGCTAGGGATGAACTCATTGAGCGCAATATGCGCCTTGTTGCACACATCGTTAAAAAATTCCATCCAAAACACGAACTGCTTGATGATTATATCTCAATCGGAACAATCGGACTGATGAAAGCAGTGAATAGTTTCACACCCGATCGGAAAACGAAACTCGCCACATATGCAGCACGCTGTATTGAAAACGAAATACTCATGTATTTACGTACACAAAAAAAAGTTCAAAAAGATGTTTCCCTCTTCGATCCAATTGGCATGGATAGTGAAGGTCAATCGTTAGAAATCGCGGATCTACTTCAAACGAACGATAAAGCCCCGATTGAGGAAGTTGAACAAAAAGAACGACATGAGCGATTGTATCGACATCTTGGCAAGCTCGATGAACGAGAACTTGAAATCATCCAGCGACGCTACGGTCTGCTAGATGATAAACCCATGACCCAAAAAGAAATCGCAGAACAACTTGATATCTCCAGGAGCTATGTGTCGCGGATTGAAAAACGAGCAATCGTCAAATTGTATCAGTTATTCAAACATGAATATAATGACAAATGAAAAGCGGAAGCGGCCGTTTAGATGTGACAGGCATAAGTCGGACCGACAAAGCGGCGTCCTTTGCCGCTATTGCCGGGCTGGCTTATGACCCGAACATCTGGCCGCTGGAGCTAGACAACAATGAAAAGCGGAAGCGCCAAAATGAACGTAGCCTAAGACCGCCGCGTCCTGCGGCAATGGCTACGTGACCTACTTCCTGTAGGCCCGTGACAGGCATAAGACGGACCGACAAAGCGGCGTCCTTTGCCGCTATTGCCGGGCTGGCTTATGACCCGAACATCTGGCCGCTGGAGCTAGACAACAAATGAAAAGCGGAAGGCGCCGTCCAGACGTGACAGGCATAAGACGAATCGAAGACGCGGCGCTCTTTGCCGCATAATCGATTTGACTTATGACCCGAGCGTTTGGCGCCTGCAGCTAGACAAGCAAAAAGGCGTTTCCTTGCAGGAGTGATCCCAGCATTGGAAACGCCTCTTCATATTCTTTCTCAGTCAGCACGAACCTCGCGCAAAATAAACATTGCAATAAAAGTGGTCGCCATAAAAACGCCGCCCATTAAAAGTAACATACCCATAGTGGATTCCCTCCTTAAAAACGCTAAAATGAAACTAATCTATCCATAAAGTTAATCTTCAATCAGTGGGGGTCCCTATCCCCCACTGATTGTTAGTTTAACCATTCGGGCTTTAAAGCGGAATCGAACTATATTCCGCAAGCTCTTCGGGCAGTTGATCCTCCACTTAGTCTTCTTGTTTCCTCGAAGACTTGAAGTGGGAATCTTACTGCCCATTAATGCGGGATAATCCTATTTTAACATGAAATGCTCAAAGTTTCGAGATAACTTTCAAAACAATATCCGTCGAATGGCGAGCCGCAATAGGCAAGAACTCATCGAAGCTAATGGATGATTCTTTTCCAGCGATATCCGATAGTGCGCGAATCACGACAAACGGTGTTTCAAACTGATGGCAAACTTGCGCAACAGCCGCCGCTTCCATTTCCGCTGCAATCATCGTTGGAAATTGACCTCTCACTTGTTCCACATGCGCTGCATCACTCATGAAGGTATCACCTGATGCAATCAGTCCTGTATCATGCGCATGTATTCCGATTTCTTCAACAGCGCTCCGTGCAATTTCAATTAGCTTTGGATCTGCAAGATACGCCGCGGGTTGTCCTGGAACCTGACCATGCTCGTAGCCGAACGCTGTGACATTGACGTCATGATGACGCACTTCGTCAGAAATGACGATTGTTCCAACTTCGAGCGATTCTTTAAATCCACCAGCCGAGCCCGTATTCAACACGACATCTGGTTTGAAGTTGTTCAATAAAAGCGTCGTCGCAATCGCAGCATTCACTTTACCAATCCCACTTTTCACAAGGATGATAGTATGTGTTCCGATTGTCCCTTCAATAAATTCACAACCTGCAATCGTTGTCACATGTGCCGACTCGATTTCATCACGTAAAAGTTCTACTTCTTCTTCCATTGCACCGATTACTGCTATCTTCATAAAATTCCCTCCACTTGTTTACAGCAACTTAAAAGATTGATTTAGATTAATAGTCAAATTCTAATGTGTTCAGTACGTCCATCTTCACTGGTTGCCAGCCTTGGCCGTCTACCCATTCAAGATAGACACGGTATTTATCAACACTATCCCTGGATGAAACAACTCCAACAGCTTTCTGTGGGTTCCCCCCATTCTTGATTTTCCAGAAAATCATTGAATCTTGTGGCAGTCCAGTGGCGTAAGCAAGCGCTTGTTTCTTCTCGTTCCAATCGACCGATGCACCATCGTATTGCGATACATGATTGCCTGTTTGCGTTGTACCAACTGGTTGCCATGCTGTATCGACGACCGTTTCAGAAATAACCGCATCACCAGATGGAATATATGTAACCGTTCCTGGATCTTCACTGTCAGAATCCGTTTTTCCTTTATCTGTAGCATTTTCCGGCTTCGTTTCTTTTGACTTGTCAGCACCTTTGGCAACGGTAGAATCCGATTTACCCGTGTCCTTCGATGTTTCTTTATCCTCGGTCGAATCTTCTTTGTCCATACTTAGATTTCCATCCGATTCATCGGCTTTCTTTTCGTCATCTCTCTGTATACCTTCAGGATTTCCTTCCCCAACAGGCGGCTTTTTACCGTCTGCTTGTCCGTCATCCTTGTTACCGAGGAAAATTGGTGTTGCCAGAACAACGATAAGTACAACGACAATACAAATGAGGATGTTCAATACATTATTGGGTCGGTTTCGTCCTTTTTTACGACTAACTCTTGAAAAGTCAGGTTCTCGTTCCGTCATACGCAATCATCTCCTATTCCGTTTTGTTGGATACTTTATAGGTATTGGACGTTTTTCTATAGATCTAGTTTCATTGTTGAAAAAACCGCCCTCAAACGAGAAGGCGGCTATCATTGTTTCATTTTATCCCAATAATTGAAACCATCATTTCTCCACCTGGAGTCATGATTTTAACCTCATCGCCTTTAGAACGACCGATAAGTCCTTTAGCAATTGGTGAATCGTTGGAAATAAGGCCTTCAATTGGGTTCGCTTCAGCAGATCCGACAATCGTGTACGTCTCTTCATCACCATCTGGTAATTCTTTGAATGTAACCGTTTTCCCCAGTCTCACTTCGTCTGTATTCAGCTCGTCTTCTGTGATAATTACTGAATTTCGAATCATTCCTTCAAGATTCGAAATTTTGCCTTCTAAGAATGCCTGATCTTCTTTAGCGGAATCGTATTCTGAGTTTTCCGATAGGTCGCCGTAGCTACGAGCTATCTTAATGCGTTCTACTACTTCTTTACGTTTGACCGTTTTTAAGAATTCAAGTTCTTCTTCCATCTTTTCTTTACCTAATGCTGTCATTGGAAATTTCTTTTCAGTAATCATTAACTAACACCACTCCTTAAATTACAGTTCACAAAATAATATGCCGCTCCTCTTACAGGTATGCGACATAATATTCTTTGTATAGAATTCTGTCATCATCATATTACAATTCCGTTCTAGATTCAAGAATTGTTTTTATTTTTGTAACTATCAGGTCGATTGCCACCCCATTATGGCCACCTTCTGGAATGATTATATCTGCATATCCCTTCGTTGGTTCAATAAACTTGTTATGCATCGGACGAACGACAGACAGATACTGCTCAACGACGGATTCAATCGTTCTGCCACGCTCCTTGATGTCACGCATAATACGGCGAATGATGCGCAAATCAGCATCAGTATCGACGAATAACTTAATGTCCATCAGTTCACGTAACCTTGCATCTTCGAGAACTAGAATTCCTTCCAGAATGATAACATCTTGTGGTTCGATGGTAATCGTCTCATCGGAGCGAGTGTGTAACGCATAATCGTACACCGGTTTTTCAACACGTTTCCGATCAAGAAGGACTTGGATCTGGCTAATTAATAAATCCGTGTCAAATGCCAATGGATGATCGTAATTCGTTTCCAATCGCTCTTCAAATTTTAAATGGGCTTGATCTTTATAATAATAATCCTGTTCGATAACAACGACAGAGTGCTCTTTGAACACGTCATAAATTGAATCGGTTACACTTGTCTTTCCAGATCCCGATCCACCTGCAATACCGATGACGAGAGGTTTTCTTGATTTCATACTCAAACTCCCCTAACTCATGAGCCTATCCCGTTAACAAGAACATCTACCCATTGTTTCCTCATTTTTTCACAGCAATCAACAGACCGTCTCCTATAGGAAGCAAGGACGCTTCATATTCGGAATGAGCCATAATCCACTGTGTAAACTCCTTTAAATTGCGTATCATTGTGCGATTGCGTCTCGGTATTTCCTCAATTTCATGTAACACAACGCCATGCATGAACATGTTATCACAGTAAATGACACCTCCTGAGACAATCACAGGCGAATACTTTTCGAAGAAACGCTGATATTGTCCCTTAGCAGCATCGATGAAGAGTGCATCGTATGTCTGATTGAAAATTTCAGTTGATTTCGTTAGAAGAGCATCGGCTTCAATGATATGAATACGGTCAACAAGCGACTTTTTCTCGATAAATTCAACCGCTTTCGTGTACCGTTTTGTATCCCTTTCAATCGTCACGATGGTCGTTTTCGGTAGTGCTTCAGCAATCCGAATAGCGGAATAGCCGATTGCACTACCGATTTCCAAAATGCGCTCCGGATTTTGGATACGCAATAGACCAATAAATGTCTCGATACCAACACAATCCATAATCGGCACATGATGTTCTGCCGCATAGTTCTCCATGTCCTTGATGAATGAATCTGAATCCACCTTGAAACTTGCTACGTATTGTTCGTACTTATCCATTCCGATTATCTCCTGTTCAGGTATCTCACTTACCGGATAAATAAAGCTCTTTATTTTTCAAATGCTGCTCATAAGTATCAGTGAAATGATTAATGCCTTCTTTGTCTGCTAGGAAAAAGATGTAATCTGTCTTGGCGGGGTCAATTACCGCTTCGAGCGACGACTTGCCTGCTCCGGCAATTGGTCCAGGTGGCAATCCTTTGTTTTGGTACGTATTGTAAGGGTCCTTCACTTCTAAATCTTTATAGAGGACACGGTCTTTGTGTTCTCCAAGTGCATAAAGAACGGTTGGATCCGTTTGCAGCGGCATATCGACCTTCAACCGATTATAGAATACACTCGCAATCGTTTCCCGATCCGACTGGACTGTCGCTTCCCGCTCTAGAAGAGAGGCAAACGTCATTAGCCAATGTACCGATTTCTCTTCAGTTTGGAGATAATTTAAATAGGGGGTCACATTTGTTGCCGTTGCTCTAACCATCGAATCTACAATCGTTCCCACTGAGGGCTTTTTCTCGAAAAAAGGATATGTGGCAGGGTATAGATAGCCTTCCAGCGGATACTTGATGTTTTCCGCCTTGATATCCTCTGTCAATATGGATGGGAATTTTCCCATTAGCATATTGATTGTCTCTTCATCATTCACATAGGCTAAGAACTCTGCCTGCGGGATACCTGCCCGTTTCTCTACGACTTTTGCAATCTGACTCAAGGTCAATCCTTCAGGGATGGTAATTGTGAATACAGGCTCTCGATATACTTTTCCTGTCTTCAAACTTTGTATCAATTCATCCGGCGTCATCGCTTTCGACAAATCATACGTTCCCGCTTGGAACTGAGATTCATTGTTGAATTTCGCATAATACTTGAAGAGACGCGCATCTTTGATAATCCCTTTTTTCTCAAGTTGGGCTGCAATCGAAGAGAGTCCGGAACCGCTTGGAATTTCTACTTGGACTATTTCTTCAGAATTCGGGTCAACAGGTTGGAGTGCTCCTGTAATATATTTATAGACAGATCGACCTCCTATAAAACCGATGAGAAGAAGTACAAGTGTAATTCCAAGTACAATCCTTCTAACTACCTTCACTTCTTTTTTCTTTTCACGCATTCGTGTGAACATGACTTCTTTTTTCGAGTCATTCTCCATGCGGAATCCACCTCTTTCACTCGGAAACCTTATCTATATAAGTTAATTTACGTTTTATACTTTTGTTGATTCTACACATACTTGTTTGACGCGTTTATTTCAACTATTCGGGTACAATGAGTCGATAATTTTTCGTTCGATTTATATAATTACACAAAAAACGGAACGGTCTGCACCGTCCCGGCCGTGCACATATGGTTTACTCTTCGTCGTCTTCGTCCTCTTCTGCAAGGAACGTATTCAACATCTCTTCAATCATTTCCCACTCGGCGTCATCTTCAATCGGCATTAATTCGCCGTCTTCATTGTTTTCTGATGGCATGAATGCAGATGCATGGATTTCAATTTCTTCATCCTCATTGTCTGCGTCGTCTTGATCTAGTATGTGATAAAGTACATATGATTTACCGAATTCCTCTGATTCAAATGTGAAGATAACTTCACATACATGTTCTTTGCCGTGTTCATCTACGATTGTCATTGTTTCTTGTCCGTGTTCCATTCCAATCACCTCATCTATTATTTTTATCAAGATACCCTTGTAGTATCATGATAGCTGCCATCTTATCGATTACAGTTTTTCTTTTCTTCCGGCTTACATCTGCGTCGATCAACACGCGTTCAGCTGCCATCGTTGTGAGACGTTCATCCCACAGGGTGACAGGAAAACCGAATGTCTTTTCCAGAAGCTCCGCATAATTTTCAGATGCTTCCCCTCTTGGACCGACTGTATTATTCATGTTCTTAGGATAACCTACTACAAATCCATTTACTTCGTATTCTTTCACGAGTTCTTGGATTCTTTCCATGCCAAACTGGCCGGCACCTTCATCGATCTTTACTGTTTCAATGCCTTGGGCTGTCCACCCAAGCGCATCGCTGATCGCTATGCCGACCGTTTTGGATCCAACATCCAATCCCATCGTCCTCAATCCGCCTTACCTCCGTTTTCACGGACATAAAACTTCACAAGTTCTTCCAGGATCTCGTCTCGTTCTAGTTTCCGAATCAGATTACGCGCATCTTCGTGACGGGGAATATAAGCTGGATCCCCCGAAAGTAGATAGCCGACAATCTGGTTAATTGGATTATATCCCTTTTCGTCAAGTGCATTGTGCACATGGAGCATGACCTGCTTCACTTCCTGTTCCATTGACTCTTCAGGGAAGTTGAATTTCATCGTCTTGTCGTGTGTATCCATAATCGACACCCCGCTTTCAGATCATCCGTTTTTCATTATACACGATTTGAACTTTTGATTAAAGTATAGTTCTAAATTGAACTATCTCTTAAACCGATTTGACATAATCATACACGGATTGAAGAGCATCATCAAGTTTTGATGCATCTTTCGCACCCGCCATGGCCATGTCTGGACGGCCTCCGCCTTTTCCATCGCATTGCGACGCTACGTGATTGACGATTTTGCCTGCATGATAGTTCCCGGTTTTCAAATCTTCTGTCACACCCGAAACAAGCAGCACTCTACCGTCCACTGCCGCGCCAAGAACAATGACCCCTTTGGACAACTTCTGTTTCGTCTCATCCATCATCTGACGAAGCGCATTGTTATCTTTCACGTCGACTCGTGTTGCTATGACAGTCACGTCCCCAATCTGTTGTGCAGCTACCATAACGTCCGCTAGTTGGCTGTTACCGAGTTTAGCAGATAGTGATTCGTTTTCGCGTTGTAGTTCTTTTATGTCTGCTAAAACGGTACTGATTTTTGTTACAAGGTCTTTCGGATTCGATTTCAGAAGTCCTGCAGCAGTTGTAAGAACCGCTTCTTCTTCTTTGAATACTCGGAACGCCTGTTGCCCGGTAAGCGCCTCAATACGGCGTGTCCCAGCACCGATTCCGCCTTCCGATACGAGTTTGAACAACCCGATGACAGACGTTGAGGATACGTGGCATCCGCCGCATAGTTCCAAAGAATAATCACCAACGGTTACCACACGGACGATATCCCCGTATTTTTCACCGAAAAGAGCCATCGCGCCCATCTCTTTCGCTTCGGCAATTGGTTTTTCTGCGATTAAGACCGACATATCCCGCCAAATTTTATCATTGACGATTTGCTCGATTTGCTCAAGTTCCTCTTTCGTCACTTGACCGAAATGCGAGAAGTCAAAACGAAGGCGATCCGGACCCACATAAGATCCTGCTTGGTTGACATGTTCACCCAGCACCTCTTTTAACGCTTTGTGAAGAAGATGTGTCGCTGTATGGTTACGAATCGTCAGTTTCCTTGCTTCTTCATTTACTTCCGCAACGACTTTAGCGTCTTTTGATAGTTCACCAGAACGAATGATTGCCGTGTGTAAGTTTTGACCGTTTGGCGCTTTTTGGACGTCTTTGATATCGGCAATGAATGCTTCACTACTGATTGTCCCTTTGTCTGCTACTTGTCCGCCGCTTTCTGCATAGAATGGCGTACGGTTAAGGATGATCTGCACTTCATCGCCTTCAGATGCACGGTCGACTAGAATACCACCTTGTAAAAGAGCAACAACCATCGCTTCACATTGAAGCTCTTCGTAGCCGATGAATTCACTTGCATCGTGGATTTCACCGAGAACACCTGATTGGATATGCATGGAATCGACGTTTTGACGGGCTGCACGTGCACGCTTGCGTTGGTTATCCATTTCTTCATCGAATCCTGCGCGGTCGACTGTGACATTCGCTTCTTCTGCGAATTCCTCCGTCAATTCAAACGGGAAACCATATGTGTCATACAGTCGGAATGCGTCCGCTCCCGGTACGACAGATGTTCCAGATGATTTCGCTTGGTTGATTACACCAGAAAGGATAGTCATTCCTTCATTCAATGTTTCATGGAACCGTTCTTCCTCATTTTTTATGACCTTCATGATGAATTCTTTTTTAGCATCCACTTCAGGATAAAAGTCTTTCATAATATCGCCAACAACCGGTACGAGATTGTACATAAATGGTTTGTTAATGCCTAATTGTTTCGCAAAACGGACCGCTCTACGCAACAACCTTCTAAGGACATAGCCGCGCCCTTCATTGGACGGCAATGCACTGTCTCCGATTGCGAAAGCGACTGTACGGATATGATCGGCAACCACTTTGAATGCCATATCCTTTTCTTCATCCTGATTGTATTTTTCCCCTGATACTTCCTCCACTGCACGGATGATCGGCATGAATAGATCAGTATCGAAGTTAGTAGGAACGTTTTGGATGACGGATGCCATACGCTCAAGTCCCATTCCCGTATCAATGTTCTTTTTCGGTAATGGCGTGTACGTATGATCTGGGTTGTGATTAAATTCCGAGAACACAAGATTCCAGATTTCCAAATAACGGTCATTTTCGCCACCTGGATACAATTCCGGATCAGAGAAATCATCGCCGTACGTTGGTCCTCGGTCATAGAATATTTCAGAGTTCGGACCACTCGGACCTTCTCCAATATCCCAGAAGTTCCCTTCCAAACGAATGATACGCTCTTCCGGAATACCAACTTTGTCCCGCCAGATTGCATACGCCTCTTCGTCTTCAGGGTGGATTGTGACGGATAGTAATTCAGGGTTAAAACCAATCCATTTTTCATTCGTCAGGAAATCCCATGCGCGAATGACAGCTTCTTCTTTGAAATAATCCCCTATCGAAAAATTCCCAAGCATCTCAAAAAATGTATGGTGACGAGCAGTTTTCCCAACATTTTCAATATCGTTTGTACGGATTGACTTTTGTGCATTAACAATCCGTGGATTATCAGGAATAATTCGCCCGTCGAAATACTTTTTCAGCGTTGCAACTCCGCTATTAATCCAAAGCAGGGATGCGTCGTCAATCGGTACAAGTGGTGCAGACGGCTCAATCGTGTGTCCATTTTCTTTGAAGTAGTCTAAAAATAGACGACGGATTTCGGTTGAAGTTAACTTTTTCATAAATAATTCCTCCTTGATATTGAAGTACGTCCAGCAGGGGTTTGAACTTTTGCTAGATGAAATTAAAAAAATCCCCGCCCCTAAACAAGGGACGAAGATGTTAGTCTCGCGGTACCACCCTAATTACCGAACAAGTTCTATTCGGCATCTCTGGTTGCCTTAACGCGGCGGACGGCAGGGATAAGCTGCACTCAGGAGTAGCTTTCCGTCAGTCTAACTCGAAAATCCTTTCAGCCAAAGGGACTTCTTTCTGGACGAGTAGACATGCGTACTTTCTCCGTCAACGTGTTACGTGTTATTTCGTATGATTAACTGGATTATAGAAAAGTTCCTGCTGCTTGTCAATCGGAAGATTCAAGATAGCTGTACGGAGTGACGCCATACATACCGATCATCGGGTCGATTTGGATGAAGTTATCCATTCTTAACTCAAAGACTACTGGCTCCAAATCATTCGAATCCGCGGCTGACGGCTTCTCGATTGTCGTATTTGTTTTTCGTTCTGGACTTTCCGTCGCTACCAGTTCAACAACGCCACCCGTTAGTCGTTCCTTCAGCGTTGTCTGTCTCTCCATCTCATCTGTTCGCCCAATACCTGCTTTAAACTCTTCGGGTTCCCCACAGAGAATGAGAAAGTTCTTCGCTCGGGTGATGCCGGTATAAAGCAAATTGCGACGTAGCATTTTCCGATGACTTCGTACGACTGGCATGATGACAATCGGAAATTCGCTCCCTTGCGATTTATGAATCGAACAACAGTAAGCAAGCGTAATCTGATTCAAGTCACTGCGTTCGTAGGTTACTTCAATGCCGTCATAGGAAACGACGAGCAGTTCTTTTTTATCCACTGTCTCTTTCGCTTTAATGATGGCAATGACTTCACCCATATCCCCGTTGAACACATTGCTTTCGGGTTGATTGACAAGCTGAAGGACTTTGTCGCCAATTCGGTAAGTAGCTTCCCCGAAAACGACTTCTTTTCGCTTCGGACCAGGTGGATTGACCATTTCTTGAATCATTTTGTTTAACCCATCGATTCCTGCAGGTCCCCTGTACATGGGTGCTAGAACTTGAATGTCTTTTATGGGATGGCCTTTTGTAATTGCATTTTTGACGATTTGTTGGACCGTGTCTAAAATCTGTTCTCCGTTCGCTTTGAGAAAAGAGCGATCCGACGTTTTTTTGGTAATATCATCTGACCATTCTGACCGTTTGATCATATGTGCCATTTCAATAATTGTTGAACCTGCACTTTGCCTGAAAATTTCTGTTAACTCGACGACGGGTACTTCGCCCGAGTCAAGCATGTCCCGAAGTACCTGGCCAGGTCCGACAGGCGGCAATTGGTCCTGGTCGCCAACGAAAAGGAGTTGCACGTCGTTGGCGAGCGCCTTCAATAGTTGATGCGCCAACCAGGTATCCACCATCGACATCTCATCGATAATAATGAGGCGACCTTCCACTTGCCGTTCCGTTTCCTCTTCCTTCTCCAACCCTGTAAATCCAAGGAGTCGGTGGATTGTCATTGCTGGCAGTCCGGTCGATTCCGACATACGCTTCGCTGCACGTCCCGTCGGAGCTGCTAAAACAATTGGAAACGGTTCTTTCTTTTTCACATACTCTTTTGGGTCAAGCGATAGTCCATGAAGTTCCGCATACACTTCGACAAGACCTCGAATGACAGTTGTCTTTCCTGTTCCTGGTCCACCCGTCAAAATCATAAGTGGCGAATGAAGAGCAGTTTCAATCGCTGCTACTTGCGTTTCCGCATAATTGACACCGAGCCGTTCCTCGACTTCACCAACTGCTTTTCGAATCTCAGATACCGGAAACTGATCCGTTGTATCGTTTTGCTTCAGTCGATCAATTTTCGAGGCGATTCCAACTTCGGAGAAATAAAGGGATGGCAAATAAAGTCTACGCTCTTCCGCAGACAGTTTTCCTTCCTCGACCAGTTCGATAATTGCCTGGGAAATACTTGCAAACGGGATATCCACGCGTTGGCTACTTTCGAGAAGGCGTTTCGCATCGGGTAAAACAGCTTCCGATTTGAGGAATACATGACCATTCGATTGCACCGCCTGGTTCATTGAATGAAGGATGGCAGCTTTAATCCTAGCTGGATGATCTCCTGTGATTCCAAGATTCTTCCCGAGTTCATCGGCACGTAGGAAGCCGACACCCTCGATTTCTTCTATCAGCCGATAGGGATTTTCCGTTAGCTGAGAAATCGCTTCTTCTCGATAGGTTTGATAGATTCGCATGGCAATTTGAGGACCGAATCCCCATTCATTCAATTGGACAATCGTGCGTTCAAGCCCCATATTTTGCTCAAGTACGGTGACGAGTGTTTCTTTTTTTTCAGCAGACAATCTTGGAATTACGTCGAGTACAGCGGGATTATCCATTATTTTTTTAACAGCATCCTTACCCAGCTTTTTCACAATCGTCTCCGCAGTTCGCATGCCAATTCCAGGGAATAGATCCCCTGACAAATAATGAACCAACCCCGTCTCTGTTGCTGGCATCACTTTGGCGAACGTTTGGGCATCAAATTGTGATCCATAGGTCGGATGATTGACGAGTCTACCGGTAAATTTATAATCCTCGTCAGGTGTAAGTTGAGGAAAAGTCCCTTTAACGATGATCTCCTTGTCCTCATACCCGCTGTTCGTTTCCTTCATCTTCAGTTTAACAATGCTAAAAAGGTTGTCGGGATTATGGAAGATCGTTACGACCGGTCTGCCCGATAAAAATATCTCATCCGTCTTTCCTACTTCGCCGTTCACTTCCATTCTTGTCCTCCCTTACTTGTCGTTTTCGCCCAATTGAATCATGTCGTAAATATAGCGTGCTTGAATATGCTCTGGATCAATCGTAAATGCCTTTTTTAAATGAAGAAGTGCGTCGGCTTTGTCGTTTGTCGATACAGCATATAATAATCCAAGATTGTAATGAGCATCTGCGTGTTCTTCATCCTGTTTAAGAATGAAGCGGAATTCAGCTCCCGCCTCTTTGAACAGCTCCATGTTGGCAAGTAAAATCCCATAGGATAATCGAGCTTCTAAGTCTTCCGGTGCCAATTCAGCTGCCCGTTGCAAATAAGGCAATGCGAGCTTTTCATTCCCCGTCCGTTCAAGACTTTTTCCTAGCATGAAATAAGCATCCGCCTCTTCCACACCTTGACGGATTGCCGTTTCATATAACTTCGCCGCTTCTTCATAACGCTCTTTATTGTAATAAAGATTGGCCAGCCCGTAGTAAGCTGTGCCCGCTTCCTTATCCAGTGTAATTGCTTTCTGGAAAAAGGGTTCCGCCTTTTCAGCATCGCTAAGTGATGCGAAGACATTTCCGAGGTTGATGTAGCCGATTGCATTTTTCGGATCCTGCTCGACTGCTTTCATAAATGCTTCGACTGCTTTTTCGTAGGAACCTTCTTGTAATGCAGTAATTCCGATTTCATTGTATTCCATCATTCAGATCCCCTTATCCAACATAATCAAGTTGTTTACCATTTTTAATGACTGTATCAATTGTTCCTCCGCCAAGACATTCGTCTCCATTATAGAAAACGACAGCTTGTCCAGGTGTAATCGCGCGTACTGGCTCTGCAAATCGGACGGCTGCTTTCCCGTCGCCAAGCAGTTCGACAGTTACTTTCGTATCAGGCTGACGGTAGCGGAATTTCGCCGTGCATTCGAATGTAGTCGGCAGATTGCGTACAGTTGAAAATCCAACATCGATTGCAGTGAGACTTTCAGAATAGAGTGCATCGTTATGGAAATTCTGACCAACAAGCAGAACATTCGATTTGAGGTCTTTTCCAAGGACGAACCAAGGTTCTCCTGCCCCACCAATGCCTAAACCGTGACGCTGACCGATTGTATAGTACATAAGTCCGTCATGACGACCGACTGCTTCACCATCCATTGTTTTCATATCTCCTGGTTGTGCCGGTAGATACTGGCCCAGGAATTCTTTGAAATTCCGTTCGCCGATGAAACAAATACCCGTTGAATCTTTTTTAGCAGCGGTTGTAAGGCCTGCTGCGACCGCTTTTTCCCGTACTAAGCTCTTTTCCATATCACCAATTGGGAACATCACTTTTTCCAATTGCTTCTGGGATAATTGGTTTAAGAAATAGGTCTGGTCCTTATTTTCATCTTTTCCACGTAACATAGCAACACCGCCATCCACTTCGACGACTTGTGCATAGTGGCCTGTTGCTAAATAATCTGCTCCAAGACTCATCGCATGTTCCATGAACGCTTTGAACTTGATTTCTTTGTTACACATGACGTCCGGGTTTGGCGTCCGTCCTGCTTTATATTCTTCGAGAAAGTACGTAAATACTTTATCCCAATATTGCTTTTCAAAATTGACCGCATAATAAGGTATGCCGATATCATTGCATACACTGATGACGTCTTCATAATCGTCCGTCGCTGTACAGACACCGAATTCGTCCGTATCATCCCAGTTTTTCATGAAAATACCGATGACATCATAGCCTTGTTCTTTCAATAAAAGTGCTGCTACAGATGAATCGACGCCGCCTGACATTCCAACGACAACACGTGTATCACTTGGTACTTTTGAATTTCTAGGTGCTTTGAAATTCTTTGGTACTTTTGAATTTCTAGGTGCTTTGAAATTCTTTGGTACTTTTGAATTTCTAGGTGCATTAGAATTACTCATTGTCCTTCATCCTTTATCTTTTTATTTTACGAGTCGTTTAATGATTGCTGCCGTTTGTTCTGCGGCTTCTTTTATACTTATTTCATCAAGACCGAGGCCAAAACTGAAGCGCACGGAATTCCTAAGCTTCGGAGAATCTTCTCCATACATCGCTGTCAGCACATGGGATGGATCGAGGGAGCCTGCCGTACATGCCGAACCACTTGAGACGGCGATTCCCGCCATATCAAGATTGACGAGCAAGGATTCGATGTCCGTTCCAGGAAAACTTAGATTGACGATATGCGGGAGCTTGTCCTCACTTTTGGCATTCACTTCATAGGCGATTGCTTGTTTAGTGAATGTTTCCGTTAGGATGGTTGCGTATTTTTCATAGTTGACACTGTTTTCCTGCATCGTTTGTTGCGCAAGTGTCACGGCTTCAGCAAAAGCTACAATTCCCGGAACATTTTCGGTGCCTGCTCGACGTTTGCGTTCTTGTTCCCCTCCGAAAAGAAGCGGTGACGTATTCAGCCCCTTTCGTTGATAAAGGAAGCCAACACCTTTTGGCCCGTTTAACTTATGTGCCGACACTGATAATAGGTCGACGCCAAGGTCGTTTACATCCAGCTTGACAAGCCCATATGCCTGAACAGCATCTGTATGGAAAATGGCTTGGTGGTTTTGCAGCAGTTGCCCGATTTCACGAATCGGTTGGATTGTACCCACTTCGTTATTGCCGTACATAATGGATACGAGTATCGTTTTGTCTGTCAATGCGTCCTTCACCTGTTCAGCACGAATTTCCCCGTTTTCATTTACCGGCAAATAGGTCACTTCGTATCCTTGCGATTCTAATTGTTTACATGGGTTCAACACGGCATGGTGTTCGATTGTTGTCGTGATGATATGATTCCCTCGGTTTTTCATTGCCGCCACGGTTCCGAAAATCGCTATGTTGTCCGCTTCCGTTCCGCCCGAGGTGAAAATAATTTCCGACGATTCTGCTTGAATGGACTGCGCTACTATTTTCCGCGCATCATCAAGCCATTTCCGGGCTTCCCTACCGAAACTATGAATACTAGAAGGATTGCCAAAAACAGATTCGAGTAGCTTAATATATGTAGCACTGACTGCCGGATGGACCGGCGTGGTCGCTGCGTGGTCTAGATAGATTGGTTTCATAGTAAGACTCCTTTAAATGTAAAACATATAACTATCATTTTTAGAACCTTTGTCGGTTTCCATCAAATCTGCGATGGTCGTTGTATCGATTACGCCGCGGACAGCGTCACCGATTCGCCTCCATAATTCCTGTTGTGGCATATCGGTTTCATCCAACCCCTCTACAACTTGAATTGGCCCTTCCATTACCCGAATGACATCGCCCGCAGTAATTTCCGTGGGTGGTTTCACAAGTTTATATCCTCCATACGCACCGCGTACGCTTTTAACAATTCCGTTATTCCGGAGCGGCGGAATCAGTTGTTCCAAATACGCTTCGGATAGGCCTTGCTCTTCTGCAATTTTCCGGAGTGGTATAGGACCTTCCCCATACTTGCGGCCAAGTTCGACGACAACGGTTAGTCCATAACGTCCTTTTGTAGATATCTTCATGTGAAATCCCGTCCTTTTTAGCTAATTGCTTCAAAATAGTATAGCATATTCAGCGTGTTCGCTTACATCAAATACGCCTCGGCGATTTTAGCCAGAGTTCTTCCGTTTCAGCAGGGTTTGAACTTCTGCCGAATAAAGTTAACATGATTTCCCGGTAAACGATGTGTATAATGAAGGAACGGATGTACGAGGAGTGATACTGTTGCATAATGAACCCTTGGCGTATCGTATGCGCCCTAGAAACATAGACGAGATCGCTGGACAACAAGAAATTATCGGTCAGCAAACGGCACTTTACCGAATGATTAAAAACGGACACGTCCCTTCAATGTTGCTCTACGGGGACCCCGGCATCGGCAAGACTTCTCTCGCCCACGCCATCGCTGGTACAAGTAGCCTACCCTTCATCGCAATGAACGCAACTGTTTCTGGTAAAAAGGATGTCGAAGCTGTCGTTGCTGAGTCAAGAATTACGGGGAAGGTACTGTTATTCCTCGATGAAATACACCGGTTCAATAAATTACAGCAAGACACGTTGCTTCCACATGTTGAAAGTGGCGCAATTATTTTAATTGGTGCAACAACTGAAAATCCTTACCATGACGTCAATCCCGCAATCCGTTCAAGATGCGGTGAAATTAGGCAATTATCCCGTTTAGAGCCGAATGATTTGATGGCGGTCCTTCAAAGAGCTTTGGTGGATGAAGAACGTGGGCTTGGAAAAATTGCAATTGCCATAACGAATGATCAATTAGTAAAAATTTCTGAAGGTGTCAATGGCGATGCCCGAAAAGCGTTAACCATTCTTGAATCTGTGGTCTCGGCAAGTGATGAGGTCGATGCAAAAATAGTTATTGAGGATTGGCTGATTGACAACCTGATTGGTCGAATCGGTTTGTTTGGCGATAAAAAAGGGTCCCATTTCTATAATCTATTGTCCGCTCTTCAAAAATCAGTTCGCGGCAGTGATATCAATGCAGCTGTCTATTATCTTGCGCATTTACTC
The DNA here is from genome assembly GCF_014873855.1 of Sporosarcina limicola. GTDB lineage: Bacteria > Bacillota > Bacilli > Bacillales_A > Planococcaceae > Sporosarcina > Sporosarcina limicola. Next base: position 105,899 of record NZ_JADBEL010000007.1, on the reverse strand, counting down.
GAAATCGGTGATCTTGTCGCTGTATCCAGACGGTTGCTGGTCATGGCTTATGAAGATATTGGCCTCGCTGCGCCGGAAGTCGGACCGCATGTACTAGCCGCGACCGAAGCCGCAGTGAGACTCGGTATGCCAGAAGCGCGTATCCCACTTGCAAATGCAGTTATCGAGATGTGTTTGGCCTCCAAGTCAAATTCAGCTTACAAAGCTGTCGACGCAGCGATAAGAGCCATCAACGAAGGGAAAACCGGCGATATCCCGCTTCATTTACGGGACACCCACTATGCAGGCGCTGCGGACCTTGGACATGTCGGCTACAAATATCCCCATAATACCCCAATTGGCTCATTCGGCGGTTGGACTGACCAACACTATTTACCAGATAAAATTCAAAACGTCGAATTTTACACACCCGTCATCGCAGGCGAAGAGAAGAAGTTGGCTGCAATCTACGAAAAGTTGAAAGGTTTTCGTAAGAAATGAGTGATGTTGGCGTCGCTATAGTGATGAGAAGGGTCGTTTATGCGAAAGAATCGTTGCTTTGGTGAAGGAATGGATTAGTTGGATAAAAGTTCAATCGCTTCGCTAGTGGGAATGGTCACATCATAAAAAGCTTTTATGAAAATGAAAAACGCTCCTCATAGAGAAGGGCGTTTTTCATTAGTTCGAATTGGAAATACCTGGTGTCACGTAGTTACTTCCAGGGTGTATCCAGTTTCTTTTTTAATTTTCTCACGAACATTGTTCTGTTCATGTTCTTCTGGTAGGTTAGTTAGTTTTAGTGCTACTATCGCTCTATCCATATGAATAGAAGGCATTTTTTTTGATTCCCAAGCTGATGGCAGATTCGCCATTGTAATGCGTATAATCTCATTTTGTTTTGGTTGTGTAGCATAACTAACTGGCCTTCCGATTCTCCAGGATAGTTCCTCTAAGTCAGTTTCATGACCTACGGCAATTTCTGGTGAGATAAAGTGAACCTCTATCATTTCTTGTTTGATGCCCACTTTATAAAGGGTGATGCCACGGTCTTTGGCCCATCGTTTCGTCTCTTCGATTGCTTGATTGTTTTCCAACCTATTTCCAGAGCTTTCCACTTGAGTACTAGTATTATCACCAAATACCACTGCAGCGTTGGGTTCTTCTTTGAACTGCAGCCGAAAACCGGTTATTTCTTCAAATTGGGTTATCAATTTTTCGGCATCCTCTAATCTTTCCGTAGAAATAACTATTTTTCTGTCATGAAGATGGATTGACGGAGTGCCAATCGCCGACCCAAACAATTCCATAAGCCTATTGTTTAGAAGGTCTTGACGGATAGAGTCGGAAAAGTCAATATCCCAACCTGTTTTGTTCTTTAATTGCTCGATTAATTCCCCTCTTTCACTTTCCGATATAACGTTAGGAAAATCAAAGTAGAGCAAAAGTCGTTCTTTTTCTGTGCCTAAGTCATTCGTTCCACAACGCATGAAACGGGGATGGTTTTCAAGTATATTCCTAGTTGTTTCCATCGCAGCTGCTGAATTTACTTTGAGTGACTGAATCGGTAGCGTCAACTCTTTCAGGCTAATTTTCACCTTTTCATCCACCAAATAACAGACTGACTCGTCACTTTGTTTTCTACGATGTTCTTCAGGTAAACTTTGCAAGGCCACAGCTACCGCTAGTTTGTCCTTCATCTCCGTTAAGCATAACGTATCGATAATAACGTCAAGGGACACTTCCCCTTCCGAAAGTTCCAGCCAACTTATCTTTTCAAGAATCGGACGACTAAAACTAAATACTTGTCTTGCGGCTTCTTCCAACTCATTTATCGGACCATTCCAACGACCAACAGTTTCAACTACCTGATCTAGCGTCAATCGGACCGGTTTACCTTTTAGCGTTTGACAAATAAGTGCGGAGGTTTTTGGATGAACTCCAGTACAAAGAGCCAACTTCAAAACGTCCTGATCTTCAGAACGATAAAGCAATAAACTGCCAATCTTCTCTTGTAGACGTAAAACAGGATTATTGACCTTATACCTTTTCCCTATAATTCCGTTACCAGATGTTCGTTTCTCGAACGGATACGTTTCACCATTTTCGACAAGAACAGGTCCAAATCTAGGATCGATAAGTTCTCCAAGACGACTTCTTGCCTCATCATCCCCATGGACAAGCAATGTATAAGTCGGTTTCAATGATTGAATAAACCGATTCATTTCATTCGCATCAGCATGCGCAGATAGGCCATATTTCCCAATTCGACATTTAACTTCATAACTTGTCCCGTTTAAATCCAGCGTCTGTTTAAGACCATCAGCGAGGTCAAGTAATTTCCTTCCGGGACTTTCCTCATCTTGGTAGCCAGTGATAAATATCGCGTTCTTCTCTCCTGAAATAAGTTGCTCTGCATACCAAGAGCTCGCACCACCCGTCAGCATCCCAGAAGAGGCAACGATACAACCTGGTTTTCCTTTCAAAATCATTTCACGCTCTTGTGGATTAACCGCCTTGCATCTTCCTTCAGTTAAAAAAGCGTCTCCATTTCTTCTAATCCGATGTGCTACCGGCCCTTTTAGAAAGTGCGGATAATTTTTATAGATTCGGCTTATTGGCGTAACAAGTCCATCCACATAAATTGGAAACTCAGGGATTAGTCCTTTCTCCATATAATCTTGCAGCACGAGTAGTACTTCTTGTGCCCGCCCCAACGCAAATGCAGGAATAAGCGCAAAGCCCCCGCCTGCAATTACTTCAGACACATGTTCAGCGAGACGCCGCTCTTCCGTATTCCGGTCCGTGTGAGCTCGATTACCATACGTAGATTCCATAATAACTACGTCAGGATGAACACCATGTGGCACTTCGGCACCAGGGATTGTTCGCCCTGCTTTGAAGCTTAAATCCCCAGTTACAAGGAGGCTCTCCCCATCCCCTTCGATTAAAAACATAACCGCACCTAAGATATGGCCCGCCCGGTAACTTGTAATGGTTACATCTCCAACTTTTAAAACGCCGTTTGCCGGAAAAAGAAGCAACGACTGAAGCAACTCATCCACCTGCTCTTTTGTATAGAACGGTAGACTATTCATAAGCTTCGAGCGCTGTTCAAGAATTTTATATGCATCTTTCATCATTACGTTCATAAGATCCACTGTCGGTGGCATCGTGTAGATTGGTACAGCTGGGAATAGCGAATGTACAATTGGCAAAGCACCGATATGATCAGCATGTGCGTGTGTTACGAGGATACAATCAGGAGAACTAAGTTCATCAAGCATCCCAAGGGCCGGCAAGAGGTCCTCTCCATGCATTCGCATTCCAGCATCGATTAGTAAATTAGTTCCTCCGATTTCAATATGTAAACAAGAAGCGCCAACTTCACTGCCACCACCTAAAATACTTACTTTCATCTTTTTACCTTCCTTTCATATCTTACAAAAAGTTTGTTCTTTAGAAATGGCAAATTTTACGATGTCCCGAAATGAAGTATACGAATAACCTCCCGACTGGTAATCCAATCGAGAGGTTATGTATGAAATTTCAGAATAGTGTCTGAACGTAGCAAGTACTCGACATCATAAAATATGTTGGTCAATTTTCAATACAAGTTCTGCAATTTCAGGTTTACTTACTTGATCATCCGCCCCTACTCTCTCTCCTTTATGTTTTAGGGCATCTGTTATGAGTGAAGAGAAGATAATAATTGGTAACGACTCTAAGTCTTTATTCTCTCGAATTCTTTTAGTCAAATGATGGCCATCCATTTGTGGCATTTCGATATCAGTGATTACAAGTTGCACTTCATCTGTAACTTTTTTCCCTTTGGCAACAATGCCCTCTAAATAGGTCAATGTATCTTTTCCATTTTCAAAAAACTCTACGTTCACATAACCGGCTTCGTGTAACGTCATTTGTAATAATTCGCGGAGTAACGGTGAGTCTTCCGCAGCAATAATCCGCTTATCGGACCGAACTCGCTTGCCTAGTTTTTTCACTTGATCTATATTGATGCCGGTTTCTGGATTAATATCTAGTATGATTTTCTCGAAATCCAGTAATAACAACATCTCACCTTCACGCTTAACCACACCGATTACTTGTGATGTACCTGAAGAATAGATATCTGACGGTTTTTCAATTTGATCCCAGGAAATCCGATGAATTTGTGTCACATTATGTACATGGAAGACAACCTGTTGCTTGTTAAATGCCGCAACAATATACTTTTCTTCACTTTTATCGTTTGATGAAGGAATTCCAAGCACTTTCTCCATATTGATAACAGGTAAAACCTCTCCGCGCAATTGAATAATCCCCTCAATCGATGGATGAGCATGCGGGATAAACGTAACTTTCATAGGTAAAATGATCTCCAAAACTTTGATTACGTTAATGCCATACCGGTTATTTCCCATTTCAAATTCAATAATTTCCAGTTCATTTGTACCACTCTCAAGGAGTAATTCATGTTGTTTCGTCATCCAATAGTTCCCCTCTCATTACCTGATACTTTATACCCTTTATCTATTTCACATTATACGCTAGCATCTATTAAGTCAATTTAGTAGAACTTAATTCACTTCTATGTCGCCCCATGGTAAAGACTGGGGTCTCATTGTCGGATGTCTAGCGGAAAAAGTGGAGAGACAATTGAAGACACTTGACCCATCGATGGGACATTGAAGAAATGTTTGAATGAACCAATTTACAATGAAAAGGCCGACTCTAGGGGGATGACTCCCTTATGAGTCAGCCTTTTATTTTTCGGCGGCACATAGATTATTGCGCTGCAGCGTCCAACACTTTCTGAGGAACTTTTACATCTTTAATATCATCGAATCGGCTATAAGCTGCATTGAATTTCTGTTTATAGACGCGGAACTTTCCATCGATATAAGTTGTCACCTGTTTCGTCATTTTGAAATCAGTCGTATAGAAAGTACGACTATCGAACTGTATTTCGATGTCCATCTTGTGTATGATAGTAAACGCATCGCTATCCTCATCATCAGCTTTTACACCAAGCACGATTTTATTGAAGCGCTTATATTGATCTCTTGATAAGGAAAGTTTTAATGCATACCCGTAATCAATTGGTTCTAAGACAAGATCGTCTGCAAATTCATCGAAAAGTGTTAGATCCAATGTTGGAATCGAATTTGCGACGATCGTACCGAATAGTTCCGCGCTCGAATCGGTAGGGAGCTCTTCCCAAGTTGGTTGTCGATTATCATTAATGAAAACACGATCTTCCGTCTTATACAAGTCTATCTCCCACGGATCCTTGTATCGTGCTTTCACTGTTGTATACTGATGGAGCGTTAATGGATGTAAAGATGCATCCGAGTTTATTTCAAATTTCATGCTCGTCCTCTCTTCGGGTATATCCGTCCGTGAAGAGTCATCAAAAACAATTTCGGTATGGACTTTCTCCAACTTTTCAGATGCAGTCTTCCCTTTTTCCAAAAGATCCCGGGCTGTCATTCCCTTTTTTGCTTCCACATTGGTATTGCAAGCTGTTAACAGGAGGGCAAGTAAACCGATACCCATCACCCTAATGAGTTTTTGCACATCTAAACTTCCTTTCCTACAAACTATTATTCATTTTACGATAAATTGGTGGCATTGTAAAACACTTACCCTGTGAAACTTAATTTTAAAAAACAGGCATCGTATCCGGATTGCACCGGTTCGAATGCCTGTCTGAGTGTGTGCACGTTTGGCTACTTGATTAACTGCTACGGTGCTTCCGCATTTAGGGGATTATCATTAGGCCGTGATTTCATAATTTTGTCTCTATCTTGGCGAATATAACTTGTTGAGAGAAACGCCTTGAAATCTAATGCCGATTGTTGTGCCGACACTGATAATTGATCAACTATATAAGTTGAACGGAAGATCCTCGGCCCATTTATACTTGAATAGTTGAAAAAATCGCGTCAAACGAGTATATGTAGAATTAATAAAAGTGTAAAACTTAAATTCAACTTATACAATTCCTCTAACCAATTTTTATTCCATCATTATACCATACACAAGCGCGAAGACGGTGGAACAGAATTGCGCAGATCCCTATGAGATCATACCTTATCCTTCATCCTTCTCACTGGGATATCCGCGACAATTTCGTTCATTACCCAACTTGCACAGACGAGTCCGGCGACAGATGGGACGAAAGCGTTTGAGGCGGGTGGCATTTTCGCTTTACGGATGGTGGCATCTGGTTTACCTACCGTGTCGACGACGTCTTCTCTGATGACAACCGGGCTCTCGTCGGAAAATACGACAGGTACGCCTTTGTAGATTCCTTCTTTACGAAGTCTGCGTCGAATCATTTTCGCAATCGGATCGGTATGTGTTTTTGAAATATCCGCGATTTGAAATCGTGTCGGATCCATTTTGTTTGCCGCACCCATGCTTGAAATGATTTTCACGCCGCGGGTGACACATTCTTTGATGAGGTGAATCTTGTAACTAATCGTATCGGATGCATCAATGACGTAATCAGGTTGATAGCTAAAAAACGTTTCTGCCGTCTTTTCTGTGTAAAACATATGAAGTGAAATGACTTCACACTCTTTGTTAATGTCCGCAATTCGTTCTTGCATGACTTCCGCCTTAGAACGTCCAATTGTCGATAAATAAGCAACAAGCTGACGATTAATATTTGTGATGTCGATATCGTCCTTGTCTACGAGGATAATGCGGCCAATTCCACTTCTTGCACACGCTTCTGCAGCAAAAGAACCTACTCCCCCGACACCAAGTATAGCGACAGTTGTGTCGCGCATCCGTTTGACGCCTTCCGTACCAATAGCTAGTTCATTCCGTGAAAATTGATGTAACAATGCAATTCCGCCCTTCTATGTAAGTTGAATTTAAGTTTTATACTTTTATTAATTCTACATATACTTGTTTGACGCGATTTTTTCAGCTATTCAAGTATAAATGGGCCGAGGATCTTCCGTTCAACTTATATATGTATGGAAATCCGTATTTTTCTTCAAAAAAAACCCCTCCGTATGCCAGAGGGGCCTATCAGTTAATTAAGGAACAATCCCGAATGTGCCGTCTTTGTAGTATCGTTTTGAACCCGCACTCAGCAGGTGGGTGTCCTATTCGATTCCTTTGACGTCCTATTTAAAGGCATGTCATTCTAATCGAAACGCAGACTCCCGACGATAAAATGTTCGGTCAAAACTGATTGGCAAATAACGAACACTTCAGGATTGATATAAACCTATAATAGCATACATCGTCAGACAGTTCAATGCTTAATTGATTGCCGGTTTCAACGTATAAATCCTTATTGCTTTTTCGCTGCGACTTGGATACCGAGTTCCGCGAGTTGTCCGTTGTCGACGCGACCTGGAGCTGCAGTCAGTAGACAGCTTGCACTTGCTGTTTTCGGGAACGCGATTGTATCCCGTAAATTTGTAGAACCGGTGAGCAGCATAACAATACGGTCAAGTCCAAATGCGATACCACCATGTGGTGGCGTTCCGTAATCGAATGCATCAAGTAAGAAACCAAATTGCTCGTTTGCTTGTTCTTCGCTGAATCCGAGTGCTTTGAACATTTTTTCTTGGACGTCGCGTTGGTAGATCCGCAGCGATCCCCCGCCGAGTTCATAACCATTCAAAACAAGGTCGTATGCTTGAGCTTTGACAGTTTCGGGACTCGTTATGAGTTCGTCCACATCAGCTGGCATCGTGAATGGATGATGCGCTGCGTAGTAACGTCCGTCTTCTTCATCATATTCAAACAACGGCCAGTCTGTTACCCAAAGGAAATTGAATTTCGATTCGTCGATAAGTCCTTGGTCTTTTCCAAGTTTCAAACGAAGTGCACCTAATGCGTCAGCGACGACTTTCTTTTTATCCGCAACGAATAATAATAGGTCGCCCACTTCTGCCTCAGCAGCGGTTTGCAGTGCAGCTCCTGCTTCCCCTTCGAAAAACTTCGCGATTGGACCTTTCAATCCTTCTGCATCGACTTTCAACCAGGCGAGTCCTTTTGCGCCGTAACGTGCCGAAAATTCACCGAGCGCGTCGATATCTTTTCGCGAATAACCATCCGCTGCACCTTTCGCATTGATGAGTTTCACTTGGCCACCTGCTTCGACCGCACCGGTAAATACTTTAAAGGATGAATCCTTGACGATTTCTGATACGTCTATGAGTTCTAAACCAAACCGCATATCCGGTTTGTCCGAACCGAAACGGCTCATTGCTTCATCATAAGGAAGGCGGTTAAATGGAATCTGAACGTCAATTCCTTTGACGTCTTTCATTATTTTCTGCATCAGATTTTCATTCAACGTGATGATCTCTTCTATTGACATGAAACTCATCTCCATGTCAATCTGCGTAAATTCAGGTTGACGGTCTGCACGCAAATCTTCATCGCGGAAACAACGAGCAATCTGGTAGTAGCGATCGAAGCCCGCCACCATAAGCATCTGTTTGAACAATTGGGGTGATTGTGGCAATGCATAGAATTCACCTTCATGAACACGGCTTGGTACAAGATAATCCCGTGCACCTTCTGGTGTGGACTTCGTTAAAATTGGCGTCTCTACTTCAAGGAACCCTTCCGTATCAAGGAAGTTACGGACTGTTTTTGTGATGTCCGAACGCATTTTGAAGGTTTTCGCAAGTTGTGGACGACGGAGATCAAGGTATCTGTATTTCAAGCGGACTTCCTCACTCACATCCGTCTCATCCTCAATCATGAATGGAGGGTTTTTCGCGCCGTTGATGATTGTCAATTGATCCACCTGGACTTCGATTGTACCTGTTTTCATGTTCGGATTCTTTTGTCTTTCCTGACGCTCAATCACTTTACCAGTGATTTCAACTACGAACTCACTGCGCAGTTTGTCTGCAATTTCAAGCGCCTCTTTCGAAATGGCTGGGTTGAATACCGCTTGGACGAGTCCTGTACGATCCCGCAGGTCGACGAAAATTAGTCCGCCAAGGTCCCTTCTTTTTTGCACCCATCCTTTTAATGTGATGTTTTCCCCTATTTGTTGTTCCGTCAATTCGCCGCTGTAATGTGTTCGTTGCATCGCCTTCATCCACCTCTCTTTATGTCAAGTTCGCCTTTATTTTTTCAATTAATTCGACCATCGGAACTTTTACCTGTGTTCCATCCGCCATATTCTTCAACTGAGCGACACCTTCTGTTAGTTCATCCTCACCGATGAGGACAACTATCCGTGCGTTAAGTCGGTCGGCAGATTTCATTTGGGCTTTCATTTTCCGATCCATATAATCCATATCTGAACGGATACCCGCTTCCCGAAGTTCACCAAGCAGTTTGAATCCGGGACGACGTGTACTTTCACCAAGTGTGACGATATAGACATCAAGTGCCGGTTCACTTTCGAATGACTTTCCTTCAGCTTCCATCGCAAGCAGCAAACGCTCGATACTCATTGCAAACCCGATACCCGGTGCGGCTGGCCCGCCGATTTCTTCCGCGAGTCCATTGTATCTTCCAGCACCGCAGAGCGTCGTGATTGCCCCGAAGCCTTCCGACGTACTCATGATTTCGAAAGCCGTATGATTATAATAATCAAGGCCGCGCACAAGATTCGCATCCACTTCATAAGCGATTCCTGCGTCGTCAAGATAACTTTTCACTTCTTCGAAATAGTTTACAGATTCCTCGTTCAGATAATCAGCCAAGGAAGGTGCCGATGCGATGAGTGGGTTCCCACTGTCGATTTTACAATCCAGTATGCGCAAAGGATTCTTTTCAAGCCTGTTCTTGCAATCCGAACAGAATTCTTCGATGTGTGGACTGAAGTGTGCGATGAGCGCTTTCCTGTGTGCCGCCCTACATTCCGTATCACCAAGTGAATTGATGACTAATTTCAACTTCGTCAATCCCACGCGCTTATACACATCGAGTGCCAAAGCAATCACTTCTGCATCAATTGCGGGATCTGCGCTACCAATCACTTCCGCACCAAACTGGACAAACTGACGATAACGGCCTGCCTGCTGACGTTCATAGCGGAACATTGGCCCATTGTAATACATTTTCACAGGCTGATCTGGGTAGCCGAACATTTTATTTTCAACGAATGAACGGACGACAGCTGCTGTATTCTCAGGGCGTAGCGTTAATGAACGATTTCCTTTGTCCATGAACGTGTACATCTCTTTCTGAACTACATCGGTCGTATCCCCAACAAGACGTTGGAATAATTCTGTCTGCTCAAAAATCGGCGTACGAATTTCCTTATAGCGATAAACATCGCATACTTCTCTAATGACTTTTTCTGCTTGTTGCCACTTCCATGTTTCAGACGGTAAAATGTCCTGTGTTCCCCTTGGCACTTTAAAATTCATGTGAATTCCCCTTTCTTCCAACTAAAAAAAGACCCCCATCCCTTGCCTATGCAAGGGACGAGAGCCTTTATAGCTTCCGCGGTTCCACCCAAATTGGCGCATCCACTCGCGCCCACTCTTCACCCGGATAACGACCGGTTCCGTCCGTACCTACTGAATTGAAATCGTTCAGTACGAATCCTCAATGGTGTTGTTCATTGCAAACTTCTGTAGGGTGGATTTCAGCCACGTCCGCCCCTCTCTTGTCAGTCCGTTATACAATTACTTTCCACGTCATCGGCAATTTTCTTATTGTTAATTAAACATAATCTTAATGATTCAATCGCCAAGTGTCAACCTTTTTCATTTAGATGTAGTTTTTTGTTTCAAAAACTTCTACAATAGAGTTAAAGGGGGAGGATATCTTGTCGAAAGTCAGCAAATGGATCCTTGCATTCATACTGCTCTTCAGTACATTTCACTACATCCCAACAACTTATGCCAACACAGAGTCGGTTAAGGTGGACACAAATTCACTTAATATCCGTTCTGGACCCGGTCTGACATATGCTGTGACGGGCTCGTTAAAAAAAGGAACTCAAGTGAATGTGACATCTGTTTCTGGAGACTGGATCCAAATTACACATGGGAATCAATCGGGTTGGATCGCCTCGTGGTTGACCACTTCTGGAAATCATTCAAGTGGGACTACATCCACAATTGTTTCACGTGTCGATCAGTTAAACGTCAGGTCTGGACCCTCTATCAGCTCTGCAGTGCTTGAACGGATGTCTGCAGGGGATAAAGCGGTCATGACGGGACAGAATGGTGAATGGGTTTCCGTCATTTCATCAAACGGAACAAATGGCTGGGTACATAGTGATTACATCACGCAGTCCGCAAGTCAAACAACGATGCCTCAGGTTGAACAAGTCGCTTCATCTAGGGCATTCAGCGTATCAGTTGATACGCTGAATGTAAGGGAGAATGCGGACCAAACATCAAAAAAAGTCGGTTTCATTCATCGAGATGAGACGTATGTCGTTAACAATATAAATGGTAATTGGGTGCAAATTTCTTTTGGTGATAACAAACAAGGATGGGTCTATTCGTTCCATGGAATCCTCTCTTCAAATGTAAAACAAACCTCTGCAAAAGAAACGCATGGAACAGTAACAATCCTTTCGGACGGGACAAACATCCGTGAAGCCGCAACAACTTCTTCGCAAATTGTCCTGCGTGCAAACGCTGGTGAAAAGTTCTCCATTATGAAAGAAGATGGCGACTGGTATGAAATTTCTTCACCAACAACAAAATCCGCTTTTGTTGCGAAATGGGTTGTTTCAACTGATGATGAAAAATTAATAACCGAAACCTCAAATAACCAAACAATGGCACGTGTTACCGACACATTAAAAGGATTAACGATTGTCGTTGATCCCGGCCATGGCGGCAATGACCGTGGAACGACAGGGGTTCAAGGAACTGCTGAAAAAGATATGACTCTCTTGACATCAGAACTGCTAGCAACAAAACTAAAAGCGGCTGGCGCAAATGTTGTATTAACCCGTGAAGCGGATACGTATATTTCGTTAAGAAAACGTGTCGCAATCAGCAATCAAGTTAAGGCGGATGCGTTTATTAGTGTCCATTATGATGCCAATCTGGATTCTTCCATCACAGGATTTACAACGTATTATGCGCATCCTTATCAAAAAGGGCTCGCTTCTTCAATCAGCGAAGGACTCGAATCATCCATTGCTCTACGGAATCGAGGCTCGCAACCATCAGATTTCATTGTACTCCGTGAAAATAGACAGAACGCGATATTAATTGAACTCGGCTTTCTGTCAAATTCTACGGAAGAACAGAATATAACGACAAATATGTTCCGTGAACAGGCGGCTCATGGAATCTATAATGGGCTTCTCGATTATTTTAACTCGAATGATTGAGTATGAAAAAAGGACCTTCCACTTACTTTTTATTAAAAGTCAAGAGATAACGTAGTGTACTTACTATATCAGTATCCTTTATACAACGCGCAACATTATAATAAGCTATTTTTAAGCTGAACTAATTTTTGTATTAGTTCAGCTTTTATTTGTGACTAAAGATATAATCTGAAAATATTTATGAAATAAAAGTATAGTGTATGTATTTTTTTATCCTTTCTTCAACTAACGGCGCAGGTTAGTGGAAAAACGAGGTTTTCTGAAACTTTAATAAATTATTAACGACTAATAAGAAAAGTGGGTGAAAAGTATATGAAGTTGAAATTTTTATATTTAGCAATAACAGCATTTATAATATTGTTGGTTGTTAGTTGTTCGTATAATCAAGATGTAGGGAATATCACTGATACAGATAGTTATGAAAAAGTTAGAGAAGTTGCTTGGGAGTTTATCGAAGAAAAAGGTTGGAATGACACAGCTAAAGAAGGCTGGCAAAGTGCAAAAGTGAAGAAAATAATTGCTGATAATAGCTATGAATTGTTGGATAAAACTTATGAAGGAAAAGAGATATTAACCGTTTCTTTTAAAGACAAAGAGAATGTTGTAGTTGGTACACCTTTAATACTTGTTGACCCCGATTTCAATGAAGTAATTGGCTATATGGCAGGTGAATAAATAAACTATTATTAAGCTAACGGGTGCGTTGAACAGGAGAAGATCGTCATAGACGGTCTTTTTTATTTTTCAAAGTAAATAATTTACGGTTTAAAGTAATAAACGTTGCGTTTAAGAGTAAAATAAATTACTGTTTAAAGTAACAGAGGAGGAATTTTAGAATGGATGATATTCGATTAAACGTCGCTTTATTGAGAAGAAAAGTGCCGAATTTGACATCCGCAGCAAAATCAATTGGAATTCGACCGGCTACGGTGTCAAATTTATGCACAGGTAAAATCGATTTAGGAAAAGCAGAAGTCCGCACTTTAGTCGGTCTCGCAACACTTGCTAACTGTTCAGTAGATGACTTGATAATTCGAGGGGAGAAATTGAATATGATTGAGACGAAAATTAAAACATTGGATTTCTTTGCACCACTTGTAAAAGGAGGAACTACTGGATTAGTGGCCCGTCCAGGCATGGGGCAAGTTGTTATTTTAGCTGAATTAATGCACCGTTTTAAAGAGAGTGATTACACAACTATCTTTTTACTCCCAACAACGAATCATCCGGAGCTTGAAGGTACGACTGAATTGGCTGATATAGTGACGGCGACAATCGACGAGACATTTTCAAAGTTAACTTCACAAAACGGAGATGTAATTTTTATTTCAGACAAGAGTTTTAATGTGTCTAGTGAACTATTAGATTTGCAAGAACGATTAGTGGCAGAACGAGTTCAAAACATCACAACAATTCTTGTTGATCTCTCTGGTGAAGCTGTGGATGAAGAGATGCCATATGGTCCACTTGAAACATTGTGGCAATTAGATGCAGACTTGGCGACACGACATCAATACCCAGCTATACATCCAATTTATTCAGCTTCTTCTATTTTGGAAGGGATAGACTTGGACCAACGTCACTTTAATTTGAGACAACGTGCACAAAAATTACTTCGCCGATATCGTGAGTTACGTTCAGTAGTAGCTGTGCATGGGATTGAGAAAATTCCAGCAGCGGAGTTAGAAACATATAACCTCGGTGAGCGACTAGAGGCGTATTTCACACAACCGTTATTCGTTGCAGAAGCTTATACAGGACAACAAGGTAAAGCTGTTTCAATGTCACAAACGCTACAAGATGTGGAACATATTTTAGACGGCAAAGCAAATCATTTATCAGTCGAAGAGTTGAGATATAGAGGAAATTTAGTGTTATAAAGGTAAAAATGATTGGGATTTAATTTCCGCTCATTTTTTTAGTGTGCCCAGCATGAGCATAATCTATAGGGTGCAAGTCCCGAGCTTTATTCAATTGACGTTAGTTGATAAAGCGAAGCGTATTTTAAAAGAAATCGAATTTGATTTAGATCTAGCCTTTGATTGGAACAAAGATTATTACGATAACTATTATCAATATTTTGCCCATCCAAACGATGAAGTACGATAATATGCACTACTTATTTTTGCTGGGGGATTCGGTAATTTGTGGCTGGTATCTTTAGACCAATTGAAGAAAAAGAAACAGATGGAGATTTCGTATAATCAATAACAGGAGGAGAAGTGTATGGAAACATTCAATACATCAATTCGTTGGGATTTGAGTAATCTTCTATGTGGTCTTGACATGGAAAAGTATAAAAATTATTTGGGTAGTATAAAAGAAAAATTGATAAAAGTCGAGGAGTATTCAAAAACAAATACCTTGAATGACGGCGAATTGATCATTATTTCGCAAGCAATTAATAAGATTGAATCAGCAGAATCTTTTTATTACTGCTTAACCATAGAAAATATTGACCCTTCCCTCCTAACATCATTAAATGGAACCATATCAGCTTTAAAATCCCAAGTTCGCTTTATAATATCAAATCTGCAAGAAAACCTAAGTAATATGAGTGAAAATCAATTTACAGTTTGGTCTAACAAGATTAATCAAAATAGTTGGATAGCGGAGTTACTAAAGAATGTAGAAATAACAAGTAGAGAAGAAACTATTATATCAAATTTTGCTCGTGAAACATTAAGTGGTCTTGAAGACCTTTATGGACAAGTTCGTAACAACTTGAAAGTCAATCTTGATCATGAAGGAAATGAAATTTCCTTTGCTGAAGCTAACAATTTATCCTTTTCTCATCCAGAACAATCTAAAAGGCACCGTGTATTTAGAGAACTAAACAAAACCCTTGAAACAGAAGCGAATATTTTCGCTTCTATTTACAATCAAATGGTTGGACTAAGACTTAATGAAAACAAGATAAGAAAAGTAGATTACCTTGAAGAATCACTACAATTGAATGGCATATCCAAACCATCACTTAATGCTATGTGGGATGCAGTAGATTCCAATATACATGACCTTTCCGGCTATTTAAGAATTAAAGCAGAAGAAGTAGGGAAAAAGAATATTTCTTGGCATGAGTTGATGACTTCATCTCAAGAAGTTTCTCCCCAGATTACTTTCTCACAAGCGATTGATGGAATAACAAAGTCTCTTGTAAATATTGACAGCAGTATGTGTGAATTTGTAAAAGGAGTAATTACAAAGGGATGGGTAGATGCAGAACAACGTAAAACAAAATCTTCAGGTGGGTTTTGTGCTCCATTTACTCCAGAAGGTGAATCACGAATTTCATTAAATTATGACAATAGCATAGACAGTGCTAGAAGACTTGCACATGAATTAGGTCATGCTTGGCATTTTCAACAAATGAAATATGTTCCATCCCTTTGGTTCTCAGAAGATACATTTGAAATGACAATGGCGGAAACCTCTTCAATCTTTTTTGAAACTGCATTTATTGATTATGTAATTCAAAACACAAATGATGTGACTATTAAAAAAGCAATTCTTGGTTCGAAGATTGAGCGTTCCCTAAATTACTTGATGTCTATTAGAGGAGCCTTCTTATTTGAAAAAAGGTTTTATGAGTTTAGAAAAAATGGGCAATTAGATGCAAAAAAGATGGAAGAACTTTCGTTACAATTTCAGGAAAAAGCATATGGAAGCAGTTTAAGTGAATATGAGCCTTTTGTATGGATTAAATATGGGCAGTTCTATCAAGCGAATACTCCCTTTTATAATTATCCATACTCTTTTGGCTTCTTGTTAAGTATTGGACTTTTAAAACTTGCTAAAACAGATGAATCATTTAACCAAAAGTTTAAAGGGTTCCTAAGCGAAACTGGAATGCTGCCACTTGAACAACTAATTAAAAAACATTTCCATTTAGATCTTTCACAGCCGGAGTTTTGGCAACAATCAGTACAAAGGTTAATTCAAGATATAGAGCAGTATAACCAAATTTCGTGAAATATTGTACTTAAACTAGCGGTGCGATAGTTGAACAAGATAGTTAAAATAGCCTTGTTAAAAGTAACTTAACAAGGCTATTTTTGTATCTCATTAATTATCTATTTGAACTGCTTAAATTGATTAGTTACCATCGCTCTTGATTTTCCGCAACGTATTTTTCAACCGCTATTAATCTATTCACCAATTCCTCTTTCGAAAGCTGCATATACCTCTTTTTGGCGATGGTTATGTCAATAAAAAACGATTAATGGTAGTAAGTACTTTAAATAAGATGTTGCAGAACTCTTATCAATTCTCCCTAAACAACCTTAGTAATAATCTATCAAAGGTAGAAAGGGCTGGTTATCTTTAAATATTAATAGCTGATATTTACTTTTAACATGTTTCGGACAATACACATTTCAATACAATTATTACCCCCTCGAAAAGAACATTCGTTCCACCTTGATGTTTTTCTTCGTAATTGTAAAATGTTTAGCCTTTTAATAAATCTAGGTGAAAAAGTTAGCCGAAATTAAAATGCACACCACTAAAATTCACTTTTAGTAATGTGCAATTTTAATATTGTGTGTAACATTATAAACAAGCTATGATGTAATAAAACATCATGTACAATTACTTGTCTTTAATCTTACAGAGTAGGAAAAATCCTTTTTCTAATTTGAGTCTATACAAATCGTCACTGGGCCATCGTTGACGAGTTCGACAGCCATCATTGCGCCAAAAATACCTGTTTGCACATGTAACCCTTCTTCTTCTAGTCGACGATTGAAGGTCTCCCAAAGCGGTTTTGCCTGTTCGGGCCTGGCCGCATCGATGAAACTTGGCCGCCTTCCCTTTTTCACATCACCGTACAATGTAAACTGAGAGACCGACAGAATAGCTCCGTCTACTTCAAGAATCGAACGGTTCATCTTGCCTTCTGAATCTTCCCATAAACGGAGACCGGCGATTTTCTTTGCAATATAGGCCGCATCCTCTTCCGTATCAGAATGAGTGATACCAACAAGCAGCACGTACCCTTTATCGATTGACCCTGTCACTTCTCCGTCGACGCGAACGGATGCCGGACCCGACCTTTGTAAGACAACCCTCACCCATTACACCTCCCCGTCAATTGATGACTCGTTGCACGGAATAGATATCTCGGATTTGTTTGATCCGATCCACGACCTTATGCAAATGAGCAATATCCGTAATTTTAATCGTCATATGGATACGTGCAATTTTGTCGCGATCCGCTTTGCCGCTCACTGCAATAATCGGCGTCTTGATATCGGCAACGACCATCATTACTTCATTCAGCAGACCATCTCGATCAAAAGCGGAGATTTCAATATCCACCTTAAATTCCTTCTTCGTATTCGATGATCCCGTAGCCCATTCCACATCAATAATTCTGTCGTTATCATTATCATCTGTTAAAATATTAGGACAGTCCGAACGATGGACAGAAACACCCCGACCTTTTGTGATGAACCCGTCAATCTCATCACCTGGAACAGGATTACAGCATTTCGATAACCTAATTAGTAGATTATCAATTCCTTTGACAATGACACCGGATTCGGTCATTTTTTCTGGTTGCGCAGACTTCATATCCGATACGATTTTATCAATCGTATCTTGCTGCTCACGTTCTTTCCGCATTTTTTCCGCTAACCGGTTCACAACCTGCTGCGCTGTGATGCCATTGAATCCAACAGCCGCATACATGTCTTCTTCAGATGTAAAACTAAATTTTTCAATCGTACGTTTAATGTTTTCTTGTGTCAGCACATCTTTCATATCGTATTCCTGTGCCTTCACTTCTTTTTCAATCATTTCACGGCCTTTTAGGATATTTTCATCCCGGAGCTGTTTCTTGAAATGTTGACGAATTTTATTTTTCGCTTGCGATGTGTTCGCGATTTTCAACCAATCACGGCTGGGTCCGAATGATTGTTTCGATGTTAGAATTTCGATGATATCACCCGTAAATAATTCGGCGTCAAGCGGGACCATTTTACCGTTCACTTTTGCACCAATTGTTCGGTTGCCGACTTCAGAATGAACACGATAAGCGAAATCGATTGGGACTGATCCCGCTGGTAATTCCATGACATCTCCATCTGGTGTGAACACGTACACCATGTCCGAGAATAGGTCGAATTTCAAAGATTCCATGAATTCTTCAGCATTCGATGATTCATTTTGAATTTCCAGTATTTCCCTGAACCAGTTCAATTTTGAATCGATATCGCTTGGATTAGCAGTTAATGTCTTTCCTTCTTTATATGCCCAGTGCGCAGCAACTCCGAACTCGGCAATCTTATGCATCTCCTCAGTTCGAATCTGTACTTCGAGTGGATCGCCTGCTGGGCCTACAACAGTCGTATGCAAAGATTGATATAGATTCTGTTTAGGCATTGCAATATAATCCTTGAACCTACCCGGCATCGGTTTCCAAAGCGTATGAATGATTCCTAGAACCGCATAGCAATCTTTGATACTCGGTATGATAATTCGCACAGCGAGCAAATCGTAAATTTCGTTGAATTCTTTCTTTTGAATGACCATCTTCTGGTAGATGGAGTAAAGATGTTTTGGACGACCCGAAAGATCAGCGTCAATTTCCATCTCGCCAATTTCTGTCTTAATCTGTTCCATGACATTTTCCAAATATTTCTCACGTTCGACTCGTTTCCGTTTCATCAGATTGACGATTCGATAATATTGTTGAGGATTCAAATAACGCAATGCAGTATCTTCTAGTTCCCATTTGATGGCTGAAATTCCAAGCCGATGGGCAAGCGGAGCAAAAATTTCCAATGTTTCAGCCGCAACTCGGCGCTGTTTTTCTTCAGGTACATGTTTGAGTGTACGCATATTATGAAGGCGATCCGCCAATTTAATAAGAATAACGCGAATATCCTGCGCCATGGCAATGAACATCTTGCGATGGTTTTCCGCCTGCTTTTCTTCTTTAGATTTATATTTTAGTTTTTCGAGTTTTGTCACGCCATCGACAAGCATCGCAACTTCATCACCAAAATCACGAATGATGTCTTCCCTGCTGACATCCGTATCTTCTACAACGTCATGGAGGAATCCGGCAGCGACTGTCGAAGGATCCATTTGCAACTCGGCTAGAATCCCCGCAACTTGAACCGGATGAAGGATGTACGCCTCACCTGAACTCCTAAATTGTCCCTCATGGGCTAACTTCGCAGCCTCATATGCTTGTTTGACGAACGTAACGTGTTCTTCGTTCATATAAGAAGCAACAAGTGAGAATATGTCTTCCGCCGTCATGTCACGATTTTTCGCCATTTTTTTACCCCTTCCGACCTTTTCCGCAAAAAAAGATAGTATTCCTCTATTGTATGTATAAAGATGCCCACTTGTAAAGAGCTGAGAATAAAGAAAAGCGCAAGGCGCCATCTAGACGCGACCGGCATAAGTTGAATCGGCGAAGCGGCGCACTTTGCCACGTAGCCGATTCCTCTTATAACCCGAGCGACTGGCGCCTGGAGCTGTGAATAGAAAAAACCCCCGCGATTCATGCGGAGGGTCGTATTTCATGTCTAGACTCCAACACCTAGCCTAGGAACATTTGCGCTTTTCTTAGTAGGTAATCAATGCGCGTTTGTTATAACCTTGCAATTTTTCATGGCCGTTCAAATAAGATAGTTCGATGATAAATGCACAGCCTGCAACGATGCCACCGAGCTTTTCAACAAGTTCAATCGTGGCTCCAACTGTACCGCCCGTCGCAAGCAAATCATCAACAATCAGTACACGTTGGCCAGGCTTTATAGCATCTTTATGAATGGTTAACGTATCTTTTCCGTATTCGAGATCGTATTCGACCGAAATGATTTCCCTTGGCAACTTTCCTGGTTTACGGACAGGCGCAAAACCGACTTCAAGTGCATAGGCAACAGGGCATCCGATGATGAATCCCCGCGCTTCAGGACCGACGATAATATCCGTTCCTACTTCTTTCGCAAATTTCACGATTTCATCCGTTGCAAATTTATAAGCTTGACCATTATCCATAATTGTCGAAATATCCTTGAAGCGGATTCCTTCCTTCGGATAGTCCTGTACAATTGTTACATAGTCTTTCAAGTTCATTTCTGTTCCTCCTCGATGACGGTTCCATTACGTACTGTTTCGAACCATTGTTTCAACTCTATATAGGGTGCGTATAGCAGTTTTTTTTCAAGTTCAATCTGACGTTCCCTTTCTTTGTAGGAAGGTGCATCAGAAAGTTCCCGTTTTCCAGCTGTCTCCATGACAGAAGCAAAACCATTTTCTATTCTAACAAATTCGAGCTCAGAAAACACCTTTGACATGAAATAAACCGTGTCTTTCTTCCACCCTTTATGTTTTGTGAGCTGTTCTCCGTTCTTCGCAATGTCAAATGTCCCGCGTTTTTTCAGAAAACTGTAATACCACCCGAATTGATCACGACCTGGAAGACCGTCGAAGTACTTGGATTCGGCTGCATAGAAATGCGCATATATCCGGTGAGAGGCGCTTGTTATAACGAGTTCCTCAAGTTGCGCCACATCATCCGGTATGTCAAGCAGAACGAGATTATCAGCCTGCACAATCGGTGCCTGTCCAAAAAGATTAATTGGTACACCGTTCATCATTGATTGAAAATGGGTTGCCGTCTGTTCGTGAAATGTAACAAACTGTGTACTAACCTGTGGTACCGTTGAGAGCCAGCGCGACGGTTCATGTACCCCACGTAAATCGAATAGCTGCCATTCATCAGACCGAATGTCGCTAATTAACAATTGAGGTTTTTTATTCCCGTTCCACTCATTCACCTGCAAATCACCCACTACGGATAATTTAACACCCGGTGTAAGTTGATCGGCAATATGTCCAAGGCTAAATCCGATGGCATCGAGTGATTGCCCATTCTCCTCCAATTCCAGTTTTAAATGATTTTTTGCCGCCCCGATTTTTCGAATAGTTGCAGCAGAAAGGTCCTCAAGTAGATAGACTGGTTTTTGAAAGTCCATGCCAAATGGACGTAGCAGTTCGAGAGATTCAAGTACCTTGACATCAATTTCCTCAAGCGACAGCAATACATCGATTGTCAATTGTGGCACTAGCATTTCCGTCGTCAGCACTTGCTCAGCTTGTTCATTAAGATTATGACGCAATCCTTCAACATCCGAAATTGCAAGAGACATACCCGCCGCCATCTGATGACCTCCGAAATGCGGGAGCAAGTGGGCATTTTTGGATAGCTCGACAAACATGTCAAACCCCTCAATACTTCTGGCAGAGCCCTTTGCGATCCCCGTTTCAGCATCAATGGATAGAAGGATCGATGGACGATGATATTTTTCGGTAATACGTGAAGCGACAATGCCGATTACACCTGCATTCCAACCTTCTGCTGCAATGACGAAAACGAGTGGAATCTTTTCTCCATACATTTGCGCAATCAGTTCTTCGGTCTCTTTGTTTATAGCAGAGACAATCGCTTGCCTTTCTTTATTCAATGTATCGAGTTCTTTTGCTAATGTCATCGCCAGCGTTAGATCTTCCGTTCGCAGTAAATCAACCGCCGGGGCAGCATCACCCAGACGTCCTGCGGCATTGAGACGGGGACCAATCATAAAACCTATCGATTCCTCCGAGAGTTGCGATTGTTCAGTGCTTGAAATGCGTGCAAGCGCTTGGATGGCCGGACGTTTTGAAATGCGTAAATGCTTGATGCCTTCTTTGACAAAATATCTATTTTCCCCTCGAAGGGGTACAAGATCCGCTACCGTACCGATGGCGACTAACTCTAACAGATCATACGGGATATCCTCAAGTAGCGCGCAGGCAAGTTTGAACGCCACGCCAACACCCGCAAGCTCTCCGAATGGATAATTGCCCGAAGGATGCCGTGGATGCAGAATTGCATCTGCTGGAGGCAACACATCGCCCATTTCGTGGTGGTCTGTAATAACAACCTCCATTCCAAGCGATTTTGCGTAAGTAATTTCATCGACGCCAGAAATACCATTGTCGACAGTGACGATTACCGATGCTCCTTTTTCATAAATCTCAAGGAAGAGTTCCTTATTTGGGCCATAGCCGTGTTCAAAGCGGTTTGGAATGATGAAGAACGCATCTGCCCCTAAACGCTCTAATGCAGTTATTAGAACAGTCACACTTGTTACACCATCGCCGTCATAATCTCCATAGACTGCTATTTTCTTATTCGCACTAATTGCATTTTTAATGATAGAAACCGCATGCTCCATGCCATGCAGTAAATAAGGGTCGTGCATGGACGATGCATCCATATGTAAAAAAGCTTCCGCTTCTTTTAAATCGGTAATCCCTCTTGAAGCAAGTATTTTTGCATGGACCGATGAAAGTCCAAGATTAGTTATTAGAGAATCTACTTGTTCATTATCTGGGTAGTCCATGGTCCATTTTTTCATTGATTCGATCAAAATACTTCACATCCTCATGTTTAGTATAACGGATGGACTCGGATTCTGAAAGTGAAGGATTTGCTGTTTTGTTGTGTGGATTGATTGCTAGTTTAAGAGATTGGTCGCTTGATTCGGAGATCAGTCGTTTCGGTGGCGGAATTGGTCGCTTGATTCGGAGATCAGTCGCTTCGGCGGCGGAATTGGTCGCTTGAGTCGGAGATCAGTCGCTTCGGCGGCGGAATTGGTCGCTTGATTCGGAGATCAGTCGCTTCGGCGGCGGAATTGGTCGCTTGATTCGGAGATCAGTCGCTTCGACGGCGGGATTGGTCGCTTGATTCGGAGATCAGTCGTTTTAGCAGTGCGCCTAAAAATTATCCATAAAAAAAGCACCCTTAGCAGAAATTAATCCGGGAGGGTGCTGGTCTATTACTCTGTACTATTTTTCATGATGTCAACTTTTTCAGTGGCAAGTACTGGTTGCTTTTGCAGTTCCGCAATTTCATTCTGTTGTGTCGCGATTGTCAGTTCTTTTGAAGTGATTTCCTTTTGAAGTTCTTTGATGCGTCGATTAGATTGGAGAGACCTGAACATGGCAAAGAGACCACTAACCGCAGCACCCAGGAGAGCTGAACATAGAATGATAAGGACGAGTGGCCACTGTGCATTGCCAAATACATAATTGACTTGTACCGCATCAACATTGATGACAGCAAAAACAGCGATAATGATGGCAAATAAAAGACCGAATAACAATGTCCATTGAACTTTTATGAAAATTTCCCCTTTCTTTATGAAAAAACAGGATATACCAATGTATACCCTGTTCATCTTAAATATGAAACGGTTTAGACGATAGGTTCGTCTGATCCCCATTGCTTTTTATCTTGATCAACTTTGATAGCGCCCTTATCTTTAATTTCACGTTTTTTCAGATCAAACCAAATTTGAGCTGAAATGAAGATTGAAGAATAGGTTCCTGCAAACAATCCGATTAAAAGTGCAATCGAGAAAGTCTGGATAGATTCTGCGCCGAAAATCATTAATGCTGTGACAACAAGAACGACTGTTAGCACCGTATTTACGGAACGGCCTAGCGTCTGGCGAAGGGACTTGTTGACGATATCTGCAAGTTCAGCTTCATTATCTATACGGCCGCGATGGTTAATATTTTCACGAATACGGTCAAATGTGACGATTGTATCATTGATAGAATACCCGATGATTGTCAGGACTGCCGCAATGAACGTGATGTCAACTTCAAGCCTAAAGATACTGAACAACGCTACCATGAAGAATGCATCATGGAGTAGACCAATGATGGCTGAAGCACCCATTCGCCACTCAAAACGGAATGCAACATAAATGACGATTCCAAGTGCCGCCCAAAGGAGTGCATAAAACGCACTTTTCGCAAGTTCCTTACCGACCGTATCTGAAACGGTCGATATATTCGGTTCAGATCCATATTCAGACTTGAACTCCGTTTTGATTTTGTTTATTTCTTCTTGCTTGAATTCTACTTTATAGCGGATAACTCCAATATTCTTTGTGTCACCTGAAATGACTACATCATTTGACGGATGTCCAATCTTGTCCAGGTATGTTGTAATTTCACCTTTCGTCAAAGCGTCTTTGGAAAGCACCTCAACACGTGTACCACTTGAGAAGTCAATGCCTAGATTTAATTTGAAGATACCAAGCACGATGATACCCGTAATAAGCAACACAGACGAGATGATATAGAAACGCTTGCGCGTATGAACAAAGTCAAAGCGGTCAAATTTCGTTGTAAGTTCAAGTGTTTCCACTTGCTCTTTAGGTGCATGGACCCTGCTTTTCGGAATACCAAACAACCACGTTTTCCCGTCAAGAGTTCCGCTGTTAACAAGCAATCCAAGAAGCATGCGTGATCCCCAAACAGCCGTCAAGAAACTGACGAGAATACTGATGATAAGCATGATTGCAAAGCCTTTAACCGAACTTGACCCAAAAACGAATAGAACAGTCGCTGCAAGAAGTGTCGTGATATTGGCGTCAAGAATTGCAGTGAACGATGATTTCGCCCCTGCCATGAACGCTGTCTTCACGGACTTACCAACTCGTAATTCTTCCCTTACTCGTTCATAGGTCAAGATATTGGCATCGACTGCCATCCCGACTCCGAGCATAAGTGCAGCAATACCTGGTAGCGTCAGCACACCGTTAATGAGCGTGAAGACGAGCAAGATAAGGTAAACATAAACGGATAATGTGACGACTGCCACAAATCCTGGTAAACGGTAATAAACCAACATAAAGACGAAAATAAGGGCGATACCGATAATCCCCGCAAATACTGTCTTGTCAAGTGCCTGTTCACCGAATTGCGCTCCTACCGAAGTCGAGTAGACTTCTTTTAGATGGACAGGTAACGCACCTGCATTTAGGATTCCCTTAAGGTTTTTTGTATCCTCCACACTAAAAGAACCAGATATTTCAACGTTCGATGAATTTATTGGCGCCTTGACTCGTGGATCCGAAATGTATTTTGGATTCGGCTTAGTCATTTCAGCTTTGTATGAATCGACACCTTCTACAAAGTCGAGCCAAATGACAAGGACATTCTCTGGAACTGGTTTACTTGAAATAGCTGTCGTCACTTCACCAAATTTACTTGGGTCTTTCATTTCAAGCGTGACGACAGGGTTGCTGTTCTCCCCGAAGTTTGCTTTCGCTTTCCCTGCTTTCAAATCATTACCGTCAAGAATGATGTTGTCATCCGAATCCCTGAACGTTAAATTTGCCTGAGTGGAAAGTAGGTCACGTGCTGTTTGCTGGTCCTTAACCCCAGCGAGTTGCACACGAATTCGGTTCCCCGACTCAACCTGTATGCTTGGTTCACTAACACCAAGTACGTTGATTCGTCTACCTAACGCCTGTTGTGTATCATTAACAATAGCTTCTGTTATTTTCGGACCATTTTTCAATGGTTCAACCTGATAAAGGACCTCAAACCCACCTTGCAGATCAAGCCCCAGTTTCACATCTTTCATAATCGGATTTACAGTTGTTCCAATCATCGAACCAAGCATGATGAGCAATAACAAGAACGCAATTATCCGTCCTCTTTTTTTCATAATCTTATTTCCCCCTCTTTATATGGAGCGGCACGGCATCTTCCTATGTATGTACTCACAGAAAAGCACAAACGCTTTAGTATATGCGCTGTAGCCTAGACCCAAAAAACACAATATGTCCATTATGAAACATGGACATCCATGTGTCAAATGGACTTACGTTAATCTAGTATAACTTATTTTCTGGATTTCTGTGGTGCAAGTAAAATTTGGAGTTCGTCACTGTTCAAATCGGAAAACCAATCAGAGTTTCGTTGTTCTTCGATTTGTGTGTACGTCATATATTCTGCTGGTGTAATTCGTAGGATTCCATTTACAATTTCATGCACGCTCATCGAACTGATATCTTTTTTACGCCACTTTTTCTGGATACAATAGGCCCAAATTTCCTCTTCGGTTACTGTCGGATAGCCAAATAAATGGAATTCGGTCTTTTTACTCTCAATAGCAGGCAACATATGAGTGAAAATTTTACTGAATTGAATTGACATAATCTCCATTCCTCTCGAGGACACTCATCTCTATGCACATTTCTGTATTCGCTTAGTATATCAAATTATCAATTGACTTGTACTGTTTCACACCAATTTACCCATTTTTCGACATGAAAAATCGCGTAGCTTTACACTCAATCTACCCTGTATGGATTACTATCTTGACCTCCGTAGCACCAATCTAACCTGAATTTCTTGTAAAATAATGGATTATTAATAAAGAATACGCTTTTGCGTCTTTGACTAAGTGTCAAAGTTAGGTTTCCAAGTCCTTTTATGTAAATATATTCATCTCATTTTCACCTTTTTACATATATTATCCATTTAAATGGGTGATATATGTAGAAAGGTGATTGACTAATGATGTTCCTGCTTGTAATCTCTTTGATACAAGAAGATACTGAAATAAGAAGCTTTGTAACGAATATTTCCACTTCGAAAAAGTTAATAAGGGGTTTTGAATTATATGGATGTTATAGCGAATTTTTTTCAAAAAAAGGGAGTAAAACGTATTATTATTTTTAGTTTAATTGTATTACTTCTCTTTAGCATGAGAAGTATGATAGATTTAATTTTGTTTACGTTTATTTTCACATTCCTATTGGACCGACTCGTAGAATTCATGGTCAAGCGTATACAAATAAACCGTAAATTCCTAGTTATCCTGATATATATACTAATTGTGGGACTGTTGACTTTTGGAGCTCTGAAATACTTACCTCTTATCACAATGCAGATTAGTCAACTCGTCAAGCAGATTACGGGATTCTATACACAACCGCACGACAATGTTTTAATTAACTACATAAAAACAATTATTTCTAACAATCAAATTGCCTCATATTTAGATAATGGTTTTTCTTTTCTCTTGAAATCTTTCACTGACATCAGTAAAACAAGCATTCAAGTAATGATAGCTTTGATTTTAAGCTTATTTTTCCTACTCGAAAAACCACGATTAAAAGAATTCACTATCAAGTTTAAAAACAGCAAAGTTGCTCCTTTTTACAACGAGATTGACTACTTTTCCAAAAAATTTACTCGTACGTTTGGAAAAGTGATTGAAGCTCAATTCATCATCGCTATCATCAATACCATCTTGTCAGTAATTGCATTAATGATTTTAGGTTTCCCACAAATAATTGGATTGGCAATTTTGATTTTCTTTTTAGGGCTTATCCCTGTTGCTGGAGTAATTATTTCTCTCATTCCACTTACTTTAATCGCCTTTACGATTGGTGGATTTCTTAAAGTTGTCTATATTGTATTGGCAATCATGATCATTCATGCGATTGAAGCATATATTTTGAATCCAAAGCTAATGTCTTCAAAAACGGATTTACCTGTTTTTTATACGTTTGTAGTCCTTATCTTTTCACAAAATTTCTTTGGTATTTGGGGGCTAATCATCGGAATACCAGTTTTTGTTTTCCTACTTGACGTACTTGAAGTGACGAATAAAAAAACTACAAATTCAGAAGCGATTTCTAAGACTCTGAAACGAAAAAGATAAGGCGTCATGAAGAGATTTCATTATAAGGACAACAAAGAACCGCTAGACACATGTCAAATGTTGCGAATAACGCCGCCACTCCTTAATACAATTCTATTTAAACTTCATGATTAATTCATTTATATTGAAAATGTATAAAAAAGCTAAGCCTAATGCGCCTCTCTCTATGCAGCCTTCATCGTACGGGTTGGCAGGTTTATCAAATTATTCAAGTTGCATGAAAAATCATCATTATAGGAGTTTAATTACAAATAAAAAAAACGAAAAGTACCCTATCCCGACACAATTCATAATTGCGTCGGGATAGGGTACTTTTCACTAAAGATATAATTTTTAAGTAGGCGTTACTTAATTGAAAGAAAACTACCACACTGAACTGAAATTAGAAGGAAAGAAAGTACTTCACGGTTCTATTTTTAGTAGGGTGAAAACGAAGCCATGGATTCGTGCAAATTGCTCAGCACCTTCGACCGTAAGGTGTTCGATATTTTCTGTTTCATTTTCATCATTCGATTTGAGACGTAGATTACGCGATAGGTGATGTCTTTTTACTTTCAATAACAGGTAACATATGAATGAAAATTTTTCTGAATTGAATTGACATCATCTTCATTCCTTTCAGGGACAGTTGTATCCACGTAGATTCCTGCATACGTTTAGTGTATATGAAATGACCGGAATTGAGAAGGAGTTGTTTTTTTAGTGTCTTCATTCATCCGCGGAACAGTCGTCCTCATGGTCGCTGTCTTTATATCTAAACTTTTAGGGTTCGTCTTCCGAATCCAATTTATGCGGATTGCAGGTGAAGAGGCAGTAGGAGTCTACATGACCGCTTACCCCGCTTTCATCTTTTTTCTATCACTCGTCCAACTCGGCGTTCCAATCGCCATCGCCAAGGTGATTGCTGAACTCCAGGTGAAAGGGCAGTCTGCGAAACTATCTTCAGTCATGAAGACTGCTTCGTTCATTACAATTTTGACTGGAATTGTCTTCATCCCAGCCTGTATCATGTTCGTTCCTTACTTGTCGGAGACGTTGCTTGGGAATTCGGCATCGTCCACGACATTGTATGTTGGAATCGCCATCGTTCCGGTCGCTGCAATCGGAGGGCTGATTCGCGGGTATTTTCAGGGGATTACACGGATAGAAGAAACAGCTTGGTCACAAATTATTGAACAGTTTTTCCGTATCATTCTTATTACATGGCTGCTGCCTTATCTGCTCGTGAACGGGAATACCGCAATGAATGCAGCGTATGCCATGGGAATTACGTTTCTTGCAGAGGTGCTTTCCGTTCTTTATTTATTATTCAAATATGGTCAACAGAAAAAGCGAACACCAAAAGAGCAAGAAAAGTCAAAACGTTTCCCACTCGAACCACTTCTTGCGATTGCACTTCCCTCCTCAGGAAGTCGTTTATTTGGCACGTTTACATGGTTTCTAGAACCCATTATCTTTCTACGCGCCCTGTCAATGTCGGGCGTCACTGCAATCGCTGCCACGTCATTATATGGAATTATTTCGGGTGTACTTATTCCGCTACTCCTTTTCCCGGCTTTCATTCCTTACGCGTTATCTGTCGTCCTAGTGCCAGCGGTTAGCGGTGCCGCCGCTTCGAAAAACACGAAAAAATTAAAGGAACGAATCCATTTATCACTTCGATTATCCGCTTTGACCGGGACTTTTGCAGCGGCTGTTTTCTATATCCACGGACAGGCGATGGCTGAATCGCTCTTCCACGTTACTAAGGGAGCATCTTATATGACGTTGCTTGCACCTGTTTTTTTCTTTTATTATATCCAGAGCCCGCTCTACTCCATTTTACAGGCGACAGGGGACGCCAAAGCAGGGATGATGAACTCGGTGTACGGTGGCGTTGCGAAACTCGGTGTGATGTTCATCCTCGCCTCCCAGCCCGGCCTTCAGGAAACAGGTGCGGTTCTTGCGATTGGTTTCGGTGTGCTCATTACATCGTTTCTTCATATCGCGACACTGCGTAAAAACAAATCAACCGATACAGGTTTTACTATTTTTGCATTACCTTATGCCGCTTTCATCATGACGTCCATCATGCGACCCATTTTTATACCGGTCGGTGACTCCGGATTACTAATTGAATGCGCGATTACAACGCTATTCCTGCTTGTCATTCTGATTTTGACAGGTCAGGTAAAGAAAAGCGATTTGTTCCTATTTAGAAGATTGTTGAGCCGTCATTGATGCGCCTCTTTTAGTTGAAATCTAAGTTCACCATTTTCAAACGTGCAATAAAAAATTGTTGAGATGTCCGTTACTCCAAGCATCTGTAGTTCCTGTTTAAGCCAATCATCCGTCTTACCAATGAGGTTGATATGTTTACTTTGAACGACACCATCGGAAACGAGCGAGAGAACCGGTTGGCTAGCATCATGTGTGAAGACGGATAGATTTCCCGAAGGCTCCAAATAGGCGAAAGAAACCTCGTGAACGGAGCCAATCTGTTGCTCGCGGAGTTGTTGGAACAGGTCGTCAAGATTATAACGTTGTTTCCGCATTTCCTTCTCCATAATTATGCCATGTCTGATGATAATCGTCGGTTCACCATCTACAATATCTCTGAACCGTTTGCTTTTCAATGAAAAGAAGGATGACACGAGCTGAATCACAAGCAAAATAAACATGGGGACAATCGATTGAATCAGTTTTTGATCAGGGGAATCAAGTGCAAATGCGGCAACTTCCGCCATGATGACAAAGACGACAATGTCGATAACACCAAGTTCCCCGACTTCACGTTTCCCCATAATCCGTAAGATGATTACAATTAATACGTAAAGAAATACGGTCCGGTAGCCGATGATGAATAAATCATGCACAAAGATCCTCCCCTTTTCCTAGAAGGATGCCCTTGTTGGTTCAATTTGTATACCTGTAATGAATTTAAGAGGAGTACACCGTGGGTGGGATTGGTCGCTTGATTCAAAAATTAGTTGCCATGTTATTTTCAAGAAAAAAAGGCGATGATTTTGACAGAATGTTCTCCGTCAAAATCATCGCCTCTTTACTTTCATTACAATGCTTTAGAATCAGTCACGCGTCCTACTGCTTGTCGATCGAATTGCAGTTTCGTTCCTTCTGCCACTTTAAGAAAAATCGATGACTCGTCTACTGCTTCGATTGTACCGTGAAGTCCACCGATTGTGATGACGTGATCACCGCGCTTCAAGCTTTCTTGCATCGCTCTCGTCGCTTTTTGTTTCTTTTGCGCCGGTCTGATTAGCAAAAACCACATGACTACGAACATTGCTCCGAACAATAAAATCTGCATAGCACTTTGTCCCATTAATTTATCCCCCTTTTTCACTCACGATTCATTATACAAGATTTAAAAGTTTTTTGCATTCGGTTTATTAAATCCGTAGCTTTCAAAAAATTCTTCTCGGAAATCGCCCAGGCAATCTTGGCGAATTGCCTCTCTAACCTGCTCCATTAAATTAAGCAAGAAATGGAGATTATGATACGATGTCAAACGAATTCCAAATGTCTCATCTGCTCTGATTAGATGTCGGATATATGCGCGACTATATGTTTTACATACATGACAGCTACATTTTTCATCGAGCGGACGGAAGTCTCTTTCGAATTTCGCATTTTTGATATTTAGTCGCCCTTCACTCGTCATGAGTGTCCCGTTGCGAGCAATGCGTGTCGGTAACACGCAATCAAACATGTCGATGCCACGGATTGCGCCGTCGATGAGTGAATCGGGTGAACCAACGCCCATCAAGTAACGCGGTTTGTCTTGCGGTAACAGCGGAGTCGTATATTCGAGTACCCGTTTCATAATGTCTTTCGGTTCTCCAACAGACAGACCACCGATTGCGTAGCCTGGGAAATCGAGTGATACAAGATCCTTCGCGCTCTGTTTACGTAATTCCTCAAACTCTCCACCTTGAACGATGCCGAATAGACCCTGATCTTCTGGGCGTGCATGTGCGGCCAGACAACGTTCAGCCCATCTAGACGTCCGTTCGACACTCGATTTCATATACTCATACGTCGCAGGAAAAGGCGGACATTCATCGAAAGCCATCATAATATCCGAACCGAGCGCATTTTGAATTTCCATTGCTTTTTCGGGACTGAGGAACAACTTGCTACCATTCAAATGATGCCTGAAATGGACACCTTCCTCTTCGATTTTCCGGAATTTGCTCAATGAAAATACTTGATAACCACCCGAATCTGTCAAAATCGGCTTGTCCCAGTTCATAAATTTATGTAGCCCGCCCGCTTCCTTTATGATATCTTGACCCGGACGGAGCCATAGGTGATAGGTGTTACTTAGGATGATGCCTGCGCCGACCTCCTTTAGTTCTTCCGGTGACATCGTCTTCACAGTCGCCTGTGTACCAACCGGCATGAACGCTGGCGTCTCGAATGATCCGTGCGGCGTATGAACAATTCCGAGTCGCGCTCCGGTCTGTTTGCATGTTTTGATATGTTCGTATCTGATTGCTACCATTTTTATGATTCCTTCCTCTTGGGCGGTTTAATGAACATTGCATCTCCAAAACTGAAGAAGCGATAGTTTTCTGCGACTGCTGTGTTATATGCGTTAAGAACATGTTCTCGAGTCGAAAGTGCCGAAACGAGCATGATCAAAGTCGATTTAGGTAAATGAAAATTGGTCAAAAGCCCGTCCAGTAGTCTAAATTCGTAACCTGGGAAGATGAAAATTGATGTCCAGCCACTTGAAGGAACAACTTTTCCATTGTTCGCTGCGGCAATCGTTTCAAGTGTTCTTGCCGAAGTCGTCCCAACAGCAATCACTCGTCCACCCTGCGCTTTCGCCTTGTTAATCGCGTCTGCGGATTCTTTGGCCACACTGAAATATTCGGAGTGCATCGTATGTTCTGCAATCGAATCGACACTGACCGGGCGGAATGTGCCAAGCCCAACATGCAGTGTAATGAATTCAATTCCGACGCCTTTCGCCCGGAGTTCCTGAAATATTTCATCCGTAAAATGAAGACCGGCAGTTGGAGCAGCGGCGGAGCCACGTTCTTTCGCAAAAACGGTCTGGTAACGCGTTTGGTCATCTAGTGTTTCCGTAATATAAGGCGGTAACGGCATTTGTCCAAGTGCATCGAGGATTTCATAGAAAACCCCTACATAAATAAATTTAAACGTACGGCCACCTTGTTCTAAAATGCCGGTACATTCGGCTTGCAGCTGCCCGTCTCCAAATGTAACAATTGTTCCAAGCTTCACCCGTTTTGAAGGTTTTACAAGCGTTTCCCACTCATCATTGCCCGTTTCCTTTAGAAGAAGAACTTCGATTGTCGCACCCGTCTCCTCTTTCACACCCATCAGACGAGCTGGGAGGACACGTGTATCGTTTAGGACAAGGACATCTCCTTGCTGCAATTCATTAAAAAGATCCCGGAAATGACGATGTTCCACTTCCCCAGTTACTTTGTCGAGCACCATGAGCCGACTGGCGGTACGGTCTTTAAGCGGAGTTTGTGCAATAAGTCGTTCAGGTAAGTCAAAATCAAAATCATTTACTTCCATTTTTATAAGGTCTCCCTTTACTTTTGAGTTAATGGTCGTTGTGTTCGGGAAATACATAGCCGAAATGATCATAAGCAAGTCGTGTCGCAACTCGTCCACGCGGGGTTCGTTGAATAAAACCGATTTGCAATAAATATGGTTCGTAGACATCCTCAATCGTCACCGATTCCTCACCAATGCTTGCGGATATCGTCTCAACACCGACAGGACCACCACGGAAACGTTCAATCATTCCTGTAAGCAGTTTATGGTCAATATGATCCAGTCCATGAGAATCTACCTGCAGCATCTCCAGCGCTTCATTCGCCATCTGGATTGTAATGTTGCCGTCCCCTCTCACTTGTGCATAATCACGTACTCGTCGTAATAGACGGTTCGCGATTCGCGGAGTGCCGCGAGAACGCCGAGCGATTTCCATTGCCGCCTGTTCAACAATTGACACATCAAACAGTCCCGCACTACGAACGACAATTTCCTGAAGCGGCTCCACTTCGTAATATTCGAGACGAAGTGGCACACCAAATCTGTCTCGTAAAGGCGCGGACAATGCACCGGCTCGGGTCGTTGCTCCGATGAGTGTAAAAGGTGGCAAGTCGAGCCGAATAGACCTTGCAGACGGGCCTTTTCCTACTACGATATCAAGGCAAAAGTCTTCCATTGCCGGATAAAGAACTTCTTCGATTGCACGATTCAATCTGTGAATCTCATCGATGAATAACACATCTCCTGGTTCAAGTGAAGAGACAACTGCGGCAAGGTCACCAGGGCGCTCAATTGCCGGCCCACTCGTCATTCGTACGTTCACTTCCATCTCATTGGCGATGACTGTTGCGAGTGTCGTTTTCCCGAGACCAGGCGGCCCATACAACAGGACATGATCCAAACTTTCTTTACGGCCCTTCGCTGCTTCTATGAATATGCTTAGATTATCTTTCACTTTCTCCTGACCGATATACTGGCTTAGGAATTGTGGCCTGAGTGATTGTTCAAATCGTTCATCAAAATCCGATACTTCACTCGAAATGACACGCTCTTCCATCGTCCGCCTCCTTTCTGACATCTACATCGATCATTACTGTTTCAATAATAACCGGAGTGCCAATTTCATATATCCTTCTGTGTCAAGCTCTTCTTTTTCCAATTCTGGTTTCACTTTTGTCAATTCACGCTGTGAGTAGCCAAGTGCCTGAAGCGCTAGGAGTGCTTCATCTAGTGCACCATTTTCCACCATCGTAGGCAGTGTAATGTCTTCATCCTGCAAATCGATTTCGCTGAATAAATCATGTAGTTTCCCTTTCAAATCCAAGATCATTTGGCGAGCTGTCTTTTTGCCCACGCCTGGAAATTGAACAAGGAACGTTTCATCTTCACGTTCAATCGCGCCAATCACCTGAGATGGAATGCCACTCGCGAGGATGGCCAAAGCCCCCTTCGGACCAATGCCTGACACGGTGATAAGTTTTTTGAAGAGTTCCCGCTGTTCAAGTGTCTTGAAACCAAGTAGCATCTGGATATCTTCTCGTACATGCAAGTGAGTGAACACCTGTTGAATGTCTTCCGTTTTATGAAATGCATATGGATTCGGTGTTAGGATAAGCCAGCCAATTCCGCCTTGTTCGAGTGTGATGTATTCTGGCGTCACGCGTGTAATCTGCCCTTTTATGTAGTCGTACAAGAAATTCTCCCCCTACCCTAATGGTCAAAGTCGATTATACCATACGAACGCACTTTCTTCCTTTATAGAAGTTTTAGCTGTTCATTCGCGGGAGTAATGGTTTGTGGTTATCACCGCCTTGGACTTGGTTATCACCGCCTTGGACTTGGTTATCACCGCCTTGCCATAATCCATCACTTCCGACGCAGAAAAAAATGGCCGCTTTGTCGGCGGCCACTGGTCACTTACTTGCGTTATGATAGCTGTCCTGAGCGTCATTAATCGTCTTCAAACACTTCGAGCATCTTCTTGAACATCTCGACGTTGTCTCCGTAAGTTCCATATACATCGATGGAATCATCTCGATTTCAGCTGAAACAAATTCGATTCCTCTAGCTTCGAGCGCCGCCATGATGACCTAATCTTCGTCAGCGTATCTTAAATACCTTTACGATTTTGAATGTTTTCCCACTTGGAATGGCCAGCCACGACCTTACCCTATATGTTATTCCGTCCTACATCATACCATAATTTCGGCCAATGTGAGAGTGCGGATTTTGTGAAAGGGATTAGTTGTTTCACCTGTCTCTCCCTACCCGAGGGTGACAATGTAAAGAGATGGAGCCATTCACGAAGCAATTCATTCGGAAAAAGGAGCAATGTCTTTGATGCGTGATCCAACTCTCGCAATGAAGGCTGTTCATCCAATAAAAAATCGATGTCGTAGTCGATATGAGGTAATACACGGTGAATCCATAATGCGATTTCGGTGTCTGCAGGTCCAGTACAGGCCAGATCAAAATCGATGAAGCGAATGATGCCGTCTTGGTCTCGGAGAATATTATGGTGGACTATGTCACCATGAAGCAAAGTGTCCTCCGTTGTATCTGCGTCATTTCTTTTTACAATACTAAACGCGTTTAAAGCATAATAAAGGATTTCATCAACATGGCCTTTTCCGATATACGCCTCACATGCTCCGCTAATTTCACGGAAACGACGAATCCGATCCTCCCATTTCGCAATGAGGGGGTACGGATGCAAGTACGTCGAGGCGTGCCAATCAATATGTGATGCTGTTTCATGGAGCGTCTGAAGAGCCGATAGCGAGTCTGTTCGATCTGCCCTCTTCTTAAAGTTGACTGCTTTCGCACCGTCCACCCAGGGTTGAATAAACGCCAGCTGCCTCTCTTCAGACATCACTGGTACGATATGTGGGAAATCGATGGAATGCAAGGTATCATGAATACGATGCACTTTCAAAGCGGTCGAAATGGAATAATACCTTTTCACTGAAAAATGTTTACCTTCCTTCTCCATCTTCCACACATTGTCTTTGATTTTTTCTAATTTCCCATCCGGTACCATACGCTGCTCAATCTGCTCCGTACCCGTGGAATCCCTGATTAGACATCGGCATCATTTGATAAGGAGTAGGCTGCATCGGTACATTGCAATGGCATGGGTGACCCCAATGCATTGGCATCATTGGATGTTGTCCGCCGCACCCACAAAAATGATAAAATGCAGGGAAATGCATCATCGAATG
The DNA here is from genome assembly GCF_014873855.1 of Sporosarcina limicola. Lineage (GTDB taxonomy): Bacteria > Bacillota > Bacilli > Bacillales_A > Planococcaceae > Sporosarcina > Sporosarcina limicola. Next base: position 69,322 of record NZ_JADBEL010000007.1, on the reverse strand, counting down.
ACCTGTCTGCATAGGGCCCCATCCGCCTTGCATAGCGGGCGAAACAACTTGCGGGATATAGCCTTGTTCAGGTGAACAAATTGGTGGAGATTGCATACACATGGCTGGCGATTCCATGTCTGTCATGTCTGCCATGCCTGCCATTTCTGTCATGTTTGGCGATTCAAGCAGTTGCCAGCCGTCTGGCATTTGATTGTATGACGGTTGTATTGCTGGACCTTGACTTGAGAAGATGGGTGACTCTTCAGATTCCATCTCAAAGATTGGACGTTGCGGTGCTGGCATTGGTGGTGACATCTGCGGCATTGGTGGTGGCATTGGCATCGGCATTGGCATTGGCGCTTGTTGTTCAGCAGCTTGGACTGCCGGGACGGCTTGGATTTGACCCGAATGTACGAATGGAAAACAATCCGCATCGTATATCGGCATCCATCCACATGGAATTCCGATAATCGGCTGGATACAAGGAGACATCGGGAACGTTTGCACCGGTGATTGTACTGGCATCGGAGGCGGCATTGGTATCGGCGTTGATGGCATTGGCATTGGTGGAACCGGTGCTGGTGTCGGCGGTATCGGCGCTGGTGGCGTTGGTATTGGTATTGGTGGAACCGGTACTGGTGGTGTTGGTCGTACTGGCGGCGGATGTACTGGGTGTACTGGTGGCGTCGGCGGAGTCGGTTTTACAGGCACTGGTGGCGTCGGTCTAACCGGTTCCTTCCCCTTCTCCGGACCTTTTATAGGACTTTTACCAGGAACTTTTGCACCATGGCTCCCTTGGTGTTTTTCAGGCAAAAATATTTTCATCCCAGGCACAATGTAATCTGGATTAGCAAGATGCGCGTTCACCCGCTTCAATTCTTCGAACGGGATGCCGTGTTGCCGCGCTATTTTCCACAACGTATCCCCTTTTACAACAATATGGACTTTCACTTTTAAAAATTCCTCCTTCCATCAATCCATCGTATGAATAGACACCCGCCTTTGTGAAGAGAATTTCATACGGAACTTCCCCTCTTCCCATGTATATTGCGGAGCAGGTCATTATATACATGAGAAAAACGCAGTTGCTGATTTTTAGGTGTGTGGATTGGTCGCTTGATTCAAATATTAGTCGCTTCGACGCACGGATTGGTCGCTTGATTCAAATATTAGTCGCTTCGACGCGCGAATTGGTCGCTTGATTTAAATATCAGTCGCTTCGACGCGCGAATTGGTCGCTTGATTCAAATATCAGTCGCTTCGACGCGCGAATTGGTCGCTTGATTCAAATATCAGTCGCTTCGACGCGCGAATTGGTCGCTTGATTCAAATATCAGTCGCTTCGACGCGCGAATCGGTTGCTTGATTCAAATATCAGTCGCTTGATTCGAAGATTAGTCGCTTCGACAGCGGGATTGATTGCTTGCGCGCGTTCTCTGGGGGTTCAGGTTCATCCTAGTAAAAAGCCGCTACAGTCATTAGGAATGACGTAACGGCTGTTGTTCATATGTATAATAAGATCCGAATGATCGAGCAGTACAATTTAATGCAGCGAGTTCTTCCATCGCCCCTTTCATCATCGGGTGCTCTTCAGATTCTAGTACATCGATAATGAAAAAATAATTGCCTAGACCGGTTTTCAATGGCCTTGATTCGATTTTACTTAAATTTAGTCTGCGCCATGAGAAAACAGATAAAATCTGGTGCAGCATTCCGGAACGGTCATCTTCAGGTAGTTTCACCATCAACGTCGTTTTAATAGAAGCTGAATGCCCTTTATACACCAGTTTTTCTTTCCGTAAAGATAGGACGACAAATCTTGTGTGGTTGAAATGGAAATCGTGAATATTTTCATCAGCTAGATGCAATCCATATTTTACTGCCGCCATCTTATTTCCAATTGCCGCAATTTTTTCATCTGGATTTTCAGAAACATATTTCGCGGCAGCCGCTGTCGATGTTGTCTGCATGAGCGGGACGCGACGAAAACGATATTGCAAGTACTTGTGACACTGTGCAAGTGCATGTGGATGAGAATGAACAGACTCGATTTCATCGACAAAATCTGCTTGTTTTTCATTGACCATTAGATGCTGTTCGATTGGCGTTGCAATTTCGGCGTTGATGAATAATTCGCTGCCATGAAACAGATAATCGATTGTCATTGGAACAGAACCTTCCAACGCATTTTCAAGTGGGACGACCGCATAAGCGACATGACCGGCCACCACAGCCTCGATGCAATCCGGGATTGTTGGGTATGGCATAAGTCCAGCCCCCCCGAAAAGATGGTTTGCCGCAACATGCGTGAACGATGCTTCTGGTCCTAGATAAGCGACAGTTGGTGTGAATTTTTCATTTTTCATACGATAATACTCCCTTCAAAGTGCTCCTGAACTGACTAAAACAACTGACTCGACAAAGTCAGGCGATTTCAGTCGTTGCAGGAATTCCTCCATTTTTATCTTCATTTCTGTTACATCCAGTGATAATGTTATGTTCGCACGTGCTTGAACAGGAATCGTCTGGTGGATTGTCAGTACATTACATTTCGTCTCCGAAATAATCTGCAGCAATGTCGCAAGTGAGCCTTTTCGATCCTCCAACTGAATGAAAATCGTGAGGATTCGTTCTCTTGCGATCGATTCAAACGGGAAAACAGTATCCCGATATTTGTAAAATGCGCTACGGGATAGACCAACCCTTTTTGTGGCGTCTTGAATCGTCGATTCCTCTCCACTCGCCAAGAGCCGCTTCGCCTCAAGCATTTTCTGCATCGATTCTGTTAGTACATCTTCCCTTATTAAGAAAAATTGCCCTTCCCCCAACTGTTTCATAGAATGACTCCCTTCTTGCACAATGCTGGTTTTATCCCTATCTTTTATTCAGAAATAAGAAAGTATACGTTTTTATCTCTGTCTAGGCTCCGGGCACCAGACACTTGGGTCATAAGTCGTCCGAGGAGGAATTAAATTGTATCCCTCCTGTATGCAGCAAAGTACGCTGCGTTGCTAGACCAACTTATTCCTATAGCGTCTAGACAGCGCTTGTCGGGGCTGAACAGGCGCTTGCGCTTTTCTTTATTGTCTAGCTACAGCGCCTAGCCCCTCGAGTCGCGTAAA
>NZ_JADBEL010000007.1:0-66125 GCF_014873855.1 Sporosarcina limicola | reverse complement strand
GCTTCAGGCTTTAAGGTAAAGGCAAAAAGAACGCCTTTTCCTTAAGTCCCTCCAGCGCTTGTCGGGGCTGAACAGGCGCTTGCGCTTTTCTTTATTGTCTAGCTACAGCGCCTAGCCCCTCGAGTCGCTTCAGGCTTTAAGGTAAAGGCAAAAAGAACGCCTTTTCCTTAAGTCCCTCCAGCGCTTGTCGGGGCTGAACAGGCGCTTGCGCTTTTCTTTATTCAATAAATTCAAATGTAAAGTCGAGGAGTCGGACTATATCGCCGTCTTTCGCACCGCGTTCACGAAGCGCATCATCTACACCCATTCCACGCATTTGTCTTGCGAATTTCCGGACAGATTGATCAAAGTTGAAATCGGTCATTTTAAACAGACGTTCAATCGTATAACCCGATAACACATAGGCACCATCATCGTCACGTGTAATTTCGAATTCAGGCGCTTCAGCTTCATGTTTATAGAGAACAGAACGCTCATCATCATCTTCTTCTTCAATCGCATGCATTGGAAATTCAGATGTCGTTTCAAGCAGATCTGCAACTGCGTATAGAAGGTCATCCAATCCGGTTCTTGTAATCGCCGAAATCGGGAAAATAATCGCATCGTCATCATTGAGTTTCTTCTTGAATTCCTCAAGATTTTCCGCTGAATCAGGCATATCCATTTTGTTTGCCACGATGATTTGTGGACGTTCAGTCAATCGTAAATTATATTTTTCTAACTCTTCATTAATAGTAATAAAATCTTCATAAGGATCGCGTCCCTCAACTCCCGACATATCGATAACATGGATAATTACCCGCGTCCGTTCGATGTGACGAAGAAATTGATGGCCAAGGCCAACCCCTGCGTGCGCCCCTTCGATTAAGCCTGGAAGATCCGCAAGCGCAAAACCACGGTGATCTTCTGTTTCAACCATTCCAAGATTTGGGACAAGTGTCGTAAATGGATAGTCGGCAATTTTCGGTTTTGCGGCGGAAACGACTGATAACAAGGTCGACTTCCCTACACTTGGAAAGCCAACAAGTCCAGCATCCGCAAGTACTTTGAGTTCAAGACTGATTTCACGATCGACACCTGGTTCGCCCATCTCAGATAATTCCGGTGCTGGGTTTTGTGGTGTTGCGAATCGGCTATTCCCACGGCCTCCGCGGCCACCTTTTGCGATAACAGCTGTTTGGCCATGTTCAACGAGATCAGCGATGATATCTCCAGTTACTACGTCTGTAACAATTGTGCCAGGTGGAACTTTTACAACCATATCACTTGCACCTCGCCCGTGTTGATTTTTACTTCCTCCGTGCCCTCCACGAGGTGCTTTGAAGTGACGTTGGTAACGGAAATCCATTAACGTCCGTAATCCCTCTTCGACGATGAATACGACGTTGGCACCTCTTCCTCCGTCACCACCTGCTGGGCCACCTAATGCGATATATTTCTCTCGGCGGAATGCAACCATGCCATCGCCACCGTCACCACCTTTTACAAATATCTTCACGTGATCTACAAACATCTAATTTTCCTCCTATCGTCCACTTATCATGAACGTCCATTGATTGTTTAAAATTGTTTCGTCCACAGTAAAGCTTCCTGTCGTTTCTGGAGCAGGTTGCTTATTGTTCAAGGCACCTTTAATGATGATTGTGATAGACCAGCTTGTGGATGAGGCTGTCACTGTGAGATTCGCTTCATATTCTAAAGTTGGCTCTACTGCTTTCACTGCATCCTTAAACACCCGGTTCAAATAGGATACGACCTCGCCGTCATCCGTCTGTCGGATTCCAGATGTGATTTCGCAAGTCATCTTTGCTGAAAATGAATTATACATCCAACCGAATGTGGCGAGCCAAGATTCAAGGGCCGGGAGACCGAGCCTCTCCAACATGGCTATTTGACGCATGTTTTCAGTCGACTCCATGATTTTTTCTTTCGCATTCGGTATTTTACCGAGATCGATATACGATAGTATTAACTGAAGTTCATTCAAAAAATCATGTCGTGCATATTTTAGGGCTTCCGTCACGCTCAGCTTATCGTTTCCCATTCCCATTCACCACCAACTTTTTCATGTAGATAATAGTATAACATCTACATGCCTTTCTGCGTCAAAAGAACAAGAATCCAAGCCTATTCGTCCAGATTAACCCTCTTCGCAAGTGAGTCACAGACCTTGAACTTTATAGTTTCCTATGAAATGAAAAAAAGGACTGCACATCATATGCAGTCCTTCCTCTCGTATATTAAGCTTCCTGAACTTCAGGATATACGCTGACTTTCTTTTTGTCACGACCGAAACGTTCAAAACGAACGACGCCGTCCACTTTAGCGAAAAGTGTATCGTCACCACCAAGACCGACGTTTTCACCTGGATGAATTTTCGTTCCGCGCTGACGATAAAGGATTGAGCCGCCTGTTACGAACTGACCGTCTGCGCGTTTTGCGCCAAGACGTTTCGAATGAGAGTCACGACCGTTCCGAGTAGAACCTACCCCTTTTTTCGATGCGAAAAACTGGAGATCCAAACGTAGCATATGTTCCACCTCCTACTTTTTGAAGATAATATTTATATATTGCCCATAGTCTTGTTCAATCGTCTGTAATGAAACAATCATCGCTTTAACAATCAGCTGTATGTCGTGATCGCTTTCTTCGTTTACCGGAAAAATAACTTTAAAATAGCCGCCGTCCAATCCTTGTTGGATGTCTGGGGTTATTCCTGTAAGTACGATAATGGCATTGACAGCACCGAAAGATACTGCTGATGCACCTGCACAAACAAGGTCTTTTCCTTTTTTTGCGAAATTAGCGTGGCCTTTCATCTCAAATGAATGGATGTGACCCGAAGGTTGTTCATTGATGATGATTTTAATCATGCCGGCTTACAGGTTAATCCCGTCAATAATGATTTTCGTGAATGGCTGACGATGACCTAGCTTTCTGTGATAGTTCTTTTTCGGTTTGTATTTGTAGACTGTGATTTTCTTGCCACGGCCCTGTTCCATAACTTTACCAGTTACAGTAGCACCTTCCACGAATGGAACGCCAACTTTCATATCTTTTCCACCTACGAATAAAACCTTGTCAAAAGTAACGATATCTTTCGCTTCACCAACTACTTTTTCAATGTAGATTTCTTGGCCTAATTCGACTTTGATTTGTTTTCCACCAGTTTCAATGATTGCGTACATACTTGCACCTCCTCTTTAGACTCAGACTCGCCTTCAAAGGTGATCCCTTCGGATACTTGAACCTTATCAGTGCGGTTGCAGCACGGGTGCTACAAACAATAACATTTGAATATTACCATGTATTCATTGTTACGTCAACAGATTTTTTTAATTCTGCATAGGCTCTTTCATATTTTCTAAACCGAAAGACGGAAATATTTTGGAAGAGAAGAAATAGTGCAAGACAGACGTATGGAAGTGTTTCGGGTAAACCATAAGTTAATAATAGGGTGGCAACAGAAAGGAGTGCCATAGAATGCAGCAAAAAAAGTGAACGTGTAGCATACCTTGAATCATTCGTCTCAAGAAGCACACAAAGTGCCTGTCCACCGTCAAGAGGTAGAATGGGAAGCAAATTAAGCACTAGCAACGCAACTTGGATTCGGATGACTACTTCATCACCTGGAAAGGGAATAAATGATGCACCAAGAAGAAGAGCGAACGTTGCCAACGGACCGCCAAACGCGACGATGAGACGCGCCTTCTTCGTCGCCTGGTGACGGTTTGGTATGACTAGCTCTCCACCGTAAGGCATTATCGTACACGAGCGCACACGCAATCCCATCAGCTTAGCAGCGATGAGGTGGCCCATCTCATGGATAAGAAGCGAAATAAAGATAATCGCATACATGGATATGCCACCCGTTACCATAAGCATCAGAAAAAAAGGTAGGAGTATGGGATGAAGCCTGTATTTCATTCTTCAACTCCCGAAAGGTATGTTGACAACAGCGATGCGTCCAATTTTTTCCCATCACGCTTTACCATCAAATAGATTGCCCCCTCATCCATAAGCGCCAGCGTGTCCCCTTTTTTCACAGTCGTATAAGGTAATTTTGAAAATTCTCCTACATATCCGTACGTCACTTCATCTCCGTCATCATAGAGTACCGTCACTGTCTTCCCTGATCGACGTGTGAATCCTGTAAAAATAATAAGTCCGCTCCCTCTCGCTTCAATCGCCATCGGAACCGTATAAGATACAATCACACCATCCTTATAGGGTTGCATGGATTCATACGCTGAAAACGGTTCTTCCGGATTGAGTTCCGCTGTAACTACAATCTTATCGTCTTGGGTGTCATTGAAAAACGATACAACCCACTTCTTCATCACCATAAAGTCCTTCCCCGACGTCACATACTGCGTGACAGGTTGCCGAATGACCCCCGCTTCTTCCAACTTCGCCACTCCAATTACGCCAATTGTCAACATGATTGCTAGTATCCACTTGGTTCTCCATTTCAACCGGCCACACCACCCGTTTTTTTTAGTATATGTCAGGTGGCTACGGAATATTATGGGCACCCGGAAATCAGTTGCTAGGCGTCAACTTTTCGATTCTAATCACAACTTGGCTTGTCCACTCCAAATTCACAAAAAAACCCAACACCACTACGTGGACGTCAGGGATTTTTAGTTTACTTTTCGAATATCGACTTGATTTTACCGAATAATCCGATTTTACTCGTGTTGAGTGACATAAGTGGGACAGATTCACCGAGAATACGGCGGGCGATGTTTCGATAACCGATTGCAGCGAGTTTCGAAGGATCCATAACAACAGGCTCTCCCTTATTTGAAGAGGAGATGACATTTTCATCATCTAGTATGATACCAAGAAGGTCAATCGACAAATGAGTCGTAATGTCATTCACGTCAAGGGCATTACCACTTGCCATAAGTTGTCGTCTGATGCGATTGATGATGAGTTTTGGTGGTTCGATATCTTCCTGCTCAAGTAGGCCGATAATTCGATCAGCGTCTCGAACCGCCGAAATTTCCGGAGTCGTAACAACAATCGCACGGTCCGCACCGGCAACGGCATTTTTATACCCTTGTTCAATACCAGCCGGACAATCAATCAAGACATAATCATAATCTCTTTTAAGTTCAGTAATTAACGTTTTCATTTGCTCAGGATTAACAGCGCTTTTATCGGTCGTCTGAGCCGCGGGCAATAAAAAGAGTCCATTCTCAAAGCGTTTATCTTTTACAAGTGCCTGTGGTATTTTGCAACGACCTTTGATTACATCTACGAGATCATATATAATCCGGTTTTCAAGACCAAGAATTACATCGAGGTTCCGGAGGCCGATATCGGTGTCTACAAGACACACTTTTTTACCTTGAAGGGCCAAAGCAGTTCCAAGATTTGCTGTTGTCGTCGTCTTACCGACACCGCCCTTTCCAGATGTTATAACGATTGCTTCTCCCACATTAGCTTCCTCCTTTAAATGATGATAGACCTGGCCGGAGAATCCGAAGTTCTTGCAGACGGTCGATAGCGATGAAACCGTTCGAATGTACATAGGCACATTCCATTTCTGGATGTTCCGACAAAATCGTCAATTCATCCGTCATCATTTCTATTTTATCTGCAATCATGAGATGCGTAGCTTCGAGCCATGAGGCAGCTATGACTGCTTGTATATTGCCGGTTTCCCCAGCGTGTGCAATCCCCTTTAACCTACCTAAAATATAAATGCTACCAGAAGCAATAACTTTACCATTCGGATTGACGTCACCGATAATGACGAGATCACCATCCGCTTTCACAACCTGTCCCGAACGTACGATGCCGATATATGTTTCCGATTGTTTTTCAAGTATTTTATGGTTACATTCTTCAATCATTATGACATCACTTTGAATTTTTGACACACGTAAATTTGGAGACGCATGAATGACATTCACGATTTCCTTCAATTCCTCTTCGTTGCAATAGCGGCTCCCCGTATGGATTTGCACTTCTGCAAGCCCCTCTAATGCGTCTTCCCCCACTTTCCTACGGAGTTCAGCAATCATATCCGAATAGGCGCACTTGTGGTCAAGCCGGAGAACAAGTCCCTCTTTCGTCCCTTTGATCGTCACATATTGCTGTTTCGTCATTTGCGTCACCCCGCATTCTCCTCTACGTTATAAAGGTTCGCTTTGTTGCTGCAATCCCCTTTTATTAATAAGGTTTTTAAAAAACCAGCCAAACATTCCAACAAAAACTAAATTGGCAATCATCGTCGGAATAAGCCTACTGACAACGAATTCATCCAAACTAATAGATGTCAGGGCTATTAAGCTGGCAAAAAAGTATGAAAGCAATTCCAGAAGTACAATCAAGAACATCGCCAAGAGCATCACCGTGACTACGTGTCGATGAACTTGGCGAATGATCAATACTGCAATATAACAAATCATCGGATAGAGAAATGCATATAGCCCAATAATATCAATGTGGAACATATCATACAAGAGTCCGAGGACAATTCCATAAACGATTGCGCGTTGGCGACTATAATAGACCGCTATGAAGATTAGATATACGATAACAAATCGCGGAACAAGGGTATAGCGCATTCCGTCGATATCAACAGGGGAAAAAAGACTGAACACAGGCTCCAGGAAAAACAGCAATAAGGCAATAGAGGGGATGATGAATCGGATCATGATCCACTCTTCCCCTCAGTACCCTCTGTATTATTTCCATCCGTCCCATCTTTATCTATAGCCGACTTCCGTTTTGTGACCAGTACATGATCTAACAATGAAAACTCCGCTGCCGGACGGATATAAGCCAACTTCGTCAATCCGTAATCATCTGTCGACACTTCTGTCACTTCACCAATTAAAAGCCCTTTTGGAAATATCCCACCAAGACCAGAAGAGGTCACTTGTTGCCCCACTTCAATCTGTGAACTGGAGTCAATCCGTTTCATAATCAGTTCGTCACGAGTCCTATCATATCCTTCAATTAAACCGAAAACTGAGTCTTTACCTTTTCCCAGAATGACTGAAGCAACGCGGAAATTACGATTTTCTGTCGATAACAGCTCAATGGTAGAAGTGAACGGCGTGACAAGAATAACTTTTCCAATCAAACCACGCGCTGTAATAACTGCCATATTCTCCTCGATACCATGCACTCCACCTTTGTCTATGATAATTTTCTCTTCCCACTGATCTGGATTGCGAGAAATGACCGTCGCATGAATCGGTTCGTACCCACGTAGGTCTTCTTCCTTACCAATGAGTTCAAGTAGGCGCTCGTTCTCCGCACGAACATCCGTTAATTCCGCTTGATTCGATGCATATTCACTTAATCTTGCTTTCAATTGTTTGTTCTCTTCGTATGTATTCAATGTCCCATCAATATTCCCAATAACACCCGTTATGTAATGCGCCGGCTTCGAGAATATAGATTGCCCGAAGCCGACGACGTCTTTCACAATTTGTTCTGGGAGGGTGGCGTTGTGCCGGTCCCTGAGGGAGAATGAAATCAATGCCACAAGGACGATGACGCCTACAAGCAATAAAATCAATCGTTTATTCGAAAAAAATTGCGGCATTGCTCAAGTCCTCCCTCATCTATCTTGATTGCATTTTTTTAATTACATCGAAATTATCGAGTGCTTTACCTGTACCGATTGCAACACAATCGAGTGGATCTTCCGCGATGAACACAGGCATATTCGTTTCGTCAGAGATAACCTTATCAAGATTTTTGAGCAAGGCCCCGCCGCCTGTCAGAACGATTCCACGTTCCATGACATCCGAAGATAATTCAGGTGGTGTAGTTTCAAGCGTCTTTTTCACACCATCGATGATTTGTGCAATCGATTCGCGCAATGCCTCCACGATTTCATCAGAAGAGATTTCAATCGTTTTCGGTAAGCCTGTTAAAAGGTCCCGTCCGCGAATATCCATCTTCTCCGTCACCCCAATCACTTTAGCAGAGCCAATTTCGATTTTAATCGCTTCAGCTGTCCGCTCACCAATCGTTAAATTATACGTTTTGCGAATATAACTGATGACTGCACCATCCATCGTGTCGCCACCAACACGGATTGACTCACTTGTCACTATTCCGCCTAGTGAGATAACTGCAACTTCTGTCGTACCGCCACCTATATCGACGACCATACTCCCTGTAGGTTCCCAAACAGGGAGATTTGCTCCTATTGCAGCTGCAAACGGTTCCTCGATTGTGAACGCATCTTTCGCACCCGCTTGTCGTGAAGCATCTATAACTGCGCGTTGTTCAACAGATGTTATTCCATAAGGAACACAAATCATGACGTTCGGTTTTTTGAAAGAACCTCCTGCTACTTTCATCGCTTCCTTCATGTAGTGTTCAATCATCGCGGTTGTGATTTCAAAATCAGCGATAACTCCGTCTTTCATAGGACGAATCGCCACGATGGAACCTGGCGTACGACCAATCATATTTTTTGCAGCACTTCCGACCGCTACAATTTCACCTGTATGTGTATTTTTCGCTACAACCGAAGGCTCTCTTAACACAATGCCTTTTCCTTTTATGAAAACTAATGTATTTGCTGTGCCGAGGTCAATCCCGACATCTCTCGTTCCAAATCCAAACAAATTTGTTCTTCCTTTCTCCTTAACCGCATAACTGCGGCTTTCATGAAATGATACACCACATTATAACGGATAGGAGAACAAATATACAGTGTCACATGTACCCTTTCTCTTTTAAACTTATAAATCGATGGTCACCGATGATGACATGATCAAGTAATTCTATGCCCATAATCGACCCAGCTTCGATTAATCTCTTTGTCACTTCGATGTCTTCCGGGGACGGTGATGGGTTTCCAGAAGGGTGATTGTGGGCGACTATAATCGATGCAGCAGAGCGTTTCACTGCTTCGCGAAAAATTTCGCGCGGGTGAACAATGGAAGAATTAAGACTCCCTATAAAAATTGTTTGTTTATGAAGGATTTCATTTTTGACATTCATAAATAATACGACAAAATGTTCCTGGCTGAGAGAAGACATGTCCGTCATTAAATACGAAGCAGCGTCTTCTGGGGAACGAATTGTGTATCGCCCCGCCGAATGTTTCCGGTACAGTCGCTTACCGATTTCGGCGGCGGCCAACAACTGAACTGCCTTTGCCTGACCAACACCTTTGACTAACATCATCTCTTCAATTGTCGCATCTTTTAAGTCTTGAATTTTATCGAAGGATGAAAGAATTCGATTAGCAAGAACAAGTACAGATTCCTCTTTTGTACCCGTACGCAACAAAATTGCTATGAGCTCCTGGTTGGATAAACTACCAGCTCCTTGGCTAATCAAACGCTCACGGGGCCGATCCGCAATATGTACATCACGGATCATCATTTTAGGCTGAAGATCAATAGTCAATGAAAGGATCACCGTCCTTCAATGCAATGAAAGCATAGCGTCGTAAATGTTCTGTCAACTTAGAAATAGGCAAACCAACAACATTGTAATAATCCCCATCAATTTTATCGACAAGGAGCGCACCTGCCGACTGGATGCCATACGCACCGGCTTTATCCATCGGCTCCCCTGAATCGACGTAGGCATCAATCAGAACAGCATCTAATTCACGGAACGTGACACTAGTTTCAACTGAGAAAACACCAATTCCATCATTGATGTACATTGCGACGCCCGTTATTACTAAATGTGTCTTTCCTGAAAGCTCATTCAAAAATTGTTTTGCTTGTTCTTTACTTTTAGGTTTCGGATAAAGTTTCCCTTCATGTACAACAATCGTATCAGCTCCAATCACGATATCATTTGGGTGGATACTCGCAACCGCTTCTGCCTTTCTCGATGCAAGACTTCGTGCATATGCAGCAAAATCCCCACCCTCCAACTCGAGTTCTTCTGAAACGTTGCTTGGTACAACTGTAAACGGAATACCAATCATATTTAGTAGTTTTTTCCTGCGTGGTGAAGCTGAAGCTAAGATGACCCGCTTTGCAACTTTAAAATTCATCATAAATTCCCCCTTCGCCTAATCATATCGAATAAAAGACAAGGTGAAAATTGCGCTAAAAACGTGATAACTTAAATTTCAGCACTTTTCAGCAACTAAAACGTAATTTTGACGCATTTATCTGAACGGGAATAGTGTGATAATAGATGGAGTCTGATAATCTGTAAATCCTCTGTAAACGCCGTGATAGTAGCAATATTTTTTTTAAACTCTTTCAAATCACCCTCCTCTTCCCCCTTCTTTTTGGGACTGACCAATAATTTTATTTTGGAAACTTCTGTTTCGGTCATAATGTCTCTCAGTTTCCCAGCACCGATTGCTCCACAAGAGGTCATATCAACTGTAAAAGCTTTACGATATGTCCCCTCATATTTACTCACTTCAATTTCGTCTTCCGTCAAGCCAATTGCAGACCAAACAAAGTAATGGGCATTCGCTTGGACAACTGCCGCCTTCGAAAGAGAAGGATTTTCCGCGATGAATAAAGCGGCCGACTCCTGTGTAGAAAATACGCCATGTTGCTTCGCAAATAATTGCAATGGTTTTTCTGTAGCAGGTGCAGGTGATTTAATCGGTGCAGGACCGGATATCGCCAGCTCCTCTTCGGCTGTACCGACATCTCCCTTCCCTTTCATCCCGACAAGCAACAGGCCGATGATTGCGACTGCCGAAACACCAATAAGAACACCGTGTAGCATTGCCATAACTACAGTTACTTTTGAATAACGTTTTCCGAACTTCATTACTAACCACCCCGCTTTATCCAGCCATAGCGCCTAGAGACTCAGGGTCATAAGCCTACTAGGAGAGATTGAACTACATTCCTCCTACATGAGATAAAGAGCGCCTCTTCGTCCAGAGATGCACCCTTGCTACAGGTCGCAGCGAACCAAGGTTGACACCCTTTACTAACTTATGCCCGTAGCCCCTGAACTAAGCGCCCCAGATTTAGGGGGGTCGCTAAGGCGCTTACGCTTTTAATACAACCGTAGCAGAATGAAAATGAAAAAGAACAAGACGTATGTCGCCTTGTCCAAGGAAATTTATTGACTTAAAAGAACAGATTTCCATACCAAGCGACAAAATTAGCACCCCAGAAATAGGAAATGATAGTCGCTAAAGCAATGGAAGGACCGAATGGAATTGGCGTTTTACGTCCTTGACCACTGCTCTTTAAAAAAACCACACCCACGACGGATCCAATAACAGATGCTAAAAACAACGTTAAGAGTACTTTCACGGTACCGAGTACGAGTCCAAGGACAAAAAATAATTTAACGTCTCCACCACCCACGCCACCTTTCGACACTGCCATGATGATAAATAGTACACCAAAGCCCACTACCGCACCAAGGAGGCTGTCCCACCAAGGAGCAAGGGGAATTAATAGACGAAGTCCGAAGAGCGCCACAGCGAACGGGAAAAGCACTTTGTCTGGGATTAGCATATAAACTATGTCCGATACCGTAATGATGACAAGAAGCGACATGAATAATAGAGCAACAACGAGTTCCGCACTAAATCCAAGTATGTAAAATGACAACGCAAACAAAACGCCAGTTACATACTCCATAAACGGATAAACCGCACTGATTTTTGATCCACAGCCTCTGCATTTGCCTTTTAGAAATAAATATGAAAAAACCGGCACGAGGTCAAACACCCCAAGCCTCCGGTCACATGTCGTGCAACGGGAAGGAGGGGAAATGATTGATTCCTTTTTCGGCAAACGTAAACCGACAACGTTGAAAAAAGAACCGAAAACAATGCCATAGAGGAAAAACAAAGTCATGATGACGATTGTCATTATGCACCCCTGTTTTCAATCCCTGAATTGAAAGGCGTCGGATTATTTTTTCTTGCCAAAAGTGGTGCATCGTTTTTTGATGCTTCAGGTTGCAGATTGACCAGATTTGGATGATAAAATGTATCGAATAAGACCATCATTTTCATCGACTCCACTTCGGTTTTCTGCCTACTCTTTTCTTCCGGGTTATCGGTATCCTTTGCAAGGTCAAGACATCGATTCCAGATTTCACCCGCTACCCGATTGCATTCGAACAAGCGCTCAAACATGAGCTTACCCGTTCGAAACGGCATTTTCATCACACGCATCATCCACCCCACCTACCAATCACACGTTCTCCAATTTTATTATAACAGAACATTTGATTAGTTACTAGATTGGAAAATAAAATACAAATAAGCATTCATCTCCGACCTAAATCCAATCGATTTTGGGGTAGGAGAATTATGTCCTGTGTACCCTGGTTATTTAATTTTACTAAACGCCCATTTCCTATCTGCTTAATATGCCATTCGTAATACTTATGGCATATTAGGCAGATAATTAATATTAAATTAAAATTAGTATTGAAGATACTAAAACAGACCAACTTCTCGATCTATTTTAGTCAATTCTATTATTATTGCGTTTTGATCAATCAATCCCTATAAACGCCAACCCGATTCCGTCCTGCCTGTTTGCCTCCAATATATAATGCTCGATCAGCATTTCGCAACAGCATTTTTGCGTCTTTTGCATCTTCAGGAACATTGGCGACACCGATACTAACAGTCATTTGTACATGAACAGGTTCCCTCGCTTCGGAAAGGTCAGGAATGATACGAAATGCGGATGACGCTACTTCTTTCCGGATCTGCTCAGCAAACGTAGCGGTTTCACATTTCCTATAATTAGGTAAAAGAATAACAAACTCTTCTCCCCCATATCTTGCAAGCGTGATATTCGATCCTACATAGATCTTAAGTTTTTTCGCAAGCGCAAATAAAAGATCATTGCCGCTTTGATGCCCATACATGTCATTAATCGATTTGAAATGGTCGATATCTATCATGATAATGGAAAGAGATTGAATTTCGCCTGTATGAAATCGTATCATCTCCTCATCTAATTTCTCGTCCAGATAACGGAAATTATGTACCTTCGTCAATGCACAAGTTTCACTTTGTTTGACGGTATTTTCATAATAACGTGCTTTTACAAGCGATGTTGCCAAATAACCTGTCAAGACATCGATGATTTTCATTTCAAGTGCTTGGAATACATTTCTTCTATTTGAAGCAAGGACGAGAAAACCTTCCGTCTTCTGATTTCGTTTAATAGGCGAAGTCATGACGCTTTCCACCGATTGTGGGAATGCGAAGTATTTCAATACATTAGCTTCCTTTTTAGTCGCAAAAATTTTTGTGATATTAGCATCAAGGCCATCATCTTCAAATTTTTTCGAAGCAATCGAGAAATTTTTCACTACTTTTGAAACAACATCATCCTCATACCCCATCAATATGATAAGCTGTTCATACTCCAAATAATCCAGCACATAAGCTTGATCAAAGGGGACAACATCTTTCAATTTGACGATAAAAGTCTTAAGGACATCATCGAATCCAAGCCTATCCGCGAGTTCGCGACCAATTACCGTTGCAGAAGACAATTTATCATTCAAATTATTCGACTGATTATACATTCTTGTAATCAACAAAACGAGTAAAAATGGTATACCAATCAACAGCAATGATTTATTTCCGAAATGGTTATACAAAAAATAAAGAGAGATGCTAAACGGCAGTAAAAAAATTGTTGAAATAAAATCCCACGCTACAAATTTCTCTCTTAATGAATAGGTTCCAAATTCAAAATGTAAATATGCCTGTAGCAAAATACTATTTATAACTGTGTAACTCACTGCATATAGAAGGCCAAACAGGCATATGTGCATAAAATTCAATGTACCAATTATGCCCCCAGCAGAGTGGAAAATGGCCCCACTCGCTAAAGATACGAGTGTGAAAAGTAAGGAATTCACAAGAAAACGGTGACTTATTGGTGTTTCAGTTTTTCGGCTGAAAAGTAAAATAAACATCGCAATTTGCGTGAAAACCAATTCAGCAAACAGACCATATTGAAAGAATACCGTAAATGTAATCCATCTTTCTAATGACATTGTAACGTTTCGGAATCTGAGAGGGAGGAACATCGTAATGAATAGAACGACACATAGAAAAGCGCTATTTGCCCATTCAATTTCCAAAGAAGGGAAGTAAGTATACGCACTATAAAATCCAAAAGGAGCAACCAGAATCCATGAAAAAAAAACGATGAAACGTTGCTTTTTTAAATCCAACAAATCCTCCCACCTCCCAACAATACTTTATTTTACATATTCCGCTACCCGATTTCTCCCAGCCTGTTTTGCACCAATATAGAGTGCCCGGTCCGCATTACGCAGTAACGCCATCACTTCGTCTGTGTCTTCTGGAATAGATGAAACACCAATACTAGATGTGATTTGTACAACAAGTGGACACTTATCTTCGGAAAGATCCGGGATTATTGTAAATGCATGCTTACTGATCTTCGCACGGAGCTTTTCCGCGAATTCGACTGCTTCATTTTTCACCATATCCGGTAATATAAAGACGAACTCTTCACCACCATACCGACCGACCGTTCCTCCTTCTGGAAGTGCTTTTTCTATTTTCTTTGCAAACAGACAAAGAATATCGTTTCCGCATTGGTGTCCATAATTATCGTTCACTTTTTTAAAATGATCGATATCGAGCATCACGACGGATAAGTTTGTAATCATATTGTTTTTCAAACGGTCCTTTTCGTAATGGAGCTTTTTCTCTAGATATCTATAATTATAAAGTTTCGTTAGTGCACAACGTTCATTTTTCGTCACCATTTCTTCCATATATCTTACTTTTTCCACCGACACAGCAAAATATGAACAGAGCAAATCTAAAATCTTTAATTGATAGTCTGCAAAGGCTGATTTTTTCTTAGAAGCAAGTAACAAGACAGCTTCTATTTTTTGATTTCTTGTAATAGGGACACATAGGATACTTTGCATATCGCCCGGTGCTTTGTCTTTTGAAATCATTTCCCACTCTTTCCTTTTTGAATAGATGACCGAGTGATTTTTCTTGAGAACGAACCCCGCAATACCTTGACCAACTGACAACAAGCCGAATTCAATGTCAATGAGTTCTTTATGTTCATAAGAACAGACGAGCTCAAGCCATCCTTCTTTATGATCGAAAAGATAAGCATATTCTGCATCAAACATATCCGAAACTTTTATGACAAACTGCTCGATAACTTCTTGTTCTGACAACAGACCGGATAGTTCAGTCCCAATATCGCCTGCTTGCTGTAAGTAAACATTAATTTTTTCGGAATTACTATAAAGACGAACAACAAACGTAATAAAAAAGAATGGAATGCCCAGTAGAAGAAAAGCACCACTTCCAACCAATTGGAGTAAAAAGTAAAATGTCAAGGACAACGGTAAAACGATTAGTACAACTGCATATTCAGCCAGCAACTCTTTTGAATTAAAAGGGGTCGTCTTTTTTCTATATGTTGCATATAATTTCAACAATAAATCATTGAAGACTTTGTGAACAAGCTGATAGCAAAAAACAGCTAAGACAACAGAATAAAAATCAACTAGTCCAACTTCTCCGCCTACGAGATCAAAGAAAAAGGCTGCAGTGATAGATAATATGAAAAACAATATGGAATTAAGAAAAAGTCGGCGTATGATTGATGATAGGTTCGGACTATTTAAAAAAAAAGCTAAAAGTGAGATTTGCATTGTAATGATTTCGACGAAAAGTCCATGCATTAAAAAAACAGGCACCGTCACCCACATGACAAGAAAAACGGGCTTTCCATTTCTCATAATCGGGAAATAGAGCGTTAAAAAACCACAGAATATAAAAATCATTACCTGAAACCAGTTTACTTCCCCTAATGGAAAATTCACAAACACATAAATCGATCCAGGCGGAACGATAAATAACCATACAATGAAATAGCATATAGTCGATCTATTTACACTTCCCATTAAGTAATCCGCTCCCAATCTTATAAGTCGAAATAAATAGAACGAATATAAACTTCATCAAAGAAAACTAAGTCTGTCATATTTCCCTATTACTTTTTTAATTATTCCCCCTGTTGGTTCATTAGACTTGACACCAAATATAACGACCCTGTTACTATCCTCATTGTTTTCTCTTCGTTTAATAGTATCATAGTATCATCCAAATGATTTGTCACCCTTTTTTTATTGTGATTGCAATATTTTAACATTTCTTTCCCATCCTCAGCTTGTGGATGGGCGAATGTTAAAAAGGTGAAAGATGCTGCGACAGGTACAAGTTCGTTCAGTGTGTTCTCAATGTCTTTTCCTTTCAACATACCAATGATGAAATCTACTTTTTCACCCGGAAATTCCATTCGAATCGTTTCTGCCAATACTTTTGCAGCCGCGGGATTATGCGCCCCATCCACGAAAACACCAGGTGAAATTTCTTGGAAGCGATGGCCAAGTTCGACTGTAGCAAGAGCGTTGACAACCCCTTTTTCACAAAGCTCAATACCAGCCGCCAAGAGCGACTCTATCGCAACTGCTGCATTCATAGCTTGATGTGGCCCTTTCATCTTCCGACTAGTCAAACGATACGTTTCAGCCCCTTTAAATACTTCACTATCTGTGTTATCCATCCTGAAATCCATTCCGTAGATAGTTAGCTGACTTTCCTTTTCCATTGCTACACGTCGTATAACTTGTAGTGATTCTTCTTGCATAGGCCCAATCACGACTGGTATTCCTTTTTTTATGATTCCTGCTTTGTGGTCGGCAACCTCAACTAACGTAGTTCCAAGAAATGCCGTGTGTTCGAGTGCAATGGATGTAATCACAGAAATGAGCGGTGTCACAACATTCGTGCTGTCAAGCGTCCCACCCATCCCTGTTTCAATCAGTGCATAATCTGGCGCAAGTCGCTTGAACGTGCAAAAGGCGGCCACAGTCAATAATTCGAAGTCTGTCAGTAAACCACTTAAGCCAGCTTCTTTCATTTCCTTAAAAGATGCATGTAGTTCATCTTCAGAAATCGGGTGACCATTAAGGCGAATTTGGTCATGAATATCGATGATTGCAGGCGATGAAAAAACACCCGTGGAAAACCCGTTTTCCTTTAGAATTGCTTCCATAAAAGCGATTGTTGATCCTTTGCCATTTGTTCCTGAGACATGAATGATTTTTAACTGTTTTTCGGGATTCCCCAATTTCACGAGTGCATCTTGAACTGCTTCCAGCCCCGGTTTAATAGAATCATCGCTTTCTATTTCCCATCTATTTTTATAAACGTCCAATTTTGGAATCAAATTAAGTCCCCCGTATGATAGAATTTGTTTATGAAAAGTATAACATGGCCGGAGGAATCTCAATTGCAAATTTGCTGGGTGATTTATAATGGAAGTTTAACAAGCGATAAATTCAAAGATCAGGCGGAACTATTGAAGGAAGCGGCGGAACGCGCAGGTTTGCATGCCCTATTAAAGAAAAATTATGATGTGATGATGGATTTGACTACCCCACTTGAAGGACGTCCAGATTTCGTCGTTTTTCTTGATAAAGATATTTTATTGGCAGAGTTCCTACTGAACGCCGGGATTCCAGTATTCAACGATCCCGCTGTTATTGAAACGTGTGATAACAAAGCGAAACAATATCTCCAACTAGCGAAGCATGGAATTTCAATGCCAGAAACGATTATCGCACCAAAAGTATATCCTTCATTCACAATTCGGGATTCTGGGTACTATGAACAAGTTCTTGCGCGTCTTGAGCTTCCGATGATTATTAAAGAAGGTCACGGTTCATTCGGCATGAAAGTATATTTGATTGAAACGGAAGAACAGTTTTACGACAAGACGGATGCGTTGCGCGGGGTCGACTATGTATTTCAGAAGTTCATTGCGTCGAGCAGAGGGCGTGATATCCGGGTGAATATCGTGGGTGGGGAAATTGTTGCGGCGATGTATCGCTATTCCGAAACCGATTTCCGAGCGAACATTACGAATGGTGGCGTGGCTTCTGTTGTCGAGTTGACGGATGAACAGAAAGCACTCGCGATTCGAGCGGCGAAAGCAGTTGGTGCTGAGTTTGCGGGTGTTGATTTATTATTTGGAGCAAACGAAGAGCCACTCGTCTGTGAAGTGAATGCTGCAGCCCATATCAGAAATATCTATAACGTGACAGGTGTCAACGTTGCGGATGCGATGATCGCATATATTTTGAGGAAACTAGGATGAAGGGCTATGTCTATTATTCTAAAATAGAATCATGTCGAAATCAGGCGTTTATTGAAGATTTACAGATGGAAGCGAAGAGGATTGAGATTGATTTAAAATTGCTCATTGAGGATGAACAGCCGGATACCGATGCTGATTTCATCCTTTTCCGTAATCGTAATCCCGAGTTGGCGAAAAAATTCGAGATGGACGGTTTCACTTTATTGAACAGAGCTGAAGTGAATCGGATTGCGAACGATAAGTTAATGACTTTCGAGCTGGCAGCTGTTCTTGGCGTTCCGGCAGTGCCGACGGAGAGAATTCGGCACTTTGAGGAGATTTCCACTTATCCTTGTGTGTTGAAAACGGTAGATGGTCATGGTGGCAATGAAGTGTTTCTATGTACATCTGAAGCCAAGGCGAAAGTGTTTTTCCGACAGTTTGAAAGTCACAAGCTAATTGTACAGCCCTTCATCGAGTCAGGTGCGCAGGACGTACGGGTCTTCATGCTTGGTGATGAGGTGCTTGGTGCGGTGAAACGCACGGGAAATGGTTCGTTCAAATCGAATTATACGTTGGGTGGCACCGCGGAAAAGTATGTGCTTAACTTTTCGCAAACACAGGACGCGATTACAATTGCCAAGGCCGTAAAGAGTGATTATATCGGCATCGATTTCCTTCTATTGCCTGATGGAAGATGGATGTTAAATGAAATCGAAGACCCTGTCGGCGCGCGGTCGTTGTATGCCACGCATGATTTTTCAGTTGCGGAAAAATTGATGAGGTTTGTTTTGGGGAAGGTTTTTGGTCGGTGAATCGATCGCTTCTCCAAGTAAACAGTCGCTTGGCATATGGAATCGGTCGCTTCTCCAAGTAAACAGTCGCTTGGCATATGGAATTGGTCGCTTCTCCAAGTAAACAGTCGCTTGGCATATGGAATCGGTCGCTTCTCCAAGTAAACAGTCGCTTGGCATATGGAATCGGTCGCTTCTCCAAGTAAACAGTCGCTCGGCATATGGAATCGGTCGCTTCTCCAAGTATTCAGTCGCTTGGCACACTTAAATGGTCGTTTCCACAGTTAAATGGTCGTCCCATACTCACTCGGTCAATCCATATAAAAACAAACCCCATCACTCACACGATGGGGTTTTCTTCTGTAAATTAGATTTCCTTCAATTCTTGCATACTACGCTCGACTGCTGCGTATTTTTCTAGATAGTCCATTTCTTTGGCGCGTTCTTCTTCTACTACGGCTTCAGGTGCTTTTGACATGAATCGCTCGTTCGATAGTTTACCTTGAACGCGTTTCACTTCACTTTGCCATTTTGCCAACTCTTTCGTAAGACGAGCGATTTCGTCATCGATATTGAGCAATCCTTCTAATGGCAGGAATAATTCTGCGCCTGTAACAACTGCTGACATCGATTTACCTGGTGCAGTGATGCCTTTTCCGAGTGTAAGCGTTTCGGGATTACAGAAGCGCTCGATGTACATTCGATTTGATTCTAACACGGCGACTGTTGCATCGTCTTTTGTGGAAATGTAGAGTGGAACTTTTTTGCTCATTGGTGTATTTACTTCCGCACGGATATTCCGTACAGCACGGATAATGTCCATTAGCAATTTCATATCGGTTGCGCGGGATTTGTCCGTGAGTGATGCATCCGCCACCGGCCAAGCTGCGACAGTGATGGACTCTCCTTCATGCGGTAGGTTCTGCCAGATTTCTTCTGTAATGAATGGCATGAATGGGTGAAGCAAGCGCATCGTGTTGTCCAACACATAGGCAAGGACAGAACGCGTCATCTTCTTCGCCGCTTCATCTTCCCCGTACAATGGTAGTTTCGCCATCTCGATGTACCAGTCACAGAGATCATCCCAGATGAAGTTATAGAGTGCACGGCCCACTTCACCGAACTCATATTTATCGGCAAGCTTCGTCACTTGCTCAATGGTTTCATTCAACCGTGTTAAAATCCATGCATCTGCCACGGATTTTTTACCTGTAAGGTTTATTTCATCATAAGTCATGCCGTCCATATTCATCAATGCAAAACGGGAGGCATTCCAGATTTTATTGGCAAAGTTCCAGATGGCTTCCACTTTTTCATTCGAGTAGCGAAGATCTTGCCCAGGTGATGAACCTGTAGATAAGAAGTAGCGAAGTGAATCTGCGCCATACTTCTCAATAACATCCATCGGGTCAACGCCGTTTCCGAGTGATTTCGACATTTTCCGACCGTCTTCAGCACGTACAAGACCGTGGATGAGTACGTCTTTGAATGGACGTTGGTCCGTAAATTTAAGTCCTTGAAAAATCATACGGGACACCCAAAAAGCGATAATATCATAGCCTGTAACGAGTGCATCTGTCGGATAATAACGTTTGAATTCTTCGTTGTCGACGTCCGGCCAGCCCATCGTAGTGAACGGCCATAACGCGGATGAAAACCATGTATCGAGAACGTCATTATCTTGTGTCCAGTTTTCGCTATCGACCGGCGCTTCATGGCCAACATGTATTTCACCTGTTTCGTTATGGTACCATGCCGGAATACGGTGGCCCCACCATAGTTGACGCGAGATACACCAATCACGTATATTCCCCATCCATTGTAAATAAGTATTCTCAAATCGTTCTGGAACAAAAGTAACTTTATCCTCACCTTTTTGAAGCTGAATCGCCTCATTAGCAAGAGGTTGCATTTTGACAAACCATTGTGTCGATAAATACGGTTCCACAACAGCACCGCTACGCTCGGAGTGACCCACGGAGTGTAAATGCTCTTCAATTTTGAATAAAACACCCATCTCCTGCAAATCTTTGACGATTTCTTTACGGCATACGAAGCGATCCATTCCTTCGTATTTACCTGCAAGATTGTTCATAGATCCGTCTTCATTCATCACAAGGATTCGCGGTAGATTATGACGGTTACCGAGTTCAAAGTCATTTGGGTCATGTGCAGGCGTGATTTTCACTGCGCCACTTCCGAATTCCATGTCGGCGTAATCATCTGCAACAATTGGAATTTCTCGACCAACAATGGGCAGTTTAATCGTTTTGCCGATTAGATGCTTGTAACGCTCATCTTCTGGATGAACAGCGACTGCCGTATCGCCCAGCATAGTTTCTGGACGTGTCGTCGCAATTTCGATGCTGCCCGTTCCATCTGCTAGTGGGTAACGCATATGATAGAATGCACCCTGCACGTCTTTGTGAATGACTTCAATATCCGAAAGAGCTGTCTTCGTCATAGGGTCCCAGTTGATGATATATTCGCCACGATAGATAAGCTTTTTATTGTAAAGTGCTACGAATACTTCCTGCACGGCTTTTGAAAGTCCTTCATCCAATGTGAAGCGCTCACGTGAATAATCAAGGCCTAAACCGAGCTTAGCCCATTGTGCACGAATATGGCCTGCATACTCTTCTTTCCATTTCCAGGTTTCTTCAACAAACTTTTCACGTCCGAGATCATAGCGTGAAATCCCTTCTTCACGCAGTTTACCTTCAACGCGTGCTTGGGTTGCGATTCCTGCATGGTCCATCCCTGGAAGCCATAATGCATCATAGCCTTGCATACGTTTCATGCGCGTCATGATATCCTGTAAAGTTGTATCCCATGCATGACCGAGATGCAATTTCCCTGTCACATTCGGTGGTGGAATGACGATTGTGTACGGTTCTTTATCACTTTTAGGCTGTGCTTCGAAAAATTTCCCTTGAATCCACCATTCGTAACGACCTGTTTCAATTGCCTGTGGATCGTATTTTGTTGGCATTGACAATTCTTCATTTGACATGGTATTTCCTCCTTTAAATTTGGGCATAGAAAAAACTCCTGTCGTCTTAAAGGACGAAGGAGCTGTTCGCGGTACCACCTTTATTCGTGCATAGAAAAGACTATGCACCTCATACTTGTTTAACGGTTTCAAACCGGCTTTCGCTACTAAAAATGTTTTCCAAATGCCGAAAACATTTTGCTGCTTTTCATTCTGAAAACAGCCTTTTCACGAAAACTGCTCGTGGGTGACATTCGGCAAATCGTTTACAGGCCCTCTCACCACCGGCGCCCTCTCTTCAATAAACAAATTTACTTACTATCCCATTCATCGCATCACTATTCAGTTGCTACAATTGTAACTGAATAGCGAATCGTGCGTCAAGTACATTACGAAAGGATTGTGACATGAGAAAAGGATATAACCCTTATTTACTTCCACCCTGGCTGCGGAAATGCAGATTTTATTGCAAAGGAATCATTATCCCGATTTGTATTTTCGAGTTACTGCGGTTACTATTTTTCCCCACGACAGGTGATTTCCTGCTACTCTGTTTGCTTTGTGGTTTAGCTTTTATTTTGCACAAGAACATCATTTAGCTGAAAGCTTTTTGTCGTTACCCCATCTTCCAGCCCTGCAATGAATGACAGTACCTCGTCCGTTTCGTTGAATGAAGTGCTGTCGTATGTCGCAATTGGCGTCTCGATTACAGCTTGGGCAACTTCGTTCGTCACAAGGACGACAGGTTCATTTAAAACAATCGGATCATCTTGAACAACGAGTTCGTTTTGAACGCCCAAATCATCTTGAACGACGAGTTCGTTTTGAATGCCCGGAACATCTTGAACGACGGGTTCGTTTTGAACGACTAGTGCATCTTGGACGATGGGTTTGTCTAGAACAATCGGGTCATCTAAGGCAACTGACTGTTTATATGAACATTCTACATTCCAGACGACGCTGAAAGCACCTTGTCCGTCCGGTTCACCTATTACAGTAGTGGTCACAACTTGTAACGGACTTTCTACTTCAGGCGGTAAGTCAATATGCAGCGGGACTGCGTACTCAAAATAGCCAACTTTTTCATTCAGTTCGACATCATCGATGAGGACAGCCGTATCCTGGTATCCTTCTACCCGCTTCCCCTCTTCAAATTCAATATCTGCCGCAATATGGTAAATACCTGTAAGACGAACTGCATCCTCCGTTCGCTCTTCTGTAAATCGCGGTGTGACGGTAATCGATTCTGTTCCGGCAGGTAGACCTGCCTGTTCCGGGAAAATAAAATCCTCCTGCATTTCCCACTGTTTTTTCTCCATATTCGTCCCCTCCTTCTATTCCTTCACAAATAAGTGTATGCACGATTGCGGACAAGTAGAAGAGGAGATTGATTGGATAGTTTTCGGGGGGCGTGGTTTAATCACCGCCTTGTGATGGGTTATCACCGCCTTGCCATGGGTTATCACCGCCTTGCCATGGGTTATCACCGCCTTGCCATGGGTTATCACCGCCTTGCCATGGGTTATCACCGCCTTGCCACTGGTTATCACCGCCTTGCCACTGGTTATCACCGCCTTGCCATTAAATGTATGAAAACCACCCACTCCCCATCAAAAAAGAGCACCATCCGTCAACTATCGACGAATGGCACTCTCTTCTATAGAATTAGTTAGTGAGCTTTGCAAATACTGTATGGAACGCGGTGATTGTCGTCGCGATGTGCTCTTCTGTATGTGCGGTTGATAAAAACATTCCTTCGAACTGTGAGGGCGGGAGGAAAATGCCCTCTTCCGCCATTAAGCGGTAGTACTCTGCAAACATCTTGAGGTCAGATGACTTTGCTTTATCATAATCCGTAACTTTTTCGTCTGTAAAGAAGAAACCGATCATTGAGCCTGCACGGTTAACTGTGTGCGGGATGTTGTATTTCGAAGCTGCTTCACGGAAACCGGCTTCAAGCTGATTACCCAGCTTGATGAAGTGGTCGTAGGATGCAGGTGTTAGTTTTTTCAGCGTCTCGATTCCGGCTGTCATCGCAAGTGGATTTCCCGACAATGTGCCTGCTTGATAGACCGTTCCCGCAGGTGCGATATGTTCCATAATTTCACGCTTACCACCGTACGCGCCAACAGGAAGTCCGCCGCCAATTACTTTACCTAGGCATGTAATATCGGGTGTGACGCCGAAATAACCTTGTGCACAGTTGTAGCCCACGCGAAAGCCAGTCATTACTTCATCGAAAATGAGGAGTGTGCCGTTGTTCTCAGTTAACTCACGCAATCCTTCAAGGAATCCTGGCTCAGGAGGGACAACTCCCATATTGCCTGCGACAGGTTCAACGATAACTGCGGCCAAGTCAGCCCCATGTTGGTCGAATACGACTTTAACGCTCTCCAAGTCATTGTAAGCCACTGTGATTGTGTTTTTCGCCACAGATTCAGGTACGCCAGGGCTATCCGGTAATCCAAGTGTTGCAACGCCCGATCCCGCTTTGATGAGTAATGAATCACCGTGGCCATGGTAGCAACCTTCGAATTTCAAGATTTTATCGCGCCCTGTAACGCCTCGTGCCAAACGCAATGTACTCATTGTCGCTTCTGTTCCGGACGATACCATACGAATCATCTCGATTGACGGCACGCGGTCAATGACTAGCTGTGCAAGTTCATTCTCAGCTAACGTGGGTGCGCCGAAGCTTGTGCCCGTTTCAGCGACACGCTTGATACCTTCAACGACGTCTGGATCCGTGTGACCAAGAATGAGCGGTCCCCATGACAGGACGTAATCGATGTATTCATTGCCATCGATATCTGTAATTATGGCCCCTTTTCCACTGTGCATGAAAATCGGATCCATATTCACTGATTTAAAGGCACGAACAGGCGAGTTCACGCCGCCTGGCATAAGGTCCACAGCTTCAGTGAAAGCCTTTTTTGAGTTATCATAACGTCTATCCATTTATTTCTCCCCCAACCAGCGCGCGGCGTCTTTTGCATGGTACGTCATAATAAGATCCGCACCTGCACGCTTCATACTTGTCAACGTTTCAAGAACAATCGTTTTTTCATCAACCCAACCGTTTAGGGCTGCCGCCTTCACCATCGCATACTCGCCACTTACGTTATAAGCGACAACCGGCAACGAGAATGAATTTTTCACATCGCGCACGATATCGAGATACGAAAGTGCAGGCTTGACGATAAGGAAATCCGCGCCTTCCATGACATCTGATTCTGCCTCCCGCATCGCTTCAATCCGATTTGCTGGATCCATCTGGTACGTCTTCCGATCTCCGAATTGAGGAGCGGAGTCCGCAGCATCACGAAACGGTCCGTAGTATGCGGAAGCATATTTTACTGCATAGGACATGATTGGAATATCGATAAATCCTGCCGCATCCAAGCCTTGGCGAATTGCGGCGACAAATCCATCCATCATATTCGAAGGTGCAATGATGTCAGCACCCGCTTCCGCTTGGCTCACTGCTGTACGCGTTAAGAGGTCAAGTGACGGCTCATTTAACACTTTTTCGCCTTCCACAACGCCACAATGTCCATGATCCGTATACTCACATAGACAAGTATCTGCAATGATGACAAGCTCCGGATGATGTTCCTTCACAAAACGGATTGCTTGTTGTACGATACCGTGATCATGATAAGCTCCTGTACCCACCGCATCTTTTTCAGTCGGGATGCCAAACAGGATAATTGCCGGAATACCCAGTGATACAACTTCATCAATTTCAGTGGCCAGTCGATCCAGTGACAGTTGAAAAACACCAGGCATCGAAGAAACCTCATTTTTCACATCTTCCCCTTCGACCACAAAAACCGGGTAAATTAAATCCTCTTTCCGTAAAACAGTTTCTCGTACCATTGAACGCAAAGTAGCTGAATTACGTAGACGGCGATTACGTCGAAATTGTAAATTATCCACTGTTATCCTTCCTTCCGTCCCGCCAATTTTTTGACGAGATCTACAAGTGTATATGTATCGGGTATGACGTGAACCGGGCCACCTGCTTCAAAAAGTGCCTGTTCCGTCATATGCCCGATTGCACCAATCGTGTAACCGTCCCACCCTGTATGTGGAGCGACTTCTTTGGCGAATACGTCCACCGCCGAAGGACTTGCGAACAAGACATTTAAACGCTCTTTCTGTTGCACTAAATCAACGAGTGACTCGATGGAATCACCTGCTCGCTCCGTCGTATAAACCGTCCATTCATCGACTTCAAAAGGAAGTTCCTCTTTAATCGTAGTCCCCGCAATGGATCCGCGAAGAAATAAGAGACGACGCAGATTTTGTTCAGTTGGATTAAATTCCTTAACAAACGTATCCGCACTGAACACCGTGGGAATGAAATCGACTGTAAATCCCAGTTTTTCAAGCGCTTTAGCTGTGCGCGAACCTACTGCAGCAATTTTTCTCGCAATAAATTCTGGAGAAACATTATGACGTACAAGCTTTGCACCAAACGCAGTGACAGCACTCTGGCTTGTGAAGATGAGCCAGTCATACGTCGGACAGGCTTGTAGACGAAGTTCATCCGTCGTTTCTCTCAACTCCGCAACCTGGATAAGGGGTAACGACACCGGCGAACCGCCATATTGTTTCACAAGTTCGAACACATCATCCGATTTTGGCGTCCCCGTAAAGATAACAGTCTCACCTTGTAACGGTTGACTGTTACGCATCCATTTCCGCCTTCACTTTCTCAATCACTTTAGAAGCCCCTTGGTCACGCAATGTTTTTGCGACTGCCTTCCCTACTTCAATCGGGTCAATATTTTTGAAGGTTTGCTTGAATATTTCCGTCGCATCCGGTGCAGCGATATAACCCGTTAGTTCAACTTCAGTGCCATCATACAGTGCAAAACCAGCAATCGGCACTTGGCAAGAACCATCCATTTCAGACAGAAATGTTCGTTCAGCTTCGACTTCTTTCCATGTTTTATCATCCGTTAATTTCGCCAGTTCTACGAGTAGTTCTTTATCGTCTACACGACATTCAATCGCCAACGCACCTTGACCTACAGCTGGAATACAATCTTCAACTGACATATATTCTGTGATGATATCCTCGCTCCAGCCCATACGCTTCATACCTGCGGCCGCAAGCAATATTGCATCGTATTCACCATCGTGTAACTTTTTCAAACGTGTATCAATGTTGCCGCGAATCCATTTGATATCTAAATCTGGACGCAACAGAAGCAATTGTGAACTCCTACGCAAGCTCGAAGTCCCGACAACAGCACCTACCGGCAAATCCATGAGTTTTACATGACCATTTGAGATGAATGCATCGCGGGCATCTTCGCGAGGTGGAATACAGCCAATTACAAGCCCTTCGGGAAGAACTGCCGGCATATCCTTCATGCTATGTACAGCAAAGTCGATTTCTCTATTGAACAGGGCTTGTTGGATTTCCTTAACGAAAAGCCCTTTACCTCCGACTTTCGACAACATAACATCGACAATTTGATCACCTTTTGTAACGATTTCTTTTACCTCAAACTCAAATGGTACACCCGTAGCTTTCAACTGTTCAATGAACCAGTTTGTTTGTGTCAACGCAAGTTTACTTCTTCTAGAACCTACTATGATTTTTCTCAATTAACTCTTCCTTTCAAACCGAAATCAAAACGAACACATACCTATATCCAAAAATGGAACTCGGATAATTTACTACCGAGGAAAAAATTAATTATGATAAATAGAAAAGCAAATACATTCGCCCAAGCATAGTCATTCCCTGTCAGTTTACCACTTCGTTGCAGAAATAATACAGAACCGTATACAGCTAGAATGAAAAATGAACCTAGGATTTTCACATCAAAAAACGACCATTTGTCCAAGGCTACATGGGCCCACTGCACACCCAAAATAAGACTTATAAGCAAGAAAGGAATCCCGATAAAGAGTGACGCTTTGATGCCTGTAGCTGCTTGTTGAAGTGATGGAAGTCGATTGAATTGTTTTGACCACTTCTTCTCCTTTAAAATCTTGTAGACAAGAAGATAGAGAATCGCCAATACAAACGACATCGCAAAAGCTGCGTAAGACAGAATAGCGAATGTGATATGGATGAATAAAAGTTCAGAAATGAGTGCATCCCCTATCGGCGATTGCTCTATTTGCATAGGTGCAAATGTATGAATCGTCATAAAAATGAAGCCGATGACATTCAAGAAGAACACTGCATGGCCTACTTTGTAAAAGAGATGCAGTACGATTGATAATGTAATGAGAAGCCATGCGTAAAAATAGATTCCTTCGAAAAGGGATAGCACCGGAAATCTTTTCATTTCGAAGATATACATGACGAGAAAAATTGTTTGCATTAGGTAGACAACAGACAAAGTCCAAAAAGCGCTTCGATGTGCTACTCGGTCTTTATTCAAATAATCGATGAAATAAAAGACGAGGCTCACTGCGTATAGAATAACCATCACTTCATGCAGCCTCGCCATCGTCATATCTGCCATGATAACCTCTCTGCCTTTCTAAGACAAAAAGAACGTCTCCCTGCATCCATTGTATATCCTACCATACAGATGCGGAAACGCCTCTTTGACAAGCATTCAATATGTCAAACCCGGTTGTGCCGTAGCATTTTTTTCCGCTCTGACCCTCAATCGTTCTTTCGCCTGTTTCTCAAGCGTTTCTTTCTCGAGCAATACTTCTTCATCGATGCCGAAAATTTGCTGGAACAACTCCAGTTTTTCAACTGCTTTCGAATCCATGGCCAGTTCTTTCGCCTGCAGGATTGGATCCTTCAGAAGTTGATTGACAATCGATTTCGTATGCTTACTTAATATTTTCTTCTCGCGTTCTGTTAAATCCGGCATCTTATTTTCGATACTGGCCATCGTTTCTGATTGGATGCGATGCGCTTTTTGACGGAGTGCTGAAATGACTGGTACGACCCCAAGTGTTGCAACCCATTCTTTGAATAACATAATTTCACGTTCAATCATAATGCCGATTTCTTCAGCAGCACGCTTTCTTTCAGCGAGGTTTGCCTCGACAATCCCTTGCATATCATCAATATCGTAAAGGAACACATTTGGCAAATCGCCAATACGCGGATCTAGATCGCGCGGTACTGCAATATCAACCATAAAGATGGGTCTCCCTTTACGGAGCTTCTCGACAAACTGCATGAGTTCATAATCGATAACAAAACCAGTTGCTCCAGTCGAACTAATCAGGATATCTGCCTCAAGAAGTGTACATTGCAGCTCCTGGATAGATTTTGCAACGCCACCGAATTTCTCCGCAAGTTCTTCCGCTTTCGCCAGTGTCCGGTTGATGACCGTCACTTTTCCCGCACCGCTTCCATGCAAGTTTTTAATCGCAAGTTCACCCATTTTACCTGCACCAAGAATCGCAATATGCTTATGGTTTAATGAACCGAATATTTTCTTCCCGAGTTCCACAGCTGCATAGGAAACGGACACCGCATTCTCACCGATTGCTGTTTCAGAATGCGCTTTTTTGGCTAATGTAACAGCCTGTTTGAAGAGTTCATTAAAAACCGTACCTGTCGTACCGATTTCCTGAGCTTTCAAGAAACTATCACGCACTTGACCTAGGATCTGTGTCTCACCCAGCACCATAGAATCGATACCGGCAGTTACCCGCATTAGATGATCAATCGCTCCGTCATTTTCATGAATAATCAGATGCGCTGCTATCGAATCCAGGGGCATGTCGAACCAATCAGCCAGAAATTTCTTGACAAAATAACGCCCTGTATGAAGCTGATCGACAACCGCATAAATTTCAGTTCGGTTACATGTCGATAGGATTATATTTTCCAATATACTTTTTTGCTGTTGTAATGTTTGCATCGCCTGCGGCAGTTCTGTTTCAACAAAAGATAACTTTTCCCTTATTTCAACAGATGCCGTTCGGTGATTGACACCGACTACGATTGTATGCACCGGGTTTTCACACCTCTCACGTTCTATTTCATGCCCTCAATTATACCATACCATATACTATTTCTAGGAATAATATGTGAACAACGTATGACTATAATAGATCAGAAAACTATTTTAAAAATCATTCTTATTCTACGTGGTTACTTAGCGATTGATGACGAACATTTAAAATGCCAGCGATAAAAAAATCCGGAGACGACGTATCGTCAACCGGATTTCCTATTACATTCTACTCTCGATTTCTGCCCAAGCCTCATCCATGCCCATTCCCTTTTCAGCCGAAAAGATAAGCAATGGATCTTCTTTACGCATTTGCAGTTTTTCACGCACGATTTTCTTATGCTTGTCCCACTTCCCCTTTGGAATCTTATCCGCTTTTGTCGCAACGACAATCGCAGGGATATTATAGTGGTTAAGAAAATCATACATCGCACAATCGTCTACGGATGGTGCGTGTCGTAAATCTACAATTTGGATAACAGCGCGCAATTTTTCACTTGTTATAAAATATTGTTCAATCATTGGACCCCATGTTTCACGAGCCGACTTTGACACTTTAGCATAGCCATACCCCGGGACATCGACGAAAAATAATTGCTCTTCGATTTTATAGAAATTCAATGTTTGTGTCTTACCCGGTTTTGACGACGTACGCGCCAAACTCTTTCTGCCAATCATCTTATTGATGAAAGATGATTTTCCAACATTGGACCGGCCTGCAAGTGCA
Organism: Sporosarcina limicola; assembly: GCF_014873855.1. GTDB lineage: Bacteria > Bacillota > Bacilli > Bacillales_A > Planococcaceae > Sporosarcina > Sporosarcina limicola. Next base: position 35,541 of record NZ_JADBEL010000007.1, on the reverse strand, counting down.
AATTCCGGGAATCCTTCTGTCGGATATTGTTCAGGTCTTACAGCACTCATGATCATTTCAACGTTATGGACTTTCATTTAGAATTTTCCTCCAATGCAATTTCGAGGACCTCTTCTGCGTCTGAAACGAGTTTGAATGTTAATTGCTCCCGGACGCTTTCCGGAATATCTTCGATGTCGCGCTCATTATCTTTTGGCAGGATGATGGTCGTCAAGCCCGCCCGATGAGCACTTAATGATTTTTCTTTCAAGCCGCCGATTGGTAAAACTCGCCCGCGAAGTGTGATTTCACCGGTCATGCCTACTTCTCGACGGATAGGTCGTTTGGTCAATGCAGATACTAGTGCTGTCGCAATTGTAACGCCTGCAGATGGTCCGTCTTTCGGAGTCGCACCTTCGGGAACATGGATATGAATATCACATGTCTCGTGGAAATTCGGATCGATTCCATATTCCTTTGTTTTCGAACGGACATAGGATAATGCGGTTTGGGCGGACTCTTTCATGACATCTCCCAGTTTACCCGTTAACAAGAGTTGTCCTTTTCCTGGCGATAACGAAACTTCAATCTGTAACGTATCCCCACCAACTTGTGTATAGGCAAGCCCTGTCGCTACACCAATCTGATTCACGGTCTCAGCCTGGCCGTATCTAAACTTCTTCTTCCCAATTAGCATTTCCAATGTTTTCGGACTAATTGAAAGGCTCTTCTTCTCACCTGTGACGATTATCTTCGCAGCTTTCCGGCAGATTCCTGCAATTTGCCGTTCCAACCCACGTACACCCGCTTCTCGTGTATAATACCTCACAATTTCCAAAATGGCCGGATCGCCGAAACGAACTTGTGATTTCGTCAATCCATGTTCTTTTAACTGCTTTGGAATTAAATGATTTTTTGCGATAGAGCATTTCTCAATCTCTGTATAGCCTGCGATTGAGATAATTTCCATACGATCACGGAGTGGACCTGGTATCACACTTAAATCATTCGCCGTTGCAATGAACAGGACATTTGATAAATTATACGCTTCTTCAATGTAATGGTCACTAAAAGAATGATTCTGTTCAGGGTCAAGCACTTCTAGCATCGCGGAAGATGGATCTCCTCGGAAATCATTGGACATCTTATCGATTTCGTCAAGAAGAAAGACAGGGTTAATCGTCCCCGCTTTTTTCATCCCCTGAATAATTCGGCCCGGCATCGCACCTACATAAGTTCGTCTATGCCCGCGTATTTCTGATTCATCGCGCACTCCACCAAGGGAAATGCGTACAAATTTCCTCCCTAGGGACTCGGCAATCGACCTAGCCAGCGAAGTTTTACCAACACCCGGCGGGCCATCTAAACATAAAATTGGACCACGCAAGGAATTCGTCAATTGACGTACGGCTAAATATTCCAGGATACGTTCTTTCACAGTTTCGAGCCCATCATGATCCCGGTTGAGGATCTCTTCGGAACGATTTATATTGAGCTGCTCCTCCGAAGCGTCAGACCATGGCAATGTGATAAGCCATTCGATATAGTTCCGAATAATACCACTTTCCGCAGCAGCGGATGGAATTTTTTCATATCTGTCAAGTTCACGCAAGGCAGCTTCCTTAACTTCTTTAGGCATACCGGCTTTTTCAATCTGCACCGTTAGCTCCGCTACCTCAAGCCCTTTTCCGTCTTTATCACCCAGTTCGGTCTGAATCGCTTTCATCTGCTCGCGCAAATAAAATTCTTTTTGCGTCCGCTCCATCGCTTCTTTCACACGTTCATTGATTTTTCGCTCAAGGTTAAGAACTTCCTGTTCATTGTACAGCCTACTGATCAACCACTCAAGCCGTTCATTAACATCCGTCATTTCAAGAACTTCCTGCTTCGCTATCAGTTTAAGCGGCAAATGAGAAGCAATCATATCAGCAAGTCTACCCGGTTCGACAATCGAAGCGACAGAATCATACGTCTCTTTCGTCACTTTCTTTGAAACTTTTGAGTATTTCTCGAAGTAGGTAAGCAATGTTCGCATCAAAGCTTCAGATTCCGCGCCCTTCTCATCACTATCCGGATAACTAGTCACTTCGACAACAGGATAGAGATCCGCTTCTTCATAGTTTGACCATTCAGCACGTTCGACACCCTCAATTAATATCCGGTTTGTTCCGTTTGGTAACTGGGTCATTGATTTCACCAAAGCCAACGTTCCGATAGTATACAAATCTTCCGGCTCCGGATTTTCATTACTGATATCCCGTTGGGTAGCGAGAAAAATTAGATTGTCCTGCGCAATTGCATGTTCAATGGCAAATACAGAGCGTTCCCTCCCGACATCAATATGTAAGACCATCGTCGGGTAAACAAGTAGCCCGCGAAGTGGTAGCAGTGGTATATTCTTCAACTTCTTTTTCGGCATGCGGAAGTCACCTCCATTTAAGTATGTATATCCAACTTTATCACTCACTATAAGTAGAAAAAGCTGACATCCGATGAGCGCAAATGCACGCTCGTCGTCGGAGTCAGCTTCATCCTTCAGGCGTTACGCCGAATTTTTTTCATCATTAAGATCTATAGATGAGCCGTCTTCCTTCAAAAGGGTAGGACTCGCTTTCCCGAGAACAGATGCTCTTGTAATGATACAATCCGTCACTTCGTCGAGAGATGGCAGTTCATACATTACATCCAACATGATGTTCTCAATGATAGAACGTAGTCCACGGGCACCCGTTTTTCGTTCAATCGCTTCTTTCGCAATTTCAAGTAGCGCCTCATCCTCAAATCGCAGCACGACATCATCTAATTCAAACATCTTCTGATACTGTTTGACAATTGCATTTTTCGGGATCGTTAAAATTTGATAAAGTGCGTCTTCGTCCAGCGGTTCTAGACTTGCAAGGACTGGAAGACGGCCGATGAATTCTGGAATCAGACCGAAGCGCTGTAAATCTTCTGGAATCAGCTTTGAAAGCATGGAATCCTTTTCTTCAACTATATTCGGATCTGCACCAAATCCAATTAGCTTTTGTCCAATGCGGCGTTTAATGATATCATTTATGCCATCAAAAGCTCCCCCGACAATGAAGAGAATATTTGTCGTATCAATTTGAATGAACTCTTGGTGCGGGTGTTTACGACCGCCTTGTGGTGGTACGCTCGCAACCGTTCCTTCAAGAATTTTCAGAAGGGCCTGTTGGACACCCTCCCCTGATACATCACGTGTAATGGATGCATTTTCAGACTTCCGTGCAACCTTGTCAATTTCGTCAATGTAGATGATCCCTTTTTCAGCACGTTCAACATCGTAGTCCGCCGCCTGAATCAATTTCAACAAAATATTCTCTACATCTTCTCCGACATATCCGGCTTCTGTCAACGAGGTAGCATCTGCGATTGCAAATGGTACGTCAAGAATTCTAGCAAGCGTTTGAGCAAGTAATGTTTTCCCGCTTCCAGTAGGTCCAATTAGGACGATATTAGACTTCGAAAGCTCTACATCGTCAATCTTACTGTTGGAGTTGACGCGTTTATAGTGATTATAGACAGCGACAGAAAGAGATTTTTTTGCACGGTCCTGCCCAATTAGATATTCATTAAGTATACTTTGTATTTCTTTCGGCTTCGGAACGTCTTTAAGCTCAAATCCTTCTTCAAGCCCGACTTCCTCTTCAACAATTTCTGCACAAAGTTCAACACATTCATCACAAATATAGACGCCTTGCCCGGCGACTAGCTTACGAACCTGCTCTTGGGATTTCCCGCAAAAAGAACAGTTCAAGTTGTCTTTTTCATCGTTAAATTTGAACAATATGCTCACCCCTATTTAAGTGACAATCTTACAAGATTACCCGATTTTTATCAACTAATTAGAATTCGTTCCTATTTTGGCGGGATACTGTTCCCCATTCTATGAAAAACAAGGCACGGTCTTCCGTACCTTGTCCTTATTCCACTTTATTATTCAGTGATTTTTGCATTTTCAACAAGATATTCAACTGTTTTAGTAAATCGAAGATCATTTTCAAGAGCTGAAGTTCCACCAAGCGTTTTTCTAATCTGCTCGATTTCCATGCCGAATTGCTGGGACATTTTTTCAAGTTCAATATTGATATCTTCTTCATTCACTTCAATGTTCTCAGCTTTGCCGATTGCTTCGAGGACTAGTGAAACACGCACGCGGTTTTGTGCATCTTCTTTCATTTGTAAACGAAGTGCTTCTTTATCCTGTCCTGAGAATTGGAAATATAGATCCAAGTTCATACCTTGCGTTTGAAGACGTTGTGCAAATTCCTCCATCATTCGGTCGACTTCTGTGTCGATCATCACTTCAGGAATATCGATTTCCGCATTTCTTGCAGCTGCTTCTACGAGATCGTCGCGAAGTGCTGTTTCAGATGCAGTTTTCCTCTCTTCCAACGTTGCTTCTTTCATCTTCGAGCGCAATGCTTCAACGCTTTCAACTTCTTCATCGATTTCTTGTGCAAGTTCGTCATTTAGTTCAGGAATCTCTTTTGACTTAATTTCATGGATTTTCACTTTGAATACGACTGGCTTACCCGCAAGTTCTGTTGCGTGATATTCTTCAGGGAAAGAAATTTCAACGTCCTTTTCCTCATCCTGCTTTAGACCGACTAACTGCTCTTCAAACCCTGGGATAAATGAACCTGAACCAATTTCAAGATCGTATCCTTCAGATTTACCGCCTTCGAATGTTTCACCATCGACGAAACCTTCAAAGTCCAAGTTGACTGTATCACCATTTGCGACTTCGCCTTCTTCTTTAACGACCAATTCAGCGAATGCTTGTTGACGTTCTTTCAATTGCACTTCAATTTCTTCATCTGTAACTTCAGTTTCCTGACGTGTCACTTCAAGGCCTTTATAATCTCCAAGTTTAACTTCAGGTTTCAAAGTGATAAGCGCTGTGAAGATAAGTGCCTTCCCTTTTTCCATTTGCGTAACGTCGATTTCCGGACGATCAATTGGCTCTACGCCAGATTCATCGAGAGCATTTGTATATGCTTCCGGAAGAATGATGTCAAGTGCATCATTGTAAAGTGATTCTACACCGTACATTTTTTCGAACATTTGACGTGGCATTTTCCCTTTACGGAATCCTGGTGCTTGTACGTCTTTAACAACTTTATTGAATGCTTTGTTAATGCCTGCAGTGACTACCTCTGCTGGAACTTCTACTGTTAACGTACCTTTGTTATCTTCTTGCTTTTCCCATTTAACTGACATAATTAAAACCCTCCGAATCATTTGGCCAATATATTTTCATACTCATATGCTCCATTGACAACCATCTCAGTATATCATAGTCTCTTCATCTTTCAACTGATTTCATTCTAGTTAAAAGTCTAAATCCATGTCCGTTTGTTGAATCAGTATGTTGAGTTTCGTGTTAGGCAGTTCCTTGCCTGAAAACAGACATTCTATGTAGTGCACATAAGCAGTGGCGACTTCTTCTGCATTGGATTCCCCCCAATTGAATGGGAACGCCGTGATTGCAAATTTTTCAACAAGGCTGTGCGCCATCTCGAGCCGCGAAGGGTCCTTGCTTAATAATCGGTTAAGTAGTACTTTCACATATTTCGTAAGTTCGTCTTGTCCGGGTAGCGTCATATTTGCTGGTATACACTTCGTTTCCAAACCGAATTTACGAACCGTGACTTCATCCTTCAATTCTACTTGATGAAGGAGTGTCAATGCAAATGTAATAACGAGTGGTGTCATATCTTCCATTTCCGCAATTTCTTGAAGGAGCAGTGTCATCTCTGATAAGTCAGTTCCTTCCAATGAGGCCAGCGTAACCTGTTGACTTCTAGCACTCATTTTTCTGAATTCCTCTAGTGTGAAAGTTTGCTGTTGAGTGTAGTATTCTTCTGTACCATAACGATTAGAAAGACGTTCATTTAATTCACGAATGTAGTTGAATTTAGTCAACATGTCTTGTGGTATGATACCTTCGTCTAGTAGTGTTCCAATTGTCATTTCGACTTCTTCATATTCTTGCAACTGGATGCTGATTGTCAAATAGAGTTCCATCGCATCAATGTAGTCGGTCTTGCCACTATGGAGGAGCCTTGCCGCAATTTCCTTTGCTCGTTGAAAATCTCTCGTTTCGTATAGGGCGACAGCGTAAGGACCTAGAAATTCCGGATAATCGGGTTCGTATTGAATAGCTTCGTCAAACGCTTTGACTGCCTGTGGAAAATTTTCTTGTTCGACTGCTACTAATCCATTTTCAACTAGTCTTTCAAATGTTCCTGGGAAGACGATTATATTTTCCGTTTTCCGGAGTCTACCGTATTTCGTTCGCATTACGCTCACCTTCTTTCATCATTCCCACTATAGCATAGCGATTTTCGTTTTGAAATTGATTACTTATAGATTCCCACAAAATACTAAAAAAGAATTTCCAACCTCTTATATACCAAGGTTTTTACTATTCAATGTGTATATTACGCCACAGACCTTTCACTTCATCTTCCCACTCATGCATAGCGTTATGGAACCAGCTGATATGCATCCCGATTAACAATAAGCGTGACATTATCGTAGTTCCACAAAAATGATGCAGGAAAATTTTCACTTATATTTTTATCCAACTTCACTAAATATCCTCCCTTGTATATGCGATATTTCCCCTACAAATTGTCATCTGAACATTCCACTCTTCATCGATGATTGTAAGATCTGCATCTTTTCCCGGCATAATCATTCCTTTATTAGGTAGTCCAAGCAGTATTGCAGCATTTGTAGAAGTCATTGCAACAAGTTCAGCTAACGTACAATTCGTAACAGATTTCATATTTTTCGCTGCATTTCCCATCGTTAATACGCTTCCTGCAAGTGTTCCATCACAAAGTCGTGCCCCCTTATGAGTAATCTCAACATCTTGTCCCCCTAAATCATAAATGCCGTGCGCAAGTCCTTTCGCACGCATTGCATCTGTAATTAAAATGATTCGACTTGAGTTCTTTTGATGAAAAGCAAGTTCAATTGATTTTGGGTGGCTATGAATCAGATCGACAATTAATTCAACTGTCAAATGCTCCTCTAAAAAAGCTGCCCCCACTACCCCAGGTTCCCTATGATGAAAAGGGCTCATTTGATTGTATAAATGTGTCACATGGCAAGCTCCCGCTATAACCGCTTCGCGAACTATTTCTACTGTTGCATCAGTGTGTCCAATAGATGCAATCACACCATTCGCAGTCAACTTTTCAATAAATGCAATACCGTTATCCATTTCAGGGGCAACAGTTACGAGTTTGATACGATTTCCACTCACTGTTTGCCATTTTTCAAATAATGAAAATGAGGGAGGCAAAATGTGTTTGATTGGTTGTGCACCCGCCCTTTTAGGAGAAATGAAAGGACCTTCTAAATGAATACCAAGCATTTCAGCTTGCTTCTCATTTGCATTAAAAATACGCGCATTCTGTAACGCTTTACAAATGTCTTCATCTGACTGTGTCATGGTCGTTGCTAAAAAACTTGTCGTTCCTTCACGAGGAAGTGAACCTGCCAAACCATTTAATGCTTCTGGTGTTGCATCCATTACATCAAAACCGTATGAACCATGAATATGCACATCAATAAACCCTGGGACTACAATCCAGTTCTTATTAGTGGCATCAATTCGAATATCCGCATCTTTTTTTATAAATGCAGCAACTTCTTTAATTTTCCCATTTTCTAAAAAAATATCCCCAAACATACTACCTTTCGTTGACTCCGCAATTATAATACTTGAAATCAACAATGTTTTCCCCACTAATCTTCACTCCCTCACTATAAATAGTGATATATAGCTATTTGCACTGTTTCTCGAATGGTTCTTGTAAAATATCGCCTCAATTTGTATCCTACAATTTAGGGTGAGGTGCATTTTTATTTACTCACACACCCTAGAAGCCGCACCGTGTAATCCCGACTCCCCTTTATAAATACTTGCCTCAATCCGCTTCTCCTTGCCTTGTAACAAAGGATGATGTAAATACAGTTTAACTTCTTTCCGCACTGCCTCTATAAGTTCTGGATGATGATTGAACACGCCGCCTCCAAGGACAATACAATGCGGATCCGAGTAAACGAGGATGTGATACACTTCTTTTGCTAGCGCAATGATTGCTTCGTTTACAATCGCTCCAATCCGCTCGTTGCCTTTATAATAAAACGTCATCATTTCCTTCAATGTCAGTTCGGGATTACTACATTCTTTTCGGCCTCGTGATTCCAGTGCAGGACCGGAAACGAATGATTCCAGTGACGCTTCCGATGCTTCCATCAGACAAAAACCTATTTCTCCCGCCATGCCGGCCCCTCTTAAAAACTGCCCCTTATAAATCGAGCAACAGGAGATACCTGTGCTAAGCGTTAAATACACAAGAGATTCCTGGGAGAATCCACGGGTTGTATACTCTCCCCACGCCGCCATATACACATCATTATCTACGACAATTTGCGATTTAGGAAACGCGTCGACAAGCCTTCCTGTTAGTGGAAAATCCCTCCAAGGTAAATTGTTCTGGAAGATTGCAATCCCTTTTTCCACATCAACAATTCCTGGTATACCAACTGCAATCCCGTTTATATCATCGCTATTCACAGACGCACCCATACAAAGGGACTTGAAAGATTCAATCAGTGACCCGAACAGTATTTCTCCGTCAATTTTTTCACTTACTATTTCAAGGGTTTGCAATACAGTCCCATTTTTGCTAAACAGGGCTGTTGCAAGCTTTGTCCCGCCTATATCAGCAGCAAGTATATATCCCATTTACACTCCACCTCCGATTCAGACTATCTAATAATCTTTCTTTAAAACCTTCACTTTAAATCTTTTAAATAAATTCCATATGTTTTCCATGGTTTAAAGTCGAGTTTTTCATAAAACTCCACTAAGATTGTCCAATCAATAATAATTGTTTCGATGTTTCGTTCTTGTAAATAAGCCATCGCAACTAGAACAATCGCTAATCCATAGCCTTGCTTCTGTTCATTTGCATCAATTCCCAATGGCCCGATTCCTCCGACTTGTTGTTCGAAAAGGGGGCTCCAATAAACATTTTGAGCAATCGACGGTGAGTCCGCATCATTAATTCTACAAAATCCGATAATTCGATCCACCTTTTTGATGATGACAAATTCCCGGCCATCCCCATTCATTTCAAAATACTTAATTGCTTCATACACCCATCTTCCAGGAAAACATCTTTCCAAAAATAAAATCAATTCTACTTCTTCATCTTTTTTTAGAATTGAAAATGTGACTGAGGTATTAGTAGGTAAGTCGTATGTTTTATCCAGATGATTAATCAAATCATAGGTGTCTATTCTTTTATTGTAACCCTGTTTTTCTGCCCACTTTTGTGCTTCCTTATATTGAACTGGTATGCCTGAGAAATAGTGAAAGGGGTCTCCACCTAATTGCATCTCTTCAACACCAATTCCCTTTAAATCTGCTTCTACGCGTTCGAGTAGAATTGTACCAATGCCTTTTCCACGATAAGCACTGTCTACTAAAAGCACTTGAATCCAGCCCCTCTTAGGATCCATTTTCACATCTATTTCTTCTTGCCATCGTTTGGCGACTACGAATCCGATTACACGGTCTTCATCGTCTACTGCGATATAAGAACTGTCATAAGAGACGTTCACATCATCAAAACTATTTTGGACAAACAACTCTTCACGCATCGGAAAATCAATGGCTAATTCTTTATTCCATAACTCTACTAGCTCCTCCAATCGATTACGATTCCAAGAGATCATTTTCACCTTAACCCCTCCACTAATTTAGTCGTTTTTTGTTGTATTTCATACTCTACCGAATGTTTCTTCCATTCGTTTAATCGGATTGTCTACCCTATCGTCGCCCCATTCGACAACTTGATTTGCCTTTAGAAGTTCCTGTTTTAATTCTTCGTAATCTACATTTTGAACAGCTATTTTATGTTTATAGGCGAGGGCTGCCGCAGTTCCCGCCGTCTGCCCTAGAATCATAAATACCGGCTCCATTCGAATCGAACCATAAGCGATATGCGAACTAGATAAGCAAACGGGGACAAGTAGATTTGTACATTCCACAGATTTTGGGCGAATGGAACGATACGAAATCTCATAAGGAGCTATTGGAACCTGAACATCTCCCTCATTCACACACCTACCATCAATCACGACGCGTCGACAGTTATGTGAATCCATATGGAATGACGCCAAACCAATTGGGTCATCGACAAATTCCTGTTTTAGACAATTATGATCTGTCATGACATAATCAGAAATCATTCTTCTTCCTTCACGGATATACAACTGATGTGGCCAGTGCCCCGTTTTTTCAAACTCATCTTTCGGTAACCCCCAGGTAGCTACTTCCTCACGTATAGCCACTGGTACACGTAAATCATTTGCTAAAAAGTACAACATTCCCAGATCATAATTCAGATGATCTTGAAAAATTTCCTCGCGCCTTTGATAACTACCTTCCGGCCAGTCGTAATTCATCCCAAGGTTATCCGTCGATACCGCACCATAATTATTTAAATCGGATTTTCCGTTCGGCAACATTGTGTGAAGGTTCATCGCATCCCAAACTCCTGCTTGAATATAGCGAAGTAGAAGCTGGTATCGATCTGCTTCATAACGTGGTGGCATAGGAAACGGAATACGATTTCCCTTATCCTTCGTCAAACAAATCCGGAAATTATACGCTTGAATCCGGTGATCTCCTTGCCCTTGATAGCCTAATTGTTTAGAATCATCCTTTGTAATCCCCGGCAAGATACCACTTTTAGGATCACCTTCAACAACATAAGGATCAATCCATTTTTCAAATTTATGATGAGGCGCACCAAACTGGATGCCATTGTAAATTTCCTTATATGTTGCATTCGACTCCCGTCCAACAAAAAAAGTAACAGCTGATTTAGCTAATAAATCACCTTCATAACTACAATCCATAAAGACTTTACCTTTATATCGATTCTCATTTCCCATTATAATTTCAATTATTTCTCCATTTTCTTTGATAACTTCTTCTAAATGCTGGTTCAAATAAACCGGAATATCATAGTCTTTTATCCATTTATCAAACACATACTGAGCTGCTTGTGGTTCAAATTTCCATTGTTTCTCTTTTCGGTAGTACTTCGCAATTTCTTGATAAAATTCTTTCGAAAGACCACCAACTGCATCTTCCGCTCCAAGATCTGTAGCTCCTAATCCACTCGCGGTCATCCCACCAATATTTTTGCTAAACTCAACGATTGCGACAGTGATGCCCATTCTTGTTGCTTGAATAGCTGCCGTTATACCGGCAGGTGTACCTCCGTATATAATTAGATTTTTTTCAATTATCGTCGGTTTGCCAACTTTTTCTACCGGCACATAATAATGCAGATTACTAAAATCCATTAGTAAAACCTCCGTATATCCTGTTTGAATTATTGTTCACCTTTTAATGCCCATGCTTCCGAATAAATTTCAGTTCCTTTTTTAAGATAATAAAAATAAATCAACATCATTTCTTTTGTTGTAAATGATTTAAAATTATCCTGTGTCTGAATTGCTAACAATGTTTTGGTCTCCGTCATATCCCACTTCGATAAATGGTCATACACTTCGCGTAAATAGGATGGAATCATTAATTGATTCATCGGCTTATGAACTTTTTCCGGATCAACTACTCTGGCAGGAAATAGTGGGGCATTCCATTTCGTATGTTGTGAAACAAGTTTTTCTAATTCGTCAATCATCTCGCGAAATGCTGCTTTATCCTCATTAAAAATAGTGAAATAGTCTTCGACAATCACCTCATATTTTTCACCCCAAGCAATCCTTGAGTATACATAATTATTATAATGGTGGATCCATTTCCAAGGATAGTTGACCCCTATCTCTGAGCCTTGTTGTTTTTGATGTATTGGGACAATTAAATTTAAAACACCGTTTATATTCAATTGTTTATAATCATATAAATCCTGTTGAATTCTCGTAAGAAGTGGTGGGAATAGCTCCGTTAACATGAAATGATCACTATAGTACTCAAGAACTGTTAACGATTTTTCACCTTTTTTTGTTTGCTCATTCCAATCCTGTAATGTTTGATAGGCTCTCGCTTGCCTAGAATCACTTGAATCAATAGCAGTTGAATAATCCCTTCCCCAATAGGCATATAATGCATCGACTTTATCAGATGCTTCTGTTTGATCTTCCCTTTCTAACATGTTCCAAGACAAACCAGCATTGTACACAATATATTCTACCTCTACGTGTAAATTTTCCTTATCAAGTGCATCTTTCAGTTTTTCAGTAAATCGAATATATGTCGGTAAAAATCCACTCGCGTTCTTCTCATCAATTCCGATATCTTCAGGCCACAACGAGATTCTAGTAATCACCTTGTTCTCCAAACAGATAGCGACTACTTTATGAATGACTTTATCCTGAAGATATGTATTTTCAGCAAAAAACTTTAGTTTCTCGTCTTGCTTAAGAATGTCCCCACTCGTGTCTTTCTGTATCTCTTTTAGCAAGTAACTTAAACTATGCCCCCCTAAAGTTACATGAACATCCCGTTTTCGTAGTGCAGGCGTCACGTACGATTTAATTTCATCCCATAGGAAAAACGTGAAAAAATATTCATTTTGACCATTTTTAACTCCCCAATCAATGAGTGAATTGATATAGTTTGGATCATTAATTGTTTCAATAATATTTCCGCGCCTTGCAAACATAGGCTCATGAATATATCGTTCTTCTATCGTTGGTGAATGAGAGTTAACGATTATCTCTTTGTCCAGATCAATCCACTGGTAGCCAAATTGATTTTTACAATACATATAAACGCCATAAAGAATCGAACGGGGTTCATTTCCGATAATCCACATATCATTTTCTGATTTAAGCAATGCAAAACCATCATCATTCACTGTGATTGTTTTTTTCATATCCATCAAAGAATGATAGTCATTTGTTGTTAGTAAAATGATTCTGTTACTATTTTCATCGGGCTTAGTAAATGAAGCTTGACCACCAATTGTACTTTCGTCCCCCGCCTCTCTCATTAACCTTCTCAACTCTTCAACAGCGAACAAAATTGTTTCGTGATTATCCCAATAAATGATTTTATTTATTATGATCAGCACCTTTCTCAAGAAATAATTATTGCCCCTATTGACTTTTGAATTCACTTAATGCTCCCTGCTGTCATTCCTTCTATAAATTTCTTTTGAGCAAAGAAAAATATTATCAATAATGGTATTGTAGCTAGTGTTGTTGCGCTCATTAAGTGGTGCCATGCTGTACCTGTTTCATCAGTAAATAGTGATAATCCAATAGGTAATGTCATGAGCTCTCGTGAATTAATAAATATCAGCGGATACAAAAACTCATCCCAATTTGCCAAAAATGTAAATATAGTCAATGTTGATAGAGCTGGAACAGATAATGGCAACATAATTCTCCAATAAACCTTAAACTTTGAACAACCATCCATTATCGCTGCTTCTTCTAATTCTTTTGGTATCATTATAAAAAACTGTCGCATTAAAAAGACACCAAATGCACCCGAAGCACCAAATGTAGGCAGTAAAATTAATGGAAGATGAGTGTTAATAAGTCCAAGTTCTCGCATGAATAAAAATAATGGAATAATAGTCACTTCTGCTGGAATCATCATTACGCTTAATAACAATAGAAAAATAACATTCCTACCAATAAATTTTATTCTAGCAAAAGCATACCCAGCCATTGAAGAGAACAACAAAACCAATAACGTTACTAATATAGAGATATAAATACTATTCCAATACTGCTTCAAAAACGTCGAATTCCCTAATACTTCAGCATAGTTTGCCCATCTTATCGGATTAGGAAAAAATTGTGTGAAAGTTTTGGCGGGTTCCTTTAAAGAGGTAGAAATCATCCATAACAAAGGACCGATCATTAACGATGTTATTATTAAAAGTATAATATACTTAAATAGATTACTTCCTTTATTCCTCATAGAAAACCCACCTCTTTCTAACAATCCAAGATAGAATAGTAAATGCTAATAAGATAAAAAACAATACAAATGCTAACGCTGAAGCATAGCCCATATCGAAATGTTTAAAGGCAGTTTCCCAAATGTAGTACACTAGAACCTTCGTGCTATCTACTGGCCCTCCACGGGTCATAACGTAGATTTGACCAAAAACCTTCATAGCACCGATTGTAGTAATAATCATAGTTAAAAATACTGTTGGTGTAATTAATGGCAATGTTACGCTTCTAAATTTCCTGAAATTAGATGCACCATCAAGCTCAGAAGCTTCATATAATTCTGCTGGAACTTGTTGCATCGCAGTTAGAAATAAAATCATGTTTAATCCAACATTTTTAAGGACACTCACAAAAATAACTACTGGTAAGGCAGTTGGTATACTTAAAAGCCATGAAGGTCCTTCTATGCCAATCAAAGCTAACATTTGATTTATAAATCCTAATTCAGTGGCCAATAAATACTTCCAAACAATTGACCATACAATTAATGACGTCACTACTGGTACAAATATAGCGGTTCTGAATAAGCCAATCCCGAAGAATTTATTTTTTAACAATGATGCTAAAAAGATTGCTAATATTATATTGAAAGGGACTAAACCTAAACTAAATAATAATGTGTTAACTAAGGATTTTATAAATATAGGATCATGAGCCAAGGTTTCGTAGTTTTTTATTCCTATAAAGGTTTCGTCTCCTAGTAGTGGCCAATCATTCAAACTTATAAAAAAAGCATATAGCAAAGGACCGAACATAAATAGTGTAAATCCTATTAACATAGGCGAGACAAATAACCAACCTGCTATATTGTCACTCCATTTTGAACCAAGTTTTTTTCCTTTAGTGAGGTGTCTAAGCATTTTATCTCACCCTCAATAATCATTCTATTTTTTTGTAAATCGTGAAATCGTTTCAAAAATAGATTCTACTGTACTACCAATTGTTACTGCTCCCAGCATAACTGCATTGATGCCTATTTCTTGAAGCATCAATAAATCATCCGGCACAAGATTTTTTTGAGAAGGTACAATAAGTGGTAGCTTCGTATTATCTCGATAACTTTTATAAGAAATTAAGTCTTCAAAGTTTAATGTTCTTCCATAATCCTCTTTTTTCACGATTGACAGCTCAACTGCCTGAATATTAAATGACTCAATGACTCGTACCCGTTCGTAACAAAACTTATCATTAACTGCTACTGTACACTCCAAGTCATTCTGAAGTAGTAGTTTCGACCCGATATCTTTTGCATATAATGAATAATAGTTAAAGCCTAGATCCTTTAACTGTTTCGTCTTTACACCAAGCACCTTTTCAATTTCATCACCTATGACGGCACCAATTGGTCCGGTAAATTTCCGTCTTACTTCTTCAAACATTTCAAAATAAAACTCTACATCTTTGAATTTATTCCCACTAGCCCGATGTGAAACATTAATATGAAATTTAAGTCCATCTGCACCCGCATCAATAGCAGCTTGCGCTAAATCCATACGATTCTCCGGAAGGCTTGCGATTATAGACATTTTCTCACTAAATAACATCTTTTTTAATATTGCTTCCATTTTCAATATCCCCTTATGAAATTAAAAGTAACGAATTAAAAACCGTTACTTTTAATCTTGTAACTTTTTCTTATTTTAATAAAGGTTTTATATCTTTTTCCATTTGCTCAAGTATTACAGTTGGTGATTCCATTTGCGCAAACAGCTTATCAATACCTTTGATAATTTCACTTTCAATCTTTGTCCAGTCTTCATGTAATGGGTACGTATAGCCATCATTCATCTGATCAATCATAGCCAACTGAATAGATTCTCTTGATGGGTTATTAGGGACGGTAATAAATTCATCCGATTCTAGTACACTTTTTCTTGCCGGAACGAAGAACATAGACTGCGCCTGGATACCTACTTTACTTGCCAAAAATTTTAATAATTCTTTTGCCTCTTTCGGATGCTTACTGCCCTCGAATGCAACAATTCCCGCTTGCCCAAGTAATGGTGCCCTTCCATTAGGTCCTTTAGGCAATGGGGCAATATCCCATTCGAAGTCAGTAATCTCTCTTGCATTTGTCATATAGCTATACATGGCGGAGTACATTCCGACTTTTCCACCTTCATATTCAATATTCTCACCTGGTGGTACATGTGACTTATCCTCAAACATCATACGATTCAGCATTTCAAAAGTCTTAACCCCTTCCGAAGAATTCCACGTAAACTCTTTCATATCATCAGAAAAGATTGACCCACCATACGAAATTGTATGAGAAGGTAACGTTGCAAAGTTAGTCCATTCCCTAAACAACCTTGCCCCATAAGTTCTATTGATTCCTTCACCACTCGATAATGCTTTAGCAGCTTCCTCAAATTGTTCCCACGTCCATTCATCTTTCATAGCTAGTTCTGTCGGTGTTTCTAATCCAGCCTCTTCAAACATTTTTTTGTTATAATATAAAATCATAGGTGGTGTAGAAAACGGTAACCCTAATAGCTTTCCATCATGTTTCCATAATTCTAAAGTCGACGGAATAAAATCGTTCATATCAAAGTTGTCGTCCTTACTAAAATCAGAAATATCACTTAAAATATCATTCTTGATAAATTGAGAGACCATTGCTTCAGAAACCCAACCCACGTCTGGTAATTCATTTCCAGCGGCAAGTACAGACATCTTTTGCTGATAATCTGGAAACGGGATAAGATCAATTTTTACTTTAATGTTTGGATTTTCATCATAAAATCCTTTTAGAACTTCTTCATACATTTCTGCGTGTTGATCATTTCCCCATATTGAAAATGTCAATTCAACGTCCTCTTTTTCATCATCACTGTTAGTCGTTCCATCATCTTTACTCTTACCTTTTAAATCATCATTACTACATGCTACAAGAAAAATCAATACTAGACTGAAAAAAATCAATGAATACTTTTTCATAGCCTTGCCCCCTTTTCTTATTACAATAATACTAATAATGTAAGCACTTTATAATTGGATAGTATTAAGAAATGGTTTGTAATATTAAGATATTTCAAATCCCTTGTCTATATTGATAAGGAGTCTTCCCAACTACTTTTTTAAAAACTACAGAAAAATGTTTCGAATTCACATAACCAACTAAATGCGCAATATCATATATTTTAAGTTGAGTTTGAGTTAATAATTCTTTGGATTTATCTATTCTTTGTTGCATTATGTACTCGGATAATTTTATATTTGTCTTTCGTTTAAATAGTTGACTAATATAATTTGGATGAAGATTTAGCGTGTTTGAAATAAAATTTAACGTTATCTCTTTTTCTAAATTCTTTCTAATAATATCTTTAATTTTACTTATATTTATAGACTCACCTGGATTAATAACATCGTCACTATTAGCATACTCATTATTTATATTTTGGAGAATGCTTGCGAGATCACTTCGACTTATTGGTTTTAATAAATAATCCTTCACTCCTAACTTCAAAGCCTCCCTTACATAAATAAAGTCATCATGACCACTGATTACGATTACTGATACTAATGGGTGCCTCTTTTTAAAGTATGATATGAAATCAATACCATTCATTTCTGGCATTCTGATGTCCGTAATCACGAGATCAGGTACTTCTATATTTGCAATTTCAAGAGCTTCGCAACCATTAGATGCTTCCCACATCACCTTATAACCGGTTATAACATCCTCTAATAACTTCTTTATTCCTTTTCTTATTACTTTTTCGTCATCCACTAATAGGACATTTTTCAACCTTATCACCTACTTTCTAATGATAATATCTACCTCAGTTCCCTTGCCTACTACCGATGAAATAAGCAACATACTATTAATCCCATGAATAAGTCTTAACCGCCTGTTGATATTCACTAAAGCAATACCATTTTTAACTTTTTCAATTTTTTCCCCATAATCATTATTCAATAAACTATGTTTTAATGATTCCTTTATTTTTAATAGTTTACAGTAGTCTATCCCGGAACCATTATCACTAACTGATATAGTAAGTGCAGATCCTTCCATTTTAGCTTTCACAAGTATCTCAACTTTTTTGACTTTATTACTGTAACCATGCATTATTGAGTTTTCGATTAGTGGTTGAATTATATATTTTGGAACAAGATGATTCACATTCTCACCTTCAACATCCCAATGAACATCAAGGGCATTCTCTAATCTATTCTTCATAATATTTACATAGGTTTTCGCAAATATTATTTCTTCTTGCAAAGGTATCTGTTGTTCTTCATTTTTCAGGCGATATCTGATTAATTTTCCTAATTCGGCAATCATGTCCGATATCTCAAACTGATCATTATCTATTGCCTTCATATTAATTGATTCTAATGTATTAAAGATAAAATGTGGGTCCATTTGGGACTGTAATGCCTTGTATTCCGCTTCCGAGTTCCTCAAATTTATTTCATATACTTCTGCAACCAAATAATCTATATCAGATAACATTCCATCGTAAGCAGTACGTAATTCAACTATTTCATTCTTAGACTGAATACGATTGTTATTTGATAACTTATTTCCTTGAAACCACCTAATTCGTATTTTTAATAATTCCAACGGTTTTAGTAGATAGTTCGTCATATAATAAGAAATGAGTAAAGAAATAAGCAGACAAAATCCAATTAACAAAAATAAAAAGTTGTTGAATTCACTTATTTCACTGTGCAAATAATCTTTAGGTATAACATTACTAATTTTCAAACCAGTTTTACTTGATGTATGTGTAACACAAAGATACTTTTGATTTGATGGCTCATTCTTAATCCAGCTTTGATTTGTTTGACAGCTAGATAATAGATAATCACTCTGGCTTCCTATTAATGGTTCATCATGCGCTGTGGATATTTGCCAGTTCTCGCTTCCAAGTTGCTCAGTAATTTCCTTTATATACTTAGGTGCAAAGTCAATTCTTATCACTCCTAACTCATTGTGATTCTCTGGGTCTCTTAGTAACCTTAAGAAACTTACATATTTTTCACTGCTATTTTTATAATAAATAGGATTTTTATCATAATATGTTATCCAACCACCTTCTTGTTCTTTAGCTTTCAGATACCATTCTTGCTCTTGTAAATTAATATGATCTTCAATTCTATAATTATCCATATGACTAAATAATTGACCATTTTTTGCGAATATATGAATCCCATAGATTTGATCTTTATTAAAGGTCATACTCGATAAAAACAATGAAAGTAATTTAACATGGCTGTACTTTTTATGGCTTATTGGGGTGTTCATATCATATCCCTTTAAAATACCAACTAGTTCTTTATTGTATAATATTGAAATTGTAGACCTTGATGCATCTTCCAACATTAAATCTAAATTATAATTTAGTTGAATAATCGTATTTTCAACTTTAGTAATAACTTCCTCACTTTTAGATGACATAAATATATTCTGAACAACTATTCCAACAAGTATAAGGGGAAGTAATAGTAATAATGAAAAAGTAATGAATATCTTATTCCTTAAGGTCATTACAGTGAATCCCCTCCTGATCTACTAATTTTGGAATTGCCTATAATATATCTTTACTAGAGCAAAACCTGCTTCGTCCAACTTTACATCTTTTAAGTTAACTACTGAGTTCTCGTTGACTGTCAATTAATCCACGCACATCAGCATTTTTCATATTAAATAATACAAATATTCTTCTAATAATATTATAACCCGAAACGTTATCCAATAACTACCACACAAAGGAATTTAATACTTCTTTTTTCTAAATGATTTCTTCCATATTCAAGAATTCATCAAAATTAAGGGTTTTAGGTTTCAAACGATTCTGTGTCGTTTTAGAACCTCGCGTATTCCAAGAATTAAACAATAAAAGGACACTACAGCTCTCTATCATAATTGATGAAAACCAGTGCCCCTATTGACGTCTATAAGGAAATCGTCTTTTTAAATTTACTTGATCCATACGCTGACAATGAAACCCCTAATGATTTCAGACCGTCATAACCTGTGATAGTCGATTCTCTTCCTTCTTACACACAGTTGATAAAATCATATATCAATCATATGCACGTCTAAATCAATAAGCCCGTCCCCCATCTGATTCTAAACCAGCCACCAGGATTACCAAGTCTTCTTAAACATGAAGCCTTTGCACAATAAATTTCACCAAGTTCATCTTGATCTATGAATGGCTTGAGTAGCTTGGTATTTGTCACCATGACGTCTGATAAAACTAATTTGATAGGAATAGTACGCGACACTCTATTAATGCGTTTCAATATCCTCATTAATAGTTAATAATCTTCGTCAATGTCATTGTCTTTTTATTAATCAAATCATCATAAGCAGCTGGCACATCACGAAAATCAACTTCGTCCGTTAAAAATAGTTGGACATTAATTCGCTTATCATTTACTAAACGTAAGTACTCTGCTACATTTCTTCCCTCAGTCCATCGTACATAACCGTATGGATAATCGATTGCTTGTCCCTCGTACACTTGGTCATATCGCCCCGGACCACCAGCCCGTGAAATAAGAATTTGTGCTTCCTTAGCAAACAGGAGATTTCGAGGGAAGTCCGGTTCAATATCACCGACAATCACAACTTTACCTTGATGTCGGATCCACCCTAAACTTTGATTTGTAAGTGATGAACCTTTACCACCCACACATAAAAGAACCGCATCTGCCCCGTAGTTTTTCGTACCATTCTTTATTTCACTTTCCATCTCCGGAATAGTAGAAAACGAACGAATACTGGCTTCTTCATGAAGCATTGCTGCCCGCTCTGCTTCAATATCGAAAGCAACCACATGATACGCAGCAGCATTGGCTATTTTAGCAATCATTTGACCAAGCAGTCCTAAGCCTACAATAACAACCGTTTCCCCAAATTCAAGTTTTGCAATCCTTAGCGCGTGAATCGCAATCGCGCCAATTCCTGCTAAAGCAGCTTCCTTCGGCTCTACGCCAGACGGGACCTTTGCACACAATGTCGTTGGAACTAATAGACAATCAGAATGCCCTACATATGGGGCCCCATAACAAGCAACAATATCACCTATTTGATAATCATCTACACCTTCACCACACTTAACAACAGACCCCACTGCACTATAGCCTAATGCTATTTCTCTGTCCTCACTAATTCCAATCAAGCTAAGTTCAGTCCCAGGTGATATGACCGAATGTAGTGTTTTGATTAATAAATAGGAAGGTTTAATCGTTGGATTCATACGCTCGATAACATGGACTTTTTGACTCCTAGCAACAATTGATTTCATTTCATTCTCTCCCTACTCTTTGAACCATTTGGCTAAGTTCTCTTTCACAAATGCATCATCATGTAAATGCGGATAATCGGCATACACACGATTGATTTCTTCCATTTGATTTGGGCTTAATTTTTCTTTATCAAGTAAACACCAACGCCCCTTTAAAAGTCCTTGTCTTGCTAACACTTCATTAATACCCGCAATGCTCCCCTTAAATTGATTATTTGGGTCGAAAAAAGCAGCGTTTGCATCGGTTATTTCTTGCCCTAATGTTAATAATCCACTTGGAATCTCGCCTTTTGATTGAACGTTTTTTATCTTATTAAAAATGGCCACCGTTGTTTTCGTCCAGACTGACCAATGTCCGAGTAACCCGCCGACAATCTGTTTTTCTATCTTTTTTCCTTCTACATTAATTTGATATATTGTTAACAAGTCATTAATAATATTGTCATCATTCCCTGTATAAATAGCGATTTCTTCATTTCTTATTGAATGGCAAACCGCACGAATAACTTCCAAAGATTGATATCGATTAAAAGGTGCGATTTTTATGCCGTGAACATTAGGTATATCGGCAAGCCTTCTCCAAAAATCATAGGACAGAATGCGCCCACCTACTGCTGGCTGCAAGTAAAACCCAATAACCGGAATAATCTCTGCTATTTTCCGAGTCCGATATAGAAGCTCTTCCTCGGAGGCATTTTGTAATCCTCCCATACTCAACAACCCAAGATCATAGCCAATCGCTTTGATGAACTTGGCTTCTTCAATTGCCTGTTCGATGGGTCCACTAATTCCACCAATTTTTATAAATGAATCAGGAACTTGTGCCTTCTCCATCTCTTCAATCGCAAGAGTTAATACTTTTTCAAATAAATTAAACTGCGGATCACGGATTTCAAACTGAGTTGTATGGACGCCAACAGCAATCCCACCTACTCCTGCATCAATATAATAGCGAGTAAGTGCACGTTGACTAGCTTCATCAAGTTGCCGATTTTCTGTTAGAGCTAGCGGATGCGCTGGAATGACTGTTCCATCGTGTAATTGTTTTTTCACAGCAGGACTCAACATTTAAAATGCTCCTTTTCGCTCTTGGAAATGAGTTGGTTTATTATATGTTTCCCCATTATTTTTCAGCCACTCTGCCGTCATATCAATCATTTGTTGAAGTGATACTTTTGGATAGCCAAATAATTGATGTGCTTTGGATGCATTATTTAATAATGCCGTGGGCTGTTCTTCATTAAGGAATAGTGGTTCTTTATCAAATCGCGTCCCAAATTCTTCTGCCAACCAACGGACTGAAATGGTCTCTGGCCCAGTCACATTTACTATTTTAGGTGGGGTATCACAGTGTAGTAATGACCGTACTGCATATTCATTTGCATCTCCTTGCCAAATAACATTTACACTCCCCATTGTTAGATCAATAGCTTTACCTTCCAAGACATGTTGGGCAATTTCTACTAACACCCCATACCTCATGTCAATCGCATAATTCAGTCGGAATAGGAGCATTGATGTTTCGTTAGTGCGCGAAAAGTTTGTAAGGACACGCTCTCTTCCTAAACAAGATTGTGCGTATTCACCAATTGGATTCGCGGCTATCTCCTCAGAACAATTACCATTAACTACATTTATTAATGGATAAATATTTCCAGATGAAAATGCAACAATGCGTGAATTTTTGAATTTATCTGCAATCCTACCAGGTAAATAGGCATTCATCGCCCACGTAAAATGTTCATTCCCAGCAGTTCCAAATTTATTTCCCGCCATTAAAATAATATTTTTCACATCTGGTAGTGATTGTAGCTGGTCACCATTTAATAAATCTACAGCGATTGTTTCAATTCCGAAGTCTTCTAACTCTTCTTTTAAACTACCGGATGAAAACCGTGATACCCCTATCACTTTTTTATCCAAACCAGCGCTCTTTTCGTCATCTTAGCTAATGTTGGTCCCATTTTTCCGCCAATACCTAAAATTAAGATATCACCATCTACTAATCTAAGATCATTGATTAACTGTGAAGATGGTTTCGTCATAAAGTCCTCTAGCTCTGCAATCGTCTTCATTTCATCACTCCTATTTGTTTTTATATAAAACTTTTATCAGATATATCAAAATTGTTATTCACTTACATTGTATGTAGACTTATATTAAAAGACAAGTCTTAATTAGGTCTTTTAATAACACAGTGCTTTCATCATGTTTCCGGGCTATATTTCCTCGTTTTTGACAGACTTCCTATAAGAAAGTATTATAAACGAAACATTAGATTAAGAGACACCTGCCTACCAACTTAGTTTTTTACAATGACAAGGAGGGACATGCTCATGCTCAGAAAAAACAACTTGCAGGATAATTCAGATATTAATATCGGGATAATTGGACCAAAGGCGCTTATCGACCAAACACGGGAAACCTTGAAAACCTTTCCTAACTTTAAACCCGTTTTTCGAATCATCGAGCCTAGCAGTTTAACCCCAGATATAACAAAGGAATTAATGAATGACGTCGAAGTTTTAATGTTTACAGAATATCACTCATACAATCTAGTTAAACAAGTTGTTGAATTTACAATCCCAGTACACCATATGCCTTTAATGGGTACTGGACTTTATAGATCATTATTTATTATTAAAAGTAGGTATAATTTAAAATGCTTATCCATTGATACAGTTAAAGAAAAGTATGTTGAACAAATTTTGTCAGAGCTTGAAGAAGATAATTATGAACTCCTTGTCTATAGAAATCCCTCACAAAGTACAATCATTGAGGAAGTTGTACAATTCCATATAGACAATTATCAGGAACATAACGCAATTGCACTCACTGGGATTCAGGATGTAGCTAATCGTTTATCCACTCTCCGTATTCCCCATGAGTGGGTAACACCAACTCAACAAGATATGATTGTTTCATTGGAACGAGCCCTCTTAGCAACGAATACACGAAGAAATAAAGAATCACAAATTGTCTTCGGCTTAATTAACATCGATAATTTTAAAGGTGTCTCAGAGAAATATTCTTCCGAGCATGATGTTCAATTATTAAAATTAAATACCCAACAAATGCTACTTGATTACATTAAACTCCTTGACGGGCATCTGACCAATTTAGGTGGAGAAGAATATTCATTCATTACGACTCGTGGTATTTTCGAACGTGAAACAAGGGGATATAAATTTATTCCCTTACTCCAAGATGTTAAAAGTAAACTTGGCATTACGATAAGTCTTGGTGTTGGCTTTGGAAGGACCGCTGCGGAAGCAGGCAATCACGCACGATTAGCACTTTGGCAATCCAAGGAATTAGGTGGAAACGTTTGTTATATTGTTCGTGAAGATCGAAGTGTCTTAGGTCCTGTTGATATAACGACTCATAAACAATATGAAAGATACAATTTGTCCATTACCGATCCACACCTACTAGATAAAGCCAAAAAATCTGGGATGTCTGCTTCCTATATGACAAAACTAATGGCACGTGTTTCTAGGCATAAAAAAATTGATTATACAGCACAAGAATTAGCTTCAACGCTCAATGTAACCATTAGAAGCGCCAACCGAATTCTTTTAAAATGGATGGATGCTGAACTGGTTGATATCGTCGGCGAGGAAAAAGCAACACATAAAGGAAGACCCCGCCGTATTTATCGCTTAAGCTTTATTGAAGAAGAGCAAAGTTAACTAATGCTTTTATGCGCCGATGATTATAAACGCTCTCCTACACTCCTTTCTAGCGATTGCTACTATTTTAGTCCTGACATTTGAATTCCTTCCGTGAAGTAACGCTGGAAGAATAAGAATATTAGAAAAGTCGGTATAAATGAAACTGCCGAACCAGCCATTTCAATGCCAAAGTTCCCTTCTTTCCCAAGCATTGAAGCTAAACCTAGCGTAACTGGAAACATTTTCTCTTGCGTTAAGTAAATTAATGGTTGAAATAAATCATTCCAATTTGAGATAAATGAAAATGTTCCTACTGTCGCAACGACTGGAACCGAGAGTGGCAAAATTACTTTGAAAAATATTTGTATATCATTCGCACCGTCGATATATGCAGCTTCTTCTAAATCATTCGGTATACTTTGTAGAAATTGTCTAACTAAAAACACACCCATAATTCCCCATAATTCTGGAATGATCAACGCCCAATATGTATTTATCCAACCAAAACCAGAAAACATAATGAACTTCGGAATAATTAATAGCTGTTGTGGAATCATGATAACCGCCATAAAAATCCAGAATATGATTTCTCGTCCGGGGAATTGTTTCTTCGCAAAAATATATCCTAAAACCGCACAAAATATCATCTGGCTCGCTACTGGAATAACGGTAATAATAACAGAGTTGAGGATCCATCTCATAAATATTCCGTCTCTCATTATATAGAGATAGTTTTTCATTGTTGGTTGATCTGGAATCCAAAATAGCGGATCTAATTGTGCATATTGAACGTCCTTAAAAGATCCTAAAATCATAATAAGAAAGGGCAATAGGAAACAAAACCCTAACACAATTAACGCTGTATATGAAATCACCTTTTTAAGCATTTTTTCAGTCTCCTTTCTACCAACATCTAAGGATTAATAATTATTGGATTCTTGGCCCAGATACTTTCGTTGTATAAGCGAAACAACTAAGATAATAAAAAATAATATATAGGAAAGTACAGCTGCATAGCTTAAGTTAAGACTCGTAAATCCTTGTTCATACAAATAATATACAATGGTTGTCGTAGCGTAATTCGGCCCCCCACCTGTTAATAAATAAGCAGAGTCGAAAATTTGAAAAGAACCAATCGTTGTCGTAATCGCAACAAAAAAGTGAATGGGCTTTAATAATGGAAATGTTATCGTCCAAAATATTTTAAAAGATGAGGCACCATCAATCCGTGCAGCCTCATACAATTGTTGATCAATTGACTGAAGTCCCGCAAAATAATAAATCATCGTACTCCCAGCAACCTTAAAAATACTCAAACCCGCTAACACTGCTAGGGCTTGACTGGAATTCGATAAAAATAATTGTGGCTCAATACCTATAAAACTTAGCAAGTAGTTGATCATCCCTGCCTCTGTTCCTTTAAATAACCACCCCCAGATCCCTGCGATGATTACAAATGAAGTAACAACGGGCAAGAAGAATATTCCTTTAAAGAATTTAGCTGATTTAACACCTGAATTAATAATTAACGCCAAAATCAACCCTAATCCCATCGTTGGCACAATATAATATGCGGAAAACTTGACCGTGTTCCAAATAGCCTTCCAAGCCAATTTATCACTTAGAAAGTACTTCCAATGTTTAAGTCCTACAAATTCCGGGTCACCAATTACCTTCCAATCCATAAATGTTAAATAAAAGCTCAATATAAAAGGATATATTTGAAAAACAATAAAATGGCCTAAAACAGGGATTAGAAAAATATATACAATAGCATTGCGGTTCCACTCACGCTTCACTCTTTCTCCGAGTGGCAACTTACTCTTTTTAGAAGTCAATGCTTTACTCAGTGTAATCACCCTTTCATATGTAAGTTAGTAACAGAGAGTTTGTTCGATAAGCGATCAAACTCTCTACTTTGCTAACATTTCATTAGTTAATTTTACCTTCGATAGCTTTTGCAGCGTCATTTGCTGCTTCTTGTGGTGTTTTCTTCCCTTCCATCATTGTTTGAAGTTCTGCTTGAATTAATGGCATAATTGTACGTCCCTCTGGATGAATAACCCCAGGCAATGCAAATTCAGTATAAGTCGCTAGCTGCGCAAGATATTTTTGCTCTCCAAAGATATCTTTGGCCGATTCCCTAGTAGGTATATACTGTGTGACTGTATTAAATTTCTTCTGATTCTCCGAGTTTGTCATCACTTTGATAAACTCTGCTGCTGCTGCTGGATTATCCGTATTAGCGGGTGCTACGAACATACCTGTTGTTCCATAAGTTAATTGTTCCTTATTCTTCATCGGTGGAGCAATAACAAATTCAAAAAGATTTTGGCTTAACATACGACTTACTGAAATACCTGAACCTTGAACTGCTAACATTTTTCCGCCTTCCCATAGCGCATCATGTTCCATTGCTGTAATTGAATCTTTCGGGATCCAACCATTGCTATACATCTTATTGATAAACTCAAATGCTTCTACTCCTGCTTCGTTGTTTATCAAAACTTTATTATCTGCTGTGATAACATCTCCACCCGCTTGCCATAAGAAAGGATATAGCGTTCCATTCATAGACCCGCCACCTTGAAAACTTGTGGCATAAAAATCCTTGTCTTTTGCTTTTTCAGCCCACTTTTCAAACTCTTCCCACGTTGCCGGTAAATTTTCTGGATCTTCGCCAATCGCTTTGATTACATCGACATTATATAAATACGTGTACGCTTCTTGTAAGATTGGAAGTCCATATAACTCATCTTTCCAAGTAGTAGAAACTAATGCTGTATCTACAAAATCATCAATATCAAAGCCTTCTAAATAAGGATCCAATGCTAGTAACATACCTGCATCAGCATATTGTGGCATCTGGTCTGGTATCACATAAAACACGTCAGGACCATTGTTTGCTGCTAGGGCCGTAAGTACTTTTTGGTCACGATTCGCCCATGGAATTTGTTCAAAGTTTACTTTCACTCCCGTTTCTTCTTCAAATGAAGCAATGACTTCATCCCACATTGCTCCTTCAGTTTCTTGATTGCCCGTAAATGGATGTGCCCAAACTGTTATTTCACCACTGAGTCCCTCTTCCTTTCCTGTTTCCTCTGATTTCTTTTCATTAGTCTTTTTATCACCTGCACCAGTCTCACTTGCGCTACATCCTACAATTAGTGCTCCCATTAAAATTAGTAATAGAAAAAAACCAATTTTTTTCATCCAAATGACCCCTCTCAATTTTTATTATTAGAATGACAACGCCACTGTTTAACTACTACTATATGATTCCACCCCCTTTAATATTTGAAGTCATTATCTTATTTCCAGACCATGCTTTCTCTATGTAGTAGTCAAAAGGCGGAAGTGAAAGCGCTATCATTCCCCTAAACTATTACTTCAAATTTCCGTTACTAAGGTAAACAGAGAAATACTTATAAGATAACTTTTTAGCTATCATTCTGAACTAACTTAACAGACAGACTTTACGCAATTGTTTGACTACTGATTATTACCCTACATTATTTCTTAACAAGAGACAAGTCTCTAAAGCGTCTTTAATTAAAGCCGTGCATTTATTAATAGTTGAAGTTCTTGCAGCCTTTATATGTGGAAAAATAGTTGTAATTAAGATAGGCTTTAACATATAGTTATGCTTTGAGAGGTGAGAAGTTTGGTTGGTTGGGATAAATTCAATAGAATTGCTTATAGAATGATTGAATTAGCTTATATTAATGTACTTTGGATACTGTTTACATTAGTTGGGTTAATCGCTTTTGGAATTTTTCCCGCTACAGCTGCCATGTTTGCGATTATCCGTAAATTGATTAATGACGAGAAGGATTTCAAAATATTCCCTGCATTTTGGACATTATTCCGTACTGACTTTTTAAAAGTAAATGGTTTAGGACTTATTTTCTTACTCATTGGCTACTTCTTGTATTTCGACTTTTATTTCTTGCAGTTAAATAACGGTGAATTGCAATTCTTGTTCCCTCTATTAAGTTTCATACTTATTTCAAGCGTCGTTACATTATTAGTTTTTTTTCCTGTCTATGCAAATTTTAATTTAAAGTTCTTTCAATACATCAAACAGTCTTTCTTAATAGCAATTACATCCCCCATTGAAGTCATTGCTATAGGCGCTTCAGCGGTAGTCATCTATTTTATTGCTACGATTTCCCCTGGGATTACCCCCTTTTTTACTGGAAGTATTTTTGCATATTTGGCTACTTTGATAAGTTTTAGAGCGTTTGCGAGAATAGAAAGACGAAAAAAAATTCAATCATAATCAAGACAAGCGTGCTTATGAAAGGCTTCACACTTGGCGATTATATTGTCGATTTTGGTGTTGAAGCTGCAGATTTAAATTTATAGCTACAAGAAGAAAAACTGAAAGACCAAGAAACCAGCAGATGACATAAATCGCTGGTTTTTTGTGTTTATTGATATTCTATTAATTGTTGTTTGCCTGTGCGGCAAACAAGTGTGTTTATTTACGGATAATGTTGGAAATAATAGAAGTTGACATTAGTAAAACTTACCTTTGAGGAGGAAAACGTAATGACAGATAAACCATCTGATACGAACGGGAAAGAGGGGTTAAGTAGACGCCAATTTCTTAAAAATAGCGGATTGGTTGCTGGCGGTGTAGTTGGCGGATCATTATTTGGGGGCTTGTTGACAAACCAGTTTCAGAAAAAAACGGTACCTAACAAAAAAGACATGGCAAACTTACAAGATGCTCGAATGTTTTTCAGCCGTAAAGAAGATTTTGATATATTATCTGCAGCAACGGAACGTATTTTCCCGAAAAATGACAACGGTCCGGGTGCGATTGAATTGGGTGTTCCCTACTTCATTGATAAACAATTGGCCGGGTCGTGGGGAATGAACGCCAAGGATTATATGCGAGGTCCTTTCACCCAAAACCTTCAAGCCCAAGGGTATCAAGATAGTAAAAGGAATCAGGATAATCAAGGGCCTAATACAGCAACGCAATCTCCGACCCCTACTCCTAGGTACCAAACGCGATTAAATAGAAGCGAAATTTTCATCATAGGTTTAAGAAAATTCGATAGCGTGTCCCAGGAAAAATTCGGTATGAAGTTTGTAGAAGCGACAGGAGATCAGCAAGATGAAATGTTACACATGTTTGAAGATAACAAAATCAATTTAACAGGGATAGAAGCACAGACCTTTTTCAATTTACTTTTGCAGACCACTATAGAAGGGGCTTATGCAGATCCTTTATATGGCGGCAATAAAGAAATGATGGGATGGAAAATGAAAGAATATCCTGGTCCACGGATGGGATATATGAATCAGATAGAAGAAAAAGAATTTATTATTATGGATCAAGAAAGTTTAAAGGATTACCAAACTTACGGATAATTGGAGGTGGTTCACATGGTAAAAAAACTAGAAAAAGTAGATGTGGTTGTAGTGGGAACAGGTTGGGCTGGCGGCATTGTCTCAGCCGAGCTAGCTAAAGCAGGCTATAAAGTTGTCGCACTCGAACGCGGGGGGAATAAAGAGAGGGAGGATTACACGGGCGTTAAAGATGAGCTACGTTTTACAAATCGATTTGAAATGATGCAGAATCTCTCTCCTGAAACCATTACTTCCCGTAATACGCTGGAGGAAATCGCATTACCTGTAAGAACGCGTCATGAAATGATGGCTGGTACGGATTTAGGAGGCGGTAGTGTCCATTGGGCAGGAGCCACGTATCGATTTATGCCTTATGATTTTGAAATATATAGCAAGACCGTTGAACGCTATGGCAAAAAGAAGATTCCGGAAGGCATGATGCTACAGGACTGGGGAATCACCTATGCTGATTTTGAAAAGTATTATGATCGGTTTGAAAAAACAGCCGGCATATCCGGTGAACGGGATCCGTTTGGTGAAGAGCGTTCAAATGACTATCCGAACCCGCCGATGATGGAATCACCAGCCATTTCTTTATTTAAAGAGGCATCTAAACAGTTAGGTTATCACCCCTATCAGGTTCCATCAGGGAATCTGTCGCAAACTTACGAGAATCCGGATGGTGAAGTACTGAATCAATGTATGTTTTGTTCTTATTGCACACAATATGGATGTGACTTCGGAGCGAAATCAGATCCGCTGGTAACGGTGATTCCAACAGCCAAAAAGACGGGTAATTTCGAGGTAAGAACAGACTCTTACGTCCGCCGTGTCTTGTACGAAGGCGGCAAAGCCAAGGGTGTGCTGTATGTTGATACAAACACCGGACTAGAATATGAACAGCCTGCTGATGTAGTCGTATTAGCTGCTTTTACATTTACGAACAACCGTTTATTATTGTTATCTACTATCGGTCAGCCTTATAATCCAAAGACGAGAAAAGGTGTGATTGGAAGAAACTTCAACGGTCAATTTAATGTCACTTTTTTGGGTGCTCGAGGATTTTTTAATAAACGCAAATTTAATCTCTATATGGGAGCAGGCGCATTAGGCGGTGCATTAAGTGATTTTGCAGGTGATAATTTCGATCATACGAATTTAAATTTCATTAACGGTGGGGGCATTGAACTTAGACAGTATGGCGATGCGGCTATTGCCAGTAATCATGTCCCAAAAGGTACGCCAAGATGGGGTGCAGAGTTTAAAGAAAAGTCTATTCTTTATACGAACCGAAATCTGGTGGTATGGTATACCCCGGCAATCATGTCTTGGTGGCATAATTATTTGGATTTAGATCCAACGTATAAAGATGAGTTTAATGACCCCCTCCTGCGTATAACGAATAAATATACAGATCAGGATCGTACGATTGCCAAATTCGGTGTCCAAAAATCCAAGGAAATCATGGAACAGATGGGTGCAGATATTATCGATGAGGACGTGGTCCCGGAAGAATTCGATCACATCTATCAAGGCGGGCATTATG
Source organism: Sporosarcina limicola (assembly GCF_014873855.1). Lineage (GTDB taxonomy): Bacteria > Bacillota > Bacilli > Bacillales_A > Planococcaceae > Sporosarcina > Sporosarcina limicola. Next base: position 3,652 of record NZ_JADBEL010000007.1, on the reverse strand, counting down.
CGGGAGGAGTCGTTATGGGAGCCGATCCAGCAACGTCTGCAGTGAACAACTACTTGCAAATGTGGGATGTAGACAACCTCTTTGTCGTGGGCGGTTCTGCATTTCCACATTTCGGAGGACATCATCCGACCGCAACGATTGGAGCGTTGGCTTATCGGGCGTCAGAAGGGATTGAGAAGTATCTCAAAAACGGAGGCGGCCAATTGGCTGAAGGAAAACGGAAAATCTTTCAAGCTTAATAGTATCAAGATAGAAAAGAAAGGTTCAAAGCCATCAAAAAATACGCCTTTTCAGGCGTATTTTTTCTATCTATCCTCAGTGGCGTTGCATAAATAATTATTTCGTTTGTCAAATCGGCTAAATGGCTCACCCCACCTTCGGAAAATTGCTGCTCAATTACGCTAAACTCAGCTAGCCAATTCTGTTTCCTTCGGCCGTTTGAAGTTCGGGTAGGCTTACGGAATAAGGCTTTTTTAAAAGCTTTAATCCCTTTAAATAGATGGGTTTCCAGGGTTCTTTTCAAGTTCAGTAAACTTCCTGTATCCCCAACTTTCAGTTGAAGTAGCACTTCTAAGCAGTAGGTGATGAGCGTAATCCAGATTTGATTGTAAACGGCATTCTGGCTCTTTCCTTAAAAGGATTTGATTTTCATATGTTGCTTCATCCATTTAAAGAACGTTTCAATCTTCCAGCAATAACGATAAAGATCTGCAATTTCCTTCGCGGAAAGATCGAAACAGCTTGTCACAATCGTAACGGAATTGCCATTTCTATCTTCCGTCTGAATAATCCGCAGGGGGTGTTGCATTTTGTTCCCATTCGGTTCGCTGCCTCGAAAAACTTCGGCGTCTTGAAATCGCCTGCAGCCGTTGTTTTTTTCCTAGTAACAGAAAAGCATTTTTCACCTTTGCCGATTCTCGCAACGGTTCACATTCTTTCCCCCCAATTTCAAAAGAAAAGACTTTAGGCTTTGCCCAAACCCACGAGGGAAAAATTTCCCCTCGCCACCCTTCAATCAAGCCCCCCGACTCTTTCGGGGGCTCCCTCGCCGGTAGGCAGTTTATATCGGGCTTTATCGCCCAATTACTTACGTCCCAGGTAGACGTGCAAATAAGGTCAAAACTCTTATAGATGTAGCTTTTGTTAGACCTTGTGTTGCTTTTGTGTTGCTTTATGAAAAAGGAGGAAATCTGATGGATAACCTGCATCAGAAAACAAAAGAATTACTCTTGAGAGTGCATGCGAAACACACTGCAACGATGGGGCAAATAGAAAAAGAAAAACACTCACTGGAGAACATACGTAAAGTAGTTGTCGATAGAAAAGAGAAATGCTTAAAAGTGTGTTACGAACATGAATGGTATCACTATGCGCCAAATGGTGCGTGGTATTAATCAAAAACAGCCGCCCTCTTTTAATAGAAGGTGGCTGTATGTCCATTTTATCACAAAAGATATTATACAATATTTTTAAAGCAAAGAAAAAAGAACAGATAATTGATCTGATTTTTTCACGGAGTACTTCTTAGGAAGGACTCGTTTGAAGAGGTGGTGGTATAATCCAATCTTTTTCTTTATTTAGTGCCAATAGTTTGCCGCCAAGCATTGCTCTTTCTACATGAAACTTACCAAACATGATTGCAATATCTTCTCGTAAACACTGCCCCATAACTTGACTACATGACACAAGTCCCTGGCCGACATTAATGGATATAGCTCCACTAATCTCAGGGTCCATGAAGCGGGCCCCTGCTGGGATATCATCAGCGTTCGCCTTTGGACGTTCAGGTAAGGTAGGTGGCAAAGTAATGCCATTTGCTTTTAATAACTTTCCAACTTCCTTCGTTTCAGATTGCATCATCTGAATAGACTCCCTCAAAAAGGAAATTAATTCTTCATCACTTGCATGATTTATAAACACTTCATAGGCACTTATCAAGCCATTATTTGCTCCGATAAATGCCCAAACTCCAATCACTTCTCCGTAATGCATTGGTTCGTTTTTGGAGTTTCCACTTAATATTCCCACGTAAACACTCCTTTTGACTTCACAAATAATATGTCATTTGTATTATGTGTAATTTGAAAATTTATATACCATTCAAAAAAATATGGCGCCTTTCCATAATAAACTTACACAACTCATTTTTTCGAAAAACCCCATCGCTTTAATTATTTTTTTGATCTTGAAAATTTGAGATGCGTGCAGGTTCTCATAATCATAAAGTTCCGCTTTCCCCCATATACTAGGTCGATTATGAGGAGAGGTGGGAAAAGCATGAATGGACAACAATCGGAAGTCAAAATGGTAAGTGCATTTGACCCTTACTTCTATCAAACCTTACTAAGTTTCAGGTCAAAAAATATCGTTATTAACACGACGAAAAATCCAATACAAGGTTCACTAATAACAGTCATGCCAGATCATGTTGTAATTGAAGTGAGCGGCACGCCATTTTACGTTCGAGTACAGGAAATCGTATGGGTTACACTTTCATGAATTCCAAAAATTCAAATGAGAGGAGTGAATCAATTGATCAAACGTGTAAATAAATTACCGATTGATCTTCCTATCCCAGAATACGGGGATGCTAACGCAGCTTCTGCGGTTCAGGAACTGTTGGGTGGAAAGTTTGGAGAAATGTCGACGCTTAATAACTATATGTACCAATCATTTAATTTTAGGCAGAAAGGCAAGCTCAGGCCTTTCTATGATTTAGTTGCAAGTATTACGGCTGAGGAGTTCGGCCACGTAGAACTGGTTTCTAACACGATAAATATAGTGAACAAAGGTACGTCATTTACGGCAGATCCTAACTTGACACCTTTACAAGACGCTACTAACAAACGGAATACGTATGCCTTCATAGCAAATGCGCAAACTTCAATGCCTGGAGACTCCATGGGCAATCCATGGCGCGGAGACTATGTGTTTTCTAGCGGAAATCTAGTCCTTGACCTATTGCATAACTTCTTTCTTGAATGCGGAGCAAGAACGCATAAAATGCGAGTATATGAAATGACAGACCATCCAACAGCAAGAGAAATGATTGGCTATTTGCTCGTTCGGGGAGGTACACATATACTCGCTTATGCAAAAGCGATAGAAATGGCCACAGGCACTGATTTAACAAAGATGCTACCAATACCCAATTTAGATAATCGTGTCTTTGATACTGCAAGAAAATATGAAGATCAAGGGTACGGTAATGTATTATTTACTTGGAATGATACTGGAGAATACAAGGACATACGCCAGATTTGGAAAGGGACAAATCCAAGTAGTGGTGAAAAACTTATTGTAAGAGAAGGCATGCCAAAAGGCTATGCAATTCCTGATTTTGAAGATATTCCTGAAGAGTTTGCACCTGGTATCGGCAGAGATGAATATGAGCAAATTGCTCGGCGGTTGTTGTCAGATATATAATCAAAAATAGTTCATTTTAAAATTGAATCTTGGCCACAAGATAAACGCGAACATATCAACGTTTGCGAAGTGGCCATGAGCTTCTTATTTAGTTGTTACTTCAATTCAATGTGGTCGCTGATCAATCGCAATAAGAAAAACCGGGCAAAAACCGCCCGGTACTTTTTAGTTCAGCGTATATCCGAGATGCTGTATTCTACTCCATGTATTCCTTTATAAGATTCCG
>NZ_JADBEL010000006.1:67057-142096 GCF_014873855.1 Sporosarcina limicola | reverse complement strand
CTTTTTCTAGACAGACTTCCCCCTTGTATTCATAAAAAGACTCGCATTTCTGGCAAATAAGGGGATCCTTTTGCCCATTCGCCACCACTCTCTCCCTCCACGTCTGACGACGTAACGTTTTCTCAACCTTCACAATCCATCGTTTCGCTTTCTTTTGCCACTCATTCAATACTTTCTTGCATAAATTCTTGATTCTTCTTGCTTACATCCCGTAATGACGAATCGTTTTGAATTGTTCATCCGGTATATAACGAATAAGCCGTGTGATGAATTCTTCAACGCTCACAGTTTCAATCTTTTCGACTCCATCCGTTTTGTCCATATACTTAATTGATACGAATTGCCCGTCATATGCCTCGATCCGATTAGGTCCGATTGCAGGTCGACGAATATAACGGCCAATATAACGTAGTTGTTCTTTTACATTTCCTTTCTGCTTCGGGGCATGCACATAAAAACCTTCCCTGTTTTCAGAGAATGCCTTCTGGAGCTTCGGCTCAAGTCGCTTCTTTTCCTCTTCTGTCACACCTTTTCGAATCAATTTTAACACAACTGTCTGCCACTGTTTTCGAAGCATCTTAAACGGGAGATAATCATATTCTTTCCATTCTCCAGTCTTCGTCAGCCCACCCATCGTAACCAGTAAGTGGACATGTGGATTGAAATTGACTTTTGAACCAAAGGTAGGAATCCCCATGATAATTCCAGGCGTCACCTTTGCTTTCTTTTGAAAAAAACTAGTCAATAACTTGGCCGCTTCATCCATGAAAGCCTTCAATAGATGGCGATGTAGAAGGAAGACATCACGCAGCCCTTCATCAATTGTGAAAATGACATGTCTATAATTGACCTGCAAGACATCCTCCGCAAGAAGTCGACTCCATTCCTCACTTTTCCCCACAGAACAAGTAGTACAAAATCTACCTTTACAGCGATAAGGAACCCTGCGTACGTCATGACAACCTTCGCAAACAAAGAGTTTGAATCCATTTTCCGGGTTTCCACACGCCTTAAATTTTCCAATCTCTTCCAGGACGATCGGGCGTATCCTTGATCCATATTTATTTTTAAATCGATCCCAATGCCTATGTTCGTCAAAAATATACGTTTCAGTATGTTGGTTTCCATAGATTAAAAATACCACAATCTTATGGATTGTGGCAGGCCTAAAAACTTATACTTTCTTATCTTTCAAAGAAAAAAAGAACTGCCTTTGCTGTTCTTTACTCGTTATCAAATCTCTCAATATGTGTAAGTTACCGTCATTCTTGCTGTTGCAGTGAACACCGTACCAGTTGAAGTGATCGATACTTTCCAAGTGGCCTGAGGATTTGTATTGTTAAACTGGGTAAGTATTACCGACTTACTACCAGTACCAGTAATATAGTGTTGTACTATAATACCATCAGGATTTTATACATTCAAATAAAATGGTGAACTCCCATTACTTACATTCACATTTAGTGTGGCACTACTTACTTTTGCCATAATAGGTGTTGAACCCGATGAAATATTAAAAACTGTAGACTCTTGTCCAGATAAAGAATTCATGGTACCCGTACTACCCGAAAAATAATTTGAAGCATACGTACTGACTGTATCATCAGACGTAAGTGTTGCCTCCGCAGCAAAAATATAAGTAGGCAGTTTGAGACTCCCACGACTAAAGTCGCAAGCCCTAATCCCTGTGGATTAACGGATGGGATTCTTGAATGACTAAACGTTCGCAGTCCATTTCTGTTTTGAACAGCCTTCAAAATAAGGGCATCTCATTGCCCCTCCCAAGACAGTGCATTTAGCATCTTAGGCTGATTGACTTTTACCGTCAATCACAGTTGCGTAGCGAATATTCATCGCCCCAACGATATCTCGATGTTTCTCAAACCCGCATCGACACATGTAGTTTCGATCTTTTACCTTGTTCTTTTTGGTGCATTTTGGACATGTCTGACTTGTATAAGCAGGATTTACATATTCGACTTTAATACCAGCTAATGCAGCTTTGTATTCGATGAATTGTGCTAAACGATAGAATGACCATGTGTGTAGATTTTTTTGGTTTTTACGGCTTGTACATGCCGTCTGCCTACTATTCGTTAGTTGTTCTAATCGAATGACAGAGATTGTATTAGCGGTTGCAAAATCCACGATTTCACGACTTACTTTATGATCTTGATTTTGCATCCATCTTTGTTCTTTATCATTAAGTTGGCGAATGGCATTCACTTTCTTTTGTTTCCCTAACTTTTTTCGAATACTACGAAATTTACGTTTCATATAGTTGTTTAGTCTCCCGTTCCCAAAGAACCGAGCCTTGTCATTGTCTGTGATGACCACCGCAGGTACTTTCAGACCTAAATCCACACCTAAAATCCTTGAACCTTTCTTTTCTATTGTTGGAATTGTGATAGCGATTTGTGCTACCCACTTATGGGATTTCTTTGTGATGCGAAGTGTCCCTAACTTGTGCTTTAATAGGTCAAAATTTCGATTTTCTTTATCAATCAACAAAGCTCGAATCTTTAAGCGAGTTGACTTTCCATTCACCATAAATGGTATTGAAATATGCGTGAAATCAAATGAATAGTTTTGATTATTCCACACGCAAACAGGTTTCTTTAGAATCGGAATAATTTTGTAGTTGCTTTTCTTCACTTTTTTAGAAAAAATACTTTTAGCATCATTAATCGCTTGATTTTTCACCGCACTTGGAATATCGGCCTCAATATCTTTTGTACTTTTCTTAGTGCTGGCCTTTGCTTCAACCATTTCAGATACAAGTGTATTAATGATTTTTATATACGCACGGCTACTTTGTTCGACTAGTTGAATTTGCTCCTTCGTGGGTAGCAATTTAATTTTCACCGTGATTATTTGCGACACACGTTTCACCCCCTCTTTTTTTTACTTTCAACATACTGTTTAATTGCCTCACTTGATACATTTCCAGCAGTGGAAACAAAATAAGTACGTGTCCATAGACTTGGCAAGTGCATGAGATGAGAAAACTCTTCTCTCAAACGCTTCGATGTCGCTCCTTTAATTTTTGCCATTATATCGGCTGGACTAAGTATTGGTAGTGTATTCAAGAATAAGTGAACATGGTCTTTGTCTGTTTCCATTGCGACAATCGCAATAGCCAGTTCCTCACATATTTCTTGAACCAATACTTTGAAACGTTCTTCTACTTTTGTGTCAAGAAAAATCTTCCTTCTGTATCTTGGGCAAAATACAAAATGATAGTTAATTAGCGATACGGTTGTTTTGGTTCTTCTATAGTCATTTATCATATCTATAGTTTATCAAGTATTAAAATAAACTATAACATAAATGATTAAAATATTCAGATCTTTCGGATACTTAAAGTACCACAAAGCCTTGCGGTTTTTAGTGGCACTCCGTATCCAACCTCACTTTCATCCCACCCCTAAAGGCGATGGGCTTTCTCGTTCGGAAAAGGCTGTAATAAGTAAATTTACGCTTTAATATCTACACCTGGACTTTTGTAGGCTTCTGCTATAATTCCAGGTTTTACAGGTTTGCCAAAATCCCATGAAGGATTTTTTTCTCTGACGAAGTCTACAAGACATTGCGCTTCATTATAAAAGATTTGATCAAGTGTATAGCTAGCAGAAAGGCGTTCAGTTTTTGGTAAGGAATTTAAATAATTCGTTTTGATTTTATTGAAATTGCTCTTTTCATTCAACATACCACCATGGTTTTCCATACTATCTCTCGCAGCATTAATCAAACCTTGTTTTACTTTGTCAGAAACAGGTACAATCTTTTTCCAACCCGTTCTAGTGGTAATATTCATTGGGTCATTGTCATATATTCCAGGATAACGGGTCTCACTTTGTGCTTCAACGTTTTCCTTCATCTGCGCAAATTTTACTGTTTGTCGTAGGTTACTCATTGTTGCAAAATTCATTTGTGAAAAAGTCGAATTTATTTTCATTTATACCCTCCATCCATTAAAAAATGTAATTTTTAACATACATACTACATATCGTCCATATTATCCTTAGTTGAAGTGAAAATGAAAAACAAAAGAGAGTAGCGGTGTTTGTCAATATAGTTGTCGCATTTAGCATGTTAACTTTCCTCATAATTTTATTTCAAAATAGTTTTATAAAAAAGAAAGGGGCAAAGTTGCCCCTTTCTTTTTTACCCTTTTTTTATTTTTAACATCGAGTTAGCATTTGCCATAAATTCATATGGCACTTTAACTTCTTCGACTGTATATCCATTATCAGCGAGATAACTTATTAATTTATCTAAATGTTCATATCGTTTTCCTTCGAAATCAACTAGAGGGAAAATACGAATTTCCTCTTTAGTAACCCTCAATAACTCATTTAACGTTTTTATATGAAACTGGTAATCTAATCGGTCAGCATACATAAATAAAAAATGTGCAGAAAGAAGAATATCAAATTCTGCATCCTTAAATGGTAAAGAAGGCAAAGTGACGGGAACGTATCGCTCACTTGATTCCCTCATATCGTTAACACAATTTTTTAAAGCACTCAAACGATGTTTTCTAAGATCTTCAATATCTTCGAAATAATCCCAAATATAATTGCTTTGTGCTTTTTCCATAAGTTCCATAGTGTGTTCAATATCCTGAAGACCTTTATTACGTAGATCTTCCTCTGAATGATAATATGCAATATCAGCAGCTGTTACATCCAAATCTTGTTTGTTACCAACAGCAGTAAACGAACAAGCTCCCGCTGGACAATCGAGTATTTTTTTTCCTTCTAGTTCTTCTTTTGATAGCGAAAACATATCCAGATACTCTTCAAAGCTTCTTCCAATAAAAACAATTCGTTCTAAATCTAATTTTGTACTCTGCTCAACTCTGCTCAACTAAACTCACCTCTTATAATAAAATTAAATTTATTCTATCATAATTAACTCAACTTTCGGACATGAAAAACAAGCCTCACCCCATGACTCATAAAGGTTTACGCATGTTTTATTATCAAGTTGCATTGGATAAAAGAAGCGGTTCCCTTAGAAACTTCGGCAGTTTATTGAAAAATTTGTCTAAAAAGGGTCCGACTTGATCATCGGCTAAAATCTCATCTTCCGTCAACATAGTTCCTAGTAATTCCATAAATATTAAGAGAACTTCGGCGAAACGAAGATCCTCCACTTCATCGCAACACAAGTAGAAAAGGTTTCCAATCGTTCGATCGTCTTCACTCTCCCGCGAACTCATGGCAAGTATCATATAGCGCAAGAAAACAATCGTCGTATGTGCAGTCATTGAATCATAACTACGACATTGAAATTCTTTTGCCAATCTCAAGTGAGACTTGGCCACCTTGAAAAAACACTCAATTGCCCAGCGTTTTCCATAGATGCGAATCGCGTCTTCCTCTGAGTGTTCGAGGTTTGTCGTCAGTAGGGACAACCATTCTTTTGAACGGTTTCGATCACGGACAAAGATAATACGGGCCTGAACTTCTTCCGCATTCTCGTTAAAACCGATTCCTACGATGACAGAGGCAAGGACTTTGGCTCGCCCTCGTTTTTTTCGAAGCATTTTGTAGAGTTGGTTCAATGTATATTTTTCGCCTTCATAGGTATAGTGTACCTTCGGTGAACGCTTAATCATGCATACAACGTGAAGTGAATAGTTCGTGACTACTCGTTTAAGGATACTTGGATAGGCGAACCAACTATCAAAGAGTAAGGTTTTCACACCCAACTTCCTAGGGTCAATTGTATCTAATAGAGTGAACATCGTCTCCGTTCCTTTTTCTATGGCCTCTTGCCTCCGTCGGTAGCCAACTGTACGCTTGTCGATGACCGGATTGATGCCCTGGAGTCGGCTACTTTCCTTCTTCGAACTCAAAAGAGAAAAGGCCAGTGGTAAAAAAGTGGCGCCATCCGACCAACCAAGCGTAAGCATACGGAAGCCTTTGATGTATTTTCCAGTGGTGTGGTCAAAGACACGCGTTAACAGTTCAACCGACTTACTTCGATTCCGATCATAGGTCGAGTCATCTAAGATGAGAACGCGGTCCCGATCCTCCGAGGTTAGGGGTTTTAAAATCGTTTCAATGAGATGTGCACTGACAAGAGAAAGCAATTTTCGCCAGTTATAGGTCGTCCGTTTGAGCAAGTCATACACGGCATCCTTCTCGGGCGCATCTGGAAAACGCCCTGATTCCAATGTTCGGTAGAGATTCTTTCCTTGAAGGACAAGTGAAAAGATGAATTGGATAAGGATAAGTGCAGATAAGCCCTTCTCTTTCCGAATAGTGGATTGGTGTAAGAAAGTACCTATTTTAGCCTGTTTAAAAAAGAGACTTACCCGAGATTTTAGTTGGTCATGTTGAATTGAATCTGGTAAAATTGGAGACATAGAAAACATCCTCTCTTTGGTTGGTGTCGTGCCTTTATTTTACCAAAGAATCGGGTGTTTTCTATACTTTTTGCGCAAAAATAGGTCATGAACCGTTTATTATTGCTATTTTACCAGGGTTATTCAACTCCGAAAGTTGAGTTATATCTATATTTCGTCACCCAAATCACATGATACTTGATATCGTGCACCGTATGACTACTTTTTCTATAACCGTCCATACTCTCACCTCTTATCTTGAGTATGGACAGATAAAAACAAGGCTAAAAGCGTGTTCTAAATCCACCGTCTAAAGACGGTGGATTTAGAACACGCTTTTGGAAATTAAATACAGAGCAAGCGATTACGGATGTAGATTTTTCCGAGGATAGCTCTTCACTGGCTTATATTGTGTCAAATAAGGATGTAGAATCAGATTTGGAAAGTGTCGTCAATATATTAACTATGAAGACCCTTGAAAATAAGGAGCTATTTAAAGAAGGTGTGCTAATTACTGAAATTGATTTTGATCCAAAAGATCGGAATGTAATCTATTATTTGCTAGCCGAAACTTTTGAAAACTATTCCCCAATCGCAGGGGTCAACCCTCATGAATTTGACCTGTACAGCTATCGTATTTTGGAGAATGTGCATTCGCGTCATACTGAGCTGAATAAATATTCCATGCAATCTTTAAACGTTTCTTCAACTGGAGGTTCCGCTTTAGTTCAAATGGATGATGATGTACATGCTGAAACGGCGGAGGATCTATTTGCTTCGAAACAAAGAATTTTTGAAGTGTCACTCGACTCATCCGATGCTATTTCTATGGTCAGTAATATTGACCGTGCCGAAGATATATATGATTTTGTACTCATTCCGAATAAAGACGAAGTTATCTTTCAATCAGTTGGCAATACTGATGAACAAGGAATATTTGAGTATGAGTTATATCATTATAACTGGAAAAGTGATCAAGAAAAACAACTTACCAATTTAAAGGAAAGTGCAAGCAGACCTGTCATTGGACCACAAAATGAAAAGGTGTTTTTTATGGTTGACAAGCGGTTTGGAAAAAAGCGTGCAGACTATCATCTCTATCAGATGGATCTGGACGGAAAAGATGTGGAAGAGATAACGCTTGATTTGGGGTCGGATTAGACGATTGTATTCAGCTTATCAGTTCTATAAAAAGGGACCACTCGAAATCAAAGTGGTTCACTTTTATATTTTATGTGGTGCCAGTCACTCATTCAATTGTAAAAGTTCAAACAAACATGTTTGTTTGAATTAACGTATTTGCTTGAGTGACTGGCACCTTTTTATTTTTGATTTGATTGTGGCCGAACATAAGGCATTTATTACTTTTGAGAAATCAGCGCATTATCCACAATTTGAAGAGAAAGAAAAATTTCATGAATGGATGTCAGATACTTTTATGAATAAATAATGCGCCATTTTCTTTTATGTGGTGCCAGTCACTCATTTAATTGTAAAAGTTCAAACAAACATGTTTGTTTGAGTGACTGGCACCTTTTTTTAAGAAAAATCTGCACCTGTTAAGCCAGTAACAGCACCCGAAACAACAAAAATTGTCCCACCTGTACCTCGGAAAAAATTAGGTGTCGAAAAGGCGAACAGTACCAAAAGCTTAAAAGTCCCTACATTGATTCATAGTGAATTGAATTTGCTTGGCTCCTTTATGGACGAGCATAAAACATATGTTATCTTGCAAACATTGATTGATAGCTATGTAAAAAACGAATTGACGGATCGCCAGCAACGACCGTTTGACTTTATGGTTGGGGCATTTTCCGAAGACAATCAACAAAGGAATACCTATCAAAAGTAGAAATTTCTACTTTTGATAGGTATGAAATCATAAAAAAGAACTCGTGCACCAAGGCTGCATATTCTGTAGCCTTTTTAAAAATACTATCAAAAAAAGTGAAACTAGAATTGGTCTGTTACATCATATTCATAACTTATGTTAGCACTGACCTTTGTCATAGTTGATTTCGCTGAAGCTTTTGCATTGTATTTAAAGCTCCATTTTTTAGCAACACGCATTTGATTTTGCAACGAGATATTATAAGAACCACTAGTAGCTGAAGTAACAGTAGCTGTATTCCAAACATTGTTTTCATTAGACATCAATTTGTGTGTTACATTTCCTTGATTGGGTGTTTGAGTACTAGCAGTCTTAATAGATTTAACAATCGCATATTTTGGAACTGTGGTGTTATTAGTTAAATCCAGAGTAATGACAGAAGAATCAACACCAGCTAGATTGAAAGAACCATTTCCTGGATTTGTAGCAGTCCCTGTAAAATCGAATTTTCCATTTCCAGATTTAATACGATCTTCAATCGACACAGTAAAGTACATATTACCTGTATATGTACCACGGGAAACCTTTACATAATAAGTTTCTGAAGTTGAAGCAACGTCACCGGAATTTGCAAAAATGAAAGGTGTAAGTGAACTTGGATTAATAACTGTTGTTCCTGAATCGAAGTTTTGTGAATTATATACTTCTATGCTCATACCTGTATATTGCTGATCATACGAACTTCTTACATAAACCCTTTCACCTACGTTTATAGTGAACTTATAATAAGCCTCATCTTCACCTTCAGGTAAGATTGTCGTATCTGGGGTACTATATTTCCAGTATCCCATTACATTTGCTGTTCCAGCACTATTATTCCCCGTAATTGTTGCTTCTGCTGAATTTGGTGCTACTAAACTAAATACAAATATTAACACCAATACAGGAAGTAAAAAACGATTCAAAATATTCTTCAATATATTTCATCCTCCCTTGTTATAAGTACTATATCGGTATCAAAACTATAAATTGTAACTTTAATACCGATAATACTAATAATTACTACTTTCCCCCAAATATTATCTCAAAGGAGTGTCAAAATGAATATTAATACAAGCTACACATCAGCTTTTTCAAGTAATCAAAACCAACAAAACCTTCAAAGTAAAAAAAAGGCTGAAGATAAAGATCAAACAGCTATTAAAAGCACGAATGATATGACAACTGAATCCGATAGACGAAAGAAAATACTGGACGAAAAGTACAGTAAAATCAATGAACAAAATAAACGATTTGAAAATCCATATGATCACATATTTGATAAGTATAGAAATCAAAATTCTCCTTATTTCAGAAGTGATCTGACTAAAAAGGAAAGAGATGCTGCTTTTAGCATGGAAACGAGCTGGGCAAGTCATGGAAAAGGAGGGCGATATAACTTTAATGATGCTGCCTTTCGTAATGAATCACGTTACGATCCAACGCAAGAAAGTGTAGAAAGAAAAGCAATCAATCGGCAAAAAGTTAACGAGCAATTACATGCGTTATTTTCTAAAAACGCAATAACGATTCCCGATAATACAAATTTAAAATTTACAATCGACCCGACTAATTTCAAATTAACAGTTAGTGGATCAAATGATGAATTACTTATGAACCGATTAGAAAATATATTGAATACAGATAACAATGCAAGAGAATTATTTTTTCATACAATGAAAAGCAGAACTGACGATTCTACTCAATTCACACCTGAAAAGTTAGAAAAATTTCATCTTATCAATCAAATAAAAACGGTCACGGGGTATAATTTAAAGGACTTAGAGATTGTAAACGGTAAATTTGTGACAGAAAACGGAACCAATATTTTTGATATATACAAAGAAGAACTCCTTAAAAATCCTTATACTGCAAGACATGCTAGCATCGCAGCCTCACATTACGGTTCACAATTATATGAACTCGCAAAAAACGGTTTTGATTCTATTCCGGATTTAGTGTTATCTATTGACTATAAAAACGGCTCTTTACAAGATATGGATTGAGGCTAAGACCTTGGGCGTTGAATTCAAAAGAAAAAACAGATAAAAAAAGAGCAGCCTCCAAAAGGTGAATTGGACTAACCTAAATTATTGAGACAATATAAAACACCTTCGGAGTGGTACACTTGTAAAATGTACTTACATCGGAGGTGTTTTTGCATAGTTATGTGGTGCCAGTCAGTCACTCATTTAATTGTAAAAGTTCAAACAAACATGTTTGTTTGAATTAATGTATTTGTTTGAGTGACTGGCACCTTTTTAAAGGACTCACCTGTCATCCATGATGTGTCATTCACAGTTCACGCAGGAACGACGTCCGCTATTGTGGGACCCTCTGGTGCAGGTAAAAGCACACTTATCAAACTAGCTACACGCTTTTATGACGTTAATCATGGCCAGATTTCATTATCAGGCAACGATGTCCGTAACTATGCGTCTGAGGATCTCCTGCGGCAGATCTCTCTCGTATTCCAAGATGTGTATCTTTTCGATGACACAGTATGGGAAAACATTCGCATAGGCAACGAACAAGCAACCGACGAACAGATTATTCAGGTACCCAGAATTGCCAGGGTCAACGAGATCATCCATCGACTTCCTGCTGGTTGGGATACTCGTGTCGGAGAAGGGGGACATAGTCTCTCTGGTGGTGAACGGCAGCGCATTTCTATCGCACGTGCTATCTTAAAGGACGCACCGTTCATTCTGCTTGATGAGGCGACCAGCGCTATCGACCCCGAGAACGAAGCCGCATTCTTGGATGGCCTTGCAGAAGTCACCGCAGGCAAGACCGTGCTCATGATCGCCCACCGACTCTCCACAATCCGAAATGCCGACCAGATTGTGTTCGTACGTGACGGTGCCGTAACCGAAATAGAAAGTCACGATGAGCTTATCGCACGGGGAGGTGACTATTCCGCCTTCTGGCATGAACGTGCCCAAGCGACAACTTGGAGTATTGCCTAGCATCTTTAATTTACTATTAGGGCGTGTTCCAAAAGCCCTAATTTTTAATAAAAAAACAAAAACGCACCTTTGCGAAAAATGGTAAAATGGGAGTGACAAACAACCAAAAATACCATTATGCGAGGTGCGTTTTCATGGATTTACAGTTAGAACTGCTTCCTTACCATTATGATAACACGCTCGGTTTTGACGTGGAACTTATTGATTACATCAATCATGTGGACGCTTCCATTGTCGGGGAAAAAATAAAGCCACTTTATAAAAATGGAGGGCATGGATAGGTTATACTTAGTTGGACAAACAAATTAAGGGCGAGTAGAATAATACACAAGAAGTGAGGTGATCTACTATGTCCGCAAAAAGAAGAACGTTTTCCACAGATTTCAAAAAACAGGTAGTAGCCCTATTTGAAAACGGAAAAAGCCGACAAGATATTGTCCAAGAATATGAATTAACGGCATCTGCATTGGATAGGTGGATTACACAATTTAAGCAGTCCGGTTCTTTCAAAGAAAAAGATAACCGACCTCAGGAAGAGCAAGAATTAATCGTCCTACGTAAGCGAAATAAGCAACTGGAAATGGAAGTAGATATTTTAAAGCAAGCAGCGCTGATCATGGGACGAAGATAGATGTGATTCAACAAAATCGTCACAAATATTCGGTATCAGCAATGTGTAAAGTCCTACAAATAGCTCGTAGCACCTACTATTACGACACGGAAGTATCCGCCCGAAAAGAACAAGAAAAGCTGGAAGAAGAACGCGTATTAAAAGAAAAGATCACAGTGATTTTCAATAAAAATCGACACGTTTATGGATCACGGAAACTGAAAATAGAACTAGAAAAAGAGAAAGAGGATTTTACAATCTCTAGACGTCGGATAGGAAGATTAATGGGAGAGCTTGGCATCCAATCAAAATACGCCAAACCTTCCTATAAACCAATGGCGACAAGACCAAATGAAGAATCCGTTCGAAACGTTCTAAATCGAGAATTTGAAGTGGACAAAGAGATGTCCGTGTTAGTAAGCGACTTAACTTACGTGAAAGTAGGGTGTCGCTGGAATTACGTTTGTTTCTTAATCGATTTATACAATCGTGAAATTGTCGGGTGGAGCGTCGGAGCACAAAAAGACGCAGCTCTAGTTCAACGTGCCTTCGATTCCGTTAACTACCCATTAGGAAATGTGAACTTATTTCATACAGATTGCGGTTCTGAATTTAAAAACGTTGGGATCGATGAATTATTAAGTGGATACAAAATTAAAAGATCACTTAGCCATAAAGGGAATCCTTATGATAATGCGGTGGCAGAGGCAACATTTAAGATTTTAAAAACAGAATTGATCAACGGAGCGCACTATCAAACCCTTAACCAGCTGTCTCTTGAACTTTTCGATTATGTCAATTGGTACAATAATATCCGTTCGCACAGTACACTAGGCTATCTTAGTCCGGTTGCCTATAAAAAAATTGCCCTTAATAATATTGTTTGATTTAGTGTTGACATACCAGTTTAGATTGGGAATACGTTTTGGACACTATTCAATTCTCTTTTTTCGTCATCCAAAATTAACTATCTTTTTTTACCCATTCTTTCAACCATTCGATTTCCTCAAGCGATAGTCCTTGCTCTTCTTCAATTTCCTTTTCAATTACATGGTGCCAATTTGCTTCTTCCCATTCCAAGTGAGCTTCCCACTCACGTATAACTTTTGCTACCTTTTCTGTTTCCAGCTGCTGTCTTGTTTTGAAAGTTATTATCCTCGCCATAGCTACCACCCCGTCGCTTAGTAGATTCTATTTTAGAGGTTTCAAATAGAATAATCAAAAAATATTAATCGGTCGATAACCCTTTCAACTTATCTATTTGCTTCAGTGTATATCATAGTCAATTTATTCTACCAATTACATTTTCCAATTTCACGTCGTTAGCTCCTATTTTCATTAAAATTTAGAGCTTATTTATAAGGGGATACGACATCGTTTGTATCATAATCTTCCTAATTTCCCTCGCATTATTTAATGATTTAATTTTACTTTTAAGTTTGTTTTTTATCTCAAGCTCTACAATTTCTCTTTGATCATTTTTATTGAATTTAGCTAGTTCCTCTTCATAAACTCTTTCTATAATTGCTTCTTTGGCATCAGTAGAGAGCCCTTCAAATCTAATAAAGTTATCGAAACGTGAGTAAATAGGAGCACCCAAATTTTTCTTTATCTCTTTTTCACTTTGATAATTTGAAGTACAAAAAATAATTGTGTTTTCTAAATTCAGCTCATAGAACTTATCCGTATACACTCCCTCATCAAATAATTGATAAAATGCACTATAAAACATTGGGTGAGCTTTATCAAACTCATCTAACAAAATGATATTTGTTTCTCTATCTAATAAATCTTTGGCAAAGGAATTACTCTTATCGCCAAAGATATAATTCATAAAGTTTTCATTATGAAACATTGATAGCTGTTTTCGAAACAATTTTTTCTTTGAATTAACGACCTTACTTACAAATTTGGCAGTCTCTGTTTTCCCCACACCGGTAGGGCCGTATAGCATAACTACTGTTGGTTTGTGTACACCTTTGTTTGTCATACTATATAACGATGCTAAAAGTTCATTTTTAACATTAGATTGTCCGTAAATAATATTATCGAAATCCTGTTTTATAGCTCTTAAATGCCCCAAATTTAATTTAGGGTACCTATAGTTAACTACAGAAATTTCTAGCTCAGTCTGCGAAGCTTGAAGTTGGTGTAAGATTTTCGCTGGTGGGTTATGTAGCAACACCTCTTCATACCCAAATTTTTTAGCGAATAATAAACTATAGATTAAGAAACCTTCAATGAAAAAGTCTGCAACACCTGAATACTCGTCCGAATATATAGCTAATGTATAACAATCACTATAAGCATCTGAAAGAAATGTTTCTTTTGGGTCTAGTGATCTCACTAAATTCGAAAGTGTTATAACATTTTCAGTGGGGACCCTTTTATCAAATTCTCTTTTAGGACCATTAATTATTTTAAATTTCAATTACTCTTCGCCTCCACGCCAGCAAGAATTACATCATATACTTTTAAGTAGTCACTATCTTGACCAGGGCCATCATCATTTCCCAATACTTCGCTCGCTGAAAGACGAGCAGTTTGCCCATCAACGTCCATTTCACTTTCAACACTTAGATCTATTTCTTTTGCTTCTCCTACTTCTATCCCATAATAATGAAGCTTCATTTTAGGCAAATCCATCAAGCTATATGCATTCTTAAATGTATTAATATTAAACCTTAGAATAACTTTAATATCATCTTTATATGCCAATAGTTCGTAATACCCTTTGGCGTTTTCTAATATCTCATCGAAGTTATGAATATCGAAGTCTTGCATTTCTACCATAAGAGGAGAATCTTCTTTAATAATTTTCATATACGGAGTGATCATTTTTATAAATGCAAATGAATTTTTAATAGGACGAATATGAAAATCCTCAAATATATGTAGTTTTTGTTCTTCTTTTAATTTACTACTCAGTTTATAGAAATCAGCTAGAATAGTATTTGAAATAGTTTTAGTGACAAGTGAATCACTGGCACTTGCAGTATCTACACTTAATTTCACACTAAAAGCTGCCTTAATTGCTGTAAAGAAATTTGTACCCGCTCCTACTTCCGCTGAACCTTCTGTTTTACCACCAAAATGAACCGTTCCTTTTTTTTCATCAACTGAAATGAGCTCACCTCCATATTCTATTTGTAAAATATCTGTAGCAGATCCCTCATCAAAATAAATCACCTTTTGCATATCCATTCACCCTTTTCTGAATTGTTGTTATTTTATTTATAATATTACTAGATCATTTCTATGTTTCTTACCACCCATTCGCGCTCTACATCCATTACGCTAACTTCTATATTAGAAAACAGCTCAATTTCAGCAGTCACATTTTCCGACCACTTCATAGCACCATTTGAAAACACAAATCTCTTCGTATCAAAGTATTGCTTAAGCGTTACCTTGTATCACATTTATCAATTGCAAAAAAATCTCCAATATTCCAATATATTAATCACTCTAATAAACTCTTCCAATTAACAACATCAAACAATTCCATCTTTTTCATTTACCTGGCTCACTAAATTAATTTGATACCCAATATTCATTCATCGCTTTCATAATCATCATTTATTCTTCTGAAAAGTAAGAAATAACCTCATACAGATATCATACTGTTCGGTTTATTTTTAATCAAACTTTAATACAAATGATCAATATTTACTTCAAATAATTACGAAACGCATTTTTACCTAGCGATTGCCAAGTAAATGCGTTTTAAAATAACTCAATTTTTTCTTTATAGTAAATCCATTTCCAACTCCCTTCCCTGTTGTCTTTTTGAATGCAAAAAATCGATCTCTCCTGATTAGGAAAAACCGATTTTAATAGTTCACGCAAAATGCGTAAGTCTCTCTTTTTTTGCAAAAGCAATTCATTGACGCCGAATACGTCTACCTAACTTCTCCTTTAAACAAGGAATACAAAGGCTGTAAATTTGTGCCGGATCTCTTTCTGCATACGCAAAAAGTGTAACGACTTTCACCAGTAGTTAAGGTGACTGTGAAATAATTGGATATGTGTTTATTCTAACAAAAATAGAATAACATCGCAAAAATACCGGAATACTATTATGAGCACCTGTATCCATGAGAAGCTCGATAGCTAAATTGCGAAGCTCGGGACTTAAAACGGCTGTTTGACTAAACCTTTATTGGTTTTCCGTACAAGGCTCGGCACTTAAACAGGTGTTATATCGACACTAATTCTAAAATAGCCTTTTGCCATTCGTCTATTTTTGATAATTCCGAAGATATATCCTTTTATTTATCTGTTTGTTTTTGCTTCTTTTCCAAATACTCCGCACGTATTTTTTCAAGTTGCTGCTTTTTATCAAATTTGGCAGGCTTGTTTTTTTCATGATAATTTTTCACAGCTGCCTTACCTTTGTTATCCAATTGATATTTCCCCACATTGTTCACCTACTTTTCTTGTCTTTAAAGAGAATCTATTCAACAATTATAATATACCTTATTTTACTGAAGTAAACCTTATTGTTGTACTACAGTTTCGGATACCTATGTAGCAAACTACTCTGAATTCATACCATTTCCAACTCCCTTCCCTGTCTTTTTGAATGCAAAAAACGATCTCTCCTGATTAGGAAAAACCGATTTTATTAGTCCATGCAAAAGCAATTTATTAACGCCGAATACAAAGGCTGAAAATTTGTGTCGGATCTTTTACTGCATATGCAAAAAGTATAGTGACTTTCACCAGTAGTTAAGATGACTGAGAAATAATTGGATATGCATTTATTTTAACAAAATCAGAATAACATCGCAAAAATATCGGATAAATATTATGAGTACCTGTATTCGTGCGAAGCTTAACCCGCTCCGTGAGAAGCTCAATGGTCAAATTGCATGCGAAGCTTGGAACTTAAAACGATTGTTTAACTAAACCATTTTCCGATTTTTCGTACGAGGCTCAACTTGCTTCGTAGGAGGTTCGATTGCTGAAATGCGAGGCTCAGGACTTAAAACAGCCGTTTGACTAGGTTTTTATTGATTTTTCGTGCGAAGCTCAACCTGCTCCGTGAGAAGCTTGACAGCTAAATTGCGAAGCTTAGGACTTAAAACGACTATTTGACTAAACCTTTATTGGTTTTCCATGCGAAGCTCAACCTGTTCCGTGAGAAGCTCGATAGTCAAATTGCGAAGCTTGGGACTTAAAACGGCTGTTTGACCAGACTTTTATCGTTTTTCCATGCGAAGCTCAACCTGTTCCGCGAGAAGCTCGATTGACAAATTGCGGAGCTCCGTACTTTAAAACGACTATTTGACTAAGTATTGCGTACGGAATGAACCAGTTGAACGGAGTTTTGAGCCACTACTTGCAGATAAAGATACCAGCAAGTGCGAGAAAGAAAGCCATTTAATTAAAGGCCTTCGATTTATGTTATTCAAACCTACTTCAACCTGGTTCCTGAAGATTAATCCATTATTAGGGTTTTAAAAAATGTTATAACTATTTACTCATTTCTAGTACCTTTTAAAATATAATGCTGATTTGGATCGGTGGATGAAGTGCTATTTAACGCCAATATATCCTTCTCACACAAACTTCTCAATATCCCTAAGCTGAAGTTTTTACTTCGCCCTGTAAATTGATGTAGCTGCACAGTTGTAATCGAACCTTTACTGTACGTATATTCGATTGCTTTCTTTTCGTAATCATTTAAACCATCCCATTTAGGAGAAATTAGCGAACTAATACGTTCCTCTCGTCTTATACGGCGCATTACGATATTATTTTTAAGGGTTAGAACAATCGAACCTTCTGTCTCTAAATATTCGGGGTCGTCAAGAAATAAATCTTCCATCTCTTTGTACATTCTTTTTACACCTTCGCCAAGCTCCCTTACCCACCCTAAATCCGTCAATGCCCTTGCAACGCTAGAATTTCGGGAGTAACGAACTTGTTTAATATTTTCCCGATTAACAATGTGTGGAAAACGTCCTGGACTACTTATTTCAAGTCGATCATCAAACATTTTCACTTTAATATCGTCACCATAGATATTGTACGACCTATGGGTAACCGCATTTACCACACCTTCAAGCCATGCAAATTCAGGGTATTCCGGTACAGAATTGAATTTTCCTGTCATTGGATTCAAACTAGTAAAATCCCGTAATTGTGATGAAAGAAATTTTTTCGCCTGCTGCAACATAACGGGTAGAGGTCCCTCAATCGTATGTTGTTTGACAATATTCATGGATGTGCCTACTTCCTCACTTCCACCCTCGCATCGAAAGAAACGAATACGTGAATTGGGGAAAAATCGGATTGGATATTTCGCAAAAAGAAGTACTGCTGCTGTTACTTGCATTACGCCATCTGTTGTAGGGTGAATAAAACCGCGTGCATATAAAGGCTGATATAGATCCTCACCTTCATACCCAACCGCCTTTTTATAGAGATGTAAAACATCCTCATCTAAATCCTCGATGCGACAATTCTCTACAATTTGATCTTCAAATGACCGTTCAACTTTATCGTATTCGAGGTTTAAACGTTGTTCGTGATTAAGCCGAATGCTTTCATCTCCGATTCTAAGATACACTTCATCGCTTGCAGTTTTGTGTACAGTATTAGGCGAAGCATCGACTTGAATAAGCAGTATTTGATCCTCTTGCCCTTTATCATTTACGACTGATAAAAAGCGTTCTTTTGCCCTTACATTAGGAATGCAGTGTGTTACTTTACATTGGATATAATCATTGATTTTCACATTTCCTTGGGCTTTAATACCTTCGACTCTTCCATCACTCACCCCAATAGCAATGATCCCGCCATCTGTGCATTGTCCATAGCTATAAGTGGACTATTAAGCTTGCCTGCTTTCAACTCAGCTGACTTTCGTTCGAAGTACTGACTTTCTGGTAGTGCCAATACATCCTCAATCGTCATGCTTTCAAAGTTTGGTACTTTGAACAACGGTTTCCCCTTCTTTCTTTAAATCAATTATGCTTATTTGATTCATTCGCTTAAATCACTGAAAACCCTTCTCTATAGTTTACAATATCACTATGAGAAAAGGATTCACACATTTTTAATATGAATTTTTGGGTGCTTATGTAGCAAAGTTCTGAATTCAAAGTTACACACAAATTTTATCCCTTCTCAGTACAATTACTTATTGATATAATGACATCAACAGAACCCACTACGCCTCTTCACAATGCGGACCAAGGTGGGCCATTTTTACATTTGAGGGACATTTAAATTGACTTCCTCAGAAATACTGCTCAGATCACATTAATCTGAAAGAACTTGGTTTTGCCGTTATCATTGTTACGCAAGCACAAAATAATTTAAGGCATTTTACATTCAATTAGACCGAAATGACATTAAAAACGCATATCCGTCCTTTAGCTAACATTTAAATCATCTAAATTGACTTACGTTCAAAATAAATGACGGCACCGTCTATTATCCGTCATTTAATTGGGAATAAGATCCTCTTCCATGTCCTTTTATTTCTAATTTCCTCTCATCTTCTTCGGACGTCGACTTCAATTAAAGTGAATAGGACTTCGGATAACATCAACATATAGTCCTCTTTTGATCTTAAATAGAATCTTATAGAATGGGAAAGTAGCCGAGATTGTAAGGGTGGATGGTTGCCACTTACCCTTTCCGTAACTGGAAAGGAGGTGATAATCATGGAACTATTTCTTGAGTTTTTAAAAGAAGCCCTGAAGGGAATTACGCGTGCGATTAGTGCGCATTTCTTTCAGAAAACTTTTTTAAACAAAAAGAAGACCACCCCTCGCCGTCGCAAGCACAAGGGTGGTTCTCGAAACAAAAAGTAATTTTTAATTGGCAACCACCCACCTGGACGGTAGAGGCTACAGGAGAGGAGAGTTCGCGCTCTTCTCTCTTTTACTATCTATAACCATCCTACCGCAAAAGTATGCACGGTTCAAGGAAAAGTTAGTCGGTTTCGGGTGCCTATGCAGCAAACTACTCTGAATTCATGCCGCACTTTTATTGATAACTTTAATAGAGATGTCAAAGACGATTCATCTTCTCCAACATTTCTTTTTTCGTAGGATTCGTATACAACAACGTCGTATGAATATTTGAATGTCCGGCTTGATTAGCCACTTCATGGATACTCATGCCCTTCTCAATCGCATTTGAGCAAAAGAAATGACGAAGATCATGCGGAGTTATATCTTTTCCAATCTTGGCCGAATACGTATTAAACAACCTATTTACGACAGTACGATCCAACCTTTTGTTTCGATTGCTGGGGAAAAGGAATTCGCAATCTATTTCTTTCTCCTTCCTTTCCCGCAGCCAAGACTGCAAGGCAATTTTCACTTTCTCTCCCATAAAAACGGTCCTAGATTTATCGCCCTTCCCGTCTACAATAAGTATTTCACGGGATACCAAGTTAATGTCGGTCATTTTTAAATTGAGGGTTTCTGAAATGCGTAATCCCCCATAGGCTAGAACAGTTACGATTGCATAATTTCTTGCTTTTCCACTATCCAGCACTAACTGACGAAACATTTCCGCATCCTGAAATTCAACTTTTGCGAGAGACGCATACTGCTGCTGAACTTTAGGCATGAGCAAAAAAATAACTAGTCAATTCTAGCAAAAAGACTAAAAATACCCCTTGGATTATGTTTTAATTGTTAAGGACTAACAAAACAAAAAAACATAACAAGGGGTACTGATAGTATGATACGCACATTTTTAGAGAAATGCAACACGTCTGTTGATTAACCAAATATAGGTAAACCTCTTTCGCTGAATTCCCTCAAACGACATAGGAAATCGACAACCGCACTTAGCCATTCCACAGCTAATGTCTGCACTAAAAAACTGCGGGTGAAGCTACGGAAAGAGATTGATTTTCTAACTGCTTTTTTCACTTGATCAAAAAACCATTTTAGTAACACAAATACGCTTAATGCGATAAAAAGTTGCGTAAATACAGCGTTTTTGGAGTTTCCAAATAAAATGGGGAGATTCAAGTAGCCTTTAATCCAATGGAAAAAAGACTCGATGGCCCACCTAGCCTTATACATTTCGGCAATTTCTTCAGCGCTTACGCCCATCACATTCGTAACGACACGGATATCATGCCCTTCATGATCACAGAAAGTCACAACGCGATAACGGTCAATCGTGCGTGATTGTTTCGTCCCCACCTGACACGTCACATCACCGACTACATTCGAATCCGGCTGCTGCATCCTGTTAAGCGAATGCGGTCGATGCAGTTCAACATTGTCACGAAGGCGAATGACGAAGTACTGTTTCTGCTTCTGTTTATTGGATTTGTTGAACATATCGAACCGATCATGCTTACCGTACGCACGGTCTTGGACGAGTATGAAAGCCTTGTTTGCAAGGCTTTCGCCAGCTGGGCCATCGTGACTTAGCCCACCCGTTTCCTTTACTTCAAGTGGCATGCCGGTTTCCGAAGTGTAGGCAACATGCAGTTTGATGCCGGATCGCTCGCCGTGAAATGGCGCCCAAGGTAAGCGGTTTTTTCCGACAGTAATCGTCGTAGAATCCACGAGAAGGAGCGCCTGTTTCACTACTTTTGTCCTGCGTTTTGCTCGATTACATTTACGAATCAGCAGATGGAAAAGATCCTTGAAAATTTCATAGGGAACGTTAGCTGCCTTCTTGCTGACGGTCGAATAATTAGCAGGCGACAGACCGATGGATGCCATCACCTCAGTGCCATCCCGAAAACCCGCCCATTTTTCAAGGGCAGCTGCTACAAAGAAATCGAGAAGATCTTTAACATGGAATTTGCGTGCGACATCTTCATAATGATGCTTTTCTACAAGCTCCATCAATTCTTCTGGTGAAATTAGGGTAGATAAAAGCTTTGAAATTGTGCTAAACTGTTTCATAAAGGAAGGATGCAGTTCAATCCTTCCCTGAGGACACCCTTCCTGAATATCGATGTTGGTTTAGTTGCTTTACATCGTATCAGATTGGGTGTCTTTTTTCTATGTTTTTATTGGGAAAAACTAGCTAATCAACAGACGTGATAAATAATTTACATATGTACCCGTGTAATACGTTGGTATACATGCATTCACATCAGTACTCGTTAAAGATTCTTGCACCAGTAGTAACAGTCACATACAACATCAACAAACAAATAACCGTTTCAAAACAGCTTATTGCGTTTATAAAACCAGTGGTATCAACATTTTGAAGACCCTACCCTTAAAAGAGTATATAGAAAACCCCGTGTTTTTAAAGACAAGGTCAAAACATTCTCCTCGTTTCACTCGTCGGCACTTAAAAAGAAAAACAACAATCAAATATTATATACATGCTGAAGAATTCCACTCGTACTATTTCAGCATTCTTTTTCATTAATCTTTTGTCTTTGCTTTATGTTGGGGGAAGTGCTTTCCTTCCCTTGCGAAGCAACAAGAACGGTTGCACTAATCCGTGTTCTTCAGTTCTAATCCATTATAGTAATAGGTATGGATTGACCCTAAAAGCACCTTAAACCTCACCTCTATATGAGTTCATGGCACTTGCAAAACCTTGTCTTACTTTTGGAAATCAACCTTTTTTATCGTGTCTGATACCACCCAATTAATTGTTAAAGGGTTGTGAAACATGATAAATAAGGAGATGTACAAAATGGAAGCATTGGAAACGAACATAGTAAGAATGATAGATAGTAACGGGGAACAAATCGGGGAATTCAATCGTGATGAACAATACATCAGAAGCAGAAAGCAAGATGACTTTATTAAGAAGACTGCAAAAGTTAAAACACAATTTGATGCATACAACCGCAAAGAAGGGAAATTCATTTGGGCTTATCCTGCTAAGATTCAGTACCTCATCAAGTCAAAAGAATTTACCAAAGGCGATTTAACTATGATTTTCTACCTCGCTACTTATGTGAATGGTACGGGTTACCTGTCACACGCCAACAACAAAAAATGAACCTGAAGGATATACGGGAAAAGGTTGCAGTTAGCACCCCGACATTCAAAAAGTTCATTGATAAGCTTTTACAACATGAAATCCTGCTGGATGATAGTAGCGGTTTTATGTGGAATGTAGCATACAATTTTTACGGTTCTTCAACGGGTAAAGCAAAGCCGATACAATTAGTAAGGACATATATCCATCAGGTTCGCTATTTGTATGAAGCACGAACTAAAGAAGGTAAACGGAGATATTCGCCCATTGCATTGTATCCAATATTCGCCCTCGTTCCTTATTTGCATCGTTCCAGCAATATCATTTGTAAAAATCCCGATGTTCTCCACATTGAAGATATTGAATACTTCAATATTACGGAAATAACGGCACTATTGGATTTAACACATAGCAAAAAAACATCATCCGCACTATCTTCTCTATCGCTGAATGGTCAAACTGTATTCGTGAAAGTGGAAAGTAGAAATGAAGTATATTTGAAGCTGAACCCACGAATCTTTTGGCGTGGTGCAGATGTACCCGATTATAAAATGATTGCTGAATTCGATATGATTGATAATAATCACAAAAAACGTAAACTTATCATGTCATCGGTGAACTAAACAAAAAAAGTCCCATGCATCCATCAGCATAATAACTGAAGGTGCAAGGGATTTTTGTATTGTAAGTCGTCACTGGTTAATTTTCATTCACCGTATCATTTATTCTTATAGAAGTAACGCACTCGATTGTATAAAGAAATACAACACCTTATATAAGTTGAACGAAAGATCAACGGCCCATTTATACTTGAATAGTTGAAAAAATCGCGTCAAACAAGCATATGTAGAATCAACAAAAGGGTAAAACTTAAATTCAACTTATATAGTTACTTATAATCTTCAAATTTTTCACCTGTTAAGATTTTAAATACCATTTCAGAAGAAACTTTAGACAAAGCTCCATAATTAGATTGTCCTTGAATTATTAGTTCTATTCTTTCAGATTCTTGATTTATCCAAACGTCATGCTTAAATGAATTCCAAGAGAATTGATAGTCTGGGGGCGTATATCCACTTTAACATTCTCTTGCCAAGCCGCATTTTTCAAAGCATTTATAAGATTTTCAGCTTTATCGGTATCCGTTATCTCATTTACTGTTTCGTACTCATCGTTTTTGTTTCTTTGTTTAACAATTATCGGATTACCGTTCCACGAACTGCTATAAACTCTTTGTTTTGTTGAATCATTTTTTTCAATACTACCATTTGTTGCATCTTGACTACACCCAACTAACACAAGTCCAATTGCGATAAACAAAATAATAAGTCTTTTCAAAACATCACCTCTTTTGTATAGACGTAATTATCTAACAAAAGTTACAAGTCCTTACACAGCTATCCTGCAATCGTTAATTCTGGTTGTCTTACTAAATTATATAGTCATCATGCCCAAAACAAGTACCAACTCTTATTCCAGAAAATGCTCGATTATTGAACAATTACTGTATTCCAATACTGAAAATCGCCTGACATTTTGAATGTTAATAATCAAGAGATGCAGCATAATCCAGTCCCGACAACATCCATTAACATGACGTTTTGTTCTTACTGGTAAAACAACGATTCTTTTGCTGGTCACTCTTAATTAGTCGGTTCTTTTTCTTCTGATGTGATGTCAACTTCCAGCAAAACGGAACCACTTTGGCGTTCCTTTAGCTTTCCCCAAAATATTTTCATTGCCATTACATACTTTTCAAAAGATATTTTATCGACACTTAATACTTCTTCCATGTTGGTAGTACGGTACAAGTTCATAAGTTTAGTGTCGCTTACTGTTTCAAAATATTCAGGACGTATTTTGTATAGTGCAATAGCTGCTGGACCACTACCATGCTTAAATGTATTCGATAATAAATTACATTCGCGAATGGTTTTCCATATTTCCGTTTCTACAATAGGTACTTCAACCTCACTGTCAAACCAGCCAGCCCATTCGGCAAGGTTACTTGCAATAGGTGACGGCATAGTAAAAGTTAGTTTCATTTCTTCTATTACATTCCGTAAAGCCCCGAACTGACTGTAAAAACTACCGTAATCTTTTTCTTCATTGTTTAAAGTGAATTTAATTTGATTGAGGTATTCGTTATGATGATGCGTCATTTCCTTAAACAACCACTTTCGCAACTGCTGTTCAAATACCTGATAAAGATTGCTTAATGACATTAAAACGAATTGATAGTGCATAAGTGATTGTTCTTGCATTAGGTTAACCGCATTGTTTTGAATCTGTTCATAATATTCGCTTCCATCGTCATATTCGGAATTGAAAACAGCCCTGCAAAAAATATCTTCTTCAGCTTTATTTAGGCAGGCTTTATAAGCTACCTCAGGGTTTTCCTTCACATCTTTATAAATTGCATCATACGTGCGATTGTAGGTTTCTAACAGTACATCATAAATACGCGTATAAGAATCCTTGAAGAAAGGACTAAAGTACAAATTAAAATGTACAAGCTGTTTTTCCGTTCCTTTTTTCTTTCCCATTCGGTCACTACCTTTCCCCCACCTAAGTGTTTTTTTGCTTATGCTAATAAATTCATATGTACTTAATCAACTGTAACCGATTACGAATTTTCCTACAAAGGCGTGTGCGTACCTGTCACATGTTACATCAACAATTCTACCTCTTCATCAATATCCGCCATTTTCAAGTTGTGCATCTGCTTCTTTCACGTCCGGCAACAACTTGCCCCCGTCGGCACGGGTAAAGAAGCATTACTGTTGTTCCAGTAAAGCTACTCGTTAGTTCAATAAAGGATACCTACTGACAGCCCTGTTCTGCTAAAGCCTCCGTTTGTTAAAGAAAAAAATTCTATTTTAATTACCTGTCAATATTTATTGAATCATTAGAAGGTGTAAGATATTCCTTTTCCGCTATAGAAAAGCTACACTGTTGACGGTTTATTTCTGCATAATGAACTACCTTTTTGTCATTAAGGAAAACCAATAAATAGATATCATCTCTGATATCTATATTGCTTGGGTCTTTAAAATTAACACCCAATTGTTCCTTTATACTTTCTTGCGATGTATAAGGTGTAAATAGAAAAGCTTTATCCCAATCGAAATTTGTTAAAGAGTTAATATTAATTTCACTTATATTTTTATCTTCTACAATGGAATAAATTGATTCCTCTAATTCCGTATTCTGTTGAACACTACTTTGGCTACACCCCACTAAAAGTAGTAAAGTAAAAATAATAAAAGTAATTCTTTTCAAATTATCACCCCCTGTATATCTTTATAACGTAAAAGTAATGTGAAAGTTTCAAACTCGTTGTTGTTGAACAAACCTGTCCTGTTAGTAAAAAAGGCTATACTCCTTATTGAAGTAAAGCACCCGTTAGTTGAAGAAGGATTTCCAAGTAGGGACACACTACTAATAACTACTTCTCTGATGACTCTTTGTACTTCTTATGTTCTTCCCTAACAAAGACAATAGCCTTTTCAACAGTTATTAAATTTTCCTTGTGCCAATTTTCACCCATTTCTCTTACCAAAGGGTGAACCATTCCGATTCTACTAAAAATTGCAACATAATCAAGTAATACATTTATTACTCCATCTTTTAATCCCAATAACTGCAAATCCTTAACAAGTTTTATATCATCCTCGGTAACAGTACCGTAGCGTTCTTTAATAAAATCAAAAGGTGTTGTAGATTTAACCTGTTTTATATACCATTCATCGGGTGTCATTCCAATTTTAGCTTTGGATTGTTGTTCGTTCCATTCCTCTATTGTCATTCCGTGTATTTCTTGAAATCTCTCTTCAGGTGTCGTCCCATGTATTACTTTACGTTGTACTTTCTTCCTTCCTATTTTATCTTTGGTCATTTATTCCCTCCTTAATATTCCCATCTAATCTTCTTGTTCAACTAAACTGCCTCGTTAGTTCAATAAGGAATCATTCTACCACTAATACGTTCGTCGCGACTGGAAGGTTTCATTAATTCAAAATAAACAATCTTCACATCTTACGTTTAACAAGTAAATCATCACTTTCCTTTAATAGTGAATAACACAGTTGAAGCGGCTGATGTATATACGTTAGCTTCAGTGAGTTACAAAGGTACTGCTGAACATCCTGCAACGCACCAGTACACGCCGAAGGGGGGGAGTATCGTTCCCATATAACAATGGGTTCGATATCATCCCTAACTTATCTTGTTCTAAATTACATTAATTAAAATAAGTGTGTCTGAATTTGTTTCTTTCGTTGTTAATGGGTTGTAAGCAACTAAACAGCAAAGGTTGATAAAGAAAATGAGTAAAAAAAGAAATAGAAATGAAAAAATGGTGGTCTGAATCTCACCCATTAGCTGTTTAAGGGTTATAAGACAAAACAATAAAAAAGGATGATTAAAAAAATGAAACAGGTCAATCAAGAAGAATTTACATCAAAACAAATCAAGACAATGAATCTCATTGTCGAAAAAGCACTTGCCGGAATAAAATATAGTGAAATCAATGAGGCTCAACACCAAAGTCTGTACTTGACATAAAAAATTATACAAAAAACACCTGTATCCTCTATAGTTGAAAGTACGACCCAACAACGAAAGAGGTATACAGATGAACTCCCATTTTACCACTCTTCTTCTTGATTTAACAGAGCTAGTTATTTCCAATGTCGAACGTATCCTAGAAGACTTTTTTGTTCATGCAGATCCTGCTGATCGTTTCCAAAAGTGTCCTCACTGCCTAGGAGAGGACGTTATCCATAAGGGTATTGCTTATCAACGAACAGTACGTCATCTTCCAGCCTTCGGTCGGTGTGTATTCCTTTGTCTCCCTGCAATCCGACTGTTGTGTAAGCCATGCGGGGCTACTTTTATTTTTGACTAGGCATGTGTGGAACCAGGAAAACGATACACCAAACAATTCGTTGCATCGCTCCCAGGTCACGTGGTCGGTGCGACAGTTAAGCATGCGGCAAAACAGACACAAACCCCTGCGACTACCGTGGAACGGGTTTTTAAACAATGGATGGAAGGCGAATGTAAGCAGGTTCAAGCGGTCTGTACAGAACAGACTTTAGAAAGTAATCAGCTTGTTTTGGGTATTGACGACTTCGCAATCCGCAAAGGGCACACGTATAATACGGGCCTTCATGACTTGCGGGGTGATACGTTTCTTGATGTCATCCCCGGTCGGAAACTGGAGGATTTACGGGCTTATTATCAAGAACACCCACACTGGATGAATCTTCAACCTGTAGCCGTCGTCATGGATTTGGCAAAAGCATATCATGATTGTCCCCCAAAAAACCCGTGTTTTAAAATTGAACAGGAATTTAGCGGAGGCGCTTTTACAATTAATGGGATTGACTGGAGGGTACAGTCTTAAACAAGCCTGTTAGGCTGTCCTAGCTCTGTATTTTGTGACTGCTTTGAAGTTAAAAGCTAGTATTTTGGAGTGAATCCAGATTTTTGAGCGCACTAATCCACGGATGGGAATAACGTCAATTTTGAATCCCCTCCGGAGTGCTGACACAATTCCTTCAACTCCAGCTCTGAAGTTTGATAGAAGATAATGCCTTTCGCTATTCATTTCACTTCGTACGATATCTGTTTGTAATTTGTTTTCTGTAAACCGCACCGTGTTAAACTTTTTTTGCTGTTGAATGGGACACTGATCCAGTAATGGACACGTGGCACAATTTTCTTTTGAGAATTTAGCTGTGTATACTTTTTTCTCTGCGTCATACTTCGACAGGACTGGTTTATTGTCGGCAGGACATTCTGTAATATGTTGATGTTCGTCGATTTCAAATTGATTCGTGGGCAACTTATTCTTTGAAGGCTTTCGTCCCGTCATCGTTGAAACGCTCATTTCAATATCTTTACTCTTTGCCTTTTCTAATGACTCTTGGCGGTAATAGGCACCGTCTGCGGATAAAACATCGATTTCGTCAGCGAGAGGGGCATCATCCAAAAAGTTTTCCCCGAACTCAGCGTCACTGTAAAGGTTATTTTGTACATCATGACTCAAAATAAGTCCTACATTTTTCTTTTTGTCACGGACTTCCACCAGATTGACCACATAGCCAATATCACCTTTTCCATTCTTGTACCGGTAGGTAGCGTCTGGATCCGATGGATTTTGTAAATTACCAGGGGATAACTCTTTTCCTTCCAACGGAATGAGAACACCTTCATCTGTTTCGATACACTGTTCATTTAAGAGACGAGTAAGCACCTTGAATTCCTTCATCTCTCGGCACTCATCCTTGTTAACTAAGTGTTGATATATTTCCGCTGCGTTTTCAAATTGTGTGGCTAACTTGTCCCCGGCTTCGCTACTCTTAGCGTGATAGATTGTCTTGTTTTTATGTTCACTCTTCAAGTACTCCTGAAGATGTTCAGGAACCAATGCCGGGTCCACTTTATGTGCAGCTTGTATCATCTGTTGAACAACACGGTAAACAAGTTCCAAACGAGATAACTTCTTGCAGGAACTGCTTAAAAGAAATAAGTCCATGCGTGCCATACTCTTGTCTAATTCGATAAGATCGGCTAATTGTGCAGACAATGAATCTACTTCGGCTTTGAGTAGGTCGATACCCGTCGTCACTTCATATTCAACTAAACGTTGACGAAAGTTCGTTAGCGTGTTTATGCAGATTCTTTCCTTTTCGAAATTCTCAATGCCTAAGGCATACTGATAACGATAATCAAAATAGAAGGAAGAAATTAATTTTTCATCGCTTAAAGTGTGCAATTCTTTGAGAATAAGCAGGCTGACTAGGATGTTTACAGGTTTATTCGGACGACTAAATGTCTCGCTATAAAGCACGGAAAAACGATCTTCATTGACTTTCAAAAAGATATCAGTGTAGAAGCCTTCTGCAAAACTGTTTTGAAGTGCTTCCAAAATATACTTTGGAAAGTTAAGGAATCGATCATCTATTGAAAATTGCTGCTCTTTTCTTCCGGGTTTGAACATAGGAATACCTCCAATTAGTAGCTGTACCATCTATTTTACCACTTTCCCGTTCTCTAAAGGTTGTAGACAAGATTTTTTATGTACAATCAGCGAAGGCGCCTTTTAAGTGGTAGCCGGAGTGATAAGACTGTCAGCGGTTTTCTGGCAGGCTTATCACGGGAGGCATCCACGAAGCGCCGAAGCGGTGTTCAATGGAATTACTTATGCACCCCATGGACCTTTGGAGAGTTTTTAGCTTTTTGGGTGTGAATCATACCATAGCTTAATAAACTACCCAGATATTATTGAGAAATCATAAAAAAACTGATTAAATCATCTATAAATCCTTGGCTCCCCAATATAATTAGTGATTAACTCTTCAACAGATAATTGATGCGTAGTAAGGTGCTTTTG
The DNA here is from genome assembly GCF_014873855.1 of Sporosarcina limicola. Classification (GTDB taxonomy): domain Bacteria; phylum Bacillota; class Bacilli; order Bacillales_A; family Planococcaceae; genus Sporosarcina; species Sporosarcina limicola. The sequence continues at coordinate 111,946 of NZ_JADBEL010000006.1, read as the reverse complement.
TATCTGTTCTTCAGAAAGACTAGTAAAATCTGATGTTTTATATTCATCTGTCGTGGGAATTGTCACGTTTGAAAGTAGCTTCTTTTTTATAGTGTTGTATAAAAGGTTCTGCAATATCACGAAAAACCTCTTGCTGCAAGGTAGCTTCTTTCATTAAAATTGACGAATCATCACTAAACTTCTTTAGTCCATTAATGTATTCCTCGCGCCGTTCAGAAGAAATAATGAAAGGTGTTACATCGTTCCGCAAAGATTCTCGCAACATAATGATTCGCCCTACACGTCCATTTCCGTCTTGGAAAGGATGAATGAGTTCAAACTGATGATGGAAACTTAGAATATCTTCTAAATCGACAGATGGTAAAAGGTTATATTTTTCTAACAAGCCTTCCATCAATTCAGGAACTTCATAGGGTTGAGCCACCTTTTGGTTGCCCGCAATGTTAGGTATGCCCTTATAACGTCCGACACCATACCTTTTTTCGTCCGTTGTCCCTTTTTTCAACATCTGATGAAATTCTTTAATCAAACGTTCGGTAAAGGGTTCCTCCATCGTATCTAACATGAAACTAACTAATTCAAAGTGATTTTTACTTTCGATAATATCATCTACACTGTGACCGCCCGTTGGTACAAGATTGCGTTCATACAATGATTGAGTATCAGACAACGTCAATGTGCTACCTTCGATCTTACTTGTATCATAAGCCATCGTAACGGTCACGTAGTCATACAATCCATTTTTAAACTGATTTTTCCGTTCTTGTTCCATAACAGAGAGATATGTTATTTTCACCTGCAACCACTCCTTCTTCTTTCAATAGTATACCAAATTACTTTTTATTTAGAAATTCAAACATCATCTTCTCATCAACGACCTTCAAAAAGGCATCACTTTTTGTATACCGAAGTTTCATTCTCTATCAAATTCAAACGGATTCCAACAAAAATAAAAAAACGTTTGAAACCTTGTTGCAACAGGGTTTCAAACGTTCCTAATCTGATTCACATTTAACTGTTTTAGCACTATAAACGTCCCAGGAGGGATTCGAACCCCCGACCGACGGCTTAGAAGGCCGTTGCTCTATCCAGCTGAGCTACTGAGACAAGTGTTTCGTGTTTCGCAATCAATCGCTAACGACAAACTTTAGTATAAATAGAACTGGACCAAAAGTCAACACTATTTTTCAAAGTTATTCATTTCCACAAAATCGACCGTGTCATGCATCCTGTTTTTGAACGTTACACGCACCATCTCATCCCATTCAATCACTGCATATGTCGCTTGTTTTCCACCTCGAGGTTGCATTGTGCTCCCGGGATTAACGAATAGAATTCCCTCTTTCATTTCCGCACCGTATAGATGGGAGTGGCCGAATAGGACGATATCTGCTCCATGTTCTAGTGCTGCATAATAGAGTGGCAACAATGAATGCTTCACATCGTGTTCATGCCCATGTACAACCAAAACAATCTTGCCTTTCACTTCAATGACAACAGACGATGGATAATCCGAGTCCCAATCACAATTCCCACGTACACAATACATCTTATGCAGAAGAGGGTCATTGAATGACAGTTCACTATCTCCACAATGAAAAATCGCATCCGCAGACAGCGCGGAAACGGCTCTCACCGTTTCCATATCACCGTGCGAATCACTCATGACGACCAGCTTCAACTGTTCTCACCCACGCTGTTCAAAAATTGCGGAAGCTTTGATTTTAATTCAGAAAGAGCGGCTCCACGATGTGAGATTGCACTTTTTTCTTCAGGCGACAACTCTGCCATCGTCCGATTAATTTCCGGGACATAAAAAATTGGATCGTAACCAAAACCATTTGTCCCTTTTCGTTCATGATGAATCAGCCCTTCACAGCTACCTGAAAACGTTTCTGTTTGAATACCAGGACCAGCCACCGCTAGTACGCAACGGAAGCGCGCTGCACGAGCCTCGTACGGCGTCGTAGCAAGCCCTTGCAACACTTTGTCGATATTGTCATCATCATTCTTCCCTTCGCCTGCATAGCGCGCTGAGTACACGCCTGGCGCACCACCCAGTGCATCGATTTCAAGTCCGCTGTCATCTGCTATAACGACTTTTCCAAGGAGGCGTGCGACCGTTTCAGCTTTCAAGATTGCATTCTCCTCAAACGTTACGCCAGCCTCTTCGACGTCGATAGCTCCATCTATATCATTCAATGTAAGAACTTTTACACCGAATGGTTTGAACAATGTTTCGAAGTCTTTTGCTTTGCCTAAATTATTTGTTGCAATCAACACTTCTTTCATCATTCAACACCTCCTACCGGATTGATAAGTTGTGCGACTGAGCCAAGTGCTTCTTTTTGAATCGTAAATAACTGTTTGAGACCCTCTTCTGCTAGCGAGACAAGTCCATTCATTTCATCACGCGTAAACGTAGACTCCTCGCCTGTACCTTGCAACTCAACGAATGCGCCTCCACCTGTCATGACGACGTTCATGTCGACTGCAGCCGCTGAATCCTCTACATAATCAAGGTCGAGAATAAGCTCTCCCTCACTCGTCTTCCCTACGCTTGTCGCCGCCAGGAAATCTGAAATAGGAAATTGTGCTAATCCCTTTTCGACGTGCAATTTTGCTGCCGCCATGGCCATTGCTACAAATGCACCCGTTATCGAAGCAGTACGAGTTCCCCCATCGGCTTGAATCACATCACAATCAATCCAAATCGTACGTTCACCAAGTGCCTCCAAATTAATAACTGCACGCAATGCCCGTCCAATCAATCGTTGTATTTCCATCGTTCGGCCACCAATTTTACCTTTTGAAGCCTCACGTTGCGTCCTTTGACCCGTTGCACGTGGCAGCATAGAGTATTCAGCCGTCACCCATCCTTTACCGCTTCCACGTAAAAAATGTGGCACTCTTTCTTCTATTGTTGCAGTACAAATCACTTTCGTATTCCCGACCGAAATAAGGACTGACCCTTCCGGATGAATCAAATAATCTGTTTCTATTGTGACTGGCCTAATCATATCGGCCGTTCTTCCATCATGTCTCATATTAAGTACCCTCCATCATTCAGATTGCGCATTCATCTTATCATAACCCATTTCATATACGCAAAAACCCGAAATATCCTTTTAGGACATTCCGGGTGATTTTATAAAGTGATATGCCTTACATCGGGGGTTTTAATCGATAGCCAGTCTGTGACGATTTGGTGGAACTTTTCTGTATCCCCCGTCGTATAGAAGATCGTTTCCTGTTTACTATCTACTGTATGCTCAATACCATTCGAAAGTAGTGCCCGTTCGACATCACTCACCGTCTCTACGGCCGATGAAATGATCTCCACGTTATTCGGCAAGAAATTTTTGATTTGGTCTTGTAAAAGAGGATAATGCGTACAACCTAATATTGCTGTATCAAAATCTTTTTCGGCAAGTGCGAGAAGTGCATTCGAAACAACGACACGCGCATTTTCTGACTTATACTGACCGCTTTCAACAATTGGTACGAATTCTGGACACGCAAGTGGATGAACCTTTGCATTCGGCGATAGAACATGAATAGCATCGTCGTACGCACCACTGTTAATTGTTCCAGTTGTTCCGAGAACTACAATTTCTCCTACCACTGAAGCTTTGACCGCCGCACGTGCTCCAGGGTCAATCACTCCTATTACCGGAAATGGAAATTGTTCCTGGATGTCATTAAGCGCAACAGCAGTAGCTGTATTACAGGCAATGACGAGCATTTTTATCCCCATTCCGGAAAGTGTTGTTGCCATCTCAATTGTAAACTTCCGAACCTCATCTGCCGGTTGCGGCCCATAAGGACAACGTGCAGCATCGCCTATATAGATAATTCGTTCATTGGGTAGTCTCTCGAGCATCTCTTTTACGACAGTCAGACCGCCAACACCCGAATCGATAATTCCGATTGGTGCTTTCACTGGTATCCTCAATCCTTTTTCATCTCATGATGTAGTTTAGTTAACAGGTTAGAAAAATTCTCCACTTGTTGTTCATCGAAATCTGCTAAAACCGTGTTTAAGTAAACACGACGCTTATCAATTACTTCTTCGATAATACGTTCGCCTTCACTTAAAAGATGAATTCGCACGACACGTCGATCTTGTTCGTCGCGAACCCGCTTCACAAGGTTATTGTTTTCCATTCGATCAACCAAGTCCGTCGTTGTGCTAAAAGCGAGATACATCTTGTTAGAAAGATCCCCAATTGTCATATCGCCGTGTTCAAACAACCACTGCAATGCAACAAACTGCGGCGGCGTGATCGTATAATTACTAAGAATTCTACGACCTTGTTGTTTGATGATACCTGAAATATACCTCAATTCCTTTTCCATATGCGCTACTTCTTCAGTATATTGATGATTTGATGAACTATGCTCCGTCAAGTAAACCAGCTCCCTGAAAACGATTACTGTCTACCTATTGTCACCCTTTTTAGCGTGTAAGGCAATACCTTTTATGTTGATGTCTAAAAAGTCCTGAAAAATAGTTGTCAAACGTTCACTAGATACATATCTTAAAATCTTTATCGCAAGTCATAATACAACTCAACCGCCTCGTTTTTCACGTTCTCAACGGACATCCCTATTAATACAATTGTAACTCCCCGAGCCGTAATAATTCAACAATCGCTTGCGCCCTACCGGATACCCCGAGTTTTTGAATTGTGTTCGAGATATGATTCCGAACAGTCTTCTCACTAATTCCGAGCCGCCCCGCAATATCTTTTGTCGTATTATCGCTAACGAGTAGATTAAAGATTTCCCGCTCTCTTGCTGTGAGCAAGGAACGATGTTTAGATTCTTCTGTCAAGACGCGCCCCTCCTATCCACTTTCACTTTAAAATATGTGAAGGTGATGCAGGCTGTGCCGGCTACTTGATCTTTTCGTTGACAAATTGCGCCTTCTCTTCCTCCGTCCATGAAACACTTTTTCCAGTTTGCCTTCCAATCTGCACAATTGATCCGCGTCCAGTGAAAACAATGTCTCCTTTTTCGTTCTTCGCCATGTAATGAATATCAACAGAACTTTTCCCAATTGTGTTTACTTTCACAAAAATAGCCAGTGCTTCATCGAAAAAAACTTGCTTCAAATAATCGCATTGTAAGTCTGCAACTACGGGAATCGTATCACCGGCAGAATCAAGCCAGCTGTTCATGAGGTTGATATGTTTTAAATATTCAATCCTTGCATACTCAAAATACGCAAACGTCACCGTATTGTTCAAGTGACCAAACATATCTGTTTCCGAAAATCGAACGGATACCGGTACTGAGAATGTAAATTCCGATGTCCATTTTGACAAATCTTTTATGTAAGTTGCCCTCATCGTATAATTCCTCCTATAAATAAAATGAATGATCGTTCATTTTATTAGTCTAACAGATATCCCCTTTATAATGAATCGAAAATACTTTTATCCAAATAAAGTCTATCTCCCTTTAGTCGCTTCGCCGACAAATTCGGTCGCCTTGCTAGTGGGAGTGATCTATTGGATGAAAGATCAGTCGCTTCGCACGAGACGACGATAAAAACCCCTGCGAGGCAAATTTGCCTCGCAGGGGTTTAGACTAAAATCAGTCTACCATATGGTCGCTTCCGAAGAAGTTTTTAAACATTTGGACATTCGTTGCGCGGTTCATCGCAGCAATCGATGTTGTAAGTGGAATTCCTTTTGGACAAGCAACAACACAGTTTTGTGAGTTCCCGCATTCTCCAATTCCACCGTCTGTCATCAGTGTCGCTAGTCGTTCGTCTTTGTTCATTGCACCCGTCGGATGCGTATTGAACAGACGGACTTGTGATAGAAGCGCAGGCCCCATGAAGTTCGTATTGTCGTTAACGTTCGGGCATGCTTCAAGACATACGCCGCACGTCATACATTTTGAAAGTTCATATGCCCATTGGCGCTTACGCTCAGGCATACGGGGTCCTTCTCCAAGATCATATGTCCCATCAATTGGAACCCATGCCTTGATTTTTTTCAATGAATCAAACATAAATTCTCTGTCAACAATCAAGTCACGGACAACCGGGAATGTCTTCATCGGTTCCAGTTTGATTGGTTGTACGAACTGATCTACAAGCGCTGTACAAGATTGACGCGGACGTCCGTTGATAACCATCGAACACGCTCCACAAACCTCTTCCAAACAGCTCATGTCCCAGTTAACAGGTGTGGTTTTCTTACCTTCTTTATTGACCGGATTACGACGAATTTCCATTAGAGCAGAAATGACGTTCATATTTGGTCTATATTCTATTTCAAAACTTTCCCAATAAGGCTGCGAATCAGCAGTATCCTGACGACGAACATCAAAAAGGACAGTTTTCTGTGCAGTCTGCTGTTGGCGATCCTGTACGGCTGTATTATTGTTGCTCATTTACGTCAATCTCCTTTCTTCGCGGAGTAATCGCGTGTACGTGGCGGGATTAAGGAAACGTCTACTTCTTCATAACGGAAGATTGGTGCAGACTGTCCATCAAATTTCGCCATCGTCGTTTTCAAGAAGTTCTCATCATCTCGGTTCGGGAAGTCCGGTTTGTAATGGGCTCCACGACTTTCATTACGATTAAGTGCACCAAGAGTGATAACTCGAGCTAAGTATAGCATGTTTTTCAGCTGACGCGTAAATGTTGCGCCTTGGTTAGACCATAGCTGCGTATCAGTAATATTGATGTTTTCATAACGTTCAAGAAGCTCCACGATTTTATCGTCTGTCGCTTGTAATTTATCATTATAACGAACTACTGTTACGTTATCTGTCATCCATTCACCAAGTTCTTTATGAAGAACATACGCATTTTCCGTACCATTCATTTTGAGTGTATCATCCCACTTCTGCTGCTCTTCTTTCACAGCAGCGTCGAAGATTGTTGAAGGAAGATCTTCCACAGAACGTTTTAAACCTTTCATGTATTGAATAGCATTCGGTCCTGCGACCATACCGCCGTAGATTGCTGAAAGGAGTGAATTTGCACCAAGACGGTTCGCTCCGTGTTGTGAATAATCACATTCACCGGCCGCGAATAGTCCTGGGATACTTGTTTGCTGATTATAATCGACCCATAGTCCACCCATTGAATAGTGGACAGCTGGGAAGATTTTCATTGGTAATTTACGTGGATCGTCGCCTGTGAATTTCTCATAGATTTCAATGATTCCACCCAGCTTGATATCAAGCTCTTTTGGATCTTTATGCGAAAGGTCCAGGTAGACCATATTTTCACCGTTTACACCGAGTTTTTGGTTAACACAAACGTCGAAAATTTCACGGGTTGCAATATCACGGGGCACTAGATTACCGTAATCCGGATACTTTTCTTCAAGGAAGTACCAAGGCTTTCCGTCTTTATAAGTCCAGACACGTCCACCCTCACCACGAGCGGATTCACTCATGAGACGAAGCTTGTCGTCACCAGGGATTGCCGTCGGATGAATTTGGATGAACTCCCCATTTGCGTAGTCGGCTCCTTGTTGATAGACGATAGAAGCTGCCGAACCTGTATTGATGACAGAGTTTGTCGTTTTCCCGAAGATGATTCCAGGTCCGCCTGTTGCCATAATAACTGAGTCGCCTCTAAATGCTTTGATTTCCATTGTCTTCATGTCTTGCGCTTTAATACCGCGACAAACACCTTCTTCATCAAGAACAACGCCAAGGAATTCCCAGTGTTCATATTTCTGAACGAGTCCGTCTACTTCAAATTTCCGAACTTGCTCATCTAGTGCGTATAGTAGTTGCTGTCCTGTTGTCGCACCTGCGAAAGCAGTACGGTGATGCATCGTGCCTCCGAAACGTCGGAAATCCAGAAGTCCTTCTGGCGTCCGATTGAACATAACGCCCATCCGGTCCAATAAACTGATGATTCCTGGTGCTGCATCCGTCATTGCTTTGACTGGTGGCTGGTTCGCAAGGAAGTCACCGCCGTATACAGAGTCATCGAAGTGGATTGAAGGCGAGTCGCCCTCCCCTTTCGTATTAACTGCACCGTTGATACCGCCTTGGGCACATACAGAGTGGGAACGTTTAACCGGTACAATTGAGAACAAGTCAACCGGCGTACCGTCTTCAGCCGCTTTGATAGTTGCCATCAGACCGGCTAGTCCGCCGCCGACGACAATCAATCTGCTTTTTGCCATTATTGTTTCACTCCTCAAATTATAGGTGATCTTGTGTTTTGATAAAGCGAAACTTCAATCAGCGGGGAGTTTCTTATCCTCCACTGATTGTTAGTTAAGCCATTCGGGCTTTTAGGGGGAGTTGATCCCCCACTTATTCTTCTTATTATCTAGAAGACTCGAAGTGGGGGTCTTACTACCCGTTAATGCGGGATAAATTAATTTACAAAACAAAAGCAAGTAGCGCTTGTACACCAATTACAGAAAGAACTAGGAAAATTGCCATCGATATATACGTAACGATAGCTTGCGAACGCGGAGACTGTGTAATTCCCCAACTTACTAGGAATGACCAAACCCCGTTCGCCAAATGGAACGTTGCCGCGATAACACCTGCCATGTAGAATGCGAGCATAAATGGATTCGATAAGATTTCAGCCATCATATCGAAGTTTACTTCAGCACCCAATGCCTTCTGGATTCTTGTTTCGTAGATGTGCCAAGCAATGAAGACAACAAGGAATACACCTGTCACCCGTTGCAATAAGAACATCCAGTTACGGAAAGTGCCGTAACGCTGTACGTTATTCTTCGCTGTAAAGGCTATGTAGACACCATAGAACGCATGGAACATAAGCGGGATGTATATCACGAACCATTCAAGAAAAAGAACGAATGGTAAGTTCCCCATAAAACTAGATGCGTTGTTGAATGCTTCTGCACCGCGTGTTGCAAAGTGGTTGATGACCAAATGTTGAGCAACAAAAAGCCCAACCGGAATGATACCGAGCAAAGAATGAAGACGGCGCAAATAAAAATCTGATTCTCTTGACAAGTCTTTTACCCTCCTTTAATACTGAGGTAGTAGTCCGCATTTTTCATCATTTAAATACAAAGTGAATATTGACGGCCTACCTCTTCGTGGTACACTATTATAACATATCTATTGTACTCCTCTGTTTTAGAGAGGTCAAGACGATGTCAGCATTTGATTCACCTTTCCAGAAACGCTTAGTGACTTACATAATTTTCCGAAAGGGTTGCATGTTCAATTGACAAATAATACGTATGATTCACAGACTCGATTTGGCTACGAAATTTTGAGGGATCATGTTTTACCAAGTATACTTGGTAAACACGAGGATGATATCCTTTACTGGGCTGGAAAAGATGTAGCTCGGAAATTCCCTGTTTTCAAGGTTGAAGAGCTACCTGATTTTTTCTCTGAAGCTAGATGGGGTGACCTGTCCCTTGAACAAAGAAAAAAAGAGGAAGCGTTTTACACGATGAAGAGTTATGATGGGACAAATGTCCAAAATAGGTCATGTCAACTTGAAGCCGGCTTTCTCGCTGAGCAGTATCAGAAGTTGAATGGACTCCTAACTGAATGCTTCGGAGAAGTAAATTCGAAGGATGGTAGTATCCATTTTCATGTAAAATGGGATCCGAAGACCAAAATCGAACTATAAAAAAGAGATGCGTCCTTGATGGATGCACCTCTTTTTCATTTCTCTTTCCGCAGTCTTTCTTCTTTAAAATACATTTCAACCGATTCCGCCACAGCCTTAGGTAGTCCTGCTTCTTGTAAAGTTTGAACGGAGGCTTCCCCAATCTTTTTGACCGAACCGAACTGTTTAAGCAATTGCTTCTTCCTTTTTGGTCCAACACCTGGCAATCCATCCAATGCAGAAATCAATGCATTCGTACCCCGTTGCTGACGGTGGAATGTAATTGCAAAACGGTGAACTTCGTCTTGAATTCGCTGTAGCAAATAAAAGGCTTCACTCGTCCTTTTAAGTGGAATCAAATCGACTGGATGTCCATAAAGGAGTTGCGCTGTCTGGTGTTTGTCGTCTTTCGCAAGTCCTGCAATGGGAATAGATAGGCCTAATTCGTCTTCGATGATTTCCCTTGCCGCTTCCATATGCCCTTTGCCCCCATCGATAACGATGAGATCAGGTAACGGCAAATTGTCGTTCAATACGCGTAGATAACGTCGTTTCACAACTTCACGCATGGCGGCATAATCGTCATGCGCCGCAGCAGTCTTCGTCTTGTATTTCCGATAATCTTTGCGATTCGGTTTTCCATCGATAAAGGATACCATAGCAGAAACAGGATCCGCTCCGTATGTGTGCGAATTATCAAAGGCTTCAATTCGTAGCGGGATAGCAATATTCATCGCATCGCCAAGTTCTTCGCACGCCCCGATTGTTCGCAGTTCCTGACGCTCAATAAGATGGAATTTCTCCTTAAGTGACATTTCCGCATTTTTTATCGCAAGGTTAACGAGAGTGTTCTTTTTCCCACGTTGAGGAATAAAAACATGGATACCTAGAAGCTGATGAACAATTTCACTATCGATCCCCTGCTGAAGATAGATTTCTCTTGGTTTCAAATGCTCGGATTTATCGTAAAACTGACCAATGAATGTCAACAGTTCTTCTTCTGGTTCTTGATATACAGGAAAAAGCGATACATCTCGCTCAATCAATTTTCCTTGCCGAACAAAAAATACTTGAACACACATCCAACCTCGATCCACTGAATAACCGAAAATATCACGATCTGTGAAATCGTTCATTGTTATAGCTTGCTTTTCCATGACTGCTTCAATATTCGCAATCTGATCCCTATACTCTTTCGCGCGCTCAAATTCAAGACTTTCCGCTGCAGAGGTCATTTTTTCTGTTAACTCTTTTTTCACGCTCTTATATCCACCATTTAGAAAACGAGTGATGTCATCAACCATTGCCTTATAGGTATCTTCAGCCACATTATTAACACAAGGAGCTAGACACTGACCTAAATGGTAATACAAACAGACGCGATCCGGGATCTTTTGACACTTTCTATATGGGTAAAGCCTGTCGAGCAATTTCTTTGTTTCGCTAGCGGCATACGCGTGCGGATAGGGACCGAAATACTTTCCTTTGTCTTTCTTCACCTGTCTCGTGATGATTAATTTTGGATGACGTTCTGCAGTGATTTTCAAATAGGGATAGGTTTTATCATCTTTTAACATGACATTATATTTTGGATCATATTGTTTTATCAGATTCAATTCAAGAATTAGTGCCTCAAGGTCTGAAGTCGTTACAATATATTCAAAATTCACAATTTCACCAACTAGACGCTGCGTTTTTCCGTCATGGCTTCCTGTGAAGTAACTACGAACCCGATTTTTCAACACTTTAGCCTTACCGACATAAATAATTGTCCCTTGCCTGTCTTTCATCAAATAACAACCTGGTAAGTCAGGCAATATGGTCAGCTTCTGTTCAATCAGTTCATTCATTTTTCTCACCTACTAAAAAAACCGGACGCCTGTAAAGGTCCCGGTTAGGATTTCTTTTCCTTATGCGTGTTTTTCGATTAATTTTGCAAGTGCTTCTTTTGGTTGGAAACCAACAACTTTATCTACAGGCTCTCCGTCTTTAAATAGAACGAGAGTAGGAATTGACATAATGCCGAATTTCCCTGCCGTTTCCTGATTATTGTCAACATCTACTTTGACAATCGTTGCTTTGCCTTCGATTTCTCCGCTGAGTTCTTCAAGAACCGGAGCAATCATTTTGCAAGGTCCGCACCAAGGTGCCCAAAAGTCTACAAGGACTAGTCCTTCTTTAATGTTGTCTCCAAAAGTTTGATCTGTTCCAGTAATAATAGCCATATGAAAATTTCCTCCTTTGATGAATAACTCTACCGATATTATAGCATGCACCCATACCTCGGGCTAACTATATGCCCGAGAATAAAGGCTGGGCTAGAAGTCAGCAAACACCGACTTCCAACTCAGCCTTATCCACTTAATCAGTTCGTTTTAATTTTTTTATTTCTTCAATCATCATTGGAATAACTTCGAATAAGTCACCAACGATGCCGTAATCTGCCACTTTAAAAATCGTTGCTTCAGGATCTTTGTTAATCGCAACGATTACTTTCGAGTTGGACATGCCCGCCATATGCTGGATAGCACCGGATATACCTGCTGCAATGTATAAGTCTGGAGTTACAACTTTACCCGTTTGTCCGATTTGTAGTGAGTAATCGCAGTAATTTGCATCACACGCACCACGGGAGGCACCAATTGCTCCACCTAAAAGGGTCGCCAATTCTTGTAACGGCGCAAATCCTTCCTCACTCTTCACACCACGACCACCTGCAACGACAACTTTCGCTTCCGATAAGTCAACACCTTCTGTCGATTTACGGACAACTTCTGCAATGATTGTACGAAGGTTGGTAATGTCAACCGATACCGATGATTTATCACCTGAGCGGCTTGTATCATGATTAAGTGGTGCAATATTATTAGGACGAATTGTGATGAAAAGAAGTCCATTTTTGTTTTTCACTTTCTCAAATGCCTTTCCAGAATAAATCGGGCGGATGAATACTGCATCATCTCCTTCTCCTTCAATAGCCGTCACGTCTGAAATAAGTCCAGATGCAAGTTTACTAGCAATTTTAGGAGAAAGATCTTTCCCAAGAGCTGTATGCCCGAAAACAACGGCTTCTGGATTTTCCTGTTCGTAAACGGCCATGAACGCCTGGCTGAAACCATCTGATGTATATTGTTTTAAATGTGGATGTTCAACAGTGATAACACGGTCAGCCCCGTAATGAATCATTTCATCCGCTAATGACTGGACAGCGTCGCCGAGCAATACCCCTACTACTTCTCCGCCACCAGAAATCTTTTTCGCTGCCGCAATCGCTTCAAACGAAACGTTACGTAATGCACCTTCTCTTGCTTCCCCAAGTACTACTACTTTTTTAGTCATGAAATGTTCCTCCTATTTCAAATCAAATGCGCCTCGGCGTATTTGTTGCGTCCAGATTTTGAATTGAGCTTGCTCAATTCAAAATCTGTGACATCCGCCGGAGGCTTTAACTTTATTCAGCCGATGTTTGAACCCCATTGAATTGTCTACGGTTTTTGCATTCACCTTGCCAATTATTAAAGTGGGAGGCTTCAGCTGAATGAAGTTAAGAATTCTAATTGAATTAAATTACTTTCGCTTCTGTATTAAGTAAATTCACAAGTTCTTTCACCTGATCCGCAACGTCACCTTCAAGAATACGTCCAGCTGCTTTTGCTTGTGGAAGATAGATTTCGATTGTTTCTGTTTTCGCTTCCACTTCATCCTCGTCTAGGTCGAGATCATCAAGTTCCAGCTCCTCAAGCGGCTTTTTCTTCGCTTTCATGATTCCTGGAAGTGAAGGATAACGTGGCTCATTGAGACCTTGTTGCGCCGTTACAAGTAGCGGCAACGATGTTTCGATTGTTTCCGAATCTCCTTCAACATCACGAATGATTTTGACGGAAGTTCCATCGATTTCAAGATTCGTAATTGTCGTTACATAATTAATGCCGAGTAACTCAGCAACGCGCGGACCGACTTGGCCTGACCCGCCATCGATTGCCACATTTCCAGCTAGAATCAAATCTACTTCTTTGTCTTTTAAATATTCCGCGATGATCTTTGCAGAAGTATATTCGTCCATCTCATCAAGATCGTCTTCAGTGTTGATAAGGACCGCTTTATCGGCACCCATTGCAAGTGCAGTACGCAGTTGTTTTTGGGCTTCGTCGCCACCAATTGTAATAACTGTAACTTCACCTTCATGTGCGTCGCGGACTTGGATTGCTTCTTCAATCGCATATTCGTCATAAGGGTTGATGATGAACTCCGCACCGTCATCAGCAATTTTACCGTTCGAAACCGTAATCTTCTCTTCTGTATCAAATGTACGTTTTACTAAAACATAAATATTCATCTTGCAGACCTCCTCAACTTTTTGATTATTGTCCTTTAAAAACAGGTTGGCGTTTTTCAAGGAATGCTTGAATTCCTTCTTTAGCATCTTCAGAAACGAAAACTTCACCGAATGAATTCGATTCCGCTTTCACACCTTCATAATAAGAAGAATGCTTTGAATACTGTAACATATCAAGTGCAGCCTTCACCGCAACAGGACTTTTCTTTGCGATTTTTTTCGCGATTTCCATTGTTTTTGGAAGTAATTCTTCATCCGAAAAAGCTTGATTGGCAAGCCCCAAACGGACTGCTTCCTCTCCCGTGATTGGATCACTCGTCAAAAGCATCTCAGTAGCTTTAGCCATTCCAACATAACGTGGAAGTCGTTGTGTGCCCGCGAACCCAGGGATGAGGCCCAATTGCAATTCCGGTAATCCCAACTTCGCTTTTTCCGACACAATACGCATATGACAGCCCATCGCAAGCTCCAATCCGCCGCCAAGTGCCGCTCCGTGAATCGCAGCAATCACTGGTTTGTGAAACGTTTCAAGTCGCTCGAACACTTCTTGCCCACTTGCAGAGAGTTTTGAAAACTCATCACCGGAGGTCACAGATAAAAATTCTTTAATATCCGCTCCAGCAGAGAAAAATTTCCCTTCCCCGTGCAGTACAATAACACGTACCGTTTCGTCGTTCTCCACTTGGTCAAGTAAAGCATCTACTTCCAGTATCAATGCGCGTGAAAGCGCATTTGCAGGGGGTCTGTTGATTGTCGCGATTGCAACACCGTCTTCAATGGCTACGTTCAAAAACTCCATTTCATCCCATCCCTTTCTAGTGGTTGTTCATGAAATCTTAAGCTTTCATCCCATTCATGATGAGCCTATGTACTTCTGGTGACAACTTCATTAAATCATATTTCTGGTCATTCATCACCCATGAAGTAATCGTTTCATCAATTGTTCCAAATACCATTTGCCTAGCGAGACGAATATCTAGCTGTTCGTCAAGTTCGCCATTTTTAATTCCTTCTTTCAAAATCGCATCAAGAAGCACTAAATATTCTTTAAGAACATCGTTAATGCGCATCCGTAACTCTTTATTCGATTGCCGTAGCTCTAGCTGAGTAACAATTGCAAGATGGCGGTCTTCGTGAAGTACACGGAAGTGATTATCGATCATTTCAAATAATTTTTCGGATGTGTTAACATTCTTTTTCAATATAACTTCAACGTTCTCTACAAAAATCGCCATTTTTTCTCTAAATACCGAAATAAGGATATCTTCTTTGTTTTTAAAATAAAGATAGATCGTCCCATCTGCTACACCGGCCTCTTTTGCGATTTTCGAGACTTGGGCTTGGTGGTATCCATTTTCAGCAATGACAATTACAGCTGCATCTACAATTTGCTTATATTTCGGCTTATCCCGTTTCACTTTTTCTATCACCACCAACTAAAAAGAAAATATGAATGAATGATCATTCATATTTTCATAATAATATTTATATGTTCTAAAGTCAAGCATTACATCAGGAAGTGAGTGATTCCCTCTGAACTTTCTTTTTTTCTTCGTCTACGAGTGACCGGCGTAAGATTTTGCCAACTGCTGTTTTCGGTAATTCTGTGCGGAATTCGTATAGTCTCGGAACTTTGAACGCTGCCAAACTCTGGCGGCAATATTTATTTAGTTCTTCTTCGGATACAGTAGTGCCTTCTTTTAAGACGATATAGGCTTTAACAGTTTCCCCTCTATAGGGGTCTGGTATACCTGCAACTACACACTCTAAAATCGCTTCATGTTCGTAGAGGATTTCTTCAATCTCGCGTGGGTAAATATTAAAACCACTTGCTATAATCATATCCTTTTTTCGATCTACTACATAGAAATAACCTTTATCATCCATATAACCAAGATCTCCGGTCATGAACCATCCATCACGGAAAGTACGTTCCGTGTCTTCAGGTCGGTTCCAGTAGCCTTTCATTACTTGAGGTCCCTTTACTGCAATTTCACCGATTTCTCCGTTAGCGAGCGGTTCTGATGATTCCGGGCCAAGTATGCAAGAGTCTGTATCCGGCCACGGAACACCCATGGAGCCTTTTGCTCGTTCTTCCGCCCATAGGAAATTCGCATGTGTTACAGGAGATGTCTCGGTTAATCCATATCCCTCGACAAGTTTTCCACCAGTAACTTTTTCGAATTTCTCTTGCACTTCTAGCGGCAATGCAGCGGACCCACTAATACATGCTTTGATAGAAGATAGATCGTACTTCGCAAGATCAGGGTGATTCAATAAGCCAATGTAAATCGTCGGTGCACCAGGGAATAGCGTAGGCTTTTGTTTATTAATCGTTTTCAAAGCCGTCTCAAAATCAAATTTCGGTATTAGCACCATCTTATTACTTAGCATAACAGAAAGTATAAGGACTGTCGTCATTCCGTAAACATGGAAAAACGGCAAAATACCCATCACTACCTCTTCGCCCTCTTCACACTTATAGAGCCATTCACTACACATTTTGCTATTCGAAATAAGGTTTTCGTGTGACAGCATTACGCCTTTAGGAGGGCCAGTCGTTCCCCCTGTATATTGCAGCAATGCAATGTCTTCATTATAAAGAAATTCATAGTGTACTGGATCTGGTTTTGTTGTCTTCATAATCTCAGTGAATAAATGATTCATGCCCCGATGTTCGACCTTCACCTTAATGCCGTGCTCTTTCTTCTGGATAAAAGGATAGATGAGATTTTTCGGGAATGGTAAGTAATCTTTTATCCCTGTTATAATGACATTTTCCAATTTCGTATCTTTAATGATTCTTGAGATTCTTGGGAATAAAAGATCGAGTGAGATGATTGCTTTTGCACCTGAATCAACTAATTGATATGAAAGTTCACGCTCTGTATAAAGTGGATTGGTCTGTACCACGATAGCACCGGTGTAAAGAATTCCGTAGTATGCGATTGCACTCTGCGGACAATTCGGTAACATAATTGCCACGCGATCCCCTTTTTCAATGCCGATTGACTTCAAATAGTTTGCAAATTTCAGTGACGATTCATGGAATTCCCTGAACGTAATATCTTTCCCTAGAAAATGTATGGCGGTTTTTTCGGGATACTTCGTACTAGACCTCGTAAGTAATTCTTGGATTGGGATCCGTTCATAATCAAGCGTGTTTGAAATTTCGGCAGGATATAAATCCAGCCAAGGCTTCGTTGTCATAGAAAAACCCCTTTCTTCCCCTTATTTAATTCTTAGAATATTCCTATTTCCAATTATAGCGGTAAATGAACACGCTTACAATTAGAATATTAGCTAGATATAAAAAAGATGCCTTGACCGGCACGAAATGGTCAAGGCGTGTTTGATAATAACCAGTAAACTCCTACTAAAACAAATAGAATACAAATGACGAGTAAAATTTTTGATAGTTTCTCCATTTTTAACTACTCCTATGAAATACTTGCTCCTATGACGAATGATAGGCCAACCGATATCATTAGGGATATAAATCCTACAGAACGGTTATCCGCCTCAATTTCCTTATCTATATTAAACTTCGGTGTTAGAAATTCAAATAATAAATAAGCAAAGACGAGTAAAACAAATCCGTACAGTCCCCATCCAATCATTTGAGGTAATGAGTTATGCTGTTCAATTGAGTAGCGAAAAATATTTGCCACCCCAAAAATCTTTCCGCCTGTTGCGAAAGCGACTGCTAAATTCCCTTTACGGATTTCTTCCCAGTTTTTATATTTCGTGACGATTTCAAATAATACCATCGAAACAATCAAACAAAGGACAACGACACTGAAATAGCCCGCTGTTTCCACTAAGGGGTGGCCCCAAAATCCTGATTTCGTCATCGTTAATGCCCCTTTCACGTTCGTTCATTCCTACCTTTACGAATGAAAATGAAAAAGGTTTCAAAAAAACCGAAACTAATTTGAATTTTTATTAAAAAATCGTTTCCTATTATTTTAACTCAACAACAGTGACACCATGTCCACCTTCACCGGCTTCGCCGTATCGATAATTTTTCACTTTGGAATGGGTTTTCAAATACTGTTGAACACCCTGCCTTAATGCACCTGTCCCTTTTCCGTGAATGATTGATACTTGATGGTAATTTGAAAGGATTGCATCATCCAAATACTTTTCAGTACGGATGATTGCATCTTCATACCGTTCCCCTCGAAGATCGAGTTCGAGTTTGACATATGCGTTCCTTCCTTTTACTGAAGCCGAGACTACAGTTTGTTTCTCTTTTTCTGGTTTACTATACTCCAAGCCGCTTTGGTCCAGTTTCATTTTCAGAATACCGATTTGGACAATCCATTCCGTAGGAGACACTTTTTCGATGAGCGTCCCTTTTTGCCCGTAACTAAGTACTTTTACTTCGTCACCCGCTTGGAGAGGTCTTGGTGCAGCCTTCGCTTTGACTGCATTCTTCTTCGCTTCAGCCGGAGATGCCGCCTCAAGCCTTTTGCGGGCTTCAATCAATTCATGCTCTTTCACGTTTGAACCTGCATTCAAACGCAATGCGCGTAACTCAGAGATAACCGCTTCGGATTCACGTCTTGCTTCGTCCACAATTTTTTTCGCTTTTTCTCTCGCTTTTGCTACCATCTGTTCTTTCTTTTCATCGAACTCAGCTAATTTTTCTTCTAATTGACGTTTCAATCGTTCTGTCTCAAGCAAAATCCCATGTGTTTCTTCAGCGTCTTTCTCCGATTGAACACGACTTGTTTCGAGTGATGCAATCATAGAATCGACTTCGCCACGATCGGTACCCGTGAACGTTTTTGCACGCTCAATAACACGTTCCTGTAACCCAAGACGTTTCGAAATTTCAAACGCGTTACTGCGTCCAGGAACGCCAATTAACAGACGATAGGTTGGACTTAATGTGTCGATATCGAATTCCACACTTGCATTAGCTACACCAGGACGATTAAAGCCATATGCTTTTAACTCCGGATAATGCGTCGTCGCCATTACTCTCGCGCCATGCCCGTGTACTTCATCGAGAATCGAGATTGCAAGCGCAGCCCCTTCTTGAGGATCTGTACCGGAACCAAGTTCATCGAAAATAATAAGTGATCGATCATCATATTTCTTGATGATGTCAACGATATTTACCATATGAGATGAAAACGTACTTAGACTTTGCTCAATCGATTGTTCGTCACCAATATCTGCGTAGACAGCGTCGAATACGGCAATTTCTGAACCGTCAAGTGCTGGGATTGGGAGTCCGGCTTGCGCCATCAGTGTGCATAGACCAACCGTTTTCAGTGTAACTGTCTTTCCACCAGTGTTCGGACCTGTAATGACGATTGTCGTGATTTCTTTTCCAAATTCAATTGTATTCGCCACTGCTTCCTCAATCGGCAAAAGTGGGTGTCTGGCTTTTGCTAGACGGATATAGCCTTCATTATTGACGGCGGGCTTGGTACATTTATGTGCAATACCAAATTTCGATTTCGCTAGAATAATATCGATTTCAGACAGTATAGTTACTAGCGTGAATAGATCATGCGCAACTTCCTGCACTTTTGCCGATAATTCAAGAAGAATTTTCTCAATCTCTTCCTGTTCCTTCATTTTCAGATTACGAATTTCATTGTTTGCTTGAACAACCGCATCTGGTTCAATGAACAGCGTCTGGCCAGATGAGGACATATCATGGATAACGCCTCCGTAATGCGATTTGTACTCCGCTTTCACGGGAATAACAAAGCGATCATTGCGAATTGTGACAATCGAGTCTGACAACATTTTAGAGGCGTTTTTGCCACGTGTATAACTTTCTAACTTGTCACGCACACGGCCTTCTTGCATGCGCAGACCTTGGCGAATTGTGCGCAGTGAACTTGATGCGCTATCCACTACATGTCCATTGTCATCGATGGCTCCATTTATTTCATGTTCCAATCCAGTCAAGATAGGGATGGCTTCTTTTTTTGCGATGAAATGCGGGATGGTAATCTCTTCATCCGCTACAATCGCTTCGATGAATTGACGTAGTATTCGGCTCGCGCGAATTGTGTTTGCCGTTTCCATCAGTTCATAGGCACTCAACATGCCACCCATTTGTGCTCGTTTCGCATGGGGTCTAATATCGCTAATTCCACCCATTGGCACATTTCCTCGAACCCGCAGGATGGATAAGCCTTCGTCCGTTTCCTCAAGAAGGCGGACAACTTCATTGTAATCCGTAACAGGTACTAATTTTTCCATATATGAACGTCCGGCATACGATGTGCAATGTGTCGCGACAATATCTCGGATTTTATCGAACTCTAGTGTTTTTAAGACACGGTTTTCCAATGTCTTACACTTCCCTTCATTTCTTTATGATTTCTCGGATGAATTTCTCAAGCGACCATGTATTGATGACCGTTTCTTTTTTTAGCCAAGCTTTCTGACCGTAGTTAACACCCGTTTCCATGTATTTTAATTGATCAATTGCATGGGCGTCGGTATTGATGGCAATATTGACACCCGCTTCTTGCGCCATGATTAAATGCTCTTTTGCAAGGTCAAGCCGATATGGATTGGCATTCAATTCTAGGACCTTCCCGTATTCCTTCGCCCATTCAATCAGTTGTGGAATAGCAGGATTATAACCATCCCTTTGACCGATAATCCGTCCTGTCGGGTGTGCAATCATGTCGACATGTGGATTTTTCATAGCCCTATGGAGTCGCTCCATAATTAGTTCTTGCGATTGGCTAAAGCTTGAATGGATGGATGCGATGACGAAATCCAGTTCTTGTAATAGTTCATCATCAAAATCAAGTGTGGCGTCGGGGAGAATATCCATTTCCGTTCCGCAAAAGATTTCGATGTCATCATACTGTTCATTCAACGAACGGATTTCAGCAATTTGTTCACGTAAACGCTTAGGTGTGAGACCATTCGCCACCTTTAAGTAGTGACTATGATCGGTAATGACCATATGCGAGTATCCTTTTGCGCGACACGCCTCGACCATTTCTTGGATTGAGTACCCTCCATCCGACCATGTGGTATGCATATGCAGGTCTGAACGTATGTCTTCAATTGTGACCAAGCCAGCAATTTCATCCACACGATCGATTTCATGGCTATCCATCCGGAGTGCCGGCGGAATGAACGGCATGCCAAAATGCGCAAAAAATTGTTCTTCGGATTCAAATGTCGTTACAGAACCATCTTCATTCTCCACGCCATATTCACTAATTTTCATCCCTCTAGATTTCGCAATCTGACGCATTCGAACATTATGATCCTTCGATCCAGTGAAATGATGAATTGCCGTTGCAAATTGTGATTCCTTAACGAAACGAAAATCAACATCAATCGCGTCTTCCAAATCCAATGTAACAGATAGTTTCGATTCACCGGCAGCAATCGTCGCAACGAGCGGCAATACTTGAAGAAGCTTATCCCGCACAATTCCTGGTTCGTCCGTTACGATGATGAAATCGACATCGCTACTTTCCTCTTCTGTACGTCGGTAACTACCTGCAACAGAAAAATGCTTTATTTCTTCGATTGTCCGCATCTCTTGTTCAATGAAGGTAACAACCTTTTCTACTTGCCAAATCGGAAACTTCCCAAGGCGTGTCCCCAAAATATCAATTTCACTCAGAATATTTTCTTCAGTCTTCTTACCAAAACCAGCGACCTTACTCACGTCTCCGGCAACACATGCCGCACGGAGCGAATCTACGGAATCGATTCCAATTGCTTCGTGAAGTTTAGCAATCCGTTTGCCGCCAAGACCTGGTAATTTAAGCAGTGGAATTAGCCCTTTCGGTACCGTTTCTTCTAATTCTTGCAGTAAACCGGACTCCCCTTTTTCCATTAAATCTGTAATGACAGCGCCTGTCCCTTTACCGATTCCTTTCAATGCGAGAATATCATCCATTTCGGATAAACTACGTAGATCGAGTTCAAGTACACTGGCGGCTTTTCTAAATGCAGATACTTTGAAATGATTTTCTCCAAGCAACTCCATGTATAATGCGATTTTTTCCAATGTACGGATAATTGTTTTTTTATTCATCATAAGTCCTCCAATTATGAAAAGCATAAGGTGCCGTTGAGCATCTTCCAGCAGGCCTGAAACGACTCAAGGAGTTGACGCCTGAAGTCTAGAAAAAAGCTTCCCTCCAACAAGGGGGAAGCAATCAATTTATATAGATATACCACCATTTTTTTACGGATTCAGATAAAATCGGCGTATGTTCGAACATCGTATTTGCCAGAAGTGAATTGCTTATCATATTCTGAACGAAATCTATCGGGAGCATTGCAATCAGGTAGAGGATAAGGAACATGAGAATATAAAACTCGACAAATCCAAGCATAGCCCCACCAAATCGGGCAATAAAGCCTAATACGGGCAAATACTTCAAGAAATCAAACATCGAAGCAATAAGCTGTAAGCCAAATTTAACAACAAGAAAAATCAAGACAAATGCGAGCAACCGATAAAACGTTTCATCGAGATCCAATTGCTCTATCGTCATGGATAATTTTGAACCCGCCGTCACGCCCGGATATGGAATCCAAAGGACAAACTTTTCCGCAAGTTGTTTATAGTACGTATAAGCAACTACGAGTGCAACGATGAATCCTGTCATATGTATGATTTGTACGATAAGTCCTCGTCTAAATCCTGTTATGAGCCCTCCAAGTAGGAGAAATAGTATTAGTAAATCAAGCATGTAAGTCAGTCAACCCTTCAATTTTCTCAATTCTTCTTCCAACTGTTCAACTTGCTCTTTTAACTTAAGATAATCATGTACACTATTTACGGCGGTGAGCACAGCGATTTTTGTACTGTCGAGATTGGGGTTGTTGGCACTAACTTCCCTCATCCTGTCATCAACTATCGAGGCGACCAGCCGCATATGAGTGCTAGTTTCGGTTCCGACCATCTTATAGGTCTGTCCGTATATATCAACTGCTATGCGCGTCTTCTGCTCGTCTGCCAATAACCTGACCTCCCACGTAAAAACTCTGTTTCTAATCATACCATGAAAGTGATTTAGATGTGAATAATTGAATGCGTAATCCTAACATAATTACCGTTATGGCAAGTTGATTTAAGTGGTTATCGTAATTGAAACCAATCAGCAACTTATGAAATTACAACTCGATGAAAATACGCGAATTGATTCATGCCAGGTTAAAGGCGTTAAGCATGGATTTCCACTTTATTCCGGATGAAGTGAAATCATATCACAATAGAAAATTTTAGTGCAACTATCAGAAAACAAGCTAATAAAAAGACGGATTTCGGAGCAGCTTTCCGTACGTTTAATTGAATAGGAATCCAATATTTCGAATCTACGATACATAATAAAAAGCGAAACAATAATTCGTTTTTAAAAAGACTGCTACCAATGAAGACCTAAATTATTTAGATTCGAAAATTGCCAGCATGATCGCAAAATTTATGATTTGTAATTTCAGGCATAATTGTAGCCACAAGAGTAAAAGGACAAGCAGGAAATTCTCCATTCCATCGGTGAGTATCTTGCTTGTCTTTACTGTATAATCTACAGAATGAATCGGCGAAAGGAAGAGAAGAATGAGTAATAATGTTATTCAAGTAACTCATAAAGAGTTGCAGAAAGTAATGGGTCATTATGCAGCATCCAAAGTCACGCGCAATGCACCCGGCGTCGTCTTTGCGGCGAAACTGGACGATACAGCAATTACGGTATACAAGTCGGGTAAAGTACTGTTTCAAGGCGCGGGTGCGGAACGGGAAGCATCACGTTGGGGAATTACAGAAGGGAAACTTTCACCAGAAAAAGTGAAAACGAAAGGCGATACCCTTCCCGATCGACTTGAAGAGCTATCCGTCCTCGGATCTGATGAAACAGGAACGGGCGACTTTTTTGGTCCTGTAACCGTCGCCGCTTGTTTTGTTCGGGCTGATCAAGTGGAACTTGTACAAGAACTTGGAGTGAAGGACTCGAAATTGCTGACGGATGATCTAATGCGAAAAATCGCGCCGGACCTGCAAGCGACGCTCATCTATAGCGTATTGACGTTGAAAAATGATAAGTACAATGAGATACAGGCTCGCGGCTGGTCTCAAGGGAAAATAAAGGCGCTTCTTCATAATCAGGCGCTTAAGCATGTGCTACGGAAAATGGACGAAGAACAACCAGATTATATTTTGATTGACCAATTTGCAGAACGCGGCATTTATTATAATCATATTAAGGCAGAAAAAGAAATCATACGGGAGAATGTACTGTTTTCAACGAAGGCAGAAGGGCTACATGCTTCTGTTGCTGCCGCCTCGATTATTGCGCGGGTGGCATTTCTTGAGGAAATGGATCGAATGAGCAAAATTGCCGGAATAACACTTCCTAAAGGAGCGGGTGCAAAAGTGGATGAGATAGCTGCTAGGATTTTATTGAAGAGTGGCGAAGAGTCGTTGAAATCGTTGACTAAATGGCATTTTGCTAATGCCGGGAAAGCGAAGAAGATTGCGGCGAGTAAAAGAAAATAGAAAAAGACCGTACTGGATTTATTCCAAGTACGGTCTTTTAATTTACCCTCGAAGCAATGCGCCTGCTTCTGTTGTTAATGCGTTCAGCACTTTTTCATGCGCTTTTACCACTTCTTCGTCAGTCAATGTGCGTTCAGGGTCTGCATACGTTAATGAGAAGGCCAGTGATTTCTTACCGTCCTCTACGTTATCCCCTTCATACAAGTCGAATAATTTTACGTTTTTCAGCAATTTACCACCCGCGCTACGAATCACGTTTTCAAGTGTTCCTGCAGAAGTTTCGCTCGCTACGACGAGTGCGATGTCCCTTGAAATCGATGGGAAACGTGGTACCGGAACGTAAAGTAAAACGTCTGTTTCGATGGACAGTACTTTTTTAAGATTCATTTCCATTGCATAAGTGTTTTTCAAATCGCGTTTTTTCTGTTCTGTTGGATGAATTTGACCAATCAATCCAATTCGTTCACCGTTATGCACAATGTTCGCAGTTCGGCCAGGATGCATGCCTTCGATAGTCGTTTGTTCAAACGATAATCCACCAGCAAGACCTAAGCTGTCCATCATCCCTTCTACAATCCCTTTTAGAACGAAGAAATCAACCGTTTTGGTCTCAGCTTGCCACGCATGGTCCACCCATTTCCCAGTAATAACTGCCGCGACGTGTTCGACTTCCAACGGTAAACCGTCTTCCTCTTCCCCAAGGAATACCGAACCAGTTTCATACAGCGCAACCGAGTCTGTGCGGCGTGCGACGTTGTAGGTTGCCGCTTCGAGAAGATGCGGAATCAGACTTTGACGAAGAATACTGCGATCTTCACTCATTGGCATAAGAAGCTCAGTAACAGGAGCCGTTTCGAGTGCGAAAGCTTGGGCCTGTTCTTTTGAAGTCAATGAATACGTTAGCGCCTGAACTAATCCAGCACCTTCGAGGAAACCACGAACGATGCGACGCTTCGCCTGATAAGGTGACAAACCGCCTGGTATTGATTCAGAAACAGGGAGTGTCATCGGAATTTCATCATAACCATACATTCTTGCAATTTCCTCGATGATATCCTCTTTTATACGCAAGTCTTGTCTGCGTGTAGGCGCATCGATGACTAGCTGACCATTCACTGCTTCTGTGCTAATTTGTAGCCGCTCCAAAATTGATAACATCTCTTCAAGAGAGATTTTCATGCCCAGACGATTGTTGATGTAGTCAGGTGAAACAATGATGCGTTCAGGTGTCTTGTCGAGTTCGTCAATCATGACTGAACCAGCAAGCACTTCCCCACCCGCAATTTCAGATATTAGTTGTGCCGCACGTTCTGCAGCTGCGATAACACGTTCCGGATCGACACCTTTTTCGAAGCGTGTACTTGCATCACTGCGCAGTCCAACTTCTTTCGATGTACGGCGGATGGATGCAGGTGCAAAGTAAGCGGACTCGATAACAACTGTTGTCGTGCCTTCATGTACTTCAGAGTTCAAGCCGCCCATAACGCCTGCGATTGCGACCGGTTCTTTGCCGTTTGTGATGACAAGTTGGTGAGCGTTCAATGTCCGTTCGACGTCGTCAAGCGTTGTGATTTTCTCACCTTCTTCCGCAAGACGGACAATGATTTCTCCTGTTCCAAGACGGTCATAGTCGAATGCGTGGAGTGGCTGACCATATTCCATCAGCACATAGTTCGTGATGTCCACAACGTTATTATGTGGACGTACGCCAGCTGCCATCAAACGATTTTGAAGCCATAATGGAGATTCTCCAATTTTGACGTTCTTCACAACTTTTGCAACGTACATCGGATTGTCCTTCATCGCATCGATACGCAATTTCAATAGATCTTGTGCTTTTTCAGTTGATTCCTTATAAGCAATTTTAGGTAATGCAATTCCTTGGGATAAAATCGCGCCCACTTCATACGCCACACCTAGCATGCTGAGCGCATCCGAACGGTTCGGTGTCAAGTCAAATTCAAGCACCTGATCATCGAGTCCGAGCAATGGAAGTGCGTTTTCGCCAGGAATAGCTGTTTCAGGAAGGACGTAAATCCCTTCTGCATACGCTTTCGGTACGAGTTTCCCTTCAATCGCAAGCTCCTGAAGCGAACAAATCATACCGTTCGATTCCTCACCACGTAGTTTTGCTTTCTTAATTTTAAAATCGCCAGGTAATACAGCGCCCACACGTGCAACAATGACTTTTTGTCCTGCTGCAATGTTCGCTGCTCCACAAATAATTTGTGTTGTTTCTTCCCCAACGTCCACTTGGCAAATATTCAATTTATCCGCTTCAGGATGCTTTACACATTCCTTGACATAACCGACAACAACATTCGTCATGCCCTGTGAACGGTCGATGATGGAATCGACTTCAATCCCTGAGCGTGTTATTTTTTCAGCAAGTTCTTCAGGCTTAATGCCCTCTATATTTACATAATCATTTAACCATTTAGTCGATACGTACATGTCGTTTCCTCCTCACGCTTCTGTCCGATGGAATTGCGATACAAACCGCACGTCATTCGTATAGAAATGACGGATATCTTCCACACCATATTTCAACATCGCAATTCGTTCAGGCCCCATACCGAATGCAAAACCTGATACGACCGCTGGATCATAACCAGCCATTTTCAGAACGTTTGGATGCACCATACCTGCACCCAAAATTTCAATCCAACCTGTTTTTTTACAGACGTTACAACCGTCTCCACCACATTTAAAGCAAGAGATATCCATTTCAACAGACGGTTCAGTGAACGGGAAGAAACTTGGGCGCAAACGAATTTCACGTTCAGTGCCAAACATTTTCTTCGCGAATAAAGACAAAGTCCCCTTCAAATCGCTCATTCGAATATCTTCCCCAATGACAAGACCTTCAATTTGCGTAAACTGATGCGAATGTGTGGCATCATCATTATCGCGACGATACACTTTACCCGGGCAGATAATTTTAATTGGCGCGCCGCCTTTTGCTTCCATCGTCCGCGCTTGAACGGGTGATGTATGTGTACGAAGAAGAATATCTTCTGAAATATAAAACGAGTCTTGCATATCACGCGCTGGATGGCCTTTCGGCAAGTTGAGCGCTTCGAAATTGTAATAATCCTTTTCTACTTCAGGACCTTCGGCGACTTCATACCCCATACTGATAAAGAAGTCTTCGATTTCTTCGACAACACGAGTAAGAGGATGATGGTTCCCCGTGCGTGCAGGACGCCCCGGTAAGGTAACGTCAATCGCCTCTTTAGCAAGCTGTTCGTTGATAGCTTTTTCTTCAAGTTTTGCCAATCGCTCTTCGAGTACTTCCGTCACGGTTTCACGAATGACATTGACAAGTGCCCCCATTTGCGGACGTTCTTCTGCTGGGAGTTTCCCCATTCCTTTAAGAAGATCGGTAATTGGCCCCTTTTTCCCTAAATAAGCAACACGGACTTCGTTTAAATCTTTCAGGTTTGATGCTTCTTTAATTTTCGCAAGTGCACGTTCTTTCAATTCTTTCAGTTGTTGTTCCATTCAAATTCTCCTTTCTGAAATAAAAAAACCCCGCCCCCTATAAAAGGGACGAGGACGACTTCGCGGTACCACCCTGATTATCACGCACGAATGCATGATCTCTCAAATCGGATTAACGGTCCTCTACCGGCACACCTTTACAGCTTGCGCTGGTCCTGGCGGCAGCTCGCGGGGTGAACTTCGACAAACACTTACCCATCTGCGCTTCCAGTCAAGGCGCGGACTCCCTTTCGGCTCGTATGTTATCTACTTTTCCCGGTCAATGCTTTTGTTTATTTGCAATTAAACATTAGTATAACTGATTTCGTTTTGTTCATCAACAGCAAGCTAAATTGATTTTACCTCGATAGACAAAGAAACATCGATTTGGTATACTTACAGTAGAAACAGGATATATTTAAAAAGACCGCTTGACGCGATAACGTCAAGACGGTTATGCAATAGCATAAGGTCGCTTTAAGGGCGATTAGCACACTTTAATAGCGGTAAACCACTCCAATGCTGCTAGGCTCAAGGGTGGTTTACTTTTTTTCTGGTCTTAGTGATAGTTTGATGATGTCAACTACGAGATTTGCAATCCCAATAGAGACAATCATTATTTCAAACAAACTCACTTGCAGCACCCCCTCTCTGTCTTGGAATACCATGACAGTGCGACATATGGGAATGCTAACCACCCTTGAGCGTCCTATTCGATTACCTTACCATTATACCATACGTACGTTCCTGAAAGATAGGGAAAGAAAGCCAGAAACTTACGCTTCTGGCTTTCTTTTTTTATTGACCTAAAGATTTGTATATGTCGTCCCTATTGTACGTTAACATATTGGCAACAAGACTATTCACCGTTTAACGTAAGCGTAAAGTAAAATTCCGGTTGCAACTGCGACATTCAAGGATTCTGCTTTTCCGTACATTGGAATTTTGACTATTTTATCCGCCTGGTCAAGTAATTCGGGCGCAACACCGCTTCCTTCATTCCCCACGATGAGTGCGAATTCGGTTTGTGGATCGACATCAGAATGGTTGACTGCGTTTTGCAGTCCTGTACCAATCACCTCGATACCCGCTTCTTTCACTCGTCCAACCCATTCCATAAGACTCCCTTTTACGATAGGAATATTGAAATGCGAGCCTTGTGCTGAACGGACTGTTTTCGGACTATATGGATCAGCAGACCCTTTTCCTAGAATAACTGCATCTATGCCGGCAGCGTCAGCAGTGCGAATCATCGTGCCTACGTTACCGGGATCCTGAACTGCATCAATCATCAATACTTTTTTCCATGAAGCGAATTCATCTTCGGAATGCTTAGGCTGGCGACACTGTGCGAAAATCCCTTGTGAATGTTCCGTTTCCGAAATTTCATTGGCGACTGCCTGGTTCACTTCAACGATATGTACGCCTTCAATTGACCAGCCGTGAGGTATTTCCACTCCGTCGCGTAAAATTAATGCGACAATCGCTCCCTCTTTTTTTAGTGCCTCTTCTACAAGATGGAATCCTTCAATTAGGAACTCCTCTGATTTATCGCGTTCTTTCCTTGTCGTGACAAGCTTCTTCCAGTGTTTCACAAGTGAGTTTTGTGTCGATTCAATGCGTTTCATAAATTTTTAGACCGCCTTTTTCTTTTAGTGTAACAAATGACCGTATAGTTGGCGATAAATGTGGTCAAAATAAGGGTGGAGGTTGATAATATGGATTTTCAAATACGGGACGCAATTACCGCTAACATGACGAATAATTCAGCAGATGACATCCGTAACGTCGTGGAGGATGCCATCAAGCGTGGCGAAGAACACCTCTTGCCAGGACTCGGTGTGTTTTTTGAAAAGTTGTGGAATAGTTCGGGTGAACAGGAAAAAACGAAGATGGCCGGTGAGTTAGCACAAGTATTCACTGCAAGCTAAAGACCAAAAAGCCGCTCATTAGTGAGTGGCTTTTCTTTATTGAACTATATAAGTTGAACGAAAGATCATCGGCCCATTTATACTTGAATAGTTGAAATAAACGCGTCAAACAAGCATATGTAGAATCAACAAAAGTGTAAAACTTAAATTCAACTTATATACCTCCGATAATTTTTATTTAAAAAGACATATTTCTACTGAATAAATCAAAGCCCATCGCGGTAGCTACGCCGAATACGAGTGTCCAAAGCGCAATACTAATCGCCATCCATAACGTCGTGTTCATTTTAGTAGCCCCAAATAACAGTCCAATAAAGGCGGCGATATGCGTCCCGATTAAAATCGGACCAAGTAGCGCAAGTCCCGGCATACCGTATTTATTCCAAATTCGTTTGCCCCGTTCTGTTCGTTTTGAATCCTCTTTTCCACTCTTCTCTTTCCTCGAATCCATCCATAGTTTCACCTTTTGAAACGCGACAATGAGGATCAGCACGGTTAGCATATTTCCAACAAATGCAAGAATCATAACCCAAACCGAAGATAATCCTCTAATTATACCTAGTGGGATAACAAGCGCAATTTCCAACCATGGGATTGCAGCTCCTAAAAATACAAGGAAATAGTCAAACATCATTCATCCTCCGTTATGTACTTTTTAATGTTTTTATAATAAATAAAATACTGACCAACAGCGAGTAATAAAAATCCAATGATCATCTCTGTTCTCCCAAAAGGCGACGCCACATATATACCAGCGAGAATCGGGATTGCCAATGTGTAATATGAATACACTTTCTTCGTAGCCCGTTTAGTTAGTTCCTGGAACAGTTCATCGTCTTCCATATACTCTTGCGGTTTCAAAGTAAACAAATTTATTTTGTGCATGGGCATTGACCGATTATGCTTCACAACATTCCAATTGAACAATGCGAGAAATAGTATGAACAATAATAATACGATAGATACAACAAATTTTTCTATGTTATTCCATTCAACTATAAACTCGAAACCACCATCTTTGAATGTTTTAAACTCGGAAGAAAACCCAATCAAGAATACAAACGCCATTAAAAAAATTATAGAAATCATCTGCCAAAGTGGATAAGAAACCCGCATATCTTTCTTCATTTTCCCTCATCCCCTTCTAACCAAAATAATTCGTTAATGTCACAGTCTAGCGCATGCGCCAGTTTCAGTGATAATGTTACAGACGGTGAAAATTCTCCTTTTTCAATGAAACCGATTGTCTGCCGTGTAACACCGACCCGCTTTGCAAGTTCTATTTGAGTGAAATCATTCCGTGCACGCAATTCCTTCAACCGATTTTTCAGCATTACATCACCTCACATCATCAGTGTACACTATACTTAACATAAGGTAAACTATTATTAACATTATGTGCTGTTTAATTAACAAAAACAAGTCCAGGTAGCTATTACCTGGACTTGTTGATGTGCTTTATTATAATAACGAAGCAAGAACAGCTTTTTGTGCATGCAGTCGATTACCTGCCTGTTGGAAGACACGGGAGTTTGGACCGTCAATAACGGAAGCCGAGACTTCCTCTTCGCGATGTGCGGGTAAACAATGCAAAAACAAATAATCTTTTTTTGCATGAGCAACCAACTTATCGTTAATTTGAAACGCTTTGAAAGCTTCTAAGCGTAAAGCGGCTTCCTCTTCCTGCCCCATACTCGTCCAGACATCCGTGTAGACGACATCCGCATCCAAAACTGCATCGACCGGGTCAATTGTATCATAGACACTCCCACCGTTAAGGACGGCAATCTTTTTCGCTTTCACAAGAAGGTTTGGATTGAATTCAAATCCTTTAGGTGTTGCGACAGCCACATGCATGCCCATATTTGCAGCAGCAATAACCAGTGAGTGCGCCACATTATTGCCGTCTCCAACATATGCGAGTTTCAACCCGGCCAGTGAGCCTTTCACTTCTTTGATGGTCAATAAATCCGCCAAGGCCTGGCAAGGGTGGAATATATCCGTCAGTCCGTTGATGACAGGAACCGATGTATGCAAGGCTAACTCCTTCACCATTTCATGTGAATTCGCACGGATCATGACGCCATCTAAATACTCCGACAGGACATTGCCTGTATCGTAGACTGACTCTCCACGCCCGATTTGCAGATCGCGCGCATTCATAAACATCGCATGACCTCCGAGATGGATCATGCCAACTTCAAATGAAATACGTGTACGTGTCGAATGCTTTTCGAAAATCATGCCCAGCGTCTTGCCTGCTAAAAGCGGCGGTAATTTACCTTGTAGCGTATCTTGTTTCATATTATAAGCGTATTGTAGTAAGAATGAAATTTCTTCACTTGTATAATCAAGAAGCGTCAGCAAATCTTTTCCTTTCAATCCTTTTGCAATATCCGGTTCGTATTCCTCAATTTTTAACATACCTACATCCCCAATCATCATTTTCGTATCGTATAACTCATTATATGTATGTATATTTATGAAGTCAAATGAATTTTTATTAGTTATAGGGTATAAAAACCAAAAATCGGCTTTGCATACAATTCTAATTATTTTTTACCGAATATATATCAGCGAATTTAATGATGATTGTTGAGCATTATGAAGCAGATTCATATTTATAGCTAAACAACAAAAAGCGTTAAGTGATTTCTGTGAAGAAAATCACCATGAATATGTGATTGACATAGCCGGATTTTGTATACAAGGGTTATAGCTTTAGTTGGGATATAGTCGCTTAATGCAAAAAAAAGATGTTTGCTTTGTGTTTACAAAGGTATACCTTTATAAAAGCGTGGAAAATAGATGTTTTCCGTCCTTTAAAGCCTGTTTCGGATTTAAAAAACGTATATTGAACTTAGAGGATTTTAAGGGCTTTCGTATAACGTTCGTTATCCATGTTATAGCGTTTTGTCACGCGAGTACGATATAGTGGGAAATACAACTATCGTGTGACTAATGAGATCATCATACGAACAATCTTGAAACTCTTTTTTGAGTCCATACATGGAGATACGAAAGGTTTGGAGAATATATTTAAGGATGTTCGAGGAGTGATAGTACGTTTGGTTTTCTTTTTTTAATAGATTATCGTTTGACAACAAATTAATTTTGATGAAATCAATTGAGTATTGATTTCAAATATTATACAATAGTGGATGACTAAGTATTAATATTCAGTATACTAAAAAAGAGGAATGGTGTTGTCATGGAAAAGGGAGTCAAGATTAAATTTACTGATAAGGAATACTGGTTATTCACGATTTTATTGCTATTAATGTTGATAATTATAATTACATTGAGTGCTTTTTCCAACTTTTATCCTGGAGGTTATTTATTTGAAACAAGTGATAACGAAGTCTTTATTGAAAAAGGGACGTTGAAAAAAGAAACCTATAACTTTACAATCACCAAAGATAACGAGCTTAGAATTGCTTTGTTAGAAAGTAATATAGATCAATTAAAAATAATATGGTATGTGAGTCTTATCTCTATGACAGCAATCTTAATAGGGGCCGTTAATTTTTTAAGATTAAAAAATAAGATATTTTTTAAATTCACTTTATTTTTGTTTATTTTATTTTTGATAATTATATTCATTTCATATATGAACTATATAAATAATAATATAGAAAGTCTAATTTTAAATTTGAAAAGAACATAAATACTTGACTCAGTCCGAGAAACCCCCGATATGGATGGCTACTAAATGATTTGGTATATTTAACGTAGACACAGGATACATTAAAAAGACCACACCGATGTTTGCGCATCGATGCGGTACTTATAATAGACAGGTTCCCATTAATAGGGGATCAGCGTCCCTAGATGAAATAATCCACCCGAGCCGTTAGAAACTCAAGGGTGGATTATTTCTTTTGTGACATCGAATACGCCAATGCAATCATTGCAACATTTATTATTCATAATGAGCACTAAAATGGTTTAATGATTCAGCACTTTAGATAGAAAGTTCTTCGCACGCTCAGAATCAGGATTGGTGAAAAACTTTGATGGCGGGGCTTGTTCTACAATTTTCCCATCTGCCATAAAGACAATCTCATCGCAAATCTCTTTAGCAAAGCCCATTTCATGTGTCACGACGACCATTGTCATGCCGTCCTGTGCCAGTTTACGGATGGCATCGAGCACTTCGGTAACCATTTCTGGATCAAGTGCAGATGTCGGTTCATCAAATAGCATAACTTGCGGATCCATGGCGAGTGCTCGTGCAATCGCGACACGTTGTTGTTGTCCACCTGAAAGTCGATTAGGATACGCATCGAATTTATCATCGAGTCCAAGGGAAGTAAGCAGTTCTTTGCCCCTTTTTTCCGCGGCCTCTTTACTCATCTTTTTCACTTTCATTGGTGCCATCGTCACATTTTGGAGTGCCGTTAAAAATGGATACAAGTTAAAACTCTGAAAAACAAATCCGATATTTAGACGTGCTTTGTTGATATCCGTCTTTTTATCATGAATCGAAATCCCGTCCACAGTAATTTCTCCAGTATCAATCGGTTCCAGTGCATTGATCGTCCGAATCAACGTCGATTTCCCCGCACCACTTGGTCCAATCACCGCGATGACGCTGGATTTCGGTACTTCGAGCGATACATCTGTCAGTACCTGATGCCCGCCAAACGATTTAGTCACCTGTTTAATTGAAATCATAACAAACACCCCTCTACAATAAGCTTACACTCAATTCTCACGTGATAACAACCGTTTTTCGAAATAGCGGATGATTAGCGACAAGCTGAATGTCATGACAAAGTAGACAACAGCAACAAACGTCCACACCTCGAGCGGCTTAAACGTATTGACGACCAGATTTTTTGCATCTAGCGTGAGTTCCGTCGCTGAGATGACTGAGATGAGTGATGAATCCTTAATGAGCATGATGAACTGCGATGCAAGTGGCGGTAAAACACGTCGAAAGGCTTGTGGCAATATGATATGCCGCATTGCCTGTGTATGCGACATCCCTGCAGATCTCGCCGCCTCCATCTGCCCTGTCGCGACGCCCTGTATCCCAGCACGTACGATTTCTGCTATGAATGCGCCTGTGAAAACAGCAAGGCCTAAAACCGAGCCCCAATAAGCTCCAAGCTTTATAAATTGACCCAGTACAAAATAAATCCATATGAGTAAAACAAGTAGTGGCACTCCACGCATCACTTCGACATAAATCGAGGCTACCAATCGTATGAATTTATTTCTCGAAATACGCCCCATTCCAACAATAATGCCAATCGGTATAGCGAACAGAAGTGCTAACGCTGAAATTTCCAACGTTTTAAGCGCACCATAGATAAAAACATCTATATTGTCTGAGATGATACTCCAGTTATATTGATAACCGCCCATCCTTGTTCCTCCTCTTCCCCTGAAGAAGTCATCAATCCTCTACGACTTTATCTAACCAATCGCTTGTTTCAAACCACTTAGCGCGCGAAGAAAGTTCTTGCGGGCTTTCAATGTAACTATCCAAAAATGAGTTGAGCCATTGAAGCGTTTCGAAATCATTTTTCTTTACGACAATTCCTAGATTTTCTGCTGAAATTAATCCTTCTACTTGCGTTACTTGACCCTTATTTTGAAGTTTCCATACTGCAATTGCCGGCTCATCATAAATGACTGCATCCGCTTGGCCTTGTGTCATCGCTGTTGCCGCTAACGGGAAATCGTCAAAGTCCATCACTTGCGCATTTTTGAAAAGGTCTTTGGCTAAGAGTGAACCTGTCGTTCCAATGCCTACCGCAATTTTCTTTCCTTTTACGTCAAGATCTTCCCATGACTTTGTTGAGGTATCCCCATCCGGTACCATAAGTGCTTGCCCCGTTTTATAATACGGATTCGATAAACTAACGGCTAACGCACGATCTCCACGAATCGTCACACCAGCAACAACCAAGTCCACTTCCCCTGTTTGCACTGCCGTAATCAATCCATCAAATACGAATTGCTTAAATTCCACTTCCACATTCAGCTCTTTACCAATTTCATTCGCAAGATCGATGTCATAACCGATGAAATCGCCCTCTTTGGACTTCATTTGGAATGGGAAATATCCAGGTGCTACGCCAAGAACAATTTTCTTCTTTTTCAAGACATTTTGAAGCGTCGAGTTATCCGTTGAAGGACCGACACTATCATTGCTACATCCCGTTATAATCAAAACCGTACTCATTAGTAATGCTGTCAGCCATTTTTTCATCGCTCGTCATCCCCTTTGATAGTCATTAAGT
Source organism: Sporosarcina limicola (assembly GCF_014873855.1). Lineage (GTDB taxonomy): Bacteria > Bacillota > Bacilli > Bacillales_A > Planococcaceae > Sporosarcina > Sporosarcina limicola. The sequence goes on along the minus strand of NZ_JADBEL010000006.1, from coordinate 75,834 downwards.
ATTAGTCACTCTATCATTATTCAAAATCCCATTAGCAACTATAAAGTACTATATCATTAATTAATATGCATGTAAATGCATATTAATTCTTATAGGTAATTAAAAAAGTCCCTCAACCGATTTTTTCGATTAAGGGACTTTTTTGAAATTAATGAGAACCTTATAGACACCTGCTAAAACATTAACTTGTGCATTTTTGATACCAATCAGCTGCTGCTTGTACTTCCGTTTGGGTTAGCGAATGCCCATTGGATTCCCAATGAGCATGCACATCTGCTCCTGCTATAATCATTTTGTTTTGCAATGCAGTAGATTCAACAGCGGGACAAAATGGGTCATTCTGGCCTGCAGAAATGTATACAGGTATACCCGTCAAGTTCGGCCATTCTGCACCCTCCCTCGGAAACAGCGGGTGATGCAAAATGGCTCCTTTTAAGGAATCCTTATGATGAAACAGCAAACTCGCCGCTATATTAGCCCCATTTGAATAGCCGATCGCTATGATGTTTGATCTATCAAATCCATATTCTTTAGAAGCACTGTCAAGAAATGTGTCTAATTCTTCCGTACGGAATACCAAATCTTCTTCATCGTAGACCCCTTCCGCCAGTCGACGGAAAAATCGAGGCATGCCATTTTCCATTACATTACCACGAACACTTAACACCGACGCTTCCTTATCTATTACATCTGCTAGAGGCAACAAGTCTACTTCATTTCCTCCAGTCCCATGTAAAAGGAGCAAGATCGGTTTTGTTTTATCAATTCCCTGTTTGAAAATATGTTGCATGATTCTTCCTCCTAATCAGTGAACACTTCTAAGTCAGAGCTCTTAATTCGTTACGAGTGGTTTCAAGTTTTGTTCAATCTGTTCTCTTCTTGATTCCAAAAATGGAGGAAGTGCAAGGCTTTCTCCTAAATGATCAACATGTTCGTCTGTTGCGAATCCAGGACCATCTGTTGCAAGTTCAAAAAGGATACCATTCGGCTCTCTGAAGTAAAGGGAGCGGAAGTAATAGCGGTCAATGAACCCTGAGTTAGAGAGTCCGGCTGCAGTGACTTTTTCAATCCATTTGCGCATTTCCTCTTCATTATCAACACGGAAAGCGACATGATGGACACTACCTTTTCCAGGACGTTCAATCGGAAGGTCACTGCGCTCTTCAAGATGAATCTCGGAACCATTGCCGCCTTCCCCAGTTTCAAATACGAGAATATCCGGTTGATCTGCAACATCCGATGTATATTGCCTTGTTTGCTTATAACTCAAAACATCTGTGAGAACGCCAGCTGTCGGTGCAGCGTAACGAACCGTTAATTTTATCGGACCTAACCCTAGGATCCCGTATTCAGTCGGAACCGGACTTTTATCCCATGGTTTTCCACCTTTAACGCCTTTGTTCTTTTCATCCGATACAAGCGCCAAGCGTTGCCCTTCTGGATCTTCAAATGATAGCACTTGATGGCCAGCTCTTTCCGTTATGTCACTATGTTGAACTTTGAATTCCTCAAAACGATTTTTCCAATAGCCTAACGCTTTATCGTTTGCAACACGTAAGGATGTACCCGAAATACTGTTTGTTCCTCTATGCGTCGCAGCAGCCATCGGCATTTCAAAGAACGTCAACTCCGTCCCAGGGTTTCCAACTTCATCTCCGTAAAATAAATGATACATCGATGGTGCGTCTTGATTGACTGTCTTTTTCACTAAACGCATTCCCAAAACATTGGTGTAAAAATCATAATTATTATTCGCTAATGCTGTAACTGCTGACAAATGGTGAATTCCTTTTAATATCATACTGTTTCCTCCTCAGGATCAATTGATTTTTGAAGTTTCTTTAATAAATAGAGTAATTGGGCTTGTTCTTCACGGTCTAAACCACAAAACTGAGTTGCTTGAAATTGCTCTTGAGGTGGAACTACTTCCTTATAAAAACGGCTACCTTCTTCTGTTAATGTTATAAACTTTGTTTTCCAATGCTGTTCTCGCTTAATCCAACCCATTGTTTCCATCTTTTTCAGGAGCTGTGCAACGTTTCCTTTAGTTACCACCAGTTTATCGGCTAATTCTTGCTGAGCGATTGGCTGATATAAACCGATTTGCACCAAAATATCAAACTGCGCAGCTGATAGATTCCATTGTTTTAGATGCTGATTTGTTTGACGAATACTTTGGTTGTAAAATCGTGATAATCGAAACCAAACAAGGAGTGCAAGACGTTTGTTTCTTGGGGATAATAGCGTCTTGTCAAGGTTTTGATTTCCCAATAAATCACCTCAATCTGTTTTATTATTATCAGTATATAACTAAACCGATAACGAATCAAGCATAATGTGTTGAACAAAAAATACCACAATCCCTGGAGATTGTGGTAAATCAAAGTTGTTACGATATCAGCATTTCTTGAACGCATATCAGCACTGTATTAGCAGGTATCAGCGCATTATCGATGGATATCAGTACATAATTGGCTTATATCAGCAAAACAGAACTTTATAACTACACTCAAAGCAATTCTTTCCGCAAATCCGCCGCACTTTTCGGCGACAGCATGCCAGGTGCGATGTCAAACACCGTTTTTGCGCCTGTCTCACCGTTTTGACTCAACCGGTAAGCTGCACGTGCATAGGCGACGAGGACGCTTGATGTGAATTCGGGATTACTATCCAGTTTTAACGAATACTCCATCACTTGCGAATTGCCTTCACCAGTCTTGCCGCTTCTGATGACAAAACCGCCATGTGGCATTGCTGCATGGTCCGTATCCAGCTGCTCTTGTGAAATGAAATTCACAGTCGTATCATAATCCGAGAAATAATCGGGCATTGTCACTATCGCGATTTCCACTGCTTTTGCATCTGCTCCATCCTTTAGAACAACGTAGCATTCACGTGTATGTTTTTCACGCGTCGATAGCTTAGGTGCTTCGCCGCTACGCACACGATTAACTGCATCCGAAACTGGAATTGTATATTGGACAGCCCCCTTAACGCCGTCAATCCTTCTAACCGCATCGGAATGCCCTTGACTCAACCCTTTCCCCCAAAACGTGTACGTCGCCCCTTCCGGCAAAATCGCTTCGCCAAAAAGACGGTTAATGGAGAATAAACCTGGATCCCAGCCGACTGAAATAATTGCCGTCTTGCCATTCGGTTTTGCGGATGTGTCAACCGCCTCAAAATAATCAGGGATTTTCGCATGTGTATCAAAACTATCTACCGTGTTGAATAACGCGGCAAGTACTGGGCCCTGTTCAGGTAAATCATTTTTCGATCCACCGCAGAGAATTAGCACGTCGATTTTATCCGTGTAATTGGTGATATCATCCATTTTATAGGTAGATACATTCGCACTTAGTAAATGGACATCTTCAGGATTTCTTCTCGTAAACACCCCGACAAGTTCCATGTCTTCATTTTGAGCGATAGCAGATTCAACACCGCGACCTAGATTTCCATACCCTGCAATTCCAACTCTAATTTTCATCCTTAACTACCCCTTCCATATGGGGTACCCGATTCTGATACAAGCTTGGGTTGCATCAGAATCGGATACCTTTTTCTATTCCTTTTTAATGATTTTATCGTAAGCACTTTAATTTACCAACTTTAACGAACGTTCACACACTGTTCTTTTTACTCAGTTGCAAAAAGTGTTAGACTATGAAAGATGCACTTTAATTGAAATGAGGCTTTGAAATGCGGATTTTTGTTTATCTTATCGTCTTTTTCTCGTTTTTTGATTTATTTTCCCAGCTACCTGTCATGAGCCCGTTCGCGCTATCACTCGGCGCCACACCATTTCTCACTGGACTTGCAGTTGGCATGTATTCTTTTTCTAACACCATCGGGAATATCATTTCCGGTTTCATGACAGATCGAAGAGGCCCTTTCGTAATTCTACTAATTGGACTTTTTGCATCTGGCTTATCTTTATTCCTCTATTCTTTTGCTTACGGGCCGCTATCATTGCTCGGTGTAAGATTCGTCCATGGATTCATGGAAGGATTGATTGTACCTGCCGCATTCACGTTCTTGGCCAACCGTGCAGAAGAATCAAAACGGGGAAAAAGTGTCGCAATTTCCGGCGCATTCGTTGGTTTGGCCGCAATTATCGGCCCTGCTTACGGCGGGATTGTCGCTTCGAAAACAGGAACCCCGTTCATTATGGCAGTGAATGGTGGAATCATGCTTCTTTTAGCTATTTGCGCTTTCTTCATCCTGCGTTCGTTTACATACGTACGGAAGCACCCATCGTCACAAGCAAATCGTTTTCGTGTCAAACAGCTATTCCAACATCCAGGAATGGTAAGAGCCTTCGCTGGCGCATTTTTCCTGATGTTCTCCCAAGGTGTTTTGGCACTTGTGTTACCTTTGAAAGTTGAGTCACTTGGATTCGATACAAAAACGACCGGATTGCTTCTTAGTGCGTTTGGCGTTGTCGCGATCCTAATTTTCCTATTACCGACGAATCGTATTTTTGACCGTGTACGACCTGTTGTGACGTTGGCATTCGGGATATCACTAATGGGATTGAGCATGCTATTCCTTAGTCAAGTCGAGGAATTAAATTTCCTATATGCCGCAATGGCGGTTTACGGGATAGGATTCGCATTCCTTTTCCCTTCTATAAATTCGCTACTGATTGATTCGTCATCTGCTGAATTTCGCGGGAAAGCTTATGGTTATTTTTACGCATTCTTCTCAATTGGGGTCGTCGCGGGATCAGGTGTTATTGGTGCGTTGGATCTCAATTATAAAGGAGCGTTTATGCTTACAGGAATTATCTTGCTGACCGTTGCGCTTTATGCGTTGATTGGTATAAGAAAAATGAAACGCACAACGGCTTAAAAATTTTATAGTGATCGTTTTGAAAAGAGGCACAGAGCATCCCATGGGAGATGTTCTGTGCCTCTTTTCATGCTTTCTTTCAAACTTGTTGCATTGCATACGAACGAATCTCTTCCATAAAAGCTTCCCCGTATCTTTCTAATTTCGCTAATCCAACACCATTTACTTCAAGGAAATCCTCTTCTGTCATCGGTTTTCGGGCTGCCATGTCCTGTAATGTTTTATCGGAAAATACGACAAACGGCGGTACACCGGCATCTTGCGCCAACTGCCTACGAAGTGCCCGAAGCTGTTCGAACAACGGGTCATCTTTTGTAATTTGTTTCGTAACGACCGTACCTTTTCGCTGGATACTCACTTTGCCAAGCAGGACATCTTTTCCTCTTTCACTCACATAAATGATTGGGAACTGCCCATTTTCAACGCTTAGGCAGTTTTCTGAAATTATGAATTCGATAAAATCAGAGATGTCTTTTGCGCTCCGATCTTTCATTAATCCATACGTCGATAATTTATCGAATCTAAATTCGAGTACTTTCTTATTACGTGATCCTGTCAACACTTGTGCAATCATCGTTTTCCCGAACTTTTGGCCCATGCGGATGACACAGGAAAGGACTTTCTGTACGTCTTCAGTCACATCAAAGCTTTCCCTAGTGTCGTTACAATTCGCACAGCGTCCACACTCCTTGACGTCCGTCTCACCAAAATACATGATGATGAATTTCTGGAGACATGTTTCTGTATGGCAATAATCAATCATCGACTGCAACTTTTCAAGTTCTGCCGGTATCCTGCTAACGTCTTGCGACTGATCAATGAGGAAGCGTTGTGTCTGGACATCTTGTGATGAAAACAATAATGTACAGTCACTATCAAGCCCATCACGCCCTGCACGTCCTGCTTCCTGATAGTAACTTTCCATGTTTTTCGGCATCTGATAATGGATAACGTAACGGATATTTGACTTGTCAATCCCCATACCGAAAGCATTTGTCGCAACCATGACAGACGCTTCATCATTCAAGAAACGGTCCTGCTCTGACTGCCGTTCCATATCTCCAAGGCCTGCATGGTATTTCGCCACCGACACTCCGCTTTTTAACAGGAGATCATACACACTGTCAACCGCTTTGCGTGTAGCTGCGTAGATGATGCCAGCCTCTCCTTCATTTTTACGGACGTAGTCTTTGACAAATTTTTCGCGGTTTTGTCCTTTTACAACAGAGAATGCGAGATTGGCACGTTCAAAACCTGTCATCACCGTATTTTCTTCACTTATTCCAAGTTGACGACAAATATCTTCCCGTACAGCCGGTGTCGCAGTTGCGGTTAGCGCAAGGACGACTGGCTTTTCATCGAATAACGAGACGATGCTACTAATATTCCGGTAACTCGGGCGGAAATCATGACCCCATTGCGAAATACAATGCGCTTCATCGATTGCGATCATTGGAATTGTCATCCGTCGCAATTGATTTTTGAAGGCGGGAGAGTCAAGCCGTTCCGGTGCCACATAGAGCAATCGGTACTTGCCTTTAGCGGCCAATTCCATCGTTCCGAAGTATTCCTCCGTCGATAGCGAGCTATTGATGTAAGCTGCGGGTATCCCCACCTGATGAAGTGCATCGACCTGGTCTTTCATCAATGAAATAAGTGGTGAAATGACGAGAACAGTCCCCTCCATCACAAGTGCTGGAACCTGGTAACAGACAGACTTCCCGCCTCCTGTTGGCATGACACAAAGCGTATCACGCCCTTGTAGAGCCCCTTGAATCACTTGTTCTTGTCCCGTTCTAAACGATGGATAGCCAAAATATGTAGTCAAGATTGTTAATGCTTTTTCGATCTGGACCACCTCCCCTTTTATAGTTCAAAGAAAAAAGCACCGGAATCAGATGCTTTTACTTGTTGTTAGATACGTATTCATTTTTCAACATGCGCTTTTCTATAAGAATACCAGAATGCAGCTGTTTTTGGAATGAAACTACTTCGCACTCAACGTACTATCTTCATTTATTTACAATGGAAGCTTTGTTAGGCGAACTGAATAGTTTTGCAACGGCAAGACCTGCTATAAATGTCACGATACTTAAAGCGATAGCTGCTCCACCTGTCGGCATACCTGGATAAACGACCACGACTGAACCCAAGATGAGGCCAATAATGATGGCAAATGTAACATACGTAAAATGAGTCAATAGATAACTGATCGCTTTGCTGCTGACGATGAAACCAACAATAACGCCTGCCCCAATGACAGCGATAATTGGGAAGTTCAAGTTTGCCAATGCGCCAATCGCCGTCGAATAAACACCGAGGAGAAGCAAGATAAATGAACCGCTAATTCCTGGCAGGAGCATCGCCATACTTCCGGCCCAGCCTGCGAAGAATAGGCCCACTGCATTCGATCCCGTCAATACCATAATCGGCGTCGCATCAAGTGGTTTAATGAAAGCCGTAGACGCCAATGCCACTCCAAGAAGAATGATTAGCAGAAAATGTCCTGCCTTGAAATTCCTCTTCACATCCGCCTGTTTCGCAATGAATGGCAGCACACCAATGATTAGACCCAAAAAGAAGAACTGTGTCGGCGCATGATGATTTTCAAGCAGATACTTGATTACTTTACTTAATGAAAGCAACGCAACGCCTACCCCGATACCAAGCGGCAAGAGGAACCCGATATGCTTTTTCCAATTGCGGCTAAAAAACCCGCTGATTGATGCTAATAATTCATCATATATCCCCAAGATGAAAGCGATTGTTCCTCCACTTACTCCTGGAATCAGGTCGCTAATTCCCATAAAGAATCCTCGATATAAATTTCTCCACTGCATAAATGACGTTCCTCCATTTTCAATTGAATACTAGTAGTATACCATCATTCATTTCACTGATGAAATTTCAGATGAAGTTATTCCATTTTCTTTCCTCTGCAAAATAATTTGTAAAGTCAACTAGACATAATGACAAGTCAACTATACAATATAGATAAGTAAGTTAAAGGAGAATGCCGATGTTGATTAACCGAGTGAAGGAATTACGCGCACGCTTTAATTTAACGCAAGGCGAGCTGGCTGAACGAGTGGGTGTGACGCGTCAGACAATCGTATCGCTTGAAAAAGGGAGCTACACCCCTTCCCTACTACTTGCCATGAATATCGCTGAAGAATTTGATATGCCGATTGAAGAGATTTTTTCAAAGGAGGATAAATTATGAAAAAAACTACAGCCGGAATGATTTTACGAATTTCACTTTTTGTTGCTATTGCCCTAGTTGTCTATGGTTCCTATAAAACCGGAGAGTATTCCACGCTTTTAAGTGAGCGGAAGATTGATTTTGAAACCTATCAAGATGCTTCACTATTTTTTAAACGTTTCAATCTTGCAATACCATCATTTTCCGGAATCGCTATGCTATTTTGGTTTATTTATACAAAGAAAGATGCAGAAGGTAGAATTAATGTGAAACAGGAGACATTTCCCGAGTTCAATCATGGGGACGAGCGCGAGGCCTTGCTTACCGGAAAGGCTGCAAAATCAGCATTAGCTATTATCATTATCTATACAGCAGTCATTCTGTTTTCATATGAACTCTCCCTCTATTCAATTCCTTTCATGATTTTCGCAACTGCATCCATTCCGATTGTCGGGCTGTTGGCCTATTCTATTTCGTACCGCTATTATTATTCGAAATGAAAAAGGATCCAATGTTTAAATAGATTGAGTGCTCGGGCGATGGGATTGGTCGCTTGGCACGATAATCAGTCGCTTTGACAGTGGAATTGGTCGCTTGACACGATAATCAGTCGCTTGACATGATAATCAGTCGCTTTGACAGTGGAATTGGTCGCTTGACATGATAATCAGTCGCTCGGCAGTGGAATTGGTCACTTCGCTTGATAATCAGTCGCTTCGGC
>NZ_JADBEL010000006.1:0-66958 GCF_014873855.1 Sporosarcina limicola | reverse complement strand
CGATGGAATTGGTCACTTCGCTTGATAATCAGTCGTTTCGGCGATGGAATTGGTCGCTCGACATGAGAATCAGTCGCTTCGGCGATGGAATTGGTCACTTCGCTTGATAATCAGTCGTTTCGGCGATGGAATTGGTCGCTCGACATGAGAATCAGTCGCTTCGGCGATGGAATTGGTCGCTTCGCTTGATAAATCAGTCGCTCGGCAGTGGGATTGGTCGCTTCGCATGATAAATCAGTCGCTTCGGCAGTGGAATTGGTCGCTTCGCTTGATAATCAGTCGCTCGGCACGAAGATTGGTCGCTTGAAGGTAAAAGGTGTGAAAACATATGCTTTTTTATCAATAAAAAAAGATCCAAACAGATTCAAATCTGCTTGGATCTTTCTCATTCACCCTACATGCACTTCATTTCTGTGTTTCTCAATCGCTTTCAAACGTGCGTCATACTCTTCCACTGTCATATCGTGTTCAACGAAATAACGGTTACGTGGATGTGTTCTGCACTCATCTGTACAGCTGCGCATATACAAATGCTCATTTTCTTCAGAACAGATGATTTTCGCGTTACATACCGGATTTGCACAGTTCACATAGCGTTCGCATGGCGTGCCATCGAAATGATCACGACCAACGATAACATGTTCCACTTGGTTGATTGGCACAGCAATCCGCTCGTCAAACACGTAACATTGTCCATCCCAAAGTTGACCTTTGGCTACAGAATCTTTTCCGTATGTGACAATGCCACCGTGCAACTGTCCGACATCTTCGAATCCTTCACGTATAAGCCATCCAGAGAATTTTTCACAACGGATTCCGCCAGTACAATATGTCAGGATCTTCTTCCCATCGAATTGTTCCTTATTTTCACGGATCCACTGTGGTAGATCACGGAAATTTTCGATGTCAGGGCGAACCGCACCACGGAAATGGCCAAGATCGAACTCGTAATCATTCCTTGCATCGATAACAACAGTATCTTCTTCCTGCATCTTCTTAAAGAACTCTTCAGGCTCTAGATAGTTACCTGTTAGCTCATTCGGATTAATGTCATCCTCAAGACTCATATTCAGGATTTCTTTACGTGCGCGCACATGCATTTTCTTGAACGCATGCCCATCTGCTTCATCAATTTTAAAAACGACATCCGCAAAATGCGCATCACTTCTCAACAACTCCATGTAAGCATCTGTCTGTTCGACAGTTCCAGAACAAGTTCCGTTAATGCCTTCTGTCCCTACATGAATGCGACCTTTTAAGTCAATTTCCTTACAACTTTTCAAATGTTCAGCTACAAACGTTACAGGATCTTCTACCATTACATACTTATAGAAGAGAAGAACGCGGTATTTACCTTTTTCCATTTTTTCCAACCACCTTGTTTTTATAATTGCATGTTATAGCAACAACCGGCTCGGATTATTCACAAATAATTGTAAACATACAAAAGCAGCCCCGCATTTGCAAAATCCGGGATGATGATATTGTACCACATGTTAAAAAAATGAAAAAGGTTTTTCCACTTCTAAAAGCTTATACTTCTTTTCTGATCAATTCAGTATATAATCTATAATTTCTGAATACATACGACTACTTGGTACACTGATTTCTTTCATGTATACTAATAGAATAGGAATATAGATACACTTCGACAAAAACTTCTATTCTTCGAAACTATTTGCTACATTTGCACGTCTAATTTTGTATAAACAGTAAAGGAGTCTTAAATTTCATGAAAAAAACACATCGGAAGCGCCGTTCTTCCTGGATCGACATTACTTTTTCAATCGCCATTATCTTTTTGACAGTGGCTGCCATCTATTTGATTTCCCAAACGACCAAAAATGAAGCTGCCCCATTACCTGACAAGAAGAAAAGTTCAGCTTCAACTCCTGTCCTTGTCGATACAATTGACTCCAATTACCCAGGGATTAAAATCGTTACAGAAACTTCGAACGATACTTACTTCCCATTCGCCATTCAATACCCGCAAAGCTTACATAACCCGTTCAATGATGAAATTGCTGGTTACATAAAAAATGCGAAGCAAAGTTATTTAGCTGCAATGGAAGAGAGTAAGCGACAAAATAGTAAACACAAAGGTGAATTGAATATTTCTTTCGAAACCCTATCCCATCACTCAGGAAACTATTCATTTGTGCTTATTGATGGACGTTTTGTTGGAGGTGCCAATGGCACGACAGAAATCCGTTCATTTCATTTGAATCCAAAAACTGGACATAGCGCAACAATTGAAGATGTATTGGGAAATGACTTGAAGAGCCTTGAGAAAATTTCTACTCTAGTTCGAGAACACTTACACAATGATTCCGAACTAAAAGACTATCTCTTCACTGAAGATGTCGCAGTAAAAACAGCGCCGATTTGGAAAAATTTCAGTAACTTCGCGCTTACGGATGAATCAATCATCTTTTATTTCGATGAATATGAACTTGCCGCAGGAGCAGTGGGACCTACCATCGTGCCCATCCCGATTATCGACGTGAACGAGTTGCTTGCTAGTGAGTTCAAAATGAAGAGAATTGGCAAAGATGCGACGACCAAAGAAGACAAACAAAAAGACAGTGAAACTGGAGAGAATGAGGAGACTACCCCTCCCGATGAAACGAATTCGCCTACAGATCAAGATGATAAAGACAACGGACAAACAGAATCCGTTGGCAAAAAAGTCGCGCTTACATTCGATGACGGACCTGATCCAAAAGTAACGATGCAAATTCTTGCCACGTTGGAAAAGTATGAAGCTAAGGCCACATTTTTCATGCTTGGAAGCCGTGTTGAATTTTACCCGCAGATTGCTAAAAATGTGCAAGAAGCAGGTCATGAACTCGCAAACCATTCATGGAATCACCCTGATTTAACAAAGCAAGGTGTCGAAAAAATACGTTCTGAAATCAATGATACATCCGCTATCATCGAAAAGGTGACGGGGGCAAAAGTGACCGGTTTCAGACCCCCATATGGTGCGGTGAATAAAACCGTTCGTGCACAATCGAACTTGAATATCGTCCTTTGGGATGTCGATACACTCGACTGGAAGCATCGAAATCCAGTCAAACTCCTTCAAAATGTGAAGGCACAAACAAGAAACGGCAGCATAATTTTAATGCATGATATCCATCAATCAACCGCTGACGGACTCGACGCTGTTCTTGCCTATTTGCACGGTGAAGGCTATTCATTCGTTACTGTTGCAGAATTGGAAAGTTCATCTGATTGAATATGTCTCTATAGAATATGAAAATGGCGTCCCCTCACAAAGGGCCGCCATTTTTTATATTCTTCTCAATCAAAAACGCTCGTACTGTGAAGCGGTTGTATTCTTGCTTTTGGGTCAATAAACGCTTTTGCATGGTTTACTGCAATGGGTGCCTCTCCAAGCCCGACAGCAATTAATTTCACTTTGCCATCATAATTCGTAATGTCCCCCGCCGCGTAGATTCCTTCGATGTTCGTCTCCATTCGTGTGTTGACCATGATGGAATTTCGGTCCATTTCAAGGCCCCACTCTTTCAACGCACCAAGAGATGAAATATTACCGTAATTGACAATCAGATGATCAACAGAGACACGTTCCTCTGTTCCATCTTTCTCAGCAATGACGAGTTCTCGAATGAAGCCCTCTGCCCCCTCAATTGATTTCACCGCACGAGACGTTTTGACTTCCACTTTTGAATCCATTAACTGATTGACACTCGTTTCATGGGCCGTAAAACGTTCACGTCGATGAACAAGCGTCACCCTAGATGCGACATCCTCAAGCATAAGCGCCCAGTCGACCGCAGAGTCTCCCCCACCACAGACAAGGACATTCTTCTCCTTGAAAACAGACAAATCCTTAATACTGTAGTGTAGCGTCTTTTCCTCGAAGTTAACTTCTTCAGCAAGACCAATTTTACGTGGTTTGAATGCCCCAATACCTGCTGTCAACAAAATTGTCCGTGTCAAGTGAATTCCTTTATCTGTTTTAAGAATGAAATGATCTCCATCACGTGTGGCTGACAATGCCGTTTCACCAAGAAGAATTTCCGGTTTCGAATAATTTGCCTGTGTCACAAGATTAGCTACGAAATCTTTCGCTAAGATTTTCGGGAATCCACCGACGTCATATATATATTTATCCGGATATAGTTCAATGAGCTGCCCGCCAAGTTGAGGCAAGCTATCTATAATTTTAACCGACATCTCCCGCATTCCAGCGTAGAAAGAAGAGAAAAGACCCGTTGGTCCCCCTCCAATAATTGTAATATCAACAATTTTGTTCTCCATATGCAGCACTCCAATAATAGTAGTCTTGTTGAAACAGATAATTGCTTCATTAGTGAGATAACTTTTCCTGGAAAAATGAAATCACCCAGTTCCTATTCTATCAGAATTGAAAAAGCGTGTACACAATTCAACTTGTGTACACGCTTTTTAAATCATTTATCACGATGCGTCTTGCAATAGTCAAGAACGATTACTTTTTCATCCTCTTCAAGTTCAAAGTCCATAATTTTTTCAGTTGCTCGATCGAAAAAGTTATAAGATACAATACGCTCTTGCTCTTGCTCTTCGTCAATCGCAAGAATTACACGAAGTCCAGTTCCACCTTCAGCATAAAGATCATCTTCTTCATCCAGTGCGAGATACAAACGGAATTCATATCGCTCACCTGTTAAGATACCTGTAGGATCATTCATTTTATCAACACTGTGTTCTGTAATTTCCATACTAAATCAACCTCTCGCTTGCAATTTGATAATCCAAAAATCAAATACGCCTCGGCGTATTTGCGCCCAGTTTTTGAATTGAGCTTGCTCAATTGACTCCTTTCAAAATCTGTGGCATCCGCCGGAGGCTTTAATTTCATTCAGCAGGGGTTTCTGAATTGTCTACGCTTTGCATTCATCCCACCACTTAATTGAAGTGGAAGAATTCTGCTGAATGAAATTAAAAAGTACCATACTCCATAGTACATCATTCCGTATCGAAAAGGGGAATCTTTAGCCCTATTATTTAATTTCTGCTGATTACAAGCTACTTTTACATATTTTTTATAAAAAATCATGATTTTCAACAACTTTCTTTTGCATTATTTCACAACTTCGTAAACAATAGAGAGGGTGAAGGTTTTCACAACAAAAGAAAAGGGGCGAATAAATGTGATTAAATTTGAAGACTATGAATATACAAAACCGGACATGGAAAAAATCAAAAACGAGTATACAATCCTCCTGCAAGAATTCAAGTCAGCAAGCTCTTATGACCAACAAAACGAAGTAATGGAAAAGATTAATGCGATTGGCAACGACTATTCGACACAGGCGAATCTCGTCTATATCCGTGCTTCAATTGATACAAACGATGAATTCTATCAGAAAGAAAGAGATTTTTTCGATGAAATCGGACCGGAGTACCAAGAACTTGAAACCGCTTACTATAAAGAGCTTGTTTCTACTCCATTCAGAGCAAATCTCGAAGAAAAATGGGGAACGCAACTATTCGCACTGGCGGATAATTCTATCAAATCATTTTCACCTGAGATCATGACACTGTTACAAAAGGAAAACAAACTTACATCCGATTATTCCAAACTTGTCGCCTCCGCTCAAATCGCATTTGACGGAAAGACACTTACACTTGCTCAGATGGGTCCTTATGCCGAATCAACGGACCGCAACGTCAGAAAATCAGCGATGGAAGCATCCTATACATTTTACGCGGACAACGGGGAGAAATTTGATACAATTTACGATGAACTCGTAAAACTTCGGCACGAAATTGCAGTAACGCTTGGCTACAAAAACTATGTGGAACTTGGTTATGTGCGCATGAATCGGATCGACTATGATGCAAACATGGTAAAGAAATTTCGTGATCAAGTACGTGATCACATCGTTCCACTCGCTAGTAAGCTATATGAACGGCAAGCTGAACGAATAGGCGTTGAGAAACTGAAATTTTACGATCAATCGCTCAACTTCCTTACTGGGAATGCGACACCTAAAGGTTCAGCCGAGTGGATCATTGAAAATGGTAAAAAAATGTATGCGGAACTTTCACCTGAAACAGATACGTTTTTCAAATTCATGACGGAAAAGAATTTATTGGATGTTGAAGCGAAGAAAGGGAAAGAAGCAGGAGGGTATTGTACGTTCATCGACAACTACGACTCACCGTTCATTTTTTCCAATTTCAACGGTACATCAGGTGATATCGATGTATTGACTCATGAAGCGGGACATGCGTTTCAGGTGTACTCTAGCCGTAATATTGGCATTCCTGAATATATGTGGCCAACATACGAAGGTGCAGAAATCCACTCAATGAGTATGGAGTTTTTCACTTGGCCTTGGATGGAATTATTTTTCAAAGAACAGACAGATAAGTACAAGTTCGGACATCTTAGTGGTGCATTGCTCTTCTTACCATACGGTGTCGCCGTCGATGAATTCCAACATGCTGTCTATGAAAATCCTGAAATGACACCAGCCGAACGGAAAGCTGCTTGGAAAAAAATCGAGAAAATCTATTTACCAAACCGTGATTACGATGGGATTGAGTACCTGGAATCAGGTGCTATCTGGCAACGACAAGCACACATTTTTGCGAGCCCATTCTATTATATCGATTACACGCTTGCGCAAATTTGTGCATTCCAATTTTGGAAACGGTCACTAGAAAACCGAGAAGAAGCTTGGAAGGATTATTTACATCTTTGCACACTTGGAGGTTCGAAATCATTCACAAAACTCGTTGGTGAAGCGAACTTGATTTCCCCATTTAAAGATGGATGTGTTGAGTCTGTCATTGGTACAATCGAATCCTGGTTGAATTCTGTCGACGATAAAGCACTTTGATAAAGAAAAGCGGAAGGTGCCTTCTAGACGCGACAGGTAGGATGGATGAAGTTTAATGCCTCCCTGCCGGAAGACTTAAAGATATAGGCGTTTTTTGCCTTTATCTTCAAGTCCGAAGCGACCCGTGCGACTAGCGCCTGGAGTTTTGACGGTCATAAAACAAAGAACGGGGCTTGTCCATTCAATTCTGGACAGCCCCGTTTTGTATATCATAGACATTGTACTGGTTTTTCCCTTTTCGTTTAGAGGTATAAAGTGCCTGATCCGCTTTTTCATACAGCGTCCGAACAGAATCCCCTTCAACTGCACAAGCAATACCAATGCTAAAAGAAACACCAATCTGAACACAACGCGGTTGTGTCGACAACGCTTCATTCATCCCACTCAAAAGTTCGGATGCGATGAGTCTGATTTCAGTTTCTTCTGTACTTGAAAACAGGACAACAAATTCATCTCCACCGATCCTTGCTGCGACATTATTAGCTCCGGCCGTATATTGTATTGTGGATGCCGCCAGTTGCAGAATCTTATCTCCTTGACTATGCCCCAGTGTATCATTCACTAGCTTGAAATTATCGATATCGATGACCATCAACGCAACCGGGCTTTTTCTTTTCGTCAATCTTTTCTTTATATCCTCTGAGAATGCCGCTCTATTTTTCAATCCTGTCAAACTATCGTGGAAAGCAAGGTGAATCGGCTTGGCGACAAGGCGGGCAATGATTAATGAGAGAACGATTGCTGCAATAATTATAATTAAAACTTGAAGAAGAAACTCATTGCGATATACCATTAGCTGATCTGTTAATTCGATATCGTTATAAACAATTTCAATAGCGCGTACAGTCGATAACCCACGTTTTTTGTTCGCTTTATAAGGGATATAACTATGTGTCACAAAGTGATTGCCTACTTTTTGTACACTTTCCCTTGGCTCTCCACTTAGTATTGCATCACGGAAAATAGGCAACATAGAAGATGATAATTCTTTAATATAAATCCCATCTTCGGGAAAGCCGAGAAGAAATCCAGCCGAATTATAGATACGTATGGTGTTAATAGCATCATATTTTCTCTCCAAAGCAGAGATGGTTTTCTTGAAATTGAATTCCTGGAAAATCTCTTTCTCCTCAAGTGTTACCCCAAGCTCCAAAAGATATTTATTGTCAGGAGTCGGTACATAACTAAATTTCTTAAGTTCACCATTGAATTGCTGCAAATCCTTCCCATCATGCGAAAAAGCATGGCCTTCTCTCCGTTGGGTCACTAATTTTGCAAGATCCGAGCAACATACTTCGAAATCCAATCCAATATCAGGCTTGAAACTACTATGTATAATCGTGTTGTCACCGTCAATAATGTAAATATCCATTCCATACCTTTCTTTCAGCTCATCGAAATTCCAATTACTGAAATCGGGATCCATGTCATACATCGCGAGCATTTCATCGGAATATATTTTCATCTGGTCTGCCATTTGGTGATCAAACAGATTATATACACTATCAAGCGTAGATAGTGACTCGATGACTTTATCTTCTGCCATTTCAATTTTTGTTTCATGCCCAATACGCACACGTTCGTTCAGTTTCCCATAATCTAATAATGAGATTACCAAAGAAATGAATAGGGAAAAAATGATTAGGATGATTGTCAATTGCAATCTAAAATATTTATTCACCCCTATTTCTCCCTTCACTTCCAATTTAACTTCATTCAGCATAATTACCCTACTTCAATAAGTGGTGAGATGAATGCAACAAGTATAGACAATTCAATGGGGTCCAAACCTCTGCTGAAATGGAAGAACTCTGGCTAAGGTTGACAAAGCGTAGTCCTATTCGTCCTACAGCAACAAAGAGGGATGAAGTTCAATCCACCAACATCTTGTTGGGCCAAAGCCTCCAGCGGATGCCATGTATTTGCTATCAGTATTATATAACTACAATTGTATCTCTTATATAAGCTAAAAGACACATATATTAAATCTTTTAACGTTTTTTTATGAAACCATTCTAATTTTTCCAGAACAAAAGCGCAAGCACCTTGCTCAGCCCCGAAAAACGCTAGAAAGCCTTAAGATAAAGGCGCTCTTCGCCTTTATCTTAAGGACTGAAGCGACTCGAAGGGCTAGGCGCTGGAGTCTAGACGACAGATCTCCAACTTGTAATTTATCCATAGTTTGAAATTTTATAACTTCCTATGCAAAAAAACTGCTTAGAAGCAGTTTTTAAGAAATCACATTAAACCTATAGCATTTCCTTCCGAGTCAATGTCCATATTCAGTGCAGCTGGCGTCTTAGGCAGGCCTGGCATCGTCATGATATCCCCTGTCAAACAGACCAAGAAGCCCGCTCCGAGCTTTGGAATGATTTCCCTTACCGTAATAGCGAACCCTTCTGGTCTACCAATCAATTTGGGATTGTCGGAAAAAGAGTATTGCGTTTTCGCCATGCAGATAGGCAACATATCCCAGCCATTCTTTTCGATTTCCTGAAGGTTCTTCAATGCCTGATCCGTGAAGACAACGCCACTTCCACCATATACTTTCTGGACAATTGAACCTACTTTGTCACTTACGGATTGTTCGACACGATAGAGAGGTGCGAAGTTATTCGGTTCATTCAACAAGCTTAGTACCTCTTGCGCCAATGCGACACCACCTTCTCCCCCATGCTCCCAAACATCGGTCAATGCAATACGCACTTTGTTCGTTTTACACCATTCCATAATCGCTTCCAGTTCCGCAGGCGAATCCGTTATGAAACGATTTAGAGCGACTACAGGCTTAACACCAAAGGCAAGTATCGTCTCGATGTGCTTCGCCAAGTTCTCCATACCATTCATGACCGCTTCTACATTTTCTCCAGCTAATTTCCCTTTTGGTACACCCCCATGCATCTTTAACGCACGGACGGTAGCAACAAGGACAACAGCATTCGGAGCAAATCCTCCTTGGCGAGCTTTAATATTCATGAATTTCTCAGCACCCAGATCCGATCCAAATCCCGCTTCCGTAACAACAATATCAGCCAACGAACGTGCCGTGTTTGTTGCTATTAACGAGTTACAACCATGCGCAATGTTTGCAAATGGCCCCCCGTGGATCAAAGCAGGTGTTCCTTCGATTGTCTGAACAAGATTGGGCTTGAAGGCTTCTTTCAAAAGAAGCGCCAGTGCACCTTGGACACCGAGATCGGAAACGGTCACAGCTTCTTTGCTATACGTATAGCCGATAACAATCCGGGAAATTCTTTCTTTTAAATCATCTAGACTTATTGCTAGACAGAATATCGCCATGATTTCAGAAGCAACCGTGATGTCGAATCCGTCTTGCCTGGGTACTCCTTGTGTAGGACCACCAAGTCCAATCGTGATATTGCGAAGCGCACGGTCATTCATGTCAAGAACACGTTTCCAAGTGATTCTACGTGGATCAATTTGCAGCGCATTCCCCTGGTGAAGATGATTATCAATTAGTGCACTGAGGGCATTATTAGCCGTTGTGATGGCGTGAATATCACCGTTGAAATGTAGGTTGATCTCTTCCATCGGTAAGACTTGTGCATATCCACCGCCTGTGGCTCCGCCTTTCATGCCCATGACGGGACCAAGAGAAGGTTCACGTAAAGCAATCATCGTCTTTTTCCCAAGCTTGGACAATGCATCAGCCAAACCGACTGTAACAGTCGATTTCCCCTCTCCTGCTGGCGTTGGACTAATTGCAGTAACAAGGACAACTTTCCCGTTCGCACTATCTCGTGGTAGCTTGGAAACATCGATTTTCGCCTTGAATCTGCCGTACGGTTCAACTGCCTCTTCCGGAATACCAGCCTTTTCAGCAATCTCCCAAATCGCTTTCATCGTTGCCTTTGATGCAATTTCTAAATCTGTTAATGGAACAACTTTTTCTGTCAAATCTGCCCCCACCCTTCATGCCTTTAGTATACCTCACATTCACATAATATTCCAACACACTTTATGATTTCTAAAGTACTTTCCTATTCAGTAGAAAGCCGCCTTTATTTATAAATGCTTAATGCCACTTTACCAAAATGTCGGCTTTCTTCAACATGTTCAAACGCTTCCAATGCGTCGTCTAGTTCGAAAACTTTATCAATGACTGGATGCATCCTATATTTTTCAATATATGCCATCATCTCACGTAGCTCTTCCCGACTTCCCATCGTCGAACCAATTAATTGGTACTGTCCATAGAAAAATGCACGCAAATCCAAGTTGACTGTATCCTCTGTCGTTGCACCAAACACGACCATTCGACCACCTTTTTTCAATACATCGAGAGAACGGTTAAAAGTTGCCCGTCCGACACTATCGATAACGAGGTCAATCTTTTCATCTACTAGCTCATTTTTCCAATCGGCATTCGTATCCAACGCAACATCTGCCCCTAACTCCAGCGCTTTTTTCCTTTTTTCTGCATTCCGTGACGTCACAATGACACGAGCACCTCTATTTTTGGCAAATTGAATAAGAAACATTGCTACACCACTACCCGCTCCGGGAATAAAGACGGTTTCCCCTGCTTTCAACTCCCCTTTTGTAAATAAAGCACGATAACCCGTCAGTGCAGAAAGAGATAGGACAGCAGCTTCCTCCCATGATAAAAACGCCGGTTTCTTTTCAATCTGCTCTGCAGAAATAACAATCTTTTCAGCAAAGGTGCCGTTATCAGGCATCCCAAGAATATCAAAATCTTCCGGTGGCACATCACTGTTCGCATACCAGCGGAGCGCAGGATTGATGATCACTTCATCCCCCACTGAAAACGCCATTACCCCTTCACCAATCGACTCGACAATTCCCGCACCATCGGATCCCAATGTCAATGCATTCATTGCACTGCCTCTTCGCACAGGTATGTATAGATCACGTCGGTTCACCCCTGCCGCACGGAGCGCGACAACAACCTCACCTATTCTCGCAATCGGCTCCTTCATTTCACCGATTCGCAACCTTCCCTCTTCATGAACAAATGCTTTCATAACTCTCATCCTCCCTGAAAATATCATCGAGATACTTCCTACATCATACACAAAAATAGTATAGTTTCCACATTTCCCACACTAATGAACGCAAAAAAAACACAGGGGCCATTTGCTCACTGTGTTTCCTTTGTTAATTCTTTTTTCGTAATGTCACAACAATGATTTCCGGTTGATTAAAAAGTCGTATTGGAACGATACTGTTCCCCAAACCTCTACTGACAACCATTCGATTACCGTGCTTTTCATGGATACCCGATGTATATTTCGGGAACCATCCCTGTCCTGGAGAGACGAGACCGCCGATTCCTGGAATCCTAAACTGGCCTCCATGGGCATGCCCGCTAAACGTCACGTCAACTCCATGAGCGGTGTAGATATCAAATGATTCGGGACGGTGCGATAGCAGTATTTTGAACATATCATCGGGAACATTTTTAAACGTCTGTATGATTGAAGCTTCAACTACCTCGTCATCTTCCAGACTGCTCGACAGCGGATCCTCAATTCCTCCAATCGCGATATCGCTACCCGGGAACGATTTTATGATATGTGCTTCATTGGATAAGACAATGACACCCAACTTCTCTAGTCTATCTTTGATGTGTTTCGAATCACCCGTGGCAATTTCATGATTGCCCGTCACATAGTAAATCGGCGCCACGAACTGAATTTCTTCAATTAGACGGAGACTTTTTTTAAGATTATACCGATTGCTGTCGATAAAATCTCCAGTGATGAATATCGCACCAGGAGTAGCCATTTTCACTTTGTTGACAAGTTCAATATGATTATCCCCGAATTCCGCATCATGCAAATCCGAAATCTGGACAATCCTGAAAAGGTCAAATCCTTTAGGAATTTTATCTGAAACGACTTCATAGTGAGTCATGCCTACCGTCGTATTTTGTCGATGTATAAAAAGTACGACGAGAATTAGCACGATAATGCGGAGAAGCCAGCGAATTCCACTTTTCCGTTTGCCGCTAGTTGTTTTCTTTACTTCCATCACATCCAGCGTTTTTTTAACTTTGCAAGCTCTAATAGTTCAAGCACATCTTTTTTTGGTAGCTCCGTCAAAATTTCAAACAATTCCCTCTCAGCAAGTCTCCTGCCTTTTCCGCTTCTATATTGGTCTTTATTTAAAGCATCTACCTCAGTGTATAATTCCTCCGTACGACTTGGCTGTTTATCTGGTTCATCATCACGCTTAATATTCTCTCGTAGTTTATCAAAAAGCATATCACTATTTGAAGAACCCGTACTTTTAAACGCATTTGAAGTATGTCGATTGCCAAGGATTAGTTCATCAGTCGACACATTAAAACGTTCCGAAATTTTCGCTATCCAAGCAGCTGACGGAGCATTTTTCCCTTTTTCCCAATCCTTTATTCTACTTGCTGATGTCCCAATCGCCGCACCAAATGCCATCATTGATAGCCCACGTTGCTCCCGTAATGTTTTCAAACGTACACCAAAGTCCTCTTTATTCCAATCGTTCACATTTACTCCCCCTTGATCTTTCATTCTCTATCTCTATTATTTTTTATTTTACTGATTATGTCAACACATTTTTATTTTTCCATAAAGAAAGACTTCCATATGTGCGGAATATTCATCAATCGTTAATGGTTCTAAGATTTTCTAAAGTATTGAAATAGTGGTCTTGTAACGTACAAAATATATAAATGTCGACGTTGCCAAGACTAATAGTTCATCCAATCATCGACATGAAATCGTGCTTTAGACTGCATTTCTTCGACCGTAGGGACCCTTATAGTCAAATGCGGGATAAAACTTGTTAATAACCTGTTTTCTGACGATCATAGTTTTCTTCATTTTTCTTTATATATGCATTTATGATATCTTCATTGGAGAAACCAAGTTTTTCAGCTATCGCCCCATAATGAATCCAAATCTGTTTATACGCATCCATGGTAAGTTCTAATAGAAAACTATGAATCACACCAGTCGTTTTCAAGAATAACTGGGTTAAATCCCCTTCTACTTTTCCTTCAGGCCATTTTACAAGCGTGTCAAATCCTTTTTCAATACCTAGGGATAGGAGGAAATGAATGGAGTCCACGTACTCTTCCAATATCACAGCATCATCCGACGGCCCTTTTAAGCTCCAAAATTTAAAACAACGAGTTTCATTCGCGAGTTCTGCAAGCTCGATTAGAAGTGCTAATCCTTTTTCTTCGAAAACTCCAGTCTGTTTATCCCGATTATTTTGGATAAATGAATCCAGTTTACTCTGCATAGAAAATAATTTTGTCAATTGCATGAAAAAACCTCCACTAATTTTCGACTTTTTTGAAACCAAATTGTCTAGTCATCCGTATATGAGAGTAATAATTATTTAATTAGGGGGTCCTACTATGGGATTACTGATCCGCTTCGTTATCATCACCTTTATCGTTTACCTGTTCTACCGCGGGATTCGTTATCTATTAAACCCGAAGCGTAAGCTTGACGAAGCCTATGAAGAAGAGAAATATTTCTTTTATGATGATGTGAAAAATGTACGAAAAAACTTCTTCATTACGTACAAAGGTGCATTATTTGAAGGCGAAAAGTATTTGGGAACAAAAGATGATTCAATTGATGTTGTATCCATTTTCATTTGGGTAAAAGATGAAGCAAAACTTCAAGGATTCACGAAGGACGATTTTTATTTCCTGTCTTCCGAAGTCCTCTCTAACTACTCGAAAGCCCAAATTAGTTGGAAAAATCCGATTGAAGAATTATTAAGTACATGACTGAAGCCTGTTGTTTGAACGGGCTTTTTTTATACCTCCTTTACTCCCGACAAGTTTAAACCAAGAAGGTAAAGGATACCGATTCCGTGAGCAATTGCTAAAACAAGGAATCCAATTCGAAATGATGTATGTCTCGTCTTATGCCGGAATGTCTGCATACCGAAGTAAGCCCCTATTCCACCCCCAAGCAATGCCAATAGCCATAAACTTTTTTCTGAAATACGTTGTCCATGTTTTTTTGCCTGACGTTTGTCAAATCCCATTGCGACAAAAGCCCACACCGACATGATAAGGATCCAAATAAGAATCACAGTTTGCATTTCTTATCACCCTCTTTCTCTATCGTCATTTTACACCAAATATGAATAATAATGAAAGAAAAACCATTGAATTGTACTATAAAAACTATGAAACAAACAACCATTTCATCAAAAAAGCCGCCTTGCACCCAGATTTTCTCTGGGCTGCTTCGGCAGCTTAACTTGTCATTCTTATTTTTCGATTGATTTTTTTGCTACATCTGTAAGTTGGGTAAATGCTTGAGCGTCAGTCACTGCAAGATCAGCAAGCATTTTACGGTTAACATCGATACCAGCCACTTTTAAGCCGTGCATAAGTGTGCTATATGACAGTCCGTTTATGCGTGCAGCTGCATTGATACGTGTAATCCAAAGTCTACGGAAATCACGTTTTCTTTGACGACGGTCACGATATGCATAGTTAAGTGATTTCATGACCTGCTGATTTGCGACTTTGTAAAGTCTATGTTTTGAACCATAATACCCTTTTGCTAATTTCAATACTCGTTTATGACGTCGGCGCGTCACCGTTCCACCTTTTACGCGTGGCATAGTTCATTACCTCCTGCTTTTCTGTTCGATTGTTTGTTGATAATTATTTCATGTAAGTGATCATTTGGCGAATACGTTTGAAGTCGCCTGAAGAAACAAGTGAAGCTTTACGCAGGTGGCGCTTCGCTTTTGTCGGTTTGTTCGCAAAAAGGTGACTTGTGTACGCACGGCCACGTTTCAGTTTACCACTTCCGGTTTTTTTGAAACGTTTCGCTGAGCCGCGGTGAGTTTTCATTTTTGGCATGATCTGTTCCTCCTAAATCTTTCGTTGTTACTCTTTCTCGGCAGTTGGTGCAAGCACTAGGAACATGCTGCGACCTTCCATTTTCGGTCTTTGTTCAACCGTAGAAACGCCTTTACACGCTTCTGCAAAGCGATCAAGGACACGCTGTCCGATTTCCTTGTGCGTAATCGCACGTCCACGGAAACGGATAGAGCATTTCACTTTATCGCCTTTTTCAAGGAACTTGACGGCGTTACGTAATTTCGTTTGGAAATCATGCTCGTCGATAGTCGGACTTAACCGAACTTCTTTGAGTAGAATGATTTTCTGATTCTTACGTACTTCACGATCCTTCTTCTGTTGCTCAAATTTGAACTTCCCATAGTCCATGATACGAGCTACTGGGGGTTTCGCTTGTGGAGCGACAAGGACGAGATCCAAATTCACACGTGTGGCAATTTCAAGCGCCTCTATGCGGGATTTGATACCTAGCTGTTCACCGTTATGATCAATGATTCGCAGCTCGCGGGCACGGATGCCCTCGTTGACGTACATGTCTTTGCTAATAGTAATCCACCTCCGGATATTGTCTCGCGAATACATGGTTTGGGTATACCGACCATTCGGGCGGACCCACAGGTTCATCCAATAAAAAAAGGTAGACAAATTTGATTTGTCTACCCGCGTATGTGTACGTGCATCAAGATGCACGGCACGTTCACTCATGTGTTAACCTGTTAACAACGGTTAGGCGTCAATCAGGTGAGAAGCGGGTAGCCTCTTCTTATACCACAAACTGTATTCAGTCATTACTAACCTTATTTACTTTATCATAAGATAAAAAGATTGTCAACGACTTATTAAATAGTTGATACTTCATCTTTCAATTTAGCAAGAAACGTGTCGAACGGTATGCTTTCCGATTTCTGTTCGCCATATTTACGGACATTCACTTCGCCACTTTCGACTTCTTTGTCACCGATAACGAGCATGTATGGCACTTTTTGCATTTGTGCTTCACGGATTTTATAGCCTATTTTTTCTTCACGGCTATCAATGTTGACACGGAATCCCGCAGCAATGAACTTCTCGCGCACGTCATTGGCATAGTCGAAATGAACATCCGGTGATACCGGTATTACTTCAACTTGAACGGGTGCAAGCCATGTTGGGAATGCCCCTTTATATTCTTCAATAAGAAATGCGACGAAACGTTCCATTGTTGATACTACACCACGGTGAATAACAACTGGACGATGCTGTTTACCATCTTCGCCGACATATGTCAGGTCGAAACGCTCTGGAAGAAGGAAATCGAGTTGAACTGTCGACAATGTCTCTTCCATACCGATAGCAGTTTTCACTTGAACATCGAGTTTCGGACCATAAAATGCAGCTTCCCCGTCCGCTTCTACATAATCCAATCCGAGTTCATCCATCGCTTCTTTCAACATGCCTTGCGCACGATTCCACATTGCATCATCATCGAAATATTTCTCTTTATCTTCTGGATCACGATAAGAGACACGGAATGAGTAATCCTCAATGCTAAAGTCTTTATAGACGCCGATGACCAGTTGTACGACACGTTTAAACTCTTCCTTGATTTGATCGGGACGAACGAATATATGTGCGTCGTTCAATGTCATTCCACGAACCCGTTGCAGACCGGATAGTGCACCAGACATTTCATAACGGTGCATCGTTCCTAGTTCTGCGATACGAAGCGGTAAGTTTCTATATGAATGAATGCCATTTTTGTAAATCATCATATGGTGCGGACAGTTCATTGGGCGAAGGACGAGATCCTCGTTATCCATGCTCATTACAGGGAACATGCTATCTTGGTAATGATCCCAATGGCCCGATGTTTTATAAAGTTCCACGCTTCCTAACACAGGCGTGTAAACGTGATCATAGCCGAGTTTTTGTTCTTTATCGACGATGTAACGTTCGATGATGCGTCGGATTGTGGCTCCTTTAGGCAACCATAGAGGTAAGCCTTGTCCTACTTTTTTTGAGTTCATGAAAAGATCGAGTTCTTTACCGATTTTACGATGATCACGTTCTTTCGCTTCTTCAAGAAGTCGGAGATGTTCTTGTAAATCTTCTTTCTTAAAAAATGCAGTTCCGTAAATCCGTTGTAGCATTTTATTATTTGAATTACCTCGCCAATAAGCGCCTGCGATGCTTAGCAGTTTGAATTCCTTTAATTTCCCTGTAGCAGGGACGTGAACACCGCGGCAAAGGTCAAAGAAGTCGCCTTGTTCGTAGATAGATACTTGCTCGCCTTCAGGAATTGCTTCCAAAAGCTCTAGTTTATATTCATCGTCAATCGCTTTGAAACGCCTTTCCGCTTCTGTGCGAGATACGTCGTGGCGGATGATCGTGTTATTTTCACCAATAATTCTCTTCATCTCTTTTTCAAGTTCAGGCAAGTCTTCCGCCGTGATGGGTTGCGGAGAATCGATATCATAATAAAAACCATTCTCTATAGTGGGGCCAATACCTAGTTTCGCATCTGGGAATTTCCGTTTCACTGCCTGCGCAAGCAGATGGGCTGTACTATGACGTAAAATTTCAAGCGCTTCAGGCGATTGGGGTGTGATAATTGCAATTTCGCCGTCTTCCTTAATCGGCGTTTTTAAATCAATTAGATTGCCACTGAACTTTCCTGCCAACGCACTCTTACGTAAGCCTGGGCTAATAGAAGCTGCCACATCTTCCATTGTTGTGCCTTGCGGGAACTCCTTCACCGCTCCATCCGGAAATTTTAGCTTAATCATGTCTATCATTGTCATACACTCCTTTTATCTTTTCTGAAAAACAAAAAAGCCCCATCCCTGGAAAGGGACGAAGCTTTCGC
Source organism: Sporosarcina limicola (assembly GCF_014873855.1). Taxonomy (GTDB): domain Bacteria; phylum Bacillota; class Bacilli; order Bacillales_A; family Planococcaceae; genus Sporosarcina; species Sporosarcina limicola. Next base: position 48,387 of record NZ_JADBEL010000006.1, on the reverse strand, counting down.
TCGCGGTTCCACCCTTGTTCCTTCAATCCAACTAATAGTCATTTGGATTGATGAAGCTTTGCATCGGCTAACGGACCGGAACCGTCGACAGTTACTTTGAAAGTTCACCATCGCTGCTCTAAGGTGGTAAATCGATTATCTGTCCTTAAAGGGCTTCCAGCCAATGGCCCCATTCTCTGTAGGTTGACAAATCGACTATTGTCCTCATCACTGCATTTCAGATTATTAATTAAAATCGAGTATACGCCTGAATTCAATTAAAAGCAAGCCCCTTATTCAAAACCCGTCGAAAATCTCCACGAATTTGCTCTTTATTTTCCACGCCTATTTTCCCCTTCAAGTTGCACTGGGCTACTGATCATACGTACCCTTTCCATAATCCGTGCAGCTTTCACCACTTCTTTTTCACCACGTTGTGTATAGGTTAAGTGATGCTCCAGTTCATCGTAACTAAGGTTTGACGTGAAAAATGTTGGCAGTTTTTCAGCCATCCTAAATTGCAAAATTGTTCCGAGCACCTCATCACGTGTCCATGCAGACATTGTTTCTGCACCGATATCATCGAGCATGAGTACTTGCGCATTTTTCACGAATTCAATTTTTTCATTCAGCGACTGATCTTGGATTGACTGCTTCATATCCCGTAGAAATTCCGGAACATAAACAGCAACTGTACGGATTCGTCGATTAGCTAGTTCGTTTGCCAATGCGCCTAGGATGAACGATTTACCTATTCCAAATGGGCCAAAAAAGTATAGTCCACGTTCCGGAAGTGTACCGGTTTCATCATAGACATTCAAAAAGTTTTTCGCTGAACGGACAGCTGTCACCCTACTGTCATCGTAAAATATATCAATATTTTGAAGTTTTGCTGCCATGACATCTTTTTGCATATACATGCTGTCAACCATCCGTGAAATAGCGCGTGCATCCTCGTCTAGGAGTTTACTCGAACATTTTATATATTCCACATCTATAAGTCCACGTGATAGGACTAATTTCGGTTCAAAACCTTTCAGGAGGTTCGTACAACCTATGAGGTCCGAACATTTTCCACAATCATGGGAGGCAGTGGCATATTCGTATAATTTACCTAAACTACGGTCTACAACGTCTTTGTCAATTTCGTCTGAATGGTCCGACAGAAATTGTTGAACGCCTGGACTCCCCATCACTTCATTGCGCAGTTCTTCATAACGCGCAGCAAAAGCGGGAGCTTTGACAACCCGTTTCAATGTTTCACTTATCGGTTCCAATTCATTTCACCCCGTTTCCTGTGACTCCTAGTTCCTCCAAAAGTTTACGACGTTCTTCTGAGATGTCAGTCGCTTGTTTAGCAGATTTCTCCTTTTGTTTATCGTCTTTTTTATAAAACCATTCCGGCACTTTCTCTTCACGAGTCGGTTTCCATTTCGCTGTCGGTTTCTGTCCTTCATTTTTCCATTGGATATATTGGTCATGCTCTTTCCTTGAAATCTCCATTGCTGCCCTTACCGTCTGCACTTTTTTATTCATCCAATGGGAGGCAATCCGCTCAACATACTTGTTCGTGATTTTCCCATCATTACGAAGATGAACATATTGGAGAAGTACATTGACTACGCCCACTGGCAAGTCATGGGTATTGACAAGCCTTTCAGCAAGCTGAACATCAACAGATAGAGGTTCCTTGCCATTAATATCTCGAAGCATTTCAATAGGTGCAGTATTTTCAAGATAATCTACCAATTCATCATCTCGCGTCAAAAGTTCTGCTTGTTTCTTCGGAACTTCTTGGACATAAACTTTATGAAGTATCGGCGCTTCTTTCGAAACGTTCATTTTATAAAATTCAGCAGCGGCTTTTCGTAATCTCTCATCCGGTAACTTAAGATCTTCATCAAGTGCCATCATGATAACTTTCTGCATATCAAGCGAGGTCAGTGAGTAAAGGAATGCGAGTTTTACTATCGTTCCCTTCGAAACCGATGATAATGCAGTTTTGGGAACCATCTGCTCGGATAACCCTGAACGAAGAAGGTCAAAGTCGAAGTCCGAATTCAAAAATGGGACGCCTTTAGGTTCGTTTCGTCCTTCGAATTGCATTTCTCCAAAGTTTTCTATGCTATACCCCTGTTGAATGGGCGTGTATACATCAAGAAATGTCCGTGAAACATCTTCAAATCCCTTTTCATATCGAGCATCTAGTGAAAATCGGGTTCTTAAATTACGATAAGACTGCTCTCCGATTTTACTGAAAAGAAATGTCGATAATAGCGGATCTGCAAAAAAAGCCTTAGCATCCAAAGGTGGGAGTAGCTCATAAACAAATGCCCTTTCATCGTTATCTTTCTTCCTGTATGTACGCAATAATCCGATTGCTTCAAGAGAGATACGCGCTTCAAAAATCGTACCAAGCGGCATCGTTAAAATATTCATAAGGTGGTAGTGATTGTACTCATGTCTGGATTCCTGTTCGGCATCTGCCCAAAGCGTCATGAAAAAACTCATCGCGCCTGGGCCGATAAGTGGTTGATAAAATAATGTGAGGAGTTGCCGATCGTAATCCGAAAACGGATGTAGCAACCTAATTTTATATGCATCTACCGGCTGTAATTCTTTGTATAGGACTGTCATCGGAACCCCCCCTTTCTAGTTGAAAATCAAATTTTAATCTTTCTTTCGTTTCTGCAAACTTTGTAATTCATCTATGAACACAGTGACATCTTTGTATTGTCTATAGACTGAGGCAAACCTGACATAAGCAACTTCATCGACATCTGCCAGCTTTTCCATGACCATTTCTCCGACGTCATCCGAATTTATCTCCACGGTGCCAGCGCTTCTTAACTCTTTTTCAATCAAATAGACTATATTTTTCAAATCTTCAAGTGATACTGGGCGTTTTTCACACGCGCGTATTAGGCCCCTAAGTACCTTTTCACCACTAAATTCTTCCCGTGAACCTTCCTTTTTAACAACGACTAAAGGCATTTCTTCTACTTTTTCAAATGTCGTAAAACGAAACGCACATTCTTCACATTCCCTTCGGCGCCGAATAGACCTATTTTCCTCGGCAGGCCTGGAATCGACAACACGGGTTCCATTGTACTGACATGCTGGACATTTCATTATTGTATCCTCCGCTTTTCCATATATTATTTTAATTATAACAGAAATTAGCCTTTAATATCGAAAAAGCGATGAAAAGAGTTATACAATCGAAATAAAACCGTTCCGTAAATCGACAAGTTTCGACTTACAGAACGGTTTCTTTCACCTATTATGCATCCATTTTTGTTTTCAATGCTTTAGCAACTTTTTTCGTCAAGTCGACAACACGTGCGGAATATCCCCACTCGTTATCATACCATGCTAGTACTTTCACTTTGCGAGTTCCCATGACCATCGTGGAAAGACCATCAATAATCGCGGAATCCGTCGTCGTATTGAAATCGATAGAAACAAGCGGCTCTGTAGTGAAACGGAGAATGCCTGCCATATCGCCATTAGATGCCAACTTGAATGCATCGTTTACCATTTCGACTGTAACGTCTTTTTTGACATCTACAACGAGATCGACTAGTGAAACGTTCGGTGTCGGAACACGTAACGCCATTCCGTGGATCTTCCCTTCAAGTTCAGGTAGTACAAGTGCCAACGCTTTTGCCGCCCCTGTCGAAGTCGGGATGATCGACTGTGCACATGCACGGGCACGTCGAAGATCCTTATGTGGATTGTCCAAGTTCTTTTGGTCATTCGTATAGGCGTGAATAGTTGTCATCAAACCATTTTCGATACCAAATGTATCATTCAACACTTTGGCTACAGGTGCAAGACAGTTCGTCGTGCAGCTAGCGTTTGAAATGACATCATGCTTGTCGATATCCAATTTATCCCCGTTAACACCTAAAACGATTGTGACATCTTCATTTTTACCCGGTGCAGACAAGATGACTTTTTTCGCGCCCGCCTCAAGATGAAGAGCCGCTTTGTCACGTGCATTGAATTTACCTGTCGCCTCTATGACAATATCAACCCCAAGTTCTTTCCAAGGTAGATTGAGTGGATCGCGATCCGAAACGATTTTTACACGTTTCCCATTGACAATAAGCGCATCTTCTTCCGCAATGATGTCACCTTCGAATATGCCGTGAGTCGTATCATATTTTATCATATGAGCAAGAGTTTCCGATGGGTACATCGCATTCACCGCTACGATTGTCACTTCATCTTCCATTATCATCTGACGAAAAACCATTCGTCCAATTCGTCCGAACCCATTAATTGCTATAGAAGTTGTCATAAATAAAATCCTCCTGCATGTATGTTATACTTTTTATCGTTTATCCGTTCATTAGTATAACATATCTAGTACTAGAACATAGAGCTTGTGATGACATTCAGAACATTCTACTTTTAATAATTGAGCTAAGGCTTCGCATTCCACTCCGAAAGAATATGTGCAAGCTGTTGTTGTGTCTCTTCTATAGTTCCATTATTACGCAAGACCGCATCCGCTAACCGTTCCTTCTCTTGTATCGGCAATTGGGAACTAATCCGGGCATCAGCTTCTTCTTCGGATAGACGATTTCTTTTCATAAGTCTTTCTTTCTGAATGTCAGGAGTAACGGAGACAACGATGATTTTATCCACAAAGGACTGTAGCTTACTTTCAAATAACAGCGGTATGTCCATGATAACCGTGTTCGCCCCATCCATGATCCACTGTTCTTTTTGCCTACTCATTTCTTTACGGATAGCCGGATGAATAATTCTGTTCAATTTCATCCGCTCTTCTTCATTGCCAAAAATGCGTGCCCCAAGAACCTCTCGATTAAGGGAGCCACTCTTAGTTAGTACATCCTCGCCGAAATGCAATGCAATATCTGCCAATACAACACTGCCTGGTTCAACGACAAGACGTGCAATTTCGTCCGCATCCACGATAGGAAATCCCCTTTTTTGCAGTATGGCGGAGACGGTACTTTTTCCGCTCGCAATACTTCCTGTCAAACCGATAATCATGGGTCAACCTCCTACTCTGCGATGATTATTTCTGACAAGATGGGCAGTAGACAGATGTTCTGCCTGCTATTTTCATACTAGTTGTCATTTCACCGCATTCATAACAAACTTTCCGGCCGTACATTTTAAGCCTATCCTGCATCGTTCCTGCTTCGCCATTGATATTGCGATAATCTGAAATGGAACTGCCACCCGCATCGATGCTTTCCTGCAGAACATTGACAATAACCACGAACAATTCCGTCCTCCGCTTCAAACTAATCCGATCCACTGTCCTTGCGGGATGTATTTTCATTTTAAAAAGTGCTTCTGTTGCATAGATATTGCCGCAACCCGAGATGATATGCCCGTCCATAATAACCTCTTTGATAGGCTTCCGCGCGTATTTTGGTGTATCAGCCATCCTAAGAAAATGGGTGAGCGCACTCGCGTCAAAAGGCTCAGGCGCCATTTTTAATAGAGGCGGATGATCCGCTTCACAATCAATAAGTCTCATTTCCCCGAATCGGCGGATATCCGAATAAACGAGCAGACTACCATCATCCATTGTAAAGACAACATGGACGTGGTTGCGAAACTTCATTTCCCTAATTTCTTCCAGAGATTCGACTGCAAACCATGCCCCCGTCATGCCAAGGTGACTGACGAGGAGACAAGTGTACCCGTCTTTTATTAGATGAAAATAGATATACTTACTTCGGCGAGTGACATTCGTAATCGTCATCCCGACCATATCGGCAATAAAATCTTCTGTTGTAATCCCTTTCAAAACGGCCTCTTTGCCAAGTAATTTTGACTGTTTGACCGTATCTGAAATGGTTATCTCACGGGTTGTCCTTCCTGTCGCGACAGGTGCTAGTGCACGGACAACCCCTTCAACTTCCGGTAATTCAGGCATTTCTTCCCCTCACTTCGTTTCGTACCATGACAATCCGAAAGCCCAATCGACTTTAAGTGGCACATCGAGCATAATGGCGGATTCCATCACTTCCGGTACAATTTCTTTCAGTTTCTCAATCTCTTCTTCAGGAGCTTCAAAGATCAGTTCATCATGTACCTGAAGAAGCATACGTGTCTGCATCCCTTCATCCTTGAGTCTTTTAGCCATATCAAGCATCGCTTTCTTTATGACATCCGCTGCACTCCCTTGAATCGGTGTATTCATGGCTGTCCGTTCCGCAAAGCTTCGCAAATTAAAATTGGAACTCGTAATTTCAGGTAGATAACGTCTGCGATTCAGTAATGTTGTCACATAGCCGTTCCTCTTTGCCTCTGCAACGATATCAGCCATATACTGTTTTACCCCTGGGAAGTTAGCAAGATACGTGTCGATGAATTTCTGTGCATCTTTTCGAGTAATATCGAGATTTTGAGACAGTCCATAATCACTAATGCCATAGACAATTCCAAAGTTCACCGCTTTCGCAGCGCGCCTCATATCCGACGTCACAGCATCCTCCGTCACTCCAAACACATCCATCGCCGTCCTTGTATGAATATCAGCGCCGTCACGGAATGCTTCAATCAGTTTTTCATCATGGGACATATGTGCGAGAACGCGTAACTCAATCTGTGAATAATCCGCTGCGAACAAGTACCAGCCGGGTTCTGACGGTACAAATGCTGCACGAATTTTCCGTCCTTCTTCAAGCCTCACAGGGATATTTTGCAAGTTCGGATTGATGGAACTAAGACGCCCTGTTGTCGTAAGTGCCTGTTGGAACCGGGTATGGATTTTCCCATCCTCATGGATTTCTTTCAATAATCCTTCTATATACGTTGAATTCAGTTTTCCTAGTTGACGGTAATTTAGAATATGACTGATGATTTCATGCTCACTTTCAAGCTTTTCAAGTACATCAGCGGCTGTAGAGTAGCCTGTTTTCGTCTTTTTGATAGGCGTTAGCCCTATTTTTTCAAACAATAGGACACCAAGCTGTTTAGGTGAGTTAATATTAAATTTTTCACCGGCGATATCATAAATATCCGCTTCAAGTTTTGCTAACTTCGCAGTAAGTTCTGTACCAATCACCTGTAATGTTTCGCGGTCCGTCTTGACTCCAGTGGATTCCATCTGACCAAGAATCTTGGCAAGCGGTAGTTCAAGTTCATGGTACAGATTATATTGGTCGTTTTCTTGCAACTTCTGCTCGATAATAGGGCGCAACTCCCAGATTGCCTGCGCTTTCCTAGTCGCATGTTCGGCAACTATCGATTGATCAGGTAGCGCTTTTTTTGCACCTTTTCCATAGACCGCTTCATCTTGCCTGACGTCTGCATTCCCGAACTCACGTGTGATTGAAGCCACATCAGTGTAGGTTGTCGAAGGATTGACGATGTACGTAGCAAGAAGTAGGTCGAATTCAAATCCATCCGTTTCAATTCCATAACGTGCTAATGATGCAAATGCCGCTTTTGAGTCCGATGTGTATTTCTTGTTACTTGAATCCTGCAACCATTTCCTCAAAACGGTTGATTCTTTGGCAATTGCGAACGGGATATAGAAATTGCTTAGCTCATTCGCAATACTAATTCCAAGAATATCTGCTGTTAAATAGTTCTCATCCATCATTTCTATATGGATAGCCATTTCTTCAGAAAGCTGCGATTCCTTCAACTCTGCGATCACTGTGACATCGATATCTTGTAGTACTTCTTCTGCTTGTGGAGCGATTTTTTCAAGAAGTGTCCTGAATTTCAACTCTTGGTAGATGCTCGTCACTTTGTCCATATCCGGCCCTGTGTAAGCCAGGTCATCTACTGAAACGGTAATTGGTGCATTAACTTCGATTGTCGCAAGCTCTTTGCTCATGAACGCTTGGGCTTCATTCACCGTCAAATTTTCTTTCAGTTTTTTAGCCGTGATGTTATCGATTGATTTATACACGTTTTCGACTGATCCATATTCGATTAGAAGCTTGAGAGCTGTCTTCTCTCCAACGCCTGGGACACCTGGGATATTATCGGAAGCATCGCCCATCAATCCCTTCATATCGATGATTCGTAAGGGTTCAATGCCGTATTTCTCCATGATATGTTCAGGCGTATATTTCTCCATATCTGTTATCCCTTTACGGGTGATGAAAACGGTCGTATTGTTGCTTGCAAGTTGCGTCAAATCCTTATCTCCTGAAATAATAACCACCTCGGAACCGGCGGCGTCGCTTATTTTACTCAGTGTGCCGATAATATCATCTGCCTCGTAGTTATCTAATTCATATTGAGGGATATTATAGGCATCTAATAGCTTACGCAAATAAGGAAACTGCTCGGACAGTTCCGATGGTGTTTTCTGACGTCCACCCTTGTACTCCCCGTACGTTTTATGCCTAAATGTCGTCTTTCCCGCATCCCAGGCGACAAGAATATGCGTTGGTTTTTCATCGACAAGAATATTTTGTAGCATCATCGTAAAACCGTACACTGCGTTCGTATGGATTCCATTATCATTTGTTAGTAGTGGCAAAGCGAAAAACGCTCGGTAAGCAAGGCTATTTCCGTCTAGTAATACTATTTTCTTCTTCGTCATGCGCGTTTCACTCCTATTCATAAAAAAACGTCATCTTCATTCATCTTACCACGTGGGTGAGAAGAAATGAAAATGACGTCCCTTATCAAAATGTCCACATCCAAGTGACCCCTTAAGGTACATGGTTGCTGTTTTCTTTATTGTAAATAACCCGTTAGTACTTTAGCATACGGCGATTCGGCAGGAATGATAATCATCGTGTCTTCGCCAATTGTTTTCGAATACGACTGAAGTGTACGATACAAATTATAGAACTCAGGATCTTTTGAGAAGGAATCATTATAAATTTTTGCCGCTTCTGCTTCTCCCTCAGAATGAATGACGGCGGCTTCTTTCTTCGCCGTCGCTAGCATTTCTTGTACTTTGCGGTCTGTTTCCGCTTCAATTCGCTGCTTGTCGGCATCCCCTTCAGATAGATACTTTTGAGCGATTGATTGCCGTTCTGAGATCATCCGCGTATAAATTGATTGTTCGTTCTCTTCTGGAAGATCAATCCGTTTCATACGGACGTCAACAACTTCGATTCCAAAGTTCCCTTCGTTTAGATATTCATTGACACGTTCTGTGACACGATCATTCAGATTTCCACGCGAAGAGTCTCCATCATTGACAACATCGACATACTTGAGCTGACCTAGTTCCGTTCGGACGACAGAATAAATAAATTCTTCCATCCGCATTTCAGCATTGACAATATTACGCGCATTTGAAATCATTTTCTCTGGATCTGTGATTCTCCAAACCGCATAGTTATCAATGATGATTCGCTTTTTGTCCTTGGTATTAATCTCCTCTTCCGAAACGTTATGAGTCATATGGCTTTTTGGTAAGGTCGTCACACTTTGGATGAATGGAATTTTCATATTGATGCCTGGATCTTTCACAACCCGCTTGATCTCACCAAATTGGCGAACGATCCTGTATTCGTCCTGTTTAACAATATAGACATTGGCTACCAAAATGAGTACGAGTGCGAAAATGATAGTAATACCAACTGCGAGTTTCGCGTATTTTTTCACTTCGATGGGCGCTTTTGGCATTTTAACGGAACCTGGTGTTGACGGACTTTTTGTTTTCTGCTTCGCTCGCTGACGTTCAAGGAATTTTTCTTCAATGCTTTTGAACGGATTATTTTCGTTCGTCATTAGTTTCCACCCTCTTCCTTAGTCGTTTCCACTGGTGGAGGTGTCTGGTTTTCCAATTGCTGCAACGGTAAATATTTTACGGTTTCTCCATTATCATTCATGATATAGATTTTAGCTTTTGGCAGCACTTGTTCAAGCGTTTCAATGATTAATCGTTGACGAGTGATTGCTTTATTCTTCAAGTATTCTGCATGTAAATTATTAAAAAGTGCGACATCCCCGCGTGCCTGTTCGATACGTGCGGTTTTTTGACCGCTTGCCCGTGACTTGACGGCATCCTTTTCACCGATTGCTTCACTTTCCTTCTGATTCTCATATTTCTGTGCTTCGTTTATTTTCGTTTCTTACGTTTCACGTGCGTCTGTCACTGCTGTGAATGCGGCCCGGACTTCGGCGTTAGGTAACTCCACATCTTGGAGCTTGACACTTTGAACAATAATTCCTATATCATATTTCTTAATTAATGATGCAAGCAAATCCTTCGTTTTCGCTTCAATTTCCGCTTTTCCATCTGTCAATGCTGCATCTATTGTAGAACTTCCGATAACCGATCGTATGGAAGCCGAAGTTGCATCCCGCAGAATTTCTTGTGGATTTTGTGCGTTGAATAAGTATTTCTGGGGTTCAGTGATTTTCCACTGGACAACCAAATCGGTGAGGACGATATATTCATCCCCCGTAATCATTTTCGTTTCTTTATCATAAGACACAAGATCACCACTCTTATCCTGCTTATAGCCGAACCGAAGACTGTACGTCTCTTTTGATAGTACTTCCGCCTTTTGAATCGGCCATGGTAATTTAAAATGAAGTCCTGAATCTGTGATGGTGGTATCTGCTTTACCGAACGTGATAACGACAGCCTGTTCGGATTCATCAACTGTGTACCAAGTTGTGAAGGCAATGATTAGTAAGAAAAAGCCCAAAATCACCATTCCCATAGCGGTTGCTATTCGACGTGCGCTCATTAAAAAAGCCCCTTTCTCTCTATGTATATATCTTTTATACGTATGAACGAATTGAAAGTTTCATATTCAACGAAATGAAAAGAACGATCCCTAGTTATTGGATCGTTCATATCTTCTTTCGTATTGGAAGTTGGATACGGAATGTCGTCCCTACACCGATCGTACTTTCGACATCGATTGTACCACCGTGCGCTTCGATTAAATGCTTGACAATCGCTAAGCCAAGTCCCGTTCCTCCCGAATCCCGGCTTCTAGCACGGTCCACACGATAGAACCGTTCGAATAGCCGTGGTAGTTGGGATTGTTCAATACCAATCCCTTCGTCAGTAACATCAATGGCCACGTTACTTCCAGATTTAGTTCCTGAAATGATGACTTTCGTCTGTTCTTTCGAATAATTAATTGCATTTGACAGAAGGTTTACCATTACCTGAATAAGTCGGTCCGCATCTGCCTCGATAATGAGATCTCCCTGAATCTCTAAAACAAGGGAAATCCCCTTCCGTTCAAAGTTTCCTGAAGTAATCTTCAACGCGTCATCCATTACTTCTTTTACATTAATAAATGCGTATTGCAGGGAAAATCCTTCCCTTTCCATTCCCGACAATTCTAGTAAATCATCAATTAAAAGATGTAATCTGTCGCTCTCTTTTTGAATAATTTCAAGAAAATCCTTCAAAACTTCAGGTTCATTCATAGCCCCATCAAGTAATGTTTCAGTAAATCCCTTGATGGAGGTGACAGGTGTCCGAAGTTCATGTGAAACATTTGCAACGAAATCTTTTCTTACTTCCTCAAGATGAACAAGTTCAGTGATATCATGCATGACGACGACGATTCCAAGCCAGTTGCCATGCAGACCAATTACAGGTGCCCCGTAAACACTCATATAGTAAAGAGTGCCCCCTGCATCTATTCTGACCTGTTTTGCATGAACTTGTTCTGTCATAAATACATCTTCAATTAACTTTTCAATAGCCGGTGGTAATTCAAGATCTTTAAAAGTCTTGCCAAGAATTTCTTCTTTTGAAAATCCGAAAGTCTTTTCAAATACGCGATTTACAAGATTAACTGCACCTTCACGACCAAACATAAGTAGTCCGCTACCCATACTCTCAATTAATGTCTTCAATCGTTCTTTTTCCATTATCCGTAGTGTAGACATCTCCTGTAAATTGCTTGCAATCTTATTTATCGCAACTGCTAGTTCAGTGTCATATTCAGGATCATCTGTCTGTGCCCGGGCAAGATAATCTCCCTGTGCAAGTTGAATCGCTATTCTTGTCACTTTATCTATCGGCCTAGCGTATTGAAGCATCATTCGAGCGGCCATGAATAAGGATAATACGAATGCAATAAGTAACGTCATAATAAGATAAATCCAGTACTTCCTATGCAAATGAAGATTGATATCATCTATAAACAATGGGAAAAACTGACCTAGAACTATACCAAGACCAGTTAGTAGAACCGAGAGTAGTATAGCGCACGCAATTACGAGACGAGAATAGAGATCTCTCCTCACGCTTTCTGCTCCTCAAATTTATAGCCAATTCCTCTCACTGTCTTAATGAAAACTGGTTTCTTAGTATCTTTTTCGATTTTCTCACGTAAATGACTTACATGAACATCAACAATCCTTGTGTCTCCAGCGAAGTCATAGTTCCAAACTGCACTCAAAAGTTGATCTCGCGAAAGAACTCGGTTTTTATTCTGCATGAAATAAACCAGTAACTCAAACTCTTTCGGAGTGAATTCTAGTTCAACTTTATTTAAATAAACTTCGTATTGTTCAGGATGGATGGTTAATAAACCAGAACTTAGAACCCCTTTATCGTCAGTGCGATTTGTCCAGTCACCACTACGTCTTAAAACTGCCTTCACACGCGCTACGACCTCACGAGGGCTAAACGGCTTCGTCATATAATCATCTGCGCCAATCTCTAATCCGAGCACCTTATCTAACTCGTCACCTTTAGCTGTTAGCATGATGATGGGAATATCAATCCCGCGCTGCCTTAACGTTTTGCAAACATCGATTCCATCCATCTTTGGCAGCATTAAATCGAGCACTATCAAATCTGGTTTTTCAGTTTCTGCTTTCAGGACTGCTTCTTCCCCATCTGCCGCAGAAACTGTTTCATATTGTGCTTGTCTAAGATTGTATTCGAGTAACGTTCTAATCGGTTGCTCATCATCGACTATTAAAATTTTCTTTTTATCTGAACTCATCTACCATCAACACTCCCTATCAATCGTAACAGTTCAAGTTTAACAATAATCAGAAAAAAAATCGAGTAGCAGAAGCTACTCGATTTTTAAAGATTTTATTACGCAAGAACTTTCATAACTGCCCTAACAGATTCAGCAGAATTGGATAGTGCTGCTCTTTCTTCGTCAGTCAATTCAAGTTCAATTATTTTTTCGATTCCGCCAGCACCAAGCACTGTCGGAACGCCTATATAAATGCCATCAAGACCATATTCACCTTCAAGGTATGCAATTGAAGGAAGTACGCGCTTCTGATCTTTCAAAATCGCTTCAGCCATTTCAACAAGTGATGCTGCTGGTGCATAATATGCAGAACCGTTACCAAGAAGGTTGACAATTTCTGCTCCACCTTTACGTGTTCGGTTAACGATTTCTTCAAGTCGTTCAGCAGGAATTAATGTTTCAAGTGGAATGCCGCCCGCGTATGAATAACGTACAAGTGGTACCATGTCATCGCCATGTCCACCAAGTACGAAACCAGTAATATCTTTAACAGACAAGTTCAACTCTTGTGCAACGAACGTACGGAAACGTGACGTATCAAGAACTCCTGATTGTCCGATTACGCGTTCTTTCGGGAAACCTGATTCTTTGTATACTGTGTACGTCATTGCATCAACAGGGTTTGTCAATACGATGATTGTTGTGTTAGGAGAATGCTTTACAATTTCAGCTGTTACAATTTTCATGACTTTTTGATTCGTTTGAACAAGATCGTCACGGCTCATACCTGGTTTACGTGCAATACCCGCTGTGATGATGACGATATCAGAATCCTTTGTATCTGCGTAATCTGAAGTTCCAATAATATTTGCATCGAAACCTTGTATCGGAGCAGCTTCAAGCATATCGAGCGCTTTCCCTTTTGTCGAATTTTCCATTGGTGGAATATCGACGATAACCACGTCACAAAGTTCTTTTTGAGCAAGGAGGAATGCTGTAGTAGCACCTGTAAAACCAGAACCAATAACTGAGACTTTTTTACGTTTCATTGTCATAAGAAACTCCCCTTTTAATGTAGGTTCAACTATGTAAGAGGAGGACAAGCCCCCTCTGCTTATACGGTTAATCTTTAAATGTTATAGATTTTTAATCAATTCATCAGCGAACTCAGATGCTTTAACTTCTGTTGCACCATCCATCAAACGTGCAAAGTCATAAGTTACAACTTTCGAAGCAATCGTTTTCTCGATTGAAGCAGTGATCATCGTTGCTGCTTCGTTCCATCCAAGGTGCTCAAGCATTAAGACACCTGAAAGAAGGACTGAAGAAGGGTTTACTTTATCAAGTCCTGCATATTTCGGAGCAGTACCATGTGTTGCTTCGAAAATTGCATGACCCGTTAAGTAGTTGATGTTCGCACCAGGTGCGATACCAATTCCGCCAACTTGCGCAGCAAGTGCATCAGAAATATAGTCACCGTTTAGGTTCATCGTTGCAACAACGTCAAACTCTTTCGGGCGAGTCAAGATTTGTTGAAGGAAGATGTCAGCAATCGAATCTTTTACGATGATTTTACCAGCTGCTTCTGCGTCAGCTTGTGCTTTGTTCGCAGCATCTGTTCCTTCAGCGTCTTTAATTACATCATATTGGTTCCATGTGAAAACTTTATCGCCGAATTCTTGTTCAGCAACTTCATAGCCCCAGTTTTTGAACGCGCCTTCAGTGAATTTCATGATATTCCCTTTGTGAACGAGCGTCAATGATTTACGGCCTTCTTTAATGATGTAGTTAAGCGCAGCACGTACAAGACGTTTTGTGCCATCTTCAGAAATAGGTTTAATACCAATCCCAGAAGTTTCAGGGAAACGAATATTTTTAACACCCATTTCATTTTGTAAGAAGTCGATTACTTTCTTCGCTTCTGGAGTACCTTCTTTGTACTCAATTCCTGCGTAGATATCTTCTGTATTTTCACGGAAAATAACCATATCACAGTCTTCAGGACGTTTAACTGGTGAAGGAACACCTTCAAAGTAACGAACTGGACGTAGACAAGTATAAAGATCTAACTCTTGACGAAGTGCCACGTTCAATGAGCGGAATCCGCCACCGATTGGCGTTGTAAGTGGACCTTTGATAGCAATTAAGTACTCGTCAATCGTATCAAGTGTTGCCTGCGGAAGCCATTCTCCAGTTTCGTTAAATGCTTTTTCTCCCGCAAGTACTTCCTTCCAGATAAGCTTTTTCTTACCATCGTATGCTTTTTCAACAGCAGATTCCAAAACGCGTGAAGCTGCGTTCCAGATGTCCGGACCTGTTCCGTCACCGATGATGAAAGGGATTGTTGCGTGATCAGGAACGTTTAATACACCATTAGTTACTGTGATTTTGCCATTGTTAGTCATTATTAATTTCCTCCTAATTTCAAAATCATAGGCCCACATATATCTATGTCGCACTACTCATTCTTATATTATCGTTCGTTGATTGGTACGTACTTTTGCATTCCAGGTCCTGTGTAATCAGCACGTGGACGAATTAGTCTGTTGTTTGCATACTGTTCAAGTATATGCGCAATCCAACCAGATACGCGTGAAACTGCAAAGATTGGTGTGAACAAGTCGTGATCAATACCCAATGAGTGATAAACGGATGCCGAATAAAAGTCAACGTTTGGTGGCAAGTTCTTTTCGCCCGTCACGATTTCTTCAATCTTATCGGACATGTTATACCATTTTTCTTCGCCACGAAGTTCAGTCAATCGTTTAGACATTTCGCGAAGATGTTTCGCACGTGGATCACCTTTACGGTAAACACGGTGTCCGAAGCCCATGATTTTTTCTTTATTCGCAAGTTTTTCTTTGATGTATGCTTCGACTTTATCTTCAGAACCGATTTCCATCAGCATTTTCATCACTTGCTCATTTGCGCCTCCGTGAAGGGGGCCTTTAAGTGCTCCGATTGCAGCTGTAACACCGGAGTACATGTCTGAGAGCGTCGCAACACAAACACGCGCAGTGAATGTTGATGCATTTAGCTCGTGATCAGCGTGAAGGACAAGTGCCTTGTCAAGTGCTTCAATTGCAATCGCCTCTGGGTCTTTCCCAGAAAGCATGAACAAGAAGTTTTCAGCATAGCTAATACCCGCTTTTGGTGCCACGGGTTCTAGGCCTTTACGAATTCGTGCAAATGCAGTAACAATAGTAGCAATTTTCGCTTGCAACTTAATCGCTTTTTCGTAGTTTGCCTCATCGGACATATCTTCAGCTTTGTCATCGTATAATCCAAGAAGAGATACTGCAGTTCTTAGCGCAGCCATTGGATGAACTTCTTTGATTGGATACGTTTTAAAATGATTAAGCACTTCCTGCGGAACTGACATATTGTCTGCCAACTGTTTTTTCAACTCTGCAAGTTCTGCATCTTTCGGTAGACGTTGGTGCCAAAGAAGATAAATTACCTCTTCAAAGCTGGCATTCTCTGCGAGATCGTCAATGTCATAGCCGACATATGTAAGTGTGTCATCAATGATGGAACTGATGGCGGACTGTGTCGCTACGACTCCTTCCAACCCTTTGGTTGATGTCATGTGAATCGCTCCTTCTTTCAGTATGGCCGTTCAGTTCTGAAAAAAAGATAAGGACGGCCAATCTGCTTATAATGGATACCTATCCAAAATGCTTACATCGTCCATTATAATCAATTTAGTCCCCTTTGGGAATGGAAACGCCTATTTTTGTTTTTAATAGTGTAAAAAGGGGGCGTAAAATGTCGAAAAACCACCATAGTCAACAAGTTTTTCGCACAATTTTCATTAAATGGCTTCCTGTCATTTTAACTGGAATCGTCATTTTCACTGTTCCTCCCGCAGCCATCGCAATTATTATTGCCTATTTCACGGCTCCCATACTTTCATCCGTCCGCTCAATGACGAGAATTCCTTTGACAATTGCAACACTTTTTGTCATGGTACTTATGCTGTTTCTTTTTGGTGCTTTCACTTTTATTGCTCTCCACGGCCTCATTGATACCGTTCCTGCTATCGAACGTCAAATTGAGCCATTTACGAAGAATACCGATTTTGCAGGCAAACTTTTTGCTATCCTCGAAGAAAAAGTTGTACAGTACGGACATGCAATTTTAGAGTATGCGGTTTCACTGATTAGCACTGTTTTTCAACAATTGTTCAGCTTATTTATTTTTCTTGTTGCCTATTTTTTTGCTTTACGTGAATCCGGAAAAAACCGTTTTTGGTTTCTCATCTATTTTCCCACCACTATTCGCAAACCCGCGAGAAGGATGTTTTTAGAAGCCGGTAAACTGATTGGGACTTTCTTATCAGTAGAAGCTCGGTTATTTCTTCTTACATTCACAATCATTACAGTTGGATTCTTCTTCCTACGGTTCGATTCACCGGTTGGAAACGCCTTTCTTGTTTCTCTAGCAGATAGTTTACCGTTTCTTGGAATAGGTTTGTTTTTTCTACCTATGGCCGCATTTTTCCTTTATACAAATAACATGTACGTCGGGATTTCTCTCATCTTACTTTATCTATTCACCCTGACGACACGTCAAATGGCGGAGTCCTATATGTGGGCTTCCACGTTCCAATTGAAACCCATCCATGCATTCTTCATAACGGCTTGTTCAGTCTATCTGTTTGGGTTACCCGGTATTTTACTCACGCCATTCCTTCTTTTTGCCGCACTGAAAGTTAAACAACATCCTTTGTTTAACTCATGACAATACGGCCATTCTTCATCTTTTTATAGAGCCATTTCTGGATGATTGGCCGGATACTATTTCTTGGGCCACTGAATAATAAGAGAAAGCCGATGAAATCCGTTATGAAGCCGGGCATAAGCAGCAAAATACCTCCAATGAGAATACAAACACTATCAATCAGCGCATCCCCAGGTGTCTCCATAGTCGCCATCCGTCTTCTAAATTCAGTCAACGCTTTCATACCTTGTCGTTTAGCGAGATACGCACCCCCTATCCCTGTCAATAAAATAATTGAAATCGTTGGAATCAAACCTAGTGTTTTTCCAGAATAGATGATTAACGCAAATTCCGAAGTCGGTACAACGATGAAAGCAAGCATAATCCATTTCATAAATACATTAACCTCCTAAAAAGGCTGCTTGCCGAGTTCTTTCGGAAGCAGCCTTTTGATAATTAGCTTAGAGTACGCTAGCGCGTCCATTATAAACTACGCCCGATTCAGCATCCATCGTGATTTCAGTGCCATGTCGGATAATCTCTGTAGCATTTTCAATTCCTACGATAACTGGTATACCAAGACTAAGTCCTACAATTGCGCCATGGCTTGTCAGTCCGCCTTCTTCTGTGATAAGACCCGCACATTTTTCAATAGCAGGCATCATATCCCGATCAGAAGCGTTTGTTACAAGAATTGCCCCTTCCATATCGTACGCCAATGCTTCTTCTGCATTTTTGGCTACAACCGTTCGACCGTAAGCGACACTCTTACCAATCCCTTGCCCACGCGCAAGCATATCGCCAATGACATGAATCTTCATCAAGTTCGTCGTCCCAGCTTTACCAACAGGAACGCCCGCAGTAATGATGACAACATCCCCATGACCTACGTATTGATGTTTAACACTTTCTTCAATCGATTCTTGTAAAATTTCATCGATTGACTCTACCTTTTGTCCGACAATCGGGTAAACTCCCCAGACTAGGGTCAGTTTTCTTGAACAAGTCTCGGAAGACGTAACGGCGATGACTGGGCAACCTGGTCTATATTTAGCAATCATTTTAGCTGTATGGCCACTTTCAGTCGGCGCAAGAACCGCTTTCACTTTCAAATTAATAGCTGTGTAGGCTGCAGCTTGCCCAATTGCTTCCGTCATATTGCCTTCTTTTTCACGTCGACGCACAGAGACAACAGAACGGTAATCGATTGCATTTTCTGTCGTACGTGCAATCCTGTCCATCGTTAGAACGGATTCGACCGGATAGATTCCAGCAGCCGTTTCCCCTGACAACATGATTGCATCGGTTCCGTCCAGTATCGCATTTGCCACATCACTCGCTTCTGCACGTGTAGGGCGTGGATTACGTTGCATGGAATCTAGCATTTGTGTAGCAGTAATTACCGGTTTTCCTTCTTTGTTACATTTTTCAATCAACTTCTTTTGAACAAGTGGTACTTCCTCAGCAGGAATTTCCACACCAAGATCGCCACGCGCTACCATGAGGCCATCAGAGACATTGATAATTTCATCAATATTATCGACACCCTCTTGATTTTCGATT
This sequence comes from Sporosarcina limicola, assembly GCF_014873855.1. Classification (GTDB taxonomy): domain Bacteria; phylum Bacillota; class Bacilli; order Bacillales_A; family Planococcaceae; genus Sporosarcina; species Sporosarcina limicola. The sequence continues at coordinate 29,239 of NZ_JADBEL010000006.1, read as the reverse complement.
TTCGGAATGATTTGCAAATGTCCGCCATTGTTATTCTCTAAAAGTGCACGAATTTCCATTACATCAGAAGCACGTCTAACGAACGACGCAGCTATGAAATCGACGCCTTCTTTTATTCCAAACAAGATGTCCGCTGCATCCTTTTCAGTCAACCCTGGAAGTTGAATAGAAACACCTGGAACGTTGACACCTTTTTTGTTTTTTAATGTCCCTGAATTGACTACTAATGTATGAATAAGTCCAGATCCTTCATCTTTCCCAGTCACTTCGAGTTGGATTAGACCGTCATCCAAGAGAATGACAGCACCCTCTTCAACATCTGTAATAAGTTTGTCATAAGTGACAGAAAACACATCTTTATTCCCTTCGACTTCTGTCATAGAAATAGCAATTTTCTGTCCTGTAATAAGATCAATTTGACCATTTTCCATAGAATGGGTTCTAATTTCAGGTCCTTTCGTATCCAGCAAAATACCGACAACTTTTCCTTTATCACGCGATACTTTTTTAATCGTGTCAATACGCGCTTTGTGTTCTGCATGATCCCCATGAGAAAAATTCAAGCGCGCAACATTCATGCCTGCATCAATCAGTTGAGCTAGTAATTCTGGTGACTCACTTGCAGGTCCGATTGTACAGACTATTTTTGTCTTCCTCATCAACTATCGCCTCTTTTACTATTATTGAACAAATTATTAAATTGATAATTCCCTGGACAGTTTGTACATTTCCACGTCAAAGACGTTCGGTTTTTCAAAAACATCTTTTAAATCATAGTTTACCACCACATGATTTCGCATGCCAATTGCTAAACCTCCACGTCCTTCTTTCAAAACCTCGACTGCTTTTGCACCATACTGACTTGCGATGACACGGTCACGTGCAGAAGGAGAACCTCCACGTTGGATATGTCCTAGTACAGATATACGCGTTTCAATCCCCGCCTCGACTTTTAAGCGTTCGGCAAGTTCAGCAGCCGACATTACCCCTTCCGCGACCACGATGATGCTGTGCCTTTTCCCACGACCTGTACCGCTTTTTAAACGTTCTATAATAGCAGGTAACTCATACTTTTCCTCAGGGATTAAAATGGTTTCAGCCCCTCCTGCAAGGCCCGACCATAACGCAAGATCTCCCGCATTACGGCCCATCACCTCGATGATGAACGTTCGTTCATGTGAAGTTGCTGTATCACGAATCTTGTCAATTGCATCAATAACTGTATTCAACGCCGTGTCAAAACCGATTGTAAACTGTGTACCATTGATGTCATTATCGATCGTTGCGGGAACACAGACACATGGACATCCAAGTTCCGTCAGTTCTAACGCTCCCCTGAACGAACCATCCCCACCAATGACGACAAGACCTTCAATGCCATTCAATTTCAACTGTTTCATGGCTTTCTCGCGGCCTTCAATCGTCCTAAATTCTTCACTTCGAGCTGAGCGAAGCATCGTTCCGCCACGTTGGATAATGTCACCTACCGAGCCAAGTTGCAGAAGTTCGATTTTCCCTTCAATCAATCCTTGATAGCCATTGAAAACACCCGCCACTTCAAGCCCCTCGTAAATTGCCTTCCTTACGACCGCACGGACAGCTGCATTCATGCCCGGCGCATCTCCTCCACTTGTCAAAACAGCAATTTTCTTCATTACATTCACCCCTACAATTTATCGCTAATTCTTTCAATGAATCACGAAAAGATGCGGTCACCCGCATCCCTATTATTCTGAAAAGACTCCGATTCCGCGGAATTTCATGTATCGATTCTCAACAAGCTCTTTTCCATTCATTGATCCTAAGCTTTCCAATGAAGCACGGATTGCATCCCTAATATATATAGCTTGTGCTTTCGGGTCACGATGTGCGCCCCCAAGAACTTCGGGAATCATATCATCGATAATTCCCATTTCTTTCAAATGAGGTGCCGTTATCTTCATAGCTTCAGCCATCTGTTTCCCAAGAGAAGAATCTTTCCACAAAATAGAAGCCGCCCCTTCTGGTGAAATAACCGAGTACCATGAATTCTCAAGCATAAGAATGTGATTAGAGACGCCAAGCCCCAACGCTCCACCGCTGCCTCCTTCGCCTATGACAATCGAAATGACTGGCACTGTAAGTCCCGCCATCTCAACAAGGTTTCGAGCAATCGCTTCGGCCTGGCCACGCTCTTCAGCTGCCTTCCCCGGATAAGCGCCTTTCGTATCGATGAAACAAATAATCGGACGATTGAATTTCTCCGCTTGTTTCATAAGACGTAGTGCTTTCCGGTAGCCTTCTGGATGAGGCAAACCGAAATTTCGTTTCACATTCTCTTTTGTATCTCTCCCACGCTGTTGACCAATGACTGTTATTGGCGTCTTGTCGAACGAAGCGATTCCACCAACAATTGCTGCGTCGTCAGCATACGTTCGGTCCCCATGCAACTGCATGAAGTCTTCAAATAACGCATCGATATAATCAAGGGATGTCGGACGCTCAGGATGCCTTGCCACTTGGACTCGATCCCATGCTTCCATGTTCCCGTATATTTCTTTTTCCAAGTTTTTCAACCGATTTTTGAGCGTTTCAACTTCGTCAGATAAATCGATTGAATTGGTCTCTGTGAAATCCTCTAGTTCTTTGATTTTTTCACGTAGTTTGACGATTGGTTCTTCGAATGTCAACGTTTTACTCACTTCAGTTCCCCCCCTTCACATGAAGTCGCAGAATCCTCGACAGTATTTTCTTCATTTCTGCGCGGTGAACAACTGCATCCAACTGTCCGTGCTCAAGAAGGAACTCTGCGGTTTGGAAATCGTCGGGTAACTTCTCCCTGACCGTTTGTTCGATAACCCGTCTGCCAGCGAATCCGATAAGTGCTTTTGGCTCAGCAATATTAATATCGCCCACGGATGCAAAACTTGCTGATATGCCCCCTGTTGTCGGGTGGGTCATAACAGAAATAAACAATAGCCCTTTTTCTGCATAGCGTTTTAGCGCAACACTCGTTTTCGCCATCTGCATAAGTGATAACACACCTTCTTGCATCCTAGCGCCACCACTTGCTGAAAAGATGATCAATGGAATTCCAAGTCCCGTCGCTTTTTCGATTGCGCGTGTAATTTTCTCTCCAACAACGGATCCCATTGACCCCATACGAAAGTGGGAATCCATTATCGCAACAACAACTACATGCCCATCGATTTTACCTGTTCCTGTAAGAACTGCTTCATTCAAACCGGTCTTCTTGGCATCCGATTCGACTTTCTCGGTGTAGCCTGGAAAGTTAAGCGGATTCTCAGTTTTCAAATGATCATCCATCGACTCGAATGATCCTTCATCAAAAAGACAATTCACCCTTTCGTACGCTGTCATCTTCAGATGATGATCGCATTTTGGACATACCTTCATCGTCTTCATCAGATCTTTGGTTAAGATTATATGTTTACATTTCGGACATTTTGTCATAATCCCTTCCGGAACATCATTTTTTGCATCAGTAGAAGGAATCGTCATTGTTGTCTTCTTCTTTTTGTTTTTCATGAATATATCCCGAATCATTCCTCTTTTTCCCCTCTTTCCCCTTCAACTAGTTCTATCCATTCCGAATAGGCTTCCAGCGTTTTCTCTTCAGTGCCTTGGTGCAAATTCTCCAGTAAACTCTTAACGATGTCTTTTTCACTAACGCCCGTCATTTTATCAAACGGAACTTTGCTATATTGTTTCAATAAAAACCAGATTTTCAAAGATAATCTGTTCCCAGTTGCAACAATCATTTCTCGAATAACATCTTCACGAAGAATTTCCCCATCCAACTCGATTTTAGCGAGTAAACTTTCCCATACAGGCAAGGTATGTAATGCGCTATCCTTGCAAACCGACACAATCGCAGCTTTTTCATGAATCCTACGTGTCTTTTGTACATCGCTAATAGAGTCAGGTTGTTGCATGATAAATGCCGCAAGAACTTCAACAAGTTGATGTTTCTTAAAATCTGCTAGGAATGTCCCTTCTCCCCGTCGTGTTTCGATGAGTCCAAGTAGTTCCAGACTTCGTAATGCTTCGCGTATCGTAGACCTTCCTGCCTGTAGCCGCTCTGCCAATTCCCGTTCCGACGGTAATTTACCACCCGTTATAATGCCTTCTTCTTTAATAATCGATTTAAGTTCACCGACAATATCAAGAAACATTTTCGATGGAGGTTTTGGTTTCTGCATAATGGGCTCCTCTGAAATTCAACATGAGTATAAGTGGTCAGACCACCTCTATCTATAAGCATACAGAAAAGAATGAACTTCGTAAAGTGGGAAATGGAAAGGGTTAAGTTCATAACAAGTTTCCCGATTCATTAAAAAGGCTTGTCCACACTATTAACAAGATTTTTATTTACTTTCTGTCCGCTGAACGAGTATTTGCGCCTTTCCTCTACGACGTTCAACAATCCCTTCAACATGAATCATCGCCATTTCGATAAGATGAGAACTCGAAGTAGTGTATTGCTTCGGGAAAAATGTACAGGAAATCTGATCCGTGTTATCTTGAACCGTAACAAATGCCATCGATTCCCCTTTTTTCGTACGAATATGCTTAATCTCTATAATAAGACCTACGATTTTCACAGATTTCCGATCCGGATATGTCAAAACCGAAGAAATATCCCCGTATTCTCCAAGCACCCTCTTTTTAACTTCTTCTGCAGGATGTTCAGAAAGATAGAAGCCGAGCACTTCCCTTTCGTATTCCAGCAACATCATTCGTGGCATCGTTCCACCAGGAGAATACTTTGGACTTGCAACTGAAAAAAAGGCTTCACTTAATAAGTCACCCTCTTGGTCTGGTCGAACGAATAATGCGTGTGAAATTGCCGCATTGATTGAAGTGAGAAGTACAGCCCGAGTTTCCCCAAAATCATCAAGAGCTCCCGCTTTTATGAGTGGGCGAATTGCTTTCTCGGTAAAATAACTCCCCCCAAGATTAGCCGCCATATCGAATAGCGTCTTCCATTTCCCACTAGTCTTTCTAGCTGCTTTAAGGGCATTATAAAATATCGGTGTAACGCCTTTGATGGCACTAAGCCCAATACGAATCGAATCCTTTTCAACTGCATACATATACTTACTCCGTTTGATAGAAGGGGGTAATATCTGTACATTGCGTGATTCAGCTTCACGCATTAACGCCATTGTCTTATCATGATTCCCTGTGGTTGATGACAGAAGACCCGCATAAAAGTAGGCTGGTTTATTCGCTTTTAAATAGGCAAGACGGTAGGAAATAAGTGAATAGGCAACAGCATGACTTTTTGGAAATCCATAATCCGCAAATTTTACGATAAGATCATAAACTTCGATGGCTGCACTTTCTGGAAATCCATTATTCACCGCATTTTGTGTAAAATGAACGCGTTCTTCCTGAAGAATATCACGGTTCTTTTTACTAATCGCCCTTCTCAATAAATCTGCTTCACCCATTGTAAACCCAGCTATATTGACCGCAATCTGCATAATTTGTTCTTGATAAACAATGATTCCGTACGTTTCCACCAATACCGATTCGAGTTGCGGATGCGTATAGGCGATGGCCTCATTATTATTCTTCCTCCGGCTAAAAAGTGGGATATTGTCCATCGGTCCCGGCCGATACAATGCCGTTATAGCAAAGATATCTTCGAACCTATTTGGCTGGACGATTCGGAGTGTATCTCTCATCCCGTCTGACTCAAATTGAAAAACCCCCGCCATATCACCAGACCTGAAAAGTTCAAATGTTTTTTCATCATCCAACGGGATTTTCTCGAAATCTAAGCGGACCCCGGTATCATAAGTCATCATCGCCCTGATACGGTCTAATAAAGTTAGATTACGTAGACCCAGAAAATCCATTTTCAACAATCCTTGTTCTTCCACATCGCCCATCGACCATTGCGTCAAGTAAATTCCATCCGCGCCATCTTGTAGAGGAACCGTCTCGACAAGTGGGATTGGAGATAGAATCACACCCGCCGCATGTGTTGATGCGTTCCGCGGCAATCCCTCAAGCAACGTTGCTGCATCGAACCACTTGCTCCGTACAGGATCGATTGCAATCCAGTCACGAAGCGCTTTGGACTCCCTAATGGCATCTTCTAGCATCACGCCATGTCTATTCGGAATTTCCTTCGATAGAAATGCCATCTCTTCATTCGAAAAATCAAATACGCGTGCGACGTTACGCGTGACAGACCGTGCAGATAGCGTACCGAATGTAATGATTTGTGCAACATTTGCTTTGCCATATTTTTGCGCTACATAGTCAATCACTTCCGCACGACGATTATCCGCAAAGTCGATATCGATATCAGGCATGCTCACTCGCCCCGGATTTAAGAATCTTTCAAAAATAAGACCGTATCTTACAGGATCAACATCTGTGATTCCAAGCGCAAAGGCAACCAGTGAACCGGCGGAAGATCCTCTCCCAGGACCAGTCAATATATCGTGTTTTTTAGCATAGCGAATAAAATCTTCGACGATGAGGAAGTAATCAGCAAACCCCATCTGACAAATGATTTCAATTTCATAGCGTAGGCGATTTTGATAAGATTCTTCTATACTTCCAAGTCGACTTTGCAGCCCAGCTACACAGTTCTTTTCGAGTAAAGTTGTAGCTGTTTCACCTATCGGAACTGGAAATAACGGCATCAATGTTTTACTTGGTGGAAGGGTCGCATTGCATGATAATAGGATTTTTGCTATGTTTTCAAGCCACTCGGGTTTGTCTGAGAACCATTGTCCAAGTTCGCTCTCTTCGGGGACATATGCGTCTTTAACCATACTTACAGGCCTTGCAGGATCATTCAATTTGAAACCTGTCCGTATCGCCTCTGCAACCTCATATGCGAAAGCATCTTCTTTTGCTACATAACGGGATTCATGAATAGCGACGATGGTCGTATTCGTTTCCCCTGCAATCGCTTCAATTCCACCTTCGTCTGGATGGATTGTTCCGCCCCGTCTGCCAACCCCAATAAACACGATAGAGTTTCCACAACCATTCATAATACGGTGGAATTCTTCCTTAGTGCGCAGTGTATCCCACGAAACGTCCGTTAATGGACAGATTATAATACAGCCCGCACTATACGCTTTTAACCATTGAAGGGGTAGCATCCCGGAATCCCTCGTCGAAATTGCACTACTCATTTTTAGTAGGTTTCTAAATCCCTCATCGTCTTTTGCATAGACATATAAAAGGACCACTTCCCCTTCACCAACATCCAGCAAAACGGACAATCCGATAACAGGATGAATCCCGTGTTTTACCATCACTTTATAAAATGAACGGATGCCATATAATTTGGAGTTTACGATTGCAACAGATCTAGCCCCTCTCCTTTGCAGAAGCGGGGCTAGACGATCAAGTTTTATAATTCCACGTAGAAGGTCTGCGCCGGTCACTACTTGCGGATAGACAAGTTTCAATGCAATCCCTCCGCTCAATTATTTCGTAGCACAAAGTTCCTTTAATTTTTCAATCACCTGATCCGCTTCTTCCCATGAATAAACGGACGCTCCAGAAGCAAGAGGATGTCCGCCGCCTCCAAATTCTGCAGCAAGTGTATTGATAACGGGGCCTTTCGAACGTAACCTCACCCGGATTTGATCTTCCTCTTCGATGAAAATTGTCCATGCGCAAATCCCTTTAACATTCCCTAACGAACCAACAAGCTGAGATGTATCTGAAGCTGTCACGTTAAATTCGACAAGTATTTCCTTATTCAACTTGATGAAAGCGGCTCCGTTGTCGTCCATCGTGAAGTTCTGATAAATATATCCTTGCAGATGAAGTAAGTCACGTTCGACCTCATACATACTTGTAAACAACGCTGTACGATCGAAATTATATTTGATGAGTTCGCTTGTTACTTCGAACGTTTTAACAGTAGTACTTGGGAAAATGAAACGACCCGTATCCCCTACAATTCCCGCAAATAGGAGTCTAGCAGCATCTACGTTCATTTCCCAACCAAAGGACTCTTTACCTTCTTTAAACAAGGATACAATCATTTCGGAAGTAGAGCTTGCAGTCGTGTCAACCCACTTCACGTCGCCATAAGGATCCGCATCAGGATGGTGATCGATTTTCATAAGCAAATCACCTTCCATATAAAACTCTCCGTCTATCCGTTGTGTGTTACCAGTATCGGTGACAATAACTAATGCTCCGTTGTAATCCTCCCTATTGACTTGGTCTTGTAGAGCTAAGTATGAAAGTGATTTTTCATGCGCCCCAACAGCATAGATCTGTTTTTCGGGATAATTCGCCCTTAACAACTCCTTCAACCCTACTTGAGATCCATAGGCATCTGGGTCAGGTCTTACATGACGATGGATAATGATCTTATCGTACTTTTCAATTGTGTCAATGATTTGTCTTTTCAATTCCGATTCCTCCAAGCTTCGATATATTCCAGTCGCAATCTGTTTCAAAAGCCGCTACAATGTAAGAAGTTCTGTATGTAATGGAGGGCTTTCATGCAAAGTTTAAATTTAGGTTTAATGTCGAATTTCATTTTCGTATGTCTCATTATCGTTTCTGCGGTCTTCTATTTTTATTTCAAAACACGGCAATTCCGCACGAGTCACATGTTTCCGATTCGCAAAAAAATGTATGCAAGTATGGCTGGTTATTCCCTCGGCGGGTTGCTGCTATTCTTCGGAATCAATCAACTCATCCTATTCAGCGGATTAGCGACATATGTAATCGCCACCATTTTCATCGTATTCGGGGCCTATGTCCTCATATATAATTACCGTACCTATCAACATTATAAACGTTTCGTTGCGGAAGAAACGGAACTAAACAAAAACTGATGCGTTTCAAAAGCATCGGTTTTTCAGTCTACAGGATGTAGATCATACAGCCAAGAAGGGATTGAACATCATCCCTCTCGGCTGTAACACGTTGTGGTGAACTTAAGCTGCTTTCACTTTCAGACACTTGGGCTTTTACCTTAGCGTTCAAACAGCTGATACATAATCATTGCCTTTGCAACAATCTCACCTTCAGTAAAGACATCAAAATCAACTTTGGCAAATCTCCGGCTTATATGGAGAATACGGGGTTCTATTACGACTAAACTTCCAAGTTGGACGTGTTTGATGAAATAGAGTGTCATATTTTCAGGAACACTTTCTCCACGTTTCCGCATTTTCACTACTCGATTACCTACTTCTGTTATAAGGGTCGTCATAGCCCCATACGACAATGAACCAAACTGATTCGTTACTTGAGGGATAACTGTGAATTCGAATAGATGCGGTTGATCTGGAATTATCTTTATCTGATTTTTCACAATGTCATCAATTGTCTCACCTTGTTGAGGTTGGCGTTGTGTCATTTGAAATGCTTTCAAGACATCCTGTCGACTTATAATCCCTACAAGCAGTCCCGATTCTGTAACAACAGGCATTAGGTCAATGCCTTCCCAGATCATACTGTGCCCCGCGGATGCTACGCTCGTCTTCCCTGTTACAGTAATCGGATGACGCGTCATCACCTTTTCAATCAATTCATCTTCCGACTTCCCGATTGCATCCCGTGAAGTAATGATTCCCACAAGATTCCCATTACTTTCAACAACTGGATAACCCGAATGGGATGTCTTATGATTTACGTCATTGAAATGAGTTACTTTTTCTTTCGCTAACAATGTGATTGTTTCTGTTAGTGGCGTCACGATATCTTCTACTAGCAGAATTTCTTTTTCAATTAACTGATCATAAATTGCTCTATTTAACATCGTAGCAACGGTAAATGTATCGTAACTTGTTGAAATAACGGGTAGCTCCAGTTCGTCAGCTAATTTTTTCACGTCATCGGATGCATCAAAACCACCTGTGACAAGCACAGCTGCACCTGCTAAAAGCGCCGTTTCATGTGCCTTTAATCGGTTTCCGACAATCAATAAGCTCCCTGCGTCAATATACCGCATCATATCTTCTAGTTGCATTGCTCCGATAACAAACTTCGTCAACGTTTTATGTAGACCATCACGTCCACCTAGTACAAGTCCATCAACAATATTAAGCACTTCCGCAAACGTAAGCCGCTCAATATTCTCCTTTTTTTTCTTTTCAATCCGGATTGTGCCGACACGTTCAATCGTATTTACAAACTTCTGATTTTCCGCTTCTTTAATCGCGCGATAAGCCGTCCCTTCACTGACGGAAAGAGCTCGGGCAACTTGCCTAACTGATATTTTTTCACCAACTGTAAGTCCTTCAATATATCGTAAAATCAATTCATGCTTTGTCGACATGTCTTCACCTTTTTCTCTATCATGACCTAAAAGTCATTTTACCACAAAGTACTTGAAAAAAGCGCAAGCAGTCAATCAGAGGGGAACATGACACCTATCTACCTCTTTTTATCTTCCACAATCTTATTATACTAAAAATTTAGTCCGTAGTTAGATACGAAAGCAAGAAATCCTCTTTTTTGTTATAATAGTACTATACGAAAAGGAGGAGATTTAATTGGGTAAAATTAAAGAAATTCAACAGTTCCTACAGAAGGAGAACATTGACGCAGCATTCATCACGACACCTGATAACGTATTTTACGTATCCGGTTTCCATAGCAATCCACATGAACGGCTTCTTGGCGTCATGGTATTCAAAGATGCGGAACCGTTTATCATATGCCCATTCATGGAAGTTCCTGATGTGAAGGCGGCAGGATGGTCTTTCGAAGCTGCTGGTCACGAAGATACAGAAGATGCGTGGGATGTCGTTATGGACGCTGTTCGCAAACGTAGCGCTCTTCCTACTTCAATTGCAATTGAAAAATCACACTTAACTGTGGAGCGTCTTGAGCGGATGGGACAATTGTTCACTGGGACTGAATTTTTTCGCCTTGATGAGCAACTAAACAACATGCGAAATATTAAAAGTGAAGATGAACTTGTCAATTTGCGGAAAGCAGCGGAATTAGCTGATTATGCAATCGAAGTCGGTTGTAGGGAAATTGCGGAAGGTAAAACAGAACTAGAAGTACTCATGGCTATCGAATTTGAAATGAAGAAAAAAGGTGCAGAGAAAATGTCGTTCGATACAATGGTTCTATCCGGACTGAAAACAGCATCTCCACATGGGACTCCGGGAGACCGCAAAATTCAACAAGGAGATTTCATTCTTTTTGACCTTGGGGTTGTCTATAACGGCTATTGTTCAGATATGACAAGGACCGTTGCGTTTGGGGAACCTACAGCTGAAATGCGAGAAATTTATGAAACAGTTAGAGAAGCTGAACAGGCCGCAGTCGACTTGGTACGCCCTGGTGTCAGAGCAATGGATATCGACAAGGCTGCTAGAGATGTAATCGATGCGGCAGGATACGGAGACTATTTCACTCATCGGATTGGTCACGGACTAGGAATCTCTGTCCATGAGTTTCCTTCGATGACAGGTACAAATGAACTTGTCATCGAAGAAGGAATGGTCTTTACAATTGAACCAGGTATTTACCATCCTGAAATTACAGGCGTACGGATTGAGGATGATGTCGTCGTTACAGCAGATGGTGTGGAAGTTCTCACTAAGTTTCCCAAAGAACTTCTAATTATCCAACCATAAAAAAATGTTGTCCGCATAGATAGGCATGCGGACAACATTTTTATTATTATTTATTCAATAATGTTTCTGCCGCCACATACTCAATTCCTTGAGCGTCCGCTACAGCTTTGTATGTTACATGACCTTCCAAAGTGTTAATGCCTTTTTGAAGTGAAAGATTATCTAAACAAGCTTGTTTAAACCCTTTATTCGCAATTTGAAGTGCATATGGAACTGTAACGTTTGTTAGAGCTGTTGTTGATGTTTGTGGTACTGCACCTGGCATATTCGCAACTGCATAGTGAACAACACCATGTTTCACATAAGTTGGTTCATCATGCGTTGTAACGCGATCTGATGTTGCGAAAATACCACCTTGGTCGATTGCGACGTCAACGAGGACAGATCCTGGTTTCATCGATTTCACCATCTCTTCTGAAACTAGTTTCGGTGCTCTTGCTCCAGGGATCAATACTGCTCCGACAACAAGATCTGCATCCCTAACAGATTCAGCAATGTTGAAAGGATTTGAAACAAGTGTTTGAATGTCATTACCAAAAATTTCATCCAACTGACGCAGACGATCTACAGATAGATCGAGTACAGTCACTTGCGCACCCATACCGATTGCAATACGTGCAGCATTCGTACCCGCTTGTCCACCACCGATTACCGCTACTTTACCACGGGATACGCCTGGAACTCCTGAAAGTAGAATTCCTTTTCCGCCTTGTGTTTTTTCAAGATATTGTGCACCAATTTGTGTTGCCATACGTCCAGCAACTTCACTCATCGGCGCTAAAAGTGGTAGTGAATTATTCGGTAGTTGAACAGTTTCATAAGCGATACCGACTACTTTCTTATCAAGAAGCGCTTTCGTCAATTCCAATTCAGGAGCAAGATGTAAATATGTGAAAAGGATAAGTCCTTCAGAGAAATAACCGTATTCAGATGCTACTGGTTCTTTCACTTTCATGACCATTTCCGCTTCCCATGCTTGTGCAGCGGTTTCTACAATTTTCGCCCCAGCTGCAATGTAATCTTCATCTGTAAAACTTGAGCCTAAGCCTGCGCCCTTTTGGATGAATACTTCATGACCAGCAGATTTCAGGTTAAAAGCTCCTGCCGGCGTCATTGCAACACGGTTTTCATTATTCTTAACTTCTTTTGGAACACCAATACGCATTGTTTACTCCTCCTATAAAAATATAATTTTTTCGTTGGTCGTCCGACTATTTCACGTGCAGACCAATGCACAGATAATTTTATCAGATAGTAACTAATATTGCTTCAATAATATAATCCGCCGAATATTCAGAAGATAAAATACGTAATTATTCGACAACCTTATACAAATCCTCTCATAAAAACTGTAACAACTTTGTCGAAATTACAAATTTATATTTTTTTCTTTTTTAGATTAAGAGGATTTATTAATTTCAATACCGAAGAAGAAGTAGTATAACAACTATTATAATAGATGGAGTGATGAAAATGACACTAGTATACAAACAAATTCTAGTTGCTGTTGATGGGTCGGAGGAATCTAAGTGGGCTTTCAAAAAAGCGGTTGCGATTGCTGATCGAAACGAGGCAACCTTAAACTTAATCAATATTATCGACACACGTTCATACGCAGCAGTTGAAGCTTATGATCGATCAATTGCAGAGCGTGCACAAAAGTTTGCTGAAGAGCTGCTTAGCGATTACAAATTAGAAGCTGAAAAAGCTGGTTTACAACATGTCAAAGTTTTCGTTGAGTACGGTTCTCCAAAAACGATGATTTCACGTGACCTTTCAAAAAGATTAGAAGCTGACCTGATTATTTGCGGAGCAACAGGGTTGAACGCTGTTGAACGTTTCCTAATTGGAAGTGTTTCTGAAAATATCGTTCGTTCTGCAAAATGTGACGTTCTAGTCGTACGTACACCTGAAGAATGATTAAAAAGAGCTACCCTTAAAATGAGAGGGTAGCTTTTTTTTATTATATTATTGATTGCAGCTTTATAATTTGCGAAGAACAAACTTACTCCCCAGCCCATAGATCAATTTTCTGAAGGAAAAGCGACATGGCTTTCTTGTCAGTCATACTCGGAACTTTCGCTAGAAGGACATCAGGTGTCACTTTCATCTCAGCGAAGGGTTTTTGAAGGATTAATATACTTTTCACATACGCTGCATTTTTAAATAACGAATCAGGCAACTGAATTACTGCCCTGATAATGGTTCGTTTTTTTAAAAACGGATGCAATAAAGCCGCTTGTTCTGATTCGAACAAGTTTGCTGGAATAATGAATAATCCATACCCCCCTGGTTTCGTATGATTCATTGATTGCTCGATGAACAGGTGATGCGAGTAGGCATGGCCTTCAGTCGGCATTAATTCGTATTGAAGTGCATTATCATCATCTGGATAGTACCCTACAGGCAAGTCGCTTACTGTAATATCAACCGGGTCGACGAGTAACGGTCGAAGTGCATCCTGAACATAGAACGTAACAGGATGTTCCAATAGTTCTGCCGTAACTGCTGATAACCGTACGAGTAAGTCGTCAATTTCTACGGCGGTTGCAGTAACTTCATTACCGATTGCATTCATGACCGTATAGAGTAAATTCCCTGTCCCAGCAGCTGGATCTAAGAGTGAAATATCCTGATTACCTTTTGCTAATTTACCGGCTATATGCCCAATAAGCATGCCCATCGAATCCGGGGTCATTTGGTGGTGTGGCTGCGCATTTCTCTTCATTCCTTTTAGGACTGCAAGTTGAATACCTCTTCGAATTTCCTCTTTTGTCGGTATTTCCGAAAGTGCAGGTTGCGCTCCACCAGACAGCCATTCACGGCAGGCTTCGATTACCGCTTCGAGGTATAGCTTTTCAGATTCCTCTGTATACGTATCAATGAATGCGAAAATCTTTTCTGTATTCGTCGTCATTCTCATCCCTCTATTTACAAAACCCACCCGTCTCCGAGTGGGTTTCACGTTATTTCATTAATTGTTTTACAGCCTCAATCGCCTTTTCATAATCCGGGTGATCTGTACCTTCGCCAACATACTCAACATAGGTCACTTTATCATCTTTATCGATGATGAATACAGAACGTGCAAGCAGACGAAGTTCCTTAATAACAACACCATATGCTTCGCCGAATGACAAATCACGGTGATCGGATAATGTCTGAACATTTTTCAGTCCTTCCGCTGCACACCATTTTGCTTGAGCAAACGGTAAATCTACGGAAATCGTCAGAAGTTGGACGTCATCTCCAAGAGACGAAGCTCCTTCGTTGAATTTCCGGGTCTGTGTCGAACAGACACCCGTATCGATTGAAGGGATTACACTAATGAGTCGAATCTTACCTTTCGAATCTGCAAGTGTTACTGGACTCAAATCGTTTGCAAGTACTGTAAAGTCAGGCGCAATATCCCCTATTGCAACTTCTTTTCCGAGCAATGTAACAGGATTATTTTTGAATGTAACGTTAGCCATTATGACGCCTCCTTTTCACCCTATCTTACTAAATAACAGTCCCTTCTTGCAACTGTTGTCCATCGGTCGGTTTAAGATACCTAACCTGAACCTCTTTTTCATAAGCATGTTCATGTTCAACGACCGTATCTGCAAACAAATCATGCATTGCCTCTTTCTTCGGCATAAAGATGATAAGTAGATAAGGGATGACAAGCATTTTTGAGATGAAACGCCCTATGACTTCGCGGAAAATCACTGTGCTCCATGTCAATTTCCCACCATTCTTCGGAACTACTTTAATACCCATGACCATTTTCCCAACAGTTTGCTGGAAAAATCTCGTCATCAAGGTAAAGTACAGTAAAAACAAAATCAGTAGCGTAACTTTGTATGGACTAAATAATAAAAAATACGGGTTTGATATTTCAATATCCACCACTCGAAAAATTGGTTTAATCAAAATCCCACTGATTGCACCCACTACAAGAAGATCAATCATATAAGCCCATAACCGTGTCCAAAAGCCTGCATTTTTCGCGCGAAAATGCTCTATTTGAACCGTTTCATAATCCTGGTTCCGTTCTGATACCAAGGGTTTTTCCGATAGACTCTGCTGTTGTTCGATATGTTCAGACATCTTCATCCCCCTTATCTTTCACCATACAAATACATCATCCGTGGCGCGTTATAATCTGATAACAGTTTACCAATCAATTCCGATTCGATATTGCTGCCGAATAGGTTGCCTGCCTTAACCCCAAACACTGAAGCCCAACTGTCCGATGCTGTATATTCGAAAACAGTGGCATTTTGAAGGTCAAAGTCTTCTTTCAAAGCAGCTATAACATCACCTGTCTTGCCGGAGGCATCTGCGAGTCCTGCTTCAATAGCTTGTCGACCATTCATGATACGGCCATCTGCTACTTTTTTTACATCGGCTTCACTCATTCCACGACCTTCTACAATGATATCGACGAAACGCTCATAGGAATCATTTATCATTTCCTGAAGCATTGCACGTTCATCATCTCTCATTTCGCGCGATCCACTCATGATGTCCTTATACGGTCCTGTTTTGATTGTATTGAAATCGATGCCGTATTTCTCAGCCAATTTCGCATAGTTGACACTTTCCATAATGACACCGATGGATCCTGTAATCGTTTCAGGATTGACAAAAATTTTATCTGCAGGTGCCGACACATAATAACCACCTGAAGCTGCCATTCCCCCCATTGAAACGTAGAGCGGAATATCTTTCTCTACTTGAATCGCCCGAATTGCATCATAAATATCAGCTGATTCAACGACACCTCCGCCCGGAGTATTCACTCTTAGCACAACACCTTTTACACTGTCGTCCTCAAGAACATCATTCAATTGATTCATGAAAAATTGGTGATTATAACCGCTTCGAGCAACGAATGGCGATGCACTCCCTGTATCTTGAATGATGCCATCCAGTGTTAGTACTGCGATTTTCTCCCGATTGCTTCCCTCCTCTATAACCGTTTCACTATAACCTGATGACATGGCCATCATTTCTTCGAAGAAACCATTAATGTTCCTTGTAAATATGTACGATAACGAGTTGACGCCCACTGAAACAAAAATAAGCGCTGCAGCGACGATGATTGCAATCCATCGTTTCATTGTCATTCTAGATTCCTCCCTATTTTTCAACACACACTATCCTATACGTTTGGGAAGCTGGAAATGTTTCACTTTAAAGACTTCTTTTCATTTTCAACACTTCTAATACTTTAGATATAGTAAATAATAGAAGAGCTAACCAAATAAACGAGAATGATAGTAAGTCAATTGTACCAAATGTTTCTCCATAAATCACAACGCCGAGAAACAGCATAATTGTTGGAGAAATATACTGGAGAAATCCTACCATATAGAGAGGCATTTGCTGAGCGCCTTTCGCAAACATGACTAATGGTATAGCAGTTACAGCACCTGTAAAAATGAGAAGTATGTCTGTTTTAATATCTAAATGAATAAATACAGCACTTCCGTCCATGAATAACCATATGTAGTACCCTATCGCTAGCGGGGCAATGAACATCGTTTCGATGGTGAGTCCCCGTAGCGCGTCCAGTTTAATCTGTTTCTTCACAAGACTGTAAATTGCGAAAGTCATCGCCAATACCAGTGACAACCAAGGGAATTCTCCGTACGAAACTGTCAAAATAACGACCCCAGTTACCGCAAGTATAAATGCAATTTGCTGAGCGTGTGATAATTTCTCTTTCAAGAAAAAAATTCCTAGAAGTACAGATATAAGTGGATTCATATAGTACCCTAAACTTGTTTGAACAAGGTGACCATGATTTACTGCCCATATGTAGATGAACCAGTTACTTGTTACCAATATCGATGCAAAAAATAATGCCCAAAAATTACGTTGAGACTTCCAAAGTGACTTTAAGTCTTCTATTAAATGGCGGCCATTTTTCATGAGTAGCACAAGTAATAAAGTCATAATAAATGCCCAAAAGACTCGGCTCACTATTATCTCTGCGCTTGAGACGTGTTCGAGACTTTTCCAGTAAATCGGCAAAATTCCCCAAATAACATATGCACCAACCGCCCAGAGGACACCGCCTTTTTCCGTTTGCATAACTTCATCCCCTTTTTTTATTTACCAAAATAGTAAAGTGAAATCTCAATTATCTAGGGTTTCCCCATCTCTCCCTTACGCTTCTTTTGTTTGCTTCAAGCCTTAAAACGGGAATATTACTCCCGTTAATGCTAGATAAATTCATTATAATACCATCAAACAAGAAGGTAAAGACAGAAAAATTACTCGACAATTCAAATAAAAAGCCGCTAGTGGTACGGGATTAGCACCCCATACTACTAGCGGCTTTTTGCAACCAAATCATTGTTGTTCTTTTTTCCTTAGTTCTATACGCATTATTTTCCCAGATGCCGTTTTTGGAAGTTCCCCCAAAAACTCGATTTTACGCGGATATTTATACGGGGCAGTCAATTTTTTAACGTGCTCCTGCAATTCTTCTACGATTCCTTGTTTGTTTTGCATAGCAGGTTCACGTAGCACGATAAACGCCTTCACAATGTTCCCCCGCACTTCATCTGGGCTTGCAACGACTGCACATTCTCGGACTGCTGGATGTTTAGTTAACGCGTCCTCAACTTCAAAAGGTCCAATGGTATAGCCAGAACTTATAATAATATCATCTCCCCGACCTTCAAACCAAAAATAACCCTCCTCATCCATTTTAGCTCGATCACCTGTTAGGTAATAATCACCGCGGAACTGCATTTTCGTACGTTCAGGATCTTTCAAATATTCTTTGAAAAGGGCAGGTGTCGATATATGTACGGCGATATCCCCGACTTCCCCAGTCCCAATCAAATTACCTTCGTCATCTATAATTGCTACTTTATTACCCGGAGTCGGTTTCCCCATCGAACCTGGCCTAGCTTCCATTCCAAGCATCGTTCCAACGAGTAGGGTATTTTCTGTCTGTCCATATCCATCCCTTACTTGTATAGAGAATGTCTCATCAAATATTTCTATCACTTCACGATTCAATGGTTCTCCAGCTGATACTGCACTTCGAATGGAAGAAAGGTCATAATTCTTAAGATTGTCCGCTTTTGCCACGAATCGATATTCAGTCGGCGTGCAGCAAAGCACATTCACTCTATACGTTCCGATCAGCTCCAAATACGTTTTAACATCGAATTTCCCATCATAAACCAAGCCTGTCGCTCCGCTTCCCAATACAGAAAGGAATGGTGTCCATATCCACTTTTGCCAACCTGGTGCCGCGGTTGCCCAAACGATATCCCCTTCTTCGATGCCAAGCCAACTTGCTCCAGTAGTCCGTAAATGTGCATAACCCCAACCGTGTGTATGTACAACACCCTTAGGTTTTCCAGTCGTCCCGGATGTGTATGAAAGAAATGCCCTATCTGTACTGTTCGTTTCAGGTGCGGTAAATTCCATTGAGGCAGTTTCCATTTGTTCTGTTAATGAATACTGTCCCTCCCCGGCCTGTCCAACAATAAAAAGTTGAACATCATCCATATTGTTGACCTCAGTAAATTGATCAGCGAAAGCTTCAAAAGCTACGATAGCTTTCGCATCACTGTGTGCCAAACGGTATTCGATATCCGAAGGCCTTAGCATTTCAGAACTCGGGATCACAACAAGTCCTGCTTTAAGAGCTCCAATATAGGTGACATACGCCTCAATCAGCCGCGGCACCATCACAAGAATAACGTCCCCCTTGTCAAGTCCATTCTCCCTAAAAACATTAGCCGCTCTGTTCGCTGACTCCATTAATTTATCGTATGTAATTTCTTTCTTTTTCCCTTTACCATTTACATATAGAAGTGCTTTTTTACCGACGCCTGTCGCATGTTTTTCAAATTCGCTAACAAGATTATATAGCTTAGGAGCTACAAGTTGTTCATGATTCATGATTGTTCCCTCTTTTCTTTATTAACCAATTATACAAGAACTTATCAAAAAATTCAAAAGTAATTCATTTTTCCGTTTCAATAATTGTATGTTTTCTAATCCACGGTTAATACTTAGATGAAACGAAAAAACTGCTCCGGATAAAGTTCCGGAACAGCTTTTCATAGTTAAACTTATTTTTGGTAACCGCTCATTTGTTGTTGAGCCTGTTGCACTAATCGCTTTGTAATTTCTCCGCCGACGGATCCGTTGGCACGCGATGATGCATCTGGTCCAAGCTGAACTCCAAATTCCTGTGCAATTTCATATTTCATTTGGTCAAGTGCTTGTCTTACGCCTGGAACGACAAGCTGGTTTGAATTTCCGCTGTTGTTGTTCGCCATGATTACCACCTCCTTGTGCATATAGAATGGTTCGAATCCGGAATTTCATGCAGAAGTTTTTTGTGGTAATTTTTTCATTGATTATAACAAATCTTCGAAATCCGTATTTTGTTGACGTGGTAATTGATACATTGTCCGTTTTGCGACCGCTTCTTCGATCATCGGTGCAAAGTCGGTAAAGCTTTCATAATACGCGACTTTTTCAAGCCGTGGTTTTGTTTTTGGGTTTGATGGTGTAAAAATTGTACAACAGTCCTCATAGGGTCTAATTGAAATATCATAAGTTCCAATTTTTTGTGCAATATCGATGATTTCAAGCTTGTCAGATGAGATAAGTGGCCTCAAAATCGGGGTTGACGTTACTGCATTGATTGCAGTTAGGCTCTCAAGTGTCTGACTTGCCACTTGCCCAAGGCTTTCACCTGTTATAATTGCCAATGCACCTATTTCCATTCGTACCTTATCGGCGATTTGAAGCATCATTCTACGTGTAGTTGTCATCGAAACATTATCAGGTATTTGAGTAACAATTATCTGCTGAATTTCCGTGAAGGGAATTATATGCAGACGAACTGCCGCTCCAAATGAACTTAACTTTTCGGCTAAATCCACCACTTTTTTCTTCGCCAGTTCACCCGTGAACGGTGGACTTGCAAAGTGAATTGCATCAATTGAAACGCCGCGTTTCATCATTAGATAGCCTGCTACAGGGCTGTCAATGCCTCCTGAAAGCATAAGAAGCGAGTGACCATTGGAACCGACTGGCATACCTCCAGCACCTTCATATACTTTTGCTGTAAGGAAAGCGCCTTCTGCTCTTATATCTACACGTAATAAAATATCCGGTTTCTTCATCCTCACCCCGAGCTCCGGGAAACTTCGTAAAACATGCGCTCCGATTTCTTGTTGCAACTCATTTGTCTCAAGCGGGAATGATTTATCTGTACGTCTTATTTCAACTTTAAATGTTTTCCCTATTGTTTCGCTTGCACCGATTACATCAAGTGCTTTATTTTTTATCGTCTCAAGTGTCGCCTCACATTTCGCAACTGGACTGAATGACTGAATGCCAAAAATATACGGTAATCTTGCAATGGCTTCTTGCATGTCTTGGTTATCGTCAGCGAAGAGAAACATTCTGTCTCGTTCAGGTCTAATAACAACCGTTGTTAAATCACTTAAAGCATCTTTGATATTATTCCTCAATTTCCGTACAAATACATTGCGATTCCTACCTTTTAAAGATATCTCGCCATAACGTATGAGCAATTCATTCCATTCCATTACTTATTTCCCCTTTCCAAGCAGTTTCATGAATCCAGTAAATACGTGCTCGAACTCTTCCACATGCTGTTCTACATTATTTTTTCCGAAACTAACACGAATCACGCCGTTTTTATATTTCTCAGGTACCTTAATTGCTTCTATAACATGTCCTGCATTCCTATTTTTCGATGAACAGGCACTTGAAGTTGAAATAATAATCCCGTTATCCTGAAAATAATTGACTGCAACCTCGCCTTTAATCTTAGTAAAAGCAACAGATAAAATATGTGATGCCCCCTTTTCAGGTACAAGGATCAACACATCATCAAATGGCTTCATAAAATTAACAAGACGATCTCTCCATTGACTGAATTCATTGCGCTGAACATTCGTTTCACTCATTCGCATCGCCTTTGCTAGCGCAACTGCATCTGCAACAGATACTGTACCGCTTCGTAAACCTTTTTCCTGACCCCCACCGAAATTAATGGCCACCGGTGTCAATCCTTTTCTCATTGCAAGTAAGCCAGAGCCTTTCAGGCCATTTATTTTATGTGCTGAAATTGTAACGATATCTGGGCCATCACCGTTTAGCAAAACAGGTACTTTTCCAAAGCTCTGAACTACATCTGAATGGAAAATTGCTCGTGAATATTCTTTGATAATTTGCGCACATTCAGAAATAGGTTGTATGGATCCAATTTCATTATTAACATGCATGATGCTGACAAGTATCGTATCTTTCCTAAGCAAATCTTGCAATTCATTTAGGGAAATCACACCTTGTTCATCTACTGATAAGTAGTCGATTTGAAATCCTTTTTTCGCCAAACTCTCCACTGCGTGAAGAACTGAAGGATGTTCAATCTTTGTTGTGATAATGTGATTCCCTCTAGACTGAAGAGCCTGAGCATAACCAATAATCGTTATATTATTTGCTTCGGTTCCTCCCGAGGTGAAAATGACTTCTCCGTCAGGTGCACCCAAAATTGATAAAACTTGTTCCCTGGATTTTTCAAGAAGTGCTTCGGCTTCCTTTCCTGCTATATGTAACGAAGAAGGATTCGCATAATACCGTTTATTCACTTCGATGAATGATCCGAGCACACTTTCGTCAGGGGGTGTTGAAGCGCTGTTATCAAAATAAATCATGGGTACTTTCCTTCCTTTCATTAACTCAACTATATGCGTAACAAAGCCACCTGCACATTGCGCACCGGTGGCCATTTATCTGTCAATCATCCTTAGACCTGTTCTTTTACAAGTTCTTCAATTCGTATCATTGCGCCTGGTTCTACTTTTTCTACAGCTGTAGCTGCTTCTTCCAACGCTTTTGCATAACGGAATAGTCTAAATGACTCTTCCGCCTCGACAAGACGGCCATGCATTTCAGGATTGGACGCACGATACCTGTTGCCATATTGGATAATCCGTTCGATAAGCATAACATTTTCGAGTAATTCTTCAACTTTTACAGAAACTTCAGTAACAGATTCCTTTGCGTTTTCCAAATAAGAATCAACGATACTCATATTGAGCGGCACTTCCTGCAAACTTTGCGTCACAATATAAATCTGTTCGTCTGCTTCTTCAAGACGTGCTTCTATATCATCCGGGATGCCCGGTATATTTCCTTTATGAAGCATTCGGTCTGTATTTTGCAATTTCCGCGACAGTTGTTCAAGTTCGGAACGGACACTATTTTCACCAATTCGTAAATTCTTCATACGGTTTGTGAAGCTTTCTTGCTCTTCAGATATTTGCTCTAGCTCTTCTGAAATCAAATTCAACTCTTCTTGTAAACTCGAATAAGCAGAAGCTTGTTCTTCGATTCGAGTTGTAAGTACATCAAACCGCTTTTCTATTCCTTTCAACTTCTTAAGCGACAATTGTGGGATTTGCGCTTCTTTTTCATCAAACCTATAGCTTTGTTGAACGAAAACTGCCTCATTTGAAGTCTCTTTTGTCAACTCCATAATGGCAGAAAAATTATCAGCAATTTCCTTGTAATTCTCATCGACATAGTGTTTCGCATTAACTTCATTT
The DNA here is from genome assembly GCF_014873855.1 of Sporosarcina limicola. Classification (GTDB taxonomy): domain Bacteria; phylum Bacillota; class Bacilli; order Bacillales_A; family Planococcaceae; genus Sporosarcina; species Sporosarcina limicola. The sequence continues at coordinate 6,027 of NZ_JADBEL010000006.1, read as the reverse complement.
TCTAGTGCATCATAAAATGAATCTATGCGGTCATTTATTTCACTACTACGCTGTTGAACGGATTCAATATGAAGTTCAGCCAATTGAGACAACATCTCTTCAAGCTCAATTTCAATGTCACTAAGGTGTTTCAACAATTCAAGATGTTGTATATAATAGACCTGTTCTTCCATTTCTCGTATCCCATTTTGAAGTTCCCGAATCGATGCGGGAATCTTGTTTTGCAAATCTGTGAGTAATGATGGGATTTGATGAATGAGCGCAAACACACGATTCCCTTCAACCGATAATGAGATAACAATTTCTCGAGCGAGTAAATAGTTCCCATTTTTAGTCAATTCATCATATTCTTCAAATTTCGGATTAAATGATTCAAGTTCTCTTTCTAATGGTCCCGCAGTCATACCAAAGGAATGTTGGTGTGCAAGTACAGTTTTTCGAGCCGCACGATATTGCTCTTTCAACTGTTCCATCTCAATTCGATTCTTCTCTTCGCTACCAACAAGTTCGTTCAATTCTTGTAGGATGTCGGTCATTTTTTTATCGCAAAATCTAATATGTTCATGGATTTCTTTTTCAATTCCAGTTGCTTTTCCAAAACGAAAACGATCTACCATATCTTCCACATCGAATAACAATGTATCAATCTTCGGCATATGTATGTCCATTACTTCTGTCCATTCGATTCGCCAACGTTCAAATTTTTCCTCAGTTTCACCCGTCATATTCAACTGTTTCACTTTTGTCATTTCTTCCAATATTGGCTTATGTTGAATCTGTAGTTTCTCCTTCTCCAACTTTCCAATTTCCTGAATATGTTTACGCCTGAACAAGAAGGCAATTGTAGTCACTATGATTAACACTAAAATTACAGTGATGAAGATTTTCATCGTGGTCCCCCTATTCCGAGTCACTTTACCATGATATTATTCTATATAATACCACGTTTAAAGACTTTTAGTTGAGAATTCGAATGATTTATAGCGAAAAATCTATTTTCCACCCATAAAATCCGGAATATTGTTTTAGATTCGATTATAAAGGTATAATTCAAATTAATGATTTTCAGAAAAGAGGGTCTCTATAATGTTTGTTGGAAACGATTATTCACTAGATGGAAAAGTTAAATATGATCAACTCGTTGGTCAATTGGATGCACTGTTGACCGGTGAGAAAAATAAGTATGCGAACCTTAGTAATGCCTCCGCATTACTCAATCAATTTTTTGATCAGGTCAATTGGGCGGGCTTTTACTTAATGGAAGATGGAGAGCTTGTGCTAGGACCTTTTCAAGGTTTACCAGCATGCATCCGAATCCCTCTTGGAAGAGGCGTCTGCGGAACTGCTGCAAAACATAAAGAATCGATTATCGTTCCTGATGTCAATGCTTTTCCAGGTCATATTGCCTGCGACAGTGCATCCCAGTCAGAAATCGTTGTCCCCCTCATGAAAAATGGTGTAGTGATTGGCGTTTTGGACATTGATAGTCCCGTACTAAATCGTTTTACAGAAGAGGATCGCGAAGGACTAGAGCAGTTTGCCAAAGTCCTGACGAAACATATTTAATGAACAAACTGCCCTGGCAACGGATTGTCCAATCGCCAAGGCAGTATTTCTAATTTCGCATTTATTCAGTGGGTACTGCTTCCATAACTGAGAATGCTGATTTCATATCTCGGATAAGATCGTCGGCATATTCGAGACCAACAGAAAGCCGAAGCAATGAATCCGTTATTCCCATACGAATACGCTCTTCTTTCGGAACGACAGCATGAGTCATCGTAGCAGGGTGTTGGATGAGGGTTTCCGCATCTCCAAGGCTTACCGCAATTTTAATGAGGGAAAGGCTATCCATAAATAGCTGAGCTCCTTCTTTCCCTCCCTTAATCGTAAATGAAATCAGTCCGCCTCCTGCACGCATTTGGCGTTTTGCGATTTCGTATTGGGGATTATCTTGATCGAATGGATAGAAAACCTCTTCAACAAGGTTCTGAGTTTTTAAATAAATGATTAATTTTTCCGCATTCGATGTATGGCGTTCCATGCGAACCGGTAATGTTTTCAATCCACGGATCAAAAGCCACGCATCAAACGGAGATATGATGCCACCGTAATCTTTCTGTACAGACATTCGGATTGACTCCATCTCTTCCTTATCTTTCCCAACGAGTAGTCCTGCGATTACATCCCCGTGGCCATTAATATATTTTGTTGCACTATGGAGGACGAAATCCACACCAAAATCGATTGGATTCTGCAAATACGGCGATGAAAAGGTATTGTCAACAACGACTCTGAGTCCGTATCGTTCGGCAACATTCATAACCGCTTGGAGATCAACGAGTTCCATCGTCGGATTGATAGGTGTTTCTATATATATACAGACAGTTTCCGGCTTGATAGCCTGCTCAATCTCTTCTTCATTTCCCATTCGGATAAGGTCGTGCGTAATATTGTATTTTTCTTTAAGAATACCAAGAAATCCGAATGTACATCCGTAAATTCCCCGCGAACAAAGGATATGATCTCCCGCTTTTGTCAGATGAACAAGAATTGAACTAACCGCAGCCATACCTGATCCAAACGCTAATGTACCACCCCCATTTTCGAGCGCTGTCATCCGCTCTTCCAAGACATGTACAGTTGGATTTCCGAGTCTGGAATAGATATTCCCCTTTTCCACACCCGAAAATCGATTTTCACCCTGAACAGCAGTGTCAAACGAGTATGTCGATGTTTGATACAACGGGACTGCTAGGCTGCCATGGTGTAACTTATCTTCATAACCTTCATGTATAACGACTGTATCTTTATGATAATCTTGTTCTTTCATTTCCATTCATCCTCTCTCGGTTGCAAACGCTTACATTTATTATCTACCATTTTATCATGTTATTCGTGAAAAGGAATAGTGACAACCTCTCACCCACCTATTTGAACTACACAAGTGATTGAAAAGTAAAGACCAATCCTATCACTGTTTGTTGAACGATATATCTTGACTCTTCCTTTCCTAATTGGTATGATGTAATTTGTGTAAAATAGTTGCAGCAGTTGTGTGTTCTAGATTGACTAGTCTATTCCTTTTACAAGGTGTATCACGTAACCCCCTGGCTGCGGAGGCGAAGATGCAAGATGATAGAATGGCATTTAGATTGAACACATCTGGTTCTTATTTTACAACAAAATAAAACCAAAAAAGAGGAGGAGTCTTTCATGGCTCGTTATACAGGTCCAGCTTGGAAACTTTCCCGTCGTCTTGGAATTTCACTTTCAGGCACTGGAAAAGAAATCGAAAAACGTCCTTACGGTCCAGGACAACACGGTCCTAACCAACGTAAAAAGGTTTCTGAATACGGAATGCAATTACAAGAAAAACAAAAACTTCGTTTCATGTTCGGTGTAAACGAACGTCAATTTAAAACAGTGTTCAACAAGGCAGGTAAAATGCCTGGTAAACACGGTGAGAACTTCATGATTCTTCTTGAAACTCGCCTTGATAACATTGTATATCGCATGGGTCTTGCACGCACTCGTCGTGCATCTCGCCAACTAGTAAACCACGGTCACGTTATGGTTGATGGTAAACGCGTTGACATCCCATCTTACGCTGTTAAACCAGGTCAACAGATTTCTCTTCGTGAAAAATCACAAAACCTTGATGTCGTAAACGAAGCACTTGAAGTGAACAGTTATGTTCCTGAATACGTTTCATTCGACAACGATACAAAAGTCGGTCAATTTGTCCGTCTACCTGAGCGCAGCGAACTTGCAGCAGAAATTAACGAAGCACTTATCGTTGAATTCTACTCACGTTAATTAATACATGTTGCAAACAGCAGAATCTAAAACCTCGGAAGTTGAGTAAAATCAACGTTCCCGGGGTTTTTTCTTATTAATCTACTTTGAAACCAAACCCCTTGAAACGAAATGAATTGGGGGACGTTTGGGAGAGACTTAAAAGTAGGCAGACGCACGTATTCATAAATTTAAACGGCTACCTTCTCAAATGAGTTGGTGGCTGTTTTATTGCATGAATAGAATTACTCAATTAACAGCCAATCTTGAAATAGAGAATCATCTTCTAAATCAAAATAGTATTTTGTGAATCTCACAAATTCTTTAGAATTAATCTCTTTATATTTATAAAACTGATAATAATTTTTTAAAAATTTTTCTGCTTCTTTTATTCCCCCATTTTTTTCAAATAATCTCCACAACATTACGGGGGATTTTCCATAAACATATGAATTCATATCGGACTCGTATAGATCGAGTGGTAAATTTACTGGAAGCTCTAGGTGTTCAATTTGTTTGTACACCGATTCATAAGGTACGCTCTGTTTCGATTTCGAAAAGTGGAATAGGCCAGTAGCAAATCCAACGAAACCTTCATCTAACCAAGCATCATTATATGGGTCGTTGCTGATCATCCCATAAAACCATTGATGAGCAATTTCATGAACCACCATACTTTTAAGTACAACGGGATCGACAGGACCACTATCATAAATTTTATGAGCTGTCACAATGCCCGGATATTCCATACCTAATCCATCTAGTACAATATCTAATTGCTTAAAAGGGTAGGGGCCTATAGTTTCTTGGAAGTAATTCAATGCATCGGAAGCCTCTTCCCCTATTTCCCTATATAGTTCCTCTTTTTCTTCCTCAAATCAAAATACTCTTACAGAAATGTCCCCCGCTTTCTCCACTAGTACTGGATTCTTTAAAACAGCAAGAAATATTTCCTTCACTTTCTTGATTTCAAATGAACCTTTGTTTGCGCCGGGAAATACTTCTTTATCAAAAGAAGATACCAATGTGTGCTCTTCAGGAATTTCATAGGATAATTTAAAATTGCTAAATGCGGTATGGTAGGTCTCTCCTCTATCCCTGTACTCTTCCTTATTCCATTGATGATCTCTATATGTGGCAAGCATTGGATAAAATTGAGCTAAATGAAAATTCTCGTTACTCTTCGTAAATCTTAAACTCTTTTCAGGAAGGGTTAGTTCATAGGAAAAATCCACTATGATTTCTTGATTAGGTTCCAATTCTTTCATAAGTGGAATGTTTAAAGTATCTTTTTCTAGTGTATAGTCTGCTTTTTCTCCATTGATTGAAATCGAATGAAAATCAACGATGGAAGGATGTTCCAGTTGGGGTGAAACACTTTTTGTAAACATATTTGGTATGAAGTAAAAGATTAAGTGTTCCCACTGATCCATAGATAGATTTTTGATAACTACGGTTGATTTTAATTGAAACTTTCCATCTTTGTTCATAGTTAGTGAAATATCGTATTCACTAAAATTACCGGGACTTATCTCTACCGGTATAAATTCTTCTTTACTCGCCTTTTCAGCAACCTTTGACCCTACATTCCCAACTTGTTTATTTAACTTCCAGGCAGCGAAAAATACAAATAATAAAACTAAACATATGATTCACACCCAAAAAGCTGAATTCCCTTCGAACACCGCTTCGGCTACCACTTGAAAGGTGCCTTCGCTAATTTCACATTAAAATTATATACTTCAACCTATATAGAACGAAAAAGTGATAAAATAGTCGTAACAGCAACTAATTGGAGGTTTTCCCTATGTTCAGGCCCGGAAGAAAAGAGCAACAATTTTCTTTAGATGATCGATTTCTAACCTTTCCAAAATATATTGTGGAAGCACTTCAAAAAAGTTTTGCCGAGGACTTCTTCACAAATATCTTTTTGAAGATCAATGAAGATCATTTTTCCGTGCTGTATAGCGAGACTTTTAGCCGTCCAAATAAACCCGTAAATATCCTAGTCAGCCTACTAATCCTCAAAGAATTACACAACTTAACTGATGAGGAATTACTGTCTTCCTTCTTTTTCGATTATCGATATCAGTATGCCTTAGGCATTGAGGATTTCGAAAAGGAAAAAATCTGTATAAACACGCTAACAAACTTCCGTCAACGTTTAGTTGAATATGAAGTGACTACAGGAATCGACCTACTCAAAGCCGAGGTAGATGCATTGTCTGC
>NZ_JADBEL010000005.1:161497-212469 GCF_014873855.1 Sporosarcina limicola | reverse complement strand
TTCACCTCGTGTTCAAGTATGGACAGGTAAGTGCAAGGCTAAAAGCGTATACCGTCTAAAGACGGTGGTTTTTGACCACTCTTTTAGAAAATAAAGCCCTTACTCGGGAACCAGCTATCTACTAAAACATACTTCGCTTGAAATCCGTGTTTCACTGCTCTTTTAAGCATCGTAAGGGCGCTAGTAATCTTGTCCACTCCGCATTCCTTCTTGCGCTTGGCGCCATTGGAACGGGGGTCTCTTTCTTTGGTATATTGTTCTTTGCGATGTTTCTGTTTCAGTGCCCTTTCCGCATGCAAGCTAAAGTCAAGAGGAATAAAACTTGTCCCGTCAAACAGCCCCAACGTTAAGTTCTTAAATCCAAGTGTACTCTTTTTTCGACCTGCAACGTGATCATGAACGTAGGAGATTTTTTCGATTTTTCGACCCGTACGGATATCAATCGTGTCATCTAAAATAAAGGCGGCTTTTGCGTCAACTTCCTTGTTCGGATTTACTAGTTTTTGAAATTGTTTTGCGATAGTTAAAAGTAGATTACGCCAAGGCATGCACTCGTTATTTTTCAAGCGGTAAAGGGTGTCTTTTTTCATGCTTGTCATGTTTTGATACCTGCTTTTGTAGAGGGCGTTCACACTGTTGATTAGTATGAGTGGGAGCAACAGCAATAACGTCATAATGTCAGTGACGGAATGACCTTGTTGCTTTTTAAATCCTACCTGATGACAAATGGAACGAAATTTGAACTTCTTCATTACATTTTGTATAATAGAATCAATAGAAAAACGATGTGAATGAAATACGTTTTCGATTTCTTTTACATTTTTCCGCATGATAACACGTCCTTTTTGGTTGATTTGGAATGGTATCTTAATTATACCAAAAATCCAGTGTTCATGCGGGTTTTTCTTGCCCTTTTGTTTCTTTCAAAGGGGTTTTTTTATTGGATTAGCGAGGTGCGAAACTTAAGACGCTTATCTCATATAACCTTATTGTTTAAATTTACTGATATCACTTGCTTATTTAGAGAATTCAGTATATGATGGTAACAACAAAACTTAGGAGGGATTTTTTATGAAAAAACTTTTAATGTCTGTTTCTACTCTTTTACTCGTATTATTATTATCAATTTCTTCTTTCCAGCTAAAATCTGCTTCGGCTATTAGTCTAGAATCTAATTCGACTCTTAGTTTAGAGAATCCTAGTGATTTAATAGAACCCTTTGGGTATGATGATGAGATTCCTTACTGCAAAAATGGAACCTACAATAGTGATGATGGAGAGTCTTATGTGACCTTACAAACAAACACTAGTTCAACTGATCGTTCAATCCAATGGGGATATTTCATAAAACCAAGTGCTTACCATCTATACAAACCTAAACTAACGGTATCAATGAGTGGAACTAGAATAAATGATCAGCGAATTAATTCACCATACCCGATGCGCGATGAAAGTCCTAACTATCTTTTTCATGGTAGTATAAAAGTTTATCAGATAATAGGAGGTAGTAATTCTAATAATCTTAAATCCGGTGATATACTTAACCTTGTATATAATGGAATTGCCACAACCTCGATTAACGGTGTTACAAATAACACATATGTTGGAATTGAATGTGTAGTAAGATAAAATTCCCAGATAGAAGGTTAAAAGATGCCAAAATGGAAGCGAGAAAATATTATATTCGATAGTTTATACGAAGCGGATGTATGGGCCGAATCAATAGTAAATGAAATTTATGCAAGACTGTATGATGGTTATGACACACCAGATTACAAAATAGCTTATTCCTTAGCTTTTAGACTTGCTGAGCTGAAGGAATTGAGCGTCCTTACAGAAACAGAAATCACAATGGATAGTGATAGAAGATATAAAGTTTGGGTAACTTCTTCTTAGAAATTCGCGAGAAAGTGGACGACTTGAATGTGATTAAACAATTGATTGCTGAACATGAGGAAGGGTTGCAAGGTGAATAAACGCAACAAGCCCGTTATCATTTAAGGTAACGGGCTTCCTTTATTTTATCTCCCTTCTAAGAGATATTTCTCTAAATCCGAATTACTTAGAAAGTCTAACTTATTAAACAGCTGTATCAAGGTTTACAATATATTATACAATACAGCAAAGTAAACGAAATCGTAGCAGCTGATTTTGACGATCAGCAGGATATATATATTATTGACAAAGACTTTAGTTGGACATATGTACATACACATGAATCATCGTGCGGACCATATTTTTACAAGGTGGTGCACCCGTTGAAAGCTCTTTCGAACGAACATTATATAATCATTTATGTGAGAATGAACGAGCAGTTGTCCGACATAATGCAAATGAGCATCCTGCATGGAATAAATTGCATCCGGACGGTTTATTATTAGATACGAAACCATGTACGATACTTGAAGTATTCGGCATGTCAGAAAACATGGAAGCCTATCACATTGTTCGTTCTATTAAAGTAGACCATTTTTCCTCGTTACGTCCTAAATATAACTTTTGGTATTGGGACGCATTTACAAAAGCTGATTTTAAGAAAGTACCCATTAAACATAATCACTAAAGAATCGAAGTTAAGTTAAAAAGAATCAGATGATGAATATGGTGTACATGATTTTTTGTACACCTTATTTTGTTGGTTTACAATGAGTGAGAGGGGGACGTTGAAGGGAAAACCATTTTACGCTAAATCATAATTTAGTACGAATTTTGTTTTCATTTAGTAAATATGATATAATTTTTGTAGTGAAATGTTGTACAAGGACATCAGAGTTAGGACGATTTGGACACAAAAGTTAGGACTTTTATTCAATATGACTTTCCATCTGCCTCTACAGCCGTTTTGTGTTTAAGAATAGGATATGAATCCCCAAACTTTCTCACAAGCTGTTCTAACTTGCTTGTCCCTACTTCAGAGTAGTCCTAACTTTAACGTCTTCAAACTAAGGACACCAAAGTTAGGACTATCACTGTATAATAGCTTCTACTATTAATTCAAGCGAATCTTCGATTGGCTCCGTATAGAAGGTCTGGACGCTGAAAGCAATAAGGAAGACCCCTACTCTTTTTAGTATCGCTGAAGTTAATGGTATTCTTACAGCCCTACAGTGCTGTCCGAAGACAAGAAAGTATGTACAACAATCGCATAAATGACATTTATCAATCTTGGAAAGCTTCAATCTCTAATACTTTACCAGTAATACCTATAAGTTTTTTTCTGGCGTGTAATGTACATACTTTCTTGTCCAAAAAGAAAGACATGAAAGTATGTACATCTTCAATTAAGTGCTGTTTTTTTAACCACTATTTTGTACACGCAAAAGGAACTAACGTTCGCCGAAATTCTATTTAACGAGGAGTTAAGAGGGGTATTCAATATGAACCTGAATTATTCATAGAAACTTAAATCAACTGATTTTTTATGGGAAATCAATACGAAACACCTTTCGGTTTTTGTTATTAAGATATTCGAGTCTTTTTATGGGGATTTTACGTTCACACATAAGGATAATGTCCATTATATTACTTTTTGTTTTAAAAAAGTGCGCACTAAACCGAGGGACTATAATCCCGCCTTTTTTGGATAGGTTTCTTTAAATTAGAGTTAGCCAAATCGGGGAAGTGCTTGTATTCTACTGAGCGCTTCAAAAAATTCCTTTTGATAGACACAGTGGCTGGATAATTTGAAAGGTAGATAGCGTCCAGAACGTATGACTCTCCCTGCTACTTTTATGAATTGTAGTCGGATGGTATCAATCAGTTTGTGATCCATTCCTCTTGGAAAACAGATACGGCTACAGCCATTATGAAGGTTGTAAGCCAGTACCGCAATTTGTAACTTGCAGGCATTTCGATCAAATTCGGAGCTTGTCATTTTACCAAAAGCGAATCCCAGTTTTCCTTCTTTAATGAAGTTTTCCATCGTACCACGGTTAAAATAGATTTTCGCACTGTTTTCCGGAGCCAAATGCATGCTTGTCACAATAAAAGTGAACCGAAACAGAAGTTCATCCATTGGTTTTTCCATTTTTACAATAACCCGTCTGGATTTGGTCCAACTCTTTGCCTGATAATTGAATTCGCGATAAAGGACGGTTTTCTTCCCTAGGACATCATCGGGAATCTGTTTCAACAGTTCTTCAGCTTGAGCCGTTAGGCGCTTATTTGATTTTAAGCGAATCACATAGTGACTTTCTTTTGCCTCGGCTAGCTCAAAAAGCTCAGGAACTGCGAATCCACTATCCCCACGAATGAGGGGATCTATCCAAGGGTAGAGGGACTTTAAGCGTTTGAGGGTGGGGCCGACAAAGCGTACTACCTGCCTCGATGTGTAAACGGATCCACCACGGAGTTCGGCTTTGAGGCAATCACCAGTCAACCCATCAAACATAAGCATGGGATGATAGCCATTTTCCCCATAATGCGTATTGTAGGCAGATCCCTGTTGGCGACCATAAGTAGCCGCATTCGTGGAATCCAAATCAAGAACGATATTTTCAGGGGCTTCCAACGTATGAAAACGTTCAATAAGTTGATTGTTTACCTGTTGTAATTGTTTCATGGCTGCCTTGTCGAAAAGCTGATTAACCCTGGACATCGTAGGTTGAGAAGCTAGACGTTCTTTTTCTAAAATAGTCGTTAATGCAGGGTCATATCTTAGACTGTCTGCATGATCATCCGCGTGATAGCCGGCTATATGTTGGTAGACTTTTTGCACAAGCACACTGTCATTCGTGTGCACGGTATGTTCCATGGAATCATTTAGGGTAACCGATGAATGATTCATCTCAGTGAAACCTATTTAGTCATCAAATTCTTTATACATTGAACAACCACCTACTAAAGTAGGTGGAATCTATTCGGGCTAAAGCCCACTAAAGATAAAAATCAAAAACAAAGCTCAAAAACTAAAAGATAAGGCTAAAGCGTATACCGTCTAAAGACGGTGGTTTTTGACCACGCTTTTGAAAAATAAAAGTCCTGCATCACTGGTGAGATCATCGCCATCAAAATTAATCTTTATTCGTTTGTTGAATCCAAAAGAAAGTTCGTTTACACTAGTCATAGGGAGCCCTCCTGGCATGTTTTTGGTTTAGTCACCTATGACATTACCAGATTAGGGGCTCTTTTTCATGTTTTAGGGCATTCACTTTTTAAGTGACAAGCGGTTTCCATCAAATACCTTGGTATTACAGACGTTTAGGCAACTTTTAGCGAAGCCTGTGAATAATTCAGGCTAATGATAGTGAAAATATTATATTTCGAATAAAAGTCGTTATATTCGAAATATGGTAGTAAAATCTCGACCTTTGCAGCACCGGTTTCTTTTAATTTATTTGCTGTATTGAGCAAACCATTCAAACCAACAACACAAAAGGCTATCTTCCAATAAAGATAGCCTTTTGTCATTTCAGATACCTCTCTTTCAATAGGAACAGTTAAACAAACTTAACCATTTTATAATTCTTCTTCCCACGACGAACGATTGTAAACGCATCTTCTAAACGATCCGTTGCACCCACTTCATAAGTCGTTTCTGTCACCCGTTCTCCGTTCAACGAAATCGCACCGTTCGTTACATCTTCACGTGCTTGCCGTTTTGAAGGTGACACGCCCGCTTCTACGATAAAGTCGACGATGTTTTTATCCACTTTTGCCATTTCAAATGAAGGAACATCTTTGAATGCATCCTTCATTTCATCGACAGCAAGTGCTTTTAAATCTCCGCTGAATAATGCTTGTGAAATACGGATTGCCTGATTAAGTGCATCTTGACTGTGAACGAGGCGTGTCATTTCTTCAGCAAGTGTCAATTGGGCTTTCCGTAGATGTGGCTCATCCTGGACAGCAGCTTCAAGTGCCTCAATTTCCTCCCGCTCCATGAACGTGAAAATTTTCAAATATTTAATGGCATCAGCATCGGCTGTATTGATCCAGAACTGGTAAAACTCGTAAGGAGATGTTTTTTTAGCATCTAACCATACTGCGCCGCCCGCACTTTTCCCAAACTTTGTTCCATCAGCTTTTGTAACAAGTGGGATTGTAATTCCAAATGCTTTCGTCTCTTCCTCATGTGTTTTACGAATAACTTCAAGCCCTGTCGTAATATTGCCCCACTGATCAGAACCACCGATTTGTACACGACAGCCATAATTGTTGAACAAGTGATTAAAATCGATTCCTTGGATTAGCATATATGAAAACTCCGTGAATGAGATACCATTCTCAAGACGTGATGCGACATTATCTTTTGCCAACATATAGTTGACACTAAGTAATTTACCGTAGTCCCGGAAAAATTCGATCATACTCATCGAACTAATCCAATCATTATTATTCACCATTTGTGCGCCATTTTCAGAATTAAAATCAAATATCTGTTCCATTTGTTTCTTAATACCCGCAACGTTTACCCCAATCTGTTCCGTCGTCTGAAGCACTCTCTCCTCCGACCGTCCAGATGGATCCCCAATCATCCCCGTCGCCCCGCCTACAAGTAGAATCGGACGGTGCCCATGCATTTGGAAACGACGCAAAGTCAATAAAGGAACGATATGACCAATATGCATACTGTCCGCTGTCGGATCAACTCCACAGTATAGCGAAATCTCCTCTTTATTCAACAGATCCTCCAGACCTTCTTCGTCTGTCTGTTGGTACAGTAAACCTCTCCACCTTAAATCATCCATCAATGCGTTCTTCATCAAAATACCTCCTTGAAATAATAAAGAAAAGCGGAGGGCGCCGGCATAGACGCCCGAAGCTAGACATAAAAAAGCCCTGCACGATTAAAAAAATCATGCAGGGACGCTAATCACTCAATTAACGCGGTACCACCCAGCTTGAGAATAAATTCTCCGCTCAAAACGTACTATCGCCACGAAAGCGTCACACTCCAAAGCTGTAATTCATGAACGGTGTACCGAACAGCTTCCACCAGCCGCTGCCTCTCTAAACGGTTCCATCGCCACTACTCTGACTTCTTCAACATGTAAAAAAAGATATAACAACTATTTTAACTGAAATTCAGAGGTTGTCAAACATTTTTGATTCGCTAATATAAAAATGTGCTATAATGGGAAAGATTTTAGGAGGGTGATTGGCTTGACCAAAAAAAGAAAAAATCGTATTGATCTTATAGAAGAAAAATTGGAAACGATGACAAAAACGAAGTTAGCAAAAGGTCTTCGTATCTCAACAGGTGTCGTCTGGAACCTTTTTCTCCTGTTCATCATTTTCGGACTGACAATTTCCGTTTTTGCCGCCTCGGTTGGTGCAGGCTATTTCGCATCTCTTGTTGCAAAAGAACCGCTACGTTCCAAACAGGTGATGCGTGATGCGATTTTCAACTATGAAGAAACGTCTGAAATCTATCTCGCTGGTAACGTATATATTGGAAAAGTCAACTCTGATATCGAGAGAAAAGAGACAAAGCTTGAACGTGTGTCTCCTTTTATCATTGATGCTGTATTTGCTACAGAAGACGAATATTTTGTGGACCATAATGGCATTGTACCTAAAGCAATCTTTCGCGGACTTTTCCAGGATGTAACGAACTCCGCCAGTCAAACAGGTGGATCTACACTGACACAACAGCTTATAAAAAACCAAGTTTTAACAAATGAAGTTTCGTATGAACGAAAAGCGAAGGAAATCTTACTCGCCATGCGGCTTGAGAATTTCATGGAAAAAGAGGAGATACTTGAAGCTTACTTAAATATTATCCCCTATGGACGGAATGCCAATGGGCAAAACATTGCGGGAGTCGAAACGGCAGCCGGTGGTATTTTCGCCAAAAAAGCAAAGGATTTAAACTTGCCACAAGCCGCATTCATAGCAGGACTTCCTCAGGCACCTTTTGCCTACACCCCTTTCAAAAGTGGTGGCGGGCGGAAAGAAGAAAAATATTTAAAACCAGGAATAGATCGGATGAAAACGGTCCTGTTCAGAATGAAAGAGACCCATCATATTACTGAACAACAATACAATGAAGCAATCAACTATGATATTACAAAGGATTTCCGTGATTCAATCATGCGCGCAAATGAACGCTATCCATACCTAACGCAAGAAATTCAGAATCGTACCGTAGACATTCTCGCGAAAACCATTGCGGAGAAGGATGGAATTGATCCGGAACGTCTTGAAAAGGAAAAGAAAGTTCGCGAAAAATATAAGATTCTTGCAACACGCTCCATGCAGAACGATGGGTATAGAATTTATTCTACGGTAGATAAGAAATTGTATGACAAGATGAATGAAGTTGGTGATGCATTTGAACATTACGGCTTTACCTATACAAGGGAGGAGAAAGATCCCGATACAGGAGAAGCTGTATTAAAAGATGACCCCGTTCAGGTTGGTGCAATTATGATTGAAAATAACACAGGTAAAATTCTATCTTTCATAGGCGGACGTGATCATAAACACGAAGCGACGAACCATGCAACACAAGCTTATAGACAAAATGGTTCTGCAATGAAACCGCTACTTGTTTACGCGCCTGCTATCGAATATGGCGTCATAGGTGCAGGTAGTCCTGTTGTCGATGTGAAGTTTGATGTGAAACAAGGAAATGGCTCCATGTGGTCACCGAATAACTATCTCAGTACGATGGAACTCGGAATCATACCCGCAAGAGAAGCTCTAGCCAAATCATTGAACTTAGCTACAGCAAGATTATATCGTGATATCATTGATCGGCGGCCCGCTGAATTTCTCGAGAAAATGGGCTTCTCAGAGCTTGTTCCAGGAGACTATGTCGATTATTCAACATCACTTGGTGGAATGGCAAAAGGAGTAAGTGTCGAAGAAAACACGAATGCATTTGCAACGTTTGCAAATGGAGGACAATTCATTGACGCTTATCTTATAGAGAAAATTGAAGACATGGAAGGCAATATAGTCTACAAGCACGAAGTCGAGCCAGTTGACGTGTTTAGTCCGGAAACAAGCTATATCATCACGGACATGATGCGCGATGTATTAAAACCTGGTGGGACAGGCAACAAAGTTACAAACCATCTTAATTTCCGTCCTGATCTTGCGGTTAAAACCGGAACAACACAAGGGTATGGAGATGCATGGCTTGTTGGATACAATCCAAATGTTTCACTGGGTGTGTGGCTCGGTTACAAAGATCGGACACGCAGTCTTTACTACGGACTAAAAGGGCAAACCTTACATCCCTCGGATCGAACAAGTAGACTTTTTTCTCGCATTATGAACGCTGCGAATGATGTAAGTCCAGAATTGATTGGTGCCTCTGCGAAATTCCAACGTCCAAATGGTGTCGTCACTAGATCATTCTGTGGCATATCTGGTCTTGCACCGTCTGCAGCATGTTCGTCTGCCGGTCTTGTGAAATCCGATCTTTTCAATGCAAAAGTAATGTTACCGACTAAACCGGATGATAGTATTGGTTCTTCCTCTTCTTCCTTTGTAACAGTTAAAGGAAAAAGATACCTTGCACTTCCTTCTACTCCCGCCGCGTTCTTAACATCAGGTGGGACTGGTATGAATCCAGCATTCATCAGTCGGATTCTTGGACCATGGAAAGGTGACGCATCTAAATTGTTCCCTGCAAATTCCTTTTTTGCTTCAAATGTCGTTTCTGATGCAGTATTTGCTGCAAATGATGTCTCTCCTACAGCTGTAAACGTTGTACTAAATGGAAAGACGATCACTTGGAGTGACTCATCGTCAAATGACGTCATCGGTTACTATATCTATAGAGATGGTGGGAAAATCGGTACAGTTCATGACGCTTCAGCAAATTCCTATTCAATCGGTACCGGATCTTATTCTGTCAGGGCAGTTGATATTACCGGAAGATTATCCGAATCATCGAATGTCGTTACAATAGAGGCGGAACCTGCGCCCGAACCGGTTCCTGAAGAACCGATAGATCCTGTTCCGGAGATTCCCGTCATTCCTCCTCCCCCGGATACTGAAGACACTAACATAAATGAATAATTAAAAGGGCATGACCGCTAGAAACTTGGCGGTCATGCCCTTTTAAATTTTAAAATTAATCTTCCATTGTCGATAAATCCCCTGTAGGAAGATTTAGCTCCCACGCCTTCAATACACGGCGCATAATTTTACCACTTCGAGTTTTTGGTAGTTTATCCTTGAATTCAATCTCACGAGGAGCGGCGTGCGCTGCAAGCCCTTTTTTAACGAACTGTCTAATGTCCTCTTTCAATTCATCCGTCGGTTCATACCCTTGGTGAAGCGCTACAAATGCTTTGATAATTTCTCCACGGACTGGATCTGGTTTACCGATAACACCCGCCTCAACAATAGCAGGATGCTCAAGCAATTTGCTTTCAACTTCAAATGGACCTACTCGTTCCCCGCTTGTCATTATGACATCATCAACACGGCCTTGGAAAAAGAAATACCCTTCCTCATCCATATAAGCAGAATCACCGGATACATACCATTCATCATTCATGAAATAGGATGCGTAAAGTTCAGGGTTATTCCAGATTTGACGCATCATTGCTGGCCATCCTTTTTTAATGGCTAGATTGCCCATTTGCAACGGTGGTAGGACGTTCCCTTGGTTATCTACGATTGCCGCCTCAATACCCGGTACAGGCTTGCCCATAGACCCTGGCTTGATTGGAAGACATCCGAAATTGCAGATGGTCTGTGCGCCCGTCTCTGTCATCCACCATGTATCATGGATGCGCTTTTTGAATACTTCCACTCCCCAACGGATGACTTCGGGATTGAGTGGCTCCCCGACTGATAGAACATGCCGCAGTGAGGTGAGGTCAAACTGATGGATAGGCCCTTCTCCAGCACCCATTAACATGCGGAAAGCCGTCGGCGCACTATACCAGACTGTCACACCATACTCTTCGATTGCTTCGTACCAACTTTCTGTCGAAAACCTTCCACCGAGCACAAGAAGGGTCGCTCCCGTAAGCATCGGTCCAAATATTCCATATGCTGTACCTGTCACCCAACCAGGATCTGCCGTACACCAAAAGATGTCATCTTCTTTTAAATCGAGAACCCATTTTGTTGTCTGGTATTGCTGAACCATCGCTTCTTGAACATGCAGCACACCTTTTGGTTTCCCTGTCGAACCCGAAGTGTAGTGGAGAAGCGTTGGAGCTTCCCTATCCAGCCATTCGACTTGAAAGTATTGGGATGCATCCTTCATTCGACTATTGAAGTCAACAATCTTATCCTTCTCAACAACATTTTCCCCAACAAGGAATACGGTCTCCAAGTGAGGTAGTTTTTCTACTGGCACCCGTTCAAAAAGTTCAGGCGTCGTGATGATAGCTTTCGCCTCACTATCGGCTAACCGATCATAGATGGCACCTTCCATAAATGCTTCAAAGAGGGGACCCACAATTGCACCGATTTTCAATGAGCCAAGAAGGGCAAAATAGAGTTCTGGAGAACGTGGCATGAATATAAAGACTCGATCTCCCTTTTCAAGTGTTGAGTTATTACGCAATACATTTGCAGCTTTGTTCGTCATCTTCTTCATTTCATTATAGGTATATGTCTCTTTTCGATGTGCATCTTTATAATAAAGTGCCACTTTGTTTTTACGGAAAGATTCAGCATGTCGATCTATCGCTTCATGAGCGATATTAACGAGTCCACTTTCATGCCAACTGAATTCTTTCTCTACGTCTGTCCAACTAAATTCTGCAACGGTACAATCATAATCCCCTAATTGATAATCTCCTTGGACTACCGGTAACGTTCTTACTACCATGTCTCTCACCCTTTCCATAACATTCACATATTTCATTCTACATTATTTTCGATTCTATTTGTCGATTAATTTCATTTTTTCGAAAATAATTATTTTGTTAGAACTAATTGGCTTCTCTTTATCGTTTTCATTGTATACTAAGAGTATCTGCATATTTTGTAAGGCGGTGAATTTATTGGACCATGTAAAAACGTATTACGCTAAAGAAATCAAGCATAAGAACGGCAATCTTATTATTGAAGGACCTATACCGCCTGAGACACTCACAAATCTGGATTTTCACGAAAATCTCGTTGCCTTCAGACCTCCTACCCAACAGCAAAAGGCACTCGTTGAAATCGCTGCACTTCCAGAAGGTCGAATCATTATCGCACGTGAAATGAATGAAGTCGTTGGCTACGTCACCTTTTTGTATCCAGATCCCTTAGAACGGTGGTCACAAGGGAAAATGATCAACCTAATTGAGCTTGGGGCAATCGAAATCATTCCGAAATTTCGGGGCGGCGGTGTCGGAAAATCACTGTTACAGGTTTCAATGATGGATGATGCAATGGATGATTACATCATTTTGACAACTGAATACTATTGGCATTGGGATTTGAAAGGAACGAAGCTAAATGTATGGGAATATCGAAAAATGATGGAGAAAATGATGAATGCAGGTGGTTTAGAATACTATGCGACGGATGATCCAGAAATAAGTTCTCACCCCGCCAATTGTATGATGGCACGGATTGGAAAAAGAATAAATCAAAATTCTATCCAACAGTTCGACAGTCTACGGTTCATGAACCGATTTATGTATTGAAAGTGGGGAAATTCCAATGCTAATTGAAGAAATCATGATTAAAGACGTCAAAACACTTTCTCCAGATCATTCCGTGAAAGATGCACTTCAAGCGATGCGCGACAAAAAAGTCCGTCATTTACCAATACTATCAGCAAATGGAATGATCGTCGGAATCGTGACAGACCGTGATTTAAAAGGGTTTGTCCCATCCTCATTCTCTACTAGCAAGGACACACATATTTACGATACAGCAATCGCCCAAGTGATGACAAAAAATCCGATTATCGGCCACCCTATGGATTTTGTAGAAGAAGCGGCCGTCATTTTTTATGACAATAAAATCGGTTGTCTTCCGATTGTTTCCAATAACAAACTAGTCGGCATCATCACTGAAACGGATCTACTTTATAAATACATCGAATTGACAGGTGCTCACCAACCAGGATCACAGATTGAAGTACGCGTTCCAAACGTACCAGGGATCTTATTTGAAGTATCCAAAGTGTTCTATGAACAAAAAACAAATGTGTTAAGCGTCCTTGTCTATCCCGATAAAGAGAATGAAGCGAACAAAATTCTCGTCATCCGCATTAAGACAATGAATCCGCTTACTGTCATCCAAGGATTGAAAGAGAGTGGCTTTGAGGTTCTATGGCCAAATGTCCCGGGGATAGGCCTATGAAAAAGGATGCCGTTTTTATCTTTTCCGATGAACAACTCGAATACTCTTTTTCGGATTCACATCCTTTCAATCAAAAAAGAATTCTTTTGACCCTTGACCTATTAAAAAAGTCAGGAGCTATTCAAGATACCGACATTATTTCACCCCGTATGGCAACAGACGATGAATTGCTTCTTGCCCATGACGCCAAGTTTATCGATATCGTCAAAAAGGCTGGTAGAGGTGAAATATGCGAAGACGTTGGGAGTATTTATGGAATCGGTACAGAAGATACTCCCATCTTCCCCAATATGCACGAGGCAAGTGCTATACTCGTTGGTGGTACATTGACTGCAGTCGACGAGGTGATGGAAGGTCGCTCAAAATATGCGTTAAACCTCGGTGGCGGACTTCATCATGGATTCCGCGGGCGGGCTTCTGGTTTTTGCGTCTATAACGACAGTTCAGTCGCCATTAAATACATGCAAGAGAAATACGGAGCAAGAGTTCTTTATATTGATACTGATGCCCATCATGGCGATGGCGTTCAATGGAGTTTCTATGATGATCCAACCGTTTGTACACTTTCAATCCACGAAACAGGGCGTTACCTATTCCCAGGTACCGGAAATATAACGGAACGTGGGAATGGCACAGGCTATGGAACTTCATTCAATTTTCCAATCGATGCTTTCACGGAAGATGAATCATTCCTTTCCATTTACAGGACGGCAATGAGAGAAGTGACTGCGTTTTTCAAACCCGATGTTATCCTGACGCAAAACGGGGCTGACGCACATTACTTTGATCCCTTGACGCATTTGTATGGAACGATGGACATCTTCAAAGAAATCCCTCGAGTTGCACGTGAAATTGCTGAGCAATATTGTGAGGGGCGTTGGATTGCGGTCGGAGGAGGTGGTTACGACATCTGGCGTGTCGTGCCAAGAGCCTGGGCGCATATTTGGTTGGCGATGAAGAAAGATCCCGTTCCCTTAGGTCGTCTTCCAGAAGACTGGCTTACTATGTGGCAACAACAATCACCCGTCCCTTTAATTCCAACGTGGGATGATCCTAATCCACTCTACGAACCGATTCCAAGGAAAGATGAAATAAACGAGAAAAATGCACAGATGCTCAGCCGAGCTTTACATATAATTCGAAATGAACAAGTAACTAAATAATAACACGAACCCCATAAAAAAAGAGGCCTTCTTCGTCATTTGGAAAACTCCAATTGACAAGATTGCCACTCTTTTCATTTCACAGAATTACGCTCTTCCAATCTGAATGGTAATATGACTTGCTGCTGTTCAACTTCTTCACCGTTCATAAGTTTTGTCAAAAGTCGCATCGATACTGCACCTAAATCATACAGAGGCACGACAATAGAGGTTAATTGCGGTCTTACAACCCTAGCTAAAATAGAATGCTCAAAACAAATCAGCTCATAATTCTCCGGCACCGATAGACCTTCATCCCGAATTCCATTTAGCAAACCAACAGCGATTATATCACTTCCTGCAAATATAGCTGTCGGCTTTCCTGCTAACTCTCGAATCTGTTGCCATTCTTCATATGCATTGTCATAGGTGTTCTCCACTTCGACGATGAGACTTTCATCAACAACTAGTCCGACATCCTCAAGCGCACGAACATACCCGTTCCTTTTACTGATTCTGTTAATATCTTTAGTAAAAGGTCCGGAAACAAAAACAATTCGTTGATGACCATTTTCAATCAGTTTACTGACAGCTACATAGGCTGCCTCTTCAAAATCAATATTCACTGTAGCTAACTGTTCTTCAACATCCAACGTTCCTGCCAATACAATCGGCACATTAGCTGTTGCCATTTCCGCTCGCACTTCGTCAGAAATCGAATCACTCATGAAAATAAGCCCATCTACCTGTTTGCCAAGATGATCTTCAATCAATTCCACTTCTCTTGCTGTTCGTTCATCAGAATTAGAAAGGATTATGTTGTACTCGTACATCGTCGCTACATCTGCTATACCTCGGGAAAGCTCAGAATAGAAATTTTTTGAGATATCAGGGACGATTACCCCTATTGTCGTTGTCTTTTTACTCGCTAACCCTCTTGCTACCGCGTTTGGACGGTAGCCAAGTCGTTCAATGCAATCCAAAACTTTTTTTCTCGTTGTAGGTTTTACATTCTGATTACCATTGACGACGCGGGAAACCGTTGCCATCGAAACGTTTGCTTCTCTGGCCACATCGTAAATCGTTATAGCCATTGGCCTGTCCCCTTTCCTATTTCAATTAAAACGCCGGAACCATAAAAGGTCCGGCGTTCGATTATTAAGTCGTTTGGTACGTTTTCATGAATTTCTGGATTGCATCGTAAAAATCATCAAACTGCTGTAAATCCATCTGTTGTGCAGAATCAGACAATGCAACTGCGGGATCTGGATGCACCTCCGCCATCACACCATCAGCACCTACAGCTATGGCAGCTTTCGCCGTTGGTAATAACAAATCTTTTCTACCCGTAGAGTGTGTTACGTCCACGAATACAGGTAAATGCGTCTCTTGTTTCAATATCGGAACGGCCGATATATCCAATGTGTTTCGAGTTGCCCGTTCATAAGTACGGATACCACGTTCACAGAGAATGATTTCGCTATTCCCTTTTGAGATGATATATTCTGCTGCGTGAATGAATTCATCGATTGTCGCCGCTAAACCACGTTTCAATAAAACCGGTTTTTTGACCATTCCTGCTTCCTTCAACAACTCAAAGTTCTGCATATTCCGTGCACCAATCTGGATTACATCGATATATTCCAATGCTTCTTCAAGATGTGAAGGCGTAATGATTTCTGTTACAACTGAAAGACCTGTTTCGTCTGCAACACGTTTCAAGATTTTCAAGCCTTCAAGGCCAAGTCCTTGGAAATCATAAGGGGATGTGCGTGGCTTATATGCCCCACCCCTAATCATCGTCAATCCTTTTGCTTTGATGGATTGTGCAACGGCTAACACTTGCTCATACGATTCAACTGCGCATGGTCCATAGATGAACGAAGGTGTTCCATCTCCGATTTTATGTCCATTGATGTCGACAATTGTATCCTCCGATTTACGTTTACGGGACACAAGCAATGCGTTCCGTTGTTCATCCTCCTGTATTTCAAGGCCAGACATGAATATCCCTTTGAAAATTTGTTCCAATACCCCATTTGATAACGGACCATTATTATTTTCTTTCAGAGAGTTCAACATTTCCCTTTCGCGGATCGGATCGTATCGATTAACACCTTGCTTCTCTTTTACTTTTCCAATTTCTTGGACAACAGTTGTTCTTTCGTTAATCAGATCCAAAACTTTGATGTTTAGCTCGTTTACACGGCCGCGTAATTCATCTAAATCACTTTGTCTCATAGTCCGACTCCTCCCCGCACATAGCATTCCCTTTCCGCAGAGGGGAATTTATGTTACATTTTTAGATAATAGATTAAGTATAAAGAAGACTATTTGAAAAGTCACGTTATTTCTACTTAAATCTTTTCATTCAGTTACATTTATCTATAGAGAGGATGAAACATTCTGCCTAGTACATTATTTGCACTCGACATCGGAACTCGCTCTGTTGTCGGAATCATCCTAACAGAAAATGACGGTGCCTATCACGTTACCGATCTTATTTCCATCGAGCATAAGGAACGCTCAATGATTGATGGACAAATACATAATATTCTAAGTGTCGCTGGTGTTATCTCCGAAATCAAAGAGCTACTCGAGGAAAAACACGGTCCTTTAAAAAGGGTTAGTGTCGCTGCTGCGGGACGAGCCTTGAAAACATCTGAAGGTTCGATGACTGTCGATATTTCAGAGCAATCCCTTATTTTGAATGAAGATGTCAACCGGCTTGAATTGGCGGCTGTTCAACAAGCCCAGCAAAAACTGTTGTCTTCCGACTCCGTGACAAAGGACGACTACTATTATTGTGTTGGTTATTCCGTACTGTACTACAAACTAGAAGGTGAAGAAATTGGAAGCTTGATCGACCAAGCAGGTCGCTCGGCTTCAGTGGAAGTTATAGCGACGTTCCTCCCACGTGTGGTAGTTGAATCACTGCTATCGTCACTTAAACGGTCAGGACTCGAAATGGAAGCCTTAACACTTGAACCAATAGCGGCAATCAATGTCCTCATTCCCCCTTCAATGAGGCGGCTAAACGTCGCACTCGTCGATATAGGCGCCGGGACATCTGATATTGCCATCACAGCTAACAACACCGTAGTTGCATATGGGATGGTCCCGTTAGCGGGAGATGAAATCACTGAAGCGCTCAGCAATCATTTCCTTCTCGATTTCCATCTTGCGGAAAATGCAAAGAGGAAAATCTCGAACGAAGAGGAAATCGTCATAACTGACATTCTCGGCTTTGAACAGAATGTTACATCAAGTGAATTAAACAACATTTTGAAACCTGCTGTCCAACGACTAGCAAAATCAATTTCACAAGAAATCAAACGGCTGAATAATGGCAACTCGCCTCAAGCAGTCATGGTTGTCGGGGGCGGAAGCTTGACAATTGGACTTCCAAAAGAGATTAGTAAATGCCTTGAATTACCAGAAAACAGAGTTAGAATACAGGGACTGGAGGCATTGAATGGCGTCACATTGGAGCCAAACATCCCTTCTTCACCCGAACTTGTCACTCCTATCGGGATTGCTATCGCAGCACGGAGGGCACCCATCCACTATATGTCCGTTTCTGTAAACAATAAGACGATACGGATCTTTGAATTGAAGGAAATGACGGTTGGAGACGCTCTACTTGCCGCAAACATAACAGCTCGTCAACTTTATGGTACGCCTGGACTTGGAATATCGATTAAGCTAAATGAGAGCGACATCCTGATTCCAGGAGAGCACGGAACTCCTTCCACCATACTCTTGAATGGTAACATAGCAAGTACAAAAGACATTATTATGAATGAGGATGCAATTGAAGTGAAACCCGGAAAAGATGGAAATCACGCATCTGCGACTGTACAAGATCTCTTAGAGGAGGCTGTGTCAATTCTTGCATTAGTCGGCGGAATTCAAGTAGAATTAAAACCTGAAATCATTATTAACGGCAAAGTCCGACCGCTTGATACAAAAGTTCAAGACCAAGATAAAATAAACGTTATTCATGCAAAAACACTTGCAGCCGCATTAAAAAAATTAAATCGTAGTGGGTTACTCAAGGAAATGCCATTCACATTATCTGTAAATCAGAGAACGATTACACTAAAGGGACGAACAACCCATTTTTCTATCGGAAGTATTCCTATAAGTCCATCTTATGTCATCAAAGATGGGGATGATATAACTATCCATTCACAGCCTCTTCCTACAGTCGATGAAGTTGTATCCGAAATAGGGAAAAGAGCCTTCGATGTGATATCAGTCACATTTAACGGGTCACTCGTCACGATTCGGAAACCACGGCTCTCCATCACATTGAATGGACAACCTGCCGAGGGGACTGAAGTCGTGAAAAAATATGATTGCCTTGACTTCATTTCACTTAGCGACAGTCCAATTACATTTGGCGACATCTTTGCGTTTACAGATTATAGTTTGCCAGAAAACCCTTCGAGTAACTATCAGCTTCTCCGGAACGGTTCACAAATCAGATTTAATGAACCGATTTTCGGCGGAGACTCTCTGGATATTATTTTCACTTAATTAAAGGCCCGTCTACCCAAGTAAGGTAGACGGGCCTTTAATCATTCAATTCACTTCTTGTCGTCATTTATTTTTGAAACAAAATTTTGATTAGTAATTTTGTTTTTGCCGATGTTTTCACTGTTATCATAACTTACACTGCTATTGCCAGTTGTCTGGCTTTTATTCGAATTTTTCGCTGTGCCTTCAGTTTGCTCTACAACCGCTTTTTTTAACGCTTCTGCAGTCGACGTCACCATTTCAGTTCCTTTTTCAAGCGTATCCCCGATTTTCAATGTTGCGCTCTCTATGAAATCCATTGCCTCTTCCCCTTCGGAAGAGGCAGTTCCATCATCCATCGGAACAGAATTTTTCGGTTTCATTGATTTCACTTTTTCGACAAGTTGTCCGGATTGTTCTTGAATCGACTTTGACAACTCACCTGTTTTCACTTTCGCTACCGAAGTGAACTCTACTGCTTTTTCCTTCGCGACTGTGCTGAGTTCAATACTTTTATCTTTCAGCTGTATAGCTTGTGCTGTTAAATCCTCGCGCATTTCGCTACCCGATTTAGGGGCTAGAAAAAGTGCTGCTGCTGCCCCAATTACTCCTCCGACAAGTGCGCCGAAAAGAAAGCTACCCGCTCCAGAACCTTTGTTGTCTTCGTAGAATGAATCTGTGTATGCCTGGTAATCATAATTTGCAGGTAAATAAGAAGGTTCCCCATATGAATTCTCATATTGTTTATTTCCTGCATTGTATTCATGATTGCATTGTGGATTGTTATAATTTGGTGTTATTTTGCGGTCTTCATTCATGTCCAATTCCTCCCATTTTTCGAATCATTTACATATCATACTAGTATACCTAGAAACGCTTAGATTGGCTTGATTACTTATTCTTCCCAGATTGAGGGTTGTAAATAGTCCAACCGTTAGAATTACCTGTTTTCCGCTCTTTCACTTTACTCATTATGCCCATAACTACATTGCTCCACTGAACGACTTGAGCAATCTTATCGCCATTCTGTTCAGCTCCGGTAGTAATTGAGTCGCTAACACGCCGCACAGAGGAATTGAGTCCTGTAACTGAGTCACCGACCCCTTTCACTGCATCGACAACCGAATTCAATTTCTCTGCCTTCAGTAGAATGTCTTCCGCAAGATCATTTGTCTTGTGAAGAAGTTCAGTCGTTTCCGTTGTCACCCCTTCAAGTTGTGTGGTTAGCCCACCCATCGTCTCGGAGACACTTTTCAAAGTGTTTTTCAACGAAAAGAGAGTCATCGCAAGGCTAATACATAAAATTAAAAATGCGATTGCAGCGACAATTGCCGCTATGTACAGTAAATTTTCCACAAACACTACCTCCTTAAACTGCTCTTCATAAACATTGTTTACCCTAATATAATACAAACTAAACTCAATGCTTAATATATCATCTTCAACATTATTCTTCAATTCCCTTCGAAAAATTAAGAATTGATTGGATATAGTGAAACTGCAATCAGAGCGGATTTTTCGACACATAGGACGTGACGACTTTAGTCGACCTGCACGTAAATGTGGGATAAATCACATGATAATTTCCTCTTATTTCGTATAAAAAAACAGCTGACCTTGAGGGATCAAGCTGTTCTTTCGTTTTCAACATGGGTTTTAAATGCATTCATATACTTCTGTATATCCCCCGCACCCATAAACAGGTAGACTGCCGATTCATGCGTGTCAAGGATTTGTATGTCACCAAGTTCAAGATGTTTTGCACCTGGAATTTTGTCAATCAATTCATTAATCGTCAAGTTCCCCACCTCTTCACGTGCTGATCCAAATATGTCGCATAGATAAACGTGATCCGCAGATGAAAGACTTTCTGCAAATTCTACCAAAAGTGCGGCAGTCCTTGTAAAAGTATGAGGTTGAAATATCGCGACAATTTCTCGATCAGGGTATTTTTGCCTTGCCGATTGCAACGTCGCTTTGATTTCGGTGGGATGATGAGCATAGTCATCTATAACGACCTGTCCATCCAACTCCGTTACAGTAAAGCGCCTCTTCACACCACCGAAAGTTGACAATCTTTCTTGAATAACGGATACTTCTACTCCTTCATAATGACAGAGTGCGATTACACCTAATGAATTCAAAATTGCGTGATCACCAGCCAATGGTATTGTGAACGTGTAGTAGAATTCATTTCGCACCGAAACATCGAAGGTTGAGCCTTCTTCTGTTTTCGTTATGTTCTTTGCTGAAAAATCATTCGACTCTTCGAAACCATAATAGAGGACGGGAACATTCGCTTGGATCTCTTGTAAATGCTTGTCATCTCCACAAGCAATGATTGCTTTCTTCACCCGTAGTGCCATTTCCCCAAAAGCGTCCAATACATCCGATAAGTCCTTGAAATAATCTGGATGATCAAAATCGATATTCGTCATAATTGCATAGTCTGGCTCATATGCAAGAAAATGCCTTTTATATTCACATGCTTCAAAAACGAAGTAATTACTCCCTTCAATGCCCCTCCCAGTTCCATCCCCTATTAAATATGAGGTTGGTGCATGGCCTGATAATACATGTGCGAGTAATCCAGTTGTAGACGTTTTTCCATGTGTTCCTGTAATGCCGACTGAAATGAATTTCTCCATATAACGACCTAGGAAATTATGGTATCGAATAACCTCAAGTCCAAGTTCCCGCGCTTTAACAAGTTCAGGATGACTATCTGGAAATGCATTTCCAGCAATCACTGTCATTCCCGGCCTAATATTATTTCCATCAAACGGTAAAATCGGTATCTTTCTTTCATGAATCGGATCTTCAGTAAAGAAATACTTGTCAATATCCGAACCTTGTACTTCATTGGCAGAGTCGTGAAGAATTTGAGCGAGCGGACTCATTCCCGATCCTTTGATGCCAGTTAAATGGAACAATGTCATTTTGCAACCTCCCAGGACCATTTCTGTTCCCTGTTAATAATGTATTCTCTGTTATTTTACCACTTATACTTATTACATTACAGCTTCATTTTGATGACACTACTTCTACTCTATAGAGTCCGTATGCCGATTAAGATCACTTTCTGTTAAAAAAACATCCCGCGCTTTACTTCCACGCTGTCCCGATACGAAGCCATTTTTCTCCATTCTGTCGATAAGTTTGGCTGCTCGGTTATACCCAATACTAAAATTCCGTTGTAATAGTGAGGTCGATGCACTACCTTGCTCAAAAATGAAGTGGCATACCTGTTCAAAAAGCGGATCTGTCTCCTCTTCTTCAACGCTATTTGCCAGAAGTTCGTCCTGCCCAAATAAGTAGTTCGGTTCCGCCTCGTTTTGAACGTGTTCTATTATACGTTCTATTTCATTATCCGTGACAAATGTACCTTGTAGCCGGACACCGGATGATTGCCCATTTCCAATATACAGCATATCCCCCTTCCCGAGAAGTCGTTCTGCTCCTGGCGAATCGATAATCGTTCTGGAATCGATTTGGGATGATACTGAAAACGCAATTCTCGTTGGAATATTGGCTTTAATGGTACCTGTAATAACATCGACAGAAGGGCGCTGTGTTGCAATGATTAAATGAATACCACAGGCACGAGCCTTTTGCGCAATACGACTAATCGATACTTCTACATCTGCTGGCGCCATCATCATTAAATCAGCAAGCTCATCAATCACAATCAAAAGATAGGGCATCTTCAATGAAAATCGACGACTCTCAATCACGGCTTTATTATAACGCTCAATATCCCTTACACCTGCATGGGCGAGCAATTCATATCGACGTTCCATTTCCGAAACCGCCCATTTCAACGCAGCGGTTGCAGCTTTGACATCCGTAATAACTGGACTGATAAGGTGTGGTATGCCATTAAACGGTGCCAATTCCACCATTTTAGGATCAATTAGCATCATTTTTAAATCTGCTGGAGATGCTTTGTAAAGCAAGCTAACTAAAATGGAATTGATACAAACAGATTTACCAGAACCTGTAGCTCCTGCAATCATTCCGTGTGGCATTTTACGCAGATCGAGTGTTACAGGTAGACCCGTCAAGTCAAGACCAAGTACGGCTTCCATAGGAGATGATGACCCTAGGAACTTTTCAGACTGAATTACTTCGGAAATACGCACAGGTCTTGTCTTACGATTAGGGATTTCAATGCCTATTGAACTTTTCCCTGGAATTGGAGCTTGGATTCGGATATCCTCAGCCGCTAGTGCAAGCTTCAAGTCATCCGTCAAATTTCGAATTTTGCTCACTTTCGTGCCATGTCCGACTGTAATTTCAAAACGAGTAACAGTTGGTCCTTGAACAGCCTCAATTACGGTTGCTTGAACTGCGAAATAGGATAATGCTTCTTCAAGTTTTTCTGACTGCCATTCAAGCCACTGCGTATCTTCAATCTGCTTTTCAGGTGGAATTAGATAATCCAACAATGGAAATGCATAGTACGGCTCTTCTTCCATATTTTTATCAATTTCTTTCTCTGTGGCTATCAATTGTTCCCGATGCTGGATTGGAAGTATGATGTTTTCCGGTTCCAAAGCTGGCTCTGGATGTTTTTTAATTACGTCTTGTAGCGAAATCGACGGCTTTAGTGCATTGATTTTTTCTTTGTCAGATTTCAACATCAGAACATTAAAGGGCCTAATCTTTTCTTTTCTTATCTCTGGGCGTGACTCTTCCTCCACCTCGATTAATTCAGGAAGCGACGCCGCATCTACTTTTGGAAGCTCTTTTATAGGATGTTCCACATCTTCTATTTCAATTCCACTTGAATCAACCATATCCACAGGAATTTGTTCTAGTGGCGGAACGTTAAGCGGTTGTACATCTTCAGTAATGAGATTATCATCCTGTTCCATCAATTCATCCATCATAATAGATTGCCCATTTATGATTTCCAATTCATCCAGTGCTGTCAATTCCACTTTATCCTTGACTAAAGTCTTTGCTACATCATTTTTCGGATTGGCGTATCCAAAAATTGGAGAAGGTACTTCTGTTGGTATGAATGGTCTACTAGAACGCTTTTGCACAGTACTTTCTACTGGCGGAATATCACTTTTTTTAAACTTTGACTCTGTTTCATATTTCTGAGTAGATTCAAATCTATAAACATTTCCTACCTTAGGTTTCTTTTTCCATCTTTCATTTTCATATAATGGAATCGGTTCATAATCGTCATCTGCATCTTTCACATATGAATGTGAGGTCGATTCTTCTTGTTCTTCTATCGGCGCGTCATCCCACCCATAAATTTCTGCATCCGAGATAATCGGAAAACGGAATGAAGGTCCTTGTTCCCTATACGACTTTTCAATCGTTGCAGTTGTTTCATCATTTTCATAATTATATTGTTCATGATTAGGTTGTTCATGATTAATTTCCACTTTATCTTCATCGGCCCCAAATAATCGGTCCATAATTTTTTTAAATCTACTCAAGACAATCACTCTTTTCATGTCAATTATTCTATTTTAACAGGTATGAACTATCTAAATCAAATCTATCTGTAAAATAAGAAAAACGTACCAATTAGGTACGTTTTTCTGAACATTCACATGAATACTTCTCCCGTTATCGCGTTGACATCTAGGACGAGAATTCCTTTCTCTTCAGGAGCATCTGGCAAAGCAAGTTCCTTGGCTGAACAAATCATTCCGGCCGAAGGAACACCCCGAAGTTCTGCGTCACGGATAACCATTCCAGAGGGCATGACTGCACCGACTTTTGCTACGACGACCTTCTGGTTTTCATCGACGTTTGGTGCACCACAAACAATCTGCACAGTTCCGCTTCCAATATCAACTGTACAAACATTCAACTTATCTGCATTCGGATGTTTTTCTTTCTTCAACACATGTCCGATCACGAATTTTGGTGAAAAATCCACGTCTAATTCCACATCTACATTGTTCTTATGAAGCGCCTCTTGAATTTGATTGACCGTTTCTACTAACAATTCAACTTTCCCAACTGTATCGACATTGACATAAGTGGATGCATTGAAAAGGTTAAGACCAACCAACTCATCAGTCCCCTCATCGTAAATCAGCGTGACATCCCCTGCTGATTTTGTAGCAATCGATTTCGGACGTACTGGCGTAAGCTGGATAAGTAGCACATCCCCCACACCGTTCATGTTGTAAAATAGGTTCATTTTTTCTTTCCTTCCCTTCTTGCCAAACGATTTTTCGCCATAATGAAAATTGGTTCGATTTTTCCATCTTCATAGATGAATGATAACGATGTTACAGGTACAGCCCCTGTCGTGAAAAAATGCATCGTCATTTGTGCAAGTACATCATAGCCTGTGTCGTTTCGGATGTCACCAATGATAAGTACATCTTGATGGGGCACAGAGAGGGTCATATGGCCTTCTATCTTGCCTTCCATGTCTTTTAGAAACGCATTATTTAAAATTCTACTTGCATCATAACCGTCATTATTATTGATGAAATAATAGATGTTATCCGAAACTACGTCCTGTTTCATTGCAGTAGGTAACGCCCTTACCCTAAATAATGCGGATTCCATTATTTCCGTTTCAGATAATCCGATAGTGTCCAGCATACTTTCATCGATTAATCTGTATGTCGTTTCCAAATCAAGCGCATAGTAAATACGCGTTTCGGCCGTATGCTCCTTCATCAAAAAACGGTGCCCCGCCGAGGATTCTTCTGGGAACGAGGTTGACCTGATGACTGGGTAAATCACATTATTTCCTGAAAACCCTTCCAATTGTTCTTTCTCCATCGCGTTAAATGTTTCACCAATTATGTAGACAACTTCTTCGATTGCCGCTTCTTTTTCACGTTCATACTTCACAAGGATTTCTGGAAGGGAAATATCCATCCCTTTTTTTAAAACTGTATGTTCGAGCCGGACTTTATCCGTTTTGCGATCAAAACGCCATTGAAAATGTTCGGACGGAAGATATTTTTTTAAAGTTTCAATAAGTTGTTCTGAATTCATGTAAAAATACCTCCATTCATTTTAGACAAGAGCAAGGCACCTCGTCACTTCAGGTACCTTGCTTAATTGAACGCACGATTTCCATCATCCTAGCCATGTTCTCTTCAATGTTGTTCTGTTTTGTTACTGTTGTCATTTTAGTTCCACCAACGCTTGTAATAAGTTCTATATGACCATCCTCACTTTTCACTACAGCAGCAAAACCAAAAATGCCCTTGTCACTGAAAGTAGCTTGCTCGATAATTTCTTTATTTTCATCTGCAAGAAGTAAGTTATAAAACAGTTCACTATCACTTGCTTCATTTGGATTGATAAAAAGAATGAATGGTTCGTCATTTTTTGTGAAGACGATATTTTGAGCGTCTGAGTTTTCATTAATCTCAAATCCCGCAGGCTTATATAGTTTGACGCCTTCAATTTCATCCGTATGATGCTTATCGTTCGTATCAAATATTTCTCTCGTAGCCTCGATGCCAGCAGTCGCCCTTTCGTCAAGCGAGCGTCCACATCCCACAAGTAGTGATAAGGACAGTGCTAATAGGAATATGAATTTCCATTGTCGGAACAATCGATCTCCCCCAATCAATAAATTAGCCTTCATATCCATTTTAATGTTGTTGGCAGTCAGTTGCAACCATTGGGGTTTAGCGAGCTTTCAAAGAGCACTTCAGCAGGGTCTGTTCGCTAGCCTGATTTTTTATTCCATCCAATAGAAAACGCCCTTGCACTCCATTACAGATGTGAGGGGCGGTGATTTCAATTATACATTGCTTTTAATTGTTTCAACTGTTGTTTTATCACATGCTTTGACTAGCTTCACAAGGAGCTCTTTCGCTGCTGCATAGTCGTCCGTGTGGATGATGGATCCTGACGTGTGAATGTAACGTGAACAAATACCGATGACCGCACTTGGGACACCTTCGTTCGATACATGAACCGCTCCTGCATCCGTACCGCCTGGTGAAATGAAATACTGATAAGGTATTTTATGTGTTTCAGCCATATCTAAAATAAACTCACGTACACCGCGGTGTGTCACCATTGTACGGTCTAGAATACGAAGCAATATTCCCTCGCCTAGTTGACCGAACTCGTTTTTATTGCCCGAAGCGTCATTTGCAGGACTGGCATCAAGCGCAAAGAATAGATCTGGATCAATCATCCTTGCAGCGGCCTGCGCTCCACGAAGTCCGACTTCTTCCATAACGGTTGCACCGGAATATAAATTATTCGGTAGCTTTTCACCATGTACTTCTTTCAATAGATCAATCGCAAGTCCGCAACCGTATCGATTATCCCATGCTTTCGCGAGGATTTTTTTGTTATTGGCCATCGGTGTAAAAGGACAAACAGGGACAATTTGTTGACCAGGGCGAATACCGATTTTTTTCGCGTCTTCCTTATCATCTGCTCCGATGTCAATTAGCATATTTTTGATATCCATCGGTTTGTTCCGCATTTCATCACTAAGTAGATGAGGTGGAATTGAACCGATAACACCGATAACCGGGCCATTAGCTGTAATGATTTCGACACGCTGTGCAAGTAGTACTTGGCTCCACCATCCACCAAGCGGTTGGAATCGAATCATTCCGTTATCCGTAATTCCACTTACCATGAAGCCGACTTCGTCCATATGGCCAGCAACCATTATCCTTGGACCGTCTTCAGGTCCTTTTCTGATGCCGAACACGCCTCCGAGATTATCTTGGATCAATTCATCGGAATACTTTTCAAGTTCGCTTCGCATATATTTTCGGACTTCACGCTCATTACCTGGAGCACCAGGTAGCTCGGTTAACGTTCTGAACATTTCAAGAGTTTCTTTATTCATCAAATATAGCCTCCTATAATTGTTTGTACATTGCCTATTATAGATGGTTATTCTAACTGTTTCCATTATTTTATTTAGGAACCCGAATTATTAATGACATTGACTACTGAATCTGACCTATTGGTCGAAATGTGGTACACTGTTTGAAAGAATAATTTAGGGGGTTGTACAATTATGAAGTTGAAAGATTTCCTAGCAGGTGTATTAACAGGTGTCGCAGCTGGATTCATTGTCAATGAAGCTATTGACCGAGTGAACCCAAATGTTGCAGCGGACTCTGTCTTAAACACAATTAAAGTTGCTTTCAAAAGTGAAGGTCCGATAGATGGATCATGGATTGTCATGAAAACTGAGCCATACAAAAACAATGTTATTACCATGAACGTTTACCGTGGCGGTATTTCACGCATTAAGGACGGCGAGCTCGAGCAATTCGAATTTACAGCGGATGCAAAAACAGGTACCATCGTTGAATTGGTTAAAATTTAGAAAAAAGCACAGGGCGCCATCTAGACGCGATAGCTAAGAGGGATGAAGTCAAATCCCTCCCTGCCGGAAGACTTGAAGATAATGGCGATTTTTTCCTTTATCAGCAAGACCGAAGCGACCCGAGCGGTTGGTGCCAGAGTCTGGACAATGAAAAAACCGTCACACAACCGAATTATTTCAGTTGTGTGACGGTTTTTCACTTCAACGTGAACGTTTAACGGAATCCACTATTTCCTTGCCGCTTTCATCCCATTGCACCAACCGGTAGAATGCGTCGTGGTAAAAGATGAACTTATATCCTTCTGGTAAAGCTTTTTTCATCAATTTTTCTTTCATAAAAATTGAAGTCATTGGGTAATCATCATATGCTAGTACCCATAATGGATTACTATGGGCATGTGTAGGCATAATGTCACCCATGTGGAGGATTGTTTCACCATTTTGTGTTAATTTGATAATGCTATGACCTTCACTGTGACCGCCTGTATGAATCATTTCAATACCAGAGTGAACGGTCAGCTGTCCATCAAATGTTGTTATTTGTTGTTGAACAGACTCCCAATTTTCTTTCCAGTATGTATTCCTGGATCTGATATTCGGATTACGCATTTCATCCCATTCAATTTTGGAAACGTAGATATCGGCATTCGAGAAAACCGAGACGAGCTTGTCCCCTTGCCATTCTGTCAGACCGGCCGCATGATCATTATGCAAATGTGTCATTAGTATGATATCAATATCTCCAGGTTTTAAGCCAAGTTTCGCAAGTTCCTCTTCGACTTTGGTTTCTTCTCGCACCCCCAGGTTACGCCTCATCTTTTCAGTGAGCTTCCCTTTTCCGATACCTGTGTCTATCAAAATATTTTTACCTTCGTATTGAATGAAGATAGGGTCGGTACGCAGCTCGATTAAGTTATTTTCATCCACTTCATAACGGCGTGACCAAAGTGCTTTTGGAACGACACCGAACATCGTCCCGCCATCCAAATAGTTGACTCCCCCGTCAAGCCACGTCAATTTCATATCGTGAAATGTGTATGTATCCATCTACATATCCTCCCCTTCCCTTTTGGCTCTTAATTATAAATTATTGAATTGTGACTCCAATCGGTAAATCGGTTGCCCTTTGGCGGAAAATTTCTCTTCATATTCCGTCATGATATTATCTTTGGGCATTGCCGCGTGCAGATCGAGTGACACATCACGTAACTTCATACCATAACTCGATATGGAAACAAGCGAATACTCGAACAACAATCGGTTATCCGTCTTGAAGTGGATTTCCCCTCCAGGTATAAGCACAGCCTCGTAGAGTTTTAAAAATGTTTCATGCGTTAATCTCCGTTTAACATGTCTTGTTTTCGGCCATGGATCAGAAAAATTCAAGTACACACGATCGATTTCCCCTTCTGAGAAAATATCGACAAGATCCATGCCGTTCGCCCTAAAAAGGCGTAAATTCGATGGTTTACCCGCATCAATCACTTTTTCAAGAGCGGATACGATGACATTATCAAAATGCTCAATGCCAATATAATTTACGTCCGGGTTGGCAAGTGCCATACCGATTATGAATTG
Organism: Sporosarcina limicola; assembly: GCF_014873855.1. Taxonomy (GTDB): domain Bacteria; phylum Bacillota; class Bacilli; order Bacillales_A; family Planococcaceae; genus Sporosarcina; species Sporosarcina limicola. The sequence goes on along the minus strand of NZ_JADBEL010000005.1, from coordinate 182,694 downwards.
ACCCATCCCTGTGCCAACTTCAATATGGATTGGATTTCCATTTCCAAAAAGACCATGCCAACCATTATTCATTTTTTCAGGTTCTGCAAGGAGGACATCAGAATGTTCTGCCATGAAGTCCCTCGCCCAAGGTTTATTGCGAAGCCGCATTATATACACTCTCTTCTTTTACAATTTATTCTATTTCTAGATTTTCTTCATCCTGTTCAAACAATCTGCTAATTGTCGTTGTTTGCCCGATATCAAGAATTGACTGTGCCACTTTAAATTGTGTTGATTTCATCGGAACTGCTGATTTCTGAAGTATTGCAAACCATTTATCATAGGTTCTTCGATCGATAATTTCGATATCAAATGATGTCCCAGGAGAATCGATATAGCCGTTACGGGATAGCAAATATTTTTTAACAGGAAAGTTAATGTCATTTTTCTTTAAAATCCCAGAAACGATTTTCCCCATCCTATTAAGTCCAATGATAGGATTAAGCACTTTCGACTCGTTGTCTCCTAACTTTTTCACCCAGAATCGATCGCTACTGCCTATAAACGCCGCATGATTCTCACGTTCAAGTACTGTGATGCACATGCACTCTACTGGAGTGACAATAACAATTTCAAGCTCAACTGGCGCTTTCTTCAACATTAAAATCGGATAGTAGAACAACAAATAACTATCCGGTAGCAATTGCGCAAAATCACGCAGCAATGAATCACGCATATAGCGCGGATCCACTCTGGACTTATCCATTAACGTCGAACTTGCCCACTTGATTTGAAAATGAAAAAGCTGATCCAGATAAAGTTTCCTTAATTGTTCGAGACTCGAAGGTGTATAGACGAGATCCGGATTGAAATCAAAAATATCCTCCTGCGGTTCTTCTGTATCTTTTCCAACATCAAAATTCTCATATTCCGAATCGATTTTACGTTTACCGAACAACCGAAAAAGAGGGGAAAACCAATTTCCCTCTTCTGGTTCTTCTACTTCTTCATCAGACTTCTGTTGCCATTCAGATAAATCTATTCCATTTTCCCATTGGGTTTTCATACGTTCCCATTGATATCTCTTCAATCGGATATACTGAGTTGGATAGCGGGACAAGTCATTTTCATAACGGGATATATAATCAAGCAGTTTTATAAGTTGTGCCATCTCAAATCACTCCAATCACGCAGTTTATACTATTTATTCACCCATAATAAACGATGGAATTTGTAAAGCAAATGCCTTTTGTAACTTTACTGTAAGTGGCCCCGGCTGTCCTGAACCAACTTTACTACCGTCAATTGATGTAATCGGTGTTATTTCTGAAGTTGTAGACGTCAAGAAAAATTCATCCATTTCAAATGCCTCATCAAGTGTAAATGGTTTTTCATCCACTGAAATCCCAAGGTCTTTACATAAAGCTAGCACAACTTGACGCGTAATCCCATTCAATATTAGATTTGTCACAGGATGTGTATAGACTTTGCCATTCTTTACGCCAAACATATTCGATGACGACCCTTCCATAACCAGTCCATTCCGATGAAGGAGTGCCTCGGTACAGCCTGCTTCATGTGCCTCTTGTTTCGCAAGGACGTTCCCCAGCAAGTTTAGACTCTTGATATCACAGCGTAACCAGCGGACGTCCTCAACTGTTTTGACCGACACGCCGTTTTCTATTGCAGCTACAGGTCGTGGATTGCTTACCGCATAAGCAGAAACGACAGGCGTAACAGCCGGTTGTGGGAAATGATGAGTTCTCGGGGATGACCCGCGTGTCACTTGAATATATATATGACCATCTAAAATTTTATTCGTACTAATCAATTCATTGGCAATTTCCATGAACTGCGTTTCCTCATAAGGTATTGCTATTTTTATCTTTGAAGCACTCTGAAATAATCGATTGATATGTTCTTTCGCAGTGTATAATTTTCCACCATATACTTTAATCACTTCATACACACCATCACCAAAATAATAACCTCGGTCATCAATCGAAATCTTTAATCCATCACGTTCCGTGAACTGTCCGTCGATAAAATAAATCGTCATATGCCTTCCCCGTCTCCTTCTAAATTTCCGATTACTAACGCCACACTTTTCCAACCTATCGTTTAGAACACCTTTTCTAACACATCTTCTATTCTCACACGTTACGCTAATAAAATAAAGGAGATTATAATTTACCTGATTCTTTACAATAAATTTATGCAAACAACTTCAAAATACGTTATACTAGTATTGTCAGAAGATTTGTTCTGACAACTTTCTTTAGTGGAAAGGATGTGCAGTGTCAGGAATAATTTCAAAAGCTATAGGCAACATTCATAAGTCTCATGACCATTACTATTCTGGAAAATGAAGATGAAGGAGTGATTCCACAATTGAAACCTGCTACTGATCGTATGCTTACCCGCATCAAGGATGTCTATCTTTACATTCTAGATAACGGTACCGTTACAACAGACAATCTGGTCGAAGAATTTGGCATCACTCACCGCACCGTCCAACGGGATCTAAACGTCCTAGAGTACAACGAGCTTATCACGAGTCCCGTTCGCGGCAAATGGACGACGACAGCAAAAAAAGTGAAATTATCTTCTTGACCTGCAAGCATCCAAGCGTTAAAGCTAGATGTAACATCCAAAGCCCCAGCGCCTCGTCCGTGCTGGGGCTTTGCCCAAACGATAAAGAGCTGAACCGTATCGTAACGGCTCAGCCCTTTTTTGTGTAGGATACTATAGAGCTCTAGGCTAATTGATCACCCGCTAAAGGAGTTATTCCACGTCCTAGGCTCAGGTCACAAGCTAATCCGGCTAATTCGGCTAAGAACGACGCTTTGCCAGCCCGTCTTATGCCTGCCGCCTCTATACGGGCGCTTGCACTTTTGTTATTGTGAAGAAGCTTCTGTTAGCAGTTTCAGTTCCTCTTTGGTCAGTTCCCGATAAGAGCCAAGGATTAGATTTTCATCCAATGCAAGTGGCCCCATCGACAAGCGCTTCAAATAGATCACTTTTTTGTTAACTGCTTCAAACATTCGTTTCACCTGATGGAACTTTCCTTCTGTAATCGTCAATTCGATTTCGGACACATCCGCCGATTTCAAAATGACTAACTTGCCTGGTTTCGTCAAATAGCCGTCTTCCAGCGTGACTCCTTCAGCAAATCTTTCAATATCGTCATTTGTGACAATCCCATCAATATGGGCAAAATACGTTTTCGAAACCCCTTTTTTCGGGGATAACAGATTATGCGTAAGCTTGCCGTCATTCGTTAGCAATAAGAAACCCTCAGTATCTTTATCCAACCTACCCACAGGAAACGGTTCGAAACGACGATTTTCCGCATCCAATAGATCAATGACAGTCCGGTCTTTCCTATCTTCCGTCGCTGATAGTACGCCTTGTGGTTTATTCATCATCAGGTAGATAAATTCCTTATAGACAACGCGTTCCCCGAGAACAGTTACTTCATCATACTCGAGATTAATATGTGCTGTGGCATCTTTAATAGGTTCTGCATTCAACCGGACTGTTCCTTTTTTCAATAAAATCCGAACTTCTTTTCGAGATCCGAATCCCATATTCGATAATAATTTATCTAACCGCATAGTGATAACCTCCTATAACTTCAACTTGTTTGTCAGTCTCGTCAAACGATCGCCAAACAATTTTTCTGCGAGCCCTGTCTTGAGAGACAGATAGCCATATACGATTACGCCAACTACTCCACAGATAAAAACATACAGCAATGCATGCATCTTACCAGCGACCGGACTAACCGTATTTAGACCTTTCAATGTAAAGAATACTACAACGAACATGATCAAATTTAAAAATACGATAAGAACAATTCTTCTGAACACCATTTGAGATCTATAATTAAGCGTCTTCGTTATGATTGCAATATTAATGCCAACTGCGGTCATATACCCAATCGACGTTGCTAGAATCGCTCCATCCGTTTCAAATAATTTAATGAGTGGAATGTTCAGTGCTAGTTTAAGAAGCAGTCCAAGCAATGATGTGAAAATAATCCACTTATGACGGTCAATACCTTGTAAAATCGCCGCTGTCACCGAATACAATCCAAATAGAATCGCTACTGGTGCATAGTTAGCGAGTATCTCAGCGCCCATAAAATCTTTTTCAAAAAGCATGTGATAGAGTTCTTTTGACAGCACCATGATTCCAATTACCATAGGAATCGTTAGGTATAGCATGATCTGATAGGTTTGATCCAATGAATGGGTTATTCCTTTTTGGTCATTTTTTGCATTGTAAGCGGTGATGACTGGGATAAGTGCCATTGAAAATCCAGTTGCAACCATAACAGGAATCATGACGACCTTATGTGTAAACAAATTCAGCATACCTAAATAGTTATCCGTAACACTTGCCAAGCCAATCGATTCCATCGCACCGTTAAACGTGATCATATCAACAAATTGATAAAGTGGATTAATAACACCTACGAGAATGAAGGGTAACAGAAAAGAGAATAATTCTTTATACATTGTGCCAAATGAGACATCACCCGTAGACGCTGTACTTGTGGAAAGAAGATGGTCAAACTCCGGCTTATACTTCTTCCAATACCAATAAAGAACGGCAAGGCCTGCAATCGAGCCAATGAAAGCTGCAAACACCGCAAAATTAACGGCCTTTTCAGTGGTTTCATTCATATAATTGACGACGATGAAAGCGCCTGCTAGAACCGCGATGATTCGAACAATCTGTTCAACCAGTTGCGAAACGGCGGTCGGTTCCATTTTCTTATACCCTTGAAGAAATCCGCGAACAATACTCATTAATGGAACAACAAGTAACGAAAAACTTACCCAGCGGATTACACTTGTAATCTGAGCCACTGTAAAAATTTGTTCATCACTTTTACGTACAAGGTTTGCAATCGGCTCAGCTAAAAAATAAAGGGCGAGGAACGATACAACCCCAGAGATAGCCATGACGACCATTCCGGACTTTAGTAGTTTTCGTCCGGTCGCATAATCTCCAAGCGCATTATATTTCGAGACGTATTTCGAGATAGCAAGTGGTGCACCTGAGATAGCAATTGCCAACGCAATATTATAGGGTACATATGCGTATTGATATAACTCCATACTTCCTTTCCCAACAATGGCATATAACGGAATGACATACAACAGACCGAGCGCTTTTGAAAGAAACAGACCAATTGTTAAGATAGCTGTTCCTTTTATCAGATTTGATGACATAAGTTAATCCTTCCAATCTCCATAAATCTACTCATTCATTTTACCCTCCAGCCCTCCATTTCACAATGCTTAACCAAGATTTGTGTATAATAGAGAAAAATCGAAAGTGTGGTTTCTATATATGTATGACGTCATTGTTATCGGCGGGGGTCCATCAGGATTGATGGCTTCAATCGCCGCTGCTGAAAATGGAAGGAAAGTTCTCCTTCTTGAAAAAGGAAAAAAACTTGGTACCAAGTTAGCCATATCAGGGGGTGGACGGTGTAACGTCACGAATCGCCTGCCGCAAGAAGAGATTGTTAGAAACATTCCTGGGAACGGACGATTTCTATACGGTCCCTTCTCTGTCTTCAATAATGAGGACATTATCGGATTTTTCGAAGGACTCGGTGTAGCGTTGAAAGAAGAGGATCATGGCAGAATGTTTCCTGTTTCAAATAAAGCAAAGGATGTTGTCAATGCTTTGCTTACGGAAATGGATCGGTTACAAGTTGAAGTGAAGTTGGAAACGCGTGTAAAAAAATTAATGATGGATGATGAAAAAATTCTTGGCGTCCGGTTGGATTCAGGTGAAGAAATCCTTTCGCACGCCGTCGTAATTGCGGTAGGTGGTAAGGCGGTTCCACAAACTGGGTCGACTGGAGACGGTTACCCTTGGGCAGAGAAAGCAGGACATACGGTAACGGTGCTTTATCCGACCGAAGTACCCTTGTTGTCAAATGAACCATTTATCGCATCGAAAGAGTTACAAGGGCTTGCCCTACGTGACGTCGCTGTATCTGTGTTGAATGCGAAAGGCAAAACGCTGGTTACTCACCAAATGGACATGCTCTTCACCCACTTCGGGTTGAGTGGTCCCGCCATTTTGCGGTGTAGTCAATTCGTCGTGAAGGAACGTATGAAAAACGGCAACCAGCCCGTTGAAATGCGTATCGATTCCCTTCCTTCTATGAATGAAGAAAAAGCTTTCCAACTGCTTAACGACTTAGTAAAAGACGATCCGAAAAAAGCGGTGAAAAATGTGTTGAAAGGAATCGCTCCTGAACGCTGGCTTCTGTTTTTATTCGATAAAGCAGGAATTGATCCAGCGGAAACGGGCGCTCCAATGTCCGCTGAAAAAATCCGTTCGTTAGCGAAGCTATTAAAAGCTTTCTCGATGAAAGTCAATGGCTCACAACCGATTGAAAAGGCGTTTGTCACTGGCGGCGGTGTTTCTGTAAAAGAGATTGTTCCGAAGACAATGGCCTCGCGGATGAAAGATGGGCTTTATTTCTGCGGAGAGATCTTGGATATCCATGGCTACACGGGTGGGTATAATATCACTTCCGCCCTCGTTACTGGCAGAATTGCTGGGATGAATAGTGGGGAATATGCGGAAGGATATCGTTCATAACTGAAATATGAAAGGGCTGCTAACTAAGTCGGGAAATCCCCTACTTAGTTAACAGCCCTATTTGTTTCTACTTATTGAGCAACGATATTGATAAGTCTACCTGGAATCGCGATGACTTTCTTCACTTCTTTTCCTTCTAAAAACTCTTTTACATGGCTATCTTCAAGTGCTAGTAGTTCTAGTTCGTCTTTTGTAACGTCTTTTGAAACGACGATTTTCGCGCGGACTTTACCGTTGATTTGAACAGCCATTTCGACTGTATCATCGACGAGTTTCGCTTCATCAAAAGTCGGCCACGCTTCGTACGTAATCGTATTCGAATGTCCGAGTTTCTCCCATAGTTCCTCGGCAAGATGCGGCGTGATTGGTGAAATCATTTTAACGAATCCTTCGACATATTCTTTCGGAATTGAATCGACTTTATAGCCTTCGTTAATGAATACCATCATCTGAGAAATGGCTGTATTATTACGCATTCCCTCATAATCCTCTGTCACCTTTTTAACAGTCTGATGGTAGACTTTTTCAAGTTCCCCACCTGCTTTTCCGCCGATTTTCGAACTCAGCGTCCCATCTTCATTAACCAATAGACGCCAAATCCTGTCAAGGAAACGACGTGAACCATCAAGGCCATTTGTCGACCATGGCTTTGATGCGTCAAGCGGTCCCATAAACATTTCATAAAGGCGAAGGGAGTCTGCCCCGTGCGAATGAACGATATCATCTGGATTCACGACATTGCCCTTCGATTTCGACATTTTCTCATTGCCTTCACCAAGGATCATCCCTTGGTTGAACAATTTTTGGAATGGCTCTTTCGTATGAACAACACCGATATCATATAGCACTTTATGCCAGAACCTTGCGTAAAGAAGGTGAAGAACCGCGTGCTCTGCCCCACCTACATAGATGTCTGCCGGCAACCAACGTTTCGCAAGTTCCGGGTCGATAATCATGTCATCGTTATTCGGATCGATATAGCGTAAATAATACCAGCAACTACCCGCCCATTGTGGCATTGTATTCGTCTCGCGGCGGCCTTTCATGCCCGTTTCAGGATGTGTAACATTGACCCACTCTGCGATATTCGCAAGCGGTGATTCACCTGTTCCACTCGGTTTGATATTATCCGTCACTGGCAATGTAAGTGGAAGGTCAGCTTCATCAACTGGTGTCATCGTGCCATCTTCCCAATGAATGATTGGAATCGGCTCGCCCCAGTACCGTTGTCTTGAGAACAACCAGTCGCGCAGACGGAAGGTGATTTTCTTATCGCCTTTGCCTTTTTCAACGAACCAGGCAATTGCTTTATCGATTGCTTCGTCTTTGCCAAGGCCATCCAGGAATCCGGAATTGATATGTTTTCCGTCACCAAGGAATGCCTCTTTCGAGATATCTCCACCTGATAGGACTTCTATGATTGGTAATTTAAATTCTGTCGCAAATTCAAAGTCACGCGCATCATGCGCAGGAACAGCCATAATTGCGCCCGTTCCATATGTTGCTAGAACGTAGTCCGCAATCCAAATCGGCATCTTGTCGCCACTTGCTGGGTTGATTGCGTAAGCACCAGTGAATACACCTGTCTTTTCTTTCGCAAGGTCTGTTCGCTCAAGATCACTTTTCGTTTTCACTTTATCTTGATAGTCCGCAACTGCTTCTTGTTGCTCGGCAGTTGTAATTTGTTCAACTAATTTATGTTCCGGCGCAAGCACTGCATACGTTGCACCAAAAATTGTATCCGGACGCGTCGTAAACGCTTCAAATGATAGATCAGTTCCATCGATATCAAACGACAGTTGCGCCCCTTCTGAACGGCCAATCCAGTTCCGTTGCATGTCTTTCAAACTTTCCGGCCAATCAAGGTCATCAAGGTCTTCAAGTAGACGATCTGCGTACTCTGTAATGCGCAGCACCCATTGACGCATTGGGCGACGCTCAACCGGGTGCCCACCACGTTCGGACTTGCCATCAATCACTTCTTCATTGGCAAGCACTGTCCCAAGAGCCGGGCACCAGTTGACAGCCACTTCGTCAACGTAGGCCAAACCTTTATTGTACAGTTGGATGAAGATCCATTGTGTCCATTTATAATAACTCGGATCTGTTGTGTTAATTTCCCGATCCCAGTCATATGAAAATCCAAGATCCGTCATTTGGCGCTTGAACGTTGCAATATTTTTTGCGGTAAATTCAGCGGGATCATTCCCCGTATCCAGCGCATATTGCTCTGCAGGTAGACCAAATGCATCCCAGCCCATCGGATGAAGGACGTTATAGCCCTGCTTCCGTTTGAATGAACTCAAAATATCCGTCGCGATATAGCCAAGCGGATGCCCTACGTGAAGCCCGACACCTGACGGATAAGGGAACATATCCAGTGCGTAAAATTTCGGTTTTGATGGATCATCCGTCATCTTATACGTTTGGTTGTCTTTCCAATATTGACGCCATTTCTTTTCAATTTGTCCGTGATTATAACTCATTTGAAATTCCTCCTTGTAAGTAGAAAAGCGCTGATGGCTTAAGCTAGACATAAAAAAACTCTCGTCCCTTAAAAAACTAAGGGACGAGAGTTATATACATGCTCCCGCGGTGCCACCCAAATTGACGGCTAAGCCGCCCAACTTGATTCCTTAACGCGGAAAACGGCACGGGTTACTAAATCAATTGCGTCTCGGCGTAATTGCGTCTAGATTTTGAATCGAGCTTGAGGCCTACAGGATGTAGGTCATGCAGTGGAGAGGGATTGAGCTACATCCCTCTTTGTTGCGACAGGACGTCGCGAGATTAGACTGCCCTCTTGACTCCCTTCAAAATCTGTGACATCCGCCGGAGGCCAACTTGATTCAGCAAGGAGTTTGAATTCCTTGCTGAATCAAGTTGAATTCACCCATGCAGGCTCGGAGGCGAGTTCATCATCGTCGTACAGGTTTGCACCAACCACCTGCTCTCTATAAACGAACGTACAGATTACTAATCCTCTTCAATGCCAAAGCTATTCACCCTAGTCTACCCGAAATATGTCCGTTTTACAACTTCAATTTACACCTTCGATGACGTCCTTCACAATCAATACCGCTTCTGTTGAATCAACGACTTCTTGGATTGTAAATCCTTCGAACACTTCTTTTAATTCCAAACCTTCAGGCGTCACGTCAATCAATGCCCGTTCCGTAATGATCATATGGACGACAGCTTTCCCTGTAAGCGGAAGCGAGCATTCCTTCTTAATCTTGGCAGAACCATCTTTTGCGACATGATCCATGATGACAATAATTTTCTTCGCTCCATGCACAAGATCCATCGCACCGCCCATTCCCTTAATCATCTTGCCTGGAATCATCCAATTGGCCAAATCGCCCTTTTCGGAAACTTCCATCGCGCCAAGTATCGCTACATCGACATGTCCCCCGCGAATCATCGCAAACGACTCCGCGCTAGTAAAATAGGCTGATCCTGGAATCGAAGTAACTGTTTCTTTTCCAGCATTGATGAGATCTGGATCGACCTTATCTTTCGTCGGATAAGGTCCAATTCCAAGTAACCCGTTTTCTGATTGCAAGACGACTGTTTTATCGGCCGAAATATAGTTTGCAACGAGTGTCGGCATGCCAATACCAAGATTGACATAATTACCGTCTTCGATTTCTTTTTCCGCCCGTCTTGCGATTCTTTCTCGTATATTCACTTGTCCCATTTCACCCATTCCCCTTCCCTTATTGTACCGTCAGTCGTTCAATCCGTTTTTCCTGGTCCGCTTGTACTAGACCTTGCACATAGATGCTCGGTGTATGAACCGTCGCGGGATCTAAATCGCCCGTTTCAACGATTTCCTCAACTTCCGCAATCGTGAATCTACCTGCCGCCGCCATCATTGGATTGAAGTTCTGAGCTGTCTTGTTGTAAACCAGGTTGCCGAATTTATCAGCCTTTGCTGCTCGTATAAGCGCGAAATCCGCTCGTAGTGATTCTTCAAGTACATACTCCTTGCCATCAAATACGCGAATTTCTTTCCCTTCCGCCACGAGCGTTCCAACACCAGCCGGAGTGAAAAACGCTGGGATACCAGCACCACCTGCACGAATCTTCTCGGCAAGTGTTCCTTGCGGTGTCAATTCAACTTCAATTTCACCTGACAATACTTGACGTTCGAATTCCTTATTTTCTCCCACATAAGAGCCAATCATTTTCTTAATTTGTCTGTTTTTTAGCAGCAGTCCAAGTCCCCACTCATCGACTCCGCAGTTATTCGAAATGACCGTCAACTCTTTTACACCTTTTTCGACAAGCGCCAAAATAAGTTGCTCTGGTATTCCGACCAAGCCGAACCCACCAACCATTAGTGTTGCACCATCTTGAATGTTTGCAACCGCTTCCTTTGCAGATGAATAAATCGGTTTCATCCTACATCCCCCTTTTGAATCGTATGTAATAATCCTTCTCTTTAATTAAATCAGACTACATAGGATGTTGCAATGATAGAAGAATTCTACAAAGAGTGAAACAATCAATATTGACTTCCAATCAAAAGAAAACCAGACAACCAAGTTAATGGTCCTCCGGTTCATAGCCTGCCTTTTTCAGCGGTCGGTCATATAAATAACTTGTAATAATCGGGATAATCATAAATGCAGTGAGTATAAAAATCATTATCTGCATGCCATATTGATCTGCAAGTACGCCACCGAAAAACGGTCCAAACATCCGACCAGTCGTCGCGAATGAATTGACAATCCCTTGATAAAATCCTTCTCTTCCTTTTGGCGCAAGTTGACTCGCAATGGTCGGAACTGCCGGCCAAACAAATATTTCTCCAAACGTCAGGATAACCATCGAGACAATGAACATTGTAAACGAACTTGCGAAACCGACGACGATATAAGATACACTAAAAATAATAAGACCGATAAGCATTTGTGTTTTGATATTGTTCTCTAACCGAGTAATGATTGGTTTAATCAGCGGTTGGCCAATAACAATCAGCAAGCCATTTATCGTCCATAAAAGGCTGTATTGTTTTAATGTGATTCCAAGTGACAAGGCATGCGTAGATATCGTAGACATCCACTGCGAATAGACCAGCCACATAATGAGATAACCGCCCGAGATGATAAGTAGTGCATGAAATGGTGCTTTATGACGGATTTTCTTTTGTGCTTTAAGAACGCTTGTATGTCGATCCGGCGCAATTTCAAGTTTCCTATACCCAAAAATGGCAATAAAGAAAAACACCACATAAAAGAAAAGATTCGCCGGGAATATATAATCAATACTAACGGAAGCAACGACCCCAGCTAAAGCTGGACCAAACGCAACGCCGAGATTTTGTGCTAAGTAGAGTGAATTGAACGCTTTTCTGCCACCCTCTGGCCAAAGGGTTCCAACCATAGCGTACATACTCGGGAATACAATTCCACCACTAAACCCTAGAAGTGTCAAAAACCAGACATAATGTGGCCAATCATGCCAGAACACGAGTCCTATGAGGCCAATAATCGAAATAATGATTCCACCTATGATTGACTTAAATCCACCTATACGATCAAACAAATACCCGCCGAGCAGATTTCCTACAACACCTGCACCCGCGTTCGCCATAAGTACAAGACCTGCAACGGATAGAGATTTCCCTAAATAATCATGCATATAGATTGTATTTAATGGCCAAAGAAATGAATTTCCCATGACGTTGATGAACATCCCGATAACGAGAAGCCATACTTTTTTAGGCATTAGCACACACTCCGATCATTCATTACATAAGTAAAAGTCTATTCTTTTTATTAAACTTCTACAAGATGAATGAAAGAAGTTCCGCAATTCAGATGATGCAACAACTAAAAACATGATACAATCTACTGTTAGAGGAGTTGAACAGTGTGGAAAAAATAACATTACCTTTCCCTTCCGAAGGGAAACGCTATCATACATGGTCACGTCACTTGAAAGATGAGTTCGGATTTAAAGTATTTAAAGTTGCGCTTGATGCGGGGTTTGATTGTCCCAACCGTGATGGTACGGTCGCATTCGGAGGCTGTACGTTTTGTAGTGTTGCAGGATCAGGCGATTTCGCCGGGGACCGGGTCGATCCGATTGATGTCCAATTTGCAGAAATCCGCGACAAGATGCATATCAAATGGAAAGATGGAAAGTATATGGCCTACTTCCAGGCATATACGAATACACACGCACCACTTCCAAAATTAAAAGAGAAATTCGAAGCGGCCCTTGCACAAGAAGGTGTTGTCGCCTTATCCATTGCGACACGCCCAGATTGTTTACCGGATGACGTCGTCGATTATTTAGCCGAGCTCAACGAACGGACCTATTTATGGGTTGAACTCGGACTACAGACTGTCCATGAGAAGACAGCAAACCTCGTCAACCGCGCACATGATTTCAATATGTATGTAGAAGGTGTGAACAAGCTTCGCAAGCGTGGGATACGCGTCTGTACACATATCATTAATGGATTGCCGATGGAAGATTACGATATGATGATGGAAACAGCTCGTGAAGTGTCGAAACTCGATGTCCAAGGCATCAAGATCCATCTTCTTCATCTATTAAAAGGGACACCAATGGTGAAGCAATATGAAAAAGGACAGCTTGAATTCCTTGAAAAAGATGAATACATCAACCTCGTTGCAGATCAGCTTGAAATTCTGCCTCCTGAGATGATCATCCATCGCATTACGGGCGACGGACCGATTGAACTAATGATTGGGCCGATGTGGAGTGTTACCAAATGGGAAGTATTGAATGGAATAGATAAGGAACTTGAACGTCGTGGTAGTTGGCAAGGAAAACACTATACCGGAAACGTAGAATCGATATGAAACTACTTCGTATTCTTCCCTACGCTAGAAAGTTACTTAGTGAAACAATTCAGCCAGGTGAAATTGTTATCGATGCGACTACGGGTAACGGCAATGACACAGAGTTTTTAGCTGAACAAGTCGGTGAAAATGGACATGTCTATGCCTTTGATATCCAACAGGCGGCACTCGATTCCACTTTTACTCGACTTGGTGAATTAAATAAGCGAGTGACCCTTATTTTGGATAGTCATGAAAACGTAGAAAAATATGTAGCGTTGGAAATCGGCGGTGCTGTATTCAACCTCGGTTATTTGCCACATAGCGAGGATTTATCCATCGTCACACGCCCTGACTCCACTCTTAAAGCAATCCAATCGATGATTGGATTGCTGAAAAAAGGTGGACTCATTGCAGTATCCGTTTACGACGGGCATGAAGGCGGACACGAAGAACGGGATGCACTGCTTGCTTATGTGAAAACCCTCCATCAAGCTGATGTGCATGTTGTCCGATACGAACTGTTTAATCAGCGCAATAACCCTCCGTTTCTCATTTTGCTTGAAAAGCTGAAAGACTTTAAGATTCCTGGGCAGATTAAGTAAAAATACATCGTGAATTTTAGATGAAAAAGGTGTCTGCTAAATATGTAGCGGACACCTTTTTCATATGGATTAGAATTTCATCTATATAACTTTACTTATGGTCATCATCACTATAATTTATTTTTATTATAATGGATGTTCCAGTATGCTGAAGATAAAGATACATTATGGAGATGTGGATATGAACAACGAGAGCGAAATTATACTACCAACAACGAATCATAAACCTTCCACACAAAAGAAAAAACCATTCTCTTATAGCGTTTGGTTAGGCGGCATCGCATTTACGTTTCTCATCGCTCTTCTAGGTTACTTCCTTAGTAGAGCGCCTGGATTGGATCAAGTCGGACAATTGGCATGTGCGATCCTCATTGCCGTCGTCTATCGACAATTTTTAGGCTATCCGGAAATCATACGGTCAGGAATTGCATTTTCATCGAAGCGCTTATTACGATTCGCTATTATTTTATATGGACTAAAATTAAATATTGGCACAGTTCTAAGTGACGGACTTGGATTACTCGTCCGAGATGCTGCCGTGATTGTATTTGCGATTTTATTGACAATCTGGCTGGCAAAATTATTGAAAGCCGACCCAATGATTTCACTTCTTTTAGGAGTTGGAACGGGTATCTGTGGTGCAGCTGCCATTGCGGCGATTGCACCCATCGTTAAATCCAAAGATGATGATACCGCGATAAGCGTTGGAATCATTGCACTTGTCGGAACGATTTTCGCAATTGGTTATACGATTTTAAGGCCTTTACTGCCGATGTCAGCTGTCGAGTATGGGATATGGTCCGGAATTAGTTTACATGAAATTGCTCACGTCGCCTTAGCCACAGCGCCAGCAGGACAAGATGCCTTAGCAATTGGATTGCTCGCAAAATTAGGCCGAGTATTTCTACTTGTCCCGCTATGCTTCATTTTCATGTATCTCATGAAACGGAAAAGTGCTGGGAAAGATCAGGGAGATGCAAAAATCGAATTCCCTTGGTTTTTAATCGGATTCTTAGCGTTAAGCCTATTCGGTAGCTACGTCCTTGGTCATTCGATTCCTGTTTCCGAAGGTTTTTTAAATGGGGTTTCAACCTTAACAACTTGGTGTTTAACTGCCGCGATGGTAGGACTTGGTTTGAATGTAAGCCTTCGTGATTTACGCACAAAAGCACTGAAACCATTGATTGCGATGACGATCACGTCCATACTGCTATCTGTGTTGACTTATTTTATTATTTGAAAAAAATGTTATTATCACGCACTAACTCCAAGAAAACTTGTACAGATTTTGTTTGAAATGGCGTTTGTGTCACGATTGAAAATTCACGGGTGAAAGGGAGACCTTTCACCCATATTTTTTGTAAAGTCCCTAATGCTAGTTCCTTCCGGATAGTCAACTGCGAAAGTAGGCTTATCCCAAGGCCCGCTTCTACAGATTCTTTGATCAATTGCGTACTACCGAATTCCATCATTTTTTTCGGGGCAAATTCAAAAAGGCGGAACATTTCATCCACCGCTGCCCTTGTACCCGAACCATTTTCCCGAACAATCCATGTTTCTTCTGCTAAATCAGAAAGGACGATTTCATTCTCTTGATTTGCGAAGCGGTGATTCGAAGACAGGACAATAAACATTGCATCTTCTGCAAACGGCTCCATTACTAAACTTTTGCTTTCGAATTTCCCCTCCACAATCCCTACATCTAATTGGTGATTACGCACAAGCTCTTCAATTTCTTTTGTATTCCCAATTGAAATCGTGGGATCAATGAGCGGATATCTGTCTTGCATTTTAGCAATGACATGGGGTAGAACGTACTCACCGAATGTATAACTCGCCCCGATGGCCAACTCACCTTTTGCATTATTTGTTAAATCATCCACTAACATCTGCATCTTGTCATACAGACCGGTGATTTCTTTTGCATGGTAGTAGACAATTTCCCCTGCTTTAGTCAAACGCACATATTTATTGCTCCGCTCCAATAACCGAGTTCCAGTTTCCCGCTCCAATGTTTGGATGTACTGACTAACTGCCGGCTGTGTCATATGCAGTTCTTCTGCAGCTCGTGAGAAGTTCTGTCTTTCCACTACCGTAACAAAGACCACTAAATGTTGATCCATCATACATCACCTCTAGTCATTCATTAGCATCTTTGGCTTTTAGTAATCACGGATGTCCACTACTGTTCCTGCCGATGAAAACTGTTCTGATTCCATAAATGCAATCAATTTCCTTGCTGTTTCCTGCGCGCTGCTAAGTAATCCCTTTTCTTTGTAATCTATGAATTGATCCAATAAAGGAAACGTATTCCCATCACTGGCACGTATCTTTTCCTGCATCCCTGTATCAATGATTCCCGGCGCAATTGAAACGATAGACACTGGGTGTTCCGCATTCGCCTGTTCGAGCGCAACGACTCGCGAAAAATGATCCATTCCCGCTTTTGTCGCGCAATACGCTCCCCACCCTTCATATGCATTACGACCCGCTCCGGACGAAATATTTATGATTCGCTTCGTTCCTTTAAAACTTTTCAAACTGGCAATGAATTCATTCGACAAAATCATAGGTGCAGTTAGATTGACCGCCATCGCACTTTCTATTTCTTCTGATTTTACAGTTCCAATCAATCCAATCGGGTCAACCATTCCTGCATTATTAATCAAGGTAAACGAGGTTGTATTTACACTATTTTCGTCAATCAACTTGGTTATCAGCCCATCCAATTGAGTGGTTGCCGATAAATCAGCTAAGACAAAGTCCTTCTCGTTTCTTGGATTTGTCCTCGCAATCCCAATTACTCGATTTCCTTTTGCATTTAGCTGGCTCGACAATTCCAAGCCAATCCCTTTCGAAGCACCTGTTACAATAAATATTTTCATCATTCATTCCCCTTCCGTATTTTGAAATAACTAACTACTAACTACTTCCTTAAGTGTATCATTATCTTTGCATAAAAAAAACCAACTCCCCCGAAGGAAAGTTGGCAATGAGTTAATCTTCAAGTATTTTGATTTTCACACTTTTGTGGCCCCATTTATAGGCTTCAGCTTTCGTCGAGAAAAATACTTCGATTTCATTTCCTTTAATCGAACCTCCCTTATCTCCGGCAATCGCATAGCCATAACCTTCTACCCATACCTTTGTTCCAAGTTTAATGACTTTCGGATCGACTGCAATCACTTTCATATCTGGATTACGTTTCAGGTTAATGCCTGTTTTTGTAATTCCAGAACATCCATTACAGTTTGCGGTATATGCACTTGCCGAAACAGTAAATTCCTTCACTACATTATCAGTATCCGGTTTTGAAGGTGCTTTCGCTACAGATTTTATAGTATCTTTCGATGTAGTCGCTTTCTTACCTGTATATGTTGAAGATGTAGCATAGCTTTCATGCCCACCACTGACCAATAAGGCAATTATAATGATGATTGTACCCAAAAATTTCCTCAACTACACTACTCCTTGCGATTTAGTCTATACTAAGGTTATCAATGATATATTACAGGGATGTTACAAGAATCCTCCTTTCACATTACAAAATCAGCCGTTATATTACAGAAAGCGAGTGGTTTATAATGGAAACAGTATCTATTCGAAGAGCACACAAAAATGATGCAAGTTCCATTGCTGACGTGTTAGAACGAAGTCAATGGTTTACATACGAAAAGCTCTTTGTCAAGGACTATATACAAAACCTGATTGACAACTATTACAATGTGGAACGTATCCAGAAGGAAATCGTCTCTATCTCCGAGGAATGGCATGGTTATTTCATTGCTGAAATGAATGGGCTTGTCGTCGGAGTGATTGGTGGTGGAATGACGGATGGAACATGCGGTGAGATTTATGTTCTTTATTTAGATCCAAATATACGTGGAAATGGTATCGGAACAAGACTCCTCAACTTCTTCACAAAAATACAAAAACATACGTATGGAGCTAGTGAACAATGGGTTGCCGTTGCTAAAGGGAATGACTTTGGCATCCCGTTCTACGAAGCACGAGGATTCGTTTTCCAATACGAAGAGCTTTCATACGGTACGACAAAAGATGATCAAGACATATCATTGAAATATAGACGAAAAATATAAAAAAATAGGTGGATTATATGACGGCTATCTTAAGTTACATAGGGGCAATGCTCCCATACTTGCTCATTGCGTTACCAGTAATACTCATCTTTCGTCTCTTTTACAATAAATTCAAGGGCGTCGAAAAGGTGAACCACTATCATGAAATCGGTGTGGTTATTTTCCTTTTATTCATGACAGCATTATTTTCACAAACAATATTGACCTTTCTATACACAGGCCCTGTTGTTACACGCTCATTTTCAAATGTAAATATTGTACCGTTCCGCGTTTTTCAAGATAATTATTACGCCATTACGGAACTCAATTTTTGGCAGCCGTTCATCATCAATTTTTTGGGGAATATCTGTATTTTCATCCCCATCGGCTTTATGCTTCCATTATTATGGAACAAGTTCAACCGTTTTTGGAAAGTCTCCCTTATCGGACTCAGCATTTCGCTTTTCATTGAAATAACGCAATTAACCCAGGCTAGAAGTAGCGATATAGATGATCTTTGGTTGAATACATTGGGAAGCATGATTGGGTATTATATCTATTTCATCTCAAAGAAGTGCGTTCCCCACTTAGCTTTGATTTTCAAAAGAAGATAATTCCGCAAGCGATATATTGTATACCTATCTTCTGTAATCCCTTTCCTGTATACTAAACCAATAATGACTTATTCAGGATGTGATTTAAAATGCCAATTCCCACCAATCACTCAAAACCAATTCGTAAAACTGCAAAAGAAAGCGCCTTTAACCAACTTCAACAATGGATTATCGACGGGACTTTGTACCCCGGAGAAAAGTTGAACGATACTGATCTTGCTGAAGCGTTGGGCGTCAGTAGAACACCCGTCCGGGAATCATTACAATTGCTGGAAGTACAGGGATTCGTGAAGATGTATCCCGGAAAAGCGACGCAAGTGACGGAAGTCGATAAAGAATCGATTACAGAACTTCTCCCTCCACTTGCAGCTTTACAGGCATTATCCGCCGAGCTGGCAATTCCACATCTTTCAAAAGAAACGTTTGTCCTGCTCGAAAATACAAATAAACGATTTGCAAAAGCGGTCCTTAGTAAAGACTATTTTTATGCTTTAAAAATCGATGAAGAATTCCATCAAATCATCGTCGATATAGCAAATAATCCACATATTTCTTCAATAACCGCTTCACTGCAAGCACATGTTCGACGATTGTTCTTCCATAACTCGATTATCTTAACCGAAAAATCGATTGATGAACATAACGAAGTTATCCAGTTGCTGAAAGAACGGGACAGGGAAAAAGTTTCGGCAGTGATGCGAGAAAACTGGCTACGTGCGATTGACGAATTCCATTCACTTACAGAGGAATAACTAACAAAACCCGGCCCCTTTTCATGAGGGAACCGGGTTTTCATTTCATTATATATATTCTTTAGATCCTCTTTGCATTCGAGATAAAATACTTATTTCAACTATTACTACAAATACTGGTAACAACCAACCGAGCCCCTCACTATAAAGCGGTAACATACGTTCATAAAGTGAAACAATCGGCGATAACCAAATAAAATAATCAATTTTGAGAAGTTCACATAACATTTTCACTCCGTCAATCATGCTAATCATGAATGTAACAGCCGTTGCTGCTACATATACAATACGTGCATGTTTGAAAAGTGGTGACAAAAACGTTAGAAGCATCAATACGACTGCTAATGGATAAAGGAACATTAAGACTGGGATTGAGTAAATAATAATGTTCGACAAACCGAAATTCGCAACGACAAAACAGAATGTCGTGAAAATCGTGACGAATAACTTATAGCTGACTTTCGGCAGGAGTGTATGGAAGTACTCTCCACAGGCAATCATCAGGCCTATACTCGTTGTCAAACAGGCAAGAATGATAATAATTGCAAGCATGACCGTTCCAAACGTTCCGAAATAATAAGCAGATGCACTACTTAAAACGGGTCCTCCATTTTCAAACAAACCAAAGACTTGCGTGCTCGTCGCTCCTAAGTAAGCAATACCAACATAGATTACTGCAAGGAATGCAGTTGCAACGGCACCCGATTTGGCAGAAGCAGCTAGAATCCCACGCTTATCCGTGATGCCCATCGACCGAATTACGTTGATGACGATGATACCGAACACAAGTGAAGCAAGGGCATCCATCGTGTTATATCCCTCCGTGAAGCCTTTCATAAATGCCCCGCTAGCATAAGCATCTTGTGGGGATTGAATCGCTCCTATCGGCTTCACAACGACCATAGCGAGCAACACAAGGAGAAGAACGATAATCACGGGTGAAAGTATCTTGCCCACGCGATCGACTATTTTTGCTGGATTGAGTGACAGCCACAACGTACTCCCGAAGAACAGCAATGTAAAAATAATTAATGCAACCTGTGTGAAACCCTGTGAAACAAATGGTGCAATACCCACATCAAACGCAACTGCCCCTGTCCGAGGTGCTGCAAAAAACGGTCCAATCGTCAAATACAGCAGTGAAGTGAAAATAATAGCGTAGACTGGATGAATCCGACTCGCAAGATCTTGCAAGTTAAGGCTTCCCGAGAAACCCATAGCCAAAATTCCAAGGAAAGGAAGCCCAACGCCGGTAATTAAAAATCCGATAATAGCTGGCCATAGATTTGTCCCCGCATATTGACCAAGTTGTGCTGGGAAGATTAAGTTACCTGCACCGAAAAATAAGGCGAATAACATAACGCCGATAACAAGATATGATGAAAACGGTAGCTTAGTTTGCATAGTTGTAGTTCCCCCTCTGATGTAATACCCTATATGCAATATATCGGTGTCAATAATAGTACGCTGTTCTTGACAGAAATACAATATATAACGGCAACTTTTTCATTGTAAATGATTGCCATGACAGTTCAGCCGGGCAATGACAGTTTCCTCGATTGCCCTCACAGTTTCGCGATTTGCCATGACAGTTTGACCGGGCCATGACAGTTTCAACGTTCGCCCTCACAGTTTCGCGATTTGCCATGACAGTTCGACCGGGCCATGACAGTTTCAACGTTTGCCCTCACAGTTTCAACGTTTGCCC
>NZ_JADBEL010000005.1:92602-161405 GCF_014873855.1 Sporosarcina limicola | reverse complement strand
GATTGCCCTCACAGTTTCCCGATTTGCCATGACAGTTCGGCCGGGCCATGACAGTTTCCTCGATTGCCCTCACAGTTTCCCGATTTGCCATGACAGTTCGGCCGGGCCATGACAGTTTCCTCGATTGCCCTCACAGTTTCCCGATTTGCCATGACAGTTCAGCCGGGCAATGACAGTTTCCACGTTTGCCCTCACAGTTTCCCGATTTGCCATGACAGTTCAGCCGGGCCATGACAGTTTCCACGTTTGCCCTCACAGTTTCCCGATTTGCCATGACAGTTCGGCCGAAAAAAATAGCCATCTGCATGACTAAGCACGCAGATGGCTATGTAACACTATTTATTTCACAACAAACTTCGTTTTACTATGCCCTTCTTTCGACTTTCTCACCTCAAGAATAGCAGGGAAAGCGGCTTTCAATTCCTCGACATGAGAGATGACACCAATCATCCTGCCTGACTTTTGAAGATCTATCAGCGTGTCGATTGCTTTACTCAATGACTCTTCATCCAGCGAACCGAATCCTTCGTCAATGAACATTGTGTCGATGGAAACAGAGCCTTGGAAACTTTGGATGACATCAGCCATTCCAAGTGCGAGACAGAGCGAGGCATTGAACTTTTCTCCGCCTGACAATGTTTTCACATCACGCGTCTGCCCAGTATAGGCATCATATACATCTAAGCCCAAGCCGCTTTGCTTGCCCCGGATTTCTTGCCGATCACTGCGAATCAATTCAAATTGTCCATTGGTCATTTCTTTTAGGCGCTCATTCGCAGATTGGATAATACGCTCTAAATATTCAATTTGAATATAGCGTTCGAATGACAGCTTCAACCCGTTTTGGCCTCTAACAACATCATACAGGGCTGTGATTTTCCCACAAGTTTTTTCAAGTCCGTTCCTTATCTTCACGGACTGTTCTATTTTCTCTTTAATACCATGGGCTGCTTTTGCAAATTCCATCGAACGATTATAATCGGCGAATGCTTTTTCATAAACTATTTTCAGCTCATCGACAATCAATTCTAATCCGCTAAGTTCCACAATTTCTTTTCCTTCGAGAACCTGTTGAAGTCCCGCTACCGCTTCGCGTAATGAATGCAGTCGTTGTTTGAAATCAAAAATTTCCTCTCTCAATGAAACACGATTCACTGCCGGCATCTTCGCCTCACCATACACCTCTTCCGTCGGGAAACCCGATTTCAGCAAAGCTTCCTTGAACCGCGTTTCAGCACTACCCCTTTTCTCTTCCGCTTCCTTAAGTGCATTTTCAGTATGCATAACCGCGGAACGTGATGTCATCAGTAGTTCCTTTGCATCATTCAGTGACTTCTGCACCCTATCCCAAGCCTGTTCTAATTCTATTTTCTTCGTTGCTGTTTCTGTGATTCGTTGTTGAAGGACATCGAGTATCCGAACATCTTCAGGTATCACTTGTAGCGTCATTTCAATTAGGGCCAACTCTTTTTCATAAGTAGATTTTCGTTCAAATAACGCTCGCTCTTTCGTCAATTTTTCCGTTACAAGCTCTGTAGCTATGACTTCCTGCTCTTTCAATTTCACTTTCAGTTCAGTAAGCAGCTTCCGGTGTTCGCGTAAATTGGCAACTTCCGTCTCGAGTTCTTTTTTCAATAAATGCAATGTGTCACTTTCAACATCAATTTGCAAACGTTTAATTTCTTCCATTTTGTCATTTAATTGTTCATCTATATTTTGAAGTTTTGCTGCCGCTGTGCGGTATTCACTTTCCACATCTGCAAGTGCTTTTTTCTCACCATCTAGTTGCTCCTTTGTAACGACCGTTTCCAAATGGCCCTGTGATTTAGCTGGATGTTCTTGACTGCCGCAAACAGGACAGGACTCCCCGTCATGAAGGGATTCCGCCAGCATCGCAGCCTGGTTGTTCAGCCAACTTTTCTCAAACTGATCATAATCTATTTTCTGTTTTTTATAACGCTCTTCTTTTTCATTCTTTTCTATCTCTATAGTGGTTGTTAGCTTCTGAATGCTTATGAATTCATCAAGAATTTTACATTGTTCATTCATTTCATTTAATAGATCAACACGTTTATCGAGCGGAAGTAGTTTTTCTTCTAGTTGGTCTATTTTCATCTTCAGTACATCTAACTTTTCCGTTTCAACGATTGCTTTTCCAACTGTTTCACTAAGTTTCAAATCCAGTGAGCCGATTTCTTTTTTCATCAAATTCAGTGTTGCTTCTTTCGATGCTAATTCCGAGACTGCGGGCAAATGACCATTCAAACGGATTAGGGTTTCCGCCAATTGTTCACGTTCCTCTTTCCGTCCTTCTTCAGCTTTAAAAAGAATTTCGTTTTTTCCCATCTTTTCAGTTGCCACTTGAACCGCATATGAAGCTTTTTCAAGTGCGGCAGCTTTTTGAATAACCTCTTTTTTTAACCCACTGTACTGCAATTCGATTTCCTCAATAGCAGCCGCACGTTCTGCCTCAGCCAATTGCTGCTCTTTGGTGTCCATAAGAGGAATCCGTTCGGACAACGCACTCAATGAATTTTTCTGTTGTTCTAATTCAACAAACCGTTCGTTCAAGCTTTTCGCAGTATGAAAAGATGAGAGTACCTCCGCATGTTTCTTGACTGATTCTTCATATTCCCGCTTATCATCCGTTGTTTTTTCATTATAATAGGAAAGCTCTTCATCTAAACCTTGAACGATTTGACTGTCGTTACGGTTGTCATTCGCAAGAAAGGTGAAAATTAGCGACTCGCGCTCTGGTAGTACAGAAGATATCTGGCGAATATACCCCTCATTCAATTGTATCTCATTTGTCAGTTCTGTCTGTGCTATATCCTTTTTCAATTTCAACTTTTCAACAATTTCACGGTACGGTTCCGTCTTGAAAATTTTCCGCATGATTGTTTCCTTGTTTTCCGTGTCAGATGTAAGGAATTTACGGAATTCCCCTTGAGGTAGCATGACGATTTGGCTGAATTGCGCTTGTGTGAAGCCGATTAGTTCCTCTGCTTTCTTGTTGATTTCGGAAACAATCTGCCTATCTACATACGGTATTTCTCCGTCTGCCGTCAGTTCGTAAAATTCACAGCGAGCAACCGTCTTTGACTTATTTCCAATTTTGACATGTGGAATTTGCCGCATAATTCGATACACCCGACTATGTATTTCAAAAGTGAGCCCGACTGTAGTTTGTACACCATCGTCCGCAAAATCGCTGCGCATCGCACCACTATCCGCACGGTCCTCCCCACTCGCCTGTCCATACAACGCAAAACAGATACCGTCAAAAATTGTCGTTTTCCCAGCTCCAGTTGCACCAGAAATGACAAATAACTTATTCTCTCCTAATTCTTTAAAATCAATTGTTTCCGTCCCTTTATATGGTCCAAATGCCGTCATCGAAAGTAGTAAAGGTCTCAAACTCCCTCCCCCTCCTTATGCATTACTTCATGAAGTACCTCTGCAAATAACGCTTCCGTTTCCACGTCTGCCACATCGCCCTTCATCGCTTCATAAAATGATTTGAATAGTGTTAGATCATCCTGTTTCCCTTGTCCTACCTGCCGTTTCCGTCCAACACCAAGGGATGGCTGAATCATTTTCCGTTCGACATGCATCGCATTTGGATACACCGCACGCACCTTTTCCATTGGGAATAAAACCGGTGTCTCATCAAGCAGTTTCACAAAAACATAATCCTCACTAATGGAATGCTGCGAAATGTCTTCTATCGTTCCTTCGACCGTCCGCATATCGTATCGCGGTGTCAGCTCCCGCTTTTCAACAGTGACTTGCCCCTCTCCGTCCATATCGACGATGAGAAATCCTTTGTTATGATGCTCTTCTGAAATGGAGTATTTCATCGGAGAACCGGCGTAACGTATTGTTTCATTCAACACAAAATGTGCCTGATGCAAATGTCCGAGCGCAGTATAATGGAATGGTTCAAATAGATGTGCCGACACATATTCCGCTCCACCAATCGCAAGTGGCCGTTCCGATTCACTTGTGTTTTCTTCACTTTCTCCGTGCTTTGTAACAAATGCATGTCCCACAAATACATGACGTGCATCTTGCTTCAAATTTTCATAAATGCCGTCTATCACTTTTTTCATCGCGTCGTTATGGTTCGAAATCTCTTCGTCTTCTTGCAAATATTTCACAACAGAAGGATCTGCGAATGGGACGAGATGAAAATGAACTTCGCCAAAGTCATCGGTTAGAATGACTGGGTCAATCTGCTTCGTCATTTGACCCACAATATGATAGCCGTTTTCCCGCATCAGACCGCTCCCAAAATGAAGACGTGCTGGACTGTCATGGTTGCCCCCTACCGCAATAATCGGTGTCTTCAACTCCATCACAATTTCCGCCAAAACTTCGTCAAGTAGAACAACCGCTTCAGTCGGCGGCACCGCACGATCATACAAATCACCTGCAATAACGACCACATCTGGCTTCTCTTCCTTAATCGCCTCAATGAATTGATCCAGAACAAATCGTTGTCCCTCCGTCATATAAACCCCTTGCACAAGCTTGCCCAAATGCCAATCCGCCGTATGAAAAAACTTCAACTCCATCTCTCCTGTCATCACTCTTTCCTACTACTTTACAGTAAATTGCTTTGAAATGCGCCTCGGAGTTATTGGAAAAAGAAGTGAACCTTGAAGGTATCTATGTCAATATGAAATGAAAAATGAGGAATGCGTCATCTATAAGCAGATGACGCATTCCTCATTCATTCCTTATTTTCCTAATCCATCAGCAATCATTTCAGCATTCCATTTTATCATTTTGATGTATGTGTCCCCATCACTACCAGCATTCCCTAGTGAATCTGTGAATATTTTCCCATGGATTGGCACACCCGTTTCTCTTGATACCATCTCCATGCTTCGCGGATCAACACTAGACTCCAAGAACAGTGATGGAACACCGTCATCTTTGACTATACTTATGATACTCTTCAGTTGCTCTGGAGTCCCTTCATCATGTGAATTGATTTCCCAAATGTAGGCAGCTTGGAAGTCATAGGCAGCGGAGAAGTATTTAAATGCGCCTTCACTCGTTACGAGTACGCGTTTTTCTTCTGGGACCGCATGCATCATTTCAAGAATCTCTTCATGAAGTGTGTTAAGTTCCGCTATATATTTTCCAGCATTTTTATCGTAGTCATCCGCATGGGTAGCGTCAATTTTCTTCAGGGCATCACGAATATTTTCAACATATTTGATGCCATTCCGAACGTCGAGCCAAGCATGTGGATCCTCTTCATTTTTATGTTCTTCCGAGCTCAGAAGCATCGGTTCAACGCCTTCACTCACACGTATTACATTATCATCTTTAATTGATTTTCCTGCCGTTTCAATCATTTCATTAAACCAAGCATTTCCTTCTTCCAAGTTCAACCCATTATAAAATACTGCATCTGCATCCGTTGTCAATACAAGATCATCCGGAAGCGGGTCATAGTTGTGGGGGTCTGATCCGATTGGCGCTAAACTATGCACC
This sequence comes from Sporosarcina limicola, assembly GCF_014873855.1. Taxonomy (GTDB): domain Bacteria; phylum Bacillota; class Bacilli; order Bacillales_A; family Planococcaceae; genus Sporosarcina; species Sporosarcina limicola. Next base: position 155,897 of record NZ_JADBEL010000005.1, on the reverse strand, counting down.
TCTACATGTTCTCCTCCAACATTTTTTATCATATCATAGACAATTGAATAGGTTGTCACGATTTTCAGTTTTCCACCTTTATCTTTCTCTTTCGGTGAAGTCGCTCCCTGGCTACATGCAGTTACCAAAGCGACAACTATCATTGTTGTTAAAAATAAAATCAGTTTCTTCATCAACATTCTTCCCCTCATTCTAACTGTTTCAAACAGTAACTGTTTTGCTTCTTTTCGATCGGATCGCCCGCAATAAAATCCCTTGTTTCGGTGAAAATAATAATGCTACGATAAACAACGTCGTTGCCACGAGAACGATGGTCGCACCTGATGCAAGGTTATAAGTGAAACTCAGATACAAACCGCCCACCGCAGAAATCGCGCCAAATAGTGCTGACAAGCCAATCATAACGGACAACCGATCTGTCAATAAGTACGCCGTCGAAGCCGGTGTAACTAGCATAGCGACAACTAATATAATTCCGACCGTTTGTAACGATGCGACCGTAACAAGTGTCAGTAATGTCATCAAGAAATAATGGATCATCTTCGTCGGCAAGCCGTAAGCTTGTGCCATAATTGGATCAAAAGAGCTAACCAGCAATTCTTTATAGAAAAGATAAACGCTACCCAGAACGACGATTCCGATGATAAGTGTAATCCACATATCTGAAGGCCTCACCGCTAATACATTACCGAACAAAATATGATATAAATCCGAGCTACTTTTCAGGACTGTGATAAGAATTATGCCCAAAGCAAACGCAGCTGTAAAAACAATCCCGATTGATGAGTCATTTTTCACTCGGCTATTTTGACTGATAAAACCAATCCCTACAGCAGTTAGAATACCTGTCACTACAGCCCCAATGAAGAAGTTGATACCTAACATATACGAAATTGCCACGCCAGGTAAAACAGCGTGAGAAATTGCATCTCCCATAAGTGCCATTCCACGTAATATAATAAAACAACCAATTACTCCACAAATCACGCCCACCATAACAGAAGTGAGAAGTGCTTTTTGTAAAAACTCATACTCGATAACTGAATCGATAAAATTCATCATGTTGTCATCACCATTTCTTCCAAAAATGATAATTGTCCGCCATACGCCTTTGCAATATTTCGTGGAGTAAACACTTCTTTCACATCTCCACTTGATATAAGTTCCTTATTCAACAATAGAAGCTCATCAAAATATTTTTCTGCTTTGCTTAAATCATGGTGAACAACAATTATTGTCTTTCCTTCATCCCGTAACTCTTTTAAGATTCTTACAATCACTTCTTCGCTTGCCACGTCGATACCCACAAACGGTTCGTCAAGAAGAAATAGGTCCGTTTGCTGTGCGAGTGCACGAGCCAAGAAAACGCGTTGTTGTTGCCCTCCTGATAATTCGCCAATCTGTCTATCCTGAAATTCTAACATGTCTACCTTTTCCAGACATTTCAAAGCCAATTCCTTTTCTTTCCTGCCTGGTTTTTTCAAAAGACTGATAGACGGATACGTACCAATCAAAACGGTTTCTTTCACCCTGATCGGAAAATCCCAGTCAATCGCACTCCGTTGTGGAACGTAGGCAATCCGTTTACGTACCTCTTTCAACGTGGAACCAAGTATATTGATCTCACCCGAATCTTTTGGTATCAAATTCAAAATGGCTTTCAATAAAGTGGACTTACCTGCACCATTCGGACCAATAATTCCGACAAGTGTACCTTCAGATATAGTGAAGTCTACCTTTTTCAGTGCTTCATTTCCGAAATAGGAAACACGCAAGTCCTTTACTTCTACTGCATTCATTTTTTCCACACCTCCATACAACTATTTATATTCAAATGTTTCATTAAGGAAACATTTCATTTAAATTTTTTTGCCCTAAGGAAACTTTATGGACAAAAAAATTCAAATCTGCAAATGACACTAATTTGTTTCCCTCAGGAAACTTTATATCCCTATACTAAAAGATTCACTTCAAAATGTAAAGCAATTCTTTTTATTTCTTTTTTAAAAATTCAACCTGGTACTTTTTTGTTTTGTACTTATTACAGATTGTAGCTGTTCAAAATGAGCTATTCCCTTAATTTTTAACTACATCTTGATTCGAAGATCAGTCGCTTCGGCGGTGTGGGATTGGTTGATTCATAGTAAAGGGTGTCACAATCTTATGGATTGCGGTAGGCCTAAAAACTGACACATATCTTTATTAAAAAAAATGAGAATGCCGTCTTTCGGCATTCTCATTTAAACTGCTAGTAAAGCTTATAGGTCCCGCAACAAAACAACTTCTCCTGTCACTGCATCAATACCTTCAGCAGCATCCAATAATCCGCATAATACATATTTCCCTGTGATATAGTCGTAAACATATGTAGGATCGAGTGTGATGTATGGAATCATTTTCTCAAAAGCTTCCTCATATGTTACAACCGCTTTCTCAGCAGATGCGAAGGAATCAAATAAACCAAACATCCCTCCTACATTATCAAAAACAGTCAACATTGACATCGTTTCCGGATCAATGTGTACAACAATAGTTCGTTTAACTATCATTAGGTTAGCTTCATTCAATTTACAAAACGCCACGATAGACGTTTCTCCTCGACGCAGCGATGCTAACCTCCACATCCCTGATTCATTCGGGTATTCCGACCTCATGACATCACGTACAACCCGTTTGCTACGTTCAATTTGTTCAGCTGTCAATGTGAGTTTTTTCCCGACACCGACATCGCCGAATGCTTCGTCTATTTTAGCTTCAAAAACAGCTGGTATCTCTTCAAAAATCAGCTGTTGTTCAAGTGGAAGATTCCATTCCAGCACTTCATCCACTTGCACCTCTGCCCGTTCGCATTCCACGAACGGCATGATGCGCGCACCATCAATTGTCACATACACTTCGTCCATTGCGTAGACAGGAACGAAAGATCCTCTCGCTTCGGATGGAAACTCTACAAGTTGAAGTTGCATTTTCACTATCGGTTCAATTTCTTCAAGTGTCAGCGAAAATTCTGATTTCTCCACTTGTTCGTGTGACGGAAGTGTTCCATCCCAATGAAAGCTAGTTAGTTTTCCAACATCATCAAATGCTACTTTAATTGTACAACTTGGCGACAGAGGAATACCGTCAATTTCCGATTCAAAATAGAATTCATTCGCGTTCGCTTCCGTCAATTTAAAATCTTCCCCAGACGTCAATCCGGTTTCCTCCTCAAGCCATTCAATCACTTCATGAGCTGTCTTGTTTGGAAAATGTGTTCGTGTGAAGGAAGATTCGGCAGAAGCGAATGAGATACTTTTATATTTCTCCTGCTGAATTAAATAGCTGATAAATGCCGTCCCTAATGGAGTTGTTCCCTCTTCCACAAGTTCCGTCACTTCATTTGGAAACCATTTCATATTGAATATATAAAAAGCGTCTCCCATATTATCCCTTACCTTAAGAATAGAATAGTCTTCAAACTTGGATGCTTCTAAACCAAACTTCCCTCTTGTCTTATCAACAATCTTTTGCAATCGCTCGTCCATGCTTCCACCCTTTTCCTATGATGTATTCAAAAAGAAAAACTGATTGCACATGGCAGTCAGCTTTTCAGTTTATTCGAAGAATACTTTATCAACATTATATTTGGCTTGTTCTGTATTAATGATGTATGTTTCGTAAATTTCACGTTCCATTGGGTCTTCAACAATGATGACAGAAATTTTATTCACTTCATTGCGATGATCTTTGATTGGTGATACATTGTCTTCGAAATGTTTTTTTACACGTTGGCGAATTTTCCGGGCTTTCCCCGCAAACAATAATTCATCTCTTCTGTTATAAAATAAGATGATGCCGCCTTTGTCACGTGGAATCTCATGGAAATCGATGAATCCGTAAACTGGCTTAATAGGTGCTACGTCCGCAGCCATTTCCTGTTCTCGTTGAATAATCGTTATATCGGGAGTAGGTACTGTAATTTTGATCAATTTAACTTCACGTCCTCTTCTTTTATGAACTTAAATCCTACCATAAAACGGACCAAAAAGCGAAGAATGATGTCATTTTTACTGGTTTAAGAACCTTACTAATTTCCGCACTACTCCCTCCGACAGTTCACTATTTTTCAAATTGGACATCATCCCTGAAATGACAGGTTTTCGGAAGTTAGGATTTAAGAGTTCCTGCCCAATCACATCTAAACTTATAAATACCTCGTCTTCCGTATCTTGAATCTGTTGTTTAATCATTTCGATGTCTTTCACTAACTCCTCAAGCGTAATCGAAAACGTAATTCCTCCGGTACTTAGTAACTGTTCTTTTTTCAATAAAGGTTCAGTTAAGCCATTGATAATTGAATCTGTTCGTTCGATGATATAGTTCGCTAAATCAGTATAGTTCAACATCTTTTTATTAAATACAATTATTTCTACATAACCATGTATGATACCATTCAACATGACGATAAGATCGGGCAAATGAATCTGTATACTTTCCCCATACAAATCCAATAGAAGATTCTCCATAGCCTCGTATGCTTTTCCGCGTAGCTTATTCAGTAGACCCAGCATTTCTTCATTTATAGGACTAGCCTGTTCCCTCATGTGCATCAAAATAAAATCAGAGTGCCGGGCAATTTCTTCAAATTGAATAACGAAAAACTGTTCAAATCTATTCCTTGCCGTAGCTTCCATATGGAGAATGTCACCTAACCGGTCAATCAGCTTCGTACTGAAGTACTCGAAAATCGAAAACAGCAGACTTTCTTTCGATTTAAAAGAAAGATAAAAAGAACCTTTCGAAATGCCACATGCATCTGTAATTTCTTGCACGGATGTTGCCCCAAACCCATTTTTCGCAAAAAGCTCCGACGCCTTTTCGATAATCAACATTTTTTTATCCGACAAATCAATACCCCCTTACTGCAAAAAAAACGAATAAACTTCCTCGTTTGACACGTGACTGACCAGTCAGTTATTATGGATGAGTATTGACTTCCTATTCATAATCAATAATAAAGCATTATGACTATTTGGTCAAAGTAAAAACTTATTGGAGGTACATATGAATTCAATTATTAACTTTGTTATGAAGAATAAATTAGCTGTTTGGCTTCTCACGCTTATTATAACAGCCACAGGTATTTACTCTGCAACAAAAATGAATTTGGAAACAATACCGGATATTACAATCCCTATCGTCAGCGTAACAACGGTTTATCCTGGTGCTACACCAGATCAAGTGGTAAATGAATTATCGGAGCCACTCGAAAAAGCCGTTAAAAGTTTGAATGGCGTTACGTCGGTCAGCTCCACATCGTACCAAAATGCCTCATCTTTGCAAATCGAATACTCATTCGGTACTGATATGAAGCAGGCTGAAGAAGATGTCAACGAAGCGCTTAAAAATATCACTTTGCCAGAAAACGCAATGGATCCGAGCGTCGGAAGAATTAACATCAATGCGTTTCCAGTCCTCGCCCTTAGTGTTTCTGACAGCAAAGCAGATCTTGAACAGTTAACGATAAAAGTGCAAGACGCACTTGTTCCTGAACTTGAAGGAATTAATGGCGTTTCAAGCGTCGCTGTGTCAGGCCAACAAATTGAAGAAGTCATTCTCTCATTCGATCAAGAAAAGCTAGCTGCACATAATTTAGATGAAAACACAGTAAAGCAAATTGTAAAAGGTTCAGACGTGACGATGCCACTTGGCTTGTTCCAATTCAATGAAGAAGAACAGTCCGTCGTCATCGATGGCAATATCACGACTGTTGAAGATTTGAAAAACATATTGATCCCTGTGATGCCGGCTATGAATGCCGGTTCTACAGTTCCACCAGGACCGCACGTGGAAAATAATTCCGCAGCCCTCCAATTGCCTTCCGTCAAGCTTGGTGAAATTGCAACAATTGAGCATGTTGGAAAAGCCGAATCCATTTCAAGGATGAACGGTAATGAAGCCATCGCTGTTCAAGTTGTAAAATCACAGAACGCCAATACGGTAACTGTTGTCGATGAAGTTAAAGAATTGATGACACAATTTGAAAAAGAAAACGATGGCGTCAAAATTTCTACAACGCTCGACCAAGGTAAACCCATTCAACAATCAGTTGATACTATGATTAATAAAGCATTATTCGGTGCGCTCTTTGCCGTAATTATCATTATGCTGTTCCTACGTAACTTTAAATCTACACTTATATCCATTGTGTCGATTCCAATGTCACTGCTAATTGCAATCATGCTATTGAAGCAGATGGATATTACATTGAATATGATGACACTTGGTGCAATGACCGTCGCAATTGCTCGTGTTATAGATGATTCAATTGTTGTCGTTGAAAATATATTTAGAAGAATGAACCTTTCCACTGAAAAGTTAAAAGGTAAGGAACTTGTACGTGAAGCAACAAAAGAAATGTTTAAACCTATCATGTCGTCTACACTTGTTACGATTGCAGTCTTCCTGCCAATCGGTTTAGTAAGCGGCATGGTCGGCGAATTATTCCTGCCATTCGCTTTAACAATTGTATTTGCATTGCTCGCTTCACTTGTTGTTGCGATTACGATTGTGCCGATGCTTGCACATTCATTATTCAACAAACAGCTTTACTCAACTACCAGTAGTCATAAAGAAAAAACTAGTAAAATGGCCAATTTCTATAAGAAGGCATTGAATTGGACATTAGATCACAAATTGATCACAACTATCATTTCAATCGTACTTCTTGTCGGTAGCCTATTCCTAGCACCTATCGTCGGTGTAAGTTTCCTTCCAGATGAAGAGCAGAAAACAATGTACATTACGTACACGCCTGAACCTGGGGAAACGCTCAGTACTGTAAACAGCACTGTTGAATTAGCAGAAGAGTATTTATTGGATTTGAAAGATGTTGACGTCGTGCAGGCTTCCGTTGGCGGAGAAAACCCAATGGCGCCTGGTGCTTCAAATGGAGCCCTCCTATTTGTAACATTCGATGATGATACAGTTGAGTTTACAAAGGTCAAAGAAGAAACAGTCATCGAACTCAAAAAACTATCTACAAAAGGTGAATGGAAATCGCAGGATTTTTCGGCAAGCGGGTCGAGTAATGCAGTGAATTATTACGTTTACGGAAATAACTTAAACGACATTCAACCTATTGTTGAAGACATCGAAAAAGTCATGAATAACAACAACGATTTGAAAAATGTTAAAACAAGCTTGGCGACAAATTATAAAGAATATACACTCGTTGCCAACCAAAAGAAGTTAACACAGTATGGCTTGACGGCTGCACAAGTGGGAATGGTTCTCTATCCGAATAACAAGCAAGAAGTATTAACAAAAATCGAAGAAGACAATAAAGTAATTGAAGTTTTGATTAACGAAGAAAAGAAAGAACATAAAACAATCGATGACTTACTAAAAGAAAAAGTACAGTCACCACTGGGTATTGAAATAGCCATTTCCGAATTGGTAGATGTAAAAGATGGAACAACGTCAGATACGATTTCCCGTAAAGACGGTAAATTATTCGCGAGTGTTTCGGCAGAGATAACGACGAAAGATGTCGCAAAAACGTCGTCAGCTATTCAGAGTAAGGTTGACGAACTTGATATTCCATCGAATGTAACCGTCAGTACTGCTGGAGTAACAGAAGACATCGCGGAAGCATTTACACAGCTCGGACTCGCAATGGTTGCCGCAGTCGCCATTGTGTACTTAATCTTGGTTGTTACGTTTGGTGGCGGACTTGCACCATTAGCAATCTTATTCTCCCTACCCTTCATTGTGATTGGGGCATTGGTTGGTTTATGGATTGCTGGCGAAACAATCAGCGTTTCGGCAATGATTGGTCTACTAATGCTTATCGGTATCGTCGTGACAAATGCGATTGTATTAATCGACCGTGTTATTAATAAAGAAAAAGAAGGACTTACAACAAGGGATGCCATTTTGGAAGCGGGTTCTACGAGACTCCGTCCAATCCTTATGACAGCACTCGCTACGATTGGTGCATTGATTCCATTAGCAATTGGAGCGGAAGGTAGCGGACTTATTTCAAAAGGACTCGGCGTTACGGTTATCGGCGGATTAACAAGCTCGACATTGCTTACGCTTATCTTCGTTCCAATCGTCTATGAGTTTTTAGGGAAGTTCCGTAAGAATAAAAAAGCAGCTTAATACAGTAAAATGCCTGCCACACTTACGAAAGTGGCAGGCATTTTTTTTTGCGCGCTGTAGTTCGCGTACGTCGGTACGCGTTTCAACAAGATTTTCATGAAAAAGAGTTATCTTGTTGTCCATTTCCCTCGCCAACTTGTGATTAGTATCAATCAGATTTGAAATTTCCGCAAGGGGAACAGTCATGAAAAAAATAACATCAAAACATTGACATCTTATTTAGAATCCTGTAAATTATTCATTAATACTTAAAAGCGTTGAAGAGAAAAGTAAGGTGTAGGGTGTTCTTAACAGAAAGCTTCGGTAGCTGAGAAGAAGCAGAAAACTTTCACTTGAAAAATGGCCTCTAAGCTCTGTATTGAACGTGCAGCAATTTTGCATCAGTAGATGGCAGCGGGAGTTGGTACCCGTTATCCGAACCACAGTCTAGAATCTATCACGATAGGATTCTGCACTTGTTGAGGTTGCTTATGTGAGTAAGTAACGAAAAAAGGTGGTACGCGAGAGCTAGTCTCGTCCTTTTCAATCGTTTAAAGATTGATGAGGACGGGATTTTTTTATTCTCTTTTTTTCTCAACGAAGGCTGATTTCGCGTTATTTTAAGTAAAAATGAATGAGGAGCGGATTTACAATGACAAAAGGATTATTGGTTTTCCAATCAGATTTTGGGAGCAGTGACGGGGCAGTCAGCGCAATGCATGGAGTTGCAAACACAGTGAATCGCGATATCTCCATTTATGAAATAACGCATCAGATTCCGCAATATAATATATGGGAAGCATCTTACCGCCTGTTGCAAGCCATACGCTATTGGCCGAGTGGAACTGTTTTCGTTTCAATTGTCGATCCAGGTGTCGGTTCCGATCGCCGCGGCGTCGTTGCAAAAACAATTGATAATCACTACGTCATTACACCGGACAACGGAACTCTCACGCATCTGAAACAATTTGTTGATATTACAGACGTCCGACTAATCGATGAATCAAAAAATCGGCTTCCTAACTCCGGCGAATCCCATACGTTCCATGGAAGAGATATTTTCGCTTATACAGGTGCACGCCTTGCTTCTGGTGATATTCAATTTGAAGATATCGGTCCAGCAGTGGATACTTCCACTATCGTTAGATTACCACTTAGAAACTCAAGCATTAACAATGAAGTGATTACCGGTATTGTGGATATTATCGATCGACCTTTCGGAAACCTTTGGACCAATATTAGCAGAGCGCAATTCAAAGAGATTGCTGAGCAGTTCGGCGATTCATTCGAAGTAACGATTTCGACAGATAGCCGCACCATCTATAAAAACATCATGACATACGGTCGTTCTTTTGCCGATTTGCATATTGGTGAACCGCTTGTTTACGTGAATTCACTCGATAACATCGGCATCGCCATCAACCAAGGATCTTTTGCGGATGCCTACCGTGTCGGAACCGGTACGAATTGGGAAGTAATTATTCGAAAAGCACCGCGAATTGTTTACGAATAATGGTATAGTGATATATGCGAAAACTAGAACGAAAAAAGGCGTGGCTCAATGATATCCCTGTCGCGAAATATGAACAGCCAATTCATTCGCCTATACTTGAAATTCAAAACGTTTCCTTCGGTTATCCTGACAAACAAGCTACACTAAACAACGTGAATTTGACAATACACCGAGGCGAAATGGTGAGTATTGTCGGTGCAAACGGAACTGGAAAATCTACACTTGGTAAACTGATTTGTGGTTTTGAAAAACCAATATCGGGTACCCTTCTTTTTAATGGTAAGAATGGCAACAACGATTCCTTAAAGATGCGTGGCGAACAAGTTGGTTTCGTTTTACAAAATCCGAATCAGATGTTTTCCAAACATATCGTCCAAGAAGAAGTGGGTCTCGGTCTGTTGCACAAAGAGGTTTCCCCTGACGAAGTGAAATTACGGGTGGAGCAAACATTGAAAGTATGCGGACTTTACCCATTTAGAAATTGGCCGATTTCCGCACTAAGTTATGGTCAGAAAAAACGATTATCCATCGCGGCAATTCTTGTGATGGAGCCTTCTATACTCTTATTGGACGAGCCTACTGCTGGGCAGGATTATAAACATACGACGGAACTAATGACATTTTTAGAAAGCTTGCAAACACAAGGAATTACTATTATTTTGATTACCCATGATATGCATCTTATGACAGAATACACAAAAAGGGCAATCGTCTTAAGTGGCGGTCAAATCATCGCGGATGACTCCCCCGCAAAAATTCTTGCCAATACAGAGTTAATTGAGCGAGCGAATTTAAAACAATCTTCCTTGCATGCTTTAGCAACAACACTCCATATTACAGACCATGAACGATTCGTTGAAAAGTTCATCCAGTTTGATCGGGAGGTACGCCTCAATGAGCAATGAGCTACTTAGCTTTATTGAACGAGATTCTGTTATCCACCGATTGAACGGTGCAACAAAGTTAATATGTTTTATATTATTATCAAGTGCTGCAATGCTTTCCTATGATACACGCGTGCTGCTGTTCATCGTATTTGTAAGCGTTATTATTTTTATTCTTTCCAAAGTGAAAATTAGAGAAATTGGGTTCATTCTAGGGTTCATTCTCTTTTTCTTGATTTTGAATAACATCGCGATTTACCTTTTTGCGCCTCAGCACGGCACGCTCATTTACGGAGCGTCCCATCAGATAATAGAGGGCATTGGACGCTATTCACTCACTTGGGAACAACTTTTCTATCAGCTCAATATTACGTTGAAATATATCGCTGTCATCCCGCCCGCCCTACTGTTCATCGTGACGACACATCCTAGCGAGTTTGCGGCTTCCTTGAATCGCATAGGTATCAGTTACCGCTTGTCCTATTCCGTGTCAATTGCACTTCGGTACATTCCCGATATCCAACGGGACTATAAAACGATTGCAAAATCACAGCAAGCAAGAGGAATTGATATGTCTCGGAATGAAAAATTAGGTAAGCGCATTAAAAATGCCAGTTCTATCTTGTTGCCACTTATCTTATCGAGCCTTGACCGAATCGAAACGATTAGCAATGTCATGGAACTACGCGGATTTGGTAAGCGCAAGAAAAGAACTTGGTATAGCTATAGAAAATTTGCAAGAAGAGATATGATCGCAATTTCCATGTCACTTATTATTTTCGGCATGATGATTGTATTTATGTTTTTGAATAACGGCCGGTTTTATAATCCATTTAGTTGAATAAATACAAAAAGCACTCAGGAGTAAATTTCCACGAGTGCTTTTTCTATAAAAAAACGGGTATTCTTGAGTCCAGAAATGAAATCATTTCAACATCTTTTCATCTATATCTCTATCACCAAAGAACTTCCCAAGTCTTTTCTTCGCATTATATTTCACATCATCATCGATATGGGAAATAACCTTATAGACCGCGGTTGCAATGACAGCTGAATCATCTGCAAGCCCTACTATAGGAATGAAATCGGGTATCAGATCTACCGGGAATATAAGATAACTAAGTGCACCAACGATTATCATTTTTGAAGATTTTGGTACTGCTGGACTTTTAGCGGCATAAAATAACAGCAAGCTATAATAGACTGTTTTCTTCCCCGCTCGTTTCCCGTATCTCTTCACCTTGCTCCAAAACCTCTTATCTGAATATCGTTTTTCCACATTCTGTATGCCGGATTCCAAATCAATGTCATTGAATTCATCTTCAAAACCTTTACGTTGTCTTCCCATATAAATCCCCCCCTAGTGGTTCTCTTAACTTAAATAGTACATGGAATTTCTTCAACTGTCATTCTTAAAGAAGTATTTCTCTATCACAACTAACATATGATGTACGACTCTATTGAGATGGGAAGGACGTTTAATATGGATTTACCTGTATCGATTATCACGAAGAAATTACCGCATGCTTCAACTAATGTGAATGTGTATTATCCTGTCGTTATAAATTTACAAAATGCAAGTGTTCAAAATACGATTAATCACGCCATTGTCACGGCTCTAAACAAAATTCTTATTGAACAGAACTTTTACGACGCTAATCTGCAAGAACTACTGGCCAACTTTGAATTAAAGAACAATCAACGTGGAATCCTCAGTTTAAATCTCATTGTCTACTCCTATATGCACCATGCCGCCCATGGTATGACAATCATCAAATCACTTACATTCGATACAAAAACCGGTAAACAATACAATTTGAAAGATTTATTCAAACCGGGCAGTGATTATAAAAAAAGAATATCCGACATTATCAGAAAGCGTATCAAGGAGTGGGACACTGTGTTGTTAGAACCATTCAAAGGAATCCGCAGCGATCAGGATTTCTATATAGCGGATACATCACTCGTCATCTATTTCCAACTTTATGAAATCTCACCACATTCCTCTGGTTTCCCTTACTTCCCAATTCCGATATTGGATCTTGCTGATATCATTAGACCAAAAGGACCTCTGGATCGAATGATGTCATTCACTTGATGTGTACTAACTGAAAAATAAAGCGAGCCCCTGGAATTTTCAAAATAGACAGTCCCGATATAGTGATAGAAATTGCCTCAAAGTAATTTTAAAAAAGATCAGAATTATTAAAAGTCGAATAAAAAATGCACTGCTTATTTAAAAGCAGTGCGTTTTTTAGTATAGAAATCTTTTATACTTGTTATTCTCCTAAAGATAAAGTTGAAAATTTCCCTGAAAAATATGTTAGTGCATTGCCATTAGTATAGTCAAAGTTTTTAACTTCTCCTACAAAAAGAACGTGATCACCGCCATCATACTCAGCCCATGGAACACATTCGATATGAGCAAGAGACTCTTCAAGACGTACTGTATGTTCTCCTTCAACCCAGGTAAACGGTTCTTTTTCTTTCGGACGACCAGCGAAATGCATTGCGGTATCCTCTTGTTTTTCGTTTAAAATATTAATTGTAAATGAATTATTGCTTAGGTGTTCAAATGCTTTTGTTTTTCGATCGACTGATACCAAGACGAGAGGTGGATCTAACGATACCGAAGTAAATGAGTTTGCGGTGAAGCCATGATATCCATCATCAGTTTTACACGTAACAACCGTTACCCCCGTCGCAAAACGCCCCATGCAATTTCTATATTCTCTAATGTCCATAAATAACCCTCCTATTTATCTTTTGTATGTCTAATTGTTAATCTGAGTTAAGCATCTTTTAAAGTAAACTTGAATTTACTGGAACTTACTGCCCATTAATGCCAGATAAAACAAATTGATTTCTACCTAACAAATAGTAGGCCTGTTCCGCTTCTTTGTGCTGAAAAAGCTGTCGAATCCGTGTTGATGAAATAACCTCCCCCTTCGGACAAGTCACTATGGGATGCTGATACGCTTTGAACGCATTGTTCAAGTCCTCGATCGTACCGCTTTTCCCTTTACCAAAGTTGAACCCAGGTCCTACCCATACCTCCTTCGGGTTCACATCACTTAGTTCATCGATGAAATCTTGTACACCCCTTAATGCATACTCCTCATCAAAGGAAGCGAAAACCGAATAAGAAACACCCAATGCCTCCAGAAAATATTTCTTTTCTGGTAATGAAGTTAAAATTGATTGATTTTGAAAATAGACTTTAGGTGGCGGATCAAATGTATAAACAACGAGAGGAATCCCGTAAAGTTCCGCTTGTGATTTTGCTTTTTTAATTAATGCTTGATGTCCACGGTGAATGCCATCGAAGGCCCCTATCGTGACAACTGACTGTTCCAGTTTTAGTTGATTGTTTCGAAAAACCCTCATTTGAAGCACCTCACTTTTCATTAAGTCTATTAAATCTTTTATAAAAGTCACAACAAGAGATAATAAGCTCATGACTTTTCACTCTACATATCGAAAATATGAATAAAGTGATACTTCAATCCACAGGCGCCATATTATTGGTAAATGCAGGATAAATACTTACAGATTGATACTCTATGTTGATTATGTAACCTCTTTTTTGCTTTTAAAGTAATCACTTACTATATACATATTACCATTGTTCGGAATATTTTTAACTGTAAATAAACACTGATATATATGCTTTAACTAGCATGATTTACGGAGAAATATTGCCTTAAAAAGATAAATTCATAGTTTTTTTTGTGCTTTTTTATTACTTCAAAATCATAATTTCCACAGCGTAAAAAATCAGGGACATTGTGCAATGTCCCTGATTTTTATTTTTTCTTATTCTGGGCGCATTACAAAGTTTAAAGCAGCTTCTGTACGGCCATTTTTTTCTTCAAGCTTCGTCATAAGATCTAAACGAACACCATCTGCTACATCAGTTTCGAGCCATTCATCACCCTCGAAAAACACTTGAGTAATCAGGGTTTCATGACCTTCTGCTTCAAACATGAAATGGAGGTGAGCTGGACGCATCGGGTGTTGATCAGTATATTCTAAGAATTCTCCTGTGGGACCATCCGTTGGAATTGAATAAGGAAGCGGTACAATTGACTTCACCTCAAAGTCTCCATTTTCCTGCGTATAGAAATGACCTCTGAAATTATATCGTGGTGCGTCAGAATCAAATGCAGAATATTTTCTGGTAGCATCGTTTTGCCACATTTCTATTCGCGCTTTTGCAAGTGGCTGGCCATTAGTGCTACTTACGTTTCCTTTAAAATACATGACTTCTCCCGCTTCGTCAGGACGTTGTGTCAAAACTAATGGTTCCCCTGCTTTTGCTTCTATCAAAGGTGTTCCATCAATGAAATAAGGACCTAAGAGTGAAGGTTGTGTTCCTGGCTTATCTGTGTACATCGCTCTTAACACATGACTCTCAAGGAATACATCCGCGAAAAGTGGAAGCTCCCCTGTGTTTCCAAGTCGATCAGCCCAATTTACAAAGTTTGTATATTCTTCGTGGTTCAGATTGGCTTCTTTTAAAAAGCTTTGGATATGTTTGATAAATAGACCAAATACCTCTTCTACACGCTCGTTTTTTTGAATAGTCTGCTGTTTCATCATTAAACTCCTCCTAATTAATTGTTGACATCATTTTTTTAATTGGAATACCGCAAAAAAGTACGGTAATAAGAACTGTTGGAATTCTGGATCACTTCTGCTTAAATCTCTTCCTAGACATTGATAGTTTCAGGAAAGTTCAGATATAATACCAACACACATCCATGAATAGGTAATTCACATTTTAGATGTTACATTAACATCGTCTGGATTGATCCAAGTTGGATTTACCCAACCATCCATATCATAATCATCCATACACTGCTGAGCGAAGTCTTCATATTCCTGTGCTTGTCCAGTCATCTGTGCCATCACCAAATTCTCCAAACGAATATTTTCATTGTTACCAGAATAGTTACGTTCATATAATTCATGTCTTCCGCCGAATTCTGTACCAATCGCATCCCAGAGTAATTTAATCACTTTAATTTTCTCTTCTGCTTCAATACCATTTGAACCGCGATAGAGCTTATCAATGTACGGGCGTAGTTCTGGATTTTTAAAATCTGCCGTACTAGATGGATGTACAATAAGACTCCCTGCGACGACTGTCTCAATAATATCTTTTACTTTCGGCCAACCATCCGACATAAATACACGGTAAGCAAGCCCATAGTCAATGTTCGGTAAAACGGTACCATTTGCTCCTTTATTTGGATTCAATGCCATCGCATCACTCATTGCCCAGAACATATTACGATAAGCTAACACCTCACCAATATTTGCCTGAACACCACGGAATTTATCTGTCCCATTTGCCCTTAAAGCTTTAATTAATAAACCCGATATGAAATCAAGTTTTACAGCAAGTCGTATAACACCGTGGAATGTAAAACGATGAAGGAATCCACTTTCTGCAAAGAAGCTATTCGCTTTCTCAATATCTCCATTAACAAGTATGTTTTCCCATGGAATAAGGGCATTATCAAAAACGATTACAGTATCATTTTCATCAAAACGGCTACTCAATGGATAATCAAACGGGCTGCCCGTAACTGCAGCATTCAACTCATAGGAAGGTCGACTAATCAATTTGATACCTGGTGTTGCCATATCCGCAATAAATACAAGCGCGTATTCTTCACTCGGAATCGGTAAAGCACCGTAATGCGCAATAAAATTATAGTTTGTCAATGCCGAACCTGTTGCAACCATCTTCGCACCGCTTACTAAAATACCTTCTTCCGTTTCACCAACCTTGTGAATAAAGACATCTTTCACTTCATTAATCGGCTTGTCCCGGTCAACCGGGGGATTAATGATTGCATGATTGAAATACCAGTTCTTCTCTTGCGCTTCTTTATACCATCTTCTTGCATTGTCTTCATATTCGCCGTAATATTCTGGGTTAGCTCCGAGTGTCGCTAAAAATGAAGCTTTGTAATCTGGAGATCTTCCCATTTGACCGTATGTCATTTTTGACCATTGAGCAATCGCGTCACGCGTCTTTAATAATTCTGCTGGAGAAGTATCCGGTTGGAAGAAACGCTGTGTGAATCCACCATTTCCAGTATCGGTTTCTCTCGTTAAAATATCCTTATATTCTGGGTCATGTAGTGCATCGTATAGTCTTGCAATTGAACGAGCACTATTTCGAAATGCTGGATGAGTCGTAACGTCATCAATCTTTTTTCCATGGAGCCAAACTTCCCGTCCATCCCTTATACTTTCTAAATATTCTTCACCCGTCATAGGAAGTTTAACTGCTTGTTTTGTTGTCATTTTGTACCTCCTTGTTTTAATGTAATCGCTTACTAACTATTATATTACTTTGTTATCTGAATTTTAGGAACTGTAAAAGTATACTAATAAGCGTGTTTACACTAGCACAATTTACTAATCGTTACTTATCATGTTCTTGAAATCGCTTCTGCAACAAGTAACGGACAAAACTATTAATGATTCGCCCTTTTTTGTTTGTTCATCCGTTTTTAAAAGTAAGCACGTCATTCATGTCTTGCTTACTTTTATATTATTTTGGATAATTTGTCAATTTCCTCTACCGAAACGATTAAATGGTTAATTGCGGTGGATATATTGTCTGATGAAGCAAATTGTTCGTTGGAGATTTTTGTTGTTTTATTAACTGTCTCCGTAATATACTCAACTTTTTCTTTTAATGACCTCAGTAAACTACGGATTTCATCTACTGATGTAGCACTAATATCGGCTAGTTTCGTTATTTCTTGGGCAACAACACTAAAACCACGACCGTGTTCACCTGATCTAGCAGCCTCAATTCCAGCATTCAAACCAAGGATTCTAGAATTTCTTCCAATAGTACTAATCGATTCTAGCATTTTCTCCGTTTTGCCAACCTGCTCTATCATTTCATGCTGAGATATTTTTAAATCCTTCATGAAATTAGCTAATTTTTGAGCAGTAGAAGATAGTTCTTCTGTAGATGCAGATATTTCTTCGGAAGCAGAGGCAAATTGTTGTGCAACATCGCTTAACTTTTCCTGATTATCCAGACTGATACCAATTCCTAAACCACCAATGACGTTTCCATTTCCATCTTTAATAGGTACACCTTTAGCTTTAAATGGAATGCCAAAAGCTTCTCTCGGTACACTAATCATTTGTGTGCTTTTTTTCTTAATTGCTTCATAAATAGCATCTCCTTCAGGAATAGTCATTCCTGTAATTCCACCAAGGTTTAAGTCTTTTGTAGGAAGGTATAACAAAAAGTTCTTTGTGTCAGTCACCCCAATCATTGCCTCAAAAGGAATCGCCTCTTGTATTGCAGGCGCAAGTTTAATCAAATAATCGAGCATATTATTGTTAGTTAATGTTTTCGAATCCATAATCCAATTCCCTCCCTCTATAAAAAACAACGTAGCATCGACGCCGCTCTTATTTGATTTTCATCATAGACAAGCTTTATGGACGTTCAGGCTTTCTCGAAAAACAGGGATATTCTAATTGGTGGAAAAAATTAAATAGACACCGAATTTACTACATATTCATTACTTTTAACACAAAATAAATCCTAGTTGCAAGCTGACATTTAAATCGACCCGACCCCGTTTTCAAATCTATGTCGCTTAATGATTCTATTCTTTCAATCCGGTAACGTAATCCAGCGATTGACAAGTGCAATTCATCTGCCGTTTGCTGAAGATTTCCATTGTTATCTAAATATGATTTTAAAGTAATAAGCAAGCTTCCTTGGTTTTCGGTGTCATATTTCACCAAACTTCCAATCGTTTCCGAATAAAACTTGATTAGTTCTTTTTGATCAGATCCTTTTAGGAACATCATAATTGGTTCCAACTCTTTAAACGAAGCCTGTCGACTGCTTATTGGATAGGTCAATTGGACAAAGTCGCAAATCCGGGTTGCATCCATGTAACTTTTATTCATCATTTGAATCGTCTCCACACAGCGTCCAGAACCAATATAGATCTTTCCATCGGGTAAATTTCGTTGGATTGTATCAAGAATAGTCGAAGATAATCTTTCAATATCTTGTTCTTGATTTTCGGCAATAATCATGACGATGTAGCCGTCTTTCATAAATAAATCCAGATTGGAATACCTTTTCGTAAGGAAATTCAATACTTCCTCTTTCATTTCTTTCGGTAAAAATTTAATTGCCATAATTTGATGTCGCTCATTCGGTTTAAAACCGAAAATTGCCGCCTGCCTTTTTAATGAAAAATCATCTACTATTTTATTGTCGATGATTTCATCAAAAAAATCCTCTCTTTTTTTCCATAAAGATTCTGTCATTTTCCGTTGATGATACATTTGAATCGTAAATACCATTAATGCACGGTTTATGATTAACTGTTCTCTTTTATCAAGTTTTGTATGACCAATGACAATCATTCTACCTAATACAATTTTATGGCTTTTAATACTGAACGATTCAAAACCTCTATAATCTTCCACATTCGTAACGCCCCTGCTCTTTAACCATTTATCATAGTCCTCTTTATCCTTATCACACTCAAAATAAGATGAATAAACTTCGCTAAAATGATTAATAACTATACTACGTTTTAGTAGTTTTCCAATCATTTCTGTTATCTCGTTGATATCTTTGTCTTCAAGAAAAAGTTCTGTTAATTCATTTTGCACTTTCTCTGATTCAATGATATCTTCATTCAACTGCTCCATTTCCATATATACATCTTCCAAGACTGACTGCAAAGATTCCGTTTGGTAATAACGCAAATCCTTCAAATGCTCCTTTTCAGAGTGAGCGACTGTTTTCGCAACAAAATAACAGGCTGAATCACCTTTAGCCCGGCAATACTTTTCATTGGCAACAACTTCTTGACCAAAAATTTTCGTGAGATAGCCACTTGCATAACCCAAAAGTGACCAACAGGCTGCTTCGTTATTAATCCCGTGCTTGGAGATATGTTCATCTGCTTCAAAGGAGTTTTTCCAGTAACCTGAGAAATATAATTTATCTTCTTCAATTTCTAAAACATCGGGCTCTACAGTTACAACTCCTGCTAGTGTATGCATCGCCGGACCAGCTAACAGTAATTCTTCTAATGATTTCCATTCGTACTCATTCTTTAAAGTCTCGGCTTCTTTATACCCGCAGGACCAGCCATAGCGCATAAGAAATCCTTTTGCACGTTCATAGCCAAGCGTATTAATTAAATCGGAACGCAAAATCCCTAACGATTCTACAGACAGCAATACCATTCTTTCATCATGTAGCGTAATTGTTCCTGTGCGAGGATTGATATCAAGCAAATTTTGCAACATTAACTCGTTCGCTTTCATCACCATTTTTTCTCCTCCTCTTCATCAGTTACTTACTTTACTTTGTCGACTTTCCTAAAAATCGTTTTTACTAAATATTATTTTTTTGCAAAGA
This sequence comes from Sporosarcina limicola, assembly GCF_014873855.1. GTDB lineage: Bacteria > Bacillota > Bacilli > Bacillales_A > Planococcaceae > Sporosarcina > Sporosarcina limicola. The sequence continues at coordinate 135,934 of NZ_JADBEL010000005.1, read as the reverse complement.
GAATCACACAAATGAATATCGCTTAAGCTTAGTAATCCAAAAAGCGAGTCAAACTAATCACAAAAAAGTTTTTAACTTCAATATTATCTTTTCTCCGAGTTGTCTCTCCAGACGATCAAACATTTGCAAGCGCTTACAATTGGAATCCAGAAAAATGATGATACATATAATGATTCACACCCAAAAAGCTAAACGATTAATTTTTAAAGTGTTTTAAAACCCAAACTTTTTGGGTGCTAATCATATAATTATTTTTATGCATCATCATTTTGAAGTTTGTTTTTCACTAAAAAGCCGTTCCTATCACGTTTAATCTATATTTTCTACCACTACGGAGATTCCTTGACCTACTCCTATGCACATAGAAGCTAACCCTAATTTTGCATTCCTTTTCTTCATTTCATAAATAAGTGTCGTTAAAATCCGGGTTCCACTCGCTCCTAAAGGATGTCCGAGGGCAATTGCACCACCGTTAACATTTACCCTATCAATATCTAGCTTAAGCTGTTTCACGCATTCTAGTGATTGGGAGGCAAAGGCTTCGTTAATCTCTACTAAGTCGAAATCATTAGAAGTCAATCCATATTTTTTCATTACTTTTTGTGTCGAATAAATTGGTCCAAGACCCATTACGGCTGGTTCCAATCCTGCAGTTGCAGAACCAACGAATTTAACCAATGGTTTCAAATTCAATTTTTCCGCGAGTTTTGCACACATTAAAATGACGCCTGAAGCACCGTCATTTATTCCTGATGCATTTCCTGCAGTTACAGTTCCGCCCTCAAAAATAGGTCGTAGTGCACTTAACTTATCAAGCGTCATTTCAGGTCGTGGATGTTCATCCGTAGTAATGACTGTTTCATTACCTTTTCTATCCTTTACGACAACAGGTATAATTTCATCTGCAAATCGACCTGATCCCATTGCTACTTTCGTTAATTGCTGGCTTCTATATGCGAAAGCATCTTGGTCTTCTCGCGAAATATCAAATCGAGAAGCTACATTTTCGGCTGTTTTTGGCATCATTTCAGTTCCATACATTCGATCCAGTTCGGGATTTTTAAAACGCCAGCCCATTGTTGTATCAAGCATTTCAAAATCACCACGAGGATAGTCACTTTCTGGTTTTTTCATTACAAATGGGGCTCTTGTCATACTTTCTGTTCCGCCCGCGATGATAACGTCACATTCGCCAGATAAAATGGAACGAGCGCCTAGACTAACAGCATCTAAACTTGAACCACATAGCCGATTAATGGTTGTACCACTTACTGACTGTGGTAACCCCGCTAATAATAACGACATTCTCGCTACATTACGATTATCTTCTCCAGCACCATTCGCATTTCCTAATAGTACATCATCTATCAATTCTGGTGGTAGTTCTGGATTTCGTTCGATTAATGCTTTTAAGACAATTGCACCTAAATCATCTGGTCGTACATTTTTTAACTGTCCTTTATATCTACCGATTGGCGTTCGAACCGCATCAATAATGACAACTTCTCTAGTCAAACTTTTTCACCCTCCAATAATAAGCCCTCATTTATTGAATAGTTTGCAGTTGTCTTTGATTTAACCTCTTCTAATGTAGCATCCCCCATTAGTTCAGTTAGTTCGTACCTGCCCCCTTTCCAATTAAATACGGCTAATTCAGTTATGATTATCTCTGCTACACGTTGTGATGTAATAGGAAATGTACATTTGTCTACAATTTTTGGCGAACCGTCATTTGATGTGTGGCTTGTCGTAATAATAATTTTTTTTGCACCTTCTAGTAAATCCATCGCTCCACCAACCCCGATGATGTCTCTACCAGGAATGGCCCAGTTAGCAATTTTCCCACTTGAATCTATTTGTAAGGCACCGAGAATTGCAACATCTATGTGACCGCCGCGAATCATTGCGAAAGAATCGGCACTGCTAAAATAAGATGCAGCTATCGCTTCTCCGACGGGTAACTTTCCAGCATTCACTACTAATGGATCAATATGTTCTTCATCTACAGAGGTAACGCCCAGCATTCCATTCTCGGTATGAAGAATATGCAAATCATCGTCTATATAATCTGCTACTAATGTAGGAATACCGATACCAAGATTTATAATGGAATAAGGAGCAAGCTCTTTAGCTGCTCGCTCTGCAATTAGCTCTCTCATTTTGTCTTCACTCCATCTTTAGTTAATATCCATTCACTTTTCACTATCGCATCTACATATAAATGTGGGGTAATGATTTCGTCTGGTAATAACTCCCCTAGCTCTACAATTTCATCTACTTCGGCAATGACATAAGAAGCTGCTGTAGCCATGTTAGGATTGAAGTTTTGAGCGGTTTTATAATAGACAAGGTTCCCCAACGGATCTGCTTTCCATGCCTTAATAATCGCAACATCTGCTTTCAGACCTTTTTGCAATAAGTATTTTTCACCATCAATTTCTTTAACTTCTTTCCCTATAGCTAAATCAGTTCCTACCGCTGTTTTCGTATAAAATCCTCCAATGCCCGCTCCACCAGCTCTAATTGCTTCCGCCAGCGTGCCTTGGGGTAAAAGTTCTAGTTCAAGTTTTCCTTCATTATAATATTTTGCAACATCTCGGTTACTCGTGAAGTAGGATCCAATTGCTTTTTTCAATTTCCCCTGCCTTAATAAAAGTCCCAATCCTTCTCCTTTTTCGCCTACATTATTACTAATTACCGTAAGTTCTGATACATCATGTTCCGTTAAGTAATGAATGATTGATAACGGACTTCCGATTAATCCAAATCCACCTACCATAATTGTCTGCCCAGATTTTATATTTTCAAGAGCAGCAGGGATGGTTGTCTGTTTATTTAAACTCATGCCTTCACCTTCCTCATTTTCTTTAGAGATTCAAGCATACTTTCTTCAACCTTTTCCTGTTTTTCAAACATTAGTGTGTAATGATTTGCAGGAATTTCAATTGTTTTTATGTCTTTTGCGCTTACAATCGTTTCTATATAAGTCTCTTTTGTAAATAGGGGATCTCTTTTTCCTAATGATCCATAGGCTATGACAAGTAATATTGGACAAATAATCTTTTTAAATATGGGTTCGGGTTGGAAGTCATAAAAGCTATTAAAATCTTTTTCCATTGCACTTGCTTCTGATTTATGTTTCCAACCATCTGGTGTTTCTCTCACTTCATAGTGGGTGATTTCTTCAACGGCTTCATCCCATTTAACGTTCAACGAACTATAAATTCCCCTCGTTTGCGTTACATAATCCTCAGCTGAACAATATGCTTTCCTTAATCGGCTGAGAGATGGAATAATTAATTCACGTTGTCTTTCTTCTGTAGTACCTGCGCCATCTAGTAAAATCAACCCTGACACTTCCAGTTCACTTGCAACAAGCGCACAAATATAGGCACCCATGGAATAACCCATTAAGATCGGTTTTTCAATTTCCTTCTGATTAATGAATGTCTTCAAATCTTCTGCATGTTTAAAAATTGATGTGTTTTCATCTGCCGGGCTACTATTTCCTCTACCACGAAGATCAAAGCTTATGAAATTATAATCATTTCCAAGCAATTTCTGATAATGGTAAAAGGTTTTATGATTACCCGTAAGTCCATGTACAGCAATGATTGTACCTTTACTTCCCTGTGTTTCTTGGAATGCTAACTTCTTATTTATATCGAGTACAAATTCCTTTACCACGTTAAGACCTCCCAATTATTAATTAACTTGATAAACGGAATATTGCACTTTTCCATCTAAACGTTTACCTGTAGAAACGAATACTTTCTTATTCATCCAATCATATTTTTCAGACGCCGTTTCGAAGATCGGATTTGTTCGAAAATAGTACTCTTCCCGATTAACGTCTTCATTATTGTCCAAACGTGCTAAGACACCTTTACTTCCTGTACGAATCCCACGGTAAGACATCATAATGAGGTCATTGTCATCCGTACATAGTAATATTCGGACATCTTGAATAATTGTTCCGTCTTCGCGAACTGTGATCCAGTCGTCTCCCCCTGGTATAACTTTCCCTTTCACATGCTCACCATTGAAATGACCGCTTTCAATTCTTATAATTCGTCGGTTCCCCATTGGTGTTTTTCCAGGTAAATGCGCTTTTTCAACAACCAATTCTAAATCAAACGTAAAAGTTAAGTTAGGTGCTTCAAAATAAGCCATGACTCATTTCCCTCCTTGAATTCTTCTGTATTTTTCTACTTTCTGTTCATCTAATTCAACACCTAATCCTACTCCAGAAGGGACATTGATTTTACCTTCTTTAAATTCAACCGGATTCTTAACTAAGTCATCTGCAAGCCACTGTGGACCAAATAATTCACTACCATAATCTAAATTACGGATAGCCCCGTATGCATGAAGACACGCTGCCGTCCCGATAGAGCTTTCCAAAGAAGTACCCCCAAAACAAGAAATTCCTGCTGATTCAGCAATCGCAGCGATTTTCAATGTATTCCTCATTCCGCCCGACTTATGGATTTTTAAAGAAAAAATATTTGCTGCTTTCTCTTGTACAAGCCGCTGGGCATCTTGTACTGTAGCTACACTTTCATCTGCCATAATAGGAACCTTTTTCATAGATGCTAATTCTGCGGCACCTGCAATATCTATTGGCGCTAGTGGCTGTTCCAAAAAATCAATTCCCGCCTCATCTAAACGATCCATCCACCGCGCCGCTGTCAATCTATCCCAAGAACCGTTCGGATCGATACCCGTCGTTGAAATACCATTTATACCGTTAGCAATTTTGATTGCCTTTTTCATATCTTCTGTTGTCTTCAATTGACCGGCTTTAATTTTAAAGTCTTTATATTGTTTGTTTCCAACAAGTTCTTTCGCCTCTTTAATATCTCCATCTGCGCCGCCTGTTGCCAGCGCCCATTTTACATCTATCGAATCTTGGAATAAGCCGCCTAATAACTGATGAACTGGGGCATTGTAGATTTTACCAACCACATCGTAAAGAGCCATTTCGACCGTCGCCTTCGCAAAAGGATTTGCACGTACGTGACGATCGAACGTTTGAAGTATTTGCTCAATATTCCTTGGATCTTGTCCAATTAAGATGGGTTTTAAATAGTGCTCAATGACAAGCTGCATTGTTTCTACACTTTCACCATTCCACCAAATTCCCGGTGTCGTTCCTTCGCCTATTCCGATTAACCCACTCTTCAATTCCAGCTGAATTAATAAAAAACTTTTAGTAGAAACAATTTCAGTTGAAAACTGGTGTGGCCTTTTAATAGGAACGTCTACAATAACTGTGTTAAGTTGCTTAATAGTAGATTTCATCATTTCATTCTCCTTATAATAACTTTTTTAATAAGTAAATTATTTGAAATAAATCTTCTGGACAACTGTTGCATAATTCTAATTGATATTGTACGATAAACGTACGATAGATTGTATATCGTACAACTATATTATAACCATGAAAGTAGGGCGATTGTCAATGGAGAATTCTAATAATTCTATTAAAAATGTAGATTTTATACAATCATTAGAACGTGGCTTATCTGTTATTCAAGCCTTTTCTCAAGAATATCCAAATCTAACTGTCAGTGAGGCTGCTACAATCACACATCTTAGTAGACCTGCTGTACGCAGAATACTCCTAACGCTAGAAAGCTTAGGTTATGTAAAGTCAATCAACGGACGTTTTTCATTAACTGCACGAGTCCTCTCTCTTGGCTATGCATATATTTCTTCTAAAAAAATTTGGGAAGGCGCCCATCATCATATGAAAAGTTTAGTCGAGAAAACAGATGAATCCACATCTATTTCAGTTTTAGATGGCACCGAAATAATATATGTAGCTCGAATTCCTACAAAAAGAATTATGACGATTTCTTTAGATGTTGGATCTCGTTTGCCTGCATACGCTACATCCATGGGTCAAGTGTTGCTAGCACATCTTCCACCTTCTGAGCTCGAAGATTATCTCCATAAAGTTAACTTGAACTATTTAACAGAAAAAACAATCATCGATAAATCAGATTTACTAGAACAGCTTAATGAAATTCGAGCAAAGGGATGGGGATTCATTGAACAACAATTAGAGGAGGGACTTAGTTCGATTGCGGCTCCAATTAAAAATGCCGAAGGAAAGGTTATTGCCGCAATCAATATATCAACACACGCCGGTAGATTTAACAATGACACAATATATAATTCTTTTTTACCACTACTTCTGCAAACAGCCGAGCAGATTAGTCATGAACTTTCAAAATCTCACCATGTATCTTATTTATAAAGGCCATGAAGAAACAACTACTTGGATGAACGAAAGTCAAAATGGCTTGATTAGACCTGAAAAACACTGAAAGAGTGACGTCGAAACTTTCAAAATAGACAGCCTCGATGTGGTGGTCGAAATCGCCACAAAGTAATTTTTAACGAAATCAGAATTATTAAAAGTCAAACGAAAAACGCACTGCTTATTTAAAAGCAGTGCGTTTTTTAGTATACAAATCTTTTATACTTGTTATTCTCCTGTCTAACGATACTGAAATAAATGAGTTTGCGGTGAAGCCACAATATCCACCTTCAGTTTTACATGTAACTCCCACGGATTGTATAGCCTTTATTTCTAACACTTATAGCGTATTTTGGTACCCCTTTGGTTTTCCAAAAGATCGAAAATTCATAATTAAATGTGCTAACATCCCCGCAACTAATCCCCAAAATGCGCCACCGATTCCTAATAGGGTTACATTTGCTGCTGTTGCTAGGAAAGTAATTAATGCTGTTTCACGATTCTTTGGATCACTTAATGCTCCCGAAAGACTACTTCCGATAGTTCCCAATAACGCTAAACCGGCTAGAGTAGCAATAAAGGTTGGAGGTAGTATTAAAAATAGCGTAACAAGTGTGACGCCGAAAATACCTACCATTATATAGAGAACGCCACATACTATCCCTGCTATATAACGTTTAGATTTGTCTTCATGAGCATCTGGTCCTGTACATATTGCAGATGTAATGGCTGCAATATTGAAAGCATGTGATCCAAAAGGGGCCATAAGTAATGAGCCTAAACCGGTTATCGTCACTATCGGATTCGCACTTGTTTTAAATCCGTCAGACCTTAATATCAGCATACCTGGTATATATTGTCCCGTTAAAGTGATGATAAATAAAGGTAAAGCAACACCCAATAAAGATGTCATAGTAAATTCCGGAACAGTTAAGATTGGTGTTGCAAAACTAAGCTCGATTCCTTGAAAGTCCACTTTTTTTAATACAATAAGATAAAATAGCCCAGCAATTAAAATACCTACTACTGCAAATCTGGAAATAAGCCGTTTTAAAATGATATATGTGAAAAACAAAACAATAACAAGCGCTGGGTCTACTTTGGCGCCCCCAAAAGCTGCAATTCCAAATTGGAGCAATATACCAGCCAATAAGCCAGATGCAATACCAGGTGGAATATATGTGATAAGACGATCAAACATGCCAGACAGCCCTAAAACAATAAATCCAATTGCAGAAATTATATAGGCACCTATTGCTTCGTTATAGGGGGTAAACAGTAACGCCGATGCTAAAAATGCTACGCCTGGAGTCGACCATGCTGTAATAATCGGTTCCTTATATTTGTAGCTCAGCCAGATACCTGTTATACCAACCCCGATGGAAAGCGAGCAAACCCACGAGGCAGTTAGTTCGGGACTTAGATTAGCTACTTTAGCCGCTTGGAATACAATTACAAACGTCCCGCCATAATTAACAATAACGGATACTAAAGCGGCTATTGTCGGGAACATAAAATCGCGAGCCTGTAGCTCCTTCAATTTGGATGTCATTTAAATGGTCCTTTCTATACGATTGAGTGCACACTTCATATCGACATATAGATGATCAAAATATCGTTGTAACATAAGCTCAAGTTGGCGTACATGCAATCCAACCCCTAAGCTAGTAGCATCACTCCTGTATAGGTATTGATTGTAGCAACTCCTGGATTGCATTTAAACTTCCATAACTGCATATTAGCGCAATCCATAAGTCCGTATTTAACCAAATCACTTGATAAAGCTATTGTTCATACCTATTGGATTGCAACTATAGCGTAAAAATGATTTAATAGATACAATCCATAGGATAGGTGGTTTGCATAATGATGAAGGTAGATCGTGATGATCATAAGCCCATTTGGCAACAACTGCTCGATCAAGCGATTCATAATATTACAACTGGTAATTGGCCTCCTGGGCAACTGCTAATCCCTTCTCGTGAACTTGCGCATATGATAGGCGTTTCTCGCTCCACGGTGCAAATTGTTTATGAGGAATTAGTCAGTCGAGGGTATACCGTTACGGCGGGCCGCGGAGGAACACGTGTTAACGACTGGAATCCAGCTATTATTACTAACGAGGAAGAGGATATAAAAGGACCGGTTCTCCCCTCGCTTTTTCTATTAGATTCGGCTATCAATCGATTGCATGATTGGTTCGGCGGGAAAGAGGATGCGGATGTTGAAATCGACTTTAGTCCGCATGAACCTTACTATGATAGTCATTTACATAAAAACTGGCGGCAATCGTTTAATCATGCTTCAGCAGTAGTTGATTTATCCATCTGGGGTACTGTCGATGCATATGGCTTTGAACCTTTACGACAACAAATCCAGCGCTACCTTTCCCTTGAAAGAGGTATCCATGTTAAAATGGAGCAAATTTTGTTGACATCTGGCGCCCAGCATAGTATTGATTTAATTGCGCAAGCACTTTTGCACGAAGGCGATACCATCTCTGTCGAAGACCCCGGATTTCCGGCTGCCTGGTTGGCGATGACTTATCGAAATATGAAGGTTGTACCTATACCTGTCGATGAGCACGGACTTCAAGTCGAACAGATTCATCCGTCATCCAAATTAATTTATATAACACCTTCACACCAGTGTGCTACCGGCGTCATCCTATCAGCACCACGCAGACAACAGTTAATACACAATGCTATTCACAATCAGACATGGATTGTAGAAGACGATTATGACAGTGAATTTCGGTACCGCGGCGAGCCCCTTCCAACATTATTCAGTCAAAATCCAAGTAACACGTTGTACCTAAAAAGTTTTTCTAAAATGATTGCTACTGGCATCCGCATATCAGCCATCGTCGGTCCCGCTGATGCTATCTCACAAATAGCCCGAGTTCAAAAATTGACGTACCGACACCTGCCCATTATGGAGCAATTAACGCTTACGCATTTCATTGAACATGGTCATTTTATGCGACATATGAGACGTACAAGAAATGTGTACCAGCGGAGACACGAGGCAATGACAAAAGCAATCGCATCCAGTGGTTTAAGAAAGCATTTCAAGTTAAGTGGTGTCGAAACGGGTTTACATATGTTACTTGAAGCTAGAGACACATTTGATGAAGAAGAAATGACACTTCAAGCACTCCACAAAGGCGTACGCGTCTATCCACTTCGACCTTATTGTTTGAATAGCGATAGAAAAGGATGGGTATTGGGATTTGCAAAAGTGGACGAAGCATTAATCGAGCAGGGTATGTATAGACTTGCGGAGTTATTCTAAAGACTATAATCTCTAGGTATATGATTACTTGGGTCGAGATTTACACATCTTTCAGAATATAGAAGTCAAAGCTGACAATCAGACTACGCGTCTATCCTTTATTCCCCAGGAAATGAAGTTCTGTTTACAATACTTCACCGTTATTGTAGGTTAGAATCAAGAGGAAGCGTCATTGAAAGGAGTGTAGCACGATGAAAAGAACACTAGTGATGAGCGACATCCACGGTGAACTGGAGATGTTTGAACGTCTATTGAATAATGTGAACTATAATCCCCAATATGATCAGCTTATTCTTTTGGGAGACTATGTGGATCGGGGCCCGAATGCGAAACTTGTCCTTGAGAAAGTGATCCAGTTAAAAGGACAGGGAGCCATCGTTTTAAAAGGCAACCACGAAGATATGATGATTAAAGCATTAACGACAAATGACGAAAAAGCATGGAAACACTGGATTACCCGAAGTGGTGGTGGCCAAACTTTAGCAAGCTACGGTTTCAATGAAAGCGAAATCAGCTTCAATGAGGATGATGTATTTAGTAAACCCGAAATTCATTCCAAGACCTTATTGAGGCATTTGGATTTCATTCAGAACCTCGACCCTATTTACCAACATGATGAAACGATTTTCGTTCATGCAGGCGTCCATCCATCAACCCCGATTGCTGATACAGATCCATATGTCCTCATGTGGATTCGAGAAGAGTTTCATAATGGCTATGCTGGAGATAAAACGGTTATCTTCGGTCATACACCAACGAAAAATCTTCACTTAGAACATAATAATAACTCTATCTTTTTTGGTGAAAACCGTATTATTGGAATCGATGGTGGTGCGGTTTATGGCGGGCAATTGAATTGCTTGGAATTACCCACGAAGACTGTTTTTTCGGTGAAATAATTATACTTTTTAAAAACAATGAACCCTGAGGTGATTGACTATGAAGATTCGTAATTACGAAGAACTAATTCCCGGTCGGATATTCATTGGTGGGATAGATGCAATTGACGATCTGCTTGCGAATGAAAAAGTTGATGTCATCTATGACTTACGTGCTGAAGTGAACGGTCCACTTTCCAGCGACATTAGCGTACACCAGCCGATTGTCGACGATGCAGAGCAACAAGATGCTTCCATCAAAGCGGCAGTCAACGAAGTGATTGATGCTTACAACGCCGGGAAAAATGTCTACTTTCACTGCAATACAGGAAGAGGACGTGGGGGAACCATTGCAACAGCAACATTATTGGAACTGGGACTAGCCCATTCAGTAGATGAAGCAGAGCAAAAGGCAAAAGAAATCCGTCCAGAAATTAACCCGAGACCTCAATTCAAAGACGCTTTGGAACGAATTTATAAGAAGTGAAAAAGCATAATAAATACAGGTCATCCTCTAATCAGGATGACCTGTATTTATTTCATTGTATTTGCGGCGCTTTCCATTTGATTGACACAATCATCGTAACGAGAAGGACAATCAATCCAAGTATAAAGGGATATAAAATATGCACATCATATAACCGTCCCGCAAGTAGCGGTCCTAGTACGTTACCGATACTCATATATGAATTATTCATACCCATTGCAAACCCTTGCTCATTCCCCGCCATTTTTGAAATAAGCGTCGTTAGAACAGGTCTCAAAATAGATGTAGCTAAAAAGATAATCATCGTGATGATGAAAAACATATTATAACTAGGCGCAAAAATAGATAACAAAAACCCAACCGCAGCAACACCAAGGAAGATATTCAACACCTTCGCTTCACCAAATCTACGCACAATCCAATCGACAGCAAAAAGTTGGATGACGACACTGACTATTCCTGTAGCCGTCACCATAATAGCGATGTCTTTTGGCGTCGCCCCGAATTCATTATCAATGAAAAGACCAAGGACAGATTCATAAGCCATTAACCCAAAACTCATGACGAGTGTAATCACAAGTGGGATGAAATATGGTTTTCTAAAGGATTGGGCAATTTCGTTCACCATCGGTTGCTGCTTTTCATCCTGGACTTCACTTTTCGATTCCATACTTTCTTCCAATAAAAACGCCGAAAATATAACGGCGACAAGCCCTACTAATGCTGAAATAAGAAGTGGCATCTTTAAACTAAATTCAGCTAGAAACCCACCAATTCCTGGCCCAATAACAATTCCAAGTGACATTGCCGCCGAGATGAAACTATTGCCCTTTGCACGTTGGTCCATCGTCGTAATATCTGCAACATAAGCAAAAATTGCAGGTATCAACAGTGCTGCCCCGACGCCTCCTATCACACGTGAAAGATATAAAACACTAATTGAATCAGAGAAATAAAAAACGAACATCGACAGAGCTAAACAACTAAGCCCAGCTATAATCATAATTCTGCGGCCAAACCGATCCGCCCATTTCCCCGCAATCGGCGACATGACGAGCTGTGCCCCTGCGAATATCGCAATCATCAAACCTGCCGCTGTCCCCGCTTGACCAATCGATTTTAAGTATGCAGGTAAAATAGGGATAATGATGCCGAAACTTCCGACGGCAATAAACATATTTATCATCAATATAATCATTTTCTTCCGTTGTTCACGTGACAAGTTGTTCGACCTTCTTTCTTTACATACAGACCTTTCATTATAATAATTTCCGACGGATTTGTCACCATTTTTCTCTGCTACACTTCAAATTTCGTAGTACTTTCTGAGTTATCACCGCCTTGGGAGGGTTTATCACCGCCTTGGGGCTCGTTATCACCGCCTTGATGTTGGTTATCACCGACTCGAAAGACTTTATCACCGCCTAGAACCCAGTTATCACCGTTACTCGTTTTTCACCATAGAAATGCCAGCCTATCCATAAAGTAATAGGCTGGCATTTTTTCATATCCATTAGTCACTTGTTACAGCAGTTATTTTCTGATCACGCGGTAAAGCTAAACCGACAAGCCCGATAATCGGTAGATACGACATAACCACCATCGTGGAAAACACGCCGATGTCATCCATCAAATTTCCGATGACCACCGCACCGACTGCCCCCATACCAAATGCAAGTCCTACAGTCAGTCCCGCCATCGTACCAATCTTACTTGGCACAAGCTCCTGCGCATAGACGACAGTAACTGAAAAGCTTAGCATGATGAAGAATCCTATGAACGCAAGCAATACAAGTACTGCCCATAACGAGACATACGGCAACAGGAGGCATAATGGAATCGGTACAATGAGCGACAGGACAATGACATTTTTCCTACCTATCTTATCTGCCATCGGTCCGCCAAAAAATGTCCCAACCGCCCCCAGCGCAAGAAAAAGGAATACAGTCAATAATCCTTCTTTATCAGTCAGGCTATACATTTCCTTTAAATGAAAGACATAAAAGTTCGTGACACTCGTTACGTAAAAAGAGCGAGCAAAAATGATAACGAGCAGTAAACCAAGCGCAATGCCCACTTGTCTCTTCGATAAATTCCCTAAAGATGACAAAAGTACTTTTTTGCGCGTATTCAACTTTTCTTGTTCCAATTGTTCCTTATACCAAGTTGAAATTTTAATCAAGATAATGATTGCAAGAGCTGCAACCACCATAAAAATCGCAGCACTTTTTTGTCCATATGGAACTAAGATATATGCGCCAATTAACGGAGCGAGCGCCTGACCCGAGTTTCCGCCAACTTGATAAATGGATTGGGCAAATCCCCTCTTTGAACCGGCGGCCATATAAGAAACGCGGGAGCCTTCCGGATGAAAAACGGCGGAACCAAAGCCTAGTAACATCACGGAGATGAGAATCATCCAATATTCGGGAGCGAAAGCAAGGCCTCCTATACCGACAAGAGAGAACATCATCCCGAACGGTAAGGCATACGGTTTAGGCTTTCGATCACTTAAATAGCCGACAACCGGTTGTAATACAGACGCGACCATATTTAGGCAGAAAGCAATCATCCCAAGCTGCGTAAATGTAAAACCCCGTGCCTCTTTAAGTATTAGAAACATCGCCGGAATAACGGATTGCAGCGAATCATTTAGTAAATGAACGCCACCGATGGCAAATATGATCGGATAAACTGGATTTCCTAATGAAGTAGCTTTTTTTTTCGCTGACATTTCATGTTCACATACTTTCTAAAATTAGAATACTATCTACTATCTACTATCTACTATCTACTATCTACTATCTACTATCTACTATAACTTAATTCATAAAACCTCATTACATCTTCTTTTATCACTAAAAAACTAAAAAAATTCAAAAAAGACTGGACAGCTGAATCGCCATCCAATCCTTTGCTTATTTAACTTCTTTATGAAGTGTCATTTTTCTCAAACGCGGACAATATTTTTTCAATTCTAGACGTTCAGGATTATTCCGTTTGTTTTTTGTTGTACTATAATTGCGATCTCCTGTTTCTGTACAAGCTAATGTTATATTCACACGCATTATTCTTCCTCCTTCATCTTAAATCGTAATTGTTACTATTTATAGTGTATTTTATTTTTCAAGAATTGGCAAGATAAAAACGCCTTCTGCATGATTTATTTGCAGAAGGCGTACCTGATTATTTCCATCTCTCCATTGCAGTTTCCAAATTACTGAGGTACACGGAACCTTTCAACATGGGAGGTGGGCAACATTTATTGTGTTCCGAAATTTTTTCATTCAATTCCGAAATCCTTTGTTCCAAATCATGCATCGGGTCAACTGTATACAGGGCTGCAATCGCTTCTATCTCATCGCGAACTTCATGCTGAAGCTTCAACCAATGCGGCTTATGCCCCCCATCCATCGCAATCCGTTGAAAGTGTTGGAATGTGTCACCTGAAAAGTACTCTTCCGGTAACGGCTTCCCGTGACCTTTTAAATTGTCCATACCCCCTTGTTCAGTATATTTTTTCAGAATATCTCCAATCAAATCGTTATATGGTGGATTTAATTTATCATCACTCACTTCCGTGCACATCCTTTCCATAGTTATAGTTTCAATAAATTATTTACATTTGGCGTGTAGTCTAATTTCATTTTCTCCAACTCGATTTTCATTTTTTCTGTTTCAATCATAAAATTTTGCTGTTTCATTTTCTCAAGTTCAATTTCATCACGAATCATATCTGCTCTAATTTTAATCGTCTTTCGCTTATAGTCTGTAATAATCGCAGTTATCGGAACACACATGACACACGCAACAATTCCTAGTACATATAACAACCTGATCACTCCTTAGACAAATTTCATTTAATTCCATTGTACACGATTTTAATTCCAATTGAGTTATATTTACGACACTAAAAGCCGACTGCACATGGCAATCAACTTTTAGTGTTTATCACTTCTGCGTGAAAGTGACAGGCATGACTACGCCAACGACTTCTCCAGTTGCGCAAAGGATTTCACCCGCAAATACTTCGATGGATACTTTCCATTTCTTCGGATGAATTTCTTCCACTTTGCCCACCGCTTTCAATACAGTTCCTTGCGGTGTCGGTTTTAAATAATCGACGTTTAATGACGCCGTAACAAATCGTGGTGGAACTTCACCGCTTCCAGGTTCATGACCGTTTTTACGATGGAGTGCAAGTGAGCAAGACCCCGTTCCATGGCAATCAACAAGGGACGCAATCGCTCCCCCATAGACAAATCCAGGAATAGCGGTGTATTTTTCAGCCGGTTCAAAAAATGTTACCGTTTCTTCCCCCTGCCATCCTGTGCGGAAATGATTCCCCTCTTTGTTCAACTTCCCACAACCATAACACCATGCAAAATCATCCGGATACTCATCTTGGATTGCATGCATCACTTTTGTAAGCATTTTCTCATTCCCCCTTTTACACTATAACCCATTCATTATAACATTCTGATAACAAATTAATCCCCCAAAATATCTTTCAAAAACTTCTCTTTATGATCAAGGAAATACTTCGTAATCTGGTAATGCTCCGTCATTTCATAGTCGATTTCCTTAATTTCGCCTTCATCGAAACTAAGGATTGTCGCATCAGGATAACCTAAAATAATTGGCGAGTGCGTTGCTATGATAAATTGACAATCCTCATGCTGCACCAAATCATGCATGACTCGCATGAATGTTAACTGTCTTTGTGGTGATAAAGCAGCTTCCGGCTCATCCAAAAGGTAGATTGCCTTGCCATTAAAGCGGTTCAAAAACAACGACAAAAATGATTCACCATGGGATTGAATATGTAATGATTTACCCCCGTAATCCTTTAAAGCCTTTATAGATTCCCCAGGTTGCCTTGCTAACTGGTCAATATGCGACGCAAATTGATAAAAGGATTCCGCCCGTAGGAAGAAACCATTCGTCACTTTCGGCATCCAGGACAGCCGTAGATAATCACTTAACGTACTTTCCGACGCATCCACTTCATATGTATTATTCCTCCCGCCGCCTGCCGAATTGAACCCACATAAGTCGGCAATCCCTTCAAGCAACGTCGATTTTCCCGAACCATTTTCCCCTACAAAAAACGTGATTTTACGCGTCAATTCCAACTCCGTCATACTTTGAATAGAGGGGATGGAGAAAGGGTAGCCCGTTTTCGTTTCATCACGGAGAAGCTTAATTTTATTCAAAAACAATTTGTAGTCCCTCCAATCATTAATTTTCCACCGACTACGAACATACCTTAGGAGTTAACCGCGCTAAACCGAAAAACAGCCGGCTGCGTATACTACAGAAACGACATACAGGAGGAATCAAACATGAAAAAGAAAATGAAAATAAGAGCACTTTTTATCATTGCATTACTGATTGGCGGCACCTATGAAATCGTTCAATCCATTAACGATTTTAGTCAAAGAGAGTTTAACGAACTACTAAACTTCACGAATGGTTCATTTAATTCCTTGATTTTCACCAAGCCCCCTACACCCGCTTCAAAAGCTAAAACATGGATGGTCGATGATGAAAATGAAATCGATGAATTTTTGCATTTCCTTCAAAATTATCATGTCCAAAAATTAAAACCCGAAGAAATTGATGTTTATGATGATATCCAACAATTCGGAATCAGCCTAGAAGACGAAAATGGCGATCGCATCACCGTTTTTATTAATGAAGACTTAATCATCCAAAATAACATGCTCTATTACAAGATTGTTGACGGTCCACTCGATGTGGATTGGCTCGTCCATTTCTTTCTAAACAATCAACTTTGACTCAATTTAGAATTCCCTTCATCTCTCCTCTTTCAGGTACAATACAATAAAGAAGTACTGAAAAGGAGCATTTTATTATGGATTTTAAAAGCATCGATGAACAAGTCATTCAAAAATACCAAGAGGACGAACAACTGATGATTCGATTATTTGTTCAGTGGTGCAAGAATAACCAATTAAACCCCATTGAATTATACAGCCGCGCATATCCCGAACAACTGGAAAATCTCACGATGAAAAAAGTTATGGAAGATGCGGAATTTGAGGACGAAATCGACATCGATAACGAGATGATGCTCGATGTCCTGCAACTTTTCGGAAATGATGATCTCGCATTCGTACTCTCAGATGAAATCAGCCGCCTCCCTGAAAATTAAGGATTGGATAACTGAAAGTTTCTAAAAAATCGATTCGTTTTTACATTTCTTCTTTTCTATTATATACTATACATTAGTTCGATATCCGTAATAATAAAGGAGAGATAAGATTGGTTAAAAGTTTACCTATACGTTCAGAAGTAAAGATTGAAGAAACGTGGAATCTAGACGATCTTTTTAAAACTGAGGATGACTACAATGCAGCAGTAGCTGAATTAGAAAAAGCAGTCGCTGCATTCGTCGAGAAGTTCAAAGGGAATATTAACGATGCCCCGTCTGTCAATGAAGCACTCAAAGGGTATGCAGCCATTTACGAAAAAACGGTTCCTGTTGGCACCTATACAAGTTTGGCTTCTAGTGTGGACCAAACAAATGACGAAGCACAAATGCGTTCAAGCAAATACGGTTCAACTGCCGCGAAAATCAATAGTAAATTATCATTCGTAAACAGTGAACTTTCTGAGTTACCTTTAGAAGTATTGGAACAAGCACAGCAGCAATCCACAGACTTCAAAAATTACTTGGACAAATTGATTCGCAAAAAAGATCATCAACTACATCCTGAAGTTGAAAAAACATTAGCAGCATTTTCTTCCACATTCAATGGAGCTTATGGCTTATATAATACGACAAAAATGGTGGACATGTCATTCGATGATTTCGAAGTAGATGGCCAGAAGTATCCGCTTAGCTATGTTTCATTCGAAGGCGCTTGGGAAACAGAGCCCGACACGGACAAACGTCGAGCTGCATTTGATGCTTTCTCTGCGAAATTGAAAGAATACCAACATACAACTGCAAAAACATACGACATGCATCTTCAAACTGAGAAGACAACTTCCGACGTGCGTGGCTATGATACAGTTTTCGATTATTTATTGTTTAATCAGGAAGTCGACCGCTCGATGTACAACCGCCAAATCGACTTGATCACAAAAGAGCTTGCACCTCATATGCGTAAATACGCAAAACTTATTCAGAAAGTTCATGGGTTGGATAAAATGACGTTTGCTGACTTGAAAATTCCGCTTGACCCGACGTATGAGCCGAAAATTTCAGTAGAAGAATCCAAGAAGTATATCAATGAATCGCTTGCCATTATGGGCGATGATTACTTGAATATGGTAGATCGCTCTTACAAAGAACGTTGGATTGATTTCGCACAAAACAAAGGGAAATCAACAGGTGCTTTCTGTTCTAGCCCTTACGGTAATCATCCCTATATTCTTATTTCCTGGACTGGAAGTATGGAGGATGTATTCGTTCTTGCACATGAACTTGGACATGCAGGCCATTTCTACAACGCAAACCGTGAACAGAATGTATTTAATGCGCGGCCATCCCTTTACTTCATCGAAGCCCCGTCTACGATGAATGAAATGCTTGTAGCAAATCATCTATTGAAAAACTCGGATGATCCGAAATTCAAACGCTGGGTTATTTCATCAATCGTGGCACGCACGTATTACCATAACTTCGTCACGCACTTATTAGAAGCAGCTTATCAGCGTAAAGTCTATGAGCGTATCGATGCTGGAGGCAGTGTCAATGCAGGCGTTTTAAATAACTTAAAACGTAGTGTCCTAGAAGAGTTCTGGGGAGAAGATGTTGACATCAATGACGGTGCTGAATTGACTTGGATGCGCCAGCCTCATTATTATATGGGCTTGTATCCATACACATACAGCGCCGGGCTAACGATTTCAACACAAGTGTCTAAACGCATCTTGGCGGAAGGACAGCCCGCTGTAGATGAATGGTTGGAAGTATTGAAAGCAGGAGGAACAGAATCACCTGCGGAACTTGCTAAAATGGCTGGTGTCGATATCACAACTGAGCAACCCTTACTTGATACAATCGCTTATATCGGTGAATTGATCAATCAGCTGGTTGTGTTGACAGAAGAAATCGAATCTAAACAATAAGAACAGTAAAAACCGTCCAAGTGAATGATGACTTGGACGGTTTTTCTCATTAGACATTCGGAAATTATACCTTTTAGAACATTTTTTCTTATTTCATCCATTTTGGTTTCCCGAAACCCTTGAAATTGGAATCGATGACTTTCTCAAACTGTTCTGATTCAATTATTTCTATAATATCTTTGGCAAATGGCTTCTCTTTGTCTTCCGTTCTTACGGCAACCAGATTCCGAAACTGATCGGGCATATCTTCTAGAACTAATGCATCGAGCAAATTCATATCCGCTGCGATTGCAAAGTTTCCTGGAACAGCTGCTAAATCGGAACTATCCACAGAGCGTGGTAATTGGCCTGCTTCTATAGGTTGGACAACTAAATTTTTCGGATTGGTCACGATGTCTTTCTCAGATGCTTTTAATGGATCGATGTTTGGATCGATTTCAATTAGGTCCACCGATTCCAATACGAGAAGTGTTCTGGCCGCATTGACCGGATCATTCGGAATTGTAATCGTTGCGCCATCTGTAATTTCATCCAATGACTTAAATTTACTCGAATAGATGCCGAGTGGTGCTGTCGGTACGACAATCAAATCCGATAATTCCATGTTATTTTCTTTCGAGAAGTTTTCCAAGTAAACGATATGTTGAAATAGATTCGCATCAATCGCCCTACTATCCAACGCATTATTTGGCTGAATGTAATCACTAAACTCAACAATCTCTATTTTATAGCCCTTTTCTTCAAGTCCTGGAACGATTGCTTTTTTCAACATATCACTATACGGGCCTGGAGTTGCCCCAAATTTCAATGACTTATCATCCGATGCTTTGTCTTTCCCACCACATGCTGCAAGTGCAGTTGCAAGTACAAGGATGATGATTGTTACTAGTAATTTTCTCATGTTTCATTCTCTCCTCTATTATCTTTTGTCTATTATTTTTGAAATCCAATCTCCTGCAAATTGTATTAATTGTACAAAAACAATTAATATCACAACCGTCACAATCATGATTGTATTATCATAGCGGTAATAACCGAATCGTATTGCTAAATCACCGATTCCTCCGCCTCCGACAACACCCGCCATCGCAGAATACGCAACTAAACTAATGACAGTTAACGTCACACCTTGAATAATACTCGACTTTGCTTCAGGGAATAGCACATCTTTAATAATCATCCAAGGTGTAGCGCCTACCGCAATTGCCGCTTCAATAACTCCTTTATCTATTTCACGTAGCGATGTCTCTACAATTCTGGCAAAGAACGGAATCGCTGCTGCGGACAATGAAACACTAGCTGCTGCTGGTCCATACGGATTTCCTACAATCAATTTCGTCAGTGGAATGAGCGCTACTAGTAGAATGATGTACGGTATGGATCTGACCATATTGACGATAAATCCGAGAACTGATTTTACGACTATATTCTCAAGAAACAGCCCTTTATCTGTGACAAATAGTAAGATTCCTAGTGGAAGCCCAAATACCAATGCGACAGCTAGTGAAATACTAATCATATAAAGTGTTTCACCAAACGCTTTCGTAATATCAGGCATTAACTCAACAACATGTTGAAAGTCAATTCCCATGATCAATCACCTCCACTAGCGAAGCACGGGACGACATATAGGAAATGGCTTTTTCAACTTCCTGATTGTCTCCTTGGAGTTCCATTAAAAATATGCCAAGCGGAATTTCTTGAATGTATTCAATCGAGCCATGTAGAAAGTTTCCTTTGATATTGTACTGTTGGACTGTATCGGAAATTATGCCCTCTCCGGCAACATCACCTTTATACATTACTTTAACAATACGCCCAGTACACTTATTCAAAATCGCAGACGGAACATCAAATGATACAACACTACTTATAAATTCTTTCGTTAACTCTTCTTTCGGACCAGAAAATATATCATAGACAGCCCCTTCTTCAATCACTTTCCCATCTTGCATAATGGCCATCCGATCACAAATCTCTTTCACCACATTCATTTCATGCGTGATCAAAACAATTGTGATTTTTAATTCCTTATTGATTTTTTTCAACAGCCGTAATATCGACAGCGTCGTATTTGGGTCTAAAGCAGATGTTGCTTCATCGCACAGTAAGACGGACGGATTATTCGCAAGTGCCCGTGCAATTCCTACTCGTTGCTTTTGACCACCACTCAATTGTGCGGGGTAAACATCTCGCTTATCAGCCAGACCCACCATTTCTAGGAGCTCTGTTACGCGCTTATTAATTTGACTGGCAGGTGTTTTTGCTGCTCGTAAAGCAAAAGCGATGTTTTCATAAATGGTCTTCTGACTGATTAAATGAAAATGTTGAAAAATCATTCCAATTTTCAAACGCGCCTGACGTAATTTTCTTCCTCTTAGCTTCATCAAATTCAAACCATCTATTTTGATTTCGCCGCTCGTTGGTTTCTCCAACAAATTCAAGCAGCGGATGAGCGAGCTTTTCCCAGCACCCGAATACCCTACAATCCCAAAAACTTCACCCGTAGTGATGTTGAGTGATACATTGTCTACCCCTTTAACAACCCGCTCTTTTGTTGTGTATATTTTCGATAAATCTTTAATTTGAATCATGTCATGCCCCTCTTCCTAAACAATAAAAAAACACCTCTTTCATTAATGAAAGAAGCACTGAAAAAAGGTTCAGCTTATCTCTCAGAATGAAGTTCACTCTGTAGGACTTGGCACCTTCCTCGCTTTACACAAGGGGTTGCTGGACGTCATCGGGCCTTTCCCTCAGTCACTCTTGATAAGTTCTGTTATTCGATTGTTTTAAGTATAGTTTACATCATAGTTTGTTGAAGATGAACTGTCAACCTTTTTCGACCAATATTTATACAAGAATATTGAATTATTATTAATAAGACATGTATACTTACTTACAAGAATGTAGAAACTTTCTACGTTTTTTCGTTTTAGACTATTAAGAAAAGAGGGCTTTAAATGGAACTTTCAAATCGATTAAAATCGTTACCTCCACATTTCTTCACAACACTTATAAAAAAAGTTGACTCGGCAATAGCAGAAGGTCGCGATGTAATTAATTTGGGACGTGGAAATCCCGACCAGCCAACACCACCACATATCGTCAAGGCGCTACAGCAAGCTGTTGAAGATCCTTCGACACATGGCTACTCCCCTTTCAGAGGAATTTCTGAATTGCGGCAAGCCGTAGCGGAATTTTACAAGCGTGAATACAACGTAATAGTCGACCCTGACTCGGAAGTAGCAGTTTTAGGTGGAACGAAAATCGGAGTCGTCGAATTACCACTTGCCATTATGAATGAAGGAGAATCATTACTTCTTCCAGACCCAGGATATCCCGATTACTTGTCTGGCATAAGTTTGGCAAATATAGAGTATGACTTAATGCCATTACTCGCAAAAAATAACTTTCTACCTGACTATAATGCCCTTTCTGATAAGCAAAAAAGAGATGCGAAACTGATGTATTTGAACTATCCAAGTAACCCAACCGGCGTTACTGCTAATTTGCAATTTTATGAAGAAACCGTAGCATTTGCAAAAGAAAATGCTATCGCAGTTTTGCACGACTTTGCTTATGGAGCTATCGGTTTTGATGGAAAAAAACCAATTAGCTTCCTGCAAGCGAATGGGGCAAAAGAAGTCGGCATCGAAACACTTTCTCTTTCCAAAATGTTTAACATGGCTGGCTGGAGAGTCGGATTTGCAGTCGGGAATTCTAAGATTGTTGCTGCTATCAATTTGTTGCAAGACCATCTATTCACTAGTGTATTCCCCGCAGTGCAGCGCGCTGCTGTTGTTGCGCTAACGGACAGCCAGCAATGCGTCACGGACCTTGTCTCTCTTTACGAGAGTCGCCGTGATGTCTTAATTACTGAATGCAAACGGATTGGTTGGGACGTTGTCGCACCTAAAGGTTCATTTTTCGCATGGCTACCCGTTCCAAAAGGCTATTCGAGTGAGTCATTCTCTGACTTACTGTTAGCGAATGCGAACGTAGCCGTATCACCAGGTAACGGCTTCGGAAAACACGGAGAAGGTTATGTCCGAGTCGGGCTATTAGAAAATCATATTCGCATAAGAGAAGCAATTGTACGTATCGAGAAGCTTGGGCTATTTTCAGTTACAGATTGAAAAATGACGCTGAATGAATTGAAAAAGAGTAACAACATGGAGATTCATGTTGTTACTCTTTTATATTACTTAACTTTCACACCTCTAAAAACGGGGTTTACAAGCTATACTTCCCGTCGAATTCCCACACTACTATAAGATTTCGCCTCGATTCCATTTTGGGTCTTTAAGTAGCTTTATCGTCTCCAAAAACCTGATTCCCCAAAAAGGAGTCCTCAAATAGCTCCTTGATATGTCTATTTTCATGAGACTTTTTAAAATGATAATCATGAAAGTCGTTTGTGTCATCCCAATTTCTACTTGGAGAGTTTTTCTTATTTTCGAATAGGATATTGCACGATGAACCGAACAACAGGTATACTAGTAATTGAACTAATTATTTGTTAATTAAAATAGTTTGGATACGAGGTGTTTATCTATGGAAAATATACTATCTTTTAATAATGTTTCTTTACGAAAAGGTGCACGAACGATTTTAAGCGACATCAGCTGGAAATTTCGTGAAAATGAACAATGGGCGGTACTCGGCTTAAATGGCTCCGGAAAAACTTCACTTCTCAATGTTATTATGGGGTACCACTATCCATCAGATGGAGAGGTAACCGTACTCGGAAATAATTTCGGCAAGACAAACTTACAGGAACTTCGCAAAGAAATTGGATTTGTTAGTACATCATTGGACCGATTTTCACAGCTTACAAATAATGAAAAAGTGGAAGAAATCATCGTCAGTGGCAAATTTGCCTCATTCGGTTTATACGAAAATGTTTCCCCAATGGATTGGGCGAAAGCTGATTCTTTACTGGACAGTTTTCGCCTCAGTTATTTGAAAGGTAAATTGTTTCATTTATTATCACAAGGTGAAAAAAGAAGAGTATTAATCGCTAGATCTTTAATGAGCGACCCGAAAGTTCTGATTTTAGATGAACCGTGTACGGGTTTGGATATTCTTTCCCGAGAAGAAGTCCTTCATTTAACAAAGGAAGTGATTGGAAAAGACCGACACTTAATTTTTGTGACACATCATATTGAAGAACTTGTCAAAGAAATTACTCATGTCCTCCTTCTCCATGAAGGTAAAGTAGTTGCGGCCGGGCCAAAAGTAGATGTCTTGGATGCTGATTTATTATCCAAAACGTTTGAAGTACCTGTGAAGGTTCGCTGGGAAGAAGAACGTCCGTGGCTAACCATCAAAACTCCTGTTGTTTAATGGCTTCGACGGTATAGAAAAAAACTGACTAATTAAAGAGATTCATCCGTTTTTCTATTCTACTCATTCGATTGTACAAAGCCCAGATGAACAGAATCCGCAATCCGTTCGTAGCCTATTTCTTGGTAGATCTTATTCGATGTCTGATTCAATAAATCTGTGTACAGCACACAAAAGTCATACGCTTTGAGAAGCTCCTTCGTGCCGGCAGCAACCATCGTCCGGGCATACCCTTTTCTACGTTTCTCTTTCGGCGTGAAAACAAGAGAAACGGTTACGCCCTGTTTTGTAGGTCGTGCCTTTTTCATCATAGATACGACTTCCCCATCATGCTCCCAGAGAAATACCTCCTGTTCGGCGATGAACAACGCGATACGCTTTGTCACTTCTTCCGCCGCAGTAATCGGAAGTCCTGAATCTTCTTCAAACAAATTGAACCATTTCTCAATTAGCGGACAGTCGCTTTCTCCCGCGTAACGCCAAGAACCAGGACTTTGTTCAAGCGATTCATTGACCCTATCCAAGCGATACAATCCTTGATCCATTAGCAATTGATGATCCATGCCCGTTTCCACTTGCCATTTCTCTGCAAAGCGGTACACCCATGGTTTTAGACTGATGACAGAATTAATTTCAAAATCAACTAAACTTTTTATCAATAAATCCACACTTTCATCCAAGCGATTTTCATCGACAACAATTAGATTAAGCGGATGTGGAGACGTCATTTGGCATAAAGCCAGTACTTCTCCACGCTCTTCAATTGTCGCCATAAACGGCTTATCATATCGACCTGCTTTAATCGCCTGCAAAACACCAAAGAAGAGACTATATACATCTTCTCTGTCTGCTAAAATCGGCTCTGCCTTCAAAGCGAATTCATGTACATCTTCATACAGTTTAAACTCCATGTCTCAAAAACCCCCATTTCTGTATTTATATCAATTTTACAGTATATTGAGCTTATTGTATGTAGCACTTTTTCATTTCAACAAAAAGAATCGACAACAATAAAAAAGATATGCACTAAAAACATGCATATCTTTTTCTATGTATACCAATTGGGCTTCACCAAAACATCGGTTTTTGCACCATAAGCCAAAGCATTATGAGCATAAGACCAATATAGATCCAAGACGTTCTGTTCAAACTATTAAGGATTGCATTTTTATCTTGTTTAGGGTCGTGAAATCTACGAAGTACAAATGTAAAACCTTTTGCAAGAAAAACTGCGGAAAGCAACATAACAGCAAGTGTCATAACAACCCAGGAAGTATACCATGGCCAAGGCCCAAGAATGATTAGAAGCACGCCTGTGAAAACGAGGACATGGCCTGCATGCATCACGGCACGGATGATGACATTGATAATAGACAAATATACTTTTTCAATTTCAGTTTCAACGCCACGCAACCGTTTAATGATTGGCATCAGGATGAATAATGGACCTATGGAAAGTACAGCACTGACGACGTGCAGAAATATGATTGTACCATAGATGTCCAGTATCATTCAGAACATCATTTCTGGACCGGACTATATTCGTGTACCCATACACTCATCGTCGGCAACCAAGGCATTTTTTCATGCATGGCAAGAATCGATTGTTTGTACTCCTCCATATTCGCATAACCTTCGTGCTTCGCATGCTCGTCCGTCATTTCCCCAAGGGTCTGTTTATATAGCGCGTCGACTCTAAACTCTTTGCCATCAAGAACCATAATTTCTTCAGGATACGCATAGACACCATTCCGTCTTGTCGCCGTTTTTTGGCCATCCAACACTTTCTTCACATCTGCGGGAATCGTAACAAGCCGTTCAATCGAACATGTTTTTTTAGGGAATTCAGTCAAATCAATCACTCCATTTCTTAGAATAGCTTCTGCTTCTATCATACCGCTTTCCCTAACTAATTGCGAGAAACGTGAAGCCTAGAACGAAACAAAAAAATGGCCCAGTCCTCGTAAGGAACATGAGCCTAATCACTAAGATTACCATATTATATTCACTATCGGTTGTCAATAAGCCGTTCATTGATCCCGGAACGACACCAACCTTTTAAAGTAATCAACGCACCTCAAACAATTACGTTAATTAAAACAAATATGGTAGTTTAAACTTTCACGATTGAATGAGTGACTCTACTGAGCATTCTAACCAAGTAGTTCAATTAAGGGTGAAGCCTTTAGAATGTTTTCAGTAAATTCGCCATTTCAATCGCCGCGGTTCCCGCATCCCAGCCTTTATTGCCAGCCTTCGTTCCGGCACGTTCAATCGCCTGTTCAATTGTATCTGTTGTCAGGACACCGAAGATGACGGGAATGCCTTCTTGCATAGTAATGGCAGCCACCCCTTTGGCGACTTCACTGCAAACATAGTCAAAATGGGGTGTTGCTCCTCGGATTACTGTCCCTAGTGTAATGACCGCGTCATACTTTCCTGTTGCAGCCATTTTCTTCGCTACAAGTGGAATTTCATAAGCACCAGGCACCCAAGCGATGTCAACATTGCGATCATCGACACCATGGCGACGTAGCGCATCTTCAGCTCCACTCAATAACTTTCCTGTAATAAATTCATTGAACCTAGAAACAACAATCCCAATTTTTAATTCTGTTCCCACCAAATGTCCTTCAAAAACTGTTCCCATTATAAATCCCCCTTAACTTTGCAATAGATGCCCCAGTTTTTCTTTTTTCGTTTCCATGTATACTTTATTCTCTTCTTTAACTGGCATTTCAATTTGAATACGCTCTGTTACTTCTAAGCCATGTCCAGCAAGTCCTGCGATTTTCCGTGGGTTATTTGTTAGTAGATGAATGGATGTCAACCCTATATCCCTTAAGATTTGTGCACCAATCCCGTAATCCCGAAGATCATCCGGAAATCCTAATTTCTGATTTGCTTCGACTGTATCGTATCCTTCTTCTTGGAGTTTATAGGCTTTCATTTTATTGACAAGGCCTATACCTCTCCCTTCCTGACGCATATATAACAGGACGCCCCTGCCCGTTTTTTCAATCTGGGCAAGCGCAGCATGCAACTGTGGGCCACAATCACAGCGACACGAACCGAAGACATCACCTGTCAGACATTCCGAGTGGACTCGGACAAGTATGTTTTCGCCATCGCGGATATCACCTTTTACCAAAGCGATATGTTCCCGCTCGGTCAGTTTTTCAATATAGGTGACCGCTTTAAACTCCCCAAAATCTGTTGGTAAATGCACATCAACAATGCGTTCTATCAGCTTTTCATTTTTCCTGCGATACGCAATCAAGTCTTGGATTGTCAAAATAACAAGATCAAAGCGCTCCGCAATTTCTTTCAATTGCACGGTTCTCGCCATCGTACCGTCGACGTTCATGATTTCACAAATGACGCCGACAGGTTCTGCACCTGCCAGTTTTGCCAAGTCAACAGCCGCTTCAGTATGTCCAGCCCGTTTCAATACACCACCTGACTTCGAGATTAATGGAAATATGTGACCTGGTCTTCTGAAACCGGACGGACGGGCATCATTGGCAAGCATCGCCAAAATCGTTTCAGAACGTTCAAATGCCGAGATCCCAGTATGGCAATCCGAATGGTCGATGCTGATTGTAAAAGCAGTTCCATGTGCATCGCTATTTTTTTCCGTCATAAGTCCAAGCTCAAGCTGATTTGCTTTTTCTTCCTCGATTGGCACGCAAATAAGTCCGCGTCCTTCCGTCGCCATGAAGTTAATCATTTCTGGTGTAGCAAATTCGCCCAGCGCAACAAAGTCTCCCTCGTTTTCACGGTCTTCATCATCCACGACGATGATTGCTTTTCCTTTTTTTAGTTCTTCAACTGCTTTTTCCACTGTAGTGAACAACTATGCCGCCTCCTTTAGTCGAGAAACCCACTCGCAGCAAGTGAATCCATCGTCAGACTGCCAGCGGGCTTCCCTTTATCGGTCGTTATCAATCGTTCCATATACTTTGCAAGTATGTCACATTCGACATTCACTTTTTCGCCAATCCGTTTTCGTCCGATTATGGAATCTTCCTGCGTAACGGGGATTAGTGAAATGATGAATCCTTTTTTAGTTACGCCAAAGACTGTAAGTGAGGTCCCATCCACTGTGACGGAACCTTTTGGAATGAAATAGTTCAAGTATTCGCTAACAATATCAATTTCCATATAGATGGCGTTCTCTTTTTGACGGATTGCGATAATTTCTCCGGTTCCATCAACATGCCCACTTACAAAATGGCCGCCAAAACGACCATTTGCGGCCATTGCACGTTCCAGATTCAATCGGTTTCCAAGACGGAGCGTGTGAAGCGTCGTCGCTTTGACTGTTTCAGGCATGACATCCGCTGTGAATTGATGGGTCGAAAAATCTGAGACAGTCAGACAGACACCATTTACTGCGATACTGTCCCCTTTTTTGACATCTTCGAGTACTTTTTTGCAGCGTATTGATAGTTTAAACGAGTTCGAATCTTGTTGAACCGCTGCCACTGTACCGATTTCTTCTACGATTCCTGTGAACAAGAACAATCATTCCTCCTTCAAAAAGCGGGCATGCAGCCGGACGTCCTCGCCGATTTGTCGCACATCCAATAAGCGGAGTGATTCACTGTCCGCCATGAGATTCCGCTTTTCATCAATGAATAAAGAACTGCCGTTGCCAATCAATTTTGGAGCCATGTACAAATACAGTTCATCCGCGAGTCCCGCGTTAATGAAACTTGAATGGACACGACTGCCGCCCTCAACGAACAACGTCATGATTCCTCTCCTTGCAAGATGATTTAGTACTTCCTCCAAAAAAGGGGCTGTTTCAGAAATCCTTTCAATCGAAACGAAGGGATGTTCAAAAAAGACCGTTCTGGACTTGTCTGAATCGAGTGTAAAAATAATTGTTTCGACAGCACCGTCTGTGACGATATTTGCTGTTTTAGGCGTCCTGAGATACCGGTCTAGAATAATACGAATTGGGTTCTTTCCACCATGGGGCAAACGGGTGGTGAGGAAAGGGTTATCGTGAAGAACGGTTTGTACGCCGACCAAAATTGCGTCATGGATATGGCGGAGGTGATGGACATCATTTCTTGAAGCATTCGATGTAATCCATTTGCTGTCCCCAGTCTGCGTTGAAAGGCGGCCATCGAGCGTTGTGGCTGCTTTCAAGGTGACGTATGGTTTTCCGTAGTTGATGAAATGAAAAAATGCCCTGTTCAATTGCTCTGCCTCTTCCTGTAATAGGCCGGTTATTACTTCAATCCCGGCATCTTGAAGAAGCCTGATGCCCTTTCCATTGACGGAAGGGTTCGGATCGATGGACGCGACGAAAACACGACAGATTCCTCTCTTACGAATGAGGTCCGTACACGGGGGTGTTTTCCCGATGTGAGCACAGGGTTCAAGCGTGATGTAAAGATCCGCGCCGACCGATTGCGTGCCTGCCATCGTTAGTGCATGCACTTCAGCATGTGGAGTCCCTGCTTTCAAATGCGCACCTGTCCCGATGATTTGTCCATCTTTTACACATACAGCGCCGACTAGTGGATTC
Organism: Sporosarcina limicola; assembly: GCF_014873855.1. Lineage (GTDB taxonomy): Bacteria > Bacillota > Bacilli > Bacillales_A > Planococcaceae > Sporosarcina > Sporosarcina limicola. The sequence continues at coordinate 106,013 of NZ_JADBEL010000005.1, read as the reverse complement.
GGTGAGGTTTGTCCCTCTGCTGTCCCTGCCAGGTCAAGAGCTAGTTTCATATAAAATTCATGGTCCATTGCCATTCCCCCTTTCAAAAATACTAGAGGGCAGAACAATGTGGGCATGGCACGCATATCCAAACAACTTCTCCCATCCAGACTCTAACTGTCGGCGCCGGAATTACACCAGCTCCACCGCCTTCTATTAAAAGGAAGGACGGGTCACGGACTGACGAGCATTGCTCGATCACCGCCGGTAAGGAATTTCACCTTGCCCCGAAGAGTATGTTTATGCGTACCTATTTTAAGTTAGCATAATTCTTTGATTAAATCAAAAAAGACTCAGCCCGATTGAACGGGACTGAGTCTCATAGAGAATTTTACTTATTATTCAAATCTTCAATTGACTTGATATCCATATACTCCGGTACCACAAGACCAATTTTGACACCTTCCATATTGACGCCGAGCTCCTCAAATTCACCTTCGAACTTATCGGCATATGTTTTATGTGTCACCGGCATCCAAGCTGCAAGTGAAGCATCTACACTACCATCAGCGACAGCCGTCCACAGCGGACCCGCTTCGACCTGTGTTAACGTGACTTTGAAACCCATATCTTCTAAAACGATTGTCATAACATTATGGCTAGCAATTTCACTATCCCATGCAACATAGGCAAGATTGACTTTGTCTCCGTCCACTTTTTCTACGCCGTTTGTCCATTCAGCTACTTTATCTTTGTTTGCATCAACCCAATTTTGTGCTGCTACATCCTCTTTTTCACCGTCTTGAATCGCTACCATTATTTCACCCATATCTTCTTCAGTCCATTTGAACTGTGATAAGATCTTATGTGCTTCTGGTAGGTCATCCGCTAATCCAAGTCTACCAATCGTACGAATCTGTTCTTCCCCACCATACACACCTTTTGGATCTTCAAGATACTTCAAATCGTACTTCGCAAATTTCCAATGCGGCGTCCAACCTGTCACGATGATCGGTTGTTCTTTATCATAAGCCTTTTTCAAAGATGCTGTCATTGCAGAACCTGACCCCGTTGTAAGTTCCCAATCCTTGAGTTCGTATTCTTCAATCACTTTTTCAGTTGCTTCCATAATACCTGCGCCTGGGTCAATACCTGTGATTTTATAATTAAGTGATTCGCCGACAGATTTCGTCTCTTCTTTACCTGTTTCTTTCTTGTCATCATTACCACATGCGGCAAGTCCGACTGCGAGTAGAGCGACAGCTCCAAGTCCTAAAACTTTTTTAGTCAATTTCATAATGTAGTTCCCCCTTGTTTTTTCTTTCCTGCATGTTGCGTAATCCGGTCAAGGATGATGGCAACGATTACGATGGACAGTCCGGTCTCAAAACCAACGCCCGTTTTCAATTGTGTTACAGCCTGATACACTTTTTGACCAAGCCCTGGTGCACCAACCATCGAAGCGATGACTACCATCGATAAGGCCAGCATGATGCTTTGATTGACACCTGCCATGATTGTCGGTTTGGCAAGTGGAATTTGCACCTTGCTCAACCTTTGCCAAGTCGTCGAACCGAATGCTTCCGTTGCTTCAATCAAATCCTTTGGTACTTGCTGAATACCAAGCATTGTCAAACGGATTGTGGGCGGCATTGAAAAAATGACTGACGCCACGACACCTGGAACAACACCGATATTGAAAAAGAATATCGCTGGCAGCAAATAGACAAATGCTGGCATGGTTTGCATGAGATCCAATATCGGATTAATAATTTTACGGGCTGTCGCTTGTTGCGAACCCCATATGCCTACCGGAATTCCAATCACCAACGCGAAGAACACAGAGGTGAGTACAAGCGCAAGCATTTGCAACATCGGGTGCCAGTAGCCCAAGTAATCGATAAACAGCAAGCCGATTAATGTGAATAAAGCAATGCGCCGGGTGGAAATGAACCACGCGAGCAAGGCAAACAGCACGGCAAGTAAAATGGATGGCACCATATCGAGCCACTCCACTGACCCTTCAACAATACCTTTAAGGAAATCTGCAATCCCGTCAAACAACGCACCAAAAGTCACTACAAGCCAATCGACACCAGCGTCAATCCATTCTGCAAATGGCAATCGAGGTAAAAGTTTATCCATCTGTCTTCACCTCCGTATCCGTTTGTTCATCAGAATCGAAATTTCCGTTATTATTTATAAACTGATTGTCACCTGATAATGCGCCAATCAGTGCACCACGAATAATAATTCCCTGTAGCCTTTTATTTTCATCTACGACTGCAACTGGGATAACAGCTGTCGATACGATATCAAAAAGATCAGTCAGTACGGTATCTGGAGGAATCATCGGAAGGTCAGAAATCATTATTTCTTCAAGTAACTTCCCTGTTTCAATAGCTGAACCAGCATCTTGAGCAGTGACTGCACCTAAAAGACGGTTTGCCTTGTCAACAACATAAATTGAAGATATCCCGAGCTGTTTCATCATACGAAGTGCTACCCTCGCTCCACGATCGACCTGAACCGTATCCGCTTTTTTCATAATATGACCCGCTGTCAATACTTTGGAAAGATCCACGTCTTCGACAAAGCGTTCTACATATTCGTTCGATGGACTCATCAATATTTCTTCCGGTGTCCCAATTTGAACGATATCCCCGTCTTTCATCAAAGCGATACGGTCTCCAATACGAAGCGCTTCGTCCAGATCATGGGTAATGAAAATTATTGTTTTCCCCATATCATGATGAAGTTGTAAGAGCTCATCTTGCATATCTTTACGAATGAGCGGGTCAAGTGCACTGAACGCTTCGTCCATCAATAAAATATCCGGACCATTGGCAAGCGCCCTAGCTAGACCCACGCGCTGCTGCATTCCTCCGCTCAATTGACTTGGAAACTGATCTTCATACCCTGCAAGTCCGACTAACGCTAAGGATTCTTTTGCTTTGGCTTGACGTTCTGCCTTCGCAACCCCTTGGATTTCCAAGCCGTACTCTGCATTTTCAAGAATCGTTTTGTGGGGAAAGAGTGCAAAGTTTTGAAAGACCATACCGATTTTTTTACGTCTTACTTCACGAAGCTGTTCTTTATTCATCCTGACAATATTTTCACCGTCTAATAGGATCGTGCCCATCGTTGGATCAATCAACCTGTTTAATAACCTAACCAGTGTCGATTTCCCACTTCCCGACAAGCCCATGATGACGAATATTTCACCTTCATATACATCGAAGGATGCATTTTTCACACCAACAGTTGCGCCAGTTGCTTTCAAAATCTCACTCTTTGTTTTACCTTCGCCTAGTAGCTGTGCCGCCCGCTTACTATTCTTGCCGAAAATTTTCGTCGTATTGATCACTTCAATTTTTTTAATGGCTATTTGCTCACTCATGCGTCCACTCCTTACAGTTTCAAAACTTGCGAATGTCTACTAGTATAGCCCTAACAAATTTGCATTACAACCGTTTTAACCAATTAAATCGTTTGAACGGAAAAAACTGTACAAACTAAAATAATTATAAATTGCTTTTTTAAACTAGATAGAATACGCTATAAGAAAGTGGCTAGTTAACGCTAAAGTTAGCTAATGGCAGTGGAGGGAACACGTTTATGGACGGTACTGAAAAACTAAATAAAACCCGTGAGCGAATTATAGAGACTATTGCACAAAACATACATCTTTACGGTCTCTCACCTTCTGTCGGCAGACAGTATGGCACGATGTTTTTTCATAATGAACCGTTGACATTGGATGATATGACCGAAGAACTCGGAATGAGCAAAACGAGTATGAGTACATCAGTCAGAGCATTAACTGATTTGAAATTAGTGGAGCGTGCGTGGAAAAAAGGCGTCCGCAAAGATCTCTACCAAGCGACAGATGATTGGTATCAAAGCTTCATCGATTTGTTTTCAATTAAGTGGCGAAGATCTATTTCACTTCACTCTGTTTCGATTAGAAAGTCCTTGGCGGAATTGGAAAGTCTGGTGAATGATCCTACTGTGATTGAGGAAGTAAAACAAGATGCACAATTGGACATCGCGAAACTGGTTTATATCCGAGATTATTTTGAATGGCTAGATCGTCTTGTTGATGTATTTGAGAGTCATGATATTTTTAACTTTGTACCGATGAAGGACAGTTCTAAGGATTGATGATATAAAAAAGACGGCATACAGGGTAAACTAATCCTGTGTGCCGTCTTTTTTATTGATTTATATGGTTGTCAATTATTGCTCTTCAGCTATATATGTTGAAATAAAGAACCCTACTAACAACGCTCGGCGCTTGGGGATGCCTTCGCTGGAGATTACGGGAAAATCATAAGTTCAACATATATAGTTACAAATAACTTTTTTATACTGATAGCCGCTTTCGCCGTCTTACCAAACAAATCCCACCGGCCAATGTGGAATTTTATAGAGACCGGAAAGATTATTCCGCTCCGCCATTTCTTCCATAATTGCCACTGTATGGTCATAGGTATCATCGTTTATTTTCTCGACCGACTCTGGAATACTAATATAGCCCGATGTCAATTCGGCAATATGAAAAGCATGTTGAAAAACAGCTGCCTCGCCAACAGGTTCGTATTCAGGTATAAAATGCGGCATAACGATGGTGTGATCAAAGTTCACATGTTTTAGCGCACCAACATCCATTGAAAAACCAATGCCTGACTTATAAAAACCAACGACTTTAAAATCCATTACTTCAGAAATCAATTCCAAGGAAAAAATATCACCGAGTTCATAAATATCCTTATATGCATTTCCCAACACAACACTAATTGGTTCGTTCGGTGCCGCAAGTGTAAAATCAGACATCTGAAGGTTTCTGCCCTCCTCAATACTGCTATCGAAGCGATTGAAAATACTCTCACCTAATAAAACCGTCTTTAATGGCGTTGTCATAATTTCACTGCCTCCCCGATCGCTGTAAACAACATTAACTGGGTTTGAAATCTTCATGTCAACATCGGCGTTTTGATACCGTTCATATCCATCCACAAAACTTGTATCACCCTCATAATATCCCCTATAGGCTAAAGGATTATCACTCACAAGAACATAATCAAAAACCGTTTTCATTTCATCATACATAGCCTTTACTTCTTCAATCGGCACACTTGCTACACCATCTGAAAGCTCTTCAAAAGCAAACACGGTTTTATAGTAGGGCTCAAATGAAGGTATATCGGAAATATAATTTATGTACCCCTCGTAATCATCAAACGACGGTGGTTCAAGTGCCGTCGTTTGCGATTTTTCCGGTACAACTGTTTCGGTCTGAGTTTGTTGTACAGCTAATACACTAACATCATCTGTTGCGCTACATGCTGTCAACAAGACGAGAAACATAATTCCGACAATGGTATAAATAGGCTTTGTAAAGTGTAACAATAAAGTTTTCATCTGACTAACCATCCTTTCTTTTCACACACTTTCGTTTTCCGCTTATAAAACCTATAAAACCTAAATAAACAAAGATTTTACTATTGGTTGTACTTGCAACTGTACTACCGATGATAAAGAATGGAATACCAGCCCAAATGAAAAAAGTTGGGATTAACAAAACCAATGCAATTAAAACCAACATAAAGTTTTTCTTGAGCACATTTATATAGCTCTCGCAATAATGCAGAAGTCGGGATAAGTGGTGTGAGAGCTCGGCTAATTAATGATTAGCCTCCTACTCGATTAGGTATAAAATTATATCCATAACAGTTTTTGGTATTTCATTAATGTCTTTACAAAATTTCTCGTTTTATATTTAGTTAAATGTGGTTAACTCTTCTGAAACAGAATTTAAAAATTCCTTTTTAAATTTAATATAGTAAGCCTCATCTATCCTTGCACCTATCATTCCATCGATTAATGATACCGATTGTATCGAGGGAAGTTCCATTTTATTCTCAAACAATTGTTCAATTGGAATATTTCCTTCTATTTTAGTAGTAAATTGTTTTAATTGTGTTTGTGGTAATACGTTTATTGTTTGATTTATAACTGCATTGATGAGGTTTAATTGGTCCTCTTCACCCAAGCTTCTTCCCACTGTAGCATCCATCAGTAGTGCCACAACCTCTTCTCCATTCAAACGATGCGTCCCCTTTTTGAATTCAAATGCCACTGTAGATATTGCTCTTACTCGAATATCTTCTTGCAAGTCGTAATCGATACCATTCACTGAATCAATCATTGTTGAAAAGGTTTTTAAATCCATAACAGCATAATAATCAATTGTTAAGTCAAATAGGTTAGAAAGTGCTGTTCTTACATCTTCAGCTCCTCCCGAACCGTTAACATAAGCATGTGACAATTTATCATATGGAGTAGTTCTATCATTTTTATCCAATATAGGAACATAAGTATCACGGGGGATCGATAGAGCTTTCATCATCCTTTTATCTTTACTATAAGTAAGTAAAAGGTTAATAGGTATTCTATTATTATCATCTTTCACCGTTAATAGAGTAGTTAAAAACTCGTCTTCTTGAAATACCGATCCACTTACATTAGTTGAATTATTTGCATTAGTTTCCTTATTTTCATTAATAAAGCTTCCAGGAAGAATCGAGGGAATAAACAAAAATATACACAAGCCTACCACTAATAAAGAAACTGTAAGTGGGGCGAATTTTTTTGAAGAAGAAACAAAAGATTTCTTTTGTGTATTATTCTTTTTCTCCAGTTTATGAATTTGTTCAAATACTTCATTACGGTCTTCTTTCGTAAATCTTAGTTCTTGAATGGTCTTATTAGTAAACTTTACTCCTAATCGTTTATCTTCCATTGAATTCTTCCTCCTTTATCATCGACTGTAATTTTTGCTTTGCTCTTCTTAATCGGGTTTTCACTGTATTAACTGGAATATCTAAAACAGTAGCAATTTCTTCTGAATTTAATGAATCATAGTAGTATAGAAAAACCACTTCTCGATATACTTTTGGAATAGAAAAGATTGTGTCTTTCATTTCTTCGCTATTGTATTTATCAATAATAGTTTTTTCTACTGATGGAGATATGGACCTTGCCGTTTCATTCATAAAACTTTTTACTTGGACCATTTTGTAATTCCAACTTTTTAAGTAATCTTTACATTCGTTAATGGTTATACGATAGAGCCATGTTTTAAATTGTGCGTCATTTCGAAACGAATCCAAGTTTTTGTAGCATTTGATAAACGTATTTTGAACCATATCCTTAGCAATCTCGGTATCTTTCACATAAGAATATGCCAATCGTACCAACTCGTTACCATATTCGATCATCATATTTTCTAAAATAAAGTCTTTTTCTGTTTTGTCCATTCTACTACCCTCTCTTTCAACCTAACTCAAATTCTCCTATTAGACGATTAGCAAATCACAATAGGTTCAATTTGTTAAAAATAATTATCAAACTTACAATGATGCTCTTTATTATTGGCGACAATTAATTTCCATTACATTTTCACATATAAAAAAGCATCGTTTAAGATGCTTTACTTTGCGAATCTTCGATAACATTACCATAAACAAGTTTTAATAGTTTGATTTTATCATTAAATTGAATTCCACCATACCCTATAACGGTATATATCTATAAATATCCTATTCCCCCAATTGGCCTTGATACTGAATAGGCGCAGGCCCTTACTCTAGAACCGCGCCCGATTGAGGAGCAAGGGAGATGCTCAACGAGCAAAAAAAATCAAAAAGTAAGTTTATTTTCGGTTCCTGAAAGCAGCCTTTGTATATTTTTCATATGCTTAAAAATAATTGTAAGAGCCATTACGCAGGCAAATATATTAAAATATAAGGTATGCTCAAATACAGGAATAAATGAAATAGCCACAATAAGCATTATGGCGCATATAGTACCTAAAGAAACATAACGTGTTAAAGCTATTATTATCACAAAAAAGCCAATGCATAGAAGGCCCATAACCCAGTCAGCCATAAACAGGACAGTCACTGCTGTAAGTGCGCCCTTTCCCCCTTTAAACTTAAAATATATTGGCCAATTATGCCCTATAACTGCCCCGGCGCCTGCTACTAAAAGGCTTACGGAATCCATAGCTACTCCCGAATAAAAGTATACGGGAAGTAACAATCCTATTAGACAAGCAATTACCCCTTTTAATATATCTCCAACAAGTACAAATATCGCTGCAGTTTTACCGAGAACCCTCAAAGTATTGGTAAGACCGGCGCTTTTGCTTCCGTGGCTTCTTATGTCTTTACCATATATTTTTCCTACAATCACTGCTGTATTAAGACTCCCTAAAAGGTATCCCAAAATTAAGGCCGCAAAAAGCTTTAAAATATCAATCATTACTCCCCCCCCGGATTAATTTATTATATCTTCAACTATATAGGACTCAACCATAGCCAATACCCTTTGACTCTTCCACAATCTGGCCCGATTGTTGCACAAGACTGTTTAATTTTCACGGTTTTCTACCTCACTCAAATATTAACAGAAAAGTTTCTGTATTGATACCGCATTGCGAGTATTCAACGACCTTGCACGATTCAAAAATACTTACTATAAAAGTCATGTCTTAACTTTCCGCTTAAATGAGCATAAATTCTTGTTGTCTCACTTTTTTCATGACCTAGAAGGCTTTGAACTACTTCAAGGGGTGCTCCGTTATCTACCATATGCGTCGCATAACTGTGACGTAATTGATGGGGGTGTATCGGTTTTTTCATACCAGCACGGTTTGAAATACGTTTAACAATGTATCTCAGGGTATCTATGCTCATACGCCTCTTGGGTCTACGCTCTGTGACAAACAAGCCCGGTTCGTCATCGTCACCCTCCCCTAAGTACCTTTCCAACCAAATCGCACAGCGGATATTAAAATAAACTTCTCTTTCCTTATCACCTTTACCAAGCACAATTACCGAGTTTTCCATGAAATTAATATCATCTCTATTTAATTTCGCAACTTCCCCAATACGACAGCCTGTCGAATAAAAAAATTCAAATATGGCTTTTTCCATTGATGTATGGCACCCTTCTCGTAAGTGCTCGATTTCATGTTTTGAAAGAAACTTTGGAATCCGCTTGCCTAACTTTGGCTCTTTTAATTTTGCGGCTGGATTTTTCAGGATAATACCTTCCTCATGTGTCCATTTAAGCAACGACTTAATGAATCGTATCCGATGCCCCAAACTAGAAGGCTTCAAATGTCCGCAAGATTCGCCAAGGTATTGTTTTAGGTTTTCCGTTGTAAGCTCACTCATCTTGATATCACCGAAATAACGCTTTAAAAGATTACATTGAAATCCATACGTTTTCAGTGTAAGAGGGGAATAACCTTCAATTCTTTTATCAGACTGATACTTTGCCCATGCTACCGTTAATAACATATTTTCACACTCCTATACTATTAATCAATTAAATTGATCTTAGTATGGATTTTTTATACAACCTTTATTCAACAATCGAAAAAAAAGACAGATGCTTTACCATTCTCACTAAATCTGCAAAAGAAATATCAATATATTTCGGTTCGTAAAAGTACACCTTTACGAACACCCTTTTAAAAATGAAATACACAACAAAATATCATTCGTAGACATATTAAAACCATTTTCGAACGTTCACCCATTTATTTGCGACTTCCCGAACGGATATGTAAACTATAAGAAACAAACGTTCTTCAAGGGGTGTTCTATTTTGGAATCTCGAAAGTTTGGCTATGTCCGAGTAAGCGCAAAAGATCAAAATGAGAATCGACAGATTGAATCGATGAAAGAAATAGGAATTGGTGATCGAGATATATTCGTGGATAAACAATCGGGGAAGAACTTTGACCGGGAGAATTATCAATTGATGAAGAGAATGATGAGGAAAAGTGATACTTCTCTATATTCACTCACTTGACCGGTTCGGACGCAACAAGGAATACATTTTAAATGAGTGGAGAGAACTGACAAAGGAAATTGGCGTTGATATTGTTGTTTTGGACATGCCTTTGTTAGAAACCACAAAACACAAAGACAGTATTGGGACATTTATTTCCGACCTCATTCTTCAAGTTTTGTCTTGGATAGCAGAAGATGAACGGGAACGTATTCGTAAACGGCAACGTGAAGGTATTGATTCAGCCATGTCCAATGGTATTAGATTTGGTCGTCCTTCGCATCAAATAACGGAAGAATTTTTACAAGCCTATAATAAATGGAAAGCTAAAGAGATCACGGCAGTAAAAGCCATGGAAGAAGCCCGTATGAAGAAAACATCATTTTATAAGATGGTTAAAGAGTACGAGATACTGGAAATGAAATAATACTGTACATGTCTAGAGATAATAAAGTTGTTTAATTCAGTTGCAGAGCATTCTAATTAATCCCGCAATATTAGTTGGTTCGGTTACTTACTATTGTTGGGCATTGTGAATCGTAATGTCTTGTGGTGGTACTACATAGTCATCTTCAAGGAGAATTGTAATTTCAGAACCTCCACTATACTTAATACCATAAAACATCGTTTTAATTATCCATTTTAAGCGCTCTATTTGTTCCTCTCTGTCGCTTAAGTCAGCATGATACTTACGAAAAAAACATTGTATATTTTCGACATGCAGTTGCTCGGAAGGGAATTGTATCTCTAAGATGTAGCAATCGGATAACCGCATCCATTTCTTCTTTAAATCAAGATGGATACCTAGTTCATCTTTGATTCGTTCATCTAGCTTTGATAGAAATTCTGGACACTCTCGAATATTGCTATAATCAAGCGGATTTTCCTTAAATAAAAATGCATTGATATAAAAGTCTTTAAAGAGCTTATGATGTATCCACTCTTGCTCCATATCCCCACCACGCTCTGCTTGTAACGTAATGATGTGGTCGCCACATCGAACGGTTTTCGTTGCTAAGTGAATTTCTATTCCATGCGCTTGTAAGAACTGTTTCAGTTCAGTCTCTTGTGTCACCGATTCTGTTAAATTCAACAAACCCATTTCTCTAATCGTTTGGCAGTCGGTACAGCTTGTTGTAACATGAAGCCCTTTTAACCAAATATCTTGTTCCAATACAGCCTCAATGTCGATACCACACTCATCTAGAAAGTCATTTATGTAACACTCATTGTTGTTTTCATGTCTATATATCTCGATGGTCGATTTTATAACGCCCCATAGTTCTTCAAAAGATTGATAAAGTGCGTCAGCAGAACGAAAATCAATTACATGCGCCATTTTTTTACTCCTCTCTATTCACTACTTCTTCCATCGACTTAAATATTCTAACATCTAAACTTCTCTTTTTAGAATGAATACGGCTACTCGATTTCATCACTCGAGACAATTTTTCACCATTTATCGTCATGAAACTTACCACGTAATGCCACTGTACGTATCAACACGTGGAGACGCATACCAGCTGGGGAATAAAGCAATTTCAGTACGACCTTAAAGCGGAATGCGCTGGATAACAACTTGACACGGAGCCTCTACGGGCATCAGTCCCAAGCCAGGAAGTCAGCACTACGCGGCTGACTTGCCCCGCCAAGACGATCATGCCCGCCCCTCAATGTATAAAGTTGTAAGAGGAAGAATCGGTAGCCTCCACCAATCATTGTGTATCCTTATCTCTCGCAAGCAGGTATCAATTATACAATGGTATGAGTTGGTAAACAGCCTGTCGTTTCCTGGTATATTTATTGTCATTTGGCGGTAAAAAATATGTCATGAGTGGTACATTTCATTGGCTGTAATCATAGGTTGTCAAAACACAGGGGTTGTGATAATAGAAACACATAAAAAATGAATCAAAGAAGTTATAACCTCACTCACTTTTTTCGAAAGAATGTAAATAAAATACATATTTAAAATAAACTTCTGCCAAGCTTGGAGTGAGTTGCATCGCCTGCAAATTCATCGCCGTAACCTTATCATCTACAACTTTCCATTTATACACGCAGGGTGCTCACATGTATAATGGTTCAGTTTTTATCAATGGCATAGCATTATTCACAAATGTTACTGTGTTTCCGTTATGCATCCAAAGTGGTTCATAGCCTTCGAATTCAGTTGCCAGTATTTCTTTAAGTGTTTTCCCATTCACATTATATTCTTGAACTATTTCCACTAAGTCCATCTCTTTAACCTCCAACAATAGTATTATGTGCCATATAGTACTATCGTTCGGTAATCAGTAGTGATATTCCTTTATTTAAAGCAAAACATTTAAACAGATTGGCTAGTCTTATATTATCGCACCAAAACTCAAATGGTTTTTACACGATATTAATAATTTTAGGAAAAGTGATTTTCAGGACATGCATAGCATGCAATCATGATTGCTTGAACTTTCACGATAGATTGTTGCATAATAGGTACTTCAAATTCCTTCGATATCTTTTTGAATGCAAAAAAATCACTCCCCTGGATAGGAAAAACCGGTTTTAATATAGTTCGCGTAAAATGCGTAGGTATCTCTTCTGAATATGCCAAAGTAATTTTTGGACGTGTAATACGTCTACCTAACTTCTCCTTTAAACAAGGAATACAAAGGCTGAAAATTTGTGCCGGATCTCTTTCTGCATATGCAAAAAGTATAACTGGTTAGCTTCGCAAAAAACACTCATAGAATCAATGATGATTATGATTCCATAAGTGTTTTTAGTTAGGTGACAGCGGATTCGTAAACTGCTTTATTGAATATATCTTCGAACATCCTCTACACTTTCGTATCTAAAAATATTGAGCAATACGACTTTCAAAGTAGCCATGTCGGAATTCATGATGCCGTCTTTCATGTCTTGAGGAACTTTCCCAAACTTTTCAATCAACAGTTGAATCGCAGTTTCGGATAAAGCCGTTACTCCACCTTCTTCCCTGCCTTCTGCTCTACCTTCTTCTCTGCCTTCCTCCATCCACATTTCTGCCAATGTCATGGTCACTTCACTCCCTTCAGGATAAGTTATTTCAATTTGACGAATCATTTTATTGATGTTGCACTTAGTTAAGGATTTACCAGCGCTAAATATATAACGCATAATCAATTCCAAATATTAGGTCCCCGTTTGCCTATCTTTTAATTCGTTCAAATAATGAATTGAGTAAAGTATAGACTGCTCTATTTTGCCGCAATCTTTCGTGAATATATCACGGAGAAGCGTCAATAAGATCTTTGTCTTTGCTTTTCCCTAATTTAGTATTATACAGTCTAATCCTGCTCTTCTCCAATGCCAAGTGGTAAATTGTTAGTGTATCCCATAGCAAAAATATCGGATTAATATTATGAGTACCTGTATTCGTGCGAAGCTTAACCCGCTCCGTGAGAAGCTCAATGGTCAAATTGCGAAGCCTGGAACTTAAAACGACTATTTAACTAAACCTTTTTTGTTTTTCTGTACGAGGCTCGGGACTTAATACAGCTGTTTGACTAGACTTTTATTCATTTTTCGTACGAGGCTCAGG
>NZ_JADBEL010000005.1:0-92503 GCF_014873855.1 Sporosarcina limicola | reverse complement strand
GCTGTTTCGTAGGAGGTTCGATAGCTGAAATACGAGGCTCGGCTCTTAAAACAGCTGTTTGACTAGACTTTTATTCGTTTTTCGTACGAGGCTCAGGCTGTTTCGTAGGAGGTTCGATAGCTGAAATACGAGGCTCGGCTCTTAAAACAGCTGTTTGACTAGACTTTTATTCGTTTTTCGTACGAGGCTCAACCTGCTTCGTAGGAGGTTCGATAGCTGAAATACGAGGCTCGGGACTTAGAACAGCGGCTTGACTAGACTTTTATTGGTTTTTCGTACGAAGCTCAACTAGATTTTTGAGCAGCTTGATAGTCAAAATGCGAAGTATGGGTCTTAAAATAGCTGTTTGATTGAGTATTCCGTACAGTATGAGCCAGCACTACTTGCGGATGATAGAGCCGGCAAGTGCGGAAAAGAGAGGCACTTGATTAAAGGCCTCCGATTTTACTACGAGTAGCAAGAAAATAATAGATTTCGATAAAATAAACAGCTATTTTACAGTAACATCCAATGGCTGTTTATTATTTTGCACTTTACAACATAGAGTTTAACTGTTACCACCTATGGTTTTACCGTTATCACCTATGGTTTTGATAATCTTTTATAGCCCCACATTATAGGCTTGTTTCTGATGCCTCGCTGCACCTTTGTACTGTTTCATGTTTATTTGATGCATTTTAGGTAGTAGCGCTAAGGATGGCCGTTAATTGTGATATAATATAGATATTTACCTGTTCAAGAATCACTTTACAAGATCATCACGTAAGAGATGGAGGGAAATTATGGTCTTTTCCAAACATGATTCTAAATTATCGTTAGATGTTTTATTAGATATGAATGAAAGCCAGTACTTTGACCGTAAATCGGCAAGCATTAAAGTTCAAAAGTTAGCAGAGGCCATTGTTGGTTTTGCAAATGCCGATGGCGGGTTACTTGCTATAGGTATCGAGAATGGGAAAGCACTTGGTATTCTTTCTCAAGGTAATATAAAAGTAAATGATTTTATCCAATGCGGTTTTGAAAAATGCTTTCCTTCAGTTAACTATAAATTTGAACGCATTAATATTGTTAAAGAGAACGGAAAAGAAGATGAAATTCTTTTGCTACACATTGAACCAAGCGTGGATAAAGTGCATAAAACAGAGGCTGATAATGTTTTTTTACGCGTTGGGGATGAAACAAAAAAACTTAGCTTTGAGCAACGAATAGATATCGAATATGATAAGGGAAATCGACTTTATGAAGAGTTGATTGCTGAATCCTGCACGATGGAAAATTTGGATGTGAATGTTTTCCATAAGTACAAAGAAAAACTGAAGTTTAAAGGAGATTTTGAAGAACTCCTACTGGCAAGAGGATTTTTAAAGCTTATAGACAGTGAATTAAAAGTCACGATTGCCGGAGCCCTCATGTTCGCAAAGTATCCAACAATGTTTGTTCCAAGCGCGAAATTAAGATTTTACAAATACGACGGGATAAAGGCAGAGGTCGGTACTAATATTAATATTTCTAAGCAAAAAGTATTCGAGGCACCTATCCCTACACTCATTGAAGAGGCGAAAGAATTTATTGACACACAGTTGCGAGAGTTTATGACCCTTGATAAAAATACAGGTAAGTTCACCACTATTCCTGAATATCCCCCATTTGCGTGGCAAGAGGGTTTGATTAATGCCATTACCCATCGTGCCTACAACGTCCATGGTGATGACATTAAAGTTTTTATGTTTGATGATCGCTTAGAAATTCATAGTCCAGGAAAACTACCCAATCTAGTGAGTGTAGAAAATATTAAATTTACACGTTATTCAAGAAATCCTAAAATCGCTCGCGCATTGACCGATTTTGAATGGGTTCGGGAACTCAATGAAGGTGTGAAGCGAATATTTCAGGATATGGAACAGTTTTTCTTAGATCCTCCTCTTTATGAAGAAACACCTACATCAGTAGTTCTAACATTAAAAAACAACATTGTTATGCGTCGTCGACGTAGAGAAGAAAGAATTTCCTCCCTAATAAACAGAAGTTGGAAGTATCTTACTGAGGACGAAAAAACAGCACTAGAAATTGCTTATGAAAAAGATAAGTTGAAGACAAAACAGTTAGCTCAAGCATTAGAAAAAAGTCAAAGCTATGCACTAAAAGTATTAAGATCACTTGAAGATAAAGGTTTAATTAGACATGTAGCTTCTTCTAATTTTGATCCAAATCAACATTATGTTTTAAATAGCGATGAAGAATCTAGAAATGAGGACTGACGTATTATAATCAGTCCTCATTTCTTTTTTTGCAAGCCAGATGTGAAATATGATATCAACTTTTCCCGAGATATACGCTACAACAGTGCTGGTTACGCCTTGTGATTTTACCACTTGTGACATCTTTTTCACCATTGAATGCCAATAGATTTACCACGTAATGTCACCTCGTGTACCAGTGCACTAAGCTGGCATAACCAGCTGGGGAGATAGCGGTTTTAAACAGCATGACTTCAAATCAAGCATGTGCTGTTTAACAACTTGACAACAACACTGAGCCTCCATGGGGTAAGTAAGCGTTACGTAATTCAAATCCTTCTGACAGCAATACTGTGATTGGAAGGGCCAAAATAATATTAGAAAACAATCCGATTCCACGCGCATACCACATAATATAAGCACAAACAGGTGATACAGCCGCGCATACACTCCAAAAAATAATTTCTCTTTCCGGGAAAAAATTCAGAAAAAGTATTGTGTACACATAATAAACGGTCAGCATCGATCCAAAAAAGGCGAATACTTTTGCAGCCGCTAATTTGGGAGAATAACTGAAAACCGATAAAAGTGTGGCAACAAATATCCATATACCAAGACAATCACCTAAAAGAGTGAATATTGGGTAAAAATAAGAAGGATTATCAACAACTTTCGCCAGTAAACCCAAAGTAAGCCCAACAATAACTGCATTTACTATTGAAAAGACTTTTTGTTTTGTAGTTGATTTGTTCGTAATTCTAACCCGATTCAACTTATTATATATTTCCATTATACCCTCCTTTTTTTCAAACTTATTTGTTTATTCCACGTATACTCAAAAAAGAGACGGCTTCTCTGTTTTACATTGAATAATTCATTCTATTAGTATTTTAACTTCCAGTTCCACGTCGACATTCCCTCTAATCGCTCGACTAATCATACATGACGTTTCTGCTTTTTCGGCAAGTTTTCTTGCGAGCGATGCATCTTTTTCAGTCGCATCTGATAACAATACGATATGTGGTTTATGGAGTATTTTTTTGTATGTAATAATACCATTTGTCACATCAACTACGCCAACGGACTCCATCGTCAAACTTACCTTCTCCAACTTGCTACGTTCCATCATTGCGGCAAGTGTGATGATATAACATGTTGCAGCGGCGCCCAACAACATTTCATCCGGATTCGTACCTACACCTGGCCCATCCATCTCAGGTGGAATCGATACTTCCGTTTTGAGATTTCCTACATCAATTGTCCCTACATCATTACGCCAACCAGGCCAATCCGCTTTCAAGTGAAAAAGATGTTCTGCCATTTCAACTACCTCCATTTACAACCTAAATGTGAACGTTCACTTCAAATCCACTTTAACAGTTAAACGTATTTTCTGACAGTATACAGTACGTTTTTCCAACAAAAAAAGGGTTGATGCAAATACAATGATGAACTGAGAAAACACCATGGAAATTGATTATCACAAAATAACGGTACCTTTCTAGAGTCAAGAACGTCTTATCAATAGAACCGTTCCAATATTCAACTAACGGGTGCTTAGCTGAACAGGATTTTAAGAAGGGTTGAAAGACAATGATGAATATCAAGAAAAAAGAATGTATGAAAATCAATATTAATCTATTCTCCTTTATTCTTTCTTTATTTTCTATCCCTATCTTTTTTATTGCAATATCATCTGCAAATTTTAAAAGTATTTTCATCAAAATCATAGGGCCTCATCCACTAAATATTGTCTTAGGCATAACGTTGATAGCATTTTTTCTTGGCATTATAGGGCTAAAGGATGTAAGAGAATGGAAAGCAATGGCTAGAAGTGTATTTACCATAATTTTCACATTGTGTTTTTCAGGGGTATTAATTGTCATTATATTCGTTGGCTTTTTGCTTAGTTAACCTTGTTCATTGTATTATCAATTTGAATTAAAAATTAATTGATTGCGAGGAAGAATTCTTATACTAAAGCGTTAAAAAGAACCCAATTCAGTTGTGAATTTGGGTTCTTTTTAGCGTTTCTATTGTTATTTCACTTCAACTGTAAACTCTTCGTGTTCGTGTAAATCATGCTCATCTTCTACATGGATCTGAACTTTGAATGTGCCAGCTTCCGCAAAGGTCTGTGTAGCTGTATACTCACCTGCAACCTTCTCTTCTGCATCAAGCCAATCTCGTTTGTCAGGATTTGCGTCATTCCAGATTTCATAACGCACTCTTGCTTTTTCTAAAGGATGGCCGTCCATTTGTAAATGTGTGACGAGCTTTAGTTCCTCAGTCGCTTTAACTTGTTCAGGTTTCATGAAATGTAACGAGAAGCCCTCAGTCGTTCCGTGTTCGTGGTCTTCCTTATGTTCTTCTTCCTGTTGGGCGCCATGTCCAACAGTCACTTCTTTTTTAGGCATTGTATGCATGCTTCGAGCAGTCACATGCACTTGAATGTGGAAAAGACCATCATGATCAAATGTAGTTTCCGCCGTATACAACCCTGCTTTTTCATTTATTGATTCAATCATAACGCTGTCGTCTTTTTTACCTTCTTCCCACACCTCAAACACCACTTCGTCTGCATCTTCTACTTTTTCTTCACCAAGTGAAACGATTGCTTCCATCTTCACTTTTTCAGCGATAGCTACTTTTTCCGTTACGCTCAATGTAACTGCAAGAGGTAATATCTCATCCGGTTCTGCAAGGGGCAAAATCTCAGCACCATCTTTACCGCAAGCTGCGAGTGACGCCAACACCAAAACAAGTGCTAATATCCATAGTTTTCTTTTCATTTAAATAATCCCCCAAATTTCTTTTTACTTAACGTAATTCGATAACTCCAGTATGATTATAGAAGATAAGTTAGAAGTAATTGTGAAGTTCTGCATTTCACACATTTTTCACTTGTTTCATGGAAAATGTTCAAGATGGCCTATCTAAAATTGAAATGAGGTTTTTTTCTTGAATCAAACTACAATCATGATTATAGACGATGAACCACAGATGAGAAAACTAATTCGAACGTTTTTAGAGAAAGAAAGATACACAGTAATAGAAGCAACCGATGGAATCCATGCATTGTCTTTAGTTGACAAGGTAAAACCACAATTATTAATTGTTGATGTAATGATGCCCTTCATGGACGGTTTTACCTTTGCCAAGGAAGTAAAACGCACATCCTCAATTCCACTCATCTTTTTATCTGCCAAAGGAGAAGAGTGGGACAAAATTCAAGGTCTAAAACTTGGAGGGGATGATTATATCGTTAAACCCTTCCTTCCTGGGGAATTATTAGCACGTGTCGAATCCGTACTAAGGCGAGCTAACCAAAACAACACTGCAGAAGACGTTTTGAAAGTCGGCCCCCTCGTCATTGATAATGAAGCGCATACCGTAACGCTAAATGGAGCAACCTTGTCATTAACGTTAAAAGAATTTGGCATGCTTTACTTACTTGCTAAAAATAAAGGTCGCGTCTATACAAGAGAGCAATTGTTGCAAATTGTTTGGGGTGAAGATCATCAAAGTAGCGAGCGGACAGTCGATACACATATTAAAACGTTGCGTCTCAAAATGGAAAGTGAAGGAGATTTAATTGAAACCGTTTGGGGTGTCGGCTATAAGTTCGGGGTGTAAGGATGAAAAAACTAACGTTAAGTAAAAAAATATTGGTAGTTCTTAGCACAAGTATCGGATTTACGATACTTTTCTCCTTCTTCTTCATCCATTATCTATACTCTGAATTGTATTTAGCAAGCATAGAGGAATCCATTCTCTATCAAGGGAAAAGAACTGCATCCCATTATCATTATGGCGAATTAAGTGACGAGATTATTGAGAAAATCCAATGGTATAACGTCGTTTCGGAATATGAAATTATCGTCGTCGATAATGTAGAGGAACTGTCCTCTTATTTCCCCTATAAAGTAAATTACAAAACACTTGTTGATGCTGCTGATTTGGCAGAATTAGAAAAAGGAGCGCATGTCCTAAAGAAAGGTTATGTTGAGGAGTTCGACCGAGAGATCCTAGGTGCAATTTTCCCGATAAAAGGCGTAGACGGACTGATCGGTTTTATTTACATTTATGTACCGCTGGCGGCAGTGCAAGATGTATTTCGTGAGAGTATACCAATATTGGTCATCGTTGGCACCTTCTTTTTCGTTATTCTTTTTTTAGTTGTCAATCAAGCTTGGCGATCCTTATTCAGACCACTACAAGACCTTCAACAGCTTTCCTATGAGGTTTCAAAAGGTAATTATTCAAGTCGAATTAAAACGGATCGAAACGATGAAATTGGTCAACTGACAGAGGCATTTAATACGATGAGCCTATCCCTAGAACAACAGGAGGAGCGCAAGAAAGAATTCACATCTAATATCGTCCACGAGCTCAGAACGCCGTTAACGTATATCGGTGGCTACACACATGTTTTAAAAGAAAAAATCTATTCATCACCCGAAGAAGCAAAGAGTTATTTACAAACAATTGAGAAAGAAACAGAACGATTGAATAAACTGATTAATGATCTCGTCGAATTAAACCATCTACAAGAAGATTTATATTCGCTTGAGAGACAACCGATTGCCATTGCACAATTATTATTCGATACAATCGACCTTTTCAAGATTCACATCTCAGAAAAAAAACTATCTCTCGGATTGACCATTGAGGAAGACCTTATCATATCCGGCGACCCTAAACGGATTCAACAGGTATTTTATAATACGATTGATAATGCCATAAAGTATTCAATTAAAGATGGATCCATCGCAATCGAGCTAAGAAAAAATGAGGAGTCAATCGAATTCAAAGTCATAAATAAGGGGATTGTGATTAGTACGGATGACCTCCAGCGTATTGGCGAACGTTTTTTCAGGACGGATAAGGCACGAACACGCACAACTGGTGGAACAGGTCTTGGACTTTCGATTGTAAAAGAGATTGTCCGATTACACAATGGAACATTTCTAATTGCAAGCGATTCTATTGTAGGTACGACCATTACAATCCAATTGCCTAGTCTTACGGCGGATATGGAGGAGGATGTGTAAAATGAAAAAAATTCAAACGATACTCTTTGTCCTTGTTTGCCTATCCCTGTTATCCGCTTGTGGGGCTAAGACTCAAACTGGAACGGAGATTACACCCTTTACCTTTACAAATCAAGAGGGACAACCATTTGGTACTGAAGAGTTGAAAGGGTCTATTTGGATTGCTGATTTCATCTTTACGCAATGTGAAACAGTCTGTCCCCCGATGACAATTGAAATGGCTTCTCTACAAAAGAAATTCAAGGATGAAGGCATACAAGCCGAGTTTGTATCATTCACAGTAGATCCAACCGTGGACACGCCTACCCTGTTGAAGGACTATCTTAAGCAATATACGGACGACGATTCCAATTGGCATTTGCTAACAGGTTACACTCAAGAAGCAATCGAACTTTTCGCCAGAGAACAGTTTCAAACTATTGTTCAAAAACCTGCCACATCCAATCAAGTCCTTCACGGGACAAATTTCTATCTAATTGATCAACAAGGCTTTAAAATAAAGGAATACAATTTTGTAGATACAAGCTATGTTGAAGATTTGATGAAAGATATTAAGAAATTGCAAAAATAGCAAGCTGAAACACCTCTTGGTTCACGTCTGAGAGGTGTTTTCAAGACAGAGAACTTTTTTCCACTTCTCCGCTTCCTCATTAACCTACCCACCTTCGCATACAATGGGATTGTTTAAAACCATACGAGGAGTGAATAGACGATTCCTACTTTCGTAACGCAATCATTGGATGAAATACGTTTTTGGTCTAGGATTATGAAGGAGCACGCCTTGTTTTTAAGTCTCGGATTCAGTGCGAATGATACGAAGCTTATTCTAGAAGCACAGCAGTATATTGTTATTTTCGAGCGGATTGAGGAACAAATTACTGGTTATAATGCGCAAACAGACCCTGAAGTGATTAGACAATTAAATATACAAGTGTATCAAGCAGCCGCTTCTATCTGGGCATATAAACGAAAAGTACTTGGATTGATATTACGTTGTCAAATTGTGTCCAACAACTATCCTTTACTCGTTGACCATACGAGTCGGGAAGCTGCGTATTTTGTTAAACGATTAAGGGAA
The DNA here is from genome assembly GCF_014873855.1 of Sporosarcina limicola. Classification (GTDB taxonomy): domain Bacteria; phylum Bacillota; class Bacilli; order Bacillales_A; family Planococcaceae; genus Sporosarcina; species Sporosarcina limicola. Next base: position 84,134 of record NZ_JADBEL010000005.1, on the reverse strand, counting down.
TTGAATGAAGGAAAACTACGGCCACTACCTGAAGCAATAATAAAAGAGAATGTATTTTTCTTAAAAATCATGGCAGATCATGCGAAATTTATCGGCCATCTGCTCGATCCATCTGAAAGGAAACTTGTTGACCAAGCAAGGGCGTTCAGCCATGACTTTGACCAACTGCTTTTTCAAGCGCAAGACTTGGAACATATGCGTCCTCAATCAGAAACCGTTCCCCTCTTGGATCAATTTCTTGACCAAAACCGTGTTTCTGTTGTATCTCTTCGTGACTTCAAGAAAACTGCACGTGATTTAATCGAAGCTTGCCGCATAAAGAGCAACATCCATCCTCTTCTCGCCGATCATGTCTTCCGTGAAGCGGATCGATTCCTTCATATAATTGATGCTTTCGAAGAAAGTTTGACCTCTCAGAAAGCTTAATCATATGAAATTTAAGAACAAGCGCCTGTTCAGACGCGACAGACATAAGATGGGCTGGCGAAGCGATGTCCTTTTGCCGCAAAATCGGAGCGACTTATGACCCGTACGACTTGGCGCCCGGAGTCTGGACATTGATTAAAACTTATATTTTCTTATTTCTCTAAAAAGTTTACCACTCCCCATTATTTACATATATAATAGGCATAGTCAATGAAATTGGGAGGCAAACGATGTTAACAAAAGAGCAATTAGCTGCAATTAAAATGCTACAAAAAGAGTGTGAGCAAGCAGACGACATCCAATTAAAGCTCAATTGGGATATGCTGCGCCAAAGAGATGACCAGTGCATGGATTTCTTCCAGTGGGAAGGCGAAGAACTGGTCGCTTATTTAGCCTTATATGAATTTGGATCATCGGTTGAAGTTTGCGGCATGGTAAAACCGAGCGAGAGAAGGAATCATCATTTCTCCAAGCTTTGGCAAGAGGCACTAAAAATGATTGAGGAAAAAGGTTTTCAAAAGGTTTTATTTAACGCACCGGCATCGTCTGAGTCTGCAAAATCATGGTTGGTTAAACAGCCTTGTCAGTACGATTTCTCCGAGTTTCATATGCAATGGGAAGAACGACCTCTCGAGGAATCAAGTGATATCATTTTACGTAAATCACTCGCAGGGGACTATGATCTTGAAATAAAACTTGACGTTCTTGCTTTTGATTTCACCGAAGAAGATGCACGGAATCATCATGAACAAGTTAAGGGTAGACCTGGTGAACATCATTATATAATCGAAGTCAATAAGGAAAGTATCGGAAAGTTGCGGGTTCACAGAGATGAACAAAAAGCCTATATTTATGGGTTTTCCATATTGCCTAATTTCCAAGGACAAGGCTATGGCCGAAAAGCATTGAGAAACATTGTGAAACAGGAGCATGAAGCTGGGTATAGCATTCAACTTGATGTGGAAACGAAAAATGATAATGCGCTTCACTTATATGAATCGGTTGGGTTCGTCACTATTCAGGGTCAAGATTATTATTTATCCCGCATTAACGGGCAGTAAGACCCCACTTCAAGTCTTCGAGGAAACAAGAAGAATAAGTGGGGGAATTAACTGCCCGAAGAGCTTGCGGAATATAGTTCGATTCCGCTTTAAATGCCCGAACGGTTAAACTAACAATCAGTGGGGGATGAGGAAAACCTCCACTGATTGAAGATTAACTTTATTGAAGTGAATGCAGAAACAGCGCATCTTATTTTATCGGATGCGCTGTTTTTTATTGCTCATACGAACCGCAGTATCTCATCTAAGAATTATGGATGAATACCTGTTAGAATGGGGAATATAAATCAACAATGATTATCGGAGGTATGACAATGAATGAATCGGATAAAACAATTATATCCAGCATCACATATATTTCCGTTGAACGAATAGCTCATTGGTACGAACAAAAAGTTTATAGATCCATTCATCAGATTCAGCTATTTTCCGATGTAATCTCAACAACCAAACAAACATTTCAGTTAGAGCATATCCATGACATTTCGTATCGTCCTTTTTCGGGCGGTACTGGATTATTTTATTTACATACAAACCAAGGTGTCCTTACTTTTGAAATTGATGTCAATCCCGCTGAATTTATCAAGGCATATAAAGAACTACGTTAATCGTCATTCACTCCTTCCCTTTCTTCTTCATTATGTTTAAAACCGATTTATATGTGGTATATGAGGAAGAGCCATAAAAAATGGAGGGATTACTAATGACAGTTAAACTAACTGTAGAAAATGCTGTGCAAGCGAAAAAAGAAATCGAGAACTTGGTAACACAAGGTTATTCCCATGATGAAATCTATCTATTCGCACATGACAAAAAAAGGAGCGATGACATCACTGATGCCCTCGATACAGAAAAAGTCGGCGTGGTAGAACAAGGATTTCTTGATAGTTTGAAAAATATGTTCAGTTCCCGTGGCGACGAATTACGAAACAAAATGGAGGCAGTTGGCTTATCTTCGGAGGAAGCGGCAGATGCGGAAAAAGAGCTTGATCAGGGAAAGCTTATCCTAATCGCAAAAAAGTAATTCAAAATAGCAAGTTATAGAAGATAAATGTACAACCCCCATTCCGCTATCCAGACGGATGGGGTTTTTCAATTTTTCCGCCTTTTCCATTATCCAATGCATTCATTGGCATATTGTAGCTCCTATTCGGTATTATAGAATAGGAAAGTAGGTGCAAGTTATGGATAACAAGTTATGGAAGATTGGTTTTTTCACTGGATTGACATCTTTCGTTCTACTTATAGTTGGTATACGTACAATTCTAGGTCAAACACTTATTGTAAAAAACTATTTAACATTCGGTGTCTTCGGGTTAATTGTAGGAATTATGGCAGCGCTGTTATTGTTTTATGAATTGAAAATAGCTTTCCGAATTTTCATGATTGCAGTAATTCTAGCTTTTACAGCATTTTTTCTTAATTTGCTAATGGCTAGAAATAATGATGGTTCCTTGAGGGCTATCTTGGATTTATTCATCATCACTTCATTCGGATTAGGGCTTGCTTTCATTGTACAATTCATCATTATCTTTATTCGTAAAAACAAGTGACAAAGCGGGCAATTCCTATGTGAAAGGAATTGCCCGCTTTTGTTCTATTCAAGCCCACATCCATTTCCAAATTTCTTTCGGTGTAGCGTTTTTACCATACATTAGTATACCCATCTTAAAGATTTTCCCTGCAAGCTTCATGAAAATCCAAATGCTCACAACAAGAATAACTAATGCGATAATAATTTCCAACCATGGCCATTCCTCAAGAACAGATAACCGGAAGAGTAAAATCGACGGCGCTGTAATCGGTATGAATGAACCCACCTTCGCAACCATGCCACTTGGATCTGAAAGTATTGGACCAATAAAAACAAGGGGCAAGAACGGCAACATCATGACCATTCCTTGGAAATTACTTGTAGCGGTCATATCCTCTACTGTCGCACCGATTCCTACAAAGATTGCCGCAAATAACAGGTAACCAGAGAATGCGATGAACAATAGAAGCAGTGTTTCGGGAACAAACAAGTATTCCACAATAGGAAAATCGAATTTCCATAAAACAACTGGAAATGCGACAACAAGCCATACGAATACTTGTGTTATGCCTAGGATAAAATAACCTATAATTTTTCCTTGCATCAATTCCGTTGGTGTCAAAGAGGATAATATGATTTCTGCAACCTTTTCCTTTTTCTCTTGTGAAGCTGATTGAAAAATCATCATGCCCGTCATCACAATTGAAAAGAGGATGATTCCCGCAAATACACCTGGAACGATTCTTTTCATAGGGTCAGCGGCTTCCAAAACAGTTCCTTTCAATTCACTCTCGATTGCTCCCGTTTCCCCAGCGTAGACCGGAACGATTACCACCCGATGTGCAATCGTTGCTTTTTGTACATCTGTCAATCCGATACTTTCTATTTGTACCTGACGGAGCAGTTCGTCTAAAATGCCAACTTCATTACCGAATGACTTATCCATATCGTCACTCATATACATGTTCATCTGACCTTTTGCTAATCCCTCTTCCGTCAAAACGATGTAAACGCTCTGCTCCATTTCAGGTAGACCTTCAAGCATTATTGACTCGTCCTCTTGCGACTGTATCAGTGTCCAATTTAATTGCTCATCGTTTTTAACAGCTTCACTAACTGCATCCCAAACACCCAATTCATCATGCATATAGACGTTCACATTCTTGTCAGCACTAAAACTATTGAATAACATAGGAACGAACATAAACGCCAAAAAAATAATTGGTGTGCTAAGTAAAGAGATAATAAATGATTTATTCTTCATATTGCGGTTAATTTCCCACTTTGCTACTTTTAAACTATTACGCATTGAGTACGCCTCCTTCTTGCAATTGATGTTGGTCCGTAGCTACGTCGATGAAAATTTCATGAAGTGAAATCCGGTCGATCACTAGTTCTTGGATTGTTAGTTCTTCTGGTAATTGCCGGATCCATGTTGGAATCTTGACATCTTGCGTCAAATATAGCACTGTTACGTCTTCATTTTGTTCAATCCGTTGTACGTCCGGAATCATTTCCAATAAAGCAGGGGCGTTTTGGCCTTTGATTGTACATTTGAAGTTCGCATAGTCATTTTTCACGTCTTCCATCGTACCGTAAATCACTTTTTTACCACGTTGTATCATAAACAGTCGATCGCATAATTCCTCAACGACATTCATTTGATGTGATGATAAAAGAATGGCCGTTCCATTATTCGCTAATTCTCGGATTTCCCGTTTAAACGTTTCCTGGCTAACAGGATCCAAACCGGAAAATGGCTCATCCAAAATAAGCAAGTCTGGTTCATGAATGATTGAAGCGATAAATTGAACTTTTTGTGCCATCCCTTTTGATAATTCCTCGACTGAAACTTTGTCCTTACCTTCTAGTCCAAACTTCGCCAAATAAGCAAGTGCACGTTCTCTCGCCTTTTTCACTGGGTAATCTTTCAAATTTGCTAAATATAAAATCATATCCATCACTTTGACGTTTTTGTATAGCCCTCGTTCTTCCGGCAAATAACCAATCTTCTGACGCGGAATCGTATTTTCAGGATGACCATTGAACTCGATACTTCCTTCATCTGGATACATGATGCCCATAATGTTACGAATTGTCGTTGACTTTCCAGCACCATTCGGACCTAAAATCGCCATAATTTCGCCTTTTCGAACCTCAAATGAGATATTTTCTATAATCCTTTTCGATTTAAAAGACTTGCCAAGATTTTTCACAGTAAGTATATTTGTCATTTTTTTCGCTCCCTTTCATTCACTTCGCCAACAGAATGGCTAGTATTTCATTCAACTCCAGCGTTTGAACATTTGTCCAGTCTATATTTTCGTTACGAAGATACTCTTCTGCTTCGTTTGGAAGGTTCGTCGTCAGAGAGCCTTCTCCCCTTTCCTGTTCACCAGGAACTGCTGGGAAATCGAGTGGTTGTGAAAACCAGTATCGTTTATACATTTCAATAAGCTCTTCTTTTTCAAACTGTCCAAAGATACGTCCGTCTTTCAGCACAACTAGGTAGTCCGCTAGTTTCCGAATTTCCTCAACTTGATGTGTTGCCAAGATGATTGTTCTATCCTCCTTTTCCATCCACTCAACAAGTAAATCATTCAAAATTTGCTTAGATGGTATATCAAGATGTGCGGTCGGTTCATCGAGAATGAGCACCTGCGCATTTCTAGCAATAACGAGCGCTAAATTCAGTTGCTGCTGTGCTCCCGGTGACAATTTACTATATTTTCTTGATAAATCAATTCCAAATAACGATACAATTTTCCGAAACAATGGTTCATCCCATGTTGGATACCATTGTGAAATTAAGTTCTTCATTTCATAACCTGTAAAAGGTACAATCATCGGTGGTTTTTGTGGTAAATAGGCGACATGCATTTTCCACGACTCGTCATCTCCAAGGACGAATTGCCCAAGTAATCGAATGTCTCCGCTATCTGTTTTCATTAAATTTATGACCATTTTTAAAAGTGTACTTTTTCCAGATCCATTCTTCCCAATAAGTGCGGATATCGTTCCTTTTTCAATCTTCAAATCAATCGATTCTAATTGAAATTCGTCGACTTTTTTATGTACATTACTCATTGTGACTGCATAATCCATACCGTTACTGCCCCTTTCCTTTGTCTTCATAGTCCTTAATTAAATCCGAAAATATTTTCTCTACTTGTTTTGTTGAATAATCATGACGGAAAGCAGTTTCGATTGCCGTTTCAAATGCTAGTCGAACGGTAGCCACTTTCACTTCTTGCTTCAATCCTTCCTCGATTTCAGCAACGAATGATCCTTTTCCTTGCGTTGAACGAACAAATCCCTGTTGCTCTAAATTTTGATAGACCCGTCTCGTTGTTATGATGCTCACTTCAAGGTCCTTGGATAGGGAGCGGATTGAGGGAAGTAAAGTCCCCGCACTTAATTGCCCACTTGCAATCAATGCTTTGATCTGCTCTTCGATTTGAAAATAGATCGGTTCTCGAGAATCCTTAGATAATTGAATCGGAAGTTCCATTCCACACACTCCCCTTCTTTCTTCTAGCCTAAATTGAATAATCGATTCTTTTTATCTTTTTATTTGCAGCGCGTAACCAAAGAATTGTACTTAAACCAGCGGCTGCTACAGAAAGAATCGAGGACAGGAGCGGCCACTTTTTCGCTATATTCATCGACCAATAAATAATTCCAGATCCAGTATACACTTGTAATAAAGTAATCCCAACGCTAATTATGACGAGATATAAAATCAAATATAGATAAGCTTTCAAGTTGCTAGAGCCAGAGACTTCACCTAATTCAGTCACAGGATATATCGTTCCCCAGTAAATACCAAACGAAATCCATATAAGTGAAAAAGCAATATATTGTGGGAATGTCAACTCTGCTCTCATTGTTTCTGAAAATACGTAGATTAACGCAAGAAATAACGTATGGAGCGGAACAGCGTATGCATAGTAAATGATAAATCGATTTTTAATAAGAATCTCTTTTGGTATCGGCAACTGGTGTAACATGACAAAGTAAGGGGTCACCGTTAAATTATTCTCTACTTTTTTCATTTGAAATCCCTTCGGTTTAGCCCACATTGCCGCCATTCCAGTAATCATTAGAAAAAATAAATCGAATAAGACAAAACCTGTCTTAAAATAAATGGGTACTGAATAGACGATAAAGAACACATATGTAATCAATAAAAACCCCAATAGTACAAGTGCTTTTTTTGAATTGCGAAGTTCAAATTTGGCTAACGACAATGCTTGTTTCCAATTTCCCAAACGACTCTCCTCCTAATAAGTTATGGTGTGCATACCGATATACACACCATAAAACATAAAACAAAAAAAGTCAACGAGTATTCGATTGACTTCTTCATATTAAAAATGAAAATAAATAGCTAATTCAATAAATGTGACCTATCAAGAGATATAAGGGATATCCTAATCGACAACCTATTAAATCTCCAATTGGCATTATATTCAGCGGTGCTATTCCATTCCCCTATAAAGGCCCTACGTGATCGTGAATAGCATGACTGTATATAACAAAACAACTAGCAGGGATAGAATAGTTATTGCAAAAGTTTCTATTTCAAAAAAAACCATTTAACTTTCTCTGTCAGTTATACTTAAAAGTACTTTTAGAAAAGGTGGGAAAAATATGTTTATACCTAAGAACTTTAAAATAGATGATGAAAATATCATCTATGACATTATTGAAAAAAACGGATTTGCTACGTTGATTTCTCAACATAATAAAGAACCATTTGCCACGCATCTACCTTTAACAGTGGATAAAAAAGAAGGGATATTATATGGTCATTTTGCACGTCCGAACAAGCAATGGAATGATGCAGAAAACCAGAATATGCTAGCGATTTTTCATGGACCACACTGTTATATTTCTCCTTCCTGGTATGAAACAAATCAAGCAGTGCCAACATGGAATTATGTAGCGGTCCATGTATACGGAAAGTTAGAAATTGTGGAAGATGAACGAGAACTATTTAATTCTCTGCTTACCATGGTCAATAAATACGAAAAACCCGACAGTTCCTATCGATTAAAAGAAGTAGATTCGACTCTTATTGAGGGAATGAGCCGAGGAATCGTAGGTTTTAAAATAAAAATAACCAGAATGGAAGGCGTAGAAAAATTAAGCCAAAACCATAGAATAGATAGACAGGAATTAGTGATTAATGAACTGGAAAACACGCAAGAGGAGAATAATAAAAAAATTGCAGAACTTATGAAAAGAAACCTTCGAGGTAACCTTTAAAATCGAATAGAATTCAGATTATCTTATTGGACTAACCAGCTACTTCAGTTGCATAAAAAAATGCTATGAGACTTCCCGTTTAGATGTTGAAACCTTGTTTAGCATCTAAAAAATGGAGCCGCAAACATAATGTTTGCGGCTCCATTTAATGTGCTATATAAGTTGAATTTAAGTTTTACCCTTTTGTTGATTCTACATATGCTTGTTTGACGCGTTTGTTTCAACTATTCAAGTATAAATGGGCCGTTGATCTTTCGTTCAACTTATATAGTTGATTGTTTGTATCTCTGAACCGAATCCGTTACATGAATATGCTTCATAATGCTGACAATGATATTTTAGACTCGAAATATATTGAGTTTGATAAAAACGTGAAATCCCTAATTTAACATAATATAGTTAAATTTTAAAATACCCTTGACTATTAATTCTTTCAGTCGATATATGTTATAGGAAGATTATAGCACAGCGTATAACATATATACTAATTTTTAAGGGGGTTAATATGAGTATTTCAATATCAGGTTCAAATAAAATACAGTATAATAGCTTTAATAATTCTAGTGCAATTAAAGCTCCAAATTGGGAAATAATTCCTCATAAAGGTATGCAAACACCATCAAAAGATGAATTAATTAAACAAATCAAAGATCTTGCCGCAATGCGTGCCGAAGCTGTAACAGATGAAGACTTTGCAAATGTAAATCATCTAGAAGCAAAGTTATCTGCACAATATCTTTCTTCTGTTTCACCGGATAGAAAAACTTTATATAAAGAAGCCGTTCAAACGATAGGAAGTCAAAAGCAAAATAAAGAATATAGCGAAGGTGAAAAGACCTTACTTGATTATTTAAATGAAAAAGATGGCATTGTCAGTCATCTAAAAAACGGTAAGCCATATCCTCTCTCTTCTGGTGGTTCTATTACACCAATTTCTAATTCAAGAGGTGGTTATGATTATGATGTTAGTGTAGGTGGAAATATTGTATTATCGTCTAATCAAGGACTTGGAGGTTGGACTTTTACCATGACACCGGCAGAAATGGACAAGAAAAATGAATTTAATAAGATCTTTGATAGTACATATAATGCTACAAAGCACGAAAACAAGATAGTACCAAATGAGCGTATAGATATTAGAATTTAAGTTATAGAAGCTTCCTATTATGGGCATAATTTTCTTATTGGCCGTCTCAAGTAAACCCATATCACTTTGATATGGGTTTACTTGTATTAAATATATATGCCCTTAGTTGACCTTAATTATATAGTTTTATCTTTCTTAATCTGCTTACTTCTCAACTGGCCACATGCTGCATCGATGTCTGTTCCGTGCTCAAGACGCACGCCGCAATTGATGCCTTTTTTCTTGAGTGTTTCATAAAAAGCTTTAATCGCTTCAGGTGTACTACGACGATATTGATCATGTTCGTCAACCGGATTGTAGGGAATCAAGTTGACATATGACAGATGGCGTTTGTCTGCAAGCAGTTTCGCTAATTGTTGCGCTTCCGCGACATGATCGTTTACATCTTGCAACATTATATATTCAAACGTAATTCTGCGGTTTGTCGTTTCCAAATAATAATCGATAGAATCCATCAATTTTTCGATTGGGAATGCTTTGTTAATTTTCATGACACGGGTACGAAGCTCATTATTTGGCGCATGCAGAGATACAGCTAAGTTGATTTGGATATTTTCTTCTGCAAAGTCCTTAATTCGTTGCGGATTACCACTTGTTGAAACGGTAATATGACGGGCACCGATGGAAAGTCCTTTTTGGTCATTGACGACACGAAGAAAATCCATCAAATTCAAATAATTGTCGAATGGTTCGCCGATTCCCATAACCACGATATGGCTTACGCGCTCATCCTCCGCTTTTGCGTCAAGGTGATGTTGCACTTCCATGATTTGCTCTACAATCTCTCCAGCAGTCAAATCACGGCTCTTTTTCAACAATCCACTCGCACAAAAACTACAGCCGATGTTACAGCCGACTTGTGTCGTTACGCAAACCGATTGGCCATAAGGAAATTTCATCAATACTGTTTCAATCAAGTTACCATCCTGCATTTTAAAGAGGAACTTGATTGTGCCGTCTTCTGACTCCTGCTTAACAGTCTGCTCCAACGTTCGCATAACAAAATTTGCTTCCAGCAAGTCAATGCATTGTTGATTAATATTTTTCATGTCAGCAAAACTCATGACTCGTTTTTTATAAAGCCAGTCCCAAATTTGTGCCGCGCGGAATTTTTTCTGTCCTTGTGCGAGTAACCATTCTGTCAGTTGTTCGATTGTCAAACCGTATATCGAGTTCTTCATTTGATATCCTCATTTCAAAAAATGCAATTCACACATTATACTACAGGAAATCATAAAATGGAACAACTTTTTTAATCGTCACCGAAGTCCATTTATCCCCATTTCAAAAAAACAAGACCCCACGACCTTCGCCGAGGTATCTTGCTTTGCTTTTCACTCAATTTCTCACTTTGTTTCCGTTTGTTCTTTGCCTTGCTTACTTTTCATAACAAATGTTAATACGTTCATCAACGCCAATACCGTAAACATGATCCCTAAACCATTTTGCCCATTTGAAAAACGAGTAAACGCAAAATAACTCATAAAAATGATTAATCCAAGATCAATATATTTAGAACCCCTCATAAGAAATGCCAACCTCCCCGGAAAAAAATACTCTTTTCATAAGTATATCAGTTTTCTGTGCTCACGAAAACAACTGTAACTCCCCCCGAAAGAAGAAGTTACAGTTGTTTCATTTTCAGACGAGTTTTTTCAACTTCTCAACTAATCGCGCCATCTGCTCTTCCGTCCCGATGGTAATGCGTAAATAGTTTTCAATAAATGGCTTATTGAAATGCCTGACGAGAATGCCTTCTTCTTTTAGTTGCAAATAGAGTGTTTCTGCAGCAACAGTTGCGTGCGTTACGAAAACGAAGTTCGCTTGTGAAGGGAGGACATTGAAGCCTAGGCCTTTCAATATTCCCATCGTTTTTTCGCGTGTAGCGATGATTTTCCCTGTAGACTCCTTAAAATACACTTCATCTTCAAACGCCGCTTTTGCACCGGCTAAGGCAAGCCTGTCAAGTGTATACGAGTTGAAAGAGTCCTTAATACGAACCAATGCCTCAATCAATGAACGGTTGCCCATCGCGTAACCGACCCGTAAACCAGCTAAAGAACGAGATTTTGAAGTTGTCTGGATAACCAGTAGATTGTCATATTTCTGAATGAGTTTAACTGCTGATTCCGACGCAAAATCGATATAAGCTTCATCGATAATAACAACTTGATCCGGGTTGTTTTTCACAATCAATTCAATTGAATCCAGTTTAGCATACAAGCTCGTCGGCGCATTTGGATTCGGTAAAATGACGCCACCTTCAGATTGAAAGTATTCTCCAACCCTTAATGTGAAGTCGTCATTCAACGCAACTTCTTCATACGTGATAGCAAACAGCTTTGAATAAACCGGATAGAAGCTATACGAAACGCTTGGAAAGCGAATCACCTTGCCTGGCTCAAAAAATGCCATGAACGAAAACGCTAGTACTTCGTCCGATCCGTTGCCAACGAACACTTCATCCGCCGTCAGTCCATAAATATTGCCAATTGTTTGACGCAATTCGTCGGCTGTCGGGGAAGGGTATAATTGAAGGCTACGTTCCATCTCCACGCTAATTGCGTCCTTTACTTTCGGACTTGGCGGATACGGGTTTTCATTGGTATTCAACTTCACGATATCGAGTTGTTCAACTTGTTCTCCAGGAACATATGGTTCCGTTCGCTTTACCATGCTACTCCAGTATTTACTCATCTTTTAACACTTCGCTTTTCGGACGCCGATTGCGCAATACCTTTTTCACATCGTCGATACGCACTCCCAATAATTCCATCAAGACAAGTGTGTGATACGTCAAGTCCGCAAGTTCGCTCGTTACCTCTTCTTTATCATCGTTTTTCGCACCAATTACTACTTCCGTCGTCTCTTCACCGACTTTTTTCAGGATTTTATCGATTCCCTCGCGGAATAAATACGCTGTATACGAACCCTCCACTGGATTTTCGCGACGCTCTTTAATTTCATCCGCGACTTCATGGATCACTTCGCGAATCGATGGTTCTTCTTCGAAAGCGGTCGTAAAGAAGCATGTTTTTTCACCCGTATGGCAAGCGGGGCCCAGTGGCTCAACTTGCACTAAAACTGTATCCTGATCACAATCCAAGGACACACGCTTAACGACCTGCCGATTGCCGGAAGTTGCTCCTTTATTCCAAAGTTCTTTTCTCGATCTACTGTAAAACCATGTCTCTTTTGTTGCAATCGTCTTTTGTAACGCTTCTTTATTCATATAGGCAAGCATCAACACTTCCCCTGTCCGATTATCTTGGACAATTGCCGGGATGAGTCCGTTGCTATCATAAGAAAGGGTATCCATGTCAAGTGTCATCATCAGTCATTCCTAACCGGTATATTTTGTTCAGCCAAATAGTTTTTCAATTCACGGATATTGATTTCCTCGTAATGGAATACGGAAGCTGCGAGAGCGGCGGACGCTTTTCCTTCCGTCAACACATCGCGGAAATGTTCAGGTGTTCCTGCCCCGCCACTTGCTATAATCGGAATGCTGACTGCATCAGCCATGGCTTTATTCAACGCGAGATTATAGCCATCTCTTACGCCATCCTCATCGATACAATTGACGACAAGTTCACCCGCGCCGAGTTGTTCACCTTTTTTCGCCCATTCAATTGCATCAATCCCCGTATCTTCCATGCCCCCATTTGCAAAGACCGACCATTTAGAGGGACCCACTTCACTCACATCCATTGAAAGCATAATGCGTTCAGAACCGAATTTCTTTGCCGCCTCTTCAATTAAGGATGGATTCGTTAATGCCGCACTATTGATGGACACTTTGTTGCCACCAATGCTAAAAATCTTTTCAATATCCTCGATTGTGCGAATACCACCACCGACGATGAATGGAACTGGTACTTCTTTCGCAATCTCTTCAATCAAGTCAAGAAACATAGCACGATTCTTTGTAGAAGCAGAAATATCATAAAAAACAAGCTCATCTGCACCATCTGCAACATACTTTTTAGCCAATGTAAGCGGATCTGCAACTTCTTGAACATCCAAAAACTTTTTCCCTTTTACAACTTTCCGATTATCAACATCTAGGCATGGAATAATTTTTTTAATCGTCATATTGTCGCCTCCATTATTTTTTCTAAAGATAATTTTCCTTCATACAATGCTTTTCCAATAATCGCTCCGTACATATCGAGTTTTCTTAGCTCCGCAATGTCTTCCTCGGTAGATACACCGCCTGAAGCGATGATGGCGATGGAAGAAGCGTCATTCATCATTTCTAGTTCATGAAGATTGGGCCCTTGCAACATGCCGTCTTTGGCAATGTCCGTATAAATAACCGTTTTAACACCGATTGCAGCTAACTCAGCAAGTAGGTCAACAGCTTTCACTTCACTCATTTCCGTCCATCCATCTGTTGCAACGAAACCGTTCCGCGCATCGATTGAAACTGCGATTTTATCACCGTATTTCTCGACGGCATCATTCAGAAATTGTTTGTCCACAATGGCGGCAGTCCCTATAATGACACGACTGACCCCACTCGCAATATGTGAATCGACACGAATCATCGAACGGATTCCACCTCCGACTTGCACTGGAATCGACACAGTTTTCGCAATCTGTTCAATCGCATCACGATTCAATGAATTACCTGTCTTCGCACCATCTAAATCGACGACGTGAATGTACTCGGCTCCTTGCTTTTCCCATTCTTTCGCCATTGCAGTTGGTGAATCATTGTAAATAATTTCTTGATTATAATCTCCTTGAATAAGACGGACGCATTTTCCGCCACGGATATCGATTGCTGGAAATAAAATCATTATAGCTCCTCCTCTTTATAGCATGCCCTTTGTTGATGGAATCCCCTTCACATCAGGATTGATAGCACTAGCAACACGCAGCGCGCGACCGAATCCTTTGAAAATCGATTCAATGATATGGTGACTGTTTTTCCCATAATTCAAATTGAGATGCAACGTCACTTTTGAATGACTGACGAATGCATGGAAAAACTCCTCAACTAATTCCGTGTCAAAATTGCCAACCTTATCCTTCAATCCCTCCACGTTATACACCAAAAATGGGCGCCCGCTAATGTCGAGTGAAACGGTTGATAATGCTTCATCCATCGGTGTTGACACCATTGCATAGCGCTCGATTCCCTCTTTCGTCCCGATGCTTGCATTGAAAGCCTGTCCAAGGACGATTCCTATATCTTCAACCGTATGATGTTGGTCCACCTCGATATCCCCATCACATTTCACCGTCAAATCGAATCGACCATGCTTCGTGAATAACGTCAACATATGATCGAGAAAACCGACACCTGTAGAGATTGCTGTTTTACCACTTCCATCGATTGAGAAATCCAGTTCTATTGATGTCTCTGCTGTCTGCCTAGTAATTGATTTGCTACGCATTTTCATCCGCCTTTCTGACCTTTATTGAATTCGCATGTGCGGTTAATCCTTCCGCATCTGCAATGGTAATGATGTCATCTGATACGTCTTGTAATGCCTGCCTTGAATAATGGATAACGCTTGACTTTTTCATAAAATCATAGACCCCGAGTGGCGAAGAAAATGCCGCTGTTCCGTTCGTCGGTAACGTATGATTAGGACCAGCAATATAATCGCCTAATGCTTCTGGAGAATAATTACCTAAGAAAATCGCTCCTGCATTACGAATGAATGGTAGCTGCTCCATAGGATTTTCTATCATAAGCTGCAAATGCTCCGGCGCTAATTCATTGACGAATTGAAAGGCTTCTTCTAGCGAATCAACGACAATAATACGTCCATTATCCGTAATTGATGTTTCAACGATGCCCTTCCGATCCAGCTGTTCCATTTGTGCGTGCACTTCTTTTGATAATGCCTCTGCAAATTCACGGCTTGTCGTTACACAAATCGCTGATGCCCGTTCATCATGCTCCGCCTGCGATAATAAATCAGCGGCAACAAATGCTGGTTTAGCTGTTTCATCCGCTACAACACAGATTTCACTTGGACCCGCAATCATATCAATCGCAACATCACCGAACACCCATTTTTTTGCACGTGCCACATACGCATTTCCAGGACCCGTAATCTTCACGACTTTTTGTACAGTTTCTGTTCCGTACGCGAGCGCTGCAATCGCCTGCGCGCCGCCAATCTTATAAACGATATCGACACCAGCTTCTTCAGCCGCCACAAGTACATGGGGATTCACTTTGCCATTCGCTTGCGCCGGTGTCACCATCGCGATTCGCCTGACTCCAGCGATTGTAGCTGGAATGGCATTCATCAGCACCGTAGAAGGGTATGCCGCCTTCCCTCCTGGCACATAGATGCCTACACTGTCGAGTGGTGTCACTTTCTGGCCAAGCATGACGCCTTTGTCTTGATTGATAAACCAGGAACGCTCTTTTTGCACTTCGTGATAAGCAGTGATGTTGTGCTTCGCCTTACAGATTGCCGCATAGAATTCATCGGTAATCAGCGACCGTGCTTCCGCGAATTCCTCTGGTGAAACGATTAAGTCGGCTAATCGAAAACCATCAAATTTCTCAGTATAATCACGTACTGCTTCGTCCCCTCTTTCACGAACTCGTCTAATAATTTCCAGAACTACTTTATCCAAATCAACATCATTTTGCTGCGGTCGATTCCTCTGTTCTTTTTCATCAGTAAATTCCTTCACCGTACTAATTTTCATGAATGAACCTCCAATGCCACTTTCAAATCAGCTATGAACTGTTGAATCCGTGCTGTTTTCGTTGCATAGCTTGCTTTATTGACGATTAGTCTCGCACTAATGTCTCGAATCGTTTCAAGCACGACCAATCCGTTCTCTTTCAATGTTGAACCGGTTTCCACGATATCGACGATGACATCCGACATGCCAATAAGTGGGGCCAATTCGATTGAGCCATTCAATTTAATGAGCTCTGTACGGATTCCTTTTTTATCGAAATAATCTTTAGCCGCATTTGGGTATTTTGAAGCGACTGTCAAGAATTGTGAACCCGTAATTTGTGTTCCTGGAAAACCGGCAACAGCCAGCTTACATTTTCCGATGCCCAAATCGAGGAGTTCATAGACATCTCGGGGATCTTCCAAAATCGTATCTTTTCCTATAATCCCTATATCCGCCGCACCTTTTTCCACATAAGTCGGTACATCAACCGCTTTAACAAAAATGAGTTTAATCGAATTTTCGTCATCGAACACGACTAGTTTTCTGCTTTCATCATGAAACTCGGAAAAGTGGATGCCTGCTTTTTCAAGCAATACCAATGCCCGATCCGCCGTACGCCCTTTTGCCATAGCGACTGTTATGTAGTCCATTTATAAAGCCCCTTTCACGCTTGCAAGTAAATCTAGTAATTCCTTCATACTCGAAAATGAAATTAGTTCCTCATTATAATGAAGGGAACTGTCCGTTTCTGTTAACTGAATCACATAATCGCTTTGCTGATAGTCAGACTGTTCTTTCCTTTTCGGGAATGACAGAACCCGATAATCCCGCCCCCGCAATTCATTGGCAATCTGGATGGCCTGCCCTACTTGAACATCCTCATAAACGATTTTCACATCAATCGTGGTAGAAGGGCGTTTTGATTTTTCAGAAGCCTTGGCTAACGATTCGATTTCGCAAGCAAAACCAATCGCTGGAAGCGTCGCACCGAATTCATTCCCTAACTGATCATAGCGCCCGCCCATTAACACCGGTTTGCCAAAACGCCCGACATAGCCTTGAAAAATAACATCCGAATAATAATCCATATGATTAATTAACCCTAAATCGATGACAATATACTGTTCCAAACCATACATTTTTAAGATACGATAAACGTCCATTATATAGTCAAGCGTGTCCTGCATTTTCTTCGTCAATGCATTGCCATTCGCTCTGTCATAGACATCTGAAGGATTGCCATATAAAAATGGAATTTGTTCAATTGCCTGTTTGACTTCATTGGCAATTTGAAAATTTTCTAGGAACGGTCCAATTTCCACGATATTCTTTGCTTGAATAAGCGTCTTCAATTGACCCACTTGTTGTGAAGTTATCGGAAGGTCTTGAACGAGTTCATTAAAAAATGCCGCGTGTCCTATTTCGATTTTAATATCATTGAATCCTAAGTCTTTCATCGTATGGCAAGCAAGTGCGATTACTTCTGCATCCGCCTCTGGAGAACTTTCGCAAAAATATTCAATACCCGCTTGCGTACTCGCAATTTTTTCACTGCGTTCAAAGGGCTGGCGAAACACTTCTTGCACGTAATAATAGCGGAGTTCACTGGAAAGCTTCCCAGTACGTTGTGCCAGTTGCTGCGTAACCGGAATTGTGACATCTGGGCGTAAAACCAATACTTCTCCTGTAGAATCAATCACTTTGATCATTTCGTTTTGATTGATAGCGCTCTTTACTTTAGAATATAAATCATAGTGTTCAAAGGCGGATGTTTTTATCCGTTTATAGCCATAGGTTGTAAAACGCTTGCTGATTGTCTCAATAATTTGTTCATCATTTTCATAATCGTTTAACAGCATCTCTTCATACACGTTATAATCTTCCACCTTCCACATTTCACTTCATCGCTTTACTAGACTAAAGTTATATAGTACTATAAATCTAGAAGTGACAAATGTCAACACTAAAGGAGATGTTTTTTATGTTTGATTATCATATGCATAGTTCTTTTTCGGCAGATTGTATGACTTCAATGGAAGAGATGATTCGAGAATCGATTAAAAAGAGGCTTATCGAGATTTGTTTCACTGAGCACATCGATTATGATTATCCCGATGACACAATTGTTTTTGATTTCGATAAAAGGCAGTATGCAGACAAATTGAAGGAGATGCAGGAGAAATACAACGAGCAAATCATCATTAAAAAAGGAGTGGAAATCGGTGTCCAGCCTCATCTATTACAGCAATACGGCGAGCTGATGGCCAATGAGGCGTTCGATTTCGTCATCTGCTCGATGCATACCGTTGAGAAGAAGGGATTGCATTACGGCGATATTTTCATTGGCAAGACTGTTGACGAGGCGTATAAAACTTATTATGACGAATTGCTGTATTGTGTGAAAAATTACAAGCAGTACAACATACTTGGCCATATCAATCTTATAACACGCTATGCCAAGGAACAGGTCAACAACGATTTTCATGATGAATTGCGAGAAATATTCAGCATCATTATTCCGGAAGGCAAAGGAATTGAGTTGAATACATCGGGTGTACGTTACGGTTTAACGAGCGGTCTACCAAATGATGCTATTTTGAAACTTTATAAACAATGTGGCGGTGAAATCATCACACTCGGTTCCGACGCTCATAGACCGGCCGAAATCGCATATGATTTTAATAGCTCACTCCAATTGCTGGATTCCATCGGGTTCAAATATATCGCTACATTTGATAAAGGAAGCCCATCTTTCCATTTGATTGACAAACTCTAATAAACAATAAAACACGCATCCGCCACTGTCTTGGCGGATGCGTGTTTTATTTCCCTACGATATATGTTTTTATAAGCGCTATCCGTTCCCTCACATTCGATTGCACCTTGACCACTTCCGGCGTTTTAGCTCCCACCGCATCTGTTTGGAGATTAAGACTCCTCGCTATCATCCTTGCACGCGCTACGTGGAAGTCGCTTGTAATAATTGTGACAGATTGAATAGTCGACGGCAGTAAATTTTTCGAATTAACCATATTTTCATACGTGGAAGTCGACTCCGATTCAAGCAGCAATCGCTCTTCCTCAATGCCATTCTCTACGAGATAAATTCGCATAGCTTCTGCTTCGCTCATATGCTCATCCGGCCCTTGCCCTCCAGATAAGATTAGTTTCACATCGGGATAGTCGTTCGCGTACTCCAATGCGGACTCTAGTCGATAACGTAAAGAAAGGGATGGCCCATCTATTCTCACTTTGGCGCCAAGAACAATCGCATACTCATTCGTTCCATCCGCCTTAGCATCCAATCCATCAGCCATCCATTTTCCCGCCTGCACCCAGAAAACGAATCCGATTATCACTGTTATGATTATCAATACAAGTATCCATTTCATAGATTTTTTCAACTCATTCACTCGTTTCACTGTGCTTTGTCTATTGACTCTAGAATAACATGGCTTACTTGATAGTAGATAGTATTCAGCGCAGCTGCTCTACAGGAATTCCCTTCTCCTGCAATAAATCCATATAGAATGAATCTTTTCCAATTGAATAGACGCGGTCACACACATTTGTGATTTCGTCCATATCATGTGAAGTGTACATGATCATTTTCCCCTTATTTTTAGCCAAGCTATGCAAATACGTTCCGATTTCCGTTTTAGACTTGAGATCGATGCCGACTGTCGGCTCATCCAACAACAGTAAAATCGGATCGTGGAGAAGACTGATCGCCAAATTCAACTTCCGTTTCATGCCGCCCGATAGTGACTGAACGCCCTCTTTCCAATGGGTCAATTGCATATCTATGCATAATTGTCGGCACTCTTCTTGTGTACGTTTTTTCCATGATAGTCTCTCAAAAAACAGCATGTTCTGCTCCACCGTGAATTCTTCCCAAATCGAAATATCCTGGGGAACGTAACCGATTTTCCGACGAACCTCTTTAACACTCTCTTTATAAGAGAGTCCGTCCAACCGGATTTCACCTTTTGTCGGCTGCATAATCGTCGCCAACAATTGAAGCATCGTCGATTTCCCTGCACCGTTTTCTCCGACTAAGCCGACAATCTCCCCTTGTTTCATTTGCAATGAACAATTTTCCAAAACTGTTTTCTGTTTATACCTTTTTTGCAAGCCTTCCACTTCAAGCAATTGTCTTCCCTCCTTTCCACATCCAAAGGACAAGCAATGTGGATAATGCAATAAGCCAGCCGATTGGAATAGACCCGGTCAATAACGATTGTACAGGACTAAGCAATTCAATCCATGGCCATTTTCGCATAAGCCCATCAAGGGGAAGTATCGCCCCACCGATAACAATCAAAAACAATGCGATCGCGATGCCGCTCACATAGTACATGAACAATTGGCGGTATACGCTCGCTAGTAAAAAAGCAAGGACATTCACCGTCAAACGGAAAGCGTATAACGACAGAAGAATTCGTATCGTTACCGCCTCATCGAATAGAGCCAAAAAGATAAATGCCGTCAGTACATCTACTGAAAATAAGATAGCTGTATAGAACAATAGCATGCCGAGTGCATATCTTCTAAAGGAAATCGCCGTGAACAGCCAGCGTGGGCGCATAGAAGGTCGATTTTCTTTCAGCATCCAATCGAACAGAAAGAATGTCGTAATCATCGCAAAGAGTGTCCAGACACCCCATACTTGTAGTAATGGAGCAGTTGAGTCATTTGACGTCTCCTCTTTATCATAATAAGAGAAACTTGTCCGAAGTAATGCTTCGTTTTGTTGACGTTCATGACTTTTTCCAATAATTTCACCGTAATCCCATTCGCTTTCCCTTCCATAGTCGACGAATAACTGTTTGATAACAAAAGACGCTTTTGAACGGGCCACATCTTGTTGTGCCAAAGAAGTAATCGTTTCCACGACAGCTTGATAGGCGAACGATTGGTTGGATGAATAAGCTTCAATAAGTTGGTTGCGCCGATTCGATAGGACACTCTCCTCATAGCCTTCCCGAATGACAAATACACTGTCAAGCTCATGCTGTTCCAGTTTATGCAGCGCTTCATCCAACACCATGAAATGAACATGGAGAAGTTCCGTGTTCACAATCTCATCCACAAGCTGCTTGGCTAATTGGGTCTCTTCCTGCACGACAAGCGCAATCGGCACTTTTGTTTCCTCTTGCCACACTCCAACACTCTTCATCACCAACAGTGTCATGACAATCGGCAAAAGTAACCAACAAACAATGCTTTTCCATTCATTTCTGAATCGGGTCAGTACCATCCATCTCACCTTGACCACCTCTCTTTCGCAATCGTGGATAGCCGCAAGAGGACAAGACCGATGCCGGTAGAAACCATCATTTTTGTGAAGTCTGCATAATTCCGCTCTTCCAGTACAATGTCAATTAGCCAGTTCATCGTTTCATAGGAAAAAACAAACGGCAAAACACCTTGAACCGCTTGTGGGAAATACAATGTTGGAATGACCGCTCCACTTATGAATAGCAGGAAGAAAGTAAATAGACTTTGCAGCAGCAACACAATTTTTCGCGATGAAATCCAGACATCAATCACGGCAACACCAATCAAAAATAGCAATCCATAAAGAAATGCAAACAGCCCAAAACGTAAATAATCCACTACATATAAGTCATACTGAATGAACTGTTCGATAACATAGAACATCACTGCCGCAAATAGAAGGCTTCCACTCAACGACACAAGAATACGTGCGAAAATACGCTGCCAGATTGTTACACCAAACAACTTCATACGAACAAGCATCGCGGCATGTTCTTCCTTTCCAACTACCATATAAAAAGCTAACAACCAAATCGATAGTAACGTAAACCAGCCTGCCAATATGTAATAATGTTTCGGTGAGGACGTTGCAACGTTGGCAATGACTTCTTCATCAAGCAACTTATTCTTCCCCAAAGTGTACAGTGTGAAATCCATAAACTGCTGCAACAACATTTCCTCGCGTTCACTTTTCGACATATCCAGCTTTTTGGCATAATCATTAATTGTTAGTATATTTGCCTGAGCAGTCGCAAGTAAGCGTGCCATACTGTCTACTAATTGCTTGATTACTTGACTTTCTGTTGGCTTAGATGGGTTTCCGACAATCGGAATTGTGACAGACTCCCCTTCATAGAGATCCGCAGTAAATCCTTCCGGAAATGAAAAATACGCACTGACCTCATTTTGTTCCATTAACCTTTCTGCATGTTCTTTTGTCATTGAAACAATTTGGATGAATTGATTGTCTGTAGCTGTTTCTTCCAGCAACCTAGTGAACAACATGGATTCTTTCGTTCCATCTTCATCAACCAGAATTACTCGAATAAGCGTGTTTTCTGGCGGCATGATAAGTCCAGCAATAAGGCCCAACAACAAACCAATCAAACAAATTGGGAATAGAAAAAGAAGAAGAAGTGTCGCCCACTTCTTCTTCACCTGCTTATTATATTGATTGAAAAAAAATATTATTGTTCTTATGGATTGCAAATTACTCACATCCAACCTTCTTAATTGTAAATCTCACTTTCCACATCTCCCATCAATTCCATAAACCATCCTAGGAATTTAGGTCCAAGATCATCTTCAATGTAACTTTCAATTTCAGTCATATTCATATCTTTCAACTTAACCGTATCATCCGATTCAACTGGCATATCTACTTTTTTAACGACTTTTCCTTGTTGTTTCACATTAAGATTATACATGTCTTCTTCCATACCTTGTTCAGTTACGGTAAATGCGTGATTTGCTTTCATCGAATCACTTTCATGTGTAGCACTCCCACTCCACACTAGTTTAGGAGACGTATCTCCATCAGCAAGACTCAATGAGCGCGTAAAAGTACGTTTTTTCCCATCCAATTTTTCTTTTCCTTTATAGAGAAGTTTGACACTATCCGCGGATATTGTAATCGAGTCTTCTGCTTTTTGGTCTTTCCATTTTAAATCACCCACGAATTTGACAACTTCTTCTTCATCTGAGTCGGCATCTATGACTGCAATCGTATACTTCCACTTTTGTTCATTCTTTTCAAGCAGTTGAGTTCCGCTGACTTTAATTGTTGCTTCTTCGCCCTCAAATTCGCCAATCTCCATAGCAAAATCACGTTTCACGATTTTGTTTGAATGCTGCCAAATCGTTGATTGGATACCGTTAGGAATTGACAACGAGTCTATTCCTTTTATCGCTTCATCAAGTCCTTCATCATATACTTCGAATAGTTCCGTTAATTCACTTGGTGAGATTTCACTTCCGAATGAAGCTATCGACAGTTGTTCTTCCAACATTTTTTTCAGCTTCTTATCTTCCTTCACTTTTTTGAAGATATTTTTCATCAATGTTTTGACTTCTTTTTCGGAAAGATTCATCGCTATTTTCTTGGCATTAATCTTTTTATCAAACACTTCGATGTCTTCTTTTACACTTGTAAACGCTGTTTCAGGAAGTTCTTTAAAGAAATACGTCAAATATTCTTTTTCGATATGTTTATTAAGTTCTTCTGTCGTTGAAAAAGAGTCTTCAAACAGCTGGGAGAGTCCGAGTTTTTCGTTTCCTTCGTAATCCACATCCTGTTCTTTCATCAATCTTCCGAAATCATCATCATCGAATCGAATCAGATCATCCATGAAAGGCAATGCTACTAATAGCTTTTCTGGCGTTATAAATACCTTACCAAATTTGACTTCTGTGCTTCCAAGTTCGCCGGCCATTTCAAATTCAGTTTCTTTTTTCACGGGGTCAAATACATTCCTCATGGAAAGCGTAACACTATTAATGATACCTTGGACTTCCTCCATGTCGTAGTCGATGTCTGGGTCATTCCATTCTGCCGAGAGATCGAATGTTGATTCGACTGGTTTTTTCTTTTGCGTTTCCATCCATTGCATTTCATTTTTATAGCGATCTTCGAAAAGTTCACCTATTTGTTTGATTGTATTCACTTCTGCCATCAAATACTCGATTTTCGGTGATTTATTGAGAATAAAGAATGCCGATGCACTTCCACCGAGTAATACCAATGCTGTTACAACTAAAGCAATTATCAACTTTGGTGACTTTTTCTTGCCTACTTCATTTTCCATTTTTATTTCCCCCTTTAAAAATCTCTGAGAACTACTACTCTCTGCCACACTTGTGATTTTACTACATACTACAGGAAAAATGCGCCTTTGTTAATTAGTTTAAATTGTTAATTTTTTATTAGCAAAGTGAAACTTCAATCAGAGAGTGGCTCTTATTCCCACTAATTATTCGTACAGGACGTTGCCAAGGCAATCAGAAAGCTAGTATTACAGTCTTGCGACACGAAGTCACACATGTAGACTCTCTTCTTCTATCATAGCGACTTTCGTCGGCCAGTCCGTTAATGTAAGATAACGACTAATACAATTCAGAAGAACCTTCCACCCGTATGAGTGAAAGGTTCTTGGATTAGTAAACTATCAATTCTTCACTGCCTGTTTGTTATTGACCATGCTATGCACTTCTGTCGGCAAGCCCCATAGTTTAATGAAACCGACAGCTGCCGATTGATCGAATTCATCATCGGATGTATATGTCGCAAGTTTTTCATCATAAAGTGAATTTGTCGATTTACGTCCCTCTACAATAGCATGCCCTTTGAATAATTTTACACGGACCGTTCCGTTAACATACTGTTGCGTTTCCTTAATGAAAGCTTCTAGCGCATCTTTAAGCGGCGAGAACCATAGCCCGTCATAAATCAGTTCACTCAATTTCTTGGAAATGAACGGCTTAAAATGAGCGAGCTCTTTGACAAGGGTAATGTCTTCCAGTTCCTTATGAGCTTTCAATAAGGTAACAGCCCCTGGACATTCATATACTTCACGCGACTTAATGCCAACAAGTCGATTTTCTACATGGTCGATTCTTCCAACGCCATGTTTTCCAGCGAGTTCATTCAACTTCAAGATCAGTTCACTAAGTGGATACTTTTCTCCACTAATACTAATAGGAACCCCTTTTTCGAAGTCAATTTCAATGATTTCCGGCGTATCTGGCGCATCCTCGATTGCAATAGTCAGGCCAAATGCATCTTCTGGAGGCGCTGCCCATGGATCTTCCAAAATTCCACACTCGTTGCTTCGTCCCCAGAGATTCTGGTCAATTGAATATGGACTGTCCAAAACGATTGGAATCGGAATATTTTTCTCTCTCGCATATTCTATTTCCTCTTCACGCGACCAGCTCCACTCACGGACAGGTGCGATAACTTCCAATGTTGGGTCAAGGGCCTTGATGGCCACTTCGAAACGTACTTGATCGTTCCCTTTTCCTGTGCAACCATGCGCAACGGCTGTTGCATTTTCTTTATGGGCTACTTCAACCAATTTTTTTGAAATGAGCGGACGCGATAATGCTGAAACAAGGGGGTATTTATCTTCATAATAGGTTCTCGCTTGAAGGGCCAATAAAGCATACTCCTGGGCAAATTCTTCTTTCGCATCAATAACATAACTGTTTACGGCACCAACCTGCAACGCTTTTTCTTGGATGAACTTCAGATCTTTGCCTTCGCCGACATCCAAACAACAAGCGATAACCGCATATCCTTGGTCTGTCAACCACTGCACTGCTACCGATGTATCTAGTCCTCCTGAATAAGCCAATACTACTTTTTTCTTCGTCATAATAAAAATCCCCTTTCAGCACACGATTGAATGTTTATGCATTAACAAGTATTTTTATAATAACATACTTTCAATTAAACACAATAGGTATCCTTGAACTATTTTTTGTACATAGGTAAAGGGCTACCTCATCGTCGGAAAATCGACTAAGAGACAGCCCTCCACCAAAACAATAGTAAACGCATTTCATAGCATCAGTTAATACGCTAAAGTAACTTAGTAAAAATTAAAATCCTACATTATATAGCCGTTTTTAAATAAGATGAATTCTTCTTTTAAAATTTGATAATCGAGTTGATAATTAGCTAACTCCATCTGATCAGCAAGTCCTGACTGTTGTGATTTTTGTACGTCCAAGAAAATAATTTCTCCAAAGTCATACAATTCCTTTTGCTGATCATATAAGGTATTGATTTCCTCTACTTTTTCTTCCGCTAATTTTATCTGACCGCGTAAAACTTCAAATTGAGTAGCAAACTGAGTGACTTTACTAGTTAACCTTCTTTCTTGTTTCACGAGTTCAATCTCCGTTTTTTGAATTTCGTTCGCATAATACTCTTTGAGCTCCAGCTTAGCTTTTCTTTGTTCTTCAAGCGATTTATTATATTCTTTTAAAACCGCTTCATGGGCTGTTTCTACTTCTACTCTCTCGTTCTGCCATAAACCTAGCGCTGCCACTGCCTCTTGTATTTCGGAATCCGCTTCATCCATTTTGTCTGTTAAATTTTTAATTTTCTTTTCAAAACTACTTATATTCTTCAAGTAATTTTCTTCTTCAACTTTCGAAAGGGATCCTTCATCTCGCGCCTTATTATATTCTTGAGAAACCTTCTTATGAACTGCTTCTATTTCTATTTTTTCTTCTCCACTCTTCGACTTATCTAACTCTTCCTCTTTTGCTATAGTTTTTGCATCATCCATTTTGTTCGTTAAATTTGAAATTTGTTGTTCAAAACCATTTAGTTGTTTTACGTATTTTGCTTCATCCAAATTAGGAAGAGAGTCAATTCTGTTTAAAATATTTTTGTATTCCTGTAATTTCTTTCGTATTAGAACAATTGAAGGATGTTTGTCTTTCATCTCTTTTGCCATTATTTCAGCATCATATTCAGTTGAACTCAGCAAACTAAATTCAGATAAAATTTGTATTTTATGCTCTGCGTTAAGTTCTTTCCCTATTTTTTGGTTTAGTTGCAAAGTCGTTTCGTCCAGTTTTAATTTTGCTGATTTCACTGCTAACTCCGCTTCTCTTAACCCTTTTTTCGCTCGAAGAACATCTCCTTTGGCGGAAAGTCCTTCATTGTATTTTTCTTGAATATTTCGATATTCTTTTTCGGTAACTTTCAAGTTATCCTCTTGTAATTTAATCGATTGGCCATCTTTATAATAGCCATACACTAGTTGGTTAGCTTCGGATTCGACACCCAACAATGTGGACCTTTTCGTTAAATTTTGAATTTCAATGTTAATTGCTTTCAATCCGCTAAACCCTTCTTGATACCTATAGGCAGCCCCGGATAGTGAGATTTCCTTATCCATTATAAGCGATTTTGCATCTAAACTTTGATTGATTACGCTATTTACTACTTCTGATAATGATTGCTCTGTTTTTCCCTTTGCCGATACCTTTGAATAAGGTAGCAAAGTGACAAGACAGGTAATGACAATTAGACTTTTACGCATCTTAACATCTCTCCTTCTCAATTATGTTTTTTCGACATCTATTTTATTCTTAGAAAATAAATTAGCTTTTTTACGGATCTTTTTTGGAAATTGTTTTATAAAGTTTGAACAGTCATCAAATAGAGTATAGACAACTGGTATAAAAATCAGCGTAAACAATGTAGATACAGTTAAGCCGAAAATAGTTACAATTCCTATTGGCTGTTGCATACTTGCTCCGTCACCAAATCCAATTGCCAAAGGAATCATCCCCAATACAGTTGTCAACGTTGTCATCAAAATCGGACGAAGACGTTCTTTTCCTGCTGCTATAATTACCTTTGTTCGATTCCAGTTCTCTTCCTTGTGCTGGTTAATATAATCAACTAATATAATAGAATTATTTACGACGATTCCTGCCAAAATAATGACCCCGATAGATGCAATGGGGGAAAAGGGTTGTCCAGTGAGTAAAAGTCCCATAGTTATGCCAATGAATGTTGGTGGAATAGCTAGCATGATAATAATGGGTTGAATATAAGAGTTAAATTGGATTGCCATAACTGAATATACGAGAACAACAGCCGCTACTATTGCTAGTATGAGCTTATTAACAATCTCTTTTTCTTCAGCACCGAAATCATCAAATAATTTATATTCGTGATCCGGAGGGAACGGTATTTCTTCCAGCATTTGATTGAATTCATCCGTTATTTCGCCCATTCTCTCAACATCAGCAACAACTGCACTAATCGTTATTTTTTGTTTGTAATCTTCGCGTTCTATTGATATTGGACCTCTCGTGGGTTCAAAAGACGCTATGGCGAACAACGGAATGGTTGCACCGGTAGCTGTTTTCAAATTCATGTTTTGCCAAAAATCAACAGTATCCGTTTGTTGGTCTGAGTATTTCAAATAGACTTGATACTCAACCTCATTTTCGGTAAAGCGCGTCACCTCATTTTTCATTACCGCCTCTTGCATTTGTGTTACAATTTGTTCTCGATCCAACCCATATTTTGCGGCTAAAGGTTTATTTACAACCAGTTTTAATTGTGGTTCTCCACTTACATTTGGTGCGTTTATTTTACCAATCCCAGGTGTATTTTCCATAAAGAGCGTAACCTGTTCCGTTAATGCCGTTAAAACAACATAATCCGTCCCTACTAAATTGACTTGTATTCTATCCTCCCAAGGCATATCGAAAACTCTAAGGGGTTCTCCATTAACAGACATATCGATTGTTTGCGAAGGTGTTAATGATTTTTTTATTTGTGCAACAATCTCTTTTAATGTTTCTTTACGCTCACTCTTCTTCACTAATTGAATCGCCAAGAAGATATAATCTTCTTCAATAGACTTCTCTTTCACATTAATTATTTTTTCAAAAGGCATCACTGCATCGTCTATTTGCTTAACTAGTGCCATTAGCTCATCTTTGGATTGCTTTTCCATTACATAAGCACTAATGTAAAGTCTTCCATCATCCTCCACTTGCTTTGCCTCAAAGCCGATTATAGGAATCAAAAACAAGCTTCCAAAGCTTAAGGCTAGCGTAACAATAACAGTGAGCCAACGTTTTTTTAGCGACCACTTCAATACTCTTTGATAATGGAAGATAAGCATTCTAAGCCACTTGGCATTTTTCTTTATGACTACTTTTTCATTCCCAAGCCATTTATAAGATAGCATAGGAACAATGGTTAATGCCGCTATGAGAGAAGCTATTAACGTAAATATTACGGCAAGAGAAAAGGGTAAGAAGATACTTTTAATCATCATATCATCAATAAAAAATATTGGTGAAAAAACAATGATCGTCGTTAATGTAGATGCAATAACCGCTGGGCGTAGTTCTTTGCTTCCCTGCTTTACAGCTTCATATATCGATATCCCTTTTTGTTTGTATTTAATAATATTTTCAAGAATGACAATCGAACTATCCACCATCATGCCGACCCCAAGTGCTAGTCCTGCTAAAGAAAGCACATTTAGCGTTTGCCCTGAAAAATAGAGAACAATTAATGCCGTTATAACCGAAATTGGAATGGATAGAGTTATAATCGCTAGTATGCGAATATTTTTGAAAAAGAAAAATAAAACCGCACTAGCTAAAAATCCACCAAGAATTAAGTTATTCGTAACTTGCTCAATCGATTCCTTAACAAAGATACCTGAGTTTTCCCCAATTTCAATGTCAATTCCTTTTGGTAACGTTCCTTTTAACGCATCTATTTTTTCAACAACTGCATCCGTAACTTTTACGATATTAGCATTAGAATCCTTTAAAACAGAGAATCCGACAACAGGCTTGTCATTAATTGTATATTGGCGTTTTTCTTCATCGCTCAAAATTTTTATTTCCGCAATGTCCTGAATGGAGACAATAAAACCCTCCGCCGTTGTGATCATTGTTTGTTCAATATTATTTACTGTATATTGTTCCTCTGGCACAATGATTTGTAAATTATTTTCTCCTTTTTTTATGTTGCCAATCGTTTGCATTGGATCTTTTTTGAATGCATTCAATACATCCGTAATCGTTAATTTATTATTTGCGAGCTTTTGTGAGTCCAATTGAATTTGCATTTCTCTTACTTTGCTTCCCAGTAAATTGACCTTTGCCACACCTTCTATTTTGGCTATCTCTTTTTCTATATTCTTAAGAAACGCTTCGTCTCCCTTTGCTCCTAAAATCGAGAATCCCAGAATCGGAGATGCACCCATCTGTTGACTAATCGAAGAGATTTCTATGTTTTGTACACCTGCTGGCATCGTGCTTTTACTTTCAGAAATCTTCTTTTGAAGATCTAGAATTTTCTTATCAATATCTACATTCGATTTAAACGAGATGTTAATACCGGAAGATTCTTTGGACGAGTAGGAAGATACCTTTTTAACATCTCCATCTTCTTTAAGCATTCGCTCCAGTGGTTCCGTAATCGTTTTGTCGACCTCTTTAGCAGATGCATTTGGATAGCTTGAATTGATATATGCCATTGGATCTTTAATTTGAGGCATCAATTCCACATTAAACTTTTGGATACAGAGCACCCCTGCTACCACTATTCCTAGTAGTAGCAAAGTTACGGCGACTGAATGCTTTACTGCCCAAGTAATCATTTCGACTCACCGTCTTTCTCGCTTGGCGAGGCGACCTTTCCGTCTTTCTCGCTTGGCGAGGCGACCGGTTCTTTTTCTTTTTTTAGTTCTTTTTCTACAGGCTTGTTTTTACCAAGAACTTGCACATCCAAACCATCTGAAAGTAACACCATACCTTTAACAGCAACTTCTTCCCCTGGTTTACTATTCACTTTCACAGAAGTCCATTCCGCTTGCATTTGTAATACTTCTACTTCCTTATAAACAGCTTTAGAATCTTTTATTACATAAATAAATGCATCTCCGTCGTTTTCCGTAATTGCTTTTGTCGGTATTAATAATTGATTCTTATCTGCAATTGTTTCTACTAGCAGTTCCCTGTATTCTCCGACAATAAAGTTTGTTTGATTTCCTTTTATAGAAGCCTCGATTTGAAAGAAACCCTTCTCATCTACATAAGGAGAAATATGTACGATTTCTCCTTCATCATTCACTTCACCATTTACATCTAGTATTTGTAATTTTTGTCCTTTAGAAAAATCTTTTTTCTGTGAAGGATAAACAGAAGCAACAACTTTTAGTTTCTGATGATTAAACATAGTTACAATTGGAGCTTGCTGCGCTATGTAGCCACCTTCGCGTATATGTATTTTTTTCACAACACCTGTGAAAGGTGCACGAATGACTGATTCACTAAGCTTACTTTTTGCTTTCGCGGCAGTCTTACTAACCTGCTGGGCAGCGTGTTTTGCCTGTGCGAGCGTTATTTTTGCCTGCTCGATTGCCGCATCAGATTGTTTAAGCTCCATTTCGGAAATCATTAAACTGATTTTATCGTTTTCTATTGTGCCCTCTATCTCTTTGGAGGATTCTTTTGCAGTGAGCAAGGCTTCCTTTGCAGTCAGTAAGCCTTTTTCATAGGTTCTTCTTGCACTTTCTTCTTGTGATTGTGCCTGCTCTACTTCTTTTCGAGGAATAATCTCTTTCTCATAAAGCCTTGTTGACTTTTCAACGTTTTTAATCGCACTGTCCCATTGACTTTTCAATTCTGCTAAATCAATTTTTTGGGGCGTATCCTCTATACTTTCAACTTGAAGCTTCTGCGACTTACTGTATTTTTCTTCAAGTCTTGCAAATGCTAATTTTACTTGTTCATGACGTTTAGTTGCTTGTAATTTTCCGGTTTCCGCATTTTGTAGTTGCTGTATTGCTTGATCAATCGGAATCTGTGCTTGATCTACTGCATCGTTCGCTTGATTAATCGCTGTTTCCTGCTCTTCTGAATCAAGCTGTGCAATTACCTGTCCTTTTTCCACAACCTGTCCTTCTTTAAAGACCATTTTCGTAACTCTACCACCAATATTTGCGTATACGTCTGATTCTTCAATTGAAATTACTTGACCCGATAGCCTCTTTTCCGAATATAAGTCCCCTTGTTTAATGACTTCTGTTTCGACAATAACTTTCTTTTCTGGTTGAGGTAAGGAAAGCTCGTCCATTTCTTCAGTAGAATTAGTAGAATTGCATCCTGTTAGTACCCCAGTTAGTAGTATCATCATACTTATTAAAATAGTATAAATTCTCATAATTGCGTCCTTTCTTGGTATAAGATTCTAGACTTAATAGCTATGAAACTCCTGAAAATTTTACTATTATTTCTAATCTTTATGACGAATTTACTTTTAAAAGGTTTCAAATCATTTTCAACTAAATCAAAAACGGGTACACAATGAATCGATTGTGTACCCGTTTTATTCGCGCTACCATATACTTAATTAATTAATGCCATGTGCAACCATCGCATTAGCGACTTTTAAAAATCCAGCGATATTTGCACCAATTACTAGATTGCCAGGATGACCAAAACTTTCTGCCGCTGACAAACAGCTACTGTAAATATTTTTCATAACGTGCTGAAGTTTTTCATCGACTTCTTCAACTGTCCAAGAGAGCCTCATGCTGTTTTGAGACATTTCCATAGCAGATACCGCAACACCACCAGCATTCGCAGCTTTTCCTGGAGCAAATAAGACGCCATTCTCATGAAATAATGTCATTGCTTCTTGTGTACATGGCATATTTGCCCCTTCTCCAATCGCTTTCACTCCATTTGCAATAAGCAGATGAGCTGCAATCTCATCTAGCTCATTCTGGGTCGCACAAGGAAGGGCGATATCACATGGAATTGACCAAATATCAGAACAATTCTCATGATATTTCGCATGTGGATATGCTTTTGTATATTCCCAAATCCGTTTGTTATCATATTCTTTAAGTTGCTTTACCATTTCTATATCAATACCGTTTTCATCGTAAATATAGCCGCCTGAATCACTACACGCAACGACTTTCGCACCGAGCTGAATGGCTTTCTCCATTGCATATGTGGAGACATTCCCAGAACCAGAAACGACAACGGTAACTCCCTCAAAGCTTTTACCTTCCCCCTTCAACATCTCATCAACGAAATAGACAGTACCATACCCAGTCGCCTCTTTACGTCCTAGACTTCCGCCATGATTCGGATCTTTACCGGTGAAAACGCCTGCTTCGTATCCACCTTTCAAGCGATTATATTGCCCAAACATATAACCAATCTCTCTTTTTCCAACGCCTATATCCCCTGCTGGAACGTCAACATCCGGACCTATATATTTACTTAACTCCGTTACAAAGCTTTGGGTAAAGCGCATGATTTCACGCTCCGATTTACCCTTCGGATCAAAATCGGAACCACCCTTACCAGCACCAATTGGTTGACCCGTCAATGCATTTTTAAAAATTTGTTCAAAGGCAAGGAACTTCATGATGCTACTATTTACAGAAGGATGGAATCGAATTCCGCCTTTATACGGTCCAAGATCACTGTTGAACTGTACCCGGAAACCACGGTTCACATGAACTTTACCTTGGTCATCTTCCCAAGCAACACGGAATGTAATGATGCGTTCCGGTTCTGTAATGCGTTCAAGTATACCATTCGTAATAAATTCTGGATGTTTAGAAAAGATGGGACGAAGGGAGTCGAATATTTCTCTTATAGCTTGTAAAAACTCTTTTTCATCAGGATTTCTTTTCTTCACTAACTCATATACTCCATGGACGTAATCATTCGCTCTATTTTTATTGTTCGTTTGAACTCCAACTATTCTTGTCATCCGTACTCATCCCTTTCTTGAATATACTAAAGGAGAAGCTAACGCCTCTCCACAGGTAACTTAAAATTGATATTTCAAAAACTTCTTCATTTTTTGTATTATCGCTGAAAATATGGTTTGTTACAACATTTTTTTATGTTCGAATCAATAATTATACTTGTTTGTGTCATATTTATGTATACTTATGAGAAAAATATTTACTTTCTTTTAAAAAGGGGGTATTATTAGTCTATTCAATCAGCGGTTTAAATCCGTCATTTGAAAATGCTAGCTTAGGGAAAGAGGGGAAGATTTATGAACTTCAAAAAAATGGCCCGTGTATTCATAGGAGCCAATATAATGTTAGTAATGACTTTTATTCTCCTACCTGCTCTACTGATTAATCCCGATATGGAAGTCCTTCAATCTTTCATTAATTATATCAATAAAGACTAACCAAATGAACAAAATGAACCGAATGTGCAGTAAGAGTGCACCTCGGTTCATTTTTTATATTCATGTAATCTTTCTAATCTTAAAGTTATCTTGCAACAACAACCAGTTTTGTGGAAATGCTAGGCCCAGTTTCCAATACATAATGCCACGCAACTTAAACTGTTTGATTAAATCGAATTTAGCTTGAATACTACGCGCGTCTTCAAACCATACTTCATGATGCACACCTTTATCATCCGTGTACTTAAAATGCGGTGCTTGTGCTACATAATCATATTGAATATCTGCGTTCTGCCTTACCGCAATCGCAATTGCTTGTTGAGGGCTAAGTGCTTTGGCAGCTACCCCTCCTTGACTTGGGTAAGGTTGTGACCAATCATAGCCATACAAATTTTGACCTAAGAAAATTTTATCGCGCGGTATCTGACTGACAGCATACTCTACAACCTCTTGAACTGGCTTAATGGGACTAACTGCTTGTGGATCACTATACGTATAACCCCATTCATACGTCATGAGTGAAACGAAATCTACAATCTTTCCATGCGCCGCATAATCATGGGCACCATATATTCCCGTCTTCACATCACTCGTTTTCGGGGCAAGCGCCGTTGAAATCGTGAAACCCGCCGCATGGAACCGATCTCTCGCTTTCCGAAGAAAGCTATTATACAGTTCACGGTCTTCTGGATGAAGCATCTCAAAATCGAAATGAATATCTTTGTAGCCAATCTCATTCGCAACTTGAATGAGATTCCCGAATAGCTGGTTCTGAGCCGCCTCATCCGTAAAAAGAGCATGAGCAAGATCCGCATTAAACGCGAAATTCTCCAGATTAGTCACAACAAGCGCATTGGCTGCCCCCGCAGAACGTGCAATCGACGGTATATTATCGATTGTCGGGGCTTTTAGTGAGCCATCTCTCTTCGCTTCATAACTAAACATGGCCAGATACGTTAGTGAATCAACCCTTCTTTTAACCTCATCAATCATCGTTTGACTAACTGGAGTCCGCGGCTCAACATAAAGTAAAGCATCAATGGTTGATTTGGGTCTAGGTGGGATATAAAGGCGCTGTCCGATGTGAAGAATACTAGATGTGGATAATCCATTGACAGTTGCGAGTTCATTGACGGTCAAACCATATAATTTTGAAATACTATACAATGATTGACCCGGCTGAACCCAATGATAACTTCCTACAATTGGTATGACCAACGCTTGACCAACCACAAGACGTGAAGGGTCAGGAATTTCGTTCGCTAGTGCAATTCCCTGATAAGGTATGCCGTAAGCCTGCCCGATTCCGTACAGACTTTGTCCTTTTTGAACAACATGAATTTGCAAACTAATCACCTTCCTTTCATTGACAAAAACGCCCTCTTACTAAGACTATTTTTGTCCAGAGATGATTATGCCTAAATCGGGCCGATTCTTTCCCCACTTCTTACGAATAATTTTCATTTCAAAAACCATACTACTTTTGATGAAAATTAATTCATAATAGGAGGATATGTAATGACACAAAATCCATTCGGACAAACGCACGAGAATATGCATACGGGACCTGTTTCTCAACAAATGAATCATGGTGGTCACGAACTGTTCGATGTCCACGAAGCATTATCCAGCACTGTTGGGGCGCTAAACCAAGCAATGTTGTTACGTCAACATGTAAAAGATCCGGAGTTGCTTGCTATTTTAGATCGCCAATACCGATTTACATTGGACGAATACAATATTACAGTTGACTGTTTCAAGACAGGCCGTGACCCTTCGCATCCAACTAAAAGTTATGAAATGACACAAGGAAATGACTTTGTCTACGGCATGAAACCGATGCAACCGACAAAACCTATGCAATCGGAATCGGAAATATCGGATGAAATCATCTCGGGCTTTTTACTTGGTTCCGCAAAAACTGGAGCCTCCACGAAAACAATGGCCGCTATGGAGACATGCAATCCTGTCGTTCGCCGTGTACTTGCCGACTCCGTACCGAATTGCATCGAGATGGCATATGAACTTGCGATTTATCAGAATAAGCACCATTATTACCAAGTTCCTCAACTCGCTCAGCAAGATATGCAGCAACTATTGAACTCATTCGCACCGGCGCAGGGCCAACCTGGAATGCCAAATAACAATCTACAATAAGTGTGAATGACAAAACCCAGGTACTCACTCAATTTACTGTGAGTACCTGGGTTTTATTTTGTTTTCGAAATGAAATTTTTAGGTGCGTCCGCTTGAAAACGTATGAGTTCTCCTGTTGTTGGATGCACTAATGCTAAAGCAGTTGCATGGAGACCTAGACGTTTGATGGGATTAATGGTCGAACCATATTTTTTATCGCCAACAACGGGATGGCCAAGTTCCTCCATATGAACACGGATTTGGTTTTTTCGTCCAGTTTCAAGTTGCACCTGAAGTAACGTGAACTGTTTATTCGATTGCAGTGTTTTGTAATGGGTAATGGCATGTTGGCCGCCGTTATCAGTCGGATTCGAGTGCACTTTGAATGTTTTCGATTCCTTTAGCCACGATGAAATTGTGCCTTCTTTTTTTCTGACGACACCCTCGACAAGCGCAGTATACGTCCGTTCTTTTACAACCTCATTCCAGGCTTCCTGTAATTTCTTCTTAATATCCTCACTTTTGGCGAAAAGCATGACGCCCGATGTATCCCGATCCAGCCGATGCACGACAAAAACCCTATTTTTCAGATTTTCTTTTTTCACATATTGCTTAATCTGCCTGTAAGCAGTCATTTCTTCTTCATTTTTTGCCGCCACCGAAAGAATACCTGCATCTTTATTGACAGCGATAAGCACATCATCCTCGTATAATATCTCAATCCCGACGAGTGCGTCCTCTTTCATGGCTGCCTGATTTTTGAGAATCGCCACTGTTTGTCCAATCTGGAGTGGATGATTATGTTGCTTTATCATTTTCCCATCGACTGTCACTTGTCCCCGTGTCAGTACGGATTTCACTGAATTCCGGCTACTCTTGGTCATCATCTTTATCAAGAAAGGTAATAACTCGATTGGTTCTTCCACTTTATAAATCGATGAATCGGTATTTCTGTTTGGTGAATTTTTATGATTTTTTCGCATATATACTCTCCCTCACTCTACACTTCTATTATGCGCAAATTGCCTCCATAATACAAACACTGTATGATGATTATAAGAATTAATTTTGAATTGGGCTCGTACAATTCAAAATCCGAGCGCAAATATGCCAGGGCGTATTTGATTAATAAGGAAAAGGTGATTGTTATGCGTGTAGCGATAGTTGACTTTGACGGGACATTATATGCGGAAGAAACATTTCAACTATTAATGAGACACTTAAGGTACCACCCGGTTCATCATCCAAAGTATAAACGGTTTTATAGATCCAT
Organism: Sporosarcina limicola; assembly: GCF_014873855.1. Taxonomy (GTDB): domain Bacteria; phylum Bacillota; class Bacilli; order Bacillales_A; family Planococcaceae; genus Sporosarcina; species Sporosarcina limicola. The sequence continues at coordinate 46,610 of NZ_JADBEL010000005.1, read as the reverse complement.
TATCCCGCCTTTCATTGGCTATAAATTGAAGCTACTTCCTGAGGCTAAAATGAAAGCGCGTTCTATGCAAGTTTACTTGGATGCCCTTCAAAAATTAACTGAAGAAGAATTGAATAGTTATTTTGAAGAAATGGCCGAAGAAGTACGGAAAGGCTTCAATCAAGATGTTCTATCCAGGATAGAACAGCATATTGCCGATGATGTACACGTCATGCTTGTTTCAGGTGCGTATACCCCACTCTTGCAATCTGTTACAAAAGGGTTACAGTTCGATATGATTATCGGAACGGATATCCCTTTTAACGGAGATACAATCGATAGGCGAACACCCATCTATCATATACAAGGACCAAGGAAAAACGAAAAGATCCAGGAGGCATTGGATGGAAAAGAAATCGACTGGGAAAACAGTTTTGCTTATGGAGATAGTTTTTCCGACTTATCCGTATTGGAACTCGTCGGCAATCCCGTCGCCGTCCGTCCCGAACCTCGATTGCAAACGATAGCTGAAGAACGCAAGTGGGACATAATCTAAAAAGCGAAGCCATCTACTGGCTTCGCTTTTTTAAATGATGAAAAAGTATAAGTTTTTGTGTCCGCCACAATCCATGAGTTTTCACGCTTTTCACCATAAGTGACTAATTCCTCTATCGAAGCGACTAATCTTCTAATCAAGCGACCATTCCTGCTCCTGCTGCCGCCTTTAGTAAGTACGGTTTATGCTCGATTTTCCTTTAAGATATCGCTTTTAAACCAACTACACCGATGACGATAAGCAAAACGCTAACTATACGGCCCATACTTTTCGATTCCCCGAAAAAAATCATATTGATGAGAACTGCTCCAGCCGTTCCAACACCAATCCAAACCGCATAGGCGACACTCACTTGCAAATAGTTGAACGCGGCATATAGAAAGGCGAATGCTGCGCCGAAACCACCTCCAAATAAAATTCCGCTTCCTATTGTTTTTTGTTGACTGTATTTCTTAAGACCGACCACTCCAGTAATTTCACTTATTGCTGCTAACAAAACAAATAACCAACCCATAATTATACAATTCCTTTCGTTGCTCTCTTCTCTTCCGCTACATCAGCCAAGTTCAATCCGATCACCCCAAAAACCAAAATAGCAATGAAGAAGATTTTCCCTGCACTCAAACTCTGACCAAAAAAGAAGATGTCCATCAGGGCCGTCCCGACTGTCCCAATGCCGGCGAAAGTTGCATAGACAGTGCCTGTCGGTAGGCTTTCACATGCTTTCGCCAAATAGTGAAAATCGATAAAAATGAATGAGACGATAAATATCCAATGCCACCATTCAGTTGCAACATTAAATCCAAAAATCCAAACCAACTCAAATAAACTTGTCATCGCAACATAAAACCATGCTTTATTCATACGTATTCTCCTCGTTATATGACTGACTGTCATTCATCTTACTTTACAAATCAATTACGGGTAGAAATTGATTAACCTATTCCACCCGTTTTTTTCATTCCCGAATTCCAAGGGCATGTTTTAAAAAAATATTGACCTCCGATTTTTGTATACGTGCTTGATCTTCCTGTTCTGAATCATATAAGTAAATCTGTTCAGCAGCCGATTCAACAAGTCCAATAACTAGTTTTGCGGTAGGGTCGACATTAATGGATTGACGGATGATTCCATCTGCCTTCGCTTCTTGTAGTCGTTCGCTAACCCAATTATAAAAAGGTGCATACACCGTTTCCCATTCTTTTAAATGCTCAGTTGAAGCCAGACCTGAATAAATCAAAGCCTGTATCTCGTGATAATCACGCGTCACCATGAAAATCGCATCCACAATTTGAGTAAGTTGTACTGGGAAGGAAGCATTCACTTGTACGGTTTCCTGCACAATCGTCATTGTTTTTTCTACCATTACTTCAGCTATCGCAGGCATTAATGATAATTTTGAAGGGAAATATAAATAGAATGTACCTTGAGCAATTCCAGCTGCTTTCACAATATCGGAGATTTTCGTTTTATCAATGCCTTGTTCTCGAAAAACTTGAATAGCTGCACGAACAATTGCCTCTTTTTTATTCATCAATTCATACCACCTTTCAACATGACTGACTGTCATTCATTTTATATCAAATAAATAGATTTTGCAATTTATTTGTTTAAACATGAAGTTTAAATAAATATTTTTGAATAAATAAATTTCATGACGAAGATGATAGCCATAGGAATGTAAACGCTTCATTTATTCTAATTTTCCGATTCGACTGAATTTTCCACCTTGCGATTTTTATTAATCTATGGTAATAATTTATAACTATAAACGAAAATATTGTTTGGAATGGGGTATGTTCAATGACAAGACGATATAACTCTTCTCTCGAAATGCATCAGCTTCATAAAGGAAAAATGGAAACTGTTTCTAAAGTTCCATTAGAAAATAAAACGGATCTTAGTTTAGCCTACTCTCCCGGTGTTGCAGAGCCCTGCGTGGAGATTGCAAACGATCCTTCCCTTGTGTATGAATATACGATAAAAGGAAATTTAGTGGCAGTCATCACGGATGGAACTGCCGTATTAGGTTTAGGCGATATCGGTCCCGAAGCAGCTCTACCTGTAATGGAGGGCAAGGCAATGTTATTAAAAAGATATGCGAATATCGACTCATTCCCGATTTGCTTGGGTACAAAAGATGTTGATGAAATCGTCCAGACCATAAAAGCAATCAGCCCAACGTTTGGCGCTATAAATTTGGAAGATATTTCGGCACCACGTTGTTTTGAAGTCGAAAAAAGACTTCGCGAAGAACTCAACATTCCTGTGTTCCATGATGACCAACACGGAACCGCTATCGTCGTTGGCGCAGGATTATTGAATGCGTTAAAAGTCGTCAAAAAAGAAATAAAAACTGCTAAAGTTGTCGTCAACGGTGCAGGAGCAGCCGGTATTGCCATCACAAAACTTCTTGGGAGTATTGGTTTCGAACAGATTGTCATCTGTGATTCAAAAGGAATTATCTACAAAGGCCGCCAAAATGATATGAATCCCATTAAACATGAGATTGCTGAAATAACAAATCCCGAGCAATTAACTGGTACGCTTAAAGATGCGATGACAGGCGCAGATATATTCGTCGGGGTTTCAGTAGCTAACATTCTAACGAAAGAATTTATTGAGTGTATGGGCAGTGATTCAATCGTTTTCGCTTTGGCAAATCCACTTCCCGAGATAGCACCAGACAAAGCAAAAGAATATGGTGTCCGCGTAATCGCAACAGGTCGTTCAGATTACCCGAATCAGGTGAACAATGTCCTTGCATTTCCAGGCATCTTCCGAGGGGCTCTTGATGTCAGAGCAACCGAAATAAACGAAAGCATGAAACTGGCTGCCACATATGCCATTGCGAGTTTGATCGAGGATACTGATTTGTCTGATGATTATATTATTCCGGATCCTTTCGATAAACGAATTACAGGTATTGTTGCACAGGCGGTAGGTAAAGCAGCGATGGATTCAGGGGTTTCCGTTTATAGAAATCTCATTTTACAAGGACAGAAAGCTTGAAATTAGCAAAAAGCCGTAAACTTGATTTTATCAAGTCTACGGCTACTTTTTTCATTGATCTTCCTCACTCTTCATATCAACATGTAGGGAACCGTCAGTTTGGATTTCCGCATAGAATACGTGTTCAACCTTACCTATTCCTTGTTTTTTCAACTGTTCGTAAACCCACTCTTCTGTCAAATTCAGCTCAGGTAAATTCTTTTCTACGATTTTTCCGTCCGAAATAATTTCCGATGGAATATATTTCGGTATTGGTGCAGGTGCTTTCACGTCTTGCTTCGTTGCAGGCTCCTGTCCAACCTTCTTTAGAATACTCAACTTTCCGTTCGTTTCAAGTACAGCGTAGTTAACATCCTTTATCGAAAAGACCCCTTGTTCGCGTAGCATCATGTTTAAATCGTTAAGATGAAGACGCAACTTTTTTAAAGACCCCTCCAATATCTTCCCTTCACGCATTACGATTGTTGGCTGATCATCGAGAACGAGTCTTGCCTTTCTTGATTTAAGCGCTATAAAACTCATAAGTAATGTCAACAAGGCCCACCAAATCATCGAAACAAGACCATTCAAAAACGGGGTTTCGGATTCACCCGCGATATTCCCTGCAATGGAACCGATTGTAATACCTGTTACATAGTGAAAGAAAGTCAATTGGGATATCTGTTTTTTCCCCATAATACGTGCAAGAATGAGTAGTGCTATAAATGTTATCGTGGTCCTTAAAATCATTTCCCAAAAATCCAATTCCAGCATTTCATCTATATTCATATAGAATACGCACCTCCACTTACAGAAGTATTCCTATATCGAGATCTGTCTATACATCGGGATAAAGTAACGGTAATAAAACCCCAACTCCAAAACAACTGGCGTTCTGCGGAAGAGATTTCATTATCATTCTAATTAGTGATCATTTCCATTCATATGGTGTTTCCTGATAGACATAATAGTTCAACCAGTTGGAGAAAAGTAAATGTGTATGTGAACGCCACGTATTCGATGGTTGCTCGTTTACATCATCATTCGGAAAATAGTTTTCCGGCAAATCAACAACTACCCCTTTTTGAAGGTCTCGGTTATATTCATCGGCAAGTGTCGTTGCATCATATTCTAAATGTCCGGTAATCATAATATGTTTTTCGTCATTTGAGATAATGATGAACGCCCCTGCCTCCTTAGATTGGGAAAGTAACGTCAGACGTGGATCACTTTCAATCTCCTCAATTGAAACGGATGTATAGCGAGAATGCGGTGCTGTAAATTCGTCGTTGAAACCACGGGCCAGCTTGATTGTCGAATCGGCCAAATTATGTTTGTAAACACCGAAACATTTTGCAGGCAATTCAAACTTACCGATGCCGTAATGATGATACAATGCAGCTTGCGCACCCCAACAAATATGTAAAACGGACGTCACATTGTCTTTTGACCAATCCATTATCTTCTTCAACTCAGCCCAATAATTCACATCTTCAAATGCCAAGTGTTCAATCGGGGCACCCGTAATAATCAGCCCATCAAAGCGGCGATTCTTAACTTCTTCAAACGTTTCATAAAACGTATCTAAGTGTGATCTACTCGTATTTTTTGATTCGTGGGTCGCCATGTTCATAAAAGTAATATTCACTTGTAACGGTGTATTACCCAATAACCGGAGAAGTTGTAGCTCCGTTCTTTCCTTCTCAGGCATCAAATTGAGAATTAGTACGTTCAATGGACGGATATCTTGTTCCACCGCACGATCCTCGTCCATTACGAATATCTTTTCTTCTAACAGTTTCTCTCTTGCTGGTAATTGTTTTGGTATGTTTATTGGCAATTATCTTCGCTCCCTTTTCGATTAGCAATTCATATTCTCATACTCAAAATGAAAAACCCTCTTTTCTGTGAAATAAGAAAAGAGGGTTGGATTTAGACTCTCAGCTCTTATCTCTCAAGACAGACATCTTGTTGGAGGCAGCACCTTCCTGACAGGATCAGGGGTTGCTGAAGCTTCATTGGGCCAGATCCCTCAGCTTCTCTTGATAAGAATATTTAATTTCATTCAGCAGAAATCTCCCACTCTAAAAGGTGTCGAGATGAATGCAAAGTATATAGACTATTCAGCAGAGGGTTCAAAAAACCTGCTGAATAAAGTTAAAGCCTCCGGCGGATACCATGGATTTTGAAAGGAGGCAATTGAGCAAGCTCAATTCAAAATCCGGGCGCAAATACGCCAAGGCGCATTTGATTTTATTAGATACCATTATACTATTGAACTGATAATTGTAAACGAAATTATCTTTAATTTACATTTTTTCTTTTACTATGTGAGCATAATTCACACCTTGTGTTTTTCGTAAAAAACGATACGCATGTTATCATTTATTGCAGTTATCTTTCCTGTCGTTATGTACCCGAGACTTTCGTATAAACCGCATAATTTACACTCTTCAAGTATCGTATCCAACTCCCATACAAGCCAGTCAGTGTATATTTCCTCGACAATTTGAATTGTCGCTTTTGCAATTCCTCTTCCTTGATATTCAGGGAGAATAAAAATCGGGGATAGTCTATAGCGGTGATTATCCCTTTTAGCTATACGAATTGCACCAACTGGATTGGTTTGGTAGGAAATTAAATAATAGTCTGTCTGCTTTTGGTTCAAACGCTCAATCGTCCGTTCAATCCCCTCATTTGCAGGATTCGTCCCAAAGTCTTTATATTTATCGAGTAGCGGTTGGAATGATTCAACTTGCATTGTGTGAATCAATTCCGCATCGCCAATTGACGCTTTAGTAATAAGTAGCTGCTCCAATCAAAACACCTCTGTTAGTATAATTTCAATAAATGGGGTGAATAGCTTTTTCCTAAAAAAAGAAAAACCCGTATGCCTAGTTTAGCACTACAGGTCAAGTGAATGAATGGAAATGAGTCAGTTTGTACCCTGCTTTTCTTTTTGTGTTTCGTTCGTCTTGTATAAAGCAAATGAGCGTTCTGAATCCATCTCTGGTTTTGTCCGATTAGAGGAAGAAAAACTGTAAATGTGATCTATTTTTTCTCCAAGAGAAGTGGTTCTTTCGAAGAGAATTGACCGAAAATGATTCATTTGCTTTACTAGTTTTTCCATCAATCCTTCTTGAGCATCCAAACGCTCTACTACTTCACTTTGAATAATTTCTTGCTTGGAGATTTGGTCCGATAAGAGCATTTGTTGATCCATTTGCTGATTCATTTTCAAAGAGAGGTTTTCATTAGTAGTATCAGATTTATCCAACCGATTAACGATTTCTGTATTCGAATGATTTATCTTGTTGATTTGCTCAATGAATTCCCGATCCAATAGCCGTTTAGTTTTCACCATTCGTTGTAACGTTTTATTTTTATCATCTAACTTCGTTAATGACTCTAGGACAACATTTTCAAATTTCAGTTGGCGGGTGCTATTTTCCATTAGCTCATCAAAACGGTTGCGAACTGTTCTCCATTGATTTGTTTGATTATTTTTTTGTTGTTTCATGGATTTTTCAAGTGCTATAAAATTCTTAGTGATTGATTCATATGCTTGTTTCTGTTCATCCATCCACTCCGACAATAAATCCGCCTTGAAGTTCCCTTGATTCGGCTCATCAATCTTCGCTTCATTTTTGAAGACATCAGGGTGAAAATAGTTGTTTATAAATAACCCCATCTTTGTTAGCCTCCTTGTCGTATTATCTTATGCAGGTTATGACAGGAGGGCTATTGTTCACATAAATCCTTTTCATTTTAATCGTTTCTAATTATCGCTTGGAATGCTACCTTCCTCTTTTACATCCACAGTCCAAGAGACAATCGTCGTGCTATCCCTTACATCGAGTCTTTCAATCTCCATTAACATCTTCGAAATACCTTCATAAAGGTTTTCTGTTTTCAATGTAGCTACAAGATTTAAAGGATCTGAATAAGGCTCACCCGGGCACTCTACCAAACCATCCGTTGTCATGAAAATAAGGTTAACCCCTTTTCTCAATTCCCTTGTTCCAGAAGTGTAGCAAGGAACGGTTTTCTCAAACGTATTAACTTGACCAATCCACTCGAAAAACTGCCTTTGATTGAGCTGGAATTGGTTGAGGGCAATCAATTCTGGATGGAGTACATAGACCAAGCAATCCCCAACTGAAAACCACCAAACATAGTTACTTTTTCTTACACAGACAAGAAATGCAGTCTCTCCTGATACATTTCTGCATTCATCCAAAAAATCGTCACTTTGAAAAATCTCCAGTAGCCTCTTTTCCAATCGCTTAAACTCTGGGGGACCTTTTATAGTTACTATTCCTAACAAGTCTTCTTTATGCTGTTCGAGTATGCGAATTACAAGTTCCGCGCTTTCGGCACTGCTATGTGCATCAAGAATTGCCGCAAGTTCCCAATCCTTACTCTGCCAGATGATGCATCCATCTTCATTCTTTTTTTGCCCGGCTGAAGAGTTTCCACCAAAACGACCAAGGGTTACACGATTGATCCATCGAACATCTTGTTCATCAACAAAATCCTTTTCGCTCCCTACCCATGAGTAACTATTCATGGCCTTGCGTTTCCAAATATGACTTTATCCTCAGACATAGTTCTTTCACTTCAGTCTCTCCTCCTAGCGGCGCCTCTGGCCATTCACGTACTGACATCGGTCCCCAAAACTGCTTAGGTGTGTCTGGATATCGCGGGACTACATGCATGTGTAAATGTGGTACTGTGTTACCGGATACAAATGAATAGATATGCTCCGCTTTTTCACTTATCATCAATGCCTTACTTACTCGCGCCATAATGCACCCAAATGCCTTCGCTTCATTCAAAGTCATATCCCCGAGAGTTGGCACATGTCTCTTCAAATCAATCATAAGATGTCCTAAATAACCTGGGTTTTCATTATTATCAATATGACCAACATATACAAAATCATCTTCAAAGATGGTAATGCCATCCGTTTTGATTGACTCTACATGTTTATTGCAAATAAAAATTCTTCCATTCACTCCCCCTCAATAAGTGGTACATGCCATTCAGTTTTCCTTGAAGAAAAAGGTGTTAATGAATTCAGTTATTATTGGAATCTCGGGTGGATTCAGTTCAGCCGGAAGATTATCATAATGAAAGAATTGCAAATCCAGTACCTCATCTTCATCCTTTTTTAAAACGCCTTCATAATCCGTACAAATATAAGTAGAGATGACATTATAAACTTCATCACCATGAGGATATTTATAATAAAATTCTTTGCCAGAATAGACGTTAAACAAAGTTAGCTTATTTGCTACTAAATTGGTTTCTTCGTATAATTCCCGCTTTGCTACCTCTTCCAAAGTTTCTCCTGGTTCCAACGCTCCTCCTGCTAACCCCCAGCATTTGTTATCTGTTCTTAATTGTAAAAGAAGTTTATTCTCTTTATCCAATAGGATTACATTTGCCCCCGTCATAATGAGCGGCCGATTTCCTACAAGGTTTCTTAATTCCCTTATGTAGCCCATATTAAGTCTCCTTTCGTACAGTTATTAGTAATAGATTGTAGTAGTGATTACAGTAGCGTAGTGTAACAATTTGAATTTCTGAATACTTTTATGTATAATGGTCATATAATAAAAGAGAGAAGCGCGCAAACGCTTCCTCTTGCAGCTACTACCGTTAAGATGGTGGTTGTCAAAACTTAGTTTTTATTTCGCGAACCACCCCTTTGCTTCCTACGGCGCGGGGTGGTTTTCTTTTTTTCTAATACGTTCTTCCGAAAGAAAAATGCACTTATTTCACGCACAATTCCCTTCAAAACTTCGCGAAGAAATTCAAGAAATGTCTCCATTGGTTTCACCTCCTTTCCATTAGGGAAAGAAGAGCGACCACCAACCACCCTCACAATATTCAGCTACATTTATAGTTTACCATATTTCAAGTAGAAAAAAGTAACATTTTTCTGTCTAATCAAGTAATTGTACTTGCATATACAAAAAACAACACTTAATCGGAAAGAGGTTAACGAATGTTGTATTTGTTGTGAAATTAACACAAGTATTTGTAATTTCAACTGTACTTCTTATTTATTTTGAATCCTTTTTCGGGATACTCAATATTGTCCATTCTTCATCTTTTATCTGCTTGCCAATGTAAAGAATTTGTCCTAGATGGTAACTTATATGTGCTATCTCGGTCTGAATTGCACTAAGGACGGTTAGTTGCTTTTGCCTTAATGTAATTGTTTTATGTAGATCTTCTTCTTTTAGGTTATCCAATGTATCGAAAAGGTGTTTCCAACCTCCTTCCCACTTACTCATAAGCTCTTCCCTCGCCAGCCATTCATCTGAAAATTCAGCTCCCCTATCTCTGTAAGCTTTTTCTCCATCCGTAGTCAAAAAATCCACCCATCTAGAATTCATGTTGCCACTAATATGCTTGATTATAATCGAAATACTGTTGGACTCCCCACTCGGTTTCCAATGTAATTCATCTTCCGTCAGTTGTCTAAATGCCAGTTCTGCTCGTTCTTTGAAGTGTGTGAATTGTGTAATTACTTCAGCGATATATTGTTGCTCGATTGTTTTCAAAATAGTACCTCCATGTAAATTTAGATAGTTGATAGATTTCTCTTTTAAAGATAGTAGCGTGAAATAGTAGCACCTATTTCACGCTACTATTTCAATACTGAAACTGTACTTTTACCGCCGCTTTAATAGTTGTTTGACCCGGTTCAATCGGTGTGGATCCACTCATTTCATTGGCAGCAAATGATCGACTTGCAATAGGCTCTTCCCTAACTTCTTCAACAATTTTAATAGGAGTAGGGTCAAACTGAAGTTGCATTGTTTCAGCAATCGTTTGCGCTTTAGCTAAAGCATTTTTTAACGCCAAGCTCAATGCTTTTTGATAATGCATTTCTTCATCCTCTACCATGAATTGAATACTTGATACACTGGTTGCCCCGTTTTGAACAGCCACATCTATCACGTTTCCAACCTGCTCAATATTCCTGATTTTCACTGTAATTACGTTTGTAACTTGGTAGCCTCTAAACGATTGTTTACCTTCGACATAATCATATTGCGGAAAGATGTTGTACGATGCGGTTTTTATATCCTCCCTATGGATTCCCAATTCCAGCAGCGACTCGATAACTTGATTCATCACATAAGCATTTTCTTGTTGGGCCTGATTAAGATTCTTATTTTCGGTACTAACACCGAGCTGGACCTGAGCAATATTCGGTTCAATTGAGAGATTTCCGATACCAGTAACCGTCATAACCCTTTGTTGCTGATGGGTTATTTGTCGTACACAAGGATAATACATTCGCCTCCACCTCTCCTACACATCATTATGCCATAGTAGATAGTATGCTGATTGTCTGGAAAAGATATATACGGCAATACTTAACGAAAAGGCACTTAGCTTACTTAAATTAATTTATGGAAATACGTACCACTTCTTTATACACTAACATAATTACAAACAATGTTGGAGTTGATTGGATGAAAAAAAGTTGGAACATTTTCACTTTGGATATCAAAAATATCAGTAAAAACTGGGTTGCCGCCGTTCTCATCGGTGGTTTAGTATTTCTTCCCTCCCTATACGCATGGCTAAATATATATGCCTCCTGGGATCCTTATGCCCAGACAAACCAGATGAAAGTTGCCATCGTCAATGAAGACAAAGGTGCAACTATTCGGGAAAAAGAAATTGACGTAGGAAAAGACCTAGTTGCAACTTTAAAAACAAGCGATGAAATGGACTGGCAATTCACCAATCGTCAGCAAGCGATGGACAAGCTGGAGTATGGAGATTATTTTGCGGTAATCGTCATCCCTGAAAACTTTTCCGGCAAGCTTTCGTCCGTCATTTCCAATAATCCCGAAAAAGCGGATATCGAATACTATGTAAATGAAAAGATTAACTCGATTGCTCCAAAGATCACTGAAAAAGGTGCAAGTGTCATTGTTGATAAAGTAAGCAGAGAATTCACTGCTACAGTGAATGGTGTCATCTTCGATATGTTCAATTCATTAGGATTGGAGCTTCAACAGGATTTACCGGATATCGAGAAATTCGAAAGCTATATCTTTGAGTTGGAAAAAGGTTTACCAGGCATTCATAACTTACTGAAGGACTCCTTAACCGATTTGAAATCAGCACAAACTATAATTGTTAAAATACAGAAAATGATGCCTGAAGCGAACCAGATGACCGCCGACGGACTTGATACAGTCAATCGGACCATCGATTTTCTGAACGAAGCGGAAAATCGGTTACATCAAATGGCTCCAAGCATCAAAAAAGATGTGGAGAAAGTGCAGGCTATCTCACAGGAAGCGAACAGCTTTCTCAAAGAACTGCAAGCTGTGAACCTAGACTTCACTGAAGTGAATCGAGTCAAAGGGATTTTGAATTCAAAGATTGACCAGGCCATTGGAAAACTTGGTGCACTCAAGTCAGATCTAATCGATTTGAAAGCTTTGAATACAGTAAATGCCGCCTCCCCTGAGAAAGACAATCCAAATCAGTCTTTACTCGATGAAAAATTGACTCATGCAATCGAGACGACTTCAACAACAAAATCCTTCCTTCAAGAGGCACAAAAAAATGTTCAATCCATCAATGGTGTCATTGAAGATAACCAACAACAAGTAAAAAGTACTTTGAACAAGTTACAGCAAATCACAGAAAACACTTCTGTCAATTTGAACAGATTCATCAAAGAATACGATCAAACGATAGAACCGACGATATTGACTGAAGTGGCTAAAGCGAAAATGACTTTACAAAATGCAAGAAATATATTGAAAGAGGTCACTACCACATTACCTAAAGCGCAGAAAATCCTGAACAACTCAGCTACGCAAGTGACTGACGGAAAATCTGTTATTGAGAAGGCCCTTAACGAATTTCCGTTCATCAATACCAAGGTTAACCAGCTTGCTGATAAAATCCGTAAAATGCAAAGCAAAACAGACCTTCATGAAGTGATTCAATTATTGATAAACAATCCACAAGCTGAACGGAGTTTCTTCGAAGAACCGATTCTTCTAAATGAGCATCGATTATTTCCAATCGAAAATTACGGAACAGGAATGACGCCTTTCTACACGGTACTATCTATATGGGTAGGCTGTCTGTTACTGATTTCACTTCTTTCGGTTGAAGCCAAGCATGACGACCTCCTTAACGATCGAGCTATTTACTTTGGCAAACTGTTCACTTTCTTGACAATCGGTTTACTGCAAACAGTGATTGTGACAATTGGGGATATCGCGTTGCTAGGTGTAAAAGTGGCAGAGCCTTTCTGGTTCATCCTATTCGGCTTGTTTATCAGCCTAGTTTTCATGTCAATCGTCTATACGCTCGTTTCTATTTTCGGAGATGTAGGGAAAGCACTTGCCATTGTTATGCTCGTATTACAAATAGCCGGCTCAGGTGGAACGTACCCAGTGGATCTTTTGCCGCCATTCTTCCAATGGATAAACCCAGCTTTACCGTTTACCTATGCAATCGACTTGATGCGGGAAACGGTGGGAGGAATGGTTTGGAGACGTGTTGGAATCGATGTTTTGTTCCTAACCGTGTTTTCCATCGCCATTTTGCTGATTGGTGCTTTCCTGAAAGGGTTTGTCAATCAGAAAACCGAAGAGTTATTGAAGAAATCAAAGGAATCGGGACTGTTCCATTAGAATTACTTACACTTAAAAATGCAGTCATTTGTCATCGACTGCATTTTTTTATGTGTGAAATGTTTTTATCATGAGTTTCCTTTTTTGAAGAAAGGTGAATATGACAATACGTTAGCGAAGATACATCCACTTTTCCAGAACTTCAAAGACGTCCTTATTCACTGTCTTGCCTATTTTCTTCGAATTCAACATCACATATACCGACTTCAAAAAATTCTTTACGGTTCGTTTAACATGATAGGTTTCAATTGATCCTTTATTTCCGACCATTTGTGTGTCGACTATTCCAGTTAATTCTTTAATCCATAAACAAATGTCCTGTTCGACCTTTTGATACGCAATTAATGAAGCGATTACTGTCGCCAGCCGTTCTTCCTCTTCATCCAAATAATCGACTTGTAGGAATAGGGAACGTTGGACTGCGTGAAGAATTCGACCGATATCCTCTTCTTTAATCTGCGGATGTTTTGCCAAGGCGTCTAGAGCATCAGCGCCATGTGCTACCGCATGCGCCCATCCCTTCTCATGAATAAAACCCCGTGTATCTATCTCAGATAGCATATAACGAGTAACCTTATTCACTATGTTCGGAACAATCTCTGGGTCCAATACTTTTTTCTCAATATCATATTCTATAACCGCAGCAACGACGAGTGCGGAGAATGAACGTGTGAAAACTGAATCCATTCCCAACTCACCAATTCGGTACAACAGAAAGTCTTCCTGCACGACCACTTCCAACAAATCCTGGATTTCTTTCGCATTTAATTGATTGGAATCAATTAACTTTACAAAACTTTGGTAGATTAAGTTATCCCGTAAATAACTATCCGGATTCCCAATTTCCTTAAACATTTCTTGTCTAATTTCCACAGAAAGCTTTGGTGTTCTATCATCGAGATAATTTTCTAAACTTGTTGCCAACATCACTATAGCCTCCCTAAAATCTATATACTTACCCTAATAAATCTTCACTTTTCCTTGACATCAATCAGCGTAAACCGTTCGCAAACAAGAAGCATGTCCTCGGAAAACTCAAGTCCAACTTTTTGTAATTCGCTCTTAAAAAAACGTTCATGAGCCAATTTCCAAGCTTCATATGGACCTTCCCCTTCAGCAACCGCAAATTCTTCAGTCACTTCATTCATCGGTACAAGGGATACTTCTATTATTTTAATGATGGCCACTGGTTGTTCGTTGCTATTCAATATAATGCTGTATTCGCCTACCGCGGGCAATGGTTCGTTCTCCAGTTCATAGAATACATTTCCTGAACACGTTGCTGTCTTCTTCCCGTCAATTACAAGCTGTGCAAGCTCATCAGGCAAACTACCAAACATCCATGCATTAACGAAAGCCGGTTTCTCTCCACCCTTCCAAAATTCATCCCAATAGATTTGTGCTGCTCCATTCATTTTTAACCACCTCCAATCCTTTAACTTCAACTTTACTCCAAATGGCTTGCCAATTCTTTTTCCTAACTCTTTCTTCAAATATCCGATACCTCTCCGATGATTCTTTGAAACAAGGAGTCGGTTTTACTTTAAAATTTACAACGTCTTGTATGCCATGGGGTGCTGCCAATATGACATTATTTCTTTCGTCTAACTTTACCCCTAAAGCTGTTGCTGTTTCAGGAAATTTCGAGATTGCATCAACAGAGGAAGAATAGGGTGGAATGTTATTCGCAATATGCATTCTGACCTGATTTTTTACTGACCAAGGGATAGTAGGGTACTGACTGTTCAATACTTCCTCTAATTCCTTTTCTGCAGCCTCATCAATATTTGATGAATCATAGTAAATCACATCAATATCTGGAATCGCGGTCCTTTCATCGAAACCATGCAACACATCCCAAACTTTGGATCGAACAAATCCGGCACATATCCACCAATCAGGTAAACCTAATGATTTGGCACATTTCAATAAATCCATCATCCATTTATCTTCGCCAATCAAGGCAATAATGTCTTCATCATTTTTGATTATCATAAAATACTTCCTTGCGATATGACTTTAAAATGAATAAGTTCATGCTCTATTTTGAAACCTGCTGCTTTATAAAGATTAATAGCGCTTTCATTTTCATTCCCCACACATAGCGAAATTTCCTTGATTTCATCGTAGGAGAAGAGATGAGCTAACGCAAATTTAACCAATTTTGTTCCGACGCCTTGTTTTCGACTTTGATTTGAAACCGCAATATATTCGATTGAACCTGTATGATGTTGCGGCTGAGCCTCTACGTAGACATATCCCTTTATATGTTCTTCGTCATTTCTCATGATAAGTAACTGATTCGTTTCATTCATACGTCTTAGAATTTCTTGAGCGCTATAATATGTACTAGGGAATTCAGCTGCATGAAGCCTAGAAAAAGCTTTTTCATATAATGGGCTATATGTCTCAATTTCATTTACATCAACTTCTGCAAGCTCATCGCGGTTTGCTATTAAGACCGTATGATGTCCTATTTCAACCCCACCATGCTTCAGGACGAATTTTTTTCCTTTTATGTTTTCCTTATTCAGAAAGAAATCCATTCGGGTAAACTGAATTGACGAATTAGAAATCACGTTTTCAAAAAGCTTATCTACAATAGATGTATCGTGCTCTTCATCACTAATAAATGGACCCCACACTTCCGCACTTTGATCTTCTTTATCGATATCCAATCCCAAAGCCCCGACAATACTTCCCCCTTCATAAGCGACCGCAAATGATTGAGACAAATCCAAATCTGAGAATTCATGAAGAAGTGTTTGATAGATTTCCTCTTTTTCTTCTCCGCAATAGCCAACGTGCTGGATTGATACACTATTCATCTTTTCTAAAAAAGCTGCAAGATCTTTTATATTACGAGGTGGTTCAATTATGATGGTCATTTATTTCATCCTAGCTTTGATTTATTTGGTAAGGGTAGAAAGAGTCACTTACTTTTCAATATATGCATAACAAGTCTCCGAAACTTCATATGAAAGTAACTGGACAACATGTAGTGAATAGGGACATGTAGAGTCCACTTCTTTTTCGATGAACGAAACATTATGTTCGTTTGCATCATGAAGTTGTTGCTTCAATATCAAGTCCAATAAGTATATATCCGTCCCATCGTCTACACCTAGCCAGCCCAACTCCCAACAGCCTTCTATACCTTTATACATCAGACTGAAAGCAATAACCCGTTTTCCATTTAGTACAACATAGCTATTTTCATTTAAAAGATCAGCCATAATAACGTCTTCCCAACTGGAATTAGGCAAATTTGCAACAGGATTATCTACATGGGTTTCGGTATATGTTTTTTTACATAACTCAATGAGGCTGGACAGTAAAGCCGGATCATTTACAATCTGCGAAACAGTTTCAATCTCTTTTTGACTGGCGTCATTTTCTAAACAGCATTTTTCTGGTTCGATGTTTACAATTTCCGTCTTTCGTATCAACTGGAAATTCCTTTTCTTAAGTAATTCACTCAAACGACTGGAACGATCATCAATTAAGAAAAATAATGGTTTTTTAAATTCATCTTTCAGGAAATCTAGTATGAAACAAATTGCTCTTTCATCAAAACACTTGAAATCATATGCCAGACGAACATAGACACAATGTGGATGCCAAGTTGAACTGTGAGTAGAAATAGCTATTGTTATACCGTTCTCATTTTCAAAGAAATAGACTCCATCATTCATTCGACTCTGCATACTTGCATAAAAATCCTGTTTTAAATCTATATTTTCAACAAAGACATTCTCGACAAACAACTTAACAGCATCTAGTTCGACATTTCTATGTATTTTCATATAGTTTCCTTCAATCCAATACTGCTTGCCATCGTCACTTCGATTCATAAAACGATAGTCAATAAGAAAGCGTCTAATTGTAGCAAAGTCGGGATGAATCGTTCTCAATAATTCGTTAATTTCTTTTTCTATATACATTTTATCTGCTTCAAATCGCTTTATTATTTCCTGGGCAATGATGTACTTCCTTTTTTCCTTACTTGGAAATACATCGATTGGTCCGTTCAAACCTTGTCTAAAGTAATTGCCTAGCACTTTTTCTCTTTCTGCATCAGAAATTAAAAATCGTTCATCCATCATTCTCTCCCTTTCAAAATCGACATACCATCTAAATTCGATTGATAAGTTCCACTTTTTCAAGATATAAATGATCTCACGTTCTGAAATATTCAGAATTAGCATCCCATCCATAAGCGATTTCTTTCAATTTCTTACCCGCAATTTCAATTTCCATACTGTCAATCTTCTTTCCGCCAATCGCTTCATAAAAACGGCAAGCCGGATTTTCTTCGATTGCCCAAATGAGCATCGAATTCAACTTCATATTTTTCAAATCGTCCACGACTGACTGGACGAGTAATCGACCTATTCCTTTACCTTGGTGCTCCTTCAAGACATAAATCGCGTATAATTCACCTGTATACAATTCATATTTTCCCGTTCGTTCGGTTCCTCCAGTAGAAAATCCGATGACTTGACCGTCCCCATCTTCCGCTATGTATACATGATTCGCTTTTACCGCCCCCTTCCAAATCTGCTCCCGTTGCTCGTAGGAAAGGTTTTCTAGAAAAGCATCCGGGACAATTCCTTTGTAAGTCGTTCTCCAACTATCCACATGCACTTTGGCTATACCCATTGTATCTTCTAGCTCTGCTTTACGAATTAACACTTTAATCATCCCTTCCAATGTTGTCGAGAGACCGCGACAGCAGGTGAAAATGAGGCATTGTCATATCCTCTAAATTCAAACAACCCTCCGCTAGTAATGATTTAAGCCGTTCAAACTCTGCCCAAGCTAATTCATAATCATTAGTTGAAATTTCTTTGTTCTTCAAAGCCATTTCCAACTCGTCAATATCCTTTTCAATGATTTTTCCAGTTGGTAATACAATGAGATCCAAATACAGATCATCCATCCATGGGCCGTTCTCAGTACAATAACCAATCCTCTTGCATATGTCGATATACCACTGAACAATACTACCAGAGGGATCAAACACAGTAGTAACTGAATAATTCTGACCTTCAGGAAAATGTTGCATCCAGTAATATCCACAATCTGCTATGCAAACAGCCCTCTCCCCGAAGGTCATGTACAAGGGCTCCCTTACCTCTTTCATATGTAAAAGACTCACATATCCCTTGAAGGATGAATCCGTCTTAATAAAGAGCTCCGTATAAGTCCTTTCCGTTACTCGTTTCCAGTCATATCTGCTTCCATATTTCCGTTTCAGCACAAACACCCTCATTTCATCATGCCATTCGCAAATTTTTTGAATCCCAGTTTTTCATAATAAGGAAGTATTTCATCTTCGCAGAAAAACTGGATATGCAAAGCATTTCTTTCTGCATGCTCAGTCAATTGCTTAAATAAACGAGTACCGATTCCATTCCCTTGAAATTCTGGTGAAACCCCTAACCCACAAATGAATGCATTCATAACCCCATCCGAAACAATACGTCCTGTTCCGACCAACTTCCCTTCACAATAAGCTGATACAGTATAAAAGCTATTTTCCAAGGCCTTTCGCAGCTTATATGGCGGCAACTTCAAAAATGTATTCCAATTTAGCTCACCATATAATTCGTAGAGATCAATCTCGTTGGGTAACTGATTGACGTAGCCGATTTCCATACTAACTTTGAACCTCCTTACTATTCTAGTAGAACTTATTTACCAAGTTTGATCCAGTTTATCAGCATAAAACTCAATCGCTTTTTTATATGATAGAATCTCACTATCATTCGTTGTTTGACTAAGACAGGTCAACAAAGTTTCCATTGCCTTACTATGCTCACCAACATTGTACAATGTCATAGAGTAAAAAATTTTCAATGCATTGTTTTCCGGAAAATGCTTAATTCCTTTTTCAAAAGTTGTTTTCGATTTGTTATATTCACCTAACGTGCGATATGTACTACCGAGTCCAATAAATGCGCCCAATTCGTCTCGCTTGTTTAAGCCAAGCTGGATGGCTTTTTCATAATAAGGTACAGCATTCGCTTCTAAACCAAGCACATCGAAACTCCATGCATACTGATAGTTAACTAACGCATCATCTGGAAAATCAGCAATTAAATCAGCAAGCAACTCATTCGACTTGTCAAGTTCCCCTTCACTTCTTAACTGAATTGCTTCTTCTAACTTCCCCATGGTACTTCTCCCTTTTCACTAATGAAGTTTACTAATTGACCTCGCTAATCTATTATCTCGGTCGTTCTTCATACGGTTGAATTTGTCCTATAATGCCCTCTTCTTCTGAAGACGAGGCAATCGAATTTCTCAAAAAGTCTTTGGCCATATAATATGCACTAACAGAAAACAGCTGTGTAATCTTCTTCTCTCGAATCATTTTTCCCATCGAATCGAAAGGCAATAACCTCACTTCCAACTCTTCCGTATCATCCAGCTCCTGGTCATATGCCTTAAATGCATCTAGAATTAAAAAGATGACCACCTTATTCGTTTGGGTTGCCGGATTCACCATAAATTCCCCTAGTTTTATTGGGGCAATTAAAGAAGTGAAACCGGTCTCTTCACGTAATTCCCTCAAAATTCCTTGTTCATAAGATTCGCCTTGTTCAATTTTCCCTGCCGGAATCTCCAAATAGAAATCTTGACCAGGATAACGATACTGCTCTACAAGAACAATCTGATTATCTTTCGTCAAAACGACTGCATTGACCCAATCTTCATATTCATGGACAAAAAAGTCATTGATGATCATTCCGTTTGGAAGCTCGCAAGTATCTTTCCTTAGGTTGCCAAATGGGGTTTTATAATGATACTCCGACCAAATTGTTTTCCACTTCCTCAAAATCCCCCCCGATTCTCTCAAATGAAATACTGCCATTCATACTAGTATCGACTTCTCCTGCATCCATGCTTCCACAACCTGGTTAAACAATTCAGGTTGTGCAACCGAGAATCCATGTCCAACTTTCTGTACGATTAAAGATTCACAGTTGGCATTTCCATGAGCCATCATTGCAGCAGATTTTTTCATAATTCCTCTTTCCCGTTCTCCTACAGTCACTAAAATCCGAGCTGTACTAGTAGAAAAACGATCAGGAAGTATATAGGACATGTTCTCTTTTAACATTTCAATTACTATTTCCGGCTTCATCTTCAAACTATCGCGATAATATCTTTCAAAGTATTCGCCATCCATATATAGTTGTTTTGCTTGGATTTTAGAGAACGATTTATTTTTAATTAGTGGAAAGGTCAGTTTAATAGATGGAGCAACAAGTGACTTCATCATTTTCAGAGGCGTGACAAGCGCACTATTTATCACTGCTGAATGAATCAAATCCGGAGCCAAACTAAGCATCTCCACCGTGATTTGAGCGCCGATTGAAAAACCTACTACATTGACTTCTCTTCCATTCCTTTTCTGCTCAATTAAATCAATTATTTCTGGAGCATTTTTCTTGATAGAAAAAGAAGTTTCTTCACTTCGGCAGCCATGTCCCTGGAGTGTAGGAACCAAACAATAGTAATTGCTGAAATGCTCTACTTGTTTGTCCCACATCCAACCACTCACCCCACCGCCATGGATAAATACGACTAGGGGACCTTCCTTATTGCCATACTCTTCATAATGAAAAGTCATGTCTTCAACCTCCTCTAGCTAAAATACGTATGATCACTTCTGTAGTTTCATCACATGTGTTGTCTCAGAAGCACTGTCATCCAAACCAAATCCATTAAATCGATAAAAAGCATCTGCCTTCGAAGACTCTGTTCTTACCGTCATTTCATTAAAATAGCCACGTGAATGATTGACGATTTCTTTAAGCAACAGAGATCCAGCACCCTTACGGCGAGCATCGGCTTCTACGTAGAACCGCTGTAACCTTGCCACTTTGTCGTCATCAGAGAATGGCGACTGGTTCACTCCTCCAACAGCTACGATGTTTGAACTTTCATCGCGAATACAGAATAACGCTTCCCCCAGCTGATTGAATGTGTTCGTACCATCTTTATAATCATCTACTAAACGGGATAAGAAACGGTATCCTTCCACTTCGCTCTCCTTCACCAACGAGCTGATATCGATTGCATTCAAATCTTCTACTTGCTCAACTGAAAATTTCATCACGATTCCCCCTATAATGTTATTAGATTGTTATATACATTCTAATTCGACAGACAGGCAGCATAACCCTGTTTTTACAGATAGCAAAAGTGACCCGCAGCTGTTTAAATAGCTACGAGTCACTTTATTTCATACTATTTTAAATCTTCTTCATCAAATTGCGCCCTGGAAAATCCGCGGCCGAGAATCTCCGATGCATTCAAGAAGATAACAAATGATGTCGGTTCCTGTGCTTGAAGGAGCTTTTTGAAGTAAACTGCCTCCGATTGTTCCACGACACATAGAATCATGGTCTTCTCCTGATTGGAGTAACCGCCCATTGTTTTGATTTTCGTTGAGCCCCGATTTATTTCATTCGTAATGATTGCTTGGACTTCCTCTTCCTTATCCGTAATGATGAGCACCAGTTTGGTCGGAGACGTCTGCAACTGAACAAAGTCAATCACTTTACTCGTCACATAAATGGCCATCAACGCATATAACGCAAGCTCAAAGTCAAAGACCAACGCGGACGTGACAACGACTAATCCATCTACAAGCAACTGTGAGAATCCACTGGACAATCCTGTGAATTTCTTAACCAATTGTGCAATCAAAGCCGTGCCGCCGGTTGATCCATTCCCACGATAAACAATACCTAAGCCTACACCAATCATGATTCCTCCGTAAATAGCCGCTAATAACGGATTTTCAATATGAAGGTCTATATCCGCTGTCAACCAGATGACAGTCGGGACAGAAATTGTACCTACTAACGTTTTCATACTGAAATCTTTACCGGCAACAATTACACCCAATATTAGTAGAGGGATATTGATGAACAACTGGACATAAGCAGGGTTAAACTGATACAGTTCATATAAAATCGTACTGATCCCTGAAATACCACCAGCCGCAATTCTGGAAGGCAACAGAAAAATATTGAATGCCAGACCGACCAATGCTGCACCCAAGATGATTTGTATATATTCAAATACGAGCGTCTTTTTTAAATTTTGTATAGCCATTTAAATGATTCCTCTCTTTCACCCTATTCATTCTATCAAAAATAAGGTTACATCATGGAATTTTTTATTTTCTGAATTAGATAAAGTGATAGTATATTAATACAAGTAATCAGGTTACTTAAGCGTCAATATAACCACAAATTCAAATGAATAGCACAAATAATTATTATTGGCTAACCTTTAACTTCATCTCAGCAAAAACTAATTATGCAATAAAAATCATAAAAACTCATATTTTCTTTTATAATGAATCATTTTTTTGGCTTTATTCATTTTTTATAGTATAATAGGAAAGTATGCTAACAAAAAATACTATTTAAAGGAGAGTACTATGCGAAGTTTAGGTATAGTAAGAAAAGTTGATCAACTAGGTAGAATCGTAATTCCAAAAGAATTAAGAAATACATTACAACTGGACACAGGTTCTCCTATGGAAATTTTTGTGGAAGAAGATAAAATAATCTTACGTAAATACACAGTCAATGAGGCTTGTATCGTAACAGGCGAAATCACACCAGACAATAAGATTTATTCAAACGGTATGTATTTAAGCCCACGCGGTGCTGAAATACTGTTAGATGAAATCATGAACAATAACTGAGTCAACAAGAGGCCACGGAAATCGTGACCTCTTTTTTTGCACATTTTCCTATCGAACTCTGAAATGATTAATGGACTCCGTCATATTTCGGGTAGACCCTTGTAACTGCTCAATCGTTTTCTCGAGCGCATCAACAAACTTCACTTGTTCATCTGACACTTCGGCTACTTGGTTTGTCCTCGAAACATTGTCATCCATAATCCCGTTCATATACTCTGTCGAAGCAAGCACCTCTTCCGAACTAGCCGACATTTGTTCGGTCACGGTTGACACATCCTGGATTTCATCATTGACACGCAAGACCGTTTCAAGAACGCGTTCAAGATTTTCTCCGATAATTTTAACTGCTTGAGTACCACTTCTTACTTGACCCGAGCTTGTTTCCATCTCTTTCAATGCTTGCAACGTGACTTCCTCAAACTGTTTCAAATGACTCCGAATCTCTTCTGCCGAATTCCGTGATAATTCGGCAAGCTTTCGAACTTCACCTGCAACAACCGCAAACCCTTTGCCCGATTCACCTGCCCGTGCCGCTTCGATTGCCGCATTTAATGCAAGAAGATTTGTCTGATCTGCAATATTTGTGATAACTTCTACCATATTTCCAATCGATTTGTATTTTTCGCCCAAATCTTTAACATGGGCTCCCGTAGCCAAGACAGATGTTTCGACTTGTTGTATTTGTGAGACAACCCCTCTCGCCTCATGAACACTCGACTCAACAAGGGAAGTCATTTCATTTGATGATACAGCGACGGTATTCGACGAATCTGCAATACGTTGGATGCCAATCGTCATCTCTTCCATTGCATTAACGACCTCATTGTTGTTCACTTTTTGGTCCTTACTTCCAGATGCAATCTGCATAATACTTTCAATCATCGAATCATTTAATGCACGGACAGAGTGCATCGCTTGTCCAATTGATCCAACGACATCTTCCATGTATTTTGAGGACTTATTAAGATTCAAAAACGTATCTTTTAATCGGAATAGCGATTGTAAAAAAGCACTTGCAAAATCCGATATTTCATTATCATGCTTGTTATCGATAGTTGCTAATATCGATTCTGCTCCGATAATATCACCTACTGCAAAAAGAGCTGTTCCTTCTTTCAGGGTTGTCAAAGGTTGAGTAGATGATTTGATAAACCAATAAACAGCAAAAAGTGAAATGAAACTGATGAGTAGTATAATAACCAGTGAAATCGGCAACGTAGTCCATAATATCGTATTTTTTATTTGTTGAATTTGTGTTGCTGCGATATCCACACCGACAATTGCAACAACTTCTCCTTTCGAATCAAATAAAGGGACAAATGACGACAAGAATTGACCGTAAGTATCGTCCTCAAGCAAATTTGTATGATGACCTTCACCTTCAAGAACTCTCTCCACATCTTTATAATGGGTTACTAAAGAAATATCACCTATAGGAGCTACCCCTTCAATATTATCTATTGGCATCCCGTCGACTAAAAAAGTGATTGGATCATCTTGTTCAGGAATCGCGTACGTATATGCATACATCACACCATTTTTCAAACGTAATTCATTTAGTTCTTCACGTAATTCCCAATATAAATCCGATTCCTCAGGGTTTTCACTCAATCTTTTGTATTTTTCTGCATCCAGTAGCGCTGCCAGATTTGTAGCTGTATTAATCGCTTGGCTTCCAACCGATTTATTTACTGTAGATGTGGTATTCAAATACAAAAGAATTGAAAACGCAACAACAAGAATGACAATCATGCTAATAAGGTACAGCACTATTCGTCTACCTAACTTCGAAGAGTTCATTGATTACGCCCCTCTCTCTATCTTCTATATCGTCAGCTTGTTGCAGCTTTCAACATAGAGTTCATTATTAATATCTTTCTTTCATTTTCCAATCTTTTCATTTGATTATAAGTAATGGATGATGTAAAATGATTCTATAGGCTGCATTGTACGTATTGTAATTAAGTTTTAACCTTTATACTGTAACAGGGAGTTTTATATAGAAACTGGAATGGCAAGCTTAGTTCAATTTATTAACTAAGACATACAGGACCGTTTCTGCGAACACCCACTTGGAGAAGTGGTGGTTTAAAACTTTCTACGATCTGATACGGCAAAGGCGGCTGAATTTAAACCGTTGGCACTACAGGGTTTACAGACTAGCATCATCCTTAATTGGGTGGTGCTTTTTTGTTACATAGGAAACTATAAATGTCTTAGCCTAGAGATAAATCGCGAAAGGAAAAATTCCGCCATCAGAATAGGTTATAGTAAAGTTAGACAACCAAATCGGGGTATTCACTTTCATGAATAACTCAACCTTAATTTCATCCCGCGATTGGACATTCATTTTACAATACATCCAAACCAAATCCCCATATAGATTATTTTTTTACTGTAAGCAACTGGAGGCGAATACAATTCTAAAGAGATTGGTGATTACAGGTTATAAGCAGCATGAGCTAGGCATTTTCGATGAACAACATCCTGGCATCCAATTCATTAAAAAGGCATTAAATAAACGTCTGTCGACATTGCTCGATGAAGGATTGGAATGGGTTATCCTAAGCGGGCAGTTGGGTGTTGAAACATGGGCCGCTGAAGTGGTGATTGAATTGAAAAAAGAATATCCTCAATTAAAATATGCAGTGATTACTCCTTTTCTCGACCAAGAGAAAAATTGGAATGACACTAGGAAGGAAAACTATCATTCTATTGTTGCCAAAGCGGATTATCAGATTAGTCTAACGAAAAAACCGTATGAAGCTCCTTGGCAATTTATTGAAAAAGATAAGTTTTTCATGCGTAATTCGGACGGTATTCTAATTGTTTATGACGAAGAGAATGAAGGCTCCCCTAAATTCGTGAAGAAAGCGGCCGAACGCTATGCTGAGAATTCCGATTATCAAGTGCTGACAATCACTGCGGATGATTTGCAAGCCATCATGGAAGAAGAACAATGGGCTGCCTCTTTTCAGATGCCCGAATGAATTCCCTTGACATAATGCTATATCTATGGAATAATGTACTAGTTAACAACTAAGGTAACTTTAATGACTTGAACATATGGCATTCTACGTACTGTTTTTGAGAATACTTATTCACACTGGCGCGACTAAAGGGTCGCAAGGACGCAAAAGAAGGTAGGGTTTGCGTTGCTTAAGTTAGAAAGCACCCAGTGGAACAATGACCGCGGCACCGAAAGTTAACACTTTCATCGGAAATTATTCCCCGACTAGTCGGGATGAAAAATTGACATCAAAACTTAACAGTTACCTTAATAAATCAAAGGGATGTTCTCAAATGAGAACATCCCTTTTCCAATTGATCACTTAGTACATGCTTCGATGAAATTTCTAAAAATCTGCTGAGAGACTGTATCTCCTTGTACAGCTAATTGTTCAGGATGCCACTGCACACCAAGAACAAATTGTTTCCCCGTACCTTCGACTGCCTCTATAACTCCATCATTCGCAACACCCGTAACTTTGAATTTTGTTGGTACATCTTTCACTGCTTGATGATGAAACGAGTTCACTTTCAGCTGTTCACTTCCTGCGATAGACTCGAGGATACTCCCTTTTTCTAATTGGACAAAATGGGATAGATGGGCTCTAGGCGCCTTTTGACTATGCTGAAGAATCGGTCCATCAAGCTGATTATAAATATCCTGATACAAGCTTCCGCCACCAGCGACGTTTAGGATTTGAAGCCCCCTACAAATTCCGAGGATTGGTTTATCTAATTGAAGCATTTGACGTGCGAGTTCAAGTTCGCATGAATCCCTGCCTGGAGAAACTTCTCCAAGATGAACGTGCGGTTCTTCATCAAACAACATCGGATTGATATCATTTCCACCAGATAATAAGAGTCCATCAATTATCCCTAACATTTGGATGGCATCTTCCTCAATCCCGATTGGAATGATTAATGGCAATCCACCTGCATGGATGACCGCCTGTATATAGGCATTGGGTAATTCGTGCCTATTTTCTCTATCAACATCTGTTGTAATCCCAATTACTGGTTTCATTATTTATCCCCCTACTTCACTTAAACTGAAAGTCCATCTATGAATTTTTCAATCTCTTCTTGTGACTTGCGATCTTTGCTCACAAATCTTCCTGCTTCAACACCGTTATGAAAAGCGATAAAACTCGGTATACCAAAGATATCCAACTCTCCGCATAAGTCAATGAACTCATCACGATCTACATAGAGAAAATTATATTCCGGATAGTCCGCTTCAATCCTTGGCAATATCGGCTCAATCACTCTGCAATCCGGGCACCAGTCTGCGGAAAACATGAAAATTGTCCGCTCCTCATTTTTCAGCTTATCGTATTGTTCGATTGATTTTAGTTTCTCCACTTCAATTCACTCCTATTAATGTACTCATCACTTTACTTGTTAGACTTCCTTACGCTTTTCAACATGGAATTCCAAATTGAAACGCTTCCTTTTAACTAATTCAAGTGTTTTCTAAATTTGGATTTCCGAAGTGATTGCACAACTCTGTTTCCGATCCGCTTTTCATCATCCTATAATCACCTCTTATATCTAATTAATTCAATCGAGAATCTATATTTTAATTGTAACATTTAAAGAGCTAATCGTTCATACTTTCTGTGAATTATTAATGATTTTCAAACTGTAATGAAAAACTCCAATTTGGGAATGCTAATTGTCGTATGAAAAGGAGGTTTTACTATGCGTCACTGGTTTTTATTACCCACTTATTTAATCATATTATCCTTGCTTTTCTTCTCTGTCGTTTCAGCTAAAGAGCCACCTACCAAAGAAGTACGAATGGCTTATTATTTAAAATTCGAGAATTTGGATGTCCCTTGGTATTACTTAGCCGCCATCGATCAATTTGAAAGTAATATCCAACAAGTGCGTAAGGATATTCCGAAAAAGGATGGCTTGGTTGCCATTCAATTTTCCAAGGAATACTGGTCGGGAGCTCTTAATCCGCAAAAAGAAGATACTTTTCCCGAATCGATTACATTTTTTGATGGTCGAGGACTGGACGGAAACGGAGACGGCTTTGCCAATCTGGCCGATGATGAAGATGTACTTTTCACAATGGCAACTTATTTAAGTGGCTATGGCCCTACTGAAGAGAATTTTAAATTGGCCTTATGGGATTATTACAAACGCGAAGATACTGTTAAACAAATTTTGTCGATCGCCAAACTGTATGAGCACTTCGAAACACTGGATTTGGATACACATGCTTTCCCTATTTCCGCCCAAAACAACTACAGTTACAAAGGAACTTGGGGTGCCAACAGAGGCTGGGGCGGTCGAAGAATACATGAAGGAACTGATCTTTTTGCCGGCTACGGAGTTCCCGTATTAGCAACCTCTTACGGAGTCATCGAAATTATGGGGTGGAATGAATATGGAGGCTGGCGTATCGGAATCCGGGATAATCATAACACCTATCACTATTTTGCCCATTTGGCTTATTTCAATAAAGGCATTAAAGAAGGTGATATCGTTGAGCCGGGAGCCATTATCGGCTATGTTGGCAGTTCCGGTTACGGTAAAGAAGGAACCTCCGGACGATTTCCCCCACATCTCCATTTCGGCATGTACAAGTATGACGGACGAACAGAGTGGGCTTTCGATCCGTATCCTTCCCTAAGGCTTTGGGAACGGGAACGAGATAGGAAAAATTAAAAGTACCAGGTACCGACTCTGAATTGAATCGGTACCTGGACCTTATTTATTCGCTATATGCACTTTCAATAACTTCCCTTTGACTGTTTTCGTTTTCATTTCATTCAGAACCAGTTTGCCTTTGCCATTTAGGATATCGATATATGTGACAGTATCCTGGATTTTGATGATGCCGATATCTTCTGCGGTAACGCCTGGAATGCTTGTAATTGTGCCGACAAAATCAAAGGCTCGTAGCTTTTTCTTTTTGCCGCCATTGAAATACAACTTTAGTATATCTTTATTTACGATCTCATTTTTATTCTTTTTTAGCTTAGGAATGCTTTCAAGTTTTTTTATGAATTCATCCATTGCTACATCAACCGATTGCCGAGATGGCGCATTGCGTTGTTGAATCTCAAATCCAATATAGGCTTCGATTTCCTCGAGGAACTTATCTTCGTTAGGTGTGACGAACGAAATCGCTTTCCCTTTTTTACCCGCTCGTCCTGTTCGGCCTGCTCGGTGCACATAGCTTTCTTTTTCTAACGGTATATCGTAATTGATGACGTGGGTGATACTGTCAATATCAATCCCGCGCGCCGCAACGTCTGTCGCCACTAAATAACGAAATTCCCCACGCTTGAATTCATCCATGACGGCAAAGCGATCTTCCTGCATCATGCCACCATGCAATTTATCGCTTGTATAATCAAGTTTTTCCAACTGTTCATTGACGCTATCTACCTGATCTTTCGTGCGGCAGAAAATGATACAACTATCCGGATTTTCAACAACTGTCACATCTCGCAACAACCCAAATTTCTGCTGCTCTTTCACTACGATAAGCGAGTGGTCAATTTGATCCGTTAGTGTGACGGTGGATGCGATTTCAACATGTTTTGGGTCCTTCATATATTTACGGCATAGCTGTTCAATATTTTTCGAAAGCGTAGCAGAAAATAGCATCGTCACTCTTTGTTTCGGCAATTTATTGATAATCGCTTCGACTTGATCGATGAATCCCATATTAAGCATTTCATCGGCTTCATCGAGAACCAGGTATTCAATCTGATCCAAAACAAGTGTGCCACGTTCAATATGATCCATTACGCGCCCCGGCGTCCCGACAACAACATGGCATTTTTGCTTCAGTTCTTCCTTTTGATAATTAAATGGGTGTTTTCCGTATATAGCGGCAGCTTTAATCCGCTTGAAACGGCCGATGTTCGTAATGTCTTCCTTCACTTGGTCGGCAAGCTCGCGTGTCGGTGTTAAAATAAGTGCCTGTGGTTTATTCTCTTCCCACTTCACCATTTCACAAATCGGAATGCCAAATGCCGCGGTCTTTCCGCTCCCCGTCTGCGATTTAACGGCCAAATCATGCCGTTCCAATGCTGCTGGGATTACTTTCTCCTGCACTTCTGTCGGGGCAGAATAACCAAGTCCATCTAGCGCCCGTGTAATTTCATCACTTAATCGAAAATCTCGAAATAACATTCTAACCAACCTCACATTCTAATTGCATTATCTCATGACAGGCTACGATTCGTCAGTTTTGAGATTATTAGCACTACAAAAAAGATGAAGTGCTGTCCGTAGACTGCGCTTCATCTTTACGTTTTACTCTTGTTCGTTAGAAGTTGATTCGCCAAACGGATTGAAGAAACGTTAGCGTGAAAACCAAAGATACCTCTTGGACTATATGTTTACTTGTTAAGCGCAACAGAACTAAAAATGACACCCTTCATATGGAAGGATGCCACTCGATTTAATCTACTGTAACAGAAAGCTCTTTCACTACTAACGATGGTGATCCGTAACCGCCTGGCATGAACTTCAGGTCTGATCCCGCCTCTTCGATGTCTTTTAAATAATCGAAAAAGTTGCCTGCAATTGTCATCTGCTTGACAGCTGATGCAATTTTGCCGTCTTTAATATGGAAGCCTGTTGCTGCGATTGAAAAGTCACCTGAGACCGTGCTGGCTCCGGAATGAAGGCCGGATAAGTCTGTGATGAATACGCCTTCTTCCATGGATGCTATCAAGTCTTCCTTGCTCCTGTTACCTGGAGCGATATACATATTCAGTGGAGCAATTGTGAGTGTGCTTTTATATGAAGACTTATGTGCATGTCCCGTCGTTTCAACACCATCTTTTTTTGCCGTTTTCCGATTATGGAGTAGCGTTTCGAGTGTTCCACATGAGACGATTGCACGTTTTTTAGTTGCTACACCTTCACCGTCAAAATTTGAACCGGCAATTGCGTCTGGATGGGATGGATCATCAAGCAGCGTGAATGTATCGGCGGCAATCTTCTCCCCAACTTTCCCTTTTAGTAACGACTGACCCATTTGCGTATTTTCAGCCGAAAAGATCGGCGTGAACGCGGCAAGTAACGACGCGGATGCATCATGACGCATGATGATTGGATATTTCCGTGTTGGAATTGACTGTTCCCCAAGATTTGACAACGCTTCTTCCGCCACTTCTTTCGCAATTGCGTCGGCATCAAGCTCAGCGAAATTACGGGTCATTTTACCAAATCTTCCTGTTTTCATTTCTTCTCCATCTTTAACAACAGCGGAAATATAGATAATGAGACCATTTTGTTTTTCATTCAATGAAAGACTTTTGTTATTCGCCATAACACGCTCTTCAGAAAAGTCTTGCAGCATGCAATAGTCGAGTGTGATAATACGCGAATCATACGCAAAGACTTTCCTTTCAATTGACTTGATTAGTTCTATTTTCTCAAGGATAGACACTTGCGCAAGCTCTTCGCTATAGAAGTCATGCCCTGCGTAAATTTCACTGCCTTCAAAAATATCCGTTCCGTCGTCTTCATCAAGTACATCCGCATTCGCTTTTGCGCTGTCAATCAAAAATGCAATCGAGGATTCTTCGATTTTTTCCGTATAAGCATAGCCCATTTTCCCGTTGTAGAGACCACGAAAACCGAGACCGCCTTCCTCAGATGTCTCGTAACTATCGATTTCCCCTTTGAAAATCATGACGCGGAATGATTCGGACTTCTCATAATAAACTTCAGCTTCTTTGAAACCAGTTTCCATTGCTTCGGCTAATAGTTTCTTTTGAAATTCGTTGATAGTCATCAATTATTCCCCCTTCGTCCCGCCGACGGTAATTTCACTGACGCGAATCATAGGCTGGCCGACGTTGACAGGCAAACTTCCACTCATTGCTCCACACATTCCCGCGCCGTGTGCGAGATTATTACCCACCATGTCTACGAGCTGTAGCGTTTTTGCACCGTTACCAATTAATGTCGCGCCTCGTACTGGACGGTCAATTTTACCGTCTTTCACCAGGTAGGCCTCCGCCACGGCGAAGTTGTAATCGCCAGTTGCCGGATTGACTTGGCCACCACCCATATATCTCGCGTAAATACCACGTTCTGTCGATGCGATGATTTCTTCCGGCGTCGATTTACCCAGAGCAATGTATGTGTTCGTCATGCGCGATGTCGGGCTATAGCGGTACGACTCACGGCGAGAAGAACCGGTTGTTTCCGCATTCATGCGTCGTGCATTAAATTTATCAATAAGATAGCCTTTTAAAATCCCATTTTCAATCAGGACATTTTTTCGCGTTTTTTCACCCTCATCGTCAACATTGAGGGATCCCCATTCGTTCGGCAGCGTTCCATCATCGATGTAAGTGACGATATCTGACGCCACTTTTTCACCGATGCGGTTCGCAAAAACGGAGTTATTTTTCGCAACAGCGGTCGCTTCAAGCCCGTGACCACAAGCTTCGTGGAAAATAACCCCACCGAATTTATTGTCGATAATGACCTGGAACTTCCCGCTTGGACATTCATCCGCTTCGAGCATCGTTACTGCAATACGCGCTGCTTCACCTGCATAATGATTGAGGTCCAGGTTTTCGATAAATTCAAAACCAGCATGTGCAGCCGGTGCATAGAATCCTGTTTGCATTTCAATTCCGTCGGAAGCTGTCGCTTGAATTGAGAGCCTGCTATGAACACGTGTGTCTTCAACGAATTTGCCTTCGGAGTTCGCAATGAGCACATTCTGTTCTTCATCAATATAGCGAAGTTCAGCTTGCTTGATCCGTGCATCATAATTTCTTGCGATTTCATTGGCCTTTTTCATGACCGCTGCTTTTCGTGCATGTTCTACCGTTTGCGGCATTTGAGAAATTTTATGAATTGTAGGAAATGTTTCTTTCCGGAGCGGATGAATCGTCCCGCTACCTCCACCTTTGATGGCGAGTGCTGCACGTTTCGCCGCATTAACTAATCCTTCTTCCGTGAAATCGGTCGTATACGTGTAAATGCTTTGAAGTCCGGAAAAGATGCGGATACCGATACCGAAGTCACGACCGGATATACTTTTTTCTATCTTTCCTCCCTGCAACTCCATCATGTTTGTAAATTTGTCTTCAATGAACACTTCGGAGAAATCGCCCCCTGTGGAAAGTGCGGCTTCCAATACATTTTCAATAATTGATTGTTTGATCATATTCCCATTCCCCCTTCACTACCTTATTATAACGAATAGTTTACACAATAAAAGCGTTTACAAAAGTAATGTAGTATTTTCAGATAATTAGAGTATAACAAGAAGAAATATGACAGGAGCTATCCGTAGACTACACCCCATCTTTACTTTTCACACTTATTCGTTAGAATTCTGAATTTCTAATGAAGAGGGTTTGTTGAAATCCAATAAGTTCAATAGAAGTTGATTCATGCAAAGACTCGAGGTACTTAAGCTCTTTGTCATTTGAATTCATTCGGTATATCCTTTAGGAAGTAAGTACAAAGCTCACAATAAGTAAAACTACAGTTATTGATTTTTCCATAAAGCACCCTCCTGAAATTCTTATTTTGATAAATGAGCTATGCTATTCAAAAAATGAACAACTTTATCTTGCTCCGTTATTTCAATATAACTAATACCCGTATCGCCATTTTTAAAATAAAAGTCCTTAGTAACTGGCATGTGAAAAAATGAACGGAGAAGACAATTTATAACCCCACCATGAGCAACAATTGCAATTCTATTATACTGAGCAGAAGATAGAATCTTTGAGAAGATGGATTCTATTCGCATTCTGAACTCAATATGAGATTCCCCTCCTTCGATTCTCTCATGAAGGTATTTTGGATTAGGATATTTTTTTGCTTCCTTGAAAGATAGACCGGCTAGGATACCATTATTATATTCCATTAATTCTTCTTCAAAATGGATTGGACAACCGACTTTTTCTGCAAGTACCGACGCAGTTTCACTTACTCTTTGAAGGGTGCTAGCCCAAATAATTTCAGGTGGAAATTCATTTTTCACTCTTGCAGCCATTAAATGCACTTGATTACGCCCTTTCGCTGTTAAGGGAAAATCTGCTCTTCCTTCGTGTACATTTAATATATCTGCTTCTGACTCCCCATGTCTGATTAACAAGATTTCCAAATAGCTTCTCTCCAATCTTCTAAAGTGAATTTTTTATAATGCCACAACAATTATATGAAAATTACACCATATCTTCTTGTGTGGAAATAAAACATTAGTCACTAACTCCATTCAACATTATCGATAACTGATAATATAAGTGAAAATTCAATTAGCGACGGTGATAATACCATAAATAAAGCATCTCCTTTTTCTTTTTTGTTTTATTTGATATAAGAAAAAGGAATATAAATAACTATCACAGCCGTTTGAAAGGCTGGATTCAACATTTTAGTGGTGTGTCAACAAAATATCTCGGCAATTATTTGAGATGGTTTCAATTCCCTGATATTGTGAAACATAGAAGCGCTGTGGATTCTATAAGTAAAATGATAGTTAAAAGCTATTTATATCTAATTAATGAAACTTATTACTCATTAAGAACGTACTATTATTAGAAATGCAATTGTTTAACAATATAGGTAGAAGATTTTATCGAAGGAGTGCAGTTAATGAAGCATGGGCTAGTGTTTGGTGGATTACTTTTTTCAGCAACTATATTCGGTGTATTCGCCCAATGGTTCGCTTACTTTTTGAATGATAATTTTTGGGCAGTTTCACCAGTCTATTACGTAGATATACTAACAATTTTAAGTATTGTTATGTTTGTGACGGCTTTCATCTACGCAAAAAAGGCTTCAAATCAACTGTTGAAAATGGAAATCTCATTGTATTGTATTATCTTACTACTAGGAATACCGACAACTCTTTGGAGTGTTTTCGTATGTGCAATGTGGCAAGGATAAAGAATTTGAATTATTAGAGAGTAGAATACGTCTTACTGAACAAAAGAAATAAAGAAAGAACTATAAGACGGCTTGGACTAATTCATCATAAAAGTAAATAAAGTGCTCCAAAACGATTCTAATTCGAATCATTTTGGGGCACTTTATTTCAAATTTAAACAACTAGATCACAACTTTTTCCTGAATGAGAAACACCATTTATCATAATTAAATTTATCTTCGTAGAATCTATGGGCATCTATTCTATGGGTTGCCGATTCTAAAGCCACATATCCCGCTCCATTTTCTCTTGCCCAGTTATGAATATAATCTAATAGTTTTTCACCATATCCAAGAGAACGGTGAGATGCATCTGTTACCAAATCATATAAATATACATGGCGTTCACTATACAAATTCACCCTGATGATTAAACCAGCTAAGGCTACAATCTGATCTTCAGCAAATAATGCAAAAAGACGATATCCTTCTTTTTTCATCTCATTAAGTAAATCAAGGTACGCCTCTTCCGCTAAATCGATACGAAGCTGATGCATAACTGGGAAGGCTTCTTTCCATTGTTCCGTTGTTGTTAATTCTAAAATTTTCTCTGCTGAATTTACCATTATTAATCCCCCATTAGTTCTTAATTGAAGAGAGTGTCACTATATCTCCACATATTAATAAACAACGTCAAACTCTTTTACATACACTGCGTTTCCTGTTATCTCTACATCATAACTAACTTTATTTTTAGAAACGCTAACCAGTACTCGACCATTTTTTTCAATTTCATGCCCTTGCTCAACTATAAGATTTAGATTTTTTTCAAAATTACTATTTATATATTTCGCATAATAAGCCCCCATTACACCTGAAGCAGTTCCTGTAACTGGGTCTTCAATTGTACCTGAATAAGGTGATGAAAAGTGGCGAGCATGCATATGTGCATTTACATCATATGTTTCCAAACAAAAAGGATGTACAGATGCTTTGGGCATTTCTTTTAAAATAGTTGGGAACAATTTATTAGTAGGTTTCATTCTACTAAAAGAACTTAGTTTCTTAATCGGAACTAACAATGTCCATGCACCTGTACTTCCATAGACAATCGGTAAAGTAGAATCTACATCATCTATTTCAAGTCCCATCGAATGGGCCAATTCTTCAGATGAACCAGTAAATTCTTCAAACCGTGGTGAAGCCTGCTTCATCGTTATGGAAAATTCATCCGCTATTGTCTCTATACGTATTGGTAAAACGCCTACTTTTGTTTCAATTGTCAATTCACTTTTCGCACTTAATAACTCCATAGACTTTAAGGCGGAAAGGGTGGCCATTGTTCCATGCCCACATAAATCCATTTCGTGTCCCGGTGTAAAATAACGTATTTTAAGGTCGGCTACATCCGATTTAACCGGAAAGACAGTCTCATTGAAACCTACCTTGAAAGCTATTTCTTGCATTTCCGTATCTGTTAGATCATCTCCGTTTAAAACTACTCCCGCTGGATTCCCTTTGTTTGGTTCTTTACTAAATGCATCATAATGGTAAACATTTATCGATTTCACTTTTCATTTCTCCCATCAGTCCTATTTTGGGGTTGTCAGAAAATCCTCTTATCCATAGTAGGAACAAACCCCACCTAACACAGCTAACTGAAAATCAACGCCACGGTTGTCTCTAAGTACCTGAATCGCTTTGCCTCTATCTATTTTTAAAATAGCTGTACCCCGTACACCCATATGTCGTGCAATCAAAAATGTTTCACACATCCGAATCAACCCCTCCCAGCTGATCATGTAAAACGCCAAAAAGGTTAAAGAAATGCGCATTTTAATTATTAACTTTTAATGTCATTAGAGAAGAAGGGTTTAACTCCTCACTTTCAATAACAATAGCAGTTAAACCCATATCGGTTGTAGTTTCGTGCCATTCGCCCTTCTTCCAAAAAACTACATCACCTTTCTTAACAAAAATATTCGTATCCCCTTCTCCTCGAACCCAACCTTCTCCATTTACAATAACTACTAATTGGGGGACAACAGCTTGATGATAGCCAATAATACCACTTGCTTCTAAGTGCATACATCCTATATGAGCTGGCATAGTAGTCTTAATTATACGAGATATTATGAAATCCGAGTTAAATTTAGAGATATGTGTACCAACCTCTTTATCAAATCCATAAATTTCCATTATGAACCTCCTCGTAGAAAACACAAAAAGAGATTTCGACAAAATTACATTATCTTCCTCTACGTTTTCTTATTAATGGGAATAGGTAAGACTTTGAAATGTCGCTTCTCTCTTCCCATCCTCCACACCGTACGAGCCACTTTCATCACATACGGCACTCCATATTAATCGGTCGTGGCTACCTTCGAAGTTGTACCTCTAGAACCTTCAACTTATATGCAGGTCTATGCCGTAACTGTAAAGATTTAATTTCTTCGCGATTGCCTGTGAAGAGAAATTGTCCCAAGCTGTACTGTAAAGAGCAAGCAATCCTTCTTTTCGTACTTGATTTGCCCAAGCAATAACAGTTTCCGTACCATAGCCCTGTCCTTGATATGCTTCCATCGTTTCCACACTTGCCTCAGCAGCTTTTGTACTTTTTCTTGCACTACAACATACAGACACAGCTCTACCATCTTTTATGATGGCAAAAAAGGGTTGTCTCCATTTAAATTGCTCTAAAAGATTAGGGAATCCGATTTCTAGTAATTCCTTATTTTCATTTGTAATTTTAACTGCATTAGAAGTCATCATGAAGTTTTCAGGAAAGACATAAGCAGGCCCTACCCACAAGTTACTGATTGTCTTTACTTTATTTAAAATCCCTATTAACTTCGCCAAATTAATAGTAGTTTGATCTTGGTTAATAACTTCTATTATTTTATTTTTATAAGATTCGGGAAAATATGTATTAAAATGTATTCTATTGCCCTGTTTGGTACGACCAAGGAAAAATAAAGGTGCAGGTAAGTTCGACGGTTCATTTATTTCTGTAATTCTCCCTAAACTATCAGTTTTAAATAAAACCTCAGTTTGCATTTCCATTAATTCATTATCTGGAACCAGCTCTTTCCCCTCCTTAAATAGAATACCAATCACCGACTAACTTCAACATTACCGGTGATTGGCAAAAAATCAGATCTTAACTTCCAATGTCTTAAACAAGAACGAATACATATCCGTCTGCTCATCGATAATTTTCACAGTCGGCTTCCCTAGTCCGTGCCCTGCATTTTTCTCCACACGAAGAAGAATCGGATTGTCTCCTTGTTGCGCCGCCTGCAAAGTCGCAGCAAATTTCATAGCATGTAACGGAACAACACGGTCATCTGTATCAGCTGTCGTCACCAATGTTGGTGGATATTCCACTCCAGCTTTTACATTATGAAGCGGCGAATAAGCATACATAAACTTGAAATCTTCCGGGTTGGTTTCTGCATTTCCAAAATCGGTCACCCAGTAACGACCTACAGTAAACTTGTGATAGCGCAACATATCCGTAACCGGCACGAGACAAAGTGCCGCCCCATATAGCTCAGGTCGCTGCGTAATACATGCCGCAACAAGTAAACCGCCATTACTTCCACCCATAATCGCGAGCTTCTTGCTGTTCGTATAATTCTGTTCAATCAACCATTCCGCCGCGGCAATAAAGTCGTCAAAAACATTTTGCTTACTTTCCAATGTACCCGCTTTGTACCACTCTTCCCCAAATTCTCCGCCTCCACGTAAATTCGCAACCACATACACGCCGCCCGCCTCAATCCACAAACGCTGAGATGGAGAGAATGCTGGTGTCAAACTCACATTGAAACCGCCATAACCATATAATAGAACAGGATTTTCCCCATTCAATTCCAAGCCTTTTTTATGCGTTAGGAACATCGGAATACGCGTCCCATCTTTGGAAGGATAGAACACTTGCGTCGTTTCAAAATTTTCCGTTCCAACTAACTCTGAACCTTTAAATACCGGCGTAAGCTCAGCTTTTTCAAAGTCATAACCGGCAATTGTAGTTGGCACCAAGTATGATGTATACTCTATAAACATTGTTGTTGCTGACTTTTTCCCTGTTACCCCTACTATTGAAATATAATCTGGCAATGGAATTTCACGTTGGTATATCCCATCTAGGCCATAGATAGCAAGTTTATAGTGGGCGTTATGCAAATAGCAGATTACAAATTGATTGTTGATAATCTTCACGAACGACAGGACATCTTCCTGCTCTGGAATAACATCTATCCACTGTTCTTGCTCCGGGTTTTCCAAAGTAACAGCAATGACTTTTCGCTTCGGCGCATCATGACTCGTTGTGAAATAAAATAGCGTAC
This sequence comes from Sporosarcina limicola, assembly GCF_014873855.1. Classification (GTDB taxonomy): domain Bacteria; phylum Bacillota; class Bacilli; order Bacillales_A; family Planococcaceae; genus Sporosarcina; species Sporosarcina limicola. Next base: position 7,415 of record NZ_JADBEL010000005.1, on the reverse strand, counting down.
CTTCATTCCCGATAAATGAATACTCCCCATCATCAGCCGCAAGTAAATAAACAAATTCTCCATCATTTTTAATATCTTTATAATAAATACGGCTCTTGTTTTCAGTACCTTTCCATACTGTTAAAATCAAATAACGATAATCATCTGATAGTGATGGACTGAAAGATAGTTCTTTATCCCCCGCGTCTTCATACACTAAAACATCCTCTTCTTGTACTGTTCCAACTGTATGCCAATAAACCTTGTTGAAATTACTTTCGTCTTCAGGATCCACAGTCCCTGGTTCAGGAAAGCGGTTATAGTAAAATCCTGTACCCTCTTCATTCCAAGCAATACTACTGAATTTACACCATTTCACAACGTCAGTTTCATCCTGGCCAGTTTTCAAATCACGAATCTTTATCTCCTGCCAATCACTCCCGTTCAAAGAAATACCGTAAGCTAAACGATCCCCATCCTTCGTAAAAGTCAGATTCGTAATCGCAGCGGTTCCTTCCTCGTTCAAGGTGTTCGGATTGATAACTACTTCAAGTTCAGACGTATTTAACTCCTTATTCCGATAAAATACAGCTTGATTTTGGAGTCCATCGTTTTTATAAAAATAGTAATAGGCCCCTTCTTTTTGTGGTACAGAGTATTTAGGGTAATTCCAGGATTTTGTTAATCTTTCTTTCACCTCTGCACGTTCTGAATACATCGCTAAAAACTTTTGAGTCGTTTCATTTTGCTCATCCACCCAATCTTTCACTTCGTTAGCACCCGGGTTTTCCAACCAACGATACGGATCTTGCACCTCTGTTCCGTGAAAATTTTCAATAACTGTTTCAACTTTTGTTGTTATGCTCAATTAAATTCCTCCTTACATTCTCTACCAACATATTTTACCACACTATTCGTATAATTAATTGTGTGCTAGGCACAGAAATTATTACTCTTCCCCCGCTCATGAATAATTATGTAGAAATATAAGAATTTAATAGTTGACATTCTATTTTCTTTTGTTATGATTAGTCCTAATTCCATAACGCTTCTAACTATTGTGATGGAGATACACTTTATGTGACGAGATCTTAAGAGAGCTGATGGTTGGTGAGAATCAGTGATTTCAAAATAAAGTAGCACTTCTGAATAGATAGGCTGAACCAATTTAGTAGGCCTATACGACACATGCCCGTTAAGCATGCTAACCAGACTGCCGGTATTCTTTGGCAGTAAAAAAGGGTGGTACCGCGTGAGTAATTCAGCTTTTCGCCCCTTACATTCGTAAGGGGAGAAGGGCTTTTTTTGTATTCAAAAATCGAGAGGAGAATGAAAATGTTACCAGATCAACAGTTATTGAGAATCCCAGGTCCGAGTCCTATCCCGCCAAGTGTCCAGCGAGCAATGAGTCAACCGATGATTGGCCATCGGGGGCAAGAGACTTCGGCTATGCTGAAAAATATTGGCCCTGGACTTAAACGTGTTTTTGGCACAACACAAGAAGTTGCAATCATTACAGGCAGTGGGACAGCTGGTTTGGAAGCAGCCGTCGTGAATACAGTTCAACCTGACGATGAAGTATTAGTCATTGTCACTGGCGCATTTGGCGACCGTTTCTCCAAAATTTGTGAAGCATACAACATCCACACGCACCGATTAGATGTCGAATGGGGAACAGCCTTAAATCCTACAGAAATCAAACAATACGTACAAACACATCCAAAAATAAAAGCCGTGTTCTCTACATATTGTGAAACATCAACAGGCGTTCTGAATCCCATAAACAAACTTGCGGAAGCTGTTCGTGAAGTATCCGATGCGCTCATCATCGTCGACGGCGTATCCTGTGTGGCTGGAGTCGAAACAAAAATGGATGAATGGGGAATCGATGTCATGGTGACAGGTTCTCAAAAGGCGTTCATGCTTCCAGCGGGACTGACATTCATCGCAGCAAGTGAACGCGCATGGGAAATTATTGAAAACAACGAACGTCCCCGTTACTATTTGGATTTGGCAAAATATCGGGACAATTTACTGAAGGATACGACTCCCTTCACACCTGCATTGTCCCTCCTTTTCGGGTTGGAACAAGTACTTAATCTAATGGCAGAGGAAGGTTTGGAACAGGTTTATGAAAGACATACGTTAATGATGAATATGACACGGGCCGCTTTTAAAGCATTGGAAATCCCTTTATTGACGAGCGATGCAGATGCCTCTCCTACCGTTACCGCTGTTCAACCAAATGATTTCGATGCAGAAGCATTTCGCAAAGTAATTAAAAAAGAATTTGGCCTTTCTGTCGCAGGCGGCCAACAACATTTAAGCGGTAAAATAGTCCGAATTGGTCATATGGGCTATTGCTCACCCGCAGATGTGTTGCAAACCATTAGCGCAATGGAAATTGGTTTGATGAAGATTGGAAAAAATATCGAGTTAGGTAAAGGAACCGCAGCTGCACAACAAATTTATCTCAACCAAGGAGTGCTGGTATAAATGGCTTTCAACATCTTAATTAGCGATCCGCTAAGCGAAGAAGGAATTTATCCATTAAGACAGGCTGAAGGGTTAAATATCGTCATCGACACGGAAAGTACTACTGCCGAGTTGGCTTCTAAAATCGGGGCATATGATGCATTGCTTGTCCGAAGCCAGACGCAAGTAACACGTGAAATCATTGAAAAAGCAACGAACCTGAAAATTATTGGACGTGCCGGAGTCGGTGTGGATAATATCGATTTAGATGCAGCGACCGAGCACGGCATCATTGTCGTCAACGCACCCGACGGCAATACGAACTCTGCTGCAGAGCATACGATGGCAATGCTCATGGCACTTGCGAGAAAAATTCCGCAAGCATTCACTTCATTGAAAAATGGACAATGGGACCGTAAATCTTTCATCGGCGTCGAGTTGAAAAACAAAACACTTGGTGTAGTAGGTCTTGGAAGAATTGGAGCAGAAGTGGCTCACCGTGCAAAGGGGCAGCGCATGAACGTCATTGCGTATGACCCATTCTTGACAGAAGAAAAAGCGAAGAAAATGGGCATCGATTTTGGAACAGTTGAGGATGTGTTAAAAGCAGCAGATTTCATCACTGTCCACACACCTCTATTAAAGGAAACACGCCATATGATCAATAAAGAAGCGTTCGATTTGATGAAGGCTGGCGTGCGAATCATTAACTGCGCACGCGGTGGTATCATCGATGAAGAGGCATTATATGATGCAATCATCTCAAAGAAAGTTGCTGGAGCCGCACTTGATGTATTTGAAGAAGAGCCATTTGTCGGCCATAAGCTGTTGACCCTTCCAGAAGTCATCGCAACACCACATTTAGGAGCAAGTACGTATGAAGCCCAACAAAGCGTAGCCGTCGATGTGAGTATCGATGTCGTCAACTTCTTTAGTGGAAAAGCTGTTCGCAATCCTGTAAACCTACCCTCTGTTTCAAATGAAGTATTGGCGAAGATTGCTCCATTCTTCGATTTGGCGGAAAAAATGGGTGTGTTCTTATCTCGCTTGCAAAACGCGGTGATCGAAGAAATCAATATCCATTATGCGGGAGACCTAGCGAACTTTGATGTGCGCCCACTCACACGCAATACAGTAAAGGGATTGTTGAAACGCAATCTTGGCAGTCATGTCAATGATGTCAATGCAAAGTTACTGGCAGACCGTTTTGGCATCAAAGTTAATGAACATAAAACAACAACGACAAAAGGTTTTTTGAATTTAATTACGGTGGAAATAGTCACTGAAAAAGGCGCAAGACGTGTTGCGGGTACTTTACTCAACGGATTAGGACCACGTATTGTGAAAGTGGATGATTATGTGGTGGACGTAGTTCCGGAAGGACATTTACTGTTCATCAGACATTGGGACCAGCCTGGAGCAATCGGTCGCGTCGGTACATTGTTGGCACAGGAAAATGTCAATATTGCGACAATGCAAGTGGGTAGATCAGCCTCCGGTGGGGATGCTATCATGATGTTGAGCGTGGATAATCATGTGGAGACTTCGGAGGTAAATCGGTTGAAAGAGCTTACGGATATCTATGATGTCAAAGTGATTGATTTGTAAGTGGGATTGGTCGCTTCGACATGTGAATCGGTCGCTTGATTGAGAGATTGGTCGCTTCGATGGGCGAATTGGTCGCTTCATTGAGAGAATGGTCGCTTCGATGGGCGAATCGGTCGCTTAAGCGGAAGATTGGTCGCTGCGTTGTGCGGATTGTAATGGCCTCAACACTTATCCTATAAAAAAAGAGGCGTCTAGTGAACTTATCACCGGAACGCCTCTCTTTCTTATAGTTTCTGTAAGATTGGAAAAAGCATTTCAAGATTATCGATTTCATATGTCGGAATAATTTCTCCGCTTCGCTCTTTCTGCTCTCGATTAATCCAGACAGATCTCATTCCAACTCGAGAAGAGCCCAGAATATCCGTCATTAAATTATCGCCTACCATAAGCGCTTCATCTGCGGTTACATCATTAAGTGCTAGTACATGTTCAAAAATCGTCGGCTCTGGCTTCCCTTTTCCAAAAGCTCCTGAAATGATAATATGATCAAAGTAAGGTGAAATTTCAGGTGTGATTTCAAGTTTCGTATGTTGCAAACTTGTTGAACCATTTGTTAATAGAACAAGTTTATAATTCCCCTTCAGCTTATCAAGCACTGAAAATGTTTCCTCGTAAACGAATGGACGTCTCTTTCGCTCTTGTGGGAACAATTCCGCTAACTCCCCCCCCAGTTTAGCGTCTTCAATCCCAATTCTATTGAGGCCTCTTGTCCACGCTTCCTGACGATAGCTTGGTACGATTTCCTTCATTTTTTGAAAAGATTCTCCTTCATCGTCAAAGGTTCCCCATAACCCTTCAAACGGGTTAATGCCAATCATTTGCGTGTATGCATACGTTTCATATGACGCGTAAAGTTCTCTTGCCTCTAATCTGACAGCTTCTTCAAGTGACGTCGGATCCAAATCATATGTATTTACAGCATGTTTACAAGTCATTTTAAATGCAGTTGCTACACTTTTATTATCCCATAGCAACGTATCATCCAAATCGAAAATAATTGCCTTTATCATAAAACAAACATCTCCTTTTAGCTTAAGTATACACGAATAAAAAGTGCCAGACATCAGCGTAATTCGACTAATTCCGAATTGAGTTGGTGCCTGGCATGTCTCAATAGATTTCACGATTCCAAAAGCGTTGCTGCGCAATTGCTTTCACAAATATTTGGTCAAAACTCGGATTTCCTTCCGCAAAAACAATCCCTGGACCCGCCGTTGCATTTGAGGCTTTAAAGAACGATTCACCAGTCGTCGCTATCCCGATTGGTTTATAATGCATGAACGCTTGATTAATGAAGGACACGATATCACTATCGAATTTCGCTTGATTAACAGCTGTTCCTCCAACAACATAAATCGAATCGAACAACACAGAATCTGTTGTGACAAACGATTCATTAACCATTACCCTAAGTCCATCTGAACCTTGGATCCATCCTAATCTCTCCCCAACAATATCAACGGTAATTCCATTATCTCTGAATGTTTTAACAGTTGCTTTCACCTCTGCCCCGTTGAATCCGTTACCAATTAATACGCCCACTTTTAATGTTTGCGGAACTCTTATCGTGTTCGCTTGACTGAGCGCTGGAGATGAGGCGGTAACAGTCGATTGCTCACCTGTTGGTCGATCAACCCCGACAGCATCGGCAATTGTCGTCGCCATCGCCTTATCAACATGGACGAACATGTCGACAACTTGTTGCCTCACACTCTTACTTTGCACTTTCCCTACCTCAAAGATGAATGCTTCTGTAATATGTTGTTTTTCTGGAAGTGTCATACTATTCCAGAAAAGTCTTGCTTGGGAGAAATGATCTTTGAATGAATCACTACGTGCCTGGATGATGCGACCTTCAACTTTCTCTGCGTAGTGGACGAATCCGCCTTCCGCTGCGGTGGATGTTGAAGGTGTATTATTCGCAAGGGAGTTTTTATGATAACTGACTTGCCCGACATCAATTCGCTGGCGGCTAAAGCCATTACGCTGGTTATTATGAAATGGGCAAACAGCGCGGTTAATAGGTATCTCGGTAAAGTTTGGACCACCAAGACGAATCAGCTGTGTATCTAAATAAGAAAACAGCCTTCCTTGAAGAAGCGGATCATTCGTGAAATCGATTCCAGAAACGACATTCCCCGGATGGAATGCAACTTGCTCTGTTTCTGCAAACACGTTGTCAACATTGCGATTCAATGTCATTTTCCCAAATATTTTCACAGGAACGACCTCTTCAGGCCAGATTTTCGTTGCGTCAAGAATATCAAAATCGAACATGAATTCATCTTTCTCTTCAATCATCTGTACACCCAGTTCGAATTCCGCAAAGTTTCCGTGTTCGATTGACTCCCATAGGTCTCGTCGTTGGTAATCCGAATCTTTCCCTGCAATTTTTTGGGCTTCATCCCATACGAGTGAATGTATACCGAGCGCAGGTTTCCAATGAAATTTCACAAAATGGGCTTTACCTTCGGCATTAACGAAGCGGAATGTATGAACACCAAACCCTTCCATCATCCGGAAATTTTTCGGTATAGCCCGATCTGACATTTGCCACATGACCATATGTGCCGATTCCTGATTATTCGCTACAAAATCCCAAAATGTATCATGTGCAGAAGCAGCTTGAGGCATTTCATTATGCGGTTCCGGCTGTATCGCGTGGATAAGATCAGGAAACTTAATCGCATCTTGTATGAAGAAAACAGGAATATTATTGCCTACAAGATCGTAGTTCCCTTCCTCTGTATAAAATTTAACAGCAAATCCTCGCACATCTCTTGCTGTATCTACAGACCCACGGCTCCCTACGACATTTGAAAATCTCGTGAACACTGGTGTTTTCGATCCCGCTTGCTGTAAAAATCCCGCTTTGGTAAATTCCTTCATTGATTCATACAATTCGAATTCACCGTGCGCTGCATAGCCTCGTGCATGAACAACACGCTCAGGAATACGCTCATGATCGAAATGAGTAATTTTCTCACGGAAATGAAAATCCTCTAACAACGTCGGACCTCGTATACCTGCCTTCAACGATTGTTCATCTTCTGAAACTTTCACCGACTGATTCGTCGTCATCTTTGTTCCATAATTATTCACACGAAACTGTGCCAACTGCTGATCCTTACTGTTCTCTTCTACTATATGCTTTTCATTCCCTGTAGAATTATCCACTCAATCCCCTTTCATTTCCCCAAAATATAATCGACATACTTTCACATCCTTATTATATGCAATAAAGCGGATGGGCGGTACAATCGAGTAGGAGGCTAATCATTATTTGATCAGCCGACCTCTCACACCACCGTACGTACCGTTCGGTATACGGCGGTTCAACCTTTTAAGTATCG
>NZ_JADBEL010000004.1 GCF_014873855.1 Sporosarcina limicola | reverse complement strand
GGACATCATCTGACAGGAAGGACATCGTGCTGATGATGAATCGACTTCGACGATAAAAAAGAGTTCCTTATCTGTTTGTTCCTCGTGAAGGACATGGACATTTTCATCTAAGTGGAAGATTTTCATCTCATTCAACAACCTTTCCGTTTTAGTATTCCTATACCCGAAAAGTGTTAAGTTGAAGCATTCCCCAAATGAGCGTAAGAGCCATTAATTTTATTAAAAGTCAAGAGTTAACGTAGTGCACTTAATATATCAGTATCCTTTATACAATGTGCAACATTATAATAAGAATTAGTTGAACCACAGGGGATTGTCTATTGACAATCTTTTTTATGTCGCATCCGGATCATAATGAGTAGCAGCAACACCTAATATGAGGTGTTTTTTTAATGCCTCCTAAATGGGCAGCTATGATAATAAATAGTTCTTCAACTATCGGCCATTTAATTGAATAAGGAATGTATTGCCGCAAGTGAATTTGAAATGAAAAAATAATTTATCTCAAAGGAAGTGTAATTCTTGTCAATCAATTATAAGATAGTCGGAGAAGGTTTCCCGATTGTTATACTACATGGTTGGTCTTTAGATCACCAAGTGATGTTAAACTGCTTAGAACCGGTATTCGAAAAACAGAGCGTATGGAAAAGGATATACATAGATTTGCCCGGGATGGGTGGTTCGAAGCCCCTTGAGACTATTCAGAATTCAGATGATATGTTAAATGTCGTTCTAGGATTTATCGATCAGATCATTCCGGATGAACCGTTCCTAGTATGTGGAAATTCATATGGTGGATATCTTGCTCGTGGAATTGCTCACTTTCGCAGGAATCTTGCCCGCGGTATGTTTCTTATTGCCCCCATGATTGTTGCGGATTATGATGAAAGGTGCTTACCTGATCAACAAATATTGAAGGAAGATCAGGCTCTTTTATCCCGCTTGTCACCAGAAGATGTTGCTGAATTTGAACCAATGGCTGTTATACAAGGTGAACGTGAATGGAAGAGGTTTCATGAAGAAATTTTGATTCCTTCCAGAAGCGCTGATGTTAAGTTCATGGATCACATTCGCCAAAATGGTTATGGGTTTACTTTCGATGTCGATGCTGAATTCTTACCATTTGAACACCCGGCGTTAATCATTACGGGTCGTCAGGACAATACTGTAGGGTTTAAAGATGCTTGGAAGCTAATTGACAATTATCCTCGTGCCACCTTTGCCGCATTGGACATGGCTGGTCATAACCTTCAAATTGAACAATCAGATGTGTTTGAAGCGTTAATGAATAATTGGCTCAATAGGGCTGAATCTGTCTCATTGATGGAGCAATGACCAGCGTACCTCCATCTTGGTTTATTCAAGAATCGGGAGCATTAGTTGAACAAGATAGTTAAAATAGACTTGTTAAATTATTTTTAACAAGTCTATTTTTGCATCTCATTAATTATCTATTTGAACTGCCCAAATTGATTAGCTACCCATCGCTCTTGATTTTCCGCAACGTATTTTTCAACCGCTATTAATCTATTCACCAATTCCTCTTTCGTAAGCTGCATATACCTCTTTTTGGCGATGTTTACATCACGTTCAGACGGAAATCCTTCTTAAAGATGCTTCGTCAAATCTAGAGGGCATTACAGGCTTTTTACGCGTATTTTTTACTTTATACGTTCTGCTATGCTTTTGATAATAAGAATGTAGTCCCTCATTGCGTTTAATCGTATTTTGATGGATGCCTTTTCCTTTTTCATCAAATGCTTTTGAATGCTCACTAATGTTCTGATAAGTTACGGGAATCCCTTGTTCTACGAGAAAATCAATCGTTTGAATACCGATAGTAAGTGAACGGTCTTTACGTTGCTGATGCACTTTATCAAGCCATTGCCGCTTATCTGAATGGATTGCGCTTGGTGATTGGTTCATAACGACGTTCCTCTCTATATTGTTTTATCAAGTCAATCTCTTTTAGTTCAATCTTAGCTTGCTTCGCCATTTCTTTTGTTTTACGAACTTCAACTTCTAACCCCATCTGCTTGAAGCGTTTCTCCATTGAACGGTTTCGATCACGGACATAGAACGCGGTCTCGATCCTCCGAGGTTAGGGGTTTTAAAATCGTTTCAATGAGATGTGCACTGACAAGAGAAAGCAATTTTCGCCAGTTATAGGTCGTCCGTTTGAGCAAGTCATACACGGCATCCTTCTCGGGCGCATCTGGAAAACGCCCTGATTCCAATGTTCGGTAAAGATTCTTTCCTTAAATGACAAGTGAAAAGATGAATTGGATAAGGATAAGTGCAGATAAGCCCTTCTCTTTCCGAATAGTGGATTGGTGTAAGAAAGCACCGATTTTAGCCTGTTTAAAAAAGAGACTTACCCGAGATTTTAGTTGGTCATGTTGAATTGAATCTGGTAAAATTGGAGACATAGAAAACATCCTCTCTTTGGTTGGTGTCGTGCCTTTATTTCACCAAAGAATCGGGTGTTTTCTATACTTTTTGCGCAAAAATAGGTCATGAACTGTTTATTACTGCTAGTTTACCAGGGTTATTCAACTCCGAAAGTTGAGTATCTATTATGAAAAAAGTCATTATTACCGCAAGTAATATTAACCCCATAATAAAAATATTCACTTAAAACTCTTCCCCCTCTTCCCTCCGCATCCGCCTAACTTTCCCCTGATGCGTCACAATCCGATATTCCCCCGTGCTCCGGCAACTCTCTCACTTTCGCAACCCCCTCCGAAATAACCACCACACAGTACATTGGTAGTTCTATTACAGGACTCGGGACATTGTAAATAGTTTTTTGTAGTCTGGAATCATCAATCAGTAATCACCTTTGTTGGTATCAAAGGGTTTCCGGGGGGAATAGCATAGAATTTCAGCAAAAAAGCTACAATAAACTATTATAGTTATAGTGAAACTCAAACCCTTTAAAGTATTGACTTTTGGTTTCCTGGTTACCATCCAAATTCGCTTTGTCCCGAGTCCTGTATTATATCAATCCCAAACAATAATGCATCCGTATTAAAATAACAGGTTCGGATGATGGGGAGAAAACAGTAAAAAACAAAGCATTTGGGGACACAATTCGCATATGAATTGGTGTCCCTGTTTTTGTTGTTATATCAACGTTTAGATGATTATATAGACGAACTGGCACCACAATTATCACATTAATTAACAAGAGCACATAAATTTATGTGCCTTTGCTAATTCACTTGTTAAAACAGTTGCTGATTGGGTATACTAAAAGTATCATCGATTTGTAAGGAGTTGGAAAGTATGAGGTTCATCAAGCCTAAAAATCACAATGCTGAAAAGGTTGACTGGCTTATATCAGAACGGGCTAGAAATATCGTAAAAAGTTACGCTGAATACACGGAGCATAGCGAAAGTGAAGTGGTCAACTTATTCCTGCTGAACTTGTTGGATGATAAAGATTTTATCGCTTGGATTGAGAATAAGAGGAATAACAGAAGAATCATTAAACAGCTCGGAATCGAAGAATTGGTAGGTGACGAAAAAATTGGCTAAGTTGAAGCGATTAGCCACCAAAGATGATAATTTAGTGGATGTTCTATCTCCCCTTTCTGCAAGCGAGATTAAGAATAGAAATATCGATTACGACATATTAACACCCAAGCAGTTTGGGACAAGATATAAGGATCTACTTTTCACACCTACCGAATTCACTTGGAACGGCATTAAGCGTCAAATCCAATACAACCAATGTGCCAATCCATATTGTAGATACCACTGAATGCCCCAAAAAAAGTACGAAACCAAAGGAAAGCCAACCCGCTATAAACTGACAGGGAGATCCAATCACAAATCAATAAAATGCAACCCAGACCCAACAGGCGTAACGGGTAATGCGGTATTAGGTTGTCACACCTCCACTCTTTCCAACTGGTCTATCGCACAAGAGATACAACGATTGGTTCGAATCAATTCCGTTCACAACAAAGAAGAGGATTATGAGTTCCACAAGAGCGGTTGCATTGCTGAAGACTTTACGCCGTTTAATGAACCTGAGGGCTTTTATAAGCAAGGAAAAAGCAGATTGGGAATGCAACGGTATCAGTGCAAGGTTTGCAAAAAGAAAACGGCTTTAACACCAGACAGGAAAAGATCCACCACATATAATCAAAAACGAAGTGATGTTCATCATCTTTTTGCCAAACTGCTATTAAGCCGAACGCCCGTCACAAGAACCTGCGAAATTTTAGAAATCGGCAGAAGGACCTACTATGATAAATTAGAATTCCTGTACCGAAGGTGTTTGGAATTTCTAGAACGTCACGAAACCAAGCCACTTCAAAAGGTAACGTTCAAAGAAATGTGGCTAAGCACAGATAAGATGATCTATTTTCTAAACAATGTTCGTCAAAAAGGGATGGGTGGTAGCCGTTATAATGAGGTTGAAGAAAGCCAATTCCCGACTCACGTTGTGGTATCAGCAGATGTTCTGTCAAGGTATGTATTTCGCAGCGACGTAGCCTATGATTGGGACATTGCTCTTGATACGGTTCTACAAAGAGAAGATCATCTGAATGAATTCGCAAAAAAATATGCGAGATACCCAAGGTATTCACACTACCCTATGCCCCCTTCGAAAAACGACACGCAGAGTGTATCAAGGTATTTCGAAGAATTGGCACAAATAGAACGAAGAATGAAGTATATAGACGGATTGCACGTTGGTTCAACTTATACAACGGTCGCTCACCTATGGCTCATCAAACAGCTAGTGAATGCGACTGAGTGGCGTTTTGTGACCGATGAGGACAGTTCCCTTATAACATCTATCAACAGAGTCTTCACAAAGGAAATACGGCTATCTGATGCCCATCGTTTCCTGTGCCAAACAGATAAGACGAAAACGAGAAAACAAGCCCGCGAAGAATTTGTTCAGGCGAGAATTGATTTGAACCATTGGGGAGAAATGCGAGGAATCGAAACAAATTCACTGAGGAAATTAGCGTTTCTGCAATTGCAGGAACTCTTTACGCACCATCACTTTTACAAGAAGGTTTCAACTGCTTCAAGAACACACTTGGAATATGCGGATAATCCAATTTTGCATCCCCTTGCTACGATTGATAGAGGCTTGCGTTCCATAGATTGCACAACGAACTTATCATCGCTGGACCCAAAAGACATTGCAGCTTTGATGATGAATGTCAATGACAACGCTACCAATACTTTCATCCAACAAATTCGAAGAAGGTTGTCCATTTTAGAAAGACCCTTAACCACCGCACGAGGCGATGGGAAAAGTTATATCTATTCCAACTTCAATCCTAAATATGCTCAAATGGCTATTACCATCCTGAGGACCTATTACAATTTTTGTTTCGCTTTTAAATCGAATGGAACTAGAGAAACACCCGCTCAACGGTTGGGAATCACGGATAAAAAATTCGACTTGAAAGATATTATTTATCTTAGGTAGTTAAATTAGTAGGAAAATAAAACATCTTCTTTACGAAAAGATGAAAAATCTATACTAAAATAAATTAAAGACTGTGAAATATTGTTCTTCTACTAACGGAGAAAGTAAGTTTAACAAGAAAAACCGAAATTTAACGGGTTTTCAATCGTAAAACTAAATGGAATGGTATGTTCTCAGTGGAAGAATTCGTACAAAATAGAAGAAAGAAGAGTATACCAATTAGAAAATCAAAGATTAGAAATCAACACGGGGGGATGGATATGAGAATGATAAAGAGAATCATCATAGGGGGACTCGCTGCAATTGTAGTTTTACTTGCAGGATGTGAGAAGGAAGAGATGGCGGTTGCTGATTTGGTGGAGACGGAGATCGTTGAAGAGGTCGAAGTCCATCAAGAAAAGGAAATAGTAGTCGATGAGTATTGGTCGCAGACGATTGATTCGGAGATATGTAAAACAGTAGGGGAATGCCGCGATTTGGGGGATTCATACGGAAGTGAACATTTTTCCGACTTTAGAAGAGGACTTGAAAGACAAGACGGGATTTGGGTTTTGAGTGCGAACACGGAAGAAGATGAATATTCTCTTGCTGAATTTGATTGGGAAGATGAAGACCTCATTATTGCTCGCTATGAAATTATAGAAGACGATCTTGTTTTAACAAAAGGAGAAGAAAGGACCATCTTTAAAGGCATCCCAGATCTTGTGCATGCCTTGTACGATCGAAGCAAAGTAAACTTCCAAATCCTTGATTTTCGAGAGGATGTGTACCCGCATGTTTTTGTAAATGAGGGGAAATTGGGGATACCTTCGAATTGGATTGAGCGTTGGTTTCAATTCGACACGGTGGCGATAGTGATTCATGAGTATGGTCATTTGCTGACAATGAATCAAGAGGATCTTGTCATGTCGGATACCTGTCCAGCAGATCAATTCCATTTGAAGTGGTACGAGGAGTGCTATAACGCGAACAGTTATATGAATCTTTTTTATCAATCTTTTTTGACGGAGTATGAGGAGCAGTGGCTTCATGCTGGTTACGAAAGTGTGGAAGAGCGAATTGCTTTTTATGAAAGGAATAAGGATTCATTCGTGACAACTTATGCTACGGTAAGAGCTTATGAGGATATTGCGGAGTCTTTTTCTTTCTTTATGCTAACGCCGTACAATGATAGCCCTCAAACAGTTGCAGAAGAAAAGATTAACTTCTTTTATCAGTTTCCAGAACTGGTCGAGTATAGAGCGTTTGTCCTTAAAGAGTTGAAAGATCGAAAAGACGAAATGTGGTCTTTTTATTGAAGTGCTATGTTAAATATCTTTATTGAAATTTGATTAATGGGGAATTAATGTTTTGAACGTATCAATATCAGAGCTGCTCTTGTCCAACTAACGGTACATTTTAATTGAAAAACAAGCTAAAAGAATATAGCATACGTGAGGGAGAGAAGAAACTAAGAAAAAGGGGTGGGTATTATGTATTTTATGTCATCTGAACAAGTTTTAGCTTTTATAGGCATGTTGGTGGGAAGTGTAATTGCAATTCGGCTTATGGGTGAGTTTGCTAATTATGTCATCAACAAGATAACAAATAACAAGGAGAGAAATGATAAAACAAATAATAGCATTCGCTGATGCCATCAATTATTGAGACGGTGGGATTCTACATTTAGAACCTCACATTATGGAATATTATTTTGATGAGTATATGGAAACTTCATCAACGGGTGCTTTAGTTCAATAAGAATAGTAAAATATTTTGCCGAAAAAACGCTCAGATTTTTCTGAGCGTTTTTACTTGTTTTTTATGGCTATTTCACTGTTGAAATGTATGCTAATTAACCTGTTATTTACGTTGTTAATTGCACTTTTCTCCCCATCAACCGAACCCGTTAGTATTAAAAGTAATATCTTTATTCACCAGGATCCCTCCTTGTGTTATAAACCCTACCAATGACGGGAGGAATCCTGTCTTTTTTATTGCCCGAAAACTCCGCCTGATCGTTGTTTAACCAACCCTTGTTCCGCTTGATCCAATATCAGCAGCACAACACTTCTTTGGTTGCAATGCAGCTCCTTCGCCAGTTCTGAAATTCCTACACCCTCATCCCACATCTGCCGGAATCATATCAACTCGCTTTCACGCCAGAGCCACTTAACCGTGATGTCTTCAAAGAGCACGTACTTAACTTCTTGTGCTGCTATCATTTCAATTCCTCTAGTAACTTAGCCGCCTTTGCTCCCCCATCCATCATGACTTTAATTTCCGGTTCCCACTGATCAACAACATTAACTTGATAATTTTTGCTGTCTGCATAGAATGCCAGCGATTCACGCAACCACTCATTTTCATTACTAAAATTAGTTTGCTCCTCAAACCATTCACGATAGCTATTCAGATGCTTTTCGACGTCTTGTTGCGCCTTTTCAACTTGTTCGATTTGCCAATTCATGTCTTCCGAAATGCTTTGCACGTCAACCGGACCCATAAAACAATACAACCACTTTGCTGACCTCTTTACTTCTTCCAACCGTCCCTCATTCGTTTCACTCATACCAACACTCCCTTCACTTTCAACTCATTCGTCAGAAGCGTAAACCTATCCTCATCCCTGTCATCCAACGCATGATCAA
The DNA here is from genome assembly GCF_014873855.1 of Sporosarcina limicola. Lineage (GTDB taxonomy): Bacteria > Bacillota > Bacilli > Bacillales_A > Planococcaceae > Sporosarcina > Sporosarcina limicola. The sequence goes on along the minus strand of NZ_JADBEL010000004.1, from coordinate 233,627 downwards.
TCTGCACCATTAGCATGTCCTTGTCAGTGACATCCGTTTTAATGCTCGGATGATTTTCCAAATAGAGACGGGATATCTTGGATTCTCCGGACATTTCAGCTATGAGTTTTCGAGTGTTGATTTTTTTATTTTGGCTAATGTGTTCATATGCATAGCGTACGAAACGCTTTGCATTAAGCTTCTTAATATTTCACGGTCGCGATCATTGTTCATCCTTCTCCACCCTTTCCGAGTCATATGACAAATGGATCTTGATCCAATAACAATTTAGTAGTAGCCGCCAATTACGACGGATTTTTTCTTTTGTTATTGGTAAAAATCTATACTAATATAAAAATAATACGCCTTTAGGTTTTTATTGACATGTATATTTTCTACCTCCGTTATAGATACTAAAAAAAGTTGGAGGTATAACATGACCGATAAAAAACTTGAAGACATAAATAATCAAATTGAGAATTTAAGAAAACGACTCAATGAACTAGCTAAGGAGAAACCTCTATCTGACCCAAAAGTCATTGAAACAAGCCAATTGCTTGATGTATTATTAAATGAATATGAACGGTTGAAAAATAAAAAAACATGAATCATCAATACTTTTGGGGTAGCCGGCAATTACGTCGGCTTTTTTAATGTTCATTTTTTTCGTACTGGCGTTCTATGATTTTCATAAAATCAACATCAATTCCGTTTAATCATCCCGTTCACTCCTCCTCAATTCATCATGCCCAAACATCCCAGACTGTCACCGATCCGTAACTGACTATCCTATATTTTTGTAGTAAACTCATAGTTAGATAAAGTCAGAAAGGAGACTATCAAATGACTGCTACGACGTGGATGTGGATGTGTATTTGTATTGCTACCTTGATTTTACAATTCATTTTTATCTTGATCCTCCTCCATCAAAGTAATCGATTTAAAGATACGATTGATGCGATTGATCCAATAGATGGATCATATAAAAGAAATGAATAGAGAAAGAACCGACATAGAATAATGAATTATTTCTATGAAAATGAATTAATACATATGAAATGGACGGGCACATAACGGTGAACGTCCTTTCTATTCATTTTGGCAGCGCATCGAAAATAGTAAGTTGCTGCACCACGTTGTCACTCCCTCACTTTTAAAGTTCAGTCCTATAAGCATCCAACTGATTCCAAACCCATTCTTTAAATTCTTCCTCAACATCTTCTTCTGAAAACTCGGCAGGTAATTCAATCACTTCCGCAAATTTAACTCCTGCCACAAAACCGACAGAAACGTGAATTAGGTGTTTTTTCAAATTTTTCACTCCCTTGCTGAATCCAGCACGTTCCCGACACGCTCTTAAGATCGCTCCATATTTCATGTATTCACCCCCTCTTTTATGTCAAATTGACATAGGGATTCTTGCAAACTCGCTATATAGTTAAGGAGCAAGCACAACCCCTCTTTGCATCCTCTTAATACTTCGATTGACCCCTCAACCATGCCAGTAAAAAACTCTCCGTTTCGATTAATAGATAAACATCAAATAGGATTGGTAGATGTAGTGTTGTGTATCGAACAGGACCGTCTTTCTCGCCTGGATACAATCAAGTGGGAATACTTAAAGGATATATTACGGGACAATAACGTAAAGATTGCCGCGCCTGGTAGCATTACTGACCTGTCAAACGAAGACGATGAGTTTATTTCCGATTTGAAGAACTTATTTGCGCGACGGTCACGCAGAGACTTATTGAGAAAAATGATAAGAGGGAAAAGTCAATACACGCGCGAAGGAAATGTGTGGGGCCGACAACCTGAGGAATATACATACTACCCCGAGACCGGTATGTTGGAAGTGAACGAAGAACGATCTTGGTTAATCCCTTTTATCGATGACTTATATTTAGAGGGAAATTTGGGAATAACAAAAATCGTCAATGAGTTAAATAAGCGTTGTAAGACAATCGAAGGTAAAAAGTGGACGAGTCAACAGGTGCTAGCGAAATTAAAGCGGAAATCCTACCACGGCGTATTGGAAAAGATATTTAAAACCGAAACAATTACGAAGCCGGATGTTTATCCAAAATTAAGAACTGAGGGAACTTATGATCGGATACAAAAAGAACTACGGAAAAGGTATATCCGCAAATCCGCCGAACCCCATTTCCTGCGGGATACCGAAATCCTCTGTGCAAGTTGCGGCAAAGTAATCAGCGTTAAGAAGCATTTTACGTATGGAAAAAAAGAGAATCAACGTTATCCTATGTTCGTCATTTCTCACACAGCCGAGACCACCCATGACAATTGCGCGACCAAACCTTACGTTAATGACAAAAGAATTAAGCACCGCATCATAAAGGCCGTCAAGGATAATATTATTGAATAAAGAAACAGCTCATAAATACATCGACTCGGATTTTGATGAGAACGAATTAATAGCGTTAGACAAAGAAGTCAAGCAACTTGCGAAACAAGAACAATCTACCCAAGAAAAGATAGACCGTCTACTCGATTTATATTTGGACGGCACATGGCCAAAAGAGAAGCTGGATGAAAATCGTGCCCAACTGGATGCACAACTCGCGTTGATAAGAAATGATTTAACAGAACGAAAATATGAACTGATTAAAAATAATCAAATTAACTGTGATACGGTAGCAGAATTTTTAAGTGTTGCAAATCGATTCGAGCAGCTACTTGATGAATCGGATCAACAAAGATTGATTGGTAGCTTATTTCCTTCCGCTACAAGGGACGTAGAAAACGACTTGCTAATTTTGCATGCCTTCTTACCTCAAAAAGTTAAAGTAGATCTAAAAGTAGCAATTGAATCGATAGAAGAAATGACAGAACACGAATTGATGGAGCGGTCCACGACACGACACAAGCAGGCGCAAAAGCATTTGGACAAAAGAACCGCGGCATATCACTAGAAGCCCTTGGAAAGGCAGTAGGAAGTCAACCACCTACACTAAAGCTAGACCAAGAGCGCTTCGGTACATTCAAACATCTTAAACCAAATACACTTAGTCCAGAACTGCGAGAAAAAAGAATAGAAATAATAAAAAAAGAATTGGTGAAGAATCCAGGATTCAGTGGCAGGCAGATGGAAGAGAATACAGGTATCAACCGAAAGATGATATATAAATTAATTGATGAAGAGGGTTTGAAGGCTTAATATAAAAAAGTAAAAGCAGGACAATGCATTCATATCTATCGTCCTGCTTAAGCCATTGTATTTATTGAGGTCGATCTAAAATATCCAACAGTTCATTAACCAGTATATATACTCTTGTATTTGGATCCTTTTTTGAAGGTGGAATATTAGGATTACTATTATCGTCTAATCCTTTAGCATTTTTTAATGCTGTATTCATCTTAGATTTTAGGATAGAGTATATCTCTGGGTTAGTTTTATCATAATTACTGAAACCTAACTTCTTAAATTAAAAATCTAATTTTTCAGAAATATCATCACGATGTAATGCTGATTGACTATAAGAAAAATGTAATAAATACCATAGTTCAAAACATTGGTTTGACCATGCAACTTCCATTCCCATTTCTCCAGCTTTATTTATTGCATTATCGAAATCATCTTGTGGGAAGTCATCTTTGTCAAAAACCGCCCAGATATTTTCATATAAAATTGGGAGTTTTCTAGAGTACTCTTCTATATCCTCGATAACGCGTAATGTTTCTTTACCAATCCCCTTAATTTCTATCTCGTATGATTGGATAGAATTTTTAAAACGTGCATTAATTTCATCTTTAAATCCTTTAAAATAATTTACTTCGGTACTTTTCCCCTCAGTTGCTATTAAAAAACTGGAAGGTTCCGGCAGCCTCTTTTCTCTCTTCTTCTTTTTTCCTGGCAGATGTCTAGCCATAAATTCACTCCTCCATTAATGACTTTAATTTAGGAACAGATTTATACCTGCCAAGAATATAGTCTTTTCCATAACTGGCGTCTTTTCGAACTTTTTTAGTAGTACCATTTTCCTCGAGTAAATAAGAATCTAATGAATATAAATCAGAAATCCCTTGATCATTTTTATCTACAAACCAAATTTCATCGCGTCTAAAGTTAGACTTATCTAATGAAAATACATCGTGCGTTGCAAAAATTAACTGGGCGTTTTTTGGATTACTCTCATTAGAATGGAATAATATCAACAAATAACGAAGTAAAAGTGGATGTAATTTTGCATCAAGTTCATCTACAAATAAAACGGAACCTTCTTGAAGAGCCCTACTAATTGGTATATAAAGTGAAATCATTTTTTTAGTACCACTAGACTCATTATGTAGCGGCACTGCAACTAAGCTACCATCGTCTATATTTTTGTGAGTTGAAACCACTTGATATCTAGTGTCCGCTCCTGAAGGGGTAAGAATCTCATTCTCGATTAATGAAAAACCTTCAATACCTAAATCAATAGCCTTAACAAAATTTTCTAGAGCTAATTTTTGTTTATCATCCTGCAATAATCTTACGAGTGGTGAAGCCCTTTTATTTAGAATGAGGCGTTCAGATGTATCTTGACCATAATCCATAACTTTTGATGAAATAAACCATTCATAAACTGTTCGTGCTATAGGAATTTCTAAATTTGCAGCAAAGCTTAAAAATAATGTGCGGCTTCCAAGAATCTTGGATATTTTCAAAATATTTGATACACTTTTTAATTCTCCCGTTACTTCTTCAACATCATTTCCAGTTCTATAAAAGATGTTGGTGAATTTTTCTTTTTTTGATTTTTTATCTCTAACATATAAAAACTCTTCTCTAATCCGATCTACATCAATACTGAAGCCATAATTATAAATATTTTCATCAACAGAGAATAATACTTCAAAATCTGAAGGCTCTATAGAATTATCGAACTTGAAAGGGTCCAAGGTCAAATTCGAAGTTTCGATATCCTGGTCTAAATCGTTACTTCGAAAAAAAGACAATAAAACATTATTTCTCATAAAATCGAAGGCTTTGACTACATTAGATTTCCCACTAGCGTTAGCCCCAAAAATAGCTGAAACTTTTAATACTTTTTCATCGAAACAGTCGTTAGCTAAATCTTGTGCATGTTCAGTAATAGATGCAGCAATTAAATCTAAAGTAGTTGTTTTTTTAAAGGATTTAAAGTTACTGAAAGTAAATTGATGTAACATAAATGCATCCTCCTTATTAATTAGTTGAGATATTATCTCACATACCTTATTATCATACCATATTTGATTACATTTAATACAATATAACAAAGTAATTGTACGCTTTTTCCTCAAGAAATATGCCTTATGTCAATACAAGATGGAACTTCTCATATAGTCAGAATAGATAAAGTCCCCAATCATCTTATCGCAAAGAATAAGGTGATTGGGGACTTTCAGTAAGCTTTGATTGATGTAGAAGGGATCCCCCACTTCAAGAACGGTTCGTTTTAAGTAGTGAAAGGTTCCTGACTTATTCTTTCCTCGAAAGAATTTGAAGAATATCCTCGACGGTATGTTTCATTTTAATGCCTGGTTCTTGTGCGCCAATACAAACCGGACAGCCTGATTCGCAACGACAAGCGGATATGTGATTAGCTACTTGACTTAGCAAGTCGCCCCACCGACTGAAGATGCTTTCACTCAAACCAATACCGCCGGGATAACTATCGTAAATAAAAATCGTCGGTTTTCCAGTATGAACCGCTTTGACCTGTGGGACAACATAGATATCCGTCCTGTCACAACGGACAAAAAGTGGGATGAACGATTGGATTGCATAAGCGGCACCTGTCATTGCATCGGTTAATCCCGCCCCTGTCCATCCTTCTGGAACATCGAACGTCAACCAGGTGGAAGTCGTATGCAATTCCTCTGCTGGCAATGAAATCGGACCGGAGCCGATATTGTCATGTGAGTCAAAACGTATTTTTTTGAAAATCGTCGGAATCGCAAGCACCGCGATATCGCCGTAAGATGCATTATTTAATCCGAGTTGCTGCGTTCCATCCTCGTTCATCACTTTCAATTCAACCGCTAAATTTGCATCCGTAAAATAATCGACATCTACTTCCGTCACATACGCCTTCTTTTCATCCCAGTCCAGTTCCTCTACTTGGAATTGAGTACCCTGATGCAGATAGATGGCCTCTTCATGTAAAAGCGTCATTGCGCTAAAACGATCCATCTCCCCAAGAACCTTCGTCTCTTTCGGATGTGTTCGATTAATAATGACGACGTTTTCCTGCGATGCAGAACGGAGACTTACTTCACTTGCAGGGAATCGATCCGTCATCCAATGCCATTTGTCTACCGTCTTGACGAGGACCCCTTCACTTTCAAGAAAAGCGAGTAATTCCTGCACTTCAAATTCACCGTATGTTTCTGTCGATGAAAAAGGTAATTCGAATGAAGCGCATTTCAGATGATCCATTAAGATGAACATATTATCTGGATGAATGCGTGCTTCTTCGGGTGATTGGCCCAACAAATAGTCAGGATGTTCAATAATATACTGATCGAGCGCGACAGACTGGGCAACATAAATAATCAACGCCTCTTCCTGCCGCCTCCCCGCTCGCCCCGCCTGTTGGAAAGCACTTGCAATATTTCCCGGGTAACCTGTCATAATACATGCTTGTAATTGACCAATATCAATGCCCAGTTCAAGCGCATTTGTACTAACGACTGTTCGGATTTCACCATCACGAAGCCCTTTTTCAATCTTCCGTCGTTCAGAAGGTAGATAACCGCCTCTGTAACCCATAATGGTTTTATCAAACAACCTTTTCTTCGTCAACTCTTTCATATAGGTAACAAGCATTTCAACTCGCACGCGACTTTTCGCAAAAATGATTGTTTGGATTCCTTCGCGGTACAGCATGGAAGCAACGTCTCGTACTTCAAGAACAGCACTGCGGCGAATACCGAAAGTTGGATGAACAACAGGCGGATTGTAGAACACGAAATGCTTCTTACCTGCAGGTGCCCCGTTATTTACAATCAACTCCACAGCCGAGTTTGTTAGTGACTCCGCAAGTTCTTTCGGATTAGCAATCGTGGCCGATGTACAAATGAAAACAGGATCACTTCCATAGTAATTACAGATGCGCTTTAGCCTTCGAAGTACATGCGCAACATGACTCCCGAAAACACCTTTGTACGTATGTAATTCATCGATAATGATATATTTCAAGTTCTCAAATAACGAAACCCATTTCGTATGATGTGGCAAAATGCCGGAATGCAGCATATCCGGATTCGTCAATACGATATGACCTGACTTTCGAACCTTGGAGCGTAGCCCTGGCGCGGTATCCCCATCATACGTATAACTGAAGATTGTTTCTCCGCTAGCTTCAATCAATTCATGAAGATCCGCAAGTTGATCTTGTGCAAGTGCCTTCGTCGGAAACAGATAGATGGCGCGCGACGCATCGTCTTCGAGAATACTTTGCATAACAGGCAGATGATAACAGAGTGATTTTCCAGATGCCGTTGGTGTGACCGCAGTAAAGGACTTTCCGTTAGCAGCCAATTCGAACGCTTCCCGCTGATGACTGTACAGCTTGTTTATGCCTTTCGATGCTAGCGCTTTGATAACCGATGGATGGAGGTTATCCGGAAATTCCGCATAACATGCCTTTTTCCCTTCGATTGTCCTGTAATGAATAACATTGGTTGAAAAAACAGGATCCGTCCTCAGCTTTTCTAAGACGACCGCTAAAGGCGTCTTCTTCATTCTGCTTCTCCTTCTTCCGCACGATCGAGCGCATCTAAAATCGTCTTAAACGTGTACTCAGCGGAGTTAATTGATAAGACGAAACGTTTCTTACCGGTTTTCTGGTAAAACGACTGCACTACGAATTGCCTCATCGAATCATTTAGCGACTCAATCTGGACGGGATGAACATACATCGGTTTAGCGATTTTAATCCAGTCACTCACTTCTATTGTCCATTCATCCAGCATTGTGTGGATCTTATCCGCATATGGTTTTACTTCATTAAAAAAATCAGGTTCAACATCCAGTTCCCTCATACGAGCATGCCTTTCAAAACACTCCGCGCAAACTGCAAGAAGGGTTTTCGTTTTTTCAATCAAATTCATACTGATGCACACCCTTTCCATACGTTTCTTTCATTTTATCAGAGATGGACATACTTCACCACACTGAGCGAACGTACATTCCTTACTATCATAGATTTTGAATTGAATGTGGAACTTTCCACCTCACAGACCGTCTAATCCATGTGGTATGATTAGTAGATGCGAGGTGAACCGTATGGCAATACGTTATCCGAACGGCAAAAAATACGTACCCGTTCAAAAGTTGGGACAGCAAAAAAAAACCAATCTATCCTTCAGTAACCGTGGAAAGACGTTGGAAGATGAATTGAATGAAACAAATGAGTTCTACCTAAGTCGCAGCATGGCTGTCATCCATAAGAAGCCCGTTCCAATCCAAGTCGTCAATGTAAACTATCCTGCAAGAAGCGCTGCCGTTATTACGGAAGCCTATTTTCGGACGCCATCTACAACGGACTACAATGGGCTATGGAAAGGAAAGTATATCGACTTTGAAGCAAAAGAAACGAAAAGCGCAACTTCCTTCCCGCTACAAAATATTCATGAGCATCAGGTAAACCATATGAAAAGCGTGTCAAAGCAAGGTGGAATCACATTTTTCATCCTAAAATTCACTTCCCTTGACCGTTATTTCATCACCCCTTATGTTTTCTTTGAGAAATATTGGGAAAGAATGATATCTGGCGGAAGAAAATCCATTACACTTGATGAGGTTATGGAGATGTCCACAGAAATTAAACCCGGTTTTAATCCGAGGCTAGATTATTTACAAGCGGTGTCTGCCCTAGCAGCATCCTATGAAACGATTGAAAGGCAGGAAGATGTATGAGCGATCAAATAAATTCAAGAACATCACGACGTAAAAATGTGGAATCAGACCGAAGCAATAAGAAAAACAAGAAAGCAGGAAAAGGGAAAGGCCTATTCAAGAAGATTTTCCTTTCACTTGTCATTGCTGGATTCGCGGTTCTTATCGGGGGAGCAGGTCTGTTTGCCTATTACGCAAGCACCGCGCCCAAGCTTGATGAAAACCTATTGAAAGATCCTCTCTCCTCGGAATTTCTCGATAAAGATCAGAACGTCTTCATGAAATTCGGTGCTGAGAAAAGGGATTTCATTCCCTATGATAAAATTCCGAAATTAATGGAGGACGCTATTCTAGCGACAGAGGACATACGGTTCTACAAGCATCATGGAATGGACTTCTGGCGACTTGGTGGTGCAGTTTTAGCGAACTTCAAAAGTGGGTTCGGTTCCCAAGGAGCGAGTACGATTACACAACAAGTTATTAAAAACTCATTTCTCAAACAAGAAAAAACACTGAAACGAAAATCTCAAGAAGCATATCTCGCGTTCCAACTCGAAAGACAATATGACAAAGAAGAAATCTTTGAAATGTACTTCAATAAAATCCTAATGTCCGGTACTGTTTACGGCTTCGGTACGGCTTCTCAATATTTCTACGGTAAAAATCTTGACGAACTTGAATTACACGAAGTTGCCCTACTGGCAGGACTTCCCCAGTATCCGAATGGCTATAACCCGTTCAAAAATCCGGAACGCGCTGAAAAACGACGCAATATTGTTCTTGGTCTCATGCACCAGCATAAGAAAATCACAAAAGAGGAAATGGATACAGCTAAAGCGATTCCAGTTATATCCACTCTCTTGCCTGAAGAGAAAAGACAGGCGAGAAACAAATCGGAGTACCCTGCATATGTCGATATTGTCTTAGATGAACTCGAGGCAGCAGGTATGATGGATGTATTAGCTGAAGGCGTAAAAATCCAAACAGCACTCGATCCTGCAGCACAGAAAGCTGTGGAAAACGCATTGAATACATCCGATTTATATGAATCAGAAAAAATGCAAGCCGGTATGACTGTTATGGATACAAAAACAGGTGCAATCGTTGCTGTTGGGGGCGGACGCGACTATTCTGGACGCGACTTGAACTTCGCTTCCGATCAGAAACGTCAGCCTGGATCAGTCATTAAACCGATTCTTTCCTACGGCCCCGCAATAGAAAATTTAAGCTGGTCAACAGGTCAAAGGATTGTCGATGAACCCTACAATTATAAAGGAACCAATAAATCGATTCGGAACGTAGACGGGAAATTTCTCGGAACCCAAACGATTCGGGAAGCACTTTATAAATCCCGGAATATTCCTGCAATTAAAGTATTTGAAGAAATTGGCACACAAAAAGCTGGTGCATTCGCAAAAGGACTTGGACTTCCATACGGCAAATTAAATTCTTCAAACGCACTTGGAGGCGGCGAGTATAACTTTTCCACAGTTCAAATCGCTGGAGCGTATTCCGCATTCGGCAATGGTGGAATTTATACGAAACCACATACTGTGAAGAAAATAATTTTCAGAGATGGCAAAACAGAACGTTCAATGGTATCAGATCCAGTAGCTACGATGAAAGATTCGACTGCCTACATGGTAACAGACATCTTACGTGACGTGGTAACTTCTGGAACAGGAACAGTCGCGGACATCCCTGGACTAGATGAGGCTGGGAAAACAGGTACAACCAACTATCCATCTGAAATTATTAGTAAGCACAACATGAAAAATACGGATGTTCCCGACAGCTGGTTCGCTGGCTATACAACGGATTATACGATTGCTATCTGGGGTGGCTACAAAGACTATACAACCCCAATTACGACATATGATAAAGGAAGACGTGTACCACAAAATCTTTTCCGTATGGTCATGTCTGATATTTCATCCGGTAAAGATACTGCACAGTTTAGTCAACCTGGGTCTGTTGAAGAGGAGACAATCGTATACGGTTCAGATCCTCTTATTCTCGCAAGTTCAACGACGCCCGCTAACATGAGACGGACAGAGCTATTCGTCAGAGGCACTGCTCCTGTAGAAGTTGCGGAAGTGGAGGAAGAGGTAGTAATCGAACTCGAAGCCCCTACTAGTCTGAGAACAAGTTACGTTGCTGAAACAACCTCTGCCGATTTGGTCTGGTCCCATAACGCACCGAACTCGGAGACGGTGGAAGGGGATGTCGAATTTACTGTACTCGTCAGTGTTGATGGCAGTGAGCAGAAAGAAATGACGACAACGAAAGAGAAGTCCGTCACCTTCTCTGGTGTCGAACCTGGAAAAACCTATACTTTCTATGTCTTTGCCAAAATTGCGGACCTCAAAAGCGATTCTACATCAACCCAACTCCTGATTGAAGAGGCTGCTGTAGAAGAACCTATTATCGAAGTTCCTCCTATCGAACCTATTGAACCTATTGAACCTGATCCTAATGTTGGGGGCGAAGATGGTAGTAATAACGGGAATAACGGGAATAATGGGAATGGTAGTACTAGCGGAGATGGCAGTAACAATGGGAATAATCCAAACGACAGTTCCACGGGAGAAGGTGGCACGGATGCGAATCCAAATCCCAATCCCGTTGAAAATGAAAGCGACGGCGATAGTAACCCTTAATCGCATGCCATCAAATTAAAAAGCAGAAGACTAGGTGCCAATTAGCACTTAGTCTTCTGCTTTTTTCATTTCTTCATAATTGAAAGTCTCGCTGCTTTCTTCTTTGTTTCCGAAAAAAGTGCATCCAATTGTATAAATGCGTAATGACTGTCGATTTTGGCCTTCACGAATTCAAATCGTTCAGTACCGTTTAACGGAAGGAGCGTGTAGACCAACTTTTCACTACGCTTGTCCAATTCTTTTCCGCCCTGTTCAAGTAATTTACGATAAGTGTCAATTGCTGTCTTCATCACTTCGACAGCTTGTCGGTCCTTTTGCTGATAATCTGATTCGATTTTTTCACGGATTGATTCCCAATGATCAAAATAAGGGGCAAGCAATTTTTTGTCGAACCGATTAGCTTCACTTTGCATTTGCTTTCATCCTCTTCTTTCCTTCCCTGCATAGCGGGAGGAGCGGACAGACGTCGCATCCAGGATTTTGCGCTTTACAATGGTAGCGTCCGAAAAAAATAAGTTGATGATGCGTGTCAGTCCACTTCTCTTTCGGCGTCCACCGCATAATTTTTTCTTCGACTGTAAGCGGATTATCTTTCCACCTGTTCATGCCGAGTCGCTTCGCTACCCGTTCCACATGTGTATCGACAGCCAGCGCAGGTACCCCGAATGCATTCGATATGACAACGTTCGCTGTCTTCCGCCCAACGCCTGGGAATGTCATCATAACATCCCGATTCGCAGGTACTTCCCCATCATAGCTATCAATCAGTAGCCGGCTTAAAGCTTGAATATTTTTCGATTTGTTTCGGAACAGGCCAATCGATCGAATATCATTTTGTAATTCTTCGATTTCCACCGAAAGATAATCCTTAGGTACTTTATACTTTCTGAATAAATCTGCTGTTACCCGATTGACGAGAACATCCGTACATTGGGCAGAAAGAAGTGTTGCGATAAGCAATTCAAAAGGATTTTCATGTACTAATTCGCAATGTGCATCGGGAAACATTTCCCCGATTTTATTGAGACACATTTCCCATTGTTTTTTCGTCAGCATCTTATCACCTAATCCCGTTCTTCCAACCAATTATAGAAAGGCACATGTTTTACCGAAACAGCTTGTGGTTGCTGTGCAGGCCGAACACCAATCGTTCTAAACGATCTCGTTTGCTTCTCAACATCTGCGAGTGTTTTAACGTTTTTCTTTTTCCATTCAAAAAGAATTCGGTCGATATAACGAAGACTTAACTTTTGTGCGATGACGGCTTCTTTCAATGCTGCACGGATAACTTCGACCGTATGGCCATCCTCATCAAACCACATCGCAATCGATTCACATTCCATTGGGGATAGGAGACGGCCAAACTCTTGTTCAAATAGCGAAAAGATTTCCCCTTCATCATTTTTCTTACTTTCTTTCTCAACTTCGTCTGAAACATAAGAAATATGATCAATGAGACGACTCCACAAGGGATGTAAGGAGAATGTCTCATATAATACGCTATTCTGATCTTCACTTTGGCTGATTTGAAGAAAACCATGTTGCATAAGTCGTTGTAATATACTAGATACTTCATTTTCCGTTAAATTCATCCGGTTTGCAAAATCAGCGGGTGTCGGAAAACCGTTCCCTTCAGATTGATACGCCGTCATTTGCATGATGAGCATCGCATCCAGATCTTTTATACCAAGGCTTTTATAATGGTGAAAAAAAAGCAGGGAAATGTTAACATTCCCCTGCTCAATCCAAATTCGGAGCCGTTCTTCGTGTTGCATGTCCGAACTCCTCTCTATTAAGGGTATAATCTGTTCAACAAACGTGGGAACGGAATCGTTTCACGTACATGTTCCACTCCGGAAATCCAAGCGACTGTCCGCTCAAGTCCGAGACCGAACCCTGAATGCGGTACTGCCCCATATTTACTTAAATCCAAGTACCATTCGTAAGCTGATTCCTCAAGACCATGCTCTTGAATCCGTTTTTTCATCAATTCGTAGTCATGGATCCGTTCAGATCCCCCAATGATTTCTCCGTACCCTTCAGGTGCAATCAGGTCAGCACAGAGGACGACATCATCGCGATCTGGGTGTAACTGCATATAGAAGGGTTTGATGCCTACAGGGTAATGTGTGATGAATACAGGCATATCATAACTTTCAGCAATCGCTGTTTCATGTGGTGCCCCGAAATCATCTCCCCACACGATGTCATCGAAACCTTTTTCAATCAAGAACTTGATTGCATCATCGTAAGAAATACGCGGGAATGGTGCTTTTATTTTTTCTAGTTTCGAAAGATCGCGTCCAAGACGTTCGAGTTCGAGTGGACAATTCTTCAATGCGGATTGTACCACATGAGCCACATATTGTTCTTGGATTTCTAAGCTTTCCGCATGTTGTACAAATGCCATTTCAGGTTCAATCATCCAGAATTCAATCAAATGACGGCGTGTCTTCGATTTCTCCGCACGGAATGTCGGACCAAATGAAAATACTTTACCGAGCGCCATTGCTGCCGCTTCCATATAAAGTTGACCCGATTGTGAAAGGAAAGCATCTTCATCAAAATATTTCGTTTTGAAAAGTTCAGATGTCCCTTCAGGTGAAGAACCTGTCAAAATTGGTGGGTCGACTTTGACGAATCCGTTCATGTGGAAAAAATCATATGTTGCACGGATTACTTCGTCTCTAATTTTCATGACCGCATGTTGTTTACGTGAACGGAGCCATAGATGACGGTGATCCATAAGGAATTCCGTTCCATGTTCTTTCGGCGTAATTGGGTAGTCAATTGCTACACTGATAATTTCAATGTCTTTCACTTGCAGTTCATAACCAAATGTCGAACGGTCATCGACTGTTACTTCAGCTGTAATATAGAGTGAACTTTCTTGTGTAATTGACTTCGCTTTTGCGAAAATCTCTTCGCCTACTACTTCTTTGACAACAACAGCTTGAACGAATCCAGAACCATCACGTAGTTGTAAGAAAGCAATCTTTCCACTTGATCGTTTATTGGCAAGCCAAGCACCTATACGAACTGTTTCACCCGCATGGTTCGGCATTTCATGTATCATAATTGTTTTCATATTACCCTCCGTAAGTAAACTTTTCTATGTGTACATTATGCCTTCCAGTTTTCCTCAACAAACGTGCGGATACGACGAATGGCTTCTTCAAGCAGGTCAATCGATGTCGCGTAGGATAGTCGAATTGTATCTGGTGAACCGAAACCAGAACCAGGAATAACTGCAACATTTGCTTTTGTTAGTAGCGCCGCGGCAAAATCGTCAACATTCGCAAAGCCTGTATTTTTCGCTGCTTCTGAAACGTCTGGGAGAAGATAGAACGCTCCTTGTGGTTTAAGGACTTTAAATCCTGGTATTGCGACGAATTGAGGATAGACTTGTTCTAACCGTGATTCAAAATCTTTCCGCATCGTTTCCACTGTATCTTGTGGTCCATTATACGCTTCAATCGTCGCATATTGAGATGTCGTCGTTGGATTTGATGTTGAATGGCTTGCAAGATCTGTCATTGCACTGACCACTTCTACATTACCTGCAATATAGCCAATGCGCCAGCCTGTCATCGAGTACGATTTTGAAACGCCATTGATAATAAGCGTACGCTGTTTCGCATCGTCTGAAAGTTGCGCGATGGAAATATGCTGTTCCTCACCGTAAATCAATTTTTCATAGATTTCATCCGATACAATCCAAATGTCCTTCTCTTTACAGACTTCTGCAATCTGTACTAATTCTTCTCTCGAGTAAATCATCCCAGTTGGATTACTCGGCGAATTGATGATGATTGCTTTCGTTCTTGGTGTAACCGCTTCGCGGATTTGTTCGGCTGTTACTTTGAATTGCGCTGCTGAGCTTCCTTCGATATGTACAGGTACCCCACCTGCCAATTTCACTTGTTCTGGGTAACTAACCCAATACGGTGCAGGGATAATCACTTCATCTCCCGGATCAAGCATAACTTGAAATAATGTATAGAGGACATGCTTTGCGCCTATACCAATCATGACTTCTTTTCTTGTATAGTTCAGCCCTTGATCTTTCTGTAATTTGTGAATAATCGCATCTTTAAGAGCGGGGAGACCACCAGCAGGCGTATACTTTGTTTTTCCTTCTATCATGGATCGATAAGCAGCTTCTAGAATATTATCCGGCGTATTGTAATCCGGTTCACCCGCACCAAGACCGATGACATCGATACCGGATTCCTTCATTTCTTTTGCTTTTGCTGTGATAGCTAATGTAGTTGATGGTGAAAGAGTTTTCACCCTGGAGGACATTTTTTTCGTCAACTGTATCGCTCCCTTATAAATTCAGAATTCGTTTCCACCATTGCCCATTCAAAAAAAACACATAAACATAATTCAGTTTGCCATTGTCACTTTTGAATGCGACTTCCCAGACAGGACCTTCTTCTTCCATTCCTAGTGTCACATGAAGAATTTTTTTCACATTTAGTTCTTGCTTGACGTTTTCAACGGCCTTTTCTGCCGTAATCCCGTCCGCTAATTTTACTTCTTTAAAACCGTCTTCCGATTGACTGTCAACAAAAATAGCTTTTTCCTGACCTTCTCCGTCTAACCCGATAACCGTCACAGATGGTACTGTACTATTAAAAGTATTTGCGGAAGTGGCCGATACAAGCTGACCTGACCTAATTGCAGATTCAATCGCTGACTTCTTGGCGTTTGCAAACGGTTTATCAGCATTATACAAAACAGTGATTATGATGACCGAAGTCAACAACAATAGGAAGACGACAATGAATTTAATCCAATTTAACAAAACACTTCACGTCCTGTATGTTTTAAAATTGTTTTTTCTTACATACCTATTCATTATAGCAATTTTCGAGTTCATTGACCATATGTTCGAGCGACACTTTTTTAACGGGTACATCTGGTAGTGATTCTAGAAAGTGACGGCCATAGGACTTCGTTTCGATCCGTCTATCCAAAATGATGAAAAAACCTTTGTCTTTTGAAGATCGAATTAGTCTACCAAAGCCTTGACGCAAGCGCATTACCGCTTCCGGCAGGGCGTGTTCACTGAACGAATTCACACCTTCAGCAGTCAGTTTTGCCGCTCTTGCTTTAAATACTGGCTCTCCCGGAGATGAAAAGGGTAGCCTGACAATAATGACAGCAGATAATGCTTCCCCTGGCACGTCTACGCCTTCCCAAAAACTATTTGTTCCAAAGAGGACCGAGTTATCGAATTGTCGGAAAGACTTCAAAAGTTTCATGCGACTGCCGGAACTGATTCCTTGCGCAAAGAGCGTGTAGTCTTCCAATTGTTCACTTTCCATAATGAGTTCATAGGTTCTTCTAAGCATATCTTGTGATGTAAACAAGACAAAAAGCCTGCCACCTGTCGCCATGACAGTCTGAACGACAGCATGAGCCACCGCTTCGATATATTCTGTTTGGGAAACCTGCTGGATGTCAGGCATATCCTCGACAATGAATATTTCAGCCCCATCATAAAAATGAGCAGGTGCGTGAAATGTTAAAAGCGGGATCGATTCATCGACACCGAGCTGTTTGGGTATGTAACGCTCATTTCCTTGGACCGACAATGTCCCTGATGTCCAAATGATGCCTGTTTGTTCAGTTTTCAATCGGTCGATGAACGTACGAATCATCAAGGAACTATCCAGTGAACGTTTAAAAATGGTGAGGCTCCCGGGAATGCTTCGTTTATCTTTTTCAATCCAAATTGCGAAATCATCCCTTCTATCATCAAGAAAAATCTCGACCCATTCACCGGCTTTGATTTTTAATTCACGAACCCAATAATTCCATTCCGAAAGAAGCACTTGTTCACTCCGAGTCAAGTTGTCAAGTACATTCGTTAAACCACTAGTGAATAATTCGGCTTTGCTGATATAATCAAACATCGCTTCAGAGACTTGTGAAAAGTCTTGTCTCCCAAAACCCGATTCAGCTAGTGTATAGACGATGCGATTTCCCTGCTGCTTCCAATGTGCCGCCGGATTAAATGATGTCAATTTACCAACAGCAAGATCGAATAACCCAATGAACTTAATAAATGCAGCGTCAAGCTGAGATTTAGCGCTAAGTCGCTGCACATCCAACTTCTTGGTTAGCTTATCGACCTGTGGGTATAGTTGCCCTGTTGTATCGGATCCAATCTGCCCCATTACGTACTTCCAATTTGTATAGGAGAATACGATTTCATCCATGCGGGATGCAGTCTGAATGAATTGATGAGCTTCATCAACAATAAGACCTGCAAGTGAACTGAAAATGGTTTGACCACGGTTCAAGTCAGCTAGTAACATGGAATGATTTGTGATGATAAGGGTTGAATGATTACAAGCTTTAAGTAGTCGGTTATGATAATCTGCCTCTTGTTCGTCAGGTTTTAGTCTATTAGAACGCTTTCGGATACGGTCAACGAACAGTTGTCCTCCTCCCGATACATTCAACTCTTCCAAATCTCCTGTCAACGTTCCGGTCAGCCAGACAAGAATTTGCATAATCGTAAATGTTTCATCATACGATTCGTCTTCAACTTGCAGGAGTTCCTCGAATTTATTGAGCGAAATATATTGTTCTCTACCTTTCAGAACTGTTGCAGATACATCTGCCCCCAGCATGGTTCTGACTTTTTCAAGTTCTTCGTCCATTATCTTATCAACCAAGTGATTTGTGAATGTGCTAATGACTACTGGTTTTCCAGTGGTCATGGAATGGATAGACGCTGGTAGAAGATAAGCAATCGTCTTGCCAATTCCGGTTGGTACTTCCGCAATCATTTCTGTTTGAGCAGATAGTGCCTCCCACGCTTTGTCCATGAATCCAAACTGCGATTCCCTTCGTTCAAATCCTGGAAACGCTTGTTCAAAAAGCGCAACTTTCTCGTGCTCTCTCACTGGATAATTTGATAATCCAAAGTGGTTTGTTTCCCGTATCTGTACTTGTCGATATGGAATGCCACGAAAATACTCAAATTCCTGCCCTTGACTGCGAGTACGCGCCTTCTTTAAGGCTTCATAGAATAACGTCGAAAGATCCGTTTTTAACCGGAACGATCTTCGATGCAATAGATTCAACGTATCCTCAGGTAAGGTATTCATCTTCTCCCTGCATGCAAGGAATAGATGAGCGGTTGCTTCTGCGTCGTCGTCAGCGCGATGAGCGGAAGCATGTGGTATCCCTAGTTCTTCGGTGATGTCTTGCAACCGATAGCTCGGGGAAGAAGGGTAGATGATTTTAGCTAGTTCAACCGTATCAATTTTCTTTCCTAGCCACTTACTTACGCCACACCTCGTAAACTCACTTTGTAGAAATGACAAGTCAAAATCCGTATTATGTGCAATGAAAACCGTACCTTCAAGCAGGCCAGCCACTTCGTCAGCAATTTCTTCAAAAAACGGTGCATCTTTCACATCTTCATCAGAAATCGACGTTAATTGACGGATAAAGATAGGAATTACTTGCCCAGGATTAACGAACCGAACATACTTCTCCCCAACTTTTCCATCTTTAATAAACACAATTGCGATTTGAATGATGCGGTCCCCTTTTGTTGGTGAATGACCAGTCGTTTCTAAATCGACGACCGCAAACGTCTTATTGTCCATACGCTCATCAACTTCCTGTTTATCATCTATAGCAAATTGTATCACATTCCTGCTTTCAGGCAATCCAAAGCCTATTCGATTTCAAAAAAAGAAAGGACACATACAGAATCATAAACAATCGATTCCTACGCATCCTTTAGTTTTGTGTAGTTAAATCATCATTCCTTGCTTTTCTCGGATGATCTCCTTAACTGCATTCTTTTCATCCATGATAAGTACGGTCGGTTCATGAGTACGCGCTTCTTCATCCGTCATATAAACATAAGACAGGATGATAACGACATCCCCTCGCTGGACAAGCCGCGCTGCCGCCCCGTTCACACAGATGACACCGCTCCCCCGCTCTCCAGCAATAATATAAGTTTCAAACCGCGCGCCATTATTATTGTTCACCACATGCACTTTCTCATTCGGCAACATTCCGGCAGCATCAAGCAAGTCGCTGTCGATTGTTATGCTACCTACATAATTGAGATCCGCTTCCGTCACAGTTGCACGGTGCAATTTACTGTTCATCATCATTCTGAACATGAAAACCATCCTTTGTAGACATAATAATATTATCAATTAATCTTGTCTTTCCAAACTTCACTGCACAAGCAAGAATAATTTCCTTACTTGTTCCATCATATTTCGTTAATGCAGGATAGGCTAACAGAGAAACATAATCAATGACGCCTAAGTTATTGATTGTAATAAAGTCCGCAACAATCTTTTCGATTTGTTCCGATGATGCACCATCATTAAATACGGCTACACCCTTCTGTAGCGCTTGTTGAATGACAGGTGCTTCCTCACGTTCTTTCGCTGTTAGAAAGACATTGCGTGAACTTTTAGCGAGACCATCCTGTTCACGGACTGTCGGAACACGCACAATTGACGTTCTCAAGTTAAAATCACGGACAAACGTTTCAATGATTGCCAACTGCTGAGCATCTTTCATGCCGAAATAGGAACAATCTGGATTGACGATGTTAACTAGTTTCAATACGACCTTCAACACACCATCGAAATGTCCTGGCCGAGATGCTCCGCAAAGCGCAGACGCTTGAGGGCCCGGCACTATTTTGATGCCGCCCTCATGTGGATACATTTCTTCCGGAGTAGGCATGAACAAAATGTCTACACCCGCACTTCCAGCAAGCTGTGCATCCCGTTGTGCATCTCGGGGGTATGCTTCTAAGTCTTCCCCTGGACCGAATTGAGCAGGATTTACGAAAATGCTCATCACCACAAGATCATTGTCTTTTCTAGCTTGACTTACAAGCGACAAATGACCCTCATGCAAAAAACCCATCGTCGGTACGAAACCAACAGTACGTCCTTCTTGCTTATTTCGGTCAATCAATCCTTGTAATGCTTCAATCGTATGAACCGTTGTCATTTCTATCGTATTAATTGCCATCCGTTTTTCCTCCGTATAAGGCCGTCAATTCTTCTTCCTTCATGGTAAAACGGTGATGCTCCGCGGGGAATGAACCGTCCTTCACAGATTTCACATACTTTTTCAGTCCGTCTCTGATAACCGTTCCACTATCTGCAAATGCTTCAACGAATTTCGGAATATGATGACTTCCGTATTTCACGGTGTCATGGTAAACAAGCACTTGACCATCTGTACCCGCGCCAGCACCAATGCCGATAACTGGTACGCCAACAGCTGCTGAAACCTTTTCAGCTAACTGATAAGGAATACATTCCAGCACAATCATGAATGCACCCGCCTCTTGACAAGCAATCGCATCATCAATAAGTTGTTGCGCCGCTTCCGCCGTCTTCCCTTGCACTTTATAACCGCCAACAACTGCTACGGATTGTGGTAACAGCCCGAGATGCGCAACGATAGGTATACCAGTCCCCGTTAGCAGACGAGTCGTTTCAATCACTTTCCCCGCCCCTTCGAGCTTTAATGCATTTGCTCCCGTCTCTTGAAAAATACGAACTGCTTCTACTAGCGTTCGATCTCCAGAACCGTGATAGGTCCCAAATGGCATATCGACAACGAGAAACGTGTCTTTCGCCCCTCTTCTCGTTGCTTTTCCGTGATGGATCATATCGTCCGTCGTCACCGCAACCGTCGAATCATAACCAAGCACAACCATGCCCAGCGAATCCCCGACTAGAATGATTTCAATTCCCGCCTCTTCTGAAATTTTTGCAGAAGGATAATCATAGGCAGTCATCATGACAATTTTTTCGCCCGTTTTTTTCATCTTGATAAAATCGAGTGTACTCTTCACTTTATTTTTCCTCCTTTTTGGGGAAGAAACCGAAAATAAAAACCCTAATGCCCGAAAATGGACAGAAGGGTTGTATCATCATAAGATGGTTTCCTCCGTCCCTGTCTGTTGTAAGATCAAGGCAGATCATGTTGAACTATGCAATTTAATCATTTTACTAAAGGTGCAGTTCGCAGTTGATACCGCCCTTCGACACTACTATAGCAAATTGCAAGAACGCTGTATACAATTCATTTTGAAATAGTGATATCCGCCGAATAGATTCCTCGGATTGACCCATCATCCAGCTTCAGTTCCAACACACCTTCATTTGAAATACCTAGTGCTGTTCCTACGATTGTCTCGTTCAACATAACAGCACGAATTCGTTTCCCTGTCGTATTTGAAAAGCCTTCCCATAAAATCTTAATCGGACCGAAGCCATGCTTTTCATACATCTCCGTATAGAGTTCAAGAAACCCAAGAATTTTTGCAATTAATTGTGCGCGGTCAATCGGATTACCAACAACTCTTTTGAGAGAAGTTGCAATTGCATGCAATTCATCTGGAAAATCCTCTTCATCTTGGTTGACATTCATGCCGATACCCAAAATAATCGCTTTCACCTGGTCCGGATCCGATTGAAGTTCAGTTAAAATGCCCGTTATTTTTTTGCCGCCAATCAAAATATCATTTGGCCATTTAATATCCGCGTCGATTCCAGTCATCTCCTGAATTGCACGTGTAACGGCAACCGCTGCTACAAGGGTCATTTGCGGTGCTTGCTGGGGAGTCAGTGTTGGACGAATAATGATACTCATCCAAATCCCTTTGCCTGACACCGAACTCCAAGGCCGCGCCATCCGCCCTTTTCCTGCCGTCTGTTCTTCCGAAATGATGACAGTACCATCTAACGCACCATTCTGCGCCTCTTCATGCGCTATGATTTGAGTCGAACTACATGTTTCAAAGTAACGGATATACTTTCCGTAATTCTTTGTCGTTAAATATTTCTGTACATTCGCTTCGTTCACCCGATCAGGGGATTTTATGAGAAAATATCCTTTTTTTCGAATTGTACCGATTTCATACCCTTCCTCTTCAAGTTCCTTGACGTATTTCCAAATTGCGGTCCGGGACAAACCGTAATGATCGGCAATCTCTTGTCCAGATACCGGCTCACCTTCCGCCTCAAACAGTCTTTTTAGTAACTCATTTTTCACGATTGAATTCATGTAGGAACCATTCCTTTATCGTATTTGAATCATTGTCACATCGTCCATGCAAAACCGCATGTTCAATTAACCCGATCCATTTCCCAGTCCACGGTCCACCCTTTAATCCAGTCCAACTGATTAACACTTTGCCGTCAACCTTCAAATCTTTAACGGATTGAATTGGTAATGATTGTTTTCGATGCATAATTTCAGTATTTGAAATTTTTTCTTTATCTGCATGATAGGCCTGAAATAGCTTTTCCGCTGTGAATAGAACTTGCAAATCATAGGTATAATAATCACCAATTGAGAATGGTTGAAATCGTCGCTTCTCATAAGCCTCGTTTACAGCGGTGATAACCATTTGCTCGTGTTTGGATAGCTTATATGCCTTCATGACGTCTGTTGGTGAAAAATTACCCGCTACCATGAAACAAGCCCATCCTTCGACCGCAGATTCGTAGGGCACTGTAGAAATTAATCTAGCTGCTTTAATTGGAAAAAGAGGTAAATGAATACCTAAGCCAGAGTCTTGAATATAGCGAAACGCTTTTTCAGGGTCGATTCCGTTGAATAATTTATCCATTTCAGCTTTCAAACGTTCAATGGAGATATAACGAATCTGCTGTGCATTCTCAGCAATCGCTTTATAGGTATCTTCCTCAATAGCAAAACCGAGGACAGAGGCAAAACGAACAGCACGAAACATCCGAAGCGCATCTTCTTTAAAACGGTTCGCTGGATTTCCTACAGCCTTGATAATTTGGTGAGCGATATCTTGTTTACCACCGAACAAGTCGATGAGTTCACCCTCTTTTGTCATGGCAAGCGCGTTCATTGTAAAATCACGGCGAAGTAAATCTTCCCGTAAGGACTTGACGAATTGCACTTCATCGGGACGCCGATGGTCTGTATACGTTCCTTCTGTCCGGTAGGTTGTTACTTCAATGGGTTCTCGTTGCATAAGAACAAGGACCGTGCCATGTTCTGTACCCAGATCCACCGTATTGGAAAAAACAACTTTCACTTCGTCTGGTTGTGCTGAAGTCGCAATGTCCATATCAGTCGCGGGTTTCCCTAACACATAATCCCTTACTGCTCCACCAACAAAAACAGCTTCATACCCCGCTGCTTCAAGGCAACGAATAACTTCACGACTTGGACCCGTTCCGAAAGAGTTGGTCATTTATTTTCCGCCACTTCATAATAGAGTTTCTCGTATTGAGACACGATTGTAGAGGAATGGAATTTGTCCCTCGCTGTTAACAATGCTTTTTCTTTAAGTGTCGTATATAGTTCTTCATCCGTTAATACTAGAAGTGCCTTGTCAACAGCCGCTGGAATATCTCCCAGTTGAACTAGGAAGCCATTTACACCGTTTTCGATTACTTCAGGAATCCCACCAACATTCGTTGCGATTGATGGTAGTCCGCAAGCAAGAGCCTCCAGTAGAACGAGACCAAACGCCTCTTTTTCAGATAAATGAAGCATAAGGTCGCTTATCGCAAGAAGTTCCGGTAAATCATCTCGTTTTCCAGTGAAAATGATTTTTTCTTGAAGGCCCAACTCATTAACAAGCGCTTCTATAGCATTTTTCTCTGGACCTTCACCGACAAGAAGTAATTTTGCATTAATTGAAGCAGCAATTCCCTTAAAACTTTCAATAATATCGGGAATGCGTTTAACTTTCCTAAAATTAGATATATGAATTAGAACTTTTTCATCTTCATTAATTCCAAGGTCACTTTTAAGTGTTCCTGGATCGACAGGTTTGTATTTTTCATTGTCAATGAAATTATAAATCGTCATAATATCTCTTTCCGGTTCTATCAATTCTAATGTCTCTTGGCGAAGCGATTCCGAAACAGCAGTTGTGGCATCCGATTTGTTTATGCCATAACGGACTGTATTTCGAAGTCCAGGATCATGTCCTAGAATCGTCACATCCGTCCCGTGCAACGTCGTAATCACGCCAATCGTAGAATTCGCCATATCCTTACCTAATGCGGCCGATACCGCGTGTGGGACAGCGTAGTGGACATGGAGTAGATCTAGTTTTTCCGATTCGATTACTTGTGCAATCCGATTGGCCAGCGCAATGTCATAAGGCGGATATTTAAAAACGGAATAACCGTCTATTTTCACTTCATGAAATTGGATGTTCGGGTGGGCATCCAGAAAACGGAATGGTCTACTAGATGTTATGAAATGCATCTCATGGCCTCTATCTGCCATCATAATACCCAGTTCGGTAGCTATTACACCAGAACCGCCGAGGGTAGGGTAGCAGATTACACCCACTTTCAATTTTTTCAATCTCAACATCCCTTTCCCTCTAAGGTTTTATTCTAAAATATTCTCAAGACCATAGACAAGCTCTTTTCGTTCCATGACAGTGCGAATCGCCATCAGTATGCCAGGCATAAAACAACTGCGATCAAATGAGTCATGACGGATGGAGAGCAGTTCACCCGTTCCCCCGAGTAGAACTTCCTGATGGGCAAGGAGTCCTGGTAGTCTAATGCTATGTATTTTCATGCCCTCCACGTCTGCCCCACGTGCACCCTGCTGATGTTCTTTTTCTTCCGGATGCCCTTGCTTATGCTGTTTTCTCACTTCACGGATCATTTCCACGGTTTTTACAGCGGTTCCCGATGGTGCATCGACTTTTCGATCATGATGCATTTCGAGTATTTCGATATCACCTAGATAACGGGCGGCCATCGCAGAAAATTTCATCATCAACACCGCGCCAATTGAGAAATTCGGTGCGATGATTCCACCAATTTGACCCTTTGTAGCAAGGTCGGATAATCGATCAATATCTTCCTTAGATAGACCCGATGTTCCAACAACAGGACGGATTCCGAGTGCAAGAGCGTCTTGTGCATTTTTGAAAACAGCATCTGGATCAGTCAAATCGAGGAGTACATCTGGTTTTTCAACAGCCGCCAGGTTTGCAAGTGATGTGTAAATCGGGACTCCCCCTAATTTGTCATTTACTTCTGTTCCGTGCAGATACTTGCCTTCATATTTATAATCAAGAACTGCAACCACTTCTATATTTATTGCAGCTAGTATTGACTCCACAGCAGCGCTTCCCATTCTCCCACGTGCTCCTGCAATCGCAACTTTTATCGTCATTATAGTTCCTCCTTTTTCGTCCATCTATCTGCATCGCGTTCCTTAAATTTATCGAGAACAGTATGCAATGCGTTATCCAGACGAATCCCTTGCGA
Source organism: Sporosarcina limicola (assembly GCF_014873855.1). Lineage (GTDB taxonomy): Bacteria > Bacillota > Bacilli > Bacillales_A > Planococcaceae > Sporosarcina > Sporosarcina limicola. The sequence continues at coordinate 207,792 of NZ_JADBEL010000004.1, read as the reverse complement.
ATTGGCAAAACAGATGAGAACGAAAAGTAAATCCCCAGTTTCTTCTTCAAGTGAACAGACTGCCTCGCTCGATTTTTTCTTCTTCATGCCATAAACATGCTGAACTTCCCTCGATAATTCACCAAGTTCTTCTGTCAACCTAGCGATTAATTCCATCGGGGGGAAATAGCCTTCCTTAAAACCAGTTATGTATAAATCAACTTCCTGTTGTAAGTTCTCCAGCGTTTTTGATGTGTTCACTTGTGCCAACTCCCTTTACCATCGTATAAATTAACAACCCTATTGTCAAAATAAAAAATATAGCTGATAATAACCTTATTACACCAAGAGAGAAGGTACACTACGAATGTTGAGCGGAATCAAAATAAAAAATAGTTTATTCATTATTATCGGTGCAGCAATTTTCAGTTTTGGACTTGTCCATTTCAACATCCAAAACAAACTTGCAGAAGGCGGTTTCACAGGGATTACGCTAATTCTGTTTAACGCGTTCAAATGGAATCCTGCAATCATGAACCTTATCCTTAACATTCCAATGTTCCTAATTGGTTGGAAGTTGTTAGGGAAAAGAGTATTCATCTACACGGTAATCGGAACTGTTGCGGTCTCAGTATTCCTTGAAATCTTCATGGTCTACCAAATTGATATCCATTTAAAAGACGATATGTTCCTTGTTTCATTATTTGCTGGTGTGTTCATCGGAATCGGACTTGGTATTATCTTCAGATATGGTGGCACAACAGGCGGTGTTGATATTATCGCACGTCTTGCCCATAAATACATAGGCTGGAGCATGGGAAAGACAATGTTTTTGTTCGATGCAGTCGTCATTTTTGTTTCTTGGGCTGTATATCTAGATCATCGTTCGATGATGTATACGCTAGTTGCATTATTTATCGGTGCACGCGTCATTGATTTCGTTCAAGAAGGTGCTTATGCAGCCAGAGGTGCATTTATCATTTCCGAATCCCAAGACGCAATTGCAGAAAAAATCGCAGCTGATATGGAGCGCGGTGTCACTGTCTTTAGGGGATATGGACATTTTACTAAATCAGACCGAGAGATCCTTTATTGTGTCATTGGAAGAAATGAAATCGTACGTCTAAAAAATATTATTATATCCATCGATCCACACGCTTTCGTATCCATGACAGATGTTCATGATGTGATGGGAGAAGGATTTACGCTAGATGAACAAAAACGTCCGCTTGAACGGTAAGTATATAACTGGTTTAAAAAATCCGTCCCACAAATACACATGGGGACGGATTTTTATTATCAATCTCTACTTGTGAATAGTAGTAGCAATCGAACCAGTTCCATTACTGCTACTGCTGCGGCTGCTACGTATGTCATTGCGGCTGCATTAAGTACTTTTTTCGCGTCCTTCTCTTCTTCGTTACGGATTATATTAAGTTCAACGATTTGGTTCATTGCACGAGTGGATGCATTGAATTCCACTGGTAATGTGACAAGTTGGAACACTACACCGACTGCAAGAAGGGCAATCCCGACGCCAAGCAGTGAGTTCATGCTTGAGAAGATAACACCGATCATGATGAATACCCAAGACGCATTTGACGTGATGCTTGCAACAGGTGCTAAACGGTGACGGAAACGAAGAAATGTATACGCCTCTTTATCCTGAATAGCGTGTCCAACTTCGTGTGCTGCAATTGCCGTACCTGCAACAGATGCCTCATGATAATTATGTGGTGACAATGCAACAATTTTTGTCATCGGGTTGTAATGGTCGCTCAGAAAACCTTGGCTTTCAACGACCTGCACATTTTGTAAACCATTTTGGTCAAGGATGAGACGAGCGACTTCTGCACCAGTCATACCCGATGTCGAACGGACTTTTGAATACTTTTTATACGTACTTTTCACTTTGTACTGGGCGTAGAGTGGCAACAAAATAATTGCGCCCAAATAAAACCAAAACATATTCAGTTTCCTCCCTTTTTTCCCTATAAGCCTATTCTATAACGACGCCAACAGTACTGCAACTATTTAATATAACTATATAATAGTTGTGGGTCTTCTCTTCCATACCCAATAGGCAAGTAAAATACAGGCGATTGATAACCAGAACGTAAAGTAACCAATATTGTCCATATGCTTCATCAAATCATGATAAACCGGCATCTGGTTATACACGTAGTCAATGACATCGTTATGAATCGTCCAAACTGCAGCAATCACTATGTGAATGAGCCCAAATTTATACAACCGACTATACAACACAGCTTGGACAGCCATCGCAAAATGAGATCCAATGAGCATCCAACCGACCCAATCAATAGATCCTGTTTCGACCAAGGTCAGAAGGTTCATAACGACCGCCCAAAGACCATATTTGACAAGCGTGATAAGTGCTAACGCTTCAATTAGCTTAAAATTACGTCCCAAAAGCCAACCAATAATTGCTAGCGTGAAAAACAAACTCGCCGTCGGACTATCCGGTACAAATAGCAAAAACTTAGGTTCCGTAATTTCCAATTGCGACATATACCAGTAATAGCCGTAAACCGTGCCGAGCAAATTGATATACAATAACAGCCAAAGAAATGATTTATGCGTCAATAGAAACCATATTTTATTTATCAATGAACCCATAAGCACCTCTCCAAACGAAAAAAATATGTAATTTAAAAACTGTATAGGACATTGCTTATGCATCAATCATTATATAGCAAAAAAGAGTCAGTTTCCTGACTCTTTTTTGCTATTCCTTAGATTTTAAACCTTCGATGAACTCAGCAAGGACTTTCAGATCTTCATCTGTGCCCTTCCATAGACCTGGGCCCATGTCACCTCTACCGTTGTGAGCAATTTCTTCAATCTCAGCTGCCGTCAAACCAGTATCGATAAGCGTTAACCCAAGACCGCCCTCGAAGGCATTTCCGTGACAACCGATACATGAAGATCCAGCATAGATCTGATAGCCTTCCGATTCAGTATCAAATTCTACTTCTACTTTTTCAACAATTGCACCTTGTTTTGCCGCTTTCTCCCAATCGTGATTCTTAACTGATTCCCATGTCAAATAAAACATAGCAGCAAATGCTAGAAGCATGAATGCCGTTGGAAGTGGGCGTTTAAAAGGTTTACGTTCTTTTGAAGTATCCATGAACGGAACGAGCATCAATGCACCCATTGCAATTCCTGGCATGATAAGTGCTCCCACAATGTTCCATGGTCCGGAAGCAAATTCATATTTCAGCAACTGATACATGGAAAGAAAGTACCAGTCAGGTACTGGAATATATGTCGTATCTGTCGGGTCCGCCTGACGTTCAAGCGGTGCCGCTTCAGAAACTGTCAAAATTAAGTAACCGATTAAGAAAACGGCACCAACCATCCATTCCTTCAAAAGGAAGTTTGGCCAGAAAGCCTCCGTTTTACCTGGGTACTCTGAGTAGTCTTTCGGGACATTCGGCATTTTATTTGTAGCCTTAATGCGTGAATCTCCGACAAACTTCATCCCTTTACCGCGTTGCATAGTGTCCCCTCCTTAAATAAAAATCAGCATTGGACGATTTCAATTATAGTGGACCAGAAATACCTTGTTTTCTGATCATGATAAAGTGTGCTGCAAGCAACCCAAGCAAAGCAGCTGGTAAGAAGAATACATGTATCGCGAAGAAGCGTGTCAAAGTTTGTGCACCGAGAATCGTCGTGTCCCCTGCAAGGAGAACTTTGATAGATTCACCGATGAACGGGACAGATGCCGCAATTTCAATTCCTACTTTCGTAGCAAACACTGCTTTCATATCCCATGGTAATAGATACCCTGTAAAACCGAGACCCAGCATGACAGCGAAAATAAGTACACCGACAACCCAGTTCAGTTCACGTGGTTTCTTATAAGAACCTGTGAAGAATACACGTAGCGTATGTAGGAACATCATGACAATAACAAGCGATGCTCCCCAGTGATGCATCCCACGCACAATTTCACCGAATGCAACTTCATTTTGAAGATAGTAAACGGATTTCCATGCATTTTCAATATCCGGCGTGTAATACATTGTTAGGAACATGCCGGATAAAATCTGGATGACAGTGACAAAGAACGTCAGTCCTCCGAAACAATAGATGAATGCAGAAAAGTGATGTGCAGGGTTTACGTGCTCAGGTACTTCGTGGTCAGCGATATCCCGCCATATTGGGGTGATATCCAACCGTTCGTCAACCCAATCATAAATTTTATTTAGCACTTCGGTCGTACCCCCTTACATTTTTAAACTAATGTGTTCGAAACTGTTTTCCCGATATACAATAGACCGCCTTCCACTTTGACTTCATACTCGTCAAGTGGTCCTGTTGGTGGCGTCCCTTTTACATTATCGCCATTTTTCATATAACGCCCCGCGTGGCACGGACAGAAGAATTGGTCCGGATGTGTTTCATCTCCGCCCCAGTTCACCGTACAACCAAGGTGCTTACAGACAGGAGAAAGCGCGATGATTGTATCGCCATTTTTATATACCCAAGCAGTGTTCGATACATCAGAATAATACCAAGCATCTTTTCGATCCTTAATGGTAAAATCGACACGAACAGGGATTTCCGTGAGGTCGTCCACTTTTTGCGAAGTCGGAATGAAGTCCCCACCACCAGACTGCTGCAATACCGGATCGATTGCAAAGCGGACCATTGGCATTAGCATTCCAGAAGCCATGAATCCACCTACACCCATAAGTGTGTAGCTCAAGAATTGGCGTCTCGACACTTTGTTGCTCATCATTTTCCCTCCTCTTACTTAAAGCTCAGTCCAACGGACATACTTTTTCTAATTGTAATACTAGGACATATCTATGATATATCAATACCTAAGGAAATTCAATCATGCTTTCATTCCGAAAAGAATATTGTGACCAATTAATGAATTTTACTACTCCGACCACTTTTCTACAAACCTTGGCAATACTTGACGAAGTTGATCTTCAAGTATTGTTTGCCGCAGCTGGGGATCCATGCTTTCAAGTGGTATCGACGGTAACCAAATAACTGATCCCACCATCTCCATACTTGTCCATGCGGGGTCGGTCGTCAAGTAAAACACATGTTTGAAATGCAAGGCAGAAAGATCATTCGATAGTCCTGCCGCCATTACAACCAATTCAGTCGACATTGTGTACGCGAAAGGTGGCATTAGCATCACCCGGCCTTTAAATTGCGTTTCAATGAACGTCGTAAGATGCATTAGAAATTCGGAAGAAGACACACTATTTTTCACGTTCCCTGGTTCTGTTTCTACTTTAAGCAACGGCACAATGAGCGTATCGATATATTCTTTCTGCAGCAAATATGTATCTATATCTTTGGCTATCCAATTCATTGTTCATAAAACCTCCATGTGAAATCTGTAAATAACTCCATCTAAAGAAGATGGAGTTATCAATCCTTCGATACTTTCATGCCATTTAACATGGCAGATAAGACGATGAAGCGTTCCTTATCATTTGTATCAAGGGCTTCATCAACCCCTCTCCTAAGCATATCTACAGTAATTGTAGCAACACTTTCTTCGAGCAGTTGCTCGGCGATTCTTCTGTCACTTTCACTGACTTGTAAATAGGCAGGAAGAAAAGGATTCTCTTCACGTACGCTCGCATAATGCGGACATGAATGGCTGTTCGGAAAATTAAGTTGGATGTACATCTTATCATTCGGATGAAGCCTTAGATCATGAAACGATTTCTCAGCATCAGCAGTCATCAAGTTTCCTTTATAAAAGCGAAATGGGATACTCTCTGATCCTGTTGTAGAAATGACCATCGCACGTGGACAATAATGCGCTTCATCCGTAAAATGGACATTTTGTAGAAGGTGCTCATGGCTGAGAAGATAATTCAAAATCCATACACATTCACGGCGCTTTAATTTGTACCGCTTTAAGAACCATCGTACAAAGTCCTTTTTGGCAGTAACAGGTACCTTGGCCGTCATGTCACACCTCCTCGTCATTTTGCGCTTCCAGAAAAGCTCTCCAATAGTCGTTGTTAGGATCCATTTCAATCAGTTCTTTGGCAATTATGAGCGCTTCATCACGTTTCCCTTCTTCGAGTAGGAATTTCGTGAAATGTTCTAGAAACTCCTGATCATCTTTCATCCCAATATATGCCTTGCTATAGGATACGTATGCATCTTCAAATTGTTCCAACCGTTCATATGCATAAGCTTGGAATGCTTCCAAAAGAGGGACCTCTAAATACTCATCTTTTGAATATGAAAGAAGGTCGATAAGTTCATCGTCCCGTTCCATAGTAGAATACAATGAAGCAAGCGAAATGAGTGCTTCATTGTATTCAGGATCAAGCGCGAGTGCTTCTTGCAAGTGCTTTTCCGCTTCTACAATTAAGCCTAATTTCAAAGCAGATTTTCCAGCAGTCAATTGAAGTTCTTTGTCAAATTCGTCCCTACGGATTCCCTTCGTGAACATATCATATGCTTTTCGGTCATCTCCAGTTCGAGCCAACGCCTGCCCAGCAAGCATATAAGCCGAAAAGTAATCGGGGTCCATATCAATCAAGTTCTCAAGGTGCACGATTGCCCTTTCTGCATTGTCACTTTGGTAATAAGCGAATGCCGCTCCAAAAAGAGTATCTGGAATTGGGTTAGCTTGCAACATTTCCTCGTAATACGGAATCGCTTCTTCGTAAGCCGCCCCTGCGCTGTAGGTTTCCGCAAGTCTTGAAACAATACTGACCCCACCAATCTCATCCGTTTCCTCATTCAAGTCGAGGTAATGACGCATAGCCTCCCCGAATTTACCGGAATCCAGTAGTAATTCCGCGTACGCGAATCGAATAACAGGCTCATGTGGGATAAGTGCGTGGGCTTCCTTTATTTTAGAGAGTGCAGCTTCTGCCATACCAGATAGTTGATAATAGTCAGCAAGTGCCAATAAGGCTTGTACATATTCATCGTCTTCCGGTTGTACATCCGTAAGCAGCAGAAGCGCTTCATCCTCTTCTCCAAGTTCAAGTAACGTGCCCGCGCGGTCGATTTTTAATTGCGCTTCATCCGGCATATGGGTGCGTAATGTCTCATACAGACGATCCGCTTCCCGCATGAATCCGTAACTTGCGAGTAACCCCGCTGCTTCGTAAAGCATATCGAAATCAGATGAATTGTCCAAGCGATCGATAATCCGACCAATCGCTTCAACGTCACCTTCAAGGATACTTTTTTCAACTTCTTGTAACTGTCCCATATTTTCACCTATTCTTTCACAATGTATACATGAGCCCATTATCCTTTTAAGTTCGTCGAGATTGCAAGCTTTTCGAGATCATCAAAAAAACCGGGATACGAGATTGCGATGCATGAAGGGTCTTCAATCTGTATCGGCCCCGATGTGACGAGTGCAGCAATTGCAGCCATCATACCTAATCTATGATCGCCGTAGGAAGCAAGCGACCCACCTGTTAGCGCTGTAGGACCGTGAATAATCATCCCATCGTCCGTTGCCTCGATATCCGCACCGAGTTTTTTCAATTCCGTTGTCACAGCAACAATTCTATCCGTTTCTTTCACACGTAGCTCAGCCGCATCCTTAATAATTGTTGTGCCTTGAGCTTGCGTTGCGAGAAGAGCAATAACTGGTAATTCGTCAATCAGTGTCGGGATGATAGCACCACTAATTTCAATACCCTGAAGTGATCCGTAAGTAATAGTGACGTCGCCATATGGTTCACCCAACGGTTCCTTTTCTTCACCAATCTCAACCTGAGCACCCATCTCCTTCAACACATCAATAATTCCTGTCCTTGTCGGATTTAATCCAACATTTTTGAACGAAACCGAACTGCGTTCTAGCATCGCAACTGCCGCCATGAAGAATGCTGCGGATGAAATATCGCCTGGAACAACGACATCTGTCGCATGTAATAGTTGACCACCCTTCAAACGCACTGTATTTCCTTTCTTCGAAAGATCTGCCCCAAATTGCATTAGCATCCGTTCCGTATGATCGCGCGAAACTGTTGTCTCACTGACTGAGGTTTCACCTTCGGCAGTTAACCCTGCAAAAAGGATTGCCGATTTCACTTGGGCACTTGCTACTGGCATTGTATAATCGATTGCTTTCAATTGCCCTCCAGTGATTGACAGAGGTAGAAGATTACTGTCCGGTTCACCGGTAATCGATGCACCCATCGTCCGTAACGGTAACGTCACTCTATTCATAGGACGATTGGATAGTGATTCGTCCCCAGTTAAAACAGAAGTAATACGTGAACCCGCAAGAATACCAAGCAAAAGCCTTGCTGTCGTCCCAGAATTGCCAGCGTAAAGTACTTGTGTCGGAGTCTTCCAGCGCAACATACCAGGACTATCAATTGTAACCTTCGTTCCTTCTCTTTCAATCGATACACCTAACTGTCGAAAAATATTGATTGTACTTATACAATCTTCCCCATCCAGAAAACCGGAGATTGATGTCTTCCCTTTTGCGATTGATCCAAGCATTACGGCTCGATGGGAAATCGATTTATCCCCCGGAATCGTAAGTTTGCCGCTCAAAATCGGGTTTTCAAACTCCAATGTCTTTATTCCCATCATGCGTCGCCTCCATTTAAAGTATTTGCATACTATAATCCGTTGCTTTCGAAAGTACCTCGTTTGCTCGTTTTCGATCATCGCTTGTTTGAAAACTAATGACAAGTATCCCGTACACATCCGTGCGTGTTTCGACAATACGTATATTCGTTAAACTAATCCGGTCATCAGCAAGTATTTTTGTGATTTCCGAAATGACGCCGGGATGATCAGGAATGTCGATATGTAAATCGAATGTCATATAAAGTGCACCTTGGGTAGCGCCTTCAAATGTAGACGGTAAATTATCACGGAATTTTTTCGCTTCCGCAAAAAAATTATAAATTTCATCAGGGTCATTCGTTACTAGCATATCCCTAACAGTGCCCATTTCTTCAAACCATCCATCTAGTTGTGTCAATAATTCGTCCCTATTCTGAATCGTCACATCCCGCCACATGACTGGATCTGCGGATGCAATCCGCGTAAGATCCCGAAAACCACCTGCCGCTAAATTTTTCACAAACGACTGGCCTTCTTGTTGATCTGCAAGTCTCCCAACAAGAGAAGACGCTATAATATGGGGGAAATGGCTAACAATTGCCGTCATCCGGTCATGTTCAGCGGCATCAAGTACAACGATTTTACCCTTCGTAGAAGCAAACAAATCACGCAGACGTTCGATTTGTCCGGAATCTGCGTTAGGTGGAGGGGTCAAAATATAATAGGCATTTTCAAACAGATGCTCTTTTGCAGCAGAAACACCACTTTTATGCGAACCGGCCATTGGATGCCCTCCGATAACAGAAATTCCTTTATCAATCAATAAGGTTGCTGCATCCATAATCGGCTTTTTCGTACTGCCTGTATCGGTAATAATGATATCTTCTTTCAATGCCCATTCAATCGCTTCCTGCATGAGTACAACAGTTGTATTGACAGGTGTGGCAAAAATAATGATATCCGCTTGCTCACCAGCCGACTGAGCGGAAGGAGCGATTATATCGATTACGCCTCTACGATATGCTTCGTCTGCTGTCGAATAAGATTGATCAAAACCAATTATATGGATATCAGGATTTCTTTTTAACGCAAGACCGAGCGAACCACCTATCAAACCAAGTCCTATAATTGCTATATTTATTGTCATTGTTATCTACCTTTATCAGTTAGTAAGTGATCAAAAGCTGTTAAAAAACCGGTATTTTGCAGCTCTGTACCCATTGTCACTCGAACGTATCCAGGCGTTCCTAATGCGTTTCCGCTACGCACGATATATCCTCGTTGCAATAATTTCTCCGCGGCTTCATCCGCATCACCAGGCACTTCAATCAACATAAAATTCGCTTCAGAGTGAAAAAGATGAAGTTTATTTTCATGAGCGTAACGCTTGAACCTCTCTCGCTGATCATGATTCAACCTACGACATTGTTCAATAAACGCTTCATCATCAAGTGCTTTTTCCGCAACCGATAGTGCCAAGACATTATTATTAAACGGATTCCGTATCTTATTGAGCTCTGTAATAATTGTAGGGTTCCCGATACCATAGCCTATCCGAAAAGCTGCTAAGCCGTATGCTTTGGAAAATGTACGGAGGATCATCATATTCGGGAATTTATCCAGCCAAGTGATAGAGTCAATATGATTTGGTGTGGTAATGAATTCAAAATAAGCTTCATCCAAAACGACGAGAACGTTCATAGGTACTTGCTCAATAAATGCCAGTAGCTTATCACTCGGAATCAGTTCACCTGTTGGGTTATTCGGACTACACAGCCAGATGACCGCTGTCTTGTCGTCCATTGCACGAAGGAACCCCTCTAAATCATGTTGGCCATCCTTGAGCGGAACCTCCCTCACTTCCGCACCTTCTATTTTTGCATTATGTCCATATTGCGGAAATGTCGGCGTCGCCATTACCGTGTTCACGCCTTCGTCAAGAAGTGCTCTCGTAATAATGGAGACAATTTCATCTGAACCGTTTCCGAATAACAAAGTGGATTCATCCACCCCATGTTTTTCAGCAAGTTTTTTCCGTAGTCCGTTTGCATAACCATCAGGATATAATTCTTGCTGAAATGCTGTAGATGAAAGAAATTCTTTGACGGATGGCGCGCAGCCATACGGGTTTTCATTGGAAGCGAGTTTCACGACGTCTTCCAGTCCATACAAACGTTTCACTTCATCAATTGATTTGCCAGGTATATAGGGTTTCATGTCTTCTAGCGCAGTTTTCCAGTTCACGCCAATCCCTCCTTCAATGAATATAGATTATTGTTGTAAATCAGGTCGTAACTTCACAGCATCATTTTGGTAAAGATGTTGAATATCCTTTTGTAGAATAGCCGTATTTACATGCATTAAGACGCGAATACAGAGTGGCATCGCTCCTGGCACATCCATTTCGTGGGTACACATGACTGGAACATACTTCCATCCGTCAATTGAACGTACCGCTTTTGCAGGAAATGCTGACTTTATATCTTTGGTTGTCGAAATAACAACAGAAATAATATCTTCTGGCTCTATCTCGTTAGCCTTTGCCATTTCTGACACAAGCGCTTCCGTTGCTACTAGAACAGATTGTCCATCGTCTTGTGCGACAGTTGTCGCCCCTCTTAAACCTCTAACCATTAGACTCTCCCCCTTACGCTCTCAGTCTTAACTGATTAAACGCTTCCTCGCATTGCTCTCTTTCCAGTTCCTTAACATACGGCCTTCCGATACCATCAAGCAAGACGAAATTCAGTTTGCCGAAAGATGCTTTTTTATCCTTTTCCATATAACTTAAAAACAAGTCGAAGGAATATTCATGGATTGGTTCGAATAGATACCCGTTCGTTTTTGAAAAATCGATAAAACGGTTTGTTAGTTGTTCATCGACTGATCCATGCTGTTCACTCAGAATTAGACTGTACGCCATACCAATCATGACACACTCACCGTGACTCAACCCACCAAAGCCGCAAGCTGCTTCTACCGAATGGCCAAATGTATGCCCAAAATTGAGGTATTTACGGATGGAGTGTTCAAATTCGTCTTCTCCAACGATTTTTGCTTTGACAGCGATTCCTCTTAACAGTTCAGTCGATAACCATTCGATAGACGGTTGTGAAAAAGATGGGCTGGATAGTAACTCAAGTGTCCATTCCTCATCCGAAATGAATGCATGTTTCAATAGTTCTGCCATTCCTGAGCGAAGTTCGCGTGGAGGCAGTGTTTTGAATAAATCTGTTTGAAAAAGGACAGCGGATGGTTGGTGGAATGAACCAACCATATTCTTCCCTTCTGGCATATTAATCGCTGTTTTCCCACCTACCGCACTGTCATGCGCCAAAATAGTCGTCGGGCATTGGATATAGCGAATTCCCCTCATGAACGTCGCAGCGACGTAACCTGTGAGATCGCCACAAGCGCCACCGCCGAAAGCAATAATAAGTGAATCCCTTGTGAAATTATTTTTCAGTAAGAAGGATTGACACTCAATGTAGACAGCTGGTTTCTTGCAGCTTTCTCCAGTTGGAACTGTCTTCACGATAATCTCCCGATTCGTGCATTGTAAAGCTTCTTGCAATAGGGGTAGATGGAGTTTCGCAACATGTTCATCCGCTATGATCGCAATCCTGTCCGCACTTCCAAGAAGGTCAGCGTATTCTGTTGCGAACAGCTCATAGGAATGTTGACCAATATGGACATTGTATTCATGATTTAGAATGTCTACTGAAAGTTTCCCCATATTAAAACTCCTTTACATATCGTCTGTATTCTTCAATCTCCTTTTTAAGACCATCCATCGTGTCCGAACGGAATTCATCCATAATCGCTTTTGCCATTTCAGTCGCAATGACATGCTCAGCTACGACAGAGGCGGCAGGTACTGCACAGGGGTCTGAGCGCTCAATCGTCGCAACAAATGCTTCTTTTGTGTCAATATCTACACTTTCTAGCGGTTTATATAATGTTGGGATTGGCTTCATGACGCCCCTGACAACTATTGGCATTCCTGTTGTCATGCCACCCTCAAGTCCACCCAAGCGATTCGATTTCCGGATATAGCCTTGTTCTTCATTCCAAGCTATTTCATCATGGACTTCACTTCCATATTTTTTCGCCATTTGGAAACCGATGCCGAATTCAACACCCTTGAACGCATTAATGCTCATCATCGCCCCTGCAAGCTTACCGTCCATCTTGCGGTCGAATTGGACGTAACTCCCGATTCCAGGCGGGCAACCCTCTACGATGACTTCAACGACGCCACCGAGCGTATCCCCGCGTCTTTTCGCCTCATCTATCGCTTGCACCATTTGTACCGATGCCTGCGGATCTGCACAGTACACGGAATCATTTACAATAATCTCCCGCAGTTCCGCAGTTCCTAATCCTGCATATGTATCCGGATCAGTCGTGAATCCGCCGATTTCCGTTACGTGCGCAACTGTATGAATGCCAAGTTCACGAAGAAATTGCTTTGCAACCGCACCAATTGCAACACGCATCGTCGTCTCTCGAGCAGATGACCGTTCAAGCACATTGCGTAAATCTCGATGGCCATACTTCATCCCACCAACGAGGTCAGCATGTCCAGGTCTAGGTCGTGTAATTTGCCGCTTTACATCCTCAGGATTGACGTCATCCGCCAAAGGTTCAACGCCCATAATCGTAGTCCAATGTTTCCAATCATCGTTGACTACAGTTAATGTAACAGGTGAACCTAATGTCTTCCCATGTCTGACACCTGATGAGATGACGACTTGGTCTTTTTCGATTTGCATACGTCTTCCACGTCCGTGGCCGCCTTGTCTTCTCGATAATTCTCCGTTTATCATTTCTGCTGTTAATTCCATTTGAGCAGGTAATCCTTCTATAATTGCCGTCAACTGTGGACCATGTGATTCACCAGCTGTGAAATATCTCATTTCATTTCCTCCTCTAAGGGATAATCATTTATCCGTTTTATAGCACTCTACCAAAGTAAAGTGTATTTGACTATCTCTTTATATGAAAAATATCCGGAAAAATATCCGGATAGTTAAACTTTCCTATAAAAGAATGTATCTTCGGACTCGAAACCATACTTCCCAGGGTTAAAAATCTGCTCAGTGCTTCCAACAAAAAGAATCCCACCTGGTTTTAATGATTTTGAAAAATCCATGTAAATCTGATTTTTCGCCTCTTCAGTAAAATAAATCATGACATTTCTACAAACGATTAAATCGAACCCCGTATCATACCGATCTTCAAATAAATTTTGTTGTTTGAACGTAACAGCACGTTTTATCTCGTCTTTAACTTGATAAAAGCTTCCCTCATTGATAAAATATTTATTTTTAATAGATACAGGCGCTTCTTTTAAAGCCCTTTCAGAATAAAGACCTACTTTTGCACGTTTGATGACACCAAGATCAAGATCCGTTGCAAGTATAGATATATCACGAAGTGGAGCGAGAGATGATAGGAGCATTGCAATGGAGTACGGTTCTTCTCCCGTTGAACAAGCAGCACTCCAAATTTTTAGTTTTCTATTCCCTGCAAGAAGCTTCGGAAAAATCTTTTTTTCAAGAACATCCCAACGCTGCGCATTGCGGTAAAATTCCGATACATTAATTGTCATCCTATCAAGAAATTCTTCTAACAACTCTTTGTTATTATGTAGGGCCCCATAATAATCAACAAAACTACGGAAACCTCTTTTCTCGTAATGAGATGTCAGCCTTCTTTTCATCTGTGCTTCTTTATAAAGCGACAAATCGATTCCGGTCTTATTCTTTATATTCTTGATGAAAGTAGTATAATCCGACAAAATAAACCCTCCCGTTCATATGTTCCAGCCATTATAACTAATTGAAACACATTTCGGAATAACAAAAACAGCCGCACGGTATACGCTTGGCTGTTTTGAAAATTAGTTAATCCAGCTGTTCATCGTTTTATCATAAGAAACAAGCTCGGCATCTTTGAAGAAAAGTCCGATTTCACGAACCGCTGATTCCGGAGCATCAGAACCGTGGATAATATTCTTGCCAACAGTGACTGCGAAGTCGCCACGAATTGTTCCAGGAGCCGATTCTTTCGGATTTGTTGCACCAGTCATAAGGCGACCAACAGAAATAACATTTTCGCCTTCCCATACCATTGCGAATACAGGTCCTGATGTGATGAAATCAACAAGCTCTCCGAAGAAAGGACGTTCTTTATGCTCACCATAATGTTGCTCTGCAAGTTCTCGTGTGATTTGCATAAGCTTTCCGCCTACAAGTTGAAAACCTTTGCTTTCAAAACGACTAACAATTTCTCCAATTAAATTACGTTGGACACCGTCAGGTTTAACCATTAAAAATGTTCTTTCCATCATTAACACTCCTTCATAACTATGTATCGGAATTTCTCCTTTTCGATCGTACCATTCAGTTCACAATCTTTCAACTGTTAGTGCATTAATATTTTCGTTTCCCTATAAATGCCGCAATTTGCTTGAACGCTTTCTTCGCATCACCTTCAGGTAAAGCATCTATTTCATCCAACGCTTTACGTAAGTATACATCACTTACTGCTTGCGCTTTTTGAATTGCACCACTACTACGGATGTATACAAGCATTTCTTCGCGTTCCATTTCTGTCAAAGTCCCATCAAACGAACGTTCCAAATAAGGTTTGAATTTCAGGTCATCTTTTATGTAGAGAACGGGCAGTGTTAAGTGGCCATTCAAGAGATCGCTACCAGCTGGTTTCCCAAGTTTTTCATCCGTTGATGTGATATCAAGTATATCGTCGACTATTTGAAAAGCCATCCCAGCAAAGTAACCGAAACGACGCAAACTACCCACAATACTCGAGTCTGTCCTAGAAACGAGTGCACCTAGTTCACAACTCGATGAGAGAAGGAGCGCTGTCTTCCGTTTAATGCGACGTAAGTAGTCTCGAATTGTCTGATTGGTTTTCCGCTGATGATCAATTTGGATGATTTCACCTTTACAAATTTCAAGCATCGTCTCTGCAAATAGTTGGTGAACTTCCGGAATTTCGATATCTCCCATAGCTGTAAGTGCACGAGAAAAAATAAAATCACCAGTATACATTGCAATTCGGTTATCCCATCTGGACTTAACTGTTTCGAAGCCACGGCGCATATCTGAATCGTCTATCACATCGTCATGTACGAGAGATGCCATATGTACAAGTTCCAAAGAGACCGCTACTTTTGCTACGTCCTCCAATGAATAAGTACCAAATTTGGATGCGAGGATGACAAAAATAGGCCGTATCCTTTTTCCACCAGCCCGAAGAAGATGGAGTGATGCTTGCCGAATGACCGGGGAAGTTGATTCTACGGATCGTTCAAGTTCCTTCTCGATATAGGCGAGATCCTTACGGAAATCGGCATAGAGCGTTATTAACTTCAATTTCTCCAAAACAATTACCTTCCCCTGCGGTCTTTATTGTTTATATCCTACGTGGCCCGCTGCGGCACCACCGCTATATGATTTATACGACACTCCAACAAAACCTGCCTCCACAAAAAGCTGAGCAAGTTGCTTTGCACCTAGGAAGTCATTGGCAGATTCTTGAAGCCATGAATATTCCTTGTAACTTTTAGCGAAAAGTTTTCCGAATAAAGGCATAACAAATCTAAAATAAAACCTGAATAACTGCCTGTATATAGGAATTTCGGATTGCGAAGTTTCTAGGCATGCAATCATCCCTCCAGGTTTTAGAACACGATGCATTTCTTTTAACACTGTAGCGTAATCCGGTACATTCCGTAAGCCGAAACCAATCGTAACATAATCAAACGTATTAGAGGGAAATGGTAAATCCATTGCATTCCCTTGTACAAGCGAAACGGTAGGAATATCCATAACTTTTGTTTGGCCAGCTTCCAGCATACCCATACTGAAGTCCAATCCAGTCACATCACCAGTAGATCCTACCGCTTCCGAAAGGGCGATTGTCCAATCTGCCGTACCACAACAGACATCCAACGCACTAGCACCTTCATGGACGTTCATACGGTCCATGATGTCGTCACGCCACTTTTTATGTTGATTGAAACTAATCACAGAGTTCATTTTATCGTAATCACTTGATATTTTTTCAAACACTTCATGGACCTTCTGTTCTTTTGATAATGCCAAGAGTACTACCCCATTTCTTCAAATAGGCTTGTCAAATAGTGGTATCGCCATGTTGCGGATTTCCTGTTGAAAAAAAGGTTTGAGGAAATCAGCTTCAACAATCGCGACTTGCAATTCCGTCATAAGCAGAACGATTGCTTGGTCTACAAAGGCAGTATCCAACGTACGATCGGGCCGACCGTAAGTGGAAAGCTCGAGTTTATGTTTAGAAAATCCCTTGTCCAGCTTAAGGAGTGGCAATACAGCATTGGCAAGCGGTATATACTGCATAAAGCCAAAAGTATGTAAAAAATTTGTTATACATCCCGCTTCAATAACACGGACAGCTTCAATCAGCTTCCCTGGTCCATCTGGTAATTGCTCGTGAAATATTGTCTTCATCTCATTGATGGCTCCGATTGTCTTAGACAATGAGCGAATGAATTTGTATTCAGATTGAGATGCAAGAAGCCGATAATGGATTCCACTGAAATGATCACCTGATAGTACGGTTAGCTGTTGCTGCTTCGTTGTTGCATCGGATAAGTCAATTCGATCATGCGCATCAAATGCTGCATGGACTGCACCAATTGCAATTGCAGCGGTGTTCATGGAACTTGTCCACTTTTCCCCATTCAACATCGGCAGAAGCAGGAAAAAGGCTTTGACATCGTCCACAGTTATGCACCTAACATCTCTGTTCACAATCGGTTCATAAATCGAACGCTCCACTTCACTTATATAGTTTTCGATATATTGCTTCATTTTTTGTTTTTCCATCGTCGAATCTCCATTCAAAGACGTCCCTGGAGGAGTGTCTCAAAAACGAATTATTCTTTCCCTTTACTCGACACGACACCATATGCGGTATGGACATCGGCCTTGCCACGTATTTTCATTGCTGACGTATGTTCGGTGAACTGTGCAATCATCACTTCGCCACAATCAAGTTTTTCTGAATGATGGAATTTCGTGTCGTTTCCTCTCGTCAGACCGATGACGTTCACACCATCTTCTTTCGCTTCAATAACGATATAGTCGGTTTGTGTCATTTTCAGCTCTCCAATCTGTTCCTGTACAGTCTAATCATACCATAGAAAAGGAGTTCACCGCAAAGGTCTCAAGTCATTTTAATAAGTGACAAGATTTCAGCCCGTTTCACATCATCATGTTCGTAGATTCCTCGGGCTACAGTCGTTACCGTTTTCGCTCCAGGTTTTTTGATACCACGCATCGTCATACACATATGCTCTGCTTCGATAATGACATATACTCCAATCGGATTCAACATGTCCATCATTGCATCAGCCACGGTCGATGTAATACGTTCTTGAAGCTGTGGTCGTTTTGCGGTTGTTTCAACAGCTCTTGCTAGTTTACTGAGTCCAGCAACGACACCGTCACGTGGTATATAAGCGACATGTGCATGGCCAAAAAAAGGCACAAGATGATGCTCACACATCGAATGGAAGGGTATATCTTTCACCAGGACGACTTCATCATGATTTTCGTTGAAGACAGTTTTAAAATAATCTTTTGGATCTTTATTCAACCCTTCAAACACTTCAGCGTACATTTTAGCGACCCGCTTTGGAGTATCAATCAAACCTTCGCGCTCAGGATTTTCCCCGATTGCTTCAAGAATCATTGTAACCGCTTTTTCTATCTTCCTATAATCGACATCTTTCATAAATACGAAACCTCCTCAATTGAAACTAATGCTATTCCAACAAAAATAGTAGCATACTCCTCCATTTCAGTACAGTTCACGGTCTCTAAATAAAGATGGCAATCAAGTTCGCGAATAAAGACAGATAACCTGTAGCAACAAAGGAAAGAAACCTAAGTCCGCTGCGTCCTACGATAACAAATAGGGTTGACCCTGCATCGCATAAGCTCTAAACAACGGAAAGGAGCCCGCCCAATGAACCTGAAAACAGATTCGCCGGACAGACTCCTATGTAAGCCTGGAGATTATTTCACTGCATCTTTGAGCGCTTTACCCGCTTTGAAAGCTGGTACTTTGCTTGCCGCAATATCGATTTCTTCCCCTGATTGAGGATTACGTCCTTTACGAGCAGCACGTTCACGTACTTCGAAATTTCCGAAACCGATCAGTTGTACCTTCTCACCTTTTGCAAGAGTCGATTGGATTGTATCAAATACAGCTTCAACAGCTTTTGTAGCATCTTTCTTAGTTAGTTCTGCTGCTTCAGCTACAGAGTTAATCAATTCTGTTTTGTTCACACCATTCACCTCCTCTCAAAGGGGATTTAATAGCTTTCAATACTGTAAAAAGAGTATCACAAGAAAAACCGTGACGCAAGAATATTATCGTCAGTTCCTAAATTTCACACATAAATAAATGCGAAAAACAGAAAAAGATCCGCTTTTTACGGATCTTTTTCTGTTTAGACGATAAATGTTATCATTCCTTTATTTCCATCGTTCACCATCTGTTCGATTGTTTCTCGAAGACGTTTTCGGGCATTTTGAGGTACAGAGGCCGTTTTGAATCGTATGCTTTCCTTCATAACTTCGTGGAGGGGGGTACCAAAAAGTTGTGTTTGCCAAAGTGCTTCCCGATCATGTAAATAGGCATTTTTTAATTCTTTCAAAAGATGATGACTATGGAATTCCGAACCGATGAGTGGTGAAAACTCGGCTTCCATATCAACCCGAATAATATGAAGCGACGGTGCTGTAGCTTTCATACGTACACCGAAAAAGTTATTTTGTTTAATCAGTTCCGGGGCGGTAGGATTGAAGTCATCTATTGCTGGTAACGCAACACCGTAACCTTGTTTCTTAGCCGTTTCGATTGCTTCAGCGTACATATCATATGACTTCTTGGCCTTAGCAGCTTCTTGTGCAAACAATAACCAGTCTTTTTTTGTGCCGATTTCCTGTCCCATGATTTCTTCGCATACTTCACGGAATGTTTGTTCATCAATGTCAATTTTCACGATTGCTTTTCCTTTTCCCGCATCTACTTCGACAACTTCGGCATGTCTGACGTGATTTTCTTCTTTTAAACGCTCTGCAAGTTCTTGAACCTTGCGAATTTTCGATACTTCAAGAAAACCTTCATTAATAACTTTGTCAATTGAAGAATTTAATTCATGTTCACTTCCAAGTACATCCATCCAATCAGGTTTTTGCAACTCAATATCCGAGATTGGGAATTCATAAAGTGCCTCTTTTAAAATGAGTTGAATTTCCTGTGCATTGAGCTGATCGGCACTGATTGCGATAACAGGCACACCATAGGTTTGATGTAATTCTTTTTTCAATGCGACCGTCTTTTCATTGGCTGGCATTTTTGAATTCAACACGATGACGAATGGTTTTCCAATATCTTTTAACTTGTTGACGATTTCTATTTCCGCCACTTCTGCTGCAGCTCGCGGGATGTTATTCACGGTTCCGTCCGTCGTGACAAGTATACCAATCGTGGAATGGTCCCTAATCACTTTGTCCGTGCCGATACGCGCCGCTTCCTCAAATGGTATAGGTTCGTTATGCCATGGCGTATGAACGTATTTAGGGCCATTCTCGTCCTCGTAGCCTTTCACACCGTCGATTACGTAGCCCACACAATCTGCTAGACGAATTTGGAATTTCAACTCTCCGTCTCCTACGGATACCGAGGTCCCCTGTGCGGGGACAAATTTCGGTTCCGCCGTCATTATCATTGGACCTGGTGAACTTTGCGGAAGTTCGTCCTGCGCTCGAATTCGATCCGTTGCATCTGTCATGTTTGGAATGACGACTTCTTCCATGACCCTCTTCACAAACGTGGATTTTCCTACACGAACAGGGCCGACAACTCCGATATAGATGTCGCCATCCGTGCGTCTAGCTAGATTTTCATACAATTCCTCTTTCATCCATCGCCCTCCTTATCTGCTCATAGTAGTTTATGTATTAAAAAAACGTTTCATGCGTATACGCATGAAACGTTTTTCATTTCGATATTTTCATGAAAACAGGTTCATTTTGATTGTTCACCGTATAAGGTAATGAATAAGCTGGTAATACAGGATAATTGTCAGCTAATAGGAAACGGATATCTTCACCTTCTTTGACATCATGTTGCTTTTCCATCAGCATCCGGTTCAAGTCAACCGAATAGTCAATATAAAAATGTCCATCCCCACCAACAACAACTGGTAATTGAACATCGGAATACGGACTCGGAACTGTCAACGGCTCTTTAAATCCCATTTTCTCAAAATCGATTAAAAAGACGTTTTCACCGATTGGATCTTTGAAAGGTACATAACCATTAATATTTTTCCTTACATTCAATTCGCGAATCCGTTCTGCGACTCGTAAATCGACGAGCTTGACTGTGGGATTTGTTTCTACATCCATCAGGACATACTGATAGATCCCTCCCATTTCAAATGCATTGGAGGGGATTTCTCCTGTATAAGTTGGTACGATGTTCGAGAATTCAATTGGATATTTTATGTACATATCCGTTTCCATATCACGTGTTTTAATCGGTAACAGACCACCCGATTTTTCCTGATAAGCGTCAATTACTTTTTGCATCGTGCTTAATTGGTCAGCGTAAGGAATTTCTTGACTCGGGTTTTTATCTGGAGAATTCATGCATCCAGAAAGTAGTAACACAAATGACATAAATAACAGAAATCGTATTTTTTTTATCGTCAGTTTCATCATGCCCCTCCTGTTGGTCCATTAAATACCAAATAGATCATTGCCAAAAAGGAGAATATGAGTAGCGAATAAGCAGTGATGGCAAACACGATTTTTAATAACCGGTTGTTCAGTTTATGTCTACTCGCGTAAATGAGACCCATCGAAATCACCATGAAACCCATCGCATAAAACGACAACCACATTTTATCCATAGAGGACAAAGGAAGTCCTCCTTTCATATATTAAAAGTCACTTAGTACCAAAAAGATCTTCAATTTCCTGCCTTTTCATACGATTCATAAGCTGATCAACCGCTTGTTTCGGCGGAACATCTTCAAACAATACAGAATAGAGCGCTTCGGTTAACGGCATCGATACATCATGACGCGCTGCAAGCTGATGGGCAGCTTTCGCTGTCCGGACACCTTCAATGACCATCCCCATGCCCGAGACGACCTCCTCGAGACTATGCCCTTTGCCAAGCAAGTTACCAGCTTTCCAGTTTCGGGAATGAACGCTTGTACACGTGACAATCAGATCGCCTAGACCCGTTAGACCAGAAAATGTAAGAGGGCTTGCTCCCATCTTCACACCCAATCTTGAAATCTCTGCTAAGCCCCGTGTAATCAGCGCCGCTTTCGCGTTATCGCCATAGCCAAGTCCATCTGACACGCCGGCCGCAAGTGCGATAACATTCTTTAGTGCAGCCCCGATTTCCACTCCGACAATATCAGGGTTCGTGTAGACCCTGAAATAATTGTTCATAAATAAGTCCTGCACTTTTTCTGCTGCTTCAATATTGGTTGAAGCTGCCGTCACAGTTGTCGGATGGTGAAGAACGACTTCCTCTGCATGACTAGGTCCAGAAAGAGCAACGACTGCCTTCATTTTCGAAGGTGACAACTCTTCTGTAATCATTTCGGAGATTCGTTTCAACGAATCTGGTTCAATTCCTTTTGATACATGTACAACGAGTTTTAGACCCAATTCCATCCTATTCAACTCGGCACAAACTTCGCGTATCGCCTTTGTCGGAACAGCGATAATTACAGTGTCACCATGCCTCGCCACAGCTTCCAAGTCTGATGTCGCCTTCAAGTTATCCGGTAACGAAATGCTGGGTAAATATGAATCATTTGTATGCTTATTGTTAATTTCAGCAGACTGTTCAGTGCGTCTCGCCCAAAGTAGACAATCATGACCGTTTTCAGCTAGGACGAAGGCGATAGCTGTGCCCCAGCTTCCAGCACCAATCACAGATACTTTTTCCATTTAATAAAAACACCCTTTCTTCGACGAAGTAGTCAGCTTCTCGCGCGAGTGATGAGACGAATCGGTGTACCCTCAAAGCCAAATGACTCCCGAAGACGGTTTTGTAAAAAGCGTTCATATGAGAAGTGCATCAGCTCGGGTTCGTTCACAAAGACGACAAATGTCGGCGGTTTGACCGCAACTTGTGTTGCGTAGTAGATACGAAGTCGACGTCCCTTACTTGTCGGCGCTGGGTTTCTTGCAACAGCATCCTCGACTACTTCGTTCAACACACTTGACTGGATGCGTAATGCATGGTTTTCGCTAATCTTTGTAACTTTTTCAAATAAGCTTTGAACGCGCTGTTTCGTTTTTGCTGAAACAAAAGCGATTGGAGCATAATCGAGAAATAGGAAATTCTCACGTATATCTGTTGTGAATTTATTCATCGTTTTATCATCTTTTACGACTGCATCCCATTTGTTGACGACGATAAGAACACCTTTTCCTGCTTCTTCCGCATAGCCAGCAATCCGCTTGTCCTGCTCGCGGATTCCTTCTTCTCCATTAATAACGATGAGGACGACATCCGAACGGTCAATCGCCTTCAACGCACGGAGAACACTATATTTCTCAGTGTTTTCATATACTTTCCCTTTCTTACGCATGCCGGCAGTATCAATAATTTTATATTTCTGTCCGTCATGTACATACGATGTATCGATTGCATCCCTAGTCGTCCCGGCAACCTCACTGACGATAACCCTATCTTCACCTAAAAATGCATTTACAAGTGAAGACTTTCCGACATTTGGTCTACCAATCAATGAAAAGCGGATGACGTCGTCTTCAATTATTTCTTCTTCCGTTTCCGGGAAACTTTCCGCTACCTTATCAAGCAGATCCCCTAGACCAAGACCATGAGATCCTGAAATCGGATAAGGATCACCGAATCCAAGTGCATAGAAATCATAGATCATTTCTTTCATATCAGGATTGTCGACCTTGTTCACCGCAAGAACGACAGGTTTTTTAGTTTTGTATAAGATCTTGGCAACTTGTTCATCTGCGTCCGTTACGCCTTCACGGCCATTCACAAGGAATACGATGACGTCCGCCTCATCTATTGCAATCTCAGCTTGTGCTCGGATTTGCTCAAGAAAAGGTTCATCCCCGATGTCGATTCCACCTGTATCAATGAGATTGAACTCATGGCTAAGCCAATCTGCCGAACTATAAATACGGTCACGTGTAACTCCCGCAACGTCTTCGACAATCGATATTCTTTCACCAACGATACGATTGAATATTGTCGATTTCCCGACGTTTGGTCTACCGACAATTGCTACTGTTGGTTTCGTCATAATCTAACATCCTTCCAGCTTATCTTCTGCATATTATACACAATAATCTTTCGAACGTCTAAACGAACGTATTTTTAGTGCCTGGCACTCAAACAACACTTAAAAAAAGACGATGATGCCTATATCAGCACCACCGTCCATCCGTATAGTAATCACTGCTCACAAATGCGAAATCATTTTGAAAAGTTTTTCAGCTGATCTCCGATAACATCACTTAGGGAAAAGCCAGACGCTTCCTCGGGCATTTTATAATCGCCATATGAATTGTCGGCTTCTTTTTCAACAAGATCTTTGATGCTAAGGGATAGACGTTTTTCGTCCTTATTGACATCCAAGACTTTGACATCCACTTTTTGGCCTTCTTGTAGTACTTCATGTGGTGTGCCGATGTGTTGGTGAGAAATGCGCGAGATATGGACAAGTCCTTCGACGCCAGGGACCACTTCAACGAATGCTCCGTATGAAACTAGTCGTTTCACAGTTCCTTCGAGTGTAGAGCCTACTGGTGCCTTTTCTTCGATACCTTCCCAAGGTCCAGGCAACGTGTCTTTGATGGATAGGGAAATCCGTTCTGCATCCCGATCTACTGATAACACTTTCACATTGACTTTGTCCCCTTCTTTTAAGATGTCTGAGACTACCTCAACATGATTATGTGATAATTGTGAAATATGGACAAGTCCATCAACACCACCGATATCAACGAAAGCACCAAATGAGGCTATACGTTGAACAGTTCCCTCAATCACTTGACCTTCTTTGATGTTTTCCATCACTTCACCTTTTTGAGATGCTTTCTCTTCTTGGATAACTGCGCGATGAGAAAGGATAAGACGATTTTTTTCTTTATCTAGTTCAACAATTTTGAATGTCATTAGTCGGCCTTTGTATTCTTCAAACGATTCAACGAAGTGATCTTCCACAAGTGATGCTGGAATAAAGCCACGGACACCCATGTCAACTACAAGTCCACCTTTGACAACATCCTTTACTTCTGTTTCAATTGTCTCTTTATTGTTGAACTTCTCTACAAGGGAACCCCATGCGTCTTCTGCGTTAACTCTTCGTTTAGACAGAACATAGTTGTCTTCTTCCACTTTTATGATGATTAATTCAAGTTCATCGCCTTCTTTAACCACATCTGACGCATTTTCAATGTGAAGGCTTGACAGTTCACTAATTGGAATGATTCCGTCAAACGGCGCTCCTGCTATTTCAGCTGTCACCGATTTGTCTTCCACTTTTGTTATTTTCCCGGTAACGCGATCCCCTTCATTGTAGCTCTTTGCTGATTCCAAAACCATTTCTTCAGTCATATGTAGTCCTCCTCCATAAAGAATCCTACTTCTATAGTATGCGAATTGATTCAAAAAAACAAAAATTTACCCTTATTTTCAAGATTTATTCTGTTCAAGAAGTTTTCGAATTTCCTCCATGATGACTGCTGTCACTTCTTCGGCAGATGCCTTTCTTTCTTTGTACGGATTTATATCGATTGGCTTTCCGTAGACGACTTTCAATCTTCTAAACGGCTTGTAGGGTCCTACAATTGCACAAGGTACTACGTTCACGTTTCCTTTCAACGCAAAGAATCCAGCACCTGCAAGCCCTTTTCCTAATTCTCCCGTTGTATTTCTCGTTCCTTCTGGAAATAGACCTACAACATTGCCCGATTTTAGTACAGATAGAGTTCGTCTGAACATTTCTCTATCGCCCTTCCCTCTTTTTACAGGATAAGCTTTGATACTCGGAAGAATCGTTTTCAAAATCGGTGCTTTGAATAACTCTTCTTTTGCCATAAAATGAACAGGTCGCGGGCATGTAATACCAACAACAGGTGGATCAAAATTATGAATATGGTTCGTACAAAGAAGGACTCCTCCTTCTTTAGGAAAGTTTTCCTTGCCAATTGTTTTAATCCGATAGAGAGGATAAAGAATGGTACTCATGATAAATTTTCCTAAAGGATATAAATTCATTGCTCTTTCCTCTCTTCGGCAAGCTCACTAATTTTTTTCGCCACTTCCTCGATGGTCATCAGCGTAGTATCAATTAGAACAGCATCTCCCGCTCGTCTAAGGGGGGATACTTCCCTTTCACTATCAATACGATCTCGCTCACTTATTTCAGCCTTCAACTGCGTGAGGGATGTTGAGATACCCCGCTTACTATTTTCAATATGACGACGCTTCGCTCTCTCTTCAACAGAGGCAGTCATAAAGATTTTTAATTCAGCATCCGGCAATACAGCTATTCCGATATCTCGGCCATCCATCACAACTCCTGTCCCTTCGGATAGTTTACGTTGTTTCTCCACCATCAGTTGACGTACTGCTGTATGGGTAGCAACTGTCGATACATTTGTTGTTACATTTTGAGAACGAATCGCTTCCGAGACGTCTACCCCATCCATAATAACTGCTTGCCTTTCTTGTAAGGGAACTAAAAGAATTTCCGTCTGTTGAAGCAATTCCCCGAGATAATCTCCGTCATTTATATCTATGTTCCGTACTAATGCTTTATACGTAAGAGCACGATACATGGCTCCTGTATCAATATACGTATAACCCAGTTTTTCAGCCGCCATTTTAGCAATCGTGCTTTTTCCTGCTGCTGCAGGACCGTCGATTGCAATTTTTATTCCCTTAGACATTTCATCTACCCCCGTTGTCAATTCGACAACATTGTATCATAAGGAAAAGGGAAAAGTCCCTATGTGGAGACATTTCCCTTTAAATTTATTGTTCTTTTTTTCTCATTCGGAGTTGATGTTCGAAACAGAAACGAACAATATTTTGACGATCATCCTGAGGCACTTCCTCAAACTGTAAAGAAGCTATTTTCCTGCCGTCTTTTTCCCATATTCGAATAATCGTCATATCTGCTTTGATATATTTTATATCTTTGGATATAAACGGGAGAGTGATGGTTATTCCCAGCGAATCACCTTCTTTGAATTCCTTTTGAACTGGGAGATTAATCGCAATTCCCCCCGCACTAATATCCTCCGCAACACACTGGCTGAATTGCCCGTCTTTTTCAATTGCAACATCGATAGGAGTCTCCACCCTCACAAATTCGCGCCGTTGAATTTTAATCAGCTGATCATCACCAGGGTAACTTAATTTCAACAACGGTACTCCTTTATTAACCCGCCCAATCACTTTAGCTTGGAAAGCATATGACGATTTCATACTGTTCGTAAATGTAACATGTATTTGCGCCCCATCTATGAAGAACGCAATCCGCCCTGTTTCTATATGCGTCGGATAATCAATCACTATGAATTCATCACCTATATCAATCACTTTACTTTTATATTTCTCACTGCCCTTTGCAATTTTTTTGTCGATAGAAATAATTGTCTCAATCGATAATAGCACTTCAGTCACCTGCCATCCCATGTATTTACTCTATTATGTCACAAAATGGATGAGGCTTCCAATGCTATTTTTTAACTTATTGCAATCTTTCCGTTTTAATCACTTCGGATGTTTCAGTATCAATGATAACTGCATACGTCCCTATGACTCCATGTTCATCTATTGTGACAGTTAGATAATGAACTAACCGTTGTTCTAGCCGTTCATTTTCAACATACGCCAACTCTTCCTTAACGACCTGAACGTTAGCATGGAAAAATTTCTTCCAATCTTTTTTTGTAATGGGTTGTGGGTGTGTATTTTCTTTTCTAATATATTCAGAAGCATCCAATCCAACAATACTCCCTATATCCTTTGCGACTTTTAGATGAATTGTGTCTGAGAATACTTTCGCACCATATCGCGGCTCCACTCTGACATACACCATATGCCACGCTGTATTGTTTTCTCTCGCCTCTTCATAGACAAGGTCCTTATATTCTGCATCTGCAAGAAACTTTTCGGCCTTCTTTTGGATATCTTCAAACGGCAGAACTTCCTTGCCAAACGGTCTTTCGGATAAAAAGGAAAGGACATGACCTCCTTTTTCCAGAATATCAATGTAGCCAATGGACTGATTCTCCGCAAATCGAATATGATAAAATGGATAGGGCGAGCCTGATTTACTTGTTTCTACGCCAATTATCTCGTTTGAAACCGACGGAAATAATTTTTTAAAGCGTTCTACTGCCTCTTCGCGTGTCACTTCCGAATCTGGCATGTTTCGCAGTTCTTTCTTCTTCATAGAATCCGATTCACTTGCCGTCAGCGGGAAGTCACTTTCTGTATACTGTTTCACTGTAGTGCCCATTCCTGACCAATCATGTCCTGATTTAGTTGCATCCAATCGATTAGTCCAATCGCTGATAGCTAATTTCCCGCTCACCATTCCAGTAGTTGCAACCTCCCACTCATCTGCCATTGCACGAAGGTTTTTGGATGCTTGTCCCATAACGCGAAGGTATTCATTATGATCTGTTACACGGTCGGCCTCCTTAGCATAATTGCCTAGCCGTCCTAGATAATTCATCCACGATGTCGAGAAGCTTTGGTCGAGTGGTAATGACGAAACCGAATTTTTAATATCAGATGATAGTCGCCAAATATCTTCACGTGCCTTTGAAGAGCCATCTGATTCATTGAATAATAATGTTTTCTTTACTGCTGTATCGAGTTCCTCAAGCTTTTTGGAGGCATCTGTCATCTTTCTGGCGTACTGTCCGCTTAACGCAATCGAAAGCTGTTCATTCTCAGCGGCTTTTCCAAATGAAAAAATCGTCAGTGTAGTAATTGCGTATACAAGTACAAAAATCATCTTTTTCATAATATGGCAAAAGTTAGCCGGAAGTATCCGTCACTCCCTTCAACTTTTGCCTATCCTCCTTTCGACATCAAAAATATCTGATTAACTACAAAATACATGCAATCCAATTTTCTTTATTTGCGGCCTCGACCAGATCCACTTGCTTGTCGCAGTGATTGGGTTGAAATAATAGATTGCATTTTCGGATGGGTCCCAACCATTGATGGCATCCAACACGGCTTCTTTTGCTTGTGCATTCGGCGTCAGCCATATCTGACCATCGGCAACTGCAGTAAATGCACCCGGCTGAAAAATAACACCCCCAACCGTATCCGGGAAATCTGCATGTTCAATCCGATTCAAGATGACCGCCGCAACGGCAACTTGACCTTCATAGAGTTCTCCCCTCGATTCACCATAAACAGCGTTGGCAATCAGTTTCAAATCTTGTTCGGAGTACTTAGCGGGTAACTGGATATTCTCTTTTTTCCCTGCACCTTTTTTCGTTTGTGACGCAAGCGGTTTATCCCCATAATGTGTGAACTTATTCCCTTTGTTTAGGTTATCTTTCACAAACTTTTCGTCGTACTTTGAGACGTCAACAAGTTTCTTCCTAGTTTTTAAACCCGCAATCCCATCTACCGGAAGCCCATACTTCTCCTGAAAAGTACGTAACGCCCAATACGTTCCATAGCCAAATTTCCCATCGATTGTCCCTTTGTAGTAACCGATATACTGGAGTCTCGATTGCAACTCGATGACATCATCACCGAAAGCACCTCGCGCAACTTGTTGGGAACTAAATGCTCCTATTTGATTTGGTGATGTGACGTACGTACCCCCGAGGAGAAGGATAACCACTATTATACGAATGACTACTTTTTTCAAAATCATTCCTCCTTTTTCATCAGTTTGTCCAAAATCGGTACGATTATAATCAAAAAAAAATAATCCAGCAGAAGCCGGATTATTTTATGCTTGTTCGTGTTCTACGCCTAAACTGCTGCATTGCGAATGTATGGGCATATTTAACGCGCGTTAAACCAAACCACCAAAGGAATAGCATGAATGGAATGATTAAGTAGAGCCAAAGATTGTCAACAGCTAAAATGCCGTTATATATAGAATGTAAGACATATGGAGCAAAGAAGGAAAAGAATAGAAGTCCTTTTTTATTTGCTTCTGCAGCAAATTTTGCACGACCGAAATAATAGCCCATTACGACGCCGAATAAAGCATGACTGGACACAGGAAGCAATGCACGGATGAAAGCCTCATCTGTTCCGAATGTCAGCAAGAAGATGATATTTTCGACGGTCGCAAAACCGAGCGAAACACTGGCACCATATAAAATACCATCATAAGCATCTTCAAATTCAACATGACGATAAATAGCAAGTAGGAGAATTAGCCATTTGAAAAATTCTTCAAGTCCACTCGTAAATATGACGTTACGAAAAAAGTAATTGGAGAATATATTTTCTTCCTCAAAGACATGTTGAATGAACAAAATCGGAAAAGTCATGATAGCCCCATATAGGAATGTGTGAAATAATGTACGTGATGGTTCTTTTGCAATCTGCTTTCTCAAATAAAAATAGCTGAAGAGCGCCAATCCTGGCGCAATCGCTACGGTGAGCAATATGAACATAGACGGCCCTCCATCCCGTCTTATTATAACACTATTCCCTTATATAGGAGGCATCGATTTGAAGAAAAATATACTACTCATTCATACAGGCGGAACAATTTCGATGCAGCTAAATGCAGAAACAGGCGGGGTTCTATTAAGTGCTGCAAATCCATTGGTTCTAGAAATCGACAAAATTCAACAATTTGCCAACATTTCTGAAGTTGAAGCTTTTAATCTACCCTCCCCACATATCACGCCTGAACACATGTTCAATTTGAAAAACATTATTGTAGATCGTGTGAATTGCGAGAAACTTGATGGGGTTGTCATTACACACGGAACGGACACACTTGAAGAGTCGGCCTATTTCCTTGAATTAGCTACGAATTGTACAATTCCAATTGTCTTGACGGGTGCAATGCGCTCTTCGAATGAAATCGGGGCGGACGGCGTGTATAACCTCATGTCCGCCGTCCGGGTGGCCTCTGATGATGAAGCAAAAGGCAAAGGGGTTCTCGTTGTACTGAATGACGAAATACACACTGCAACAAACGTAACAAAAACACATAGTAGCAGCGTATCTACTTTCCAAAGTCCACAGTATGGGCCCATTGGCATTGTGACAAAATCAGGTATTCATTTTCACCATGCGCCGATAGCTAGAGTCCATTTACCTGTCAAAGCGATTGATAAGAAAGTCGCGATGTTTAAAATCTATGCCGGGATGGAATCCGATTTACTTCTCGCCGTTGCCACCCTTGGCTATGACGGTGTTGTATTGGAAGGACTTGGACAAGGAAATGTTCCGCCTGCTTTAATAGCAGGCATCCGACATTTACTAAATGAAGGTATTCCTATCGTCCTCGTTTCCCGTTGTTTTAATGGCATTGCACAGGATATCTATGCGTATGAAGGCGGAGGGAAAATGCTAAAAGAATTGGGCGTTCGTTTCGAACATGGGTTAAGTGGTCAAAAAGCACGTCTTAAGCTATTGCTTGAACTTTGTTCGAACTAATAAAAGGCTCCCACATCTTGGATAATAAGAAGATGTAGGAGCCGCTATTTTTAGTTTTCTAATTGTTTTGCGTTAATCGCATTCGCAATTAGTCCGCCGTGTAGCCTACCGTTTTCTATGAAAATTTCATTGGCATTATTGCCAGCAGCAATGACGCCAGCAATATATAGCCCTTCAATGTTCGACTCCATTGTTTCTTCATTGAAAGTAGGTCGTCCACTAGCTTCATCGATTGAAATACCCATCTTTCTCAAGAAATCATGGTTCGGGTGATAACCAATCATCGCGAAGACGTAATCATTTTCAAGTTCGAATTTTTCCCCATCTTTGTCAATAAAGACTGACGTTTCCATAATCTTTTCGACAGATGAATTAAAATACATATTGATTATGCCATTCTGAACGAGGCTATCAAAGCCAGGCAAAATCCAAGGCTTAACACTTGTTGAATAGTCGGGACCACGATAGATAACGGTCACTTGGGCACCAGCACGCTCCAATTCGATAGCGGCATCGATAGAAGAGTTTTTCCCTCCAATGACGACTACTTTTTTCCTGAAGAACGGATGTGCTTCTTTGAAATAATGGAATACGTTCGGAAGGTTCTCCCCTTCAACTCCAAGTTTATTCGGATTATCATAATAACCTGTAGCAATTACAACATTTTCGGCGAAATATTCACCCTTATCCGTCATGATATGGAAGCTGTCGTTTTTCTTCTTTACATCCATAACTTTTTCAAAGCTGTTGATTTCAATCTCTTTTAGTTCGGCAACTTTCCGATAATAGACAAGTGCGTCATTGCGCTTTGGTTTATCAATTGCTGTGATGAATGGGATATCACCAATAGACAGCTTCAAGCTAGAACTAAAAAACGTTTGATGGGTCGGATAATGGTAGATTGAATTGACAATACAGCCTTTTTCAAACACAAGTACATCAAACCCATTATTTTGCAGCTCGATCGCCGCAGAAAGGCCACATGGACCCCCTCCTACCACAATCGCATCTTTTCGAATCATTTTTATAGCACTCCTTTAGTACATTTTACGCATAATTTATCGTAATCACATGACATTCTGGTGCTGCTCCCAGCCGAAGTGGCACAGTCGATGTACCGTATCCATTACTGACTAGCTTTGCTCTACCATCTTCCATTCGAAACGCTCCTTTGTCAGTTAGGCCGTATTTACCTATTCGGATTTGTCCCCCATGTGTATGTCCTGCAAGCATCAAACGAGGCTGATAGTAAGGTTCCACTTTTCGAAATAATGAGGGTGTATGCGTTATAAGAATCACATGCTCATACTTAGTAATATAACGGAGAGTCGAATCGATATCGACATTACGGCTCGACGGGTCATCTGTCCCACAAATCCCCCACTGTGGATGACTTGGGACTCCAGCACTCTCATTATCCAAGATCTTCCCCCCATGACGGGTAATAATTTCTCTAATCACTTCTTCTCCAACTTCACGGTCGTTATTGCCCCAGACATAAAAGACCGGTCCCAAACGCGCAAGATTACGGATATTTTTTTCAATACGAGACCTCGGGACCCCTTTTTCAGCGAGGTCTCCCCCGATGATAACCATATCGATTTCATGACCAGCCTTTACTTTCATCACCAATTTTTCATCGATTTTCCGTCGATGAATATCAGAAATAAAAAACACCGATAATTCTTTGATAGGAGAATCGGTATTTACTACATTCATTTTATGGTAAATGATATGTTTTCCTCTTGCACTTACAAACATAAATGTTAACATTCCAATTAGAAATAATGCTAATAACCACAGCGTTTTTTTTAGCGAAATCATGCCCCTCCTCTCATAGGAAAAAGGCAAAGCAAGCTTACTTTGCCTTTCCAATTCCACTTCTTTTTTAAGGGATAATGAGCTTCTGCCCTACCCTGATTTCATTCGACGGCAGACCATTCGCTCTTTTGATCTTTTCGACTTCAGCATCAGATCCCGAACCATAATAATTCAAAGAAATTCGAAAAAGATTCTCTCCGCTTGCCACAGTATGTGTTTTCCCTACTGGTTTCGGCTCTGGTTTTGGTTTTGGCTCTGGTTTTGGCTCTGGTTTTGGCTCTGGTTTTGGTTTTGGTTTTGGCTTTGGTTTTGGCTCTGGTTTCGGCTCTGGTTTCGGCTCTGGTTTCGGCTCTGGTTTCGGCTCTGGCTTGGGTTTTGGATTTACATTTACGCCAGATTTCGATACAGGTTTTTGTTCGGGCTTTGTTTTAGATGAAGGACTTTGAGCCGCCTTATTATCATCCTTATTGACCAAACCAACTTTTTTGTTGTTATCATCCGTTTTCCCATCTGCCGTTTTACTCCCTTTTTCGATAAGTACATCTTGTTCTTTTGCTTCTAGCGTTGGTTTGTCATTCGAAGAAAAATCCATGATAAAATAGATGAGAATGAGAATCAGGACTGGAATCAGGATAAATAATACAAGTATGCTATTTATCATCATATTCCCAGATTTTTTTTTGGGTTTCCCACCTTTTTTATGCAGCTCAGCTCGAGAAGGTAGGTCGTTCCCCTCTAACCCTTCGTCTACATTAATTTCCTTTCTATGCTCTTCGAATTCAGTCTTATAATCATCTTTTTTCATCGTCACATTCTCCTATCACATCATGCTGTTCTTTTATTATGACGAATTCTGTTGTAAATGTAAATGGACACAAGCTCGTTATCCAAGAATCGCTATAAGTCTTTCCTGCCAGCCCATGCATTTTTTATTGTAAACAATTGATTTCATATCCATTAACCATCGATCATCTTCAATTCCGCAAACGGAACAACAGGACTTCGATTTCGAATGTAGATTTTCACCAAAACACGCTAAAACCTCTTTCCGAATACATTGATTTGTATAAATCAAACGGAGCATCTTTTGCAATTGTGCTTCTTTCTCGCGAATCAATTCATCCATAAGAAGAATAGCCTCTTCGATGGTCATCCGTTCAAGATAATAATCAATTACCCTTTTCCCTGTTTCGTGGATACTTGCCATTTCCGCCGCTTCACTAGATGGAATGTTCTCCGCAATAAGACGTTCATAGTAACGAATTTCTCTTTCTTTCGGAAAATTCTCCTGAATGATGAACCGCATTCTTCCCTCATCATCTGGTGAATAAAGTAATGTCGCTGCAGAAAGGTCACCATCACGCCCTGCTCGCCCAACCTCTTGAATGTAACCTGCAATCGCTTGCGGTACATGCTCATGGATAATTTGACGGACATCATCTTTATGTATGCCCATTCCGAACGCATTTGTAGCGCAAATCCAATGTATTTCACCATTGATGAATTGCTCCTGGATAAATGCCCGATCCTCTTGCTCTTTGCCCGCGTGGTAAGATGCGCTGGAAACATTCTGTTGTTGTAAGATAGAAGCAAGTTCATCCGCACGTTTTCGCGAGGCTACATAAATGATCCCGGGCCCTGCCGTACTTAAGGTCCGCTCTTTAATCCATTCCGTTTTCTCACCCTCAGAATTCACCTTCACCATTGAATAAGATATGTTCGGGCGATCGACTGAATGCCGATGAATGGTAGGTGATTTCAACTGCAAGTATCGGGTCATGTCAGCAATGACTTTATCATCCGCCGTGGCAGTCAGCGCGAGGACGGTAGGTCGATTGGATCCACTAAAAAATTCGCCAATTCGTAAATAATCCGGTCGAAAATCAAATCCCCATTGAGAAATGCAATGAGCCTCATCAACGACAAGAAGCGTTACATTAGTAGTTTGAAAATGAGATGTGACATTTTTTTGTACGAGCATTTCAGGAGATATGAAAACAAATTTATATTGTCCCATTTCCGCCATAATTCGTTGCTTCTCTGAATACGATAGGAACGAGTTCAGAGCAACAACCCGTTTCTCACCTTGCCTTTTCATTGCCGCCACTTGGTCTTCCATTAACGAGACAAGGGGCGAAATAATAAGAACCTGACCATCCATTGCATAGGCAGGCAATTGATAGCATAACGATTTCCCCATACCTGTTGGTAAGATTGCAATCGTGTCTTTGCCGGTAATTACATCTCGGATTACATCTTCTTGACCAGGCCTGAATTCGTCAAAACCGAACTTTTCTTTCAGAATGCCCCGGATATCCATTATGTTTCACCCCCGGTTCTGGCACCTAAAATGAGCCGTATTTGAAAGTAAGAAAGCGACTCAAATTCAGATTTCAACAAAC
The DNA here is from genome assembly GCF_014873855.1 of Sporosarcina limicola. Classification (GTDB taxonomy): domain Bacteria; phylum Bacillota; class Bacilli; order Bacillales_A; family Planococcaceae; genus Sporosarcina; species Sporosarcina limicola. The sequence goes on along the minus strand of NZ_JADBEL010000004.1, from coordinate 172,243 downwards.
GAAGTCTCCTCGTTCCCATCTCACCCGCTTTAATAATGACCGCCTCCGCATCTTCCATAGATACGAATTGAGTAAGCGGAAATTCACGATCATCGATAGACATTTCGACGAAATGATCTTCGATTGTACTCACCTTTAACTTGCGGGTTATCGCGATTTCCTCCATGGACAGGCCGCGGTTGAAAAGTTGTTTTGTCTTTACCGAAGAATCGGTCAAATAAGTTGCAACTTTGATATTTTCAGCTGTTTTTCGCAAAATGGGTAAATCAGCAGATGATTCGATGACAAAAAGCAACTTATGTAGACTCTCTATAAATAATAGACGAATAGCATTTGGATTTAGTTTCAGATTGTTAGCTAACTGATTCCATGTCCACCCAGTTAAACCGTGACCAACTAATCGATGAGTAATAATTGTTTTTTGACTTTCATTCATTTCACTTCGATTGAGCGCCAACTTCAACTCTGTGCTTAGGTGATATGCAAATGCTGGTTCATCGAGACGTTGATTGTACAGCAATTTTCTAACAAACGTTTGGATATCTTGCTCCTTCTGAATCGGCATGAATGATTTTTCTCCAACTTTGAAATTCGAAACCGTCTGTACAATGAGTGATAATCTACCAAAGAATACCATTTCACTTCCTCTGTAATCCCAGCCGTTAAAATGGAAGGACGGCAAGTCACCTACAGCCTGAAGCCCTCTTTCTGTCAACTGTACAAGCGAATCATTTAAAATTGAAATAAAACCAGAATCATGCAATAGGTTAGCAGCCTTGTCAAACTGTTCACTGTGTAGTTTAGGTAAAATACCAAAAAAAGCCTTCAACCCATAGTATTCAACATCTTGTAGCGTCTGGCCTGAGCGTTTTCCACGCAATAAGTGGAGACCTGCATTAATGGTCCGTTCGCCATCCAATTTACTTATAACTTTTAACAGTATTGAAGAAAGGTTCATTATGATTTCCTCCGTTTGAAAGATGTTTTTTGTTGAAAACTCTCGCCAACATCATTAGAATGGAATGGGAAGTAAATTGTTTGTACGGAGAAAAGAGGAGAAAAGATTATGCCTAAATATACAATCGTCGATCAAGATACGTGCATCGCTTGCGGTGCTTGTGGGGCAGCCGCTCCAGACATATACGATTATGACGACGAGGGAATCGCTTATGTTATCCTCGATGATAACACGGGTACTACAGAAGTTCCAGAAGAACTATTGGAAGACCTTGAGGACGCTTTCGATGGTTGCCCAACCGACTCAATCAAAACTGCAGACGCTTCTTTTGATGGAGATGCGTTAAAATACGAAGATTGATACAATAGAGAAAAGGCCGTCCAAAGATTTTTTCTTTGACGGCCTTTTTTTATTTTAACTATAAGTAACCATTGATGTAATTAATTAGACCATCAATTCACTTCGTTGTTGTGAAATCCATTTTTTCATACTCTTAAATAGTAGTATTGTAATGACCATCAGCATGATTCCTTTGAACATGTTAAACGGAAGGATTCCCTTGACAACAAGCCCGTACATTACATCACTCGACATCGTAGGGAAGTTTAGGAAATACATATACATCGGTAGAAATACAAAATAATTTAAGACACTCATACCGATTGCCATCGCGATTGTTCCTGCAACAAGACCCATTGTAAGACCCTTTGATGTCCGAAATTTATTGAAGATGAAATAGATCGGCATGATGAACAGCAAGCCTGTCACAAAGTTTGCAATTTCACCGACGGGAATGCCTGTCGGACTACCCGACATAAACCAGTGCATGACGTTTTTAATTAATTCAACCAAAATTCCCGCAACAGGTCCCATTGTCATGACTGCCAGTACTGCTGGAACTTCCCCGAAATCAATTTTCAGGAAATCAGGTAAAACCGGCAACGGGAAATTGAACTGCATCAAAATCGTGCCAATACTCCCTAAGATTGCGACAAGAATCATCTTCCTCAATCTTTTGTTACTCATTTGTTCCCTCTCCTTTTGCGATTCACTTCAAAAGAGGAAAGGACGATCCGCAATCTGTGTCTACAAAAACTCCCCAAAGCAAAAACGCTTCAGGGAGTTGAAAGGCATAGTTAAATAGGCTATTAAAAAGGAACAAATTTTACATTCGTTCATCTTTTTAACTCTAACTTAAACAGGCTCTCTATTTGTGAACAACACAAAAAGACGGCCGCACCTTCACCTTCTCCCATCCAGACTATACTGTCGGCTCCGGAATCACACCAGAATCAGCTGTTAAGCTCGCGGGCTAGGAATATAAAATTCCATTACCGCCGGTCGGGAATTACACCCTGCCCCGAAGATGAATCAATATTTTGTTACCACTTTATTATATACAAAGAAACCCACATTGTAAACTTGATTGTTTACAATGTGGGTTCTATTCATTTCAATATAAAAGGCATCGGATTCGGGCCGATTGGAATCGGTAACGGTTGTGTGAAGTCAAAACCATTCCACTGTTCTTGAACAATATTCTCGAATTGCAACTGCGTACCGAAGCTTGCTCCAGTAAGAAGCATACCTTCAATCATCTGCATCGCCTTTTTCGGTTCCATACCATCCAAGTCCAAATGCCTTTCGAATTTGACTGTCGTCAATCCTTTGTCTTCCACTATTTCAAAATAAATATCATTTGGAATCAATGGTGAATAAACATCATTAGGTTTCATCTTCATATCCTGAAGTGCTTCATCCAACGAGTCATAGGACTTGGAAAAATTCGATGACAGCAATTCCATTCCCTGTTCTTGTTCGAATAAATAATAATTATAAGCGTTATTCCCACTCTTCAATTCCATAGGTTTACTCGGTTCCCCCGCCTGATCGAATTCATGTGTCCTACCATCTTCATTCTCAAAACGGATTTGTTTGAAACCGAAAAATGTATCTTGCAAAGAGTTGCTATAGACAGCTAGCGCCCCAGATGCAACGTCGTAACCATGACCCTTTGGCAAGGTATGGATGAGGGTCTCGCCCTCCACTGAAAGCTTGCCTTTATAAGGATGATATTCCGCAAAACCAAGTGCTTCCTCGTCAATCCGACTAGCATACATATTATATAACTCAAAACTCGTCGGTTCCGCTACCCCGAAATCTTCTGCGATTTGGCTAGTTGGAATGACAAATATGACAGGTACACTTTCGGCAGCAGAGCCCGCTAATCCTAGGTGGAACACTGTACTGCCTTCTATATCTTGTGGGTAAACGGCGGAATGAGTCACCATGCTTCTAGCAACTGGAAAGTTTGCGGGTGCTTGCTCCGCCTCATTCATTGCGGCACTATTTTCCATGCCTGTATCGTCTACCGACGTTCCCATCTTCATCTTCATTTTTCCAGCCGAACTTTCTTCTGATACAACCTCTTTCATTGCGCCTTCATTCCCTCGCAACATAGATGGGATTAGCAAACTCAGAAAGAGAAGTGCAGCGATTGCTATCAATGCAGGCATCCATTTATTTCTATTTTTCCGACTTGGGGCTGTTAAACGTTCATCTTGCTTCAAACGCGTCAATATATCCGACTTTGAACGACTATCTTGGATATCAGGCATACTTTCGAGAAGATTTTTAATTTTGCTGTCGGCCCATTTCTTGTCGGTCATCTATTTTCCCCCCTTCTGTCGGAAGAGAATTCAATTTCTTCTGTAATGCTTTGATGCCCCGGTGCTGCGTCGTCTTCACTTTTCCTTCTGTCCAACCAAGCGTTTCAGCTGTTTCAGCGATGGACAAATCTTGGAAATAGCGCATAATGATAACTACTTTCTGATCACCGGTGCATGTATCAAGTGCTTGCAATAATTCTTTCATCTCTTCGCTGAGCGTTACAAGTTCTTCCGGTAAAATGCCCGTAGAAACAAGTTCACTTTTTTCCCAGTCGAATTTATCGAACTGATACTTATTACGAACCGTATTTTTTCTAAAATGATCTATCGCGACATTTTTCGCAATCGAAAAAAGCCATGTCTTTTCCGAACTTTTCCCTTCGAAACCTGCATATGCCCTTAGTACCCTCACGTACACTTCGTGTGTGAGATCCTCAGCGTGATCGCGATCTCTTGTCAAATAGACTAGAAACTTGAACACGTCATGATGATACTGGTCATAGAGCCGATGGAAAACGGAGTCGTCCATTAAATCCCCCCGTTCAAATTATTAGTCGTTGTTCAAGCGTTTAAGTTACATTTTCTTTATAGGTAATGTGCAACTAAAGATTGTTCCTTTTTCATCGCCTCTTTTTGCAGTGATGGTACCGCTATGAGAATCAATGATATTTTTAGCAATAGCGAGGCCAAGACCTGTTCCACCTTTTCCTCTCGTTCTCGCTTTATCCGCTTTGTAGAACCGCTCGAAAATGAATGGCAAGTCATCCTCAGGGATCCCTACCCCTGTATCTGTTACTCTAATTTCAATTGTCTCCCTATATCTTTCGACAGAAAGCGTCACTTTTCCTCCATCTGCTGTATGACGAATCGCATTATCAATCAAATTCGTAAACACTTGCTCAATTCGATCTTCATCGACATGCGTTATGATTTCAGTGTCTTTCGAAGGGGTATATAACAATTCCACATGCGCATCCCGTGCAACTTGCATGAATTTATTGACAATTCGACTTAGAAAAGGAATCATCGATACATCATCTTTATATAAACGCATATGACCTGACTCCATTCTCGCAAGGTCGAGTAAGTCTGTCACAAGCCTTCCCATCCTCTTCGATTCATCATGAATAATTTGCACCATTTCGTTACGCTCTTCGTCATTCGTTGTGACGCCATCAAGAATCGCTTCACTATACCCTTGCAGCATCGAAATCGGCGTCCGCAGTTCATGCGATACGTTTGCTATGAAATCTGAACGGAGCTTATCGAGCTTGTGCTGATCTGTCATATCACGTAGGACTGCGACCGCACCACGGATACTGTTTCCACTATATAACGGACTAATAGAAATCCCATAAAACCGACCGCCAAGTTCAAGTTCGTCTTCCACTTCTTCCGCAAACGTAATGACATGTTCAAGCATATGAAAAATTTCAGGAGGGATAGGATCCGTCCCTTCAACCGCTCCACTTTTAAAATACCAATTTTGTAATAATCGTTCGGCTTGTGGATTACTGAGCAAAATCGTGTAATCACGGTTAAATGTAATGACTGCATCTGTCATGGATGTAAGAATGCTTGAAAGCTGTTCCTTTTCCTGATTAATGAGTTCTACATGATACTTGAGTTGTTTTCCCATTTGGTTGAATGCAGTTGCAAGTTGACCTATTTCATCATTTTGCAAAACAGGAAGTCGTGTATCAAAGTTCCCTTTGGATAATTCAAAAGCCGCTTGCCTTAATCCACGTAAAGGGGATGTTATCCTCGTCGACAAGAAAAAAGCAAAAATAGTCGTCAAAATAAATGCAATGAACGCAGATAAGAAAACAATATTTGTCGTCCTCCTTGTTGTCCTGTGGATTGCTTCAAGACTTTGATAAATGATAACCGAACCCGCTATTTTCTGTTCTGTTTCGAACGGGTACGCAAGGACAAGATATTGTTCCATGACGCTATCTTCAGTTACTGAAGGAAGAATCATTTCTTTCACAATTTGACTAGTTGATTTGTCATTTGATGAAAGTACAGAATCAGAAAGGATTTTACTTTCAATTGTCTCCCTATTCAATCCCTTATGAAAGGAATGAATGACTTCTCCGTCTCGTCCCACAATCACGGCACTCGTTTCATCATCCAGAATATCTTCAATAATTAACTGCATCGATGATTCACTTTCATGATCCAAAACAATTTTACCAATCGTCGTTGCGTCCCTTCGCAATGAATCTTCCGCTTGCTTGGTATGAAAATCATCTAAAAATTCTAGAAGTAGCACAGTAATGATAAACAATACAAAGGAAACGAGAAGCAATATGGTTGCCCATAGCTTCCCGACGATTGAATTCCATATTCTATTCATTCGGGACCTCGAACTTGTAGCCAACACCCCAAACTGTCACAATCATTTTGGCAGCCTGTTCAGAAACACGGCTCAGCTTTTCACGAAGCCTTTTAACATGCGTATCCACTGTTCGGAGGTCCCCGAAGAATTCGTAATGCCAGACTTCTTTCAACAGCTGTTCTCGATCGAATACTTTGTCAGGTGACTTCGCTAGAAAATAGAGCAACTCGTACTCTTTTGGAGTGAGATTCACTTCTTTTCCATCAGCAGTGACGCGATGTGCATCGTGATCTATTGTCAACTGTGGAAAGACAACGAGATCTTTCGATGTAGATGCAGATGCTACTCCTGGGAACGTCACAGACCTTCTAAGGATCGCTTTGACACGAAGAACAACTTCACGTGGACTAAATGGTTTAACTATGTAATCATCGGCACCGGACTCAAAACCCGTTACCCGGTCAGCCTCTTCGCCTTTTGCAGTAAGCATAATAACTGGCGTCATTATCTTCTTTTCTCTCAGCTCTTGTAATACTTCGAAGCCATCTTTCTCTGGCATCATCAGATCGAGTAAGATACAGTCATAATTATTTACAAACGCTTTTTCGAGTGCGTCTGCCCCATCAACCGCTTCTTCAATTTCATAACCTTCCCGAGTGAGGTACATATTCAATAGACGACGAATCCTTTCTTCGTCATCTACAACTAACAAAGTTACTTTATCTTCCACAACGATTTGCCCCCTTCAACATGATTCTATTTCTATTGTACAAGTCGACACATGAAAAAAGAAATAAAAAGACTGCACGGCGGTTAGAAAACTACCCTGCAGTCCACTATTAAATCCAAGTAATGCTCTATACGCGATTTTCTTATGCGTATGAATGCAATCCTGCAATGATCAAGTTTACGGCAATAAGGTTAAACATGATGATGATAAAACCGATCACCGCAAGCCATGCTGATTTTTCGCCATCCCAACCGCGTGATAAGCGTAAGTGAAGGAATGCTGCATAGAATAACCACGTGATAAGTGCCCATACTTCTTTCGGATCCCATCCCCAGAACCTCGACCATGCCTCGTGTGCCCAAATCATCGCGAAAATAAGCGCTCCTAGTGTAAACACCGGGAAACCAATCATAACGGCACGGTAGCCAATTTCATCCATCAGCTGAGAATTCGCTTTTTTAGCGAAAGGCTGGAACAAGGTCGCAATCGGTCTGCGGAAAATAAGCCGTAAAATCAAGTACAACAGGATTCCTGTTGTAACTGCCCAGACAAAAGTTGTTAATGTCTTCGCATTTATGATGGCAGGCATTTCAGCCCATGGTGTCATTACTTCAGGCGTAATTGCCTTATATTGATGCATCCCGAAAAGCGGCGGATAGTTGTACTCAATCTTGGCTGGCTTTTCATTTTTATCGATATAAGTGAATTCTGCCTCATAGCCAATAAGTTTAAATGTCGTTGAAGATAATACGAAACCGACCACAAGGATAAGCGTAAAGATAACTGCCTCTATCCAAAAACGCTGTTTTGACTTTTTCGTCAAATCAATATTTTTCAGTAGGAAGATCAGTCCCGCTACCGCACTGATTGCAAGTATCGATTCACCAAGTGCTGCTGTGATGACGTGGACTGTCAACCAATAACTTTTCAATGCCGGAATAAGTGGCGTAATTTCCCTTGGGAACATGCTCGCATAGGCGATGATAATAATCGCGATTGGCAATGCAAACAAGCCAAGTGATGGCGTCCTGTATAAATAAAATAACAGGATGAATGATCCAACAAGCATCATGCCGAACGCTGTCGTGAATTCAAACATATTACTAACAGGTGCATGTCCTGAAGCTATCCACCGGGTGATGAAATAGCCGATATGCGAAATAAATCCGATAATCGTGATGATAATCGCTATTTTTCCCCACCGGTTATTCTGATAAGTTGCTTCCGATTTTGCCCCTTTTACAGCACCGCCAAAAAATAGTGTTGCTACAAGGTAGGCAATGAATGAAACAAGGAGCAGATTGGAGCTTAACGCTGCAAGACCCATTATGATTGTTCCCCTTCCTTAATTTCTAAATTGGACTCCTTGTCCTGCCTGTCTTCATATGCTGGCAAATCCGCAAAGTCCTGTACTTTGTCCAATTCTTTCTTCAATGAGAACCAGTTTTTATTCGTATGACCTGCAATTAGCAATTCGTTATCTAATCCTTTTTGAATCCAGATTCTTCTATGATTCCAATAAGACCCTTGTATAACACCAATCATAAAGATGATGCCTCCCAAGAGAAGGATATAGAGTGTTTTATCCTTCCGAACGACAAATCCGGATTTATCACGCATTTCCGCACTGACAAATTTAACTTTATAAGCATTTTCTTCTGTTTCAAGCGTTTGTTGAATCGCTACAAAACTCATTTCTCCTTTAGGTTTCTCCGGTGTTATCATCTTGAAGATGAATGCTGGATTATTCGGGATTGATGATTTGGATTTCGGTTCTCCATTTTCCATTCCGTCAAAGTCTGGATAATAATCACTTAGAACAACGCTCGCTCCTTCAGCAATTTCATAGTTTTGTTCAGGATCCACAAGATTGACAGTGAATTCTCCAAGCGATTTTTCCGTTGACTTCTCCATTAACTGGAATGTCATCGATTTCAAATCTTCATCCTGGCGGTAATCCATTTGAAATACGTTGAAACCATCAAAGTTAAGTGGATCATTAACAATGATTGAATAGTCTTTCACAAACTCTTGATCACCTGAACCTGGAAGTGCACCCTCTTTGTCCTTGTACAGCGCCACATCTGTTTGATAATTTTTCGCAATCATACCGACACGATCGAGCGCTTCACCAAATACTTCACCGGCTTCATCTTTCGTATACGTTTCCATAGTGAATTTCTTACTTTCCAAATAGTAGCCCGTTGCACCTGGAACCGCTTTTGTATCCCCTTCGAGGAGCCACATCGTTTCATCGACATAAAAACCAGGAATGCCGCGCAATAAAATACCGATAAAGAAAATGATAAGTCCGGTGTGATTGACGTAGGGACCCCATCTAGAGAAACGGTTTTTTTCAGCTAAAAGGGCTCCATCTTCAGTCTTTACATTATAACGAAGTTTTTTCAATTTCTCCTCTGCTTTACCCAAGGATACATCAGGTTTTTCAGTAGGCCCTTCACCGTAAATACGTTGTTTCTTCATAAAAGAAGGATGGCGTTTCGTCCGTTGCCTTTTCAATGATTTATAAAGTGGGATAACCCGATCTACACTGGCGATGATAATAGATATACCTAGCATTCCTATTAGTGTAATGAACCACCAGCTATTATACATATCATGAAATCCAAGTTTATAATAGGCTGTGCCGAATAGCCAGTACAGTCGTTCGTAGTATGCAGCCAGCTCTACTTCTGTCGTTGCTGGCACATATAATTTTTGTGGAAAAGCCGTACCGATTGCCGATGTCACAAGAACAGCAATGATAATGCTGATTCCAATTTTCACACTTGAAAAGAAATTCCATATCCGATCGACAATCGATCGATTATACGTCTGTGATCTTCTTGCCGAACCTTCATAGCGCATGTCGACAAGCTGGCTGGCTTTCGCTTCTTCTGTTTGCGGTCTTCCACATCGCTCACAAAGCACTGTGCCGAATGGATTTTCATGACCGCACTGGCATTTGATTTTGCTCATTTCGAATGTTCTCCTTACTTGGGTTGAATGCTTTCCATATGAGACCGTATTTCTTCCTCAGACATTGCCCACTTTATGATTTTTTGTATTTTACCCTTGTCATTAATGAGAAACGTTGTAGGTAGCGGACTGATGTTATAGGCTTCCTTTACAACCTCAGTCTTATCGATAGCAATTGGGAACGTTAACTCATATTGATCCCTGAACGCTTTTACTTTCAATGGGGGATCTTTAATCGTTAGTGCTAAGATCTGGACATCTTTGCCCTCAAATTCCTTGTGTAACTTCTCCATATGAGGCATCTCTTTTTTACAAGGTCCGCACCATGTTCCCCAGAAGTTCAAGAAAACACCTTGTCCTTTATAATCGGATAACCGGTGTTTGTTACCTTCAAGATCGACAAGTTCAAAGTCAGGCGCCATATCACCGACTGCTAATACTTTAACTTTGTCTTTAAAAGCAACTGCATAAATGACTACTGAAACTAAAAGTAATAGAACGATTGTCCTTATGATAAGGCGTTTTTTCTTTTTATCCGCCTTGGCCATATACCCACCGCCTTCAAATTGATAACTAACTTCCGACCTTCATTATACCAAAATGATTCTTCTAGATGCGTTCCATAAATGAATGGATTGTGAACGTTTTGATGGATTAGCCGATTTTCCCTGTTTCTGCGAGGACACGTAGCTGTTTCACTTCATGTGTCGTCAATTCACGCGCTTCTCCTGCATTCAATCCATGGGTCGTTAGCATTGCGAAGGATTCTCTTCGTAATTTTTGGACTGGACAACCAATTGCGTCAAACATCCGGCGCACTTGACGGTTTTTTCCCTCCGAAATTGTTATTTCAATGATTGCTGTACTTGTTTTTTTATCAACCGTCTGCATTTTCACATGTGCTGGGGCCGTTTTTCCGTCCTCAAGGTCGATGCCGCGTTCAAGTTTCTTCAATGCTTCCCGTTGTGGAATTCCTTTTACTTTGGCAACGTACTGTTTCTTTATACCGAATTTGGGATGCGTCATCAAATAAGAGAAGTCTCCGTCATTCGTTAGGATAATAATGCCCGATGTATCATAGTCGAGCCGGCCGACAGGGAAAATCCTTTTATCAACATAAGGAAGTAGGTCCATGACCGTTTTCCTTCCCTTATCGTCGTCAACTGTAGAGATGACTCCCCTCGGTTTATATAAAAGGTAATAGACATAACTTTCTTTAACTAGCTGTACACCTTCAACTTCTACCCGATCCGAATTGGATACCTTTGTACCGAGCTCCGTTACGACTACTCCGTTCACCTTCACTTTTCCATCAACAATGAGTATTTCGGATTTTCTCCGTGATGCAACGCCTGCTTGTGCCAACACTTTCTGTAATCTTTCCATTGTGTCACCCCGTCCTGTATTCTGTGAAAAATTATGTCACACTTTGCTTCAAATGAAAAGAAGACCGACCTCTGTAACGGTAGTCTTCTTAAAAACGTCTCCATTTCATCTCAATTGTCTAATCGTTATTTCCGTTGTTATTAGTTGTTCAGTGTCGAGACTTACAGACCATAGACCTAAGCTCCTCTCATTTTTACCGCGAGGAATTCGAACAACATTCGAAAGTTTCTCCTTTTCCCCTTTTTTTAGTAAAAGCCGGATCGGCGTTCTCAATTCAGCTTCAATTCCTGGGAGAATAGCATAGGTTCCTTTTTTCGCAACAGTTAATAGGTCGTAAGATGAAAACACTTTATCCGCCAGCTGCCTATGCGTATTCCAATCGTCGCCATCATTCAGTGTGACAACAATAACTTTTTTCCCTTCTTTCTCGAAGTAGGTTACAAGTGTGCGACCCGCTGCTTTCGTAAAACCAGTTTTTCCTGCAATCGCATTCGAATCTGAATGGAGAAGGCGATGCTTATTTCGCCAACTGAATGTTTGTTCAGCACCCCGATAAACATGTTTTTTCGTGGTGGCTATTTCACGGAACTTATCATTTTTCATCGCGTAGTGCATTATGAGTGCTGTTTCGTATGCAGTGGAAAGATGACGATCATCATGCAAACCAGACGGATTTGTAAAGACCGTATCATTCAATCCATAATAGAGTGCCTTGGTATTCATGAGTTCAACAAACCCTTCGGATGATCCACCTGCATGTTCGGCAAGCGCATGTGCTGCATCATTCCCCGAGCGTAGCATAAGTCCATATAGTAAAGCATCTGAATGAATAGTCAACCCTTGCTTTAAATAGAGTGACGAACCTTCTGCCGAAGCGGCTTGCGGGGAAATAAGAACATCTCCAGATGGCGTACCGCTTTCAATATAGGTCAACGCAGTCCAAATTTTTGTCAGACTCGCGATTGGCAATCTAATATTCTCGTTAGCTCCATCCAATAATCTACCCGTGTCAGCGTCAATAACTGCCCATGCTTGGCCGGCAGCAGTTACTTCTTTAGGTCCAATACCAAAAAAAAGCGAGAAAAGCAGGACAACAATCATCGCGCGTTTCAAGAACCTTCTCCTCCTCCATCATTTTCCATCGCAAATGCTTCTTGAAACTTTGTCATGAATAAATCCGTATCCACCCCTTCATTCGCCTCTTCTTGTAGGAGAGGCGGCAGTGCATCAAGTGACCCCAATCCGAAACGATCCAGAAACAACGCTGTCGTCCCATAGAGAATCGCTCGTCCACTTCCTTCCATGCGGCCTTTTTCTGTAAGAAGCCCTTTCGCGATAAGTGTGTTGATGGGCCCTTCAGATTTAACACCTCGAAGATCATCGATTTCCACTCGCGTCACAGGTTGCTTGTAAGCAATAATAGCAAGTACTTCAAGAGATGCCTGTGTCATAGATTTAGATGACGGATTTTCAAGCAATCGTTTTAGATCCTCCGCAAATTCGGATTTCGTCACAAGACGATAAGCACCTCCGAGAAGTTTTAACGTAATGCCACTAGTACCCCGCGCTTCGTAGCTTGCATGTAACAAATCAAGTGCCTCAATGACTTCGACCGCTTCTCGTTCAGTCAGGACGGTCAGCTGTTTGGTCGTCAGCCCTTCATCTCCTACAATAAACAAAAAACTTTCAATCATTCCGGTTAATTGCTCCATTACTTCCATTTCATTCACCCTCCCGGCGGAACGACACAGTTAGTTCATCAAAATTACCGTGTTGCTCAACAAGTATGTTCCGACGTTTCATCAATTCAAGTAAAGAGAGGAATGTAAGAACTAAATCCGACCTATCTCCCTCTTCAAAAAGGGAATGGAAATCACAAACTCCACTACTTCTTTCCAATGTCGCCATAATTTCATTCATCTTTTCACCGACAGATCGTTCCGTTTTCATTATACTAGCCGTAAGTGGTGCTTTTAGTCGCTTTCTGTCGAGCATTTTTTGGAACGCACCAATCAAATCAAAAACACTCAAGCTGTCTTCCATCTCACTTATGATAACTTCGCCGAATACTGAAAGATCACCAGGGGTTCTTGTGAAATAATCAGATCGTTCATCTGCGGATTCTTTTAAATTGATAGCCGCCTCTTTATATTTCCTATATTCAATCAGGCGAGCAACAAGTTCATCACGCGGATCGTCTTCCATATCAAACTCCATGTCGTCGTCAAACTCTTCTCCCTCATGAACTGGAAGTAACATTTTACTTTTAATCTCGATTAGTGTCGCCGCAAGTACAAGGTATTCGCTTAGTTCATCCAACTGCAATACACGCATCGTTTGAAGATGCTCGATGTACTGTTGTGTCAATTCAGCCATCGGAATATCGTATATATCAATTTCAAGTCTGTTGATTAAATGTAATAATAGATCTAACGGGCCTTCGAAAGCCTCGAGTTTCACTTTATATGACATTGTGTTACACCTACCCATCGTATTCGCTATAGAAAGGACTGATAGAATGCATCCATACCATCATCCACTATTCGTAAAGTTTATTGTTTATTTCAATCAAAATCAAGATTATTTCGAATGTCACGAGGTTTTAGAAGACTATTGGAAGTCAATACCCGATAGCGATAAAGAGCATCCTCTCACAGCTTTCATCCTTCTTGCAACGGGATTGTATCACTGGCGAAGGGGAAATAGTACAGGTGCGTATCGAACACTTCGGAAGGCAGTAAAAAACTTCTTAACGTTCATCTCTAAGAACCCTACTTACACGGAAGAAATTGATTTTAAGCGTTTAATTCACGACGTTCAAAACAGTATAAATCGCTTGGAAAAACAGTTGCCATTTGAATCCATCTCACTTATTGTAACATCCTCACAATTGACAGCACTTGTTGAATCCGCGGAACAGTCCATGGAACTCCTTTCTTTCGAAAGTGACGCGCTCATTCATAAACATATGCTCCGGGACCGTAGTGATATTCTCCGAGAACGCGAAGAAAAGAAGAAGGACAGATGCTAAAAATCTGTTCCTTCTTCTATTTCTTTACATTTATTTATGAACGAATCTGTTTCTTCTGTACCTTTGCATTCCTTATCCGAAAAAAGTGCTTGCACCTTCATCACCATTTCCTTACCTATCCCTTCTCCACGAAAAGATGGGTTGACAGAAATATGTTGTAACGTATAGGTAGTGTCACCCACTATTACTCCGACCAGACCGATGAAATCATCATCCTCTTTTAATAGAAACAACTGCCACTGGTCATCCGTTTCGTAGTGATAAATCATTTCTTGTAATTTCTTCACTGATTTGTCTACAGGCATATAAGAAAGTAGCCCCATCGCAATTTTTTCATAAGTTTTCTTATAACGTAAAAGCATCGATTGAATCCCTTCTTTTCTGAAAATCCCCCGTTAGTTTGTCTACGCGTGACGGAGTCCTCTCAATAATAAGCGATCGTCATGTCATCTTGGGTCTATCACCGGCGCGATGAAATACCAGTATACCGCTCCCCACATAATCGCCGCAAGTACAATGAATACAAAAAGGAGGATATTGCGTTTCTTCATACCGTCTCCTCCCGTTTCACGCTTTGAAGAGGAATATCAAGTCTAACGACGTCTTCGTATGTTTCCCTGCGAACGACAAGTTGATGTTCACCATTTTCACAAAACACGATTGCTGGCTTCGGAAGTCGGTTATAATTGCTTGCCATCGAGTAACCATAAGCTCCCGTGCAGAAAACAGCGATAATATCTCCTTCAGTTGGATCTGCAAGGAATGCCTCTTCAATGAGCTTATCTCCTGATTCACAACATTTTCCTGCTAGCGTCACTTTATCTACATGAGGCTCTTCGATACGATTCGCAGTAGCGGCTGTATATTTTGCACCATACAGTGCAGGACGGATATTATCCGACATTCCCCCATCGACTGCGATATATTTTCGAACATCTGGTACTTCTTTGGTGCTTCCAGCTGTATAGAGCGTTGTACCTGCATCACCAACGAGGGATCTGCCAGGTTCAACCCAAATTTCAGGTACGGGATAATTGTGGCTTCGGGTCATCGATAGCACAACCTTCGCCATCTCTTCGACATAAGCAGAGGGATGAAGCGGTTCGTCTTCTTCTGTATACCGGATACCAAATCCACCACCTAAATTCAAAACCGTACATACGAAATCGTGGTCATCACGCCAGGCAACCATTTTTTTCATTAATACTTCTGCTGCAAAACAAAAAGCATCCGACTCGAATATTTGGGAACCAATATGACAATGCATACCGAGCAATTCGAGATAGGGATGATCATGCAACTGAAGAAATGCCTCATCCGTCTGACCATTTTTCAAATCAAAGCCGAATTTGGAATCTTCCTGTCCTGTCGTAATATAGTCATGTGTGTGCGCCTCTACTCCAGGTGTTACCCGGATGAGCACATTCATCTTCTCTTTACGCGTCTCCGCTATATCCTTCACCATCGTAATTTCGGAAAAATTGTCGATAACGATACAGCCTATTTTTTCATCAAATGCATATTGAAGTTCGGAAAAGCTTTTATTATTCCCGTGGAAATGAATTCTTTCTCGTGGAAATCCTGCGGAGACCGCTGTAAACAATTCCCCTCCAGAGACAACATCGAGCGACAGACCTTGTTGTTCGGCAACTTCATAGATTGCAATGGACGAGAATGCTTTGCTCGCATACGCAACTTGTGCCCGTACGCCAACGTTTTTAAAAGTTTCTTTAAAGGCCGCCGCCCGTTCTCGAAATAACGCAACATCATAAACGTTAAGAGGAGTACCGTACATATGTGCAAGGTCGATAGTATCGACGCCACCAATTGTCAGATGGCCTAACTCATTGACCGATTGTGTTCCGTAGAAATACATAATGCCTTCCCCTTTCAAATTCTAATATAAATATAACTAGAACTTTATCATAAAGATGCGGGTACTAGCAATGATCTATGAAACACGGTCACGATCTGGTGAGTCAGTAATGAATGGTCTCGGTTTGTCTACAGTCATCGGGAACCTTATAAGAATGCGCAACATCGCTTTCGGGAAGAACGGCACTGCAGGCCATAAATAAGGGACATCCATTGGCTTTAGCGCACATAAATAATAAAAAATGACTACGAGGGATAAAAAGAATCCAGGCGCTCCCAATAATGCAGTCAACAACAGAATACATATCCTGAAAATTTTAGTTGTAATGCTTAGCTCATAGGAAGGAATTGCAAATGTTAAAATAGCACTTAATGCGGCATAGAGCACAACTTCGGGTGTGAAAAGTCCAACATCAATTGCCACTTGTCCAATGACGATTGCCGCCACAAGACCCATTGCGGTCGACATCGGGGTTGGTGTATGGATAGCTGCCATTCGGAGCACCTCGATTCCAATATCCGCAAGCAATAACTGAATAAGTAAAGGAACTTCCCCTAATTCTTTGGGCCCAATGTAACTCAATATATCCGGAAGATACTTATTTTCGGTCGCAAGTAAATACCAAAAAGGTAGAAGAATGAGGCTTAATGCAGTTCCAGAAAAACGCATAAGTCTAACAGCAGTTCCAATTAACGGGGCCTGTCTGTACTCCTCTGCATGTTGCAGGTGATAGAACAATGTGACCGGCACGAGAATAACAGAAGGGGATGTATCCACCATAATTGCAATATTTCCTTCTAATAAATGCGCTGCACAGATATCCGGACGTTCTGTAAATCGTACAAAAGGTACTGGATGAAAGCCCTGTTTAAAAAGAAATTCCTCAAGCGATTTGTCTGTCATTGTAAGTCCGTCAGTACAAATGGCATCTAGTCTATCTCGAATGTAAGCCAGATGTTTTTTACTTGCCGCACCTTGTATGAACGCGAGAACGACATCTGTTTTCCCACTCACTGATGTGTTATGCATTTCGAAACGTAAATCTTCTGTGCGAAGTCTCCTCCGTACTAATGCCGTATTCGTAAGAATGTTTTCCGTGAACCCATCCCTTGAACCGCGAATGACTTTCTCGTTATCGGGTTCTTCCGGTTGTCTTCCGGGGTAGGACCTAATATCTATCAAAAATGCATAGCCGTCTGGAGTAATGATCGCCGCTTGACCACTTAAAATGGACTTTAGCAACTCTTTCTTTTCTATAGCCGCCGTTATTGCATGGTAAGGAAAAAAGGAGAGGAAACGTTCTGCTCCATCCCCCTCCAATATCTTCCCATCACCATTCCACTGCATCTCTGTCAACAAAGTCGTTATGACGATTCCATCTACAAGTCCATTAATATAGAGTAATAACGAAGGCATATCCCATAAATGGACTGACCTAGCTGTCGCGTCGAATGTTTCGTCTTGTCCAAAACAAGCTTCGAACCACTCTTCTCCTTCTTTCATCGACTGGAACAATTTCTCCATTATATCAATCCGTCCTCACTGTTACCGTACTATCCTCTGCATTCGTGCCCATCCAAGACTTCAATTGAGCTAGGATTTTCTTTTCAAGCCGTGACACTTGAACTTGTGAAATTCCAATCCTCTCCGCAATATCACTCTGCGTACAATCAAGGTAGTAACGCATATAGATAATCGTCTGATCCCGCTTGTTCAACTTAGTAATGACGTCCCTAAGTGGGATATGATCGAATACCCTTTCAGATCTGTCGTCCCTTAGCTGATCCATGAGTGTCAAGCTATCTCCTTCACTTTCATACAATTTTTCATGAAGAGATGCAGGATCACGCAAGGCATCCGATGCGAGAATGACATCATCAACAGTCACTTCTAGGACCGCAGCAACTTCTGAAATGGATGGTGATTTACCATGATTTTTAATGTAATCATCGGTTGCATGACGGATTTTGAAACTGAGTTCCCGGATGGAGCGGCTCACCTTCACCATTCCATCATCCCTAAGAAACCGCTGAATTTCACCGACAATCATTGGGACCGCATAGGTAGAAAATTTCACCTCATATGAAAGGTCAAACTTGTCAATTGATTTCATGAGACCGATGCAGCCAATTTGGAACAAGTCCTCAGGGTCAGCTCCGCGGGAAGCAAAACGTTGGACGATGGACCAGACGAGTCTAGTATTTCCTTCTACCATCAACCTTCTCGCTTCCTTATCACCTTCCTGCGAAATTTTTATCAGTTCCCTCATCTTCTCCTGAGACAACAAAGCGGGTTTTTTTTCAACAGATGTGTCCATAAGTCACCTCATTCTGCTTACTTCCGTAACCGGAGAAAACGTTTTCTCAAACTTGACGACCGTTCCATTACCAATGACTGATTCGACAGATAAATTGTCTGCAAAGCTTTCCATTATTGTAAATCCCATTCCTGACCGTTCCATGAAGGGTCGGGTCGTGAACATCGGCTCCATCGCCTGCTCCACATCGAAAATCCCTGCCCCTTCATCACTTACCGTCATCGATATTTTATTTCCTTCAATCAATGCATGGACTGTGACAATACTTGTTCCATCGCATTCGTATCCATGAAGAATCGCATTTGTCACCGCTTCCGAAACAATCGTCTTAAACTCTGAAATTTCTTCGATTGTCGGGTCAAGCGGCGTGATGAAACAAGTCATCGCCATTCTTGCTAGCGCTTCATTTTCTTCGATTGCGACGAATGATAACGTCATTTCATTGTTCATGTAAAACCCCTCCGATTTCCCTGATCGCCATGTCAATCGTGCAGTGCCTAATATTTGGTCCAAGACCGGAAAAGTTGAATATTTTCTCCATCGTCGAGGACGGATTCAGTATCAGCGTTTCCCCTTCCAAAGGTGCTAAATCACGCATCCTTCCAAGAATGAGACCGATTCCTGCGCTATCCATGAATCCAAGCCCTTCCAAATTCCAAATAACAGCCCGCACTTGTCCAGTAAAGATGGATGAAGAAATATGAGACCGGATTCGATTTGCCTCATGATTGTCCAACTCCCCTCGTAATGTCGCAATAATAATCCCATTGTCAATGATTTCAATATCAGCCATGCTGAACCCCTCCTTCTCTAGCGAAACATTCCACATCAGGAAGACCAAACCCTCCTAGCTGACAAAACTAGTCACGGATAGCGCAAGATTCTTACTTTTCGACAGGTTCTACCCATAATGGAAGTATGTGCATTTTCTTTATCATTTACACATTCACTACGAAAAAATAGTTAAGAAGTACATACTATATAAGTTGAATTTAAGTTTTACACTTTTGTTGATTCTACATATGCTTGTTTGACGCGTTTGTTTCAACTATTCAAGTATAAATGGGCTGTTGATCTTTCGTTCAACTTATATAGTGCGATGGATTGGTCGCTTGAGCGAGAGATCAGTCGCTTCGACGTGTGGATTGGTCGCTTGTGCAGTTATCGTCTGCTATAAATTAAAAAAGGCTATCCCATTAACCCGATAAAACCTGGTCAATGGGATAGCCTTCACTATTTAAGTTTAGCCCGTTATCATTTCACCAATGAGACGTGGGCTTTCTACCTGTTGCTTTTCAATGAAAATATGTTGTTGGATAAGCGTAATAGAACGTTCCACATTCTCTAAATTTGAATGGATGATTGCAAGTGGTTCTCCTACTTGTACTGCATCCCCAATTTTTTTCTTCAACACGATGCCGACCGCAAAATCGATTTCATCTTCCTTCGTTGCCCTTCCAGCTCCAAGAAGCATCGCTGCAACACCAATGTCGTCCGCTTCCATCTTCGTTACATAACCTGAAGTGAGTGAAGGTACTTCAATCTGGTATTTTGCAGAAGGCAACAGAGTCGTATCATGAATGACTTTTGCATTACCGCCCTGTGCTTCAATCAGTTTACCGAATAATTCAAGAGCCGAACCGTCTGTAATGACCGCTTTAAGCATAGTCCGTGCTTCATCGATGGAAGCCGCTTTTCCTCCCGCCACAATCATCTTGCTACCAAGTACAAGACAAAGTTCAGTCAAATCTTCGGGACCTTCACCCTTTAGTGTTTCGATTGCTTCAATGACTTCAAGTGAGTTACCAATCGCAAATCCTAGCGGCTGGCTCATATCAGAAATCACCGCCATCGTGTTCCTGCCTACTTGCTTTCCGATTGCCACCATTGATTCAGCAAGCGCAATTGCATCTTCTTTCGTTTTCATAAATGCGCCTTCGCCCGTTTTCACATCAAGGACAATTGCATCTGCACCTGCCGCAATTTTTTTACTCATAATCGAGCTAGCGATAAGGGGAATACTATCGACCGTAGCGGTTACGTCACGAAGTGCATACAGTTTTTTATCAGCAGGGGTCAAATTACCACTTTGACCAATGACCGCAAGTTTCAAGTCATTCACTTGCTGCACAAATTGTTCTTCCGTCAATTCGATATGGAATCCTTCAATCGCTTCAAGCTTATCGAGCGTACCCCCTGTGTGACCAAGACCGCGGCCGCTCATTTTAGCGACTGGCACACCACATGCGGCAACAAGCGGGACCAAAATCAATGTCGTCGTATCCCCAACGCCGCCTGTCGAATGCTTATCGACTTTAATACCTTCAATTGCGGATAAATCAATCTGATCGCCAGACTCTACCATCGCCATCGTCAAATACCCTTGCTCTTCAGCCGTCATCCCTTTAAAATAAACTGCCATTAGGAATGCGCTCGCTTGATAATCAGGGATAGACTCATCCGTGTAACCATTTACGAAAAAGGTGATTTCTTCCTTAGAAAGCATCTCACCATTGCGTTTTTTCTCGATAATATCAACCATTCTAAACATTAAAATCACACCTTTTCTTCTAATAAACCCAAGAAACTACGACCGAATTTCGGCATTTTCACATTAAAGTTATCTGCAATCGTCGCGCCGATATCCGAAAACGTTTCAGTTTGCGGCAAAGCACCCCCATGTTTGAATGAGGGCGAATAGATGACTAGAGGCACATATTCACGCGTATGGTCCGTTCCAGGGAATACGGGGTCATTGCCATGGTCTGCTGTAATGATTAGCAGATCATCCTCACGTAACGCCGCCATAATCTCTTCAAGCCGAACATCGAACTCCTGTAGCGCATTTCCATAGCCGAGTGGATCTCGTCGGTGTCCGAATAATGCATCAAAATCGACTAAATTTGTAAAGCTAAGCCCTTGAAAATCCTTATTCATAACATCAAGTAATTTATCGACACCATCCATATTGCTCACTGTACGAACGGAATCTGTAATACCTTCCCCATTAAATATATCGGAAATTTTACCGATTGCAATGACATCATACCCGCTATCCACTAGCTCATTCATCACAATACGGCCAAACGGTTTAAGTGCATAATCATGACGATTTGTTGTCCGTGTGAAATTACCAGGTTCTCCAACAAACGGACGCGCAATGACACGGCCTACTAGAAACGCTGGTTCCAATGTCAATTTCCGTGCAATTTCACAAATACGGTACTGCTCATCAATCGGAATGATCCCTTCATGCGCAGCGATTTGCAACACAGGATCTGCAGATGTATAGACAATGATTGCACCCGTCTCCATATGTTCCTGACCCAGTTCGTCAATGACTGCCGTACCACTTGCCACTTTGTTGCCAATCACTTTACGGCCCGTCTGCTTTTCCAATTCATCGATCAGTTCTTTCGGGAAGCCATTCGGATATACTTTAAATGGCTTGTCGATGTTAAGACCCATCATTTCCCAATGGCCAGTCATCGTATCTTTTCCTACAGATGCTTCCTGCATTTTTGTATAACAGCCAAGTGGCTTATCTGCAATCATGATTCCTTTAATTTCACTGATATTGGATAATCCGAGTTTACCCATATTCGGCATATCAAGTCCATTCATTTCTTCACCAATATGCCCAAGCGTATTCGCCCCTTTATCCCCAAATAAATGGGCATCTGGTGATTCTCCGATCCCCACAGAGTCGAGTACAATAAGGTGAATGCGTTTGAATGTCTCTTTTCCCATAATAGTAACCTCCTAAAAAAGTTTTATTTCGTGCTTACGCTCTTGGATGGAATTTCACATAAACTTCCTTCAATCTTGTACGGCTGACATGTGTGTAGATTTGTGTCGTCGAAATGTCGGCGTGGCCAAGCATTTCCTGTACAGCACGTAAATCTGCACCGTTTTCAACGAGATGCGTTGCGAAAGAGTGACGTAAGATGTGTGGAGTCAGTTCCTTTTGTATACCCGCTTTTAGCCCATGACCCTTCAATAGCTTCCAACAACCTTGACGGGATAGCCGCGCGCCCCGCATATTAACAAACAAAGCTTCGGCACCTTTTTGCTTCACAATGAAAATCGGCCTCGCCTCATCAATATAACGTTTACATGCCTTAATTGCACTTCCTCCAAGGGGCACAATCCTTTCCTTTCCACCTTTCCCGAAAATACGGACGAACCCCATCGTTAAATGGATGTCATCCATATTCAATCCAATCAGTTCACTCACACGCATCCCCGTCCCGTACAATACTTCCAGAAATGCATTATCCCGAACACCTTGGGGCTTCGAACGATCTGGTATATCAATCAATCTGTCTACCTCATTCATCGATAAAACACGGGGGAGTTTTTGTTCAAGTTTAGGTAGCTCCAAATGGACAGTCGGATCCTGTGTCGTCACTTTTTCCCGAAGAAGAAACTGATGAAAAGAACGGATTGACGAAATATGCCTCGATATTGTCCTTGAAGACTTTCCTCCCCCTTTCAATTGTTGCAAATAATCAAGGATTTTAGTTCGGTCGACATTGGCAAGCGATTCATAACCGGCTTGTTCCATAGAATCCAAATACTCCTCAAGGTCACGTCGATATGAAATAATTGTGTTACTCGACAGCTGACGTTCCACTTTTAGAAAGTGCATATAATCTTCAAGTGCAAAACGAGTGTTTTTCATATAGAACGGGATTTGGAATAATAATTTCTGATTGCGCTAATTTTATACAAACCCCTTCCCCCTTTCGACATTGACAGACTTAATTTCAACGACAAAAGGGATAGCATCTCGCCATCCCTCTTGTCATTCCACATTATCATCTACGTCAGATTTGCACCTTTTACAAATGCCGTGAAACGTTAACCAATGATCTTTGATGGCAAAATCAAAGCGACTTTCAACAATCTTTTCGACATCTCCAAGAAGATCATCCTGAATTTCATCAACTGTCCCGCATTCGATGCAAATGAGGTGGTGATGAAAATGTGCAGCACCTTCTTGCCGTAAATCATACCTCGACACACCGTCACCAAAATTGATTCTATCGACTATTTTCAAATCCGTTAGCAACTCAAGCGTACGGTATACGGTAGCAAGCCCAATTTCCGGTGCTTTCACTTTGACGAGTAAAAATACGTCTTCCGCACTCAGATGGTCTTCCTCGTGCTCAAGGAGAACCAAAACCGTCGCTTCACGCTGAGGCGTTAACTTATAACTAGCCCCATGCAATTGTTTCTTAATCCGATCGATTCGGCTTTCCATAAGACGCCCCCCCTCAAACTGATTCTATTATACCAAATGCGCTTTCGCAATGACAACAGAAAGGAAACAGGTGAACGAATTATGTTTCTCGCATTCTATCTAAGAATGTAATAGAAGAACAACATCTCGATTGTTAGTATTGCCGCTGATAGTAGAATAAGTATCGGTATCACACGTGTATTTCGTCTTTTCCTAGTCGTTGTACGCATAAAGTAAGGCGGACTGAGAACAGCACAGTATACTAGAAATAAGAAACAGCAAATGAGCTGAAACGGGAACCACCAAATCGAATACTCCATCATCTTCATACCTGAGCCAAGTAAATACGATGAAGATAATCCAAAAAGAACACATTTTACCGCACCCATAAACAAAACAATAAATCGTGTTTTCTCAGATATTGCGAATGTATATGCAATGACGAAAAACAGAACTGCTGTCCCAATTGGCCTTATGAAACTTGCATCATACCCCTGAACGACACGGGCATCATAAAATACAATCACTTTCTCTATTGCAGTGGTTGACATCTCGCGGAATAAGAGCGTGCCTCCGATATAACCGACCGCTAAAATGATGAAAAGATAAACAAAGGATATGGAACGGACCATAGGCTGCACCTCCGTGTTGTTTGTACACCATATGCTTGTCCGTCCTGATTTAGGTCATTTAGATAGAAGATTTTTTGCATAAAGGACCGCGAATGCGGTTTTAGCATCAAATATCTTTCCACTCTTGACCATTTCTTCTGCTTCTTCAACTGTCACTTCCATGAGATCTATGAATTCATCTTCATCCCCCGCTGCTGGGTTTTCAATTTCAAAAAGATCTTGCGCTAAATACAAATGGATGATTTCATTCGCAAACCCTGGTGATGTTGCGAATGACTGGATATATGTAAATTCTTTTGCTCCATAACCCGTTTCCTCTTCTAGCTCCCTCACGGCGGTCACTTCAGGTGCCTCTCCAGGATCTATTTTGCCAGCAGGTATTTCTATCAATGAACGTTCCAATGCTTTTCGATATTGTTCTACGAGAACAAGTTTACCGTCGGCAGTGATTGGGATAATTGCCACCGCTCCCGGATGTTTAATTAATTCTCGCTTCACCAAATTACCATCAGGAAGCTCCACCTCTTCAACTCGTAGTGAGATGATCTTTCCTTTGTATAATGTCTCGCCAGATATGGTCTTTTCTTCATATTTATTCATCGTATTCAATCCTTTCTTGTAGAATTTCTAATGCCGTCATTGTACCATGAACAAAACAGGGGGTGCAGTTATGGAGAAAAGAGAAATAGGGAAGAGTGATTTATTCGTGTCAGAAATCGGTCTTGGTTGCATGTCCTTACCCGATGATTTGACAGAAGCGAAGAACATCGTCAACGCTGCGATTCACGCAGGCATCAATTATTTTGATACGGCAGATTTGTATGACGGCGGCAAAAACGAAGAACTTGTCGGCTATGCACTGAGAGGTAGACGGGACAAGGTCATCCTTGCAACGAAGGCTGGAAATAAGCTGAATCCGGATGGCGGAGGTTGGACGTGGGATTGTTCAAAAAAACACATCATGAACGCCGTAAAGAACAGCTTGAGTCGCCTCGAAACAGATTATATCGATTTGTACCAACTCCACGGCGGAACGATGAAGGATGACGTCTTCGAAACGATTGACGCATTCGAAAGTCTAAAAAAAGAAGGACTCATTCGTCAATATGGAATTTCGTCCATCCGACCTACCGTCATTAAACGATTCCTAGAAAATAGTTCCGCCATCTCAGTCATGATGCAATCTAATTTACTAGATCGCAGACCTGAAGAATGGTTTCCGATGATTCATGATGCAGGAGCCTCGGTTATTACAAGGGGAACAATTGCTAAAGGTTTTCTGACATCCGAAGGGCTGGCGCGCGTAGAACAAGCGAATGGATTTGTCGACTATAATACAGATGAACTGAAACAAACCGTTCAGGCATTGGACGAACAATCGAAGGATTTACATGCAGCAGCCATTGCTTTCGCATTGCATGATAAAACAGTCGCTTCTGCACTTATCGGTGCCCGTACTACAGAGCAGCTACTCGATTCGATCATTGCTTATGAAAAAAGAACGCCCGATGAGGAAATTAATAAGCTGAAAAAGCTTGTGCAGTCGCATCAATATAAAGAACATCGGCTATAATTTTAGGGGTACCCGATTTGATTATTTTACAAGTTTTATAAGACAGGTTTCTTCTTTTTTTAGTATATAAAAAAATCATTCAGATGCTTTCTCTGTATGTTTGATTTTATTTTTAAGCTACTCATCAAATGCGCTAATTCTCTTTTTGCGATTTCCAAGATTCTCTTATACAATTTTGTATCAATATATAGGGAACCCCGCCTTGGTGAGGTTCTCTATCTTAATTATCCTAATCCACCCTTTAGTTAAAAATTATATTATGTAAGAATAGGTTTTATATTCCATACCCCCTTATCCACTGAGGTTTCTATATAACCAACTATTTGATCAAATGTAAATACATTTAGTTTTTCATTTATGACTTCCTTATCGTATTCCATATCTCCTAATACATAAGGAATGAATTCTTCGACATCCTTGGACTTAACCTCTTCCAAATCTAAGATTGTAGGAAAAACCAAACTTGGTATTACTATGTCAATGGTTCAGAAGATTAACAAGTACCGTGAAAAATGCGGAATGGAATTAATCTGATGGTCCCAATTATATGAGTAACATAGAACTTATAATCTAGTACATATCGTTAGATGGAACGCGGAATGCTGGGAAACCAGCACGTTCCGTGTCGAGTAGGGGAAAAGCTAAAGATAACATCAAATGCTTACCTATTGCTGACGAATAGTTGTATAATAGACTGGGTTATTATGGTATAGTTGGATTGTGGAGGGGTAGAATATGTTAAAGTATAT
The DNA here is from genome assembly GCF_014873855.1 of Sporosarcina limicola. Classification (GTDB taxonomy): domain Bacteria; phylum Bacillota; class Bacilli; order Bacillales_A; family Planococcaceae; genus Sporosarcina; species Sporosarcina limicola. The sequence continues at coordinate 145,757 of NZ_JADBEL010000004.1, read as the reverse complement.
TAGTATATTATTCTTAACTTTAATGGTTAAGGAAATTTTAGCTTGACTTTTCATTAACGGGTGCTTTAATTCAAGAAGGAATAAAGCTTATTCCATCTAGAGCTAAGGGCAGGTTAGTTCAATAAGAATACATAAGATAAACGGGGGCATGGTTACTCAATGAAAAAAACAAATATCGTAACTGGTGTTTTATCTATTCTTTTTTATCTTGTATTTCTATTTTTATATCTTCAAGATGTCATCAATGAATTTATATTTTTATTTATATTATTGATTAGTTTAATCATCTTGGTGATCATATTTTTAGTGTTTCGAAAAAAACGTGTTACTAAAAGGAAAATCGCAATTGCAACTTTCATCATCTTTCTATTATTTTGCTATGAGTTGCCACTGATAGGATACTACACATCCCCATCACACTTTGTTTACGCATATATAGAACCAACTGTGGTATTAGAAGGTTCTGAGATCTATTCGATAGGGGTAAATAAATTAACTTTAGAAAATGAGAAAAGTAAACAGGCTGTTAAGGAACTTTTGACCAAACAACATGTAGATGTACTATCCGTTTTTGAAGTGAATAAAAAAAATATATATGGTAGTAAGAATAGACAAATATTAAAGTGGCTACATCTTCAAAAAGATCATTCACCAGAAGAGATGAAGGAGAATTTGTCTCTATATTTAGGGCACGAAGATGAATGGCTTACAACTTTCCTTAGTCGAGACATTGGAGGAGATAGTGCAGGGCTTAGTTTAGCATTAAGTGGTCGATTCAAACAAGGTGATTTCCAAAATCAATTGCCTATTGCGGTTACTGGAGCAATTAATGGAAATGGTGATGTATTCAGTGTTGGGAACATGAAAGAAAAAATACAAATTACTGAAAAAAGTGGTATTCCATTTATGATCATCCCAAGTGAAAATGCTGAAGAAGTAACAGTAATACAAAAAGAACTAAAGGCAAACGTTGAAATTTTTGATGTATCACATGTCGATGAGGCCGTTCAATTAATCCACAACTTAAATGAAAAACGTTAAGATAAGTCTTTGATTCAGGAAGGGTTTAACGTATTACAGCGTCTTTGCTAAACCGCAGGAACTTACGCTCTTTTGGGGAATCAATCTGTTCCGTCCCTTTATTAGGAATAGACATTATTTTCATATAGTTAAAATTCATAAAGAACGCGGTTTTTCAGTACTTGAAACCCCGCTCTTCCATACATTATTCGTTTGATTGTTTTTAATCGATTGACATGCCCTTCTACTGGGCCGTTACTCCATGGCTCCTGAATACTCAACACGACAGCACTCCTATCCTGTTGGACGCCACGGATGAAAGCTTGTATAAAAAGAGAGTCGATTTCTTCATATTTCTCTAGCCAATCTACTAATTTTCCACTTCTCTTTTCCGTAAACAAGTTTCGGAAGTTTTGAACGAGTTCATCGAGTTCTTTGATTTTTGGAAATCCCTCTAAAAGTTCGAGATGCAATTGATGAATTCGTTCCATATGATCGCCTTTTTTAAAATCCCAAATCACTTGAATGATTTTCTGACGAAATGAAAATATTTTCGTCTTGCCTTGCACAGTGTTGCGTCGTTCCTCGGCAATAATTGTGTTTAAAGTAGAGCGAGAACCTGTATAGCCTTCCGAACGACAGGCTTCTTCAATCTGGTTACCCGTTTGACTGTCTAGAATCAAGGTCTGAATGAGGGGACGAAATTGTAGATATGGCGAACCTCTTTGGTGATTCGGTTTTTCTGTTTGCCGCAAATCTGCATAAACAGTACCACAGGAAAGATGAAGTTTCCTTTTGATGGCGGCTATCGTATAGCCACGGCGAATTCACGAAGAGAGTATTTGGAAAAAGATAATAAATTTTACTGGAAAAAAGTTCTTTACCGAGCTATGATAGAATACAAAACTTTACCTAAGAAGGATACGGATGAACAACAAACGATATCAAGGTCCTATTTTTGACTACTTCGAGGAGTTGAGCGATACAAGATAGGAAGGGAAGGTTCGCCACATTTACTATTTTTGCCGATATAATAATAAGATGGTGATATGTCTGCCTCAAACTCTACATTATTAAACAGCAACTATAAGAGTTTATTGGAATTAACAGGAGGTGTCTTATGAATATCAATAGAGTATCTAACATAAACCAATACGCCGCTATGTTGGCAAAACAAACTCAAGTGCAAAACAAAGCGCACAAAACTACTGAGCTAACTGCTCCGTCAGTGAAAAATAACAACGTGGATACCGTAGAAATCACAGTCATTTCGGACCTGGAAAAGGCGGAATTGGAACGCCGTGCAGCTTTGGATAAAGTCAGCCCCCAGGAGGCTTTCATGGCTGCTTTAGCGACCGCTCAGAATAACGAAGATGTGGAGCGAAGTAAGGAATTAGCAGCAAAATTTGGCCCTATACAAGCAAAAATGCTTGCTGGTAAACCATTGACTACCGAGGAAAAAAGTTTTATACAGGAGCATTACCCTGAATTGGCCGCAATCGTGCAGCGTGTTGAGCGGGAAATACAGGAACTTCGCAACCAAGTTAAAAACTGTAACTCAAAGGAAGAAAGCAGCCGATTGATTATGGAAAAGAAAATGCAGTTTATGAACGCAGGTAAAAATGATAGCTTTATTTTATTCATGATGCCTGCGTTTGACGAAGCCTTCCGAAACATATAGGGCATTAGATTCTGTAGACATCATGCTGAAAAAATGAGGACTTTCGGATTAGAGAATGTGGACAAAAAAACTATGGAAATGATAAATAAATATACAAAAAAGGAGAATTTCTCGGAGAGGTATCTGAGGAAAATATCATTATTGCTGAAAAAAATGGGATTAGCATTAAAACAGATGAGATTACGCTGTTTATTATCCTTTTTATTCCAAAAAAAGAACAAAAGAGAGATTCTGCTTGTGGAACCTCTCATGAACTAGAATACTACTTTCCAAACAAAAAACAACTACACAGATGATTTCTCTAGATGATTGTTTCTTGTATACCAATCACCAAAATTATTTAATCACCTGTTAAATCCATCCCTTTTCCTCAGCAGTCGTTATCGCCTCGATTTTATTTTTCGATTCCAATTTCTGAAGGATTTCGGACATGTAGTTCCGAACGGTTCCTGACGATAAAAATAATTCGCCAGATATTTCTTTCGATGTTTTGCCTTTAGCGGCCAATTTTAAAATTTCCTGTTCACGTTTGGTAAGGGGGTTATCTTCATGATACGTATTGATAATCAATTCAGGCGCAAATTCATGCTTCCCTTTCATCACTCTACGAATCGATTCTGTGAGATCGTCGATTGAGCCATCCTTCAGCAAGTAACCATGGACGCCAGCCTTTACTGCCCGTTCGAAATAACCGGGGCGGGCAAAGGTAGTTAACATGATTACCTTACAAATAGAACCTTTCCCTTTTAATTCAGCAGCTACTTCAAGTCCGCTTTTCAATGGCATTTCAATATCCATGAGGCAAATATCGGGTTGTAACTCACCTATGAGATTCAGTGCTTCTTCACCATTTTCTGCTTGTCCGATTACTTCCATATCCTGTTCATAGTCGAGCAGTGCACCCAGAGCTCCTCTCAGGATACGTTGGTCTTCTGCAATGACAATGCGAATCATAAAGCGAAAACCTCCTCCTGCTTAACAATTACTGGTACATTCATTATGACCGTTGTGCCTGCTCCCGATTCAATCGCGAGCTTGCCTTCGATAAGTGCTAGGCGTTCTTGCATACCGATAAATCCATTGCCCTCACGATTATTTTCAGTAAACCCTATTCCATCATCTTTTACGATAATGGTGAAATTCCCTCTTTCATTCTCAAAGCTGATAAAACAATTTTCAGCTTCACTATGTTTCACACTATTTGTTACCGCTTCACGAAGACACATTCCTAAAATATTTTGCTGCAAAGGGGGAAGGTCCGGTAGTTCGGTTTCAATATGAAATTGAATTCCGGCCGCCTTCAAGATTTGCTCCATATCCGCTAATTCCTGAGCAATTGTGATGGTTCGCATGTCGGAAACCAACTCCCTCACTTGCCTAAGCGCAGAACGTGAAGTCATTTCTATTTCTTTAGCTTCAGCTTTCACTTGCTGAGGATGTTTTTCAGCAATTCGTTGGACGAGTTGGCTTTGTAACGTGATAAGTGATAGCGTATGTCCCAACGTGTCATGTAAATCCCTCGCAATTCGGATTCTTTCCTCTCGCTTTATTAACTCCTTAATTTGTTCATTTGCCTGATCTAACTGTTGCTCTAACTCTAATCTCTTATTCATCGATTGAATACCGAATGGGGATGCGATCATCACGACTGCAAACGGTAGAAAAGAAAAAAATCCAAACATGGTGCCCTGATAAAACACAATAATCACGGTTAAAATAATAGCTGATGCAAAGGACATCAATGCTCGATTAAACTGTCTCTTATTTCCATACCATCCAATAAAGTTTGATGAAAAAAAACCCAAAAATAAATTATAGGGATTGTAACCGATACTTAAAATCATGACGATTCCTACTTGTAAAATCAACCAATAAGAGAACCTTTTTTTAGAAATGGTGCTATAAAGCTGTCTGTATGATAGTAGAAAGAGCAGTATTAAACCGTAGCCAATTACTGCCTTCCATCCCGTCTCATTCATCACCTGGAAAATTGGCATGAATAAATAAAATAAGAAGATATAGGGAAAGACACCATATTTCTTCGGAAAGAATTGAAATTTACTCAAGACTACACCGCTTCCTGTTTCCTTCGTATATACGTTGATAATACCATGAACACTAGAAGATAACCTGCTAAAATTAGGATATTTTTTAGTTCAGGTGCCTGGCCGCGAATAATTTCCCATGCGCCGTTACCATAATTATATGCCGGAAGCCAAGCGCCGATTGTTTGGATTGTTTTCGGCAAAACTTCCATCGGCATCCACATCCCTCCGGTTATAGCTAGGAGTATATAGAGGATGTTGCTTACCCCACTCGCAGTATCCACTCGCTTCATTGTCCCTATCAACACACCAATTCCGAGGAACGGCAACGAACCAAGCAAAATCCAAAGTCCACTCATGATCCATTCAAAAGCCGATAATGAAACCCCATTCAAAAGCACGCCTGCTATAAAAATGACCACAATCGAAAACGCATGGACCACAGACTGCCCAATCATTTTCGCAGTAAAATAAGCCATACCTGATAGTGGCGTTACTTTCATGAAGTTCGTCCATCCTTCCGAACGCTCTTGTACCATCCGAATGCCCAACGTCATAATTGCACTTCCCATCACACTAAATGTGGCCACGGACATCAAAAAATGTGCATCCCAAAGTGCTTTATCAGGAACTTCCGTATTCACAACCTTCGTGAAAATAAAATAAAAAACAATCGGCATAAAAAGGGACCAGATAATAAAGTAAGGGTTGCGGAACATCCTCAAAATCTCAATTTTGCATTGATTCATGAAAATCTGCATTTAAATCGCCTCCTTTTGTTCTACAGTCAGCTGCTCGAATGCTTCTTCAAGTCGACCTTTTTCAATGGCAATATCATATACATCCAATTGTTCAGTGAAAATTTTTGATAGAATCAAATCTGTATCGCTTGTTAATATGAACGTCCTTCCATCCTTAACATACACATCGGATACTTGAGGTAATTGTAAAAACTGCACTTTCGGGAATGGGTGACCTGTACTAAATGAAACCGATTGCCTTAACAAATTGCCCTTAATAGCTTCAGGCGTTCCATCGGCGACAACCTTCCCTTTGTTGAATAAAATAATTCGGTCGGCAATATCATCGGCTTCCTGTAAATAATGGGTTGAGAAGAGTATCGTTTTACCTTTGTCGGCAAGTTCTCTCACCGTTTGCCAAAACACTTTGCGGGCTGAAATATCCATTCCAACTGTCGGTTCATCAAAAAACAATAGCTCTGGATTACCTGCAAGTGCCAATGCAAAGCCGACCCTACGCTTTTGTCCGCCAGACAGCTTTTCGGTACGTTTATTTAAATCCTCTCCACTCAATCCGGTCAAGCGAATAAGCTGCTCGATAGACAACGGATTCGGATAATAGCTTCTGAACAAGCCAATGATTTCCTTCACCTTCAGACCATCCATTAGACTGACTTCCTGCAGCATAACCCCAATTTTTTCACGGACCTTCTTATCCCTCGCATCTGCGTTAAAAAGCTTTGATTCCCCATTTGTAGGATACAATAGTCCGAGCATCATTAATATTGTTGTACTTTTTCCGGCTCCATTCGGCCCAAGAATAGCGACAATCTCCCCCTTTTTTATCGAAAAAGAAACATTATCTACTGCTTTTTTCTCTTTAAAAACCTTTGTAAGCCCTTTAATTTCAACTGCATATTCCATTGAGGCACCTCCGCACGTAGTAATCTCATTGTATGTAGTTAGCTAAATCCGGATCAGTAGACTAAGTCATGAAAACAAGGTGACAAATGTCATCTATTAATTTCGAGCTATGAAAAACATAATATATAAGTTGAATTTAAGTTTTATACTTTTGTTGATTCTACATATGCTTGTTTGACGCGTTTGTTTCAACTATTCAAGTATAAATGGGCCGATGATCTTTCGTTCAACTTAACTAGGCAATAAAATAGCAGGGAAAATTCTTCCCTCACTCATCGTCACAAGTGTTTTCAATCCGTATGTCATGGGTCAAGGTTTTGATTACAATGTCAATAGTGTCTACTTTTGCAATCAACTCACGGATAAAACTGAAATCCTCTGCTAATTTACATGTGCATTTTGATTCATTTCTCCTGGCATCCATGTATTCATCAAACAACAGGCAGACATCGTTCTCTAGTTCCTTTTTCTCAATAATTTTTTCTTTTAGAATTATTCCTTTTATATCTGCGCTAGACAGCACATCTGGTGTGTTTTCCATGCGGAACATTTGACCCGTTTTTAGTTCTTTAATGCGATGATACAATTCATCCTGAATTATGCTTACATTTGCGATTGACTGTTTAGTGCCGCGGATGTCAACTTCCATTAATGATAGATTTAGCTCACACATGCATGAGTCTATTTCTTCGATTAGCTCACTCATGCGTGCTTGTATGATGTCAGTCTCGTTTTGATTTAGCTGGTTTTGTAATTTCATCTCAAGATCTCCTTTTAGTTTAGTAGTCTACCAAGACCATATTTGTGGGTTGATTTTGGTCCATTTCCATGATTTCCATGATTTCCATCCTAATTTTACTCATTAGTTCTAGAAAGAATTCACAGTTTTTAATTTCAGTTTCTTCTGTTTCTCTAGGAGCATGTCCCAAAACTCCTTTAGTCTATCCTCATCTAGACTCTTGATCTGATTAAATAGTTCCACTTCGCCAAATTTGATTGATATGCTTGTCCTCCTTCTTCAGTTTGGAAGGATACGTAAATAATTGAATATATTCTCTAATTAACTGTTCAGCAGTCATCACGACATCTACCTTCTCATAAAAAAGATATCCATATTTATGAATAATCATAGTATACAACCATTAATACATAATTTCTCCATTCGAGAAAATAAAGTTTGTCTGGCGTGTCTAGCACTATCTGCATTTCTTTTTTTAAAAGGAATACCAAGTTTTTAAAAATCAGATTTCCGCACTGACAGTTCACTTGCAAGTGTACTATCAAGATTAGTATTTTCCAACCAATTCATATAAAAATTTCAATGACTATGAACCAATAACATCATCATTTATTTTTCTTAAATGGATTTTTTCAGCATAAAAAAGTCACCTCCTTAATCTACATAAATAGAAATAGGAGGCGACATAGTAACATATTTTATTTCAAAAAGTGTGAGGTAATTCAAGGTGATTTTTTATTTAATTTTCAGCCTACTGAACAACTTTCCCCTTTTTCGAAGGGAGCATATTAAAGAGAATATTGAGCATGATGGCAGTCAAACTACCTGCGACGATGCCGTTACTTGTGAAAATTTGAAGACTGGTAGGCAATTGGGCAAATAAATTCGGCACAACGGAAACACCTAAACCTATTCCGATTGAACAAGCGATAACCATCGCGTTTTCTTGTGACTCTACAATCACCTTACTTAACATTTTAATGCCTTGTGAAATAACCATTCCGAACATCGCAACCATCGCACCACCCAACACAGCTTTTGGAATGATAATTGCAACAGCCGCAATTTTCGGCATGAACCCAAGAGATATAAGCATCACAGCAGTAATTAAAATGACCTTACGAGATTTAACACCCGACATTTGAACCAAACCGACATTCTGTGAAAACGTTGTATACGGAAATGCGCTAAAAATCCCACCGATTACTGAAGCCAATCCTTCAGCACGATAGCCTTTTTCCAAATCCGCCCGCTTAATATCCTTGTCGCAAATATCACCTAAAGCGAAATAGACACCCGTTGATTCAACAAGTGAAACCATAGCGACTAGTGTCATCGTTAAAATCGGCGACCAGTGGAACGTCGGGACACCGAGGAAAAACGGTTGCACTATATGGAACATGGATGCATCTGTCACTGCGCTAAAATCGACAACACCAAGAATAATTGCCACAACCGTCCCTGCAACCAACCCAAGGAGAATCGAAATCGCTCGTAAAAAACCATTCGAAAATCGATAGATGAGAATGATAAAAAGAAGTGTCCCAAAAGATAGCCCAACATTCGTCATAGATCCAAAGTCAGCTACACCTTGTCCGCCACCCATATTGTTCATGGCAACAGGAATTAGTGTAATCCCAATGATGGTCACGACTGACCCTGTAACAACTGGTGGAAAAAACTTTACTAGTTTCCCGAAAAAACGACTAATTAATACGATAATCAAACCAGATGCGATAATCGCACCATAAATAGCGGAAATTCCGAATTCATCCCCAATCGCGATCATCGGACTAACCGCAGTAAACGTACAACCTAACACGACGGGTAACCCGACTCCGAAAAAGCGGTTCGTCATAATTTGCAAAATTGTCGCAACTCCACACATTAAAATATCGATGGATACGAGATACGTCAATTGCGTTGAGTTTAGACCGATAGCCTCCCCAACTATGAGAGGTACAATGACAGCCCCCGCATACATCGCCAACAAGTGTTGGAATCCTAACAATGTCGATTTCATCGAACGGCTGCCCCCTCGGAAAATGTCACTTTTCCGTCTTCAAGTGATGCGATGATTGCAAGTGATTCCACGCGGATACCCTGCTTACGAATCATTTTCCCGCCTGGTTGGAACCCTTTTTCAATGACAATCCCAACACCTGCCAACTTCGCAGACGCCTGTTCTATAATATCTAGAAGTCCCAGAACGGCTTGTCCGTTCGCTAGGAAATCATCGATGATCAAAACTGTATCATCACATGTGACGAAATCTTTTGAAACAGAAATCTCATTCGTCTCATCTTTCGTAAATGAATGAACACTTGCTGTATATAAATGATCAATCAACGTCAATGATTTTCGTTTTCGAGCAAAAATCGCAGGAACGCCCAATACAAGTCCCGCCATCATTGCTGGTGCAATTCCAGATGACTCAATGGTTACAATTTTCGTGATGCCTGCGTCTTTAAATCGTTCTGCGAATTCTTCGCCTATTGCTTTCATTAGAGGGGGATCAATTTGGTGATTCAAGAATGTGTCCACTTTTAACACATCTTTTGATAACACTTTTCCGTCTTGTATAATTTTGTCTTTTAATAATTTCATAATCCTATTCCCCCTAGTTGTTTTTCACGATCAAGAGCCAAAAAAATAAGCCCAGCGACCGTGCATCCAATCAAATCCATGAGTGGAGCAATGTCAGCCGGGCTTATCGTCCGAAAGGAAAAGAAAAGAGAACATGCCCGTAAAACCAGCATGAACCTTTCAATTCGTTGCTTCCCATAGTCGATTCGTTTACGGCAAATCGGTAGAAACTTGCAGGCCATATCCCCGCGATTATATGAGTGAATGCTATTAGAATATTAGTATAACATGTGATTTCATTTCATCAATACCTTTAAAGGAAAAAGATTATTCATGCAATTGGTAACTGAGATTCAAGGATTATTGGCTAGAAATCATCGAAGTTGGCATCTAATATTAATACAACTAGTATACAAAAAAATAATGTTGACTCCCTCAATGAAATTGGGGAAGTCAACACTTATTGAAATTGTATGGACTTTCTCAGTGGTCATGATTTATGCCCGATTTTCCTTATTTTCAGAGGATTTCACCTTCAAAATTCAGGATTATTAATATCCTACAGCAGCTCCGTCACCACGCGGATCAGCACCACCATACTTCACATTGGTTTTTGGATCAATTAAGATAGCGCCTGCATGTCCTAGCGTCTCAGAATAATCATCTAGTACTTTGACGGGATGACCACGACGAAGCATCTCTTCTACTACTTCGTCTGCAACTCTGCCCTCTAACTTCAAGTCGTTATTGCTAGCCCCCCAGGTTCTTCCATGAAGCCATCTTGGCGCCTCAATTGCGTCCTGAACACTAAAGCCATAATCCACAATCCGGGTGACCATAGCAGCCTGAGTCTGTGGTTGACCTTCGCCTCCCATTGTTCCATATACAAGGAATGGTTTCCCCTCTTTAAACATCATTGCCGGATTTAACGTATGAAATGTACGCTTCTTTGGCTCCAGATGATTAATATTATTGGGATCTAGAGAAAAATAACTGCCTCTATTTTGTAATAATACACCTGTGTCCTCAGCTACAATACCGGAACCAAATTCATGGTAAATACTTTGTATAATAGAAACGGCATTACCATCTTTGTCTACAATTCCAAACCATACTGTATCCCCTTTAGGATCAAGTGGTTTCACTTCAATTGCTGCCTTGTTCATATCGATGCGCTCAGCCATTTCCTTACCATGTTCTTTAGACAATAAATACTCAATAGGAATATCATTAAAATCAGGATCTGTTACATACTTATCACGATCTGCAAATGCCTGTTTAGTGGCTTCTACTAGTACATGATAATAGTCTGCTGTCCCCTCTCCCAAACCCTTCATATCATAATTATTGATGATATTTAAGATAGAGAGTGCAGCAACACCTTGAGTATTAGGCGGTAAATTATACGCCTTGTAGCCACGATAATCGGCAGAGATTGGATCTACCCAATTTGCTTTATGTTGTTCAAAATCTTTTAAGGTTAAAAGTCCACCATTAGCTTCAAGTTCGTTCACTATCTTTTTCGCTACTTCACCTTTATAGAACCCATCCGCACCTTTTTCAGCAATCATTTTTAAGGTTTCAGAAAGTGGTTTTTGTTTAAATACTTCCCCAGCTTTATAGGGTTCACCATCTTCATTCAGGAAGGTATCGGTAAAACCTTTGAACCTCTGCAAGTTTTTGAACTCTTGATCTGTTGGATCAATTACCTGTGTTGTAAATCGTTCTTGACTAGGCGTCACAGGGAATCCTTCTTCAGCATAGTGAATCGCATCTTCTAGCAATCTATCCCATTTTAAACTTTGTTCCATGTTCTCTTTCGCGTAATTATAAGCTTCATCCCAACCTGATATTACACCAGGTACTGTATTAGTAGATAAATAACCTCGTGCAGGTATGGTATCATAACCCTGCTTTTTATAAAAATCGATAGTAGCTTTTTCCCCAGAACGGCCACTGGCATTTAATGCCTTGAGTTCATCTGTGTGGGCATTGTAAATTAACCAAAAGTTATCTCCGCCAATCCCGTTCATATGCGGATAGACCACAGCTAAAGTAGCAGCAGCAGCCACTGCTGCGTCAACAGCATTACCACCCTCTTGCAAAACTTTTGCTGCGGACTGTGAAGCAAGATAATGCGGCGTGGTGACCATACCATTTAAAGCCATTGTTGTAGGACGATTTGCCGCATCAGCAGATGGAAATGATAATAAAGTCAAGCATAATACTAATGTGAGACTTACTAAACTCTTAATCCGTGATTTCATCTCTTTCCCTCCAGTTAATTGTTTTTTTGATATAAAAATCACTGCCCTTCATTCGGAATAATCACCCCCTTTCCCATTAGTTAATTGGTCTCCTCGTTGATCACACGGTAAACTTCTTACTTAATTCGTATAATTCATTAGCTTGGCCAGCCAATGTTTTCATTGACATGTTAATCTCTTTGGTCATGGCAGTTTTTTCCTCTATAGCTGCTGCTACATTTTGAGTATGTGAATTGGTCTCTTCATTAAATGCGCCTAAATCGGATACAGAATTGGATACACCTTGCGCACCTTTATTCACCTCAGTGATTGTTAGGGTTATCTTTGTTACTTCAGTAGCCACTTCAGAAACATAGTCATGAATTTCAGCAAATATCTGACCTGTATCCTTCACCACATCGATTCCTATCAGTACCGCTTTACTACTGTCTTGCACGATTTCTTGACTCTGCTCTGACTCTATCAATACGTTGGTGATGATCCCTTTGATTTCCTCTGCAGAGCGATTGGATTGTTCAGCAAGTTTGCGGACCTCATCAGCCACTACTGCAAATCCACGCCCAAATTCTCCTGCTCGTGCTGCCTCAATTGCCGCATTGAGAGCCAGCAAATTGGTTTGCGAGGAGATTTCAGAAATAACGGTTACAAAGTTGCTAATTTTTTTCGTATTTTCATTAAGGTGATGCATAACTTCTTGGATTCTCTCTACTGATTTACTAATCACATTCATCTGCTGTACCGATTCTTCTATCCGTTCTTGGCCTTTTTTGCTCACTTCACTTGCCTTAATCACCACATGATTCACATGATTCACATTAAGAGCGGTCTCATCAAAACTAGCGACCAATTCCTCCATATAACCAGAGAGATTTTGTAAGTTATCAGCCTGTTCCTCAGAGCCCGACGCAACCTCCTCAACTGAGTGTGCTATTTCTTCGGAGGCTCGATCCAGATGATCTACTCCAACAGATAGCTGATTGGCTGATGTTTGCATGCTGTTAGAGGAATGCATCACTTTAGAAATAACAAATTGTACTTGGCTCACAGCATGGTTCAGCATCTCTCCCATATTCCCTATTTCATCTTTTCCTATAACTTTTACTCGTTTCGTAAAATCTCCATCACCAAAAGCTTCTACTGCTATTTTCATTTCCGTAATGTTCTTTGTAAAACGTGTAGTAATAAAGAGTGAGACAAGTGCAACAACAACCATACCAACTAATATAATAATAATAGTAATGTTTCGGATCAGTTCTGATTCATTGTAAAATCCATCATAGTAAGAACCCATTACCAGCACCCAATCCCAAGGTTCGAAGTATCTTAAATAGGCCATTTTAGGTCTCGCCTTATCCTCACCGGGATTTTGCCACATAAAGGAGTAATAACCTTCCTTTTGGTCATACATCTCTTTATTCACATATTTCCCTTCCACGTTGGGATCGTTTTTCACCTCTCCTTCAAACACTTTTGGATGCATTACAGCTCGAATCTCTTTGTCGTAGGCAAAAAAATAATCCTCCTGCCCAATTCGTGGTGATTTTTCTGGTATAACTCGGGTTTGATCCGCTTGCTTTTCACCAACCAGCGCTTCGCGTAACATTTCTTGTGCCTCTTCTTCACTAAGGCTGCCATTTATTACTTGTATCTGTAAATTTTCAGCTAGAATATAAGCGCTATCCACAATTTGTTTTAAATGTTCCTTTTTACTATTGACTAGTGAATCTTTTGAGATAAAATAACTAGTCATTCCCAATGCAATGAGTGGAATTAATGATACTAGTAAAAAAGATGTAAGTAATTTGGTTTTGATAGAGTTCATAAGTAAACACATCCTTCTAGATATTGTAGTTTAGTAAATCATACTTACTTTTTCAATAAAGTTAATTTTCAATCATTGCAGGGGGCTTCATCCCCCACTTATTCTTCTTGTTTCCTCGAAGACTTTAAGTGAGGGTCTTACCGCCCATTAACGCGGAACAAAAAAGCTGTTTTTATAAAATCATAAAAACAAATAACAAGAAACATCTGTCACGTTTCGATAGTCCAGGAATTTAAAATTCTTATACAAATTACTTTATACCTATGTATTTCGCATGTTTTTACTTTTTAATTCTATATAACTAATCAATTTAAACGAGTTTTATACAGAAAAAGTAAGTAGTAAATTGCTACAATCGTTATGGTAGCTAGTGTATCATCTCTACTTTATTTTATCCACAGTTTAATTTTTCATTTTTTATTATAAGAAATCAAAATGTGAAAAAAGACTTCCGATAAAGTCGATTCGACATAGGTATTTTTGATCGTGGTCAGATCTTCTCCTCCCTTTAGTAGCTCAATTGTTTAGTGTATAAACGATACATTACCTTATCTCCATCCTTACCTCGTCAAATTTATCTACCGCGATTCAAGCACACTGCACCCAAAATAAGCATGCTCAAAGTTGCATGAACCGCTTGTACACCAAGCAGCAGTGATTTCCCCTTACTTTCCCACGAATGACTTGCGTAGCAGATATAAAAAGAATGGTGCCCCAAGCAGTGTGGTCACAGCACCTACAGGCAAACTGGTCAAATTATTCTCCATCCCTGGGAAAGGTAGCCTAAGCGTGACACTTTGCCCGATCCAGTCCGAAGCGAGTAGCAGAAAAGCTGCAAACAACGCACTAATTGGAAACAAATAAATCGGTCTCCTCCCTACGAGCAGAGCCGCAATATGCGGACCAATCAATCCAATAAAACCAATTGCACCAACAACAGACACGGATGCAGCCGTTAAGGCGGACGCAACAATAAGAAGGATGAAACGTGTACGATTCACAGCGAGACCCAGCCACGATTGCGATAAGCGCACGCGGCAGCCGCAAATTCCATACAATGTGACGAAAGTCGGTATCGCCACCTCCGTTAAATAACGCTCGCTCTACTTCCTCAGGTGTTAACATCGTTTTGCCCAGCCCAATAAGCAGCATACCTACCGTCCCGTGGCTTCCCCTAGCTGCAAGCACAACGCAAAATCCACCGAAATCGAGTAGGAGCATGAATTTGTTCATGCGCCTACTCGATTTCCTTTAGGGCCGTAAAACTCAGGCTGCGTTGCAATGGTGCGAACGCAGCTCTCGGCAATGGCAGTTGGTTCGAGTCCCAGCTCTGCCATTACATCAACGCAAAGAGAAACGACACATACAACGTTCACTACCTTATTAGGAAATTCAAGCTCCGTGCCAGTTGCATCGACAACCGTTTGCGATTCGTATTGTGTTGTCTCAGTCGAAGGTACATCCGTCGCATTGCCCACCTTTTTGTTGGTGTCGTTGCCACATGCTGAAACGATTAGTGCAGTAGCTAAGAGTAAGCGAAGTACTTTTATCTTTGGTCTTTTCATTATGCAAATTCTCCTTACCTGTTATTAATAGTAATCATTACGTTTTATATTATATCAGAATGATTCCGTTTTGCACAGCTAGTAGAAGAATGAATAAGCAATTCATGTCGGCCTACCCACTTCACTCCTACTATTATCACAACTGATTTAATAATTGAAAGCCTTGGAATCAATTCCATAACAAAAAAGAAGAAGCACCTCACGTATAAACCTGTTAAATCACAGGCTTGCGCGTGAGGTGCTTCCCTTTTCCATAAGAGTCACCATTCAAGTTCAAGTAAAATCGGGCAATGATCGCTTCCAAGTACATGCGGATGGATTGTCGCATCCTTCAATAACGGCTTCAACTTACTTGACGCCAAAAAGTAATCGATACGCCAGCCAATATTACGCTCCCTTACCTTACTCATATAAGACCACCACGTATAAGACCCTTCCTGCTCGGGATGGAAATGACGGTATGTATCAATGAATCCTGCTTCCAATAGCGCAGACATCTTCCCACGTTCTTCAAATGTGAAGCCCGAATTCCCGATATTCGATTTCACATTCCGAATATCGATTTCTTCATGCGCCACATTCATATCACCACATAAAATGACGGGTTTCACCTTGTCTAGTACAGTTAAATAGGCATGCATCTCATCTTCCCAATCAAGACGGAAGGGTAGACGTGCCAAATCTCGTTGAGCATTCGGCGAATAGACATTTACCAAATAGAATTCTGAAAACTCAAGCGTAAGTATCCGGCCTTCATCTTCCGCAGCCATTTCCCCAACGCCATATTTGACGGATAACGGTTGTTCTTTCGTGAATACTGCTGTTCCGGAATAACCCTTCTTCAAAGCATAATTCCAATATTGATGGTAGCCATCCAACTGTAAATCGATCTGCCCTTCTTGCAATTTCGTCTCCTGCACACAGAAAATATCTGCATCGACTTCTTCAAAATAGTCAAGAAAACCTTTCTTCACACAAGCACGTAGCCCATTAACGTTCCAAGAAACCATTTTCATCTTTGATACTCCCCTTTTTCACTTGCTATTTAAGTTTCGCAACATGCCATCTTCGTACTCAATGTAAGTCACATCTAAAATATCCATTCAATTTCTCCATAGTTTAGCGATTTTATTGTTTGTATATTGTTGCATCTTTGATTCAAAACTAGAGTTTGTTGTTATACAAGTTTATTCAAAATCTCTAATTTATCTAAGTCTTTTTTATTATTTTTTGCTCTTCTATACCCGTCTTGGGACGACTTATTATAGACTTTAAGGTAATCCGATACAGTGAGTAAGTGGTATTTCGCTCCGTCATCTTCAAATACATCTAATTCTTTATAATTTATATCCGCAAATTCTACTAAATCCTCCGTAAAAGCAAACCCGATTTTAATATCATTTTTTATAAATTCATGTTCATTTAAGTCAACCATTGTATAGCCTAACTGCTCCATTGCATGTTGGAGGATATTCCATTTCTCTTCTAAAAAAGTTAAGGGAACAAGAATATCAATATCTTGGGGAGAAAAGTCGACTTTTGTTATTCTTACAAGTCCCAATGAACCATATAAGACAGGTACAATGCCTAACTGTTGGTTTAAAATTCTAGAAATGTTTATAAACTCCCGATATAAATAGAGTTCTCTAGTCATAATTTCTCCTTCTCTTAACCTTTATTAATACCAAGTGTTCCAACTGAGGAAAAGCATCGCTAAATGCGATGCTTTTGGCAAAATCGATATATTTAACTGACTTATTCGCTTCTGCGAACGGTATCCGTTACCATAAATACTACTTTCAAACCTCCGGAGCTTCCATGCCAAATTCGGCCCATTCCTCACGTGTTGGTCCGTAAACACCCGGTATACGAAGACCCGCTTGACGCATCAGGACCGTCAGTTGACCGCGGTGATGGATCTGGTGAAAGACAAGTATTTGTAAAATCGTTGCGACTGTCCATCGTTCACCGTACATATCATGTTCATCCGATAATATGGCATCTGTCCAGTTATTTTGGATAGCACTTATCATCGCTTCGTTGCTCAATTGATATGCTTTGACAATGGCGATAGCTGATGTCGGTAAAGGTCCTTCATGTTTCGCCCCTTCAAATTCTAGGCCTGTCCGCGATACCATTTCATGAACAGTTGTTACGATATGCCATGCGAGACGGCCAATCGTTCGTCCTTCCGCTGTTACCTCCTGTGCGAGTGATGCATCTGTCAATGTATCGAGCAATTTTTGAGTCGATTCACTTTCATATTTCCAAATGGTCAAAAAATCTTCAATGGTTCTAAACATCGTTTCCGCCTCCTTCTCTTTTATTTATTCGCTAAAAGATGTGAATTTCCCTTTTATGTCCTCTAAAAAACCCCCGTAAGCTTCACGGGGATCTGAACTTATTTCCTATTAAATGCAACCGCTATCTGCGCACCGATAACTGCATTGTTCTTCACAAGCGCAATATTGGCATCCAAACTTTTTCCTTCTGTTAGGTCTTTCACTTTTCCAAGCATAAACGGCGTGACATCTTTACCCGCAATCCCATTCGCTTTTGCTTCTTCAAGTGCTTTTTCGATGATGCCATTGATGAAACTTTCTTCCATCGCGTCTTCTTCACGAATTGGATTTGCAATGATAGCTCCTCCGCTTATTCCAAGATCCCATTTCGCATGAAGCATATCCGCAACTGTATTCACATCATCCGCACGTAAATTGACTGGGAATTCACTTGCGCGCGTGTAGAATGCTGGCAAGACATCTGTTCCATAACCGACAACTGGAACGCCTTTTGTTTCTAAGTATTCAAGCGTAAGGCCAATATCTAAAATCGATTTGGCACCGGCACAGATTACAGCTACATCTGTTTTTGCGAGTTCTTCAAGGTCTGCAGAAATATCCATTGTCGTTTCTGCACCTCGATGCACACCACCGATTCCGCCAGTTACAAAGATACGAATGTCAGCAAGGTCCGCACAAATCATCGTCGCTGCAACAGTCGTCGCGCCCAATTGTTTTGTCGCAATTAGATAACCGATATCGCGTCGTGATACTTTCGCTACCCCTTTACTATTGCCGAACATTTCGAGTTCTTCATCGGACAGTCCGATTTTAATCATCCCGTCAATTAATGCAATTGTTGCAGGTACAGCACCGTTGTCACGGATAATTTGTTCCACTTCACGTGCTGTTTTCACATTTTGGGGATAAGGCATACCGTGAGAGATAATTGTCGATTCGAGCGCAACAATCGGTTTCCCTTGTGCCATTGCTTCTTTCACTTCGTCTGAGTAGGATAGATACTTTTTCATTTAAAATTCCTCCATTTCAATTTCAATCTGTGCTTTTGATAATTCGGGACGCACCGTATACGATGAACCCAGTGTTTTCGATGCGTTGACGAGCCCACGCTGAATTGCTTCGCGTGTATCCATTCCTTCCAAATGCCCATAAAGTACGCCAGATACGAAAGCGTCACCTGCTCCAGTGACATCTTCAACAGTAGCACGTTGAATTGCGGGGAATCTGAGAATATCCCCTTCAGTGTTTCCTGCCATTACACCACGAGCACCAGCCGTGACAGCTACATTTTGCGCACCCACATCCAGAAGTCCTTGTACCGCAAGTTGCCAATCCTCATCATTCTGAATGGCAATCCCTGTATAGGTTTCAGCCTCATCCTGATTGCAGATGAACCACGTCACACCCTCCAGATTATCCGGCATTCTCACCATTTTCGGGGATGAAACAGGAACAATCACAAGTCCAGTACCGTGGAATAAAGCTCGTTCTTTTACATATTCAACCGTTTCTTTCGGGCAATTTAAATCGATGACCGCGAGCGTAGCATTCGCAATCAGTCGTTCATGTGCTTCGATATACGCAATCGATAATGATTCATATACTTCCATATTCGCCATCGCGACCACAAGCTCGCCGTCAGGACTAAGAACTGCGGAATAAGATCCTGTCGATTCGCCCGGCAACAGTCCGACAGCTGTTACATCCATATGTACTGCGGATTGTTGCTGAATGAGTTGCCAGTCCGCATCGTTACCTGCAACGGTTAGAAGACGGATGGTAGAGCCCAATCTACCTAAATTTTCACCGATGTTCCGAGCAACACCGCCAACTGACACAGTCATCGTAGCCGGGTTCGATGTGCCAAGCTGTGCCCCTTCATTCAAATGGAATTTTCGGTCGACGTTCGCTCCACCGATACAAACAATTTCATTATCTCGGGACAAAATATATGCCCGTCCAGTAATGATGCCGCGCTTTGTCAGTCCCGAAATCAGATTTGCCAATGCGGGTCTGGACATGTTTAGCTGATCCGCCATTTCCTGTTGGCTTAAATAGGGGTTTTCACGTATCAGCTCAACGATTGCCGTTTCCTTGTCATTCAATGTCATCACCCTTTTTAACATTTGTTTATATCATAAACTTTTGTTTGTTTAATTGCAAGAAAAAACTCGGCAGGAGATCACCGAGTTTTCTTTCACCTTCTAAGTCACTTCTCATTGTTGGTTAGCTGTTCAAGTTTTGTAACGAATCTAGTTCGCCAGCTATCCGATAGTGCATCTACGGAAAGGATCTTTTTAATGGCATCCATATTATTTTTATCATGATACATAATGTCGTTCGCAAATGCAACCGAGACTTTTTCAGGATGAACCGAAGTTCGTTTAATCGTAGAATCCGGCTCCACCATGCCTTCTTCAAGTACCCGACAGTAAAATCCAGTGTACCCCGTATTTTGTACACGAAGCGTCAAATCTTTGACATCATGGCGACCAGCAATTTTATAACATGGCTGCCTTGGTTGACTAATTTGAAGAACCGCTTCCCCTATTTTGAAAACGTCTCCGATATGTACATCTTCTTCAAGCATGCCAATGACCGTTAAATTTTCCCCAAACGCCGCAATAGGCAACTCCCTCTTAAGATCCTGTTCCCAATAAGAATAATGCTCATACGGATAAACGCAGACTGCTTTATCGACACCGCCGTGGTGCTTAAGGTCTGCTTGTCCGTCCCCTTCAAAATTTAGTTTTGCAAGATGGGTATGTCCTGAGACAGATTCCTTATAAAAACCGGTTTCAACTTCCTTGCCATTGAAGTTTGCAGTTTTGGGTTTCCCGACATTCAAAGATAAGATGTTCATCCTAAATTCCCCCTATTTTATATCTATATCAACTAATTGCTCCTGCTACATCATACAAATCCAAATCAATTTTAACCTGTTCTCCCATCGCAAGCATAGCGAGTTGCTGGCCCAGAAAAGGTCCAACTGTCAATCCTGAAGCACCCAGTCCGTTAGCTATCAAAAGCCCTTTCACACCTGGAACCTCCCCAATTATCGGGAGAAATCCGGGTGTAAATGGCCGGTATCCGACGCGCGCTTCTATAAATGTACCATCAGCCAATCCCGGCGCTACCTCCAATGCTTTCCCTACTACTTCATGTAAACCGCCCGCAGTCACCCGTTGGTCGAATTCCATTCCATCTTCATGTGTTGCACCAATAACAACTCGTCCCGCGTCAAATGCAAGAATATATTGATCCGTTGGTGGCATGACGACTGGCCAATCAGCAGTTTCGGTCTGTTCAAGCTGAAGATGAACAATCTGGGCTTTCTGGCCACTCACTTGCAAATTAATTCCGAGAGGCTTTAATAGTTCATCCGCCCATGCTCCTGCTGTTACGATGACAGTTTCAGCCGTATAATCATTTCCGTCAACTCGGACACCCGTCACTTCATTATTCACATGAATTAATTGTGCTGAGCCATTCACAAATATAGCACCATGCTTCTTTGCCGCGTTGACAAGTGCATTCCGTAGTGCACGCCCGTTTACGCGCGCCGCCCCACTAATCTGAACGGAGGCATAGTCCGATGATAACGGAGGAAACAAAGCTAACGATTCAACTGTATTTAGTTGATGAATATTTCCAATTTCCGGCGCATTCTCACGTCTTTTCATCGCACGCTCTTCCATTTTCGAAAGTTTTGCGTCATCCGTATGCACACTAATCGCCCCTACTTGACGATAACCCGTATCCGTTTCTCCGTCTTCTTCCAGCTGTCGGATAAGCGCTGTGTAATAGGCCGCCCCATTTTTCGCCAGTGAATACCAGGCTTTGTTTCGTCGCTGGGACAACCATGGACAAATAATTCCAGCTGCCGCATCCGTCGCTTGTCCGGGATCTTGCCGATCTACAACCGTCACACTTGTCCCCGCTTTCGCAAGATGGTACGCCGTCGATGCCCCTAAAATTCCAGCGCCAATTATCATTATTTCTTTCATCTAAACACCTTTTTCTTTGTAACTTCTCCCACTATCATAACTAGATGGCCTAGCAACAACAATGAAAAAGACATAACTCGCTGAAAGTACAACGGGTTATGTCTTTTCGAATGACATGGATAATCGAATCGAGCTATTCGTTAAATTGGGATTTTAGTTGAATCAGGCACGTTTAAATCTAAATTCATTGTTATGTCGATACGAGGTAACCGCTTACCCTACCGTTTATTCTGATTCAAGCTGATTAAGTAAATGAATGACTGTATTTGACGCCCCTTGAAGTAACTTAAATGTTTCCTGTGCTGCTTCAATATGACCCGTATTGTAGTGCATAACTGCTTGCCTAGCAAATTCATGAACTTTCATATGCGGAGCTTCAAGCATGGTATAGACTTTTTTATTTTTTATTTGCAAATCTGTCATACCATAATACCACTTGCCTAATCTACACTCTTTGTAAGAAATTATCTGATCCGACTCCAATGTTTCGACTCCGATAAGGATATTATATATTTTCCATTTCCAAAGAAGATGATCTGTTTTCGCCACTCGAATAATGTCTTTATCTGTCAATTGTATATTTGTTTGTAAAAATGATAGCCGGTATTCGTCTAGCTTTTTACTCAACGTGAAGATAATTTCCCCCGTTTTCTTTGCAATTTCTTGCGAGTTTGTCCCTAAATCCAAAATAAACGAGTTACGCTCAGCAATTTCTATTACAGCGGAGGTCTGCTCTTTTGTCATCGCCGCAATTTGAGCAGTGGAATTATTGATTTCCTGCATTTTCGTCGTGATGGCTTCAAGCTCCTGGTCTGCAAGGACAGCTCCTTTTACACTTTGTTCAACCAATAATCTCGTACTCTCCATTTGCTCTGTGACATGCTTGGAAACTTGTTGCAACGAATTCATATTTCCACTAATTTGCTTCGTTTGCTTTCTCGTATGTTCGGCAAGTTTTCGTACCTCCGAAGCAACAATTGCGAACCCTTTACCGTGTACACCTGCTCTTGCAGCTTCAATACTTGCATTTAAAGCTAGTAGATTTGTCTGATCGGTGATTTTCCGGATGACTTCTACAACTTGATGTGTTTGGACAATTTCCTCGTTTAAATATCTAATTTGTTTTGCCACATCTTCAAATACCTGACCGACCTGCTCAATATTCTCCAGCGCGTCATTGATGACTTCCTTACTCTTTACAGCTGTTTGCACTGCTTCATCAGTACTTTCAGCAACTCTAAGCGAGTGATTGGCCACATCCATAATAGATGCACCCACTTCCTGTGCGGCAGATGTCACACTATGGCTTTCTGCAATCATTTCTTCCATTCCCATAATAAGTTCGCTGGTTGTTTCCAGTTCTGTTACTGATTCGAGCATATACGAAATATCAAATAAATAACGCTTAAATGTTTCTTCCATATACACACTTACAATAAGCTGCTGATCAAAAGCTACCAGTTTCTGAACTGCAAGTACACAGCTGATCAATTTTTCAGGTCGACCTTTAATTTTCTCTACTAAGATGGTGGTCATCAATTGAAGAAGCAAGTGATGTGCCGTCATGAAACTCTCAGCAGATAAATTAATTTTACTGTGTATTTTACCAATCACAATACGGCTTTTAACATAGTTTTGATTCACTTCTGCCTTTAGAAATTGTTCGACATACTGCTCCATTGTCTTTTTAAGCTTGTCAACAGTGGAATGCGTACCAATTAGTTCTTGAAGGTGGCTGACAGAAATAATCTGATCATAAAATGTTGTAACGAGTTCATCTTTATACTTTTCAAGAATTGATGCTGCTTCCCTTACGTTACGTAAAGTATTCTCATCAATCCCCATAAAAGTCAGACTCTCTTTTGCACGTTCCTCGACATCGAGACTTGTTACCTTGCCGTATGTAAAATACTGCTTCCACAATTCTTCTTTTCTTCTGAATAAGTTCAATTAAATCCCTCGCTTTTCACATCGTTTTTCGAGATGTATCGTTGACTATTTCTTAAATAGACTTCGAATTCATCTTCAGTAAGGGGTTTGCTAAATAGAAATCCTTGTGCTTGACTACAACCATCTTCATGTAACACTGCAAGTTGCTCTCTTGTCTCCACGCCTTCCGCAATGACATCCATGCCCAGTGTTTCTGCTATTGTAAGCACAGCTTTGACAATCGCCTTACTTTCTTCATTCGTATCGATATCTTCAATAAATGATCTATCGATTTTCAATGTATCTACAGGTAACTGTTTTAAATAACTAAACGAACTATAGCCCGTTCCAAAATCATCAATGGAAATACGAATCCCAAGACTTCTTATTTCCTCCAAGATTGATGTAGCATCATCTACGTCTACAAACGTACTCTCAGTCACTTCAATTTCAAGCCAACATGACTCAAGACCCGTTTCCATTAATATCGTTTCAACTTTAGTAACAAAGTCAGGCTCCATAAGCTGTTTGACAGACACATTTACCGATACTCTTAAAAACGGAAGTCCTTGTTGCTGCCATTTCTTATTTTGTGCACATGAACGTCTCATCACCCATTCTCCCAACTGGATGATAAACCCATTATCTTCAGCAAGCGGGATAAATCTCTCTGGCGAAATCAAACCAAGCTCTGGGTGTTGCCACCGAACAAGCGCCTCCATCCCATTGATTTCTTCACGAAAAAAGCTTATTTTAGGTTGGTAATGGATATGAAACTGTTCTAGTTCTATCGCTTTTCTTAATTCATTCTCCATCAATATGCGTTCAAGTGATTGCATCTCCATTTCACGGGTAAATAAAGCATAACCACCTCGCCCACTTTTTTTCACACTATAAAGTGCAGCATCCGCTCTCGAAAAAAGCACATCAGCTTCTTTTCCATTTTCAGGATAAATCGCAATCCCAATACTGCAAGACATTGTATAACTATTTCCCCAAATATCAATTGGTATCTTAAAGTATTCAAGAATTTTTTCAGCAATTTGCTTCACATCTAGAATATTTGATATTTTTGGTAAAAGAATTGTAAATTCATCACCACCAAGACGAGAAACAAGGTCATATTCACTAAGGGATTTCCTAAGAAGGCGGGCTGTTTCAATCAAAATCACATCGCCCATTTCATGGCCCCACGAGTCATTAATATATTTAAACCGATCGAGATCTAAAACCATTACAGTAAAACTTTCCTTCGTTTGTTTTGCATTCTCCACTTCTTTAAACAGCCTATCGAAAAAAAGGCGCCGATTCGGTAAATCTGTCAAAGGATCATGATACGCAAGGTGATGGATAACTCGCTCTGACTTTTTCCGTTCCGTAATATCCCGTGCTACAAAAACAAACTGACGCACTAATTCAGCGTTATCAAAAACTGGATTTATCTTAGTTTCACACTCCATATATTCCCCTCTGCTCGTACGAAAACGAAACTCGATCTGTGAAGAAAACATTTCTTTTTCCATGATTTTTCTCATTTCATCCACTACTGAAATACGCTCATCTTCATGAATCCAGTCGGTTATGGTAGAATTTTTCATCAATTCTAGGTTGTACCCTAGTACAGTTTCACACGAAGGTGAAAAATAAATGAAATCTCCATTCACATCAACAACCCCAATCAAATCGGATGTATTTTCTGTGATTAAACGAAATTGTTCCTCACTATCCCTTAATCTCTGCTCTGCTTCAATCCTATTAGTAATGTCATTGCGGATGGAAACATATTGATGCGCTTTTCCTTTTTCATTTAAAGAAGGAACAATTGTCGTATCCACCCAGTAAAAGGATCCATCTTTTGCACGGTTTTTAATTTCATCTCGCCAAATATTTCCTGATCCAATCGTTTTCCACATTTCTTTGAAAAATTCTGATGGATGAAATCCGGAATTGAGAATTCTATGGTTCTCCCCTAGTAACTCTTCCTCAGAATAGCCAGATATCTTGCAAAACTGTTTGTTTACGTTGACGATTGTTCCACGTCGATCTGTAATCGCAACGATGGATGACTTATCAAGTGCATATTTAACATCAGCTAACTCTTGTTCAATAGAATAGTCGATTTCATTCACTCCATCCTGTATTCTTTCATTCACTTTATGCCCTAGAGTTATGCAGGCCTAACTACCTATATACGCCATCCGTTTTACCCACAAAAAAACCGACCATGCTTAATATGGTCGGTTGCACTACTCGCTCTTAACCATTCAAGTGCCTAGCATAAGAATGATTATTCATAGCTCCCTGAGAAAACCAAGTCTGTTTACAACAGAATCATACTACATTTTACTCAGGAAGTATAATGATAATATTCACGAATATTATTATTCCAATATTGTTTTAGAAAATTATACTGTTCTATAAAAAATTGGTATTTACTTTTTTATACAGTTAATAATGCTGCGTCACTCGTTAATTTTTCACCACGAATGCGCTGGAATTCAGCCATTAGCTTTTCAATCGTTAGGTTATTCTTTTCTTCGGCTTCCACTTCTAATATGATTTGGCCTTTATCCATCATAATGAGACGGTTCCCCAGGTCCAGCGCCTGTTGCATATTATGTGTGACCATGAGTGTCGTCAACTGATTTTTTGCAACCAGCGTTTTTGTTAAGTTCGTAATCAATGCTGCACGGGCTGGGTCAAGGGCCGCTGTATGTTCATCGAGTAGTAAAATGGCCGGCTGCGTAAAAGTAGCCATCAACAAAGACAGTGCTTGAC
This sequence comes from Sporosarcina limicola, assembly GCF_014873855.1. Taxonomy (GTDB): domain Bacteria; phylum Bacillota; class Bacilli; order Bacillales_A; family Planococcaceae; genus Sporosarcina; species Sporosarcina limicola. The sequence continues at coordinate 119,351 of NZ_JADBEL010000004.1, read as the reverse complement.
GCTCTCCCCCGGAAAGCATTCCAACTTTTGCATTCAGTCGGTTTTCAAGATTCAAATGAAGTGTTTCAAGCGACTCCTGAAAAATTCCCCTACGCTTCTTATCTACACCTCTACGTAAGCCACGTTTCTTGTTGCGGGAATAAGCTAACGCCAAATTCTCTTCAATTGTCATTGCAGGTGCCGTGCCGGCCATCGGATCTTGGAACACACGTCCAATCATCGAGGAACGTTTGTATTCAGGTAATCTCGTGACGTCTTTAGCTGCAATTTCGATGTTGCCAAAATCGGGGATAAGTGCACCCGAAATCATATTCATCATTGTTGACTTGCCCGCACCATTACTGCCGATGACGGTTACGAAATCCCCTGGCTTCAAATGAAGGTTAATTTCATCGAGTGCAATTTTTTCATCTGGCGTTGCTTCGTTAAATATTTTATTGATTTGTTTTAGCTTCAGCAACACCCGTCGCCTCCTTTTTCAGCATAAGGTCTTTCTCGGCCCACCGTTCCATAAGACGCTTTGATTTCCGTTTTTTCTCGCGCCGCTTCTCAAGAATCTGTGGCAAAATCAGAGCGCATATGACAATAACAGCCGTGATAAATTTCGTATCCCCTACGTCGAGTATATTGATGCGAAGAGCAAGTCCAAGAACAATTCGATAAATTATTGCCCCGGCAATAACTGCAAGCGTTGTCCGCATAATCGTTTTCGTACCAAAAATTGCTTCTCCGATTATAACGGATGCAAGACCGATGATAATCATCCCAATCCCCATGCCGATATCGGCAACTTTCGAATACTGAGCGAATAATGCACCTGAGAATGCAACCAATGCATTCGAAAATCCTAATCCGATAATGACGAGTGTATCCGTATTCGCCGAGAAACTTCGAATCATTTTTTTATTGTCGCCAGTTGCACGTATCGCAAGACCGACTTCCGTTTTCAAGAACCCATCTACGAAAAATTTGATGAGTAGTGTAATTAGTATCATGATGACAAGCGTTCCCCATGTAGAAGGCAAGTATTCGATGCCTAAATTTGAGAGGAACTGATTAATCGTCTTATCAATCCCAAGCGTACTCCAAAAAACTTGAAACTTACTAAATAGTGACTCCGTATTGAATAATGGAATTGTTGGACGGCCCACCGAACTATCGGTTGTAAGTCCCATGATCCGTAAATTGATTGAATAGAGCGCTATCATCATCAAAATCCCTGCAAGTAAGGCATTTATTTTTCCTTTTGTATGCAAGAGACCTGTAATGCAACCAGCGACAAAACCAAGTGCCATGGCCACGATTGTCGCTACTAACGGATTGTAGCCGAAGAAAATCATCGTTGCTGCAACCGATGCTCCCGTCACAAAACTTCCGTCAACCGTTAAATCTGGAAAGTCCAACACTCGAAATGATAAATACACTCCGAGTGCCATAATTGCATAGATGATTCCTTGCTCCACAGAGCCAAAAACAGCCGAAAACATAAAGAGTCATCTCCTATCATTCAGTAAATTCAGCATTCCATTCATTCTTGATTTCAAGACCGATTGCCTTTGCCGTATCTTTATTCATAATAAATCTCAGGTTTTGAGGAATTTGTACAGGCAGATCAGCTGGCTTGCTTTCTCCCTTTAGGATTTTAACAGCCATTTGACCCGCTTCATAACCGATATCGTAGTATTCAAACCCGTAAGCACCTAAACCACCACTTTTAACAGAGTCAAATTCGCCAACCATCAACGGAAGCTTATTATCATTTGCGACAGAAATAACCGATTCAAGTGCAGATACGACCGTATTATCCGTGATAATGTAGATCGAATCTACTCTACCTAGTAATGATTCAGCTGCCTGTTTTACATCCGCAGATGTCGCAACAGATGCTTCTACTACCGTCATATCCATGTCTTTTAATAGTTCTTTCACCGCATCCACTTGAGCGCGTGAATTTTGTTCGCCGGCGTTGAAGACCATTCCAACATTTTTTGCACCAAGTTCTTCTTTCAAGAACTTCATTGTTGACGGGATTGCCTCAGGATGATTATCGATTGTACCCGTCACATTGCCTCCAGGACTTTCCACTGAAGTAACCAAATCAGCACCGACAGCATCCGTCACCGATGTAAAAATGATTGGTATTACTGTTGTTACGCCGGCCACCGCCTGTGCACTTGGTGTCGAATTGGCAAAAATCAAATCAACACCAGAACTTACAAGGTTATTGGCAATTGTCATGTTGTTGCTGGCATCGTTTTGTGCGTTTTGCACCTCGTACTCCACATCCAAACCTGCATCTTCCAATGCTTTTTTAAAGCCCTCATAAGCAGAATTTAAAGATGTGTGCTCTACGTATTGTGTAACGCCAATTTTATATTTCTTTGTATCCTCGTTTTTTTCTAACGGGTTTTTCCCACCTGACTGCGATGTTGAATTTTTGTCTTCACCTTTTCCACATGCTACAAGAATTAGCATGACACTGAATAGAATAACCGCATACTTTTTCCAGTTTAGCTTCATTATTTTTCCTCCTTGGATTTTTATACTTTTAATAATAATTACTGTTTCATCAATAATTATTCGCTATACTACACTGCTCTTACTATGAAGTCAATAAGATTTTAAATTTTTGAAAAACTAAAGCGCTTTCAATTTTGGCGGGTATTCTTTTTTCATCAAATAATATTAATAATACGTAATATTGAATTAAAATTCAATTATTAACTTATACTATTCTTACTTACCCAATGAAAAGAGTGACCAGCAATTCCAATAGGATTGCTAGTCACTTCTTCCATAAAAATTCTATTTTTCATACATCGCAATGAGCAGTACTGATACATGAAAAGGAACCGACTTTCCCTTACACAAATATAGATTTTTCTAGTTAATTCATTCCAATTGCCACATACTGTGACTCAAGGAAAGCATCCATTCCTTCGTGGCCGCCTTCTTTGCCCATTCCACTTTCTTTCATGCCACCAAAAGGTACTTGCGCAGCGGAAGGAGTCCCATCATTCCACCCGATAATGCCAAAGTTAAGTTGTTCAATTAACAGCGTTCCTTTTGCAACACTTTGAGTGAAGACATAGGCAGCTAAACCATATGGCGTATCATTTGCAAGCTGAATGGCTTCTTCGACTGTTTCAAATTTTTGAACAGGTGCAACAGGACCAAATGTTTCTTCTTGCATGATGATCATTGATGGATTTACCCCGCCAAGTACTGTTGGCTCATAGAAGGTTCCGCCCTCATCTGTTAACGCTTTACCTCCAGCTAATAGAGAAGCACCTTTCGATAATGCATCCTCAACATGCCGAGATACCTTGTCTACACTACTACGATTAATGAGTGGCCCAATATCTATATCCTCGCTGATGCCATCTCCAACTTTTAATTTCTTAGCAGCCTCAGCAAACTTTTCTAAAAACACGTCGTGGATACCTGATTGAACATAAATTCGGTTTGCACACACACAGGTTTGACCGGCATTTCTAAATTTAGAAGCCATAACGCCTTTTACAGCCACCTCAACATCCGCATCGTCTAAAATAACAATCGGTGCATGGCCACCAAGCTCCAATGATAATCGTTTAACTTGATCCGCACTTTGTCGAATTAATACTTTACCAACTTCAGTAGATCCAGTGAACGTAATTTTTCGAACCTTGTCATTTTCCATAATCGCTTTGCCTATTTGCGATGAAGAACCGGTCACTAAGTTAACAACCCCTTTAGGGAATCCAGCTTTTTCACACAGCTCTACTAATTTAACAGCTGATATCGGGCTTTCTCCAGATGGTTTTATGACAATCGTACATCCAGCTGCTAATGCAGGTCCCATCTTACGTGTCAACATAGCTGCCGGGAAATTCCACGGCGTAATTGCTGCGACAACTCCGACTGGCTTTTTCCATACTTGCATACGTTTTTCTCTCGTATGTGAAGGCACCGTTTCACCATAAACACGTTTTGCCTCTTCTGCATACCATTCAATGAACGTAGCGGCATAAGCCACTTCTCCCCTTGATTCATTAATAGGTTTACCCATTTCGCTGGTCATTACTTGAGCCAATTCTTCCAGGTTTTCTACTATAAGTTGGTGTAAGCGCTTTAAATACCCCGCTCTTTCATAAGCAGTCGTTTGTGACCATGTTTGGAAAGCAATATATGCAGCATTGATAGCCTCATGTGCTTCTGCTTCTCCACCAATGGGAACAGTCCCAACAATTTGGCCATTCGCCGGATTCACAACCTCCAACTTATCGAGGTCTTGCCCAACCCATTCACCATTTATATACATTAAATATTCAGTCATTTTTATTTTCCTCCTACTTCAATTGTCGTTCGAAATCACTACATTATTCATCCTTAAGAATGCGATCAATTTCTCTTTGCATATGGTTATCTGAATTGCTCTTTCCGTACTTACCAATCGAATATTTATATAATACAACACCCAGAATCGACCAAACGATTATAATAGCCCATTCATGAGGCCAAATAAGCGCGGACGGCATACCCGGTAAATACAAAATACAAATTCCGATAGACATAATAATTGCGAGCCAGCCTATTAATGTGCCACCTTTAAGATGAAATGGCCTCTTCATATCAGGACTCTTTTTACGCAGTATAACAAATGAGATTGCTACCATTAACCAAGCAACAACCAACGCAAGTCCACCCGCGTCAACTAACCATACAAGTGCCGGCCTGCCAAATAACGGTGCCAATGTAGTCAACACTGCGATTAACAGAATCGCTTTATGGGGTGTCTTGTACTTTGGATGTAACTCTCCCAAAGATTTAGGAAGCATACCTGCTTTAGCAAGTGCGTAAATTGCACGACTTCCTCCGACATAAAAACCAATCCAACTTGACAATATGCCACCTATTCCACCTAAGACAAGGATATTCGCCATCATACGACTGCCACCGAAAGCTTTGCCCATCGCATCAGCTGTTACTAAGTTAGATCCGGCTATTTCCGATGGCGTCAAGACGAGCGACACACCGATGATAATGGCAACATACCATGAAATCGCCAAAACGACAGAAAATATTAATAATTGTCCTATTCTTTTCCGTGGAAGATTAATCTCTTCCGCTGCTTGTGGAATCACGTTAAATCCTACAAACATAAATGGCGTCATGATTAACACAATCATTACTCCCGCTGCTCCTTTTTCAAATAGCGGCTTCATATTTTCGACATTTCCTGTTATAGAACTGCCCGTCACCAGTAAAACACCTGCGATGACAATTATTAATGTAAGAATTGTCATAATGACACTCGTGAACTTAATGCCATGGTAATTTATCCAAGCAATCAGAATAGAACCCACTACACCGACAGCTACCCAAGTTAAGTTAACATCCCAACCTGCAATCGTATATAAATACCCTACACTATAATTCGGTATTAAATATTCAAAAACGGTTGGAAGTGCAACGGCTTCAAAAGCTACTACAGATACGTACCCAAGAACAATTGCCCAAGTGGTTATAAATGATGGCACTCTTCCCATTGCCTTATAAGAATAAAACATTTCTCCCCCTGCTAGCGGAAGAGCTGCAGCTAATTCCGAGTAAGTAAGTCCTACAAGGATAACGAGAATACCACCAATTGCAAACGCTAAAATCGCTCCAAGTGAACCTGCTTCTGTTATCCAAAAGCCAGCTGTAACCACCCATCCCCACCCAATCATTGCTCCAAAAGCAAGAGCGAGGACATCCTTATTCCCTAAAACTTTCAGTAATTTTTGATCTTCCACTTTTCACCCTCCATTAAAAGTTCTTTAGACAGATCTTTGACTAGGAATCATCCAATAATTTTCTTCCTAGTCAAATCTCTGCCCTACCTATTTAATCTATTTTTTATCGATTTAGTTCCTTCTGAACAGCTGCTACCGAATCATGCAATTTTTCAATAACCGTGTTGATTTGTTCCTGATTAATAATCAACGGCGGTGCAAAACAAATAATATCCGTACTTTCATACGTAACAGCACGGCAGATAACCCCCCGCTCATGCAACGCTGCGATAACCCTTGGCGCTACTTTTAGGTCAGATGCAAATCGTTTGTTTGTATCAGGATCGGCAACGAGTTCAAATGCGCCAAGAAGACCGACAGCACGGACATTTCCAACAATATTCAGCTCATTTTTAATCTGTTTGAAACCTTTTAATAGTTCTTCACCCATCTTGCAAGCGTTTTCAACTAACCCCTGCTTTTCAATAATCTCAATATTTTTCAATGCCACAGCGGCTGCCACTGGATGCCCACTATATGTAAAGCCATGAAACAATGTCCCCATTGACTTATCCTTCATCACATCATGGATTTTATCCGAAACGAGAACGCCACCGAGTGGAATATAACCGCTTGTCACACCTTTCGCAAAGCTCATCATATCGGGCTGAACATCCCAGTTTTCCATACCAAACATTTTCCCTGTTCGCCCAAAGCCCGTAATGACTTCATCCGCTATAAAAACAATTCCATATTCATCACAGAGTTTTCGTACTTCTTTAAAGTAGTCATTTGGTGGAATTAAAACCCCACCTGCTCCTTGAATAGGTTCTGCTATAAACGCTGCTATTGTCTCGGGTCCTTCTGCTTCTATCACTTCCCGAATTGAATCGATTGATGTCTTTGTTCCTTCCCAGTAAGGCGTTTCAGCATGAACAAATCCCGACTCCATATGACCGGCCATATCCCAAAACTCTGGAATTCCAGTTGCGCTCGTTGAAGCTGCGGCTACACCATGATAACCACGTTTAAGGGATACAATTTTATTGCGCTCAGGTTTCCCCTGGATTTTCCAGTAATGACGTACTAATTTAAACGCCGAATCATTTGACTCCGAACCGCCAGATGTGAAAAATACCGCATTTAACTTTGATGGCGCGAGATCAGCAATCTTTTTTGCTAGGAGAATGGCCGGTTCATGGCTAAATGTTGAGAACGTTGAACTGAAGGCCAACTTCTCCATTTGTTCTTTTGCTACTTCCGCCAACTCCTTATTCCCGTGCCCGATATTCACATTCCATAAAGAGGACATTGCGTCAATGTAGACATCCCCTTTTTTATCTGTTAAATAGATGCCTTCACCCTTTTCAATAATTAATTTTGCACCGTTTGCTTGTTGATCTTTAATAGATGATGTCGGGTGAATAAAGTGCTTTTTGTCCAATTCGATTAGTTTTTCCACATCGTTTCCTCCTCGTTTGATTAGTACGTAGAATCAAAATATGTATGAAATACCTTTTGAAAACTCGTACATTACTTAATTACGAACTAGCTAAAGTTTCATAATAACTCTAGTATCCGACAAATAAAGCTGAACGATTGACTATCTTTCAAATGATAAAATAGTTTCTTTATACACTAAAAAAGAGCCCATTATATCGACAAAAGGATTAATAAATAAACCTTGTCTATATAACTGGCTCTTATCTAATGTTAGCTCTATCTTATCAATAAAGTCTGCTAGATTTGGCAGTTAATTCAGTAACTATATTTATAAATATACCCATATCTTTTGTTATTGTCAATGGGTTTCTGAAATTTCTTAATATGCATACTATAGTCGCTCAAACAAATCGAAATTGTATGAGGGACTATCCCAATCAAATACGGCTCGGCGTATTTGCGCCCGGATTTTGAATTGAGCTTGCTCAGTTCACTCCTTTCAAAATCCGTGGCATCCGCCGGAGGCTTTAACTTTATTCAGCAGGGGTTTGAACCCCCCACTGAATTGTCTACACTCTTTGCAAACTCTCACCACTTATTGAAGTGGTAAAATTCTGCCGAATGAAGTTAAAAAACCTTAACTCCAGTGAGGAACCATTCTTTCTTCAAGCATTTCCCGATATTGTCCCGTAGAAATCGGTAAAATTTCATTCTTTTCATAATCGAAGACGACACCATATTTTCTAATCAAATCAAGTTTGTCAATCTCTCCCGATGAATACATACTTGCAACTTTTTCAATATCTTCCCGTAGCCACGCCTTACGATTAGACCGGATATACTCTCGTGCTAATACTGTCGCTTGTTCATCAAGTTCAAAAAGATCTAAATCCCGATCAATTTCAGAAATCACAACACCATAGTCTTTTTTCGCTCGTTCAATTGAAACGTATTCGTCAATAACATCCTCCAACACCGCATTCGGGTTTCGTTTTAGTGGATCACCAAGGCCACCACCACCCGCCGAAGGTCTCATAAATGAGTCACCACTCTTAACTTTGACATTAGAGAAAATGGCTCCTAAAAACTCTCTACTATCTTTTTCTGGATTTAACCAAGCACCATGTGGGGAGGAGGGCAACCCACCAGAAATTCCCCAAGTAATAGATCTTGAACGATCACAGCAATAAGACATAACCGTATCGGCAACTGCCGTTAAAACTCCACCTTTTTCAACACCACATCCGCCACGGAATTCACCAGGACCGCCAGAATCCATCATAATTTCGTGTTTGGTAGTTACAACAGGAGATAACCTTTCTTGCCCCTCACAAGATTGAATACTCAAACCGACACCAAACACCGGTGATAAAGCGTTTGCACCGTCTCGATTATTTCTACCTCCATGACCGCCCGCCATCCAGTCATACCACATAAAATACTTTTGTTCTTCCTTTCTTGTATCCCAACCGCCTACTAGTAAGTACTCCAAGTTAAATGAACAGGCTAGTGCTCGTTCTGGGAGAATCGAAGACCATAATTCAAAACAAGCATTCATGATTTTCTCATAGGCTCCCGAACAGAAGCCTGTAACAGCAATTGGACAAGGAGCATTGACAACTGAATTCTCCGGTAATTCGACATGGACAACCCGGTAAAACCCTGAGTTTAGTGGGATTTCCGGAAAAAATGTCTTTGTACCGGCATAGGCGGCGGATAACGAAGCACCATATCCCGCATTTAAAAAGCACCCTATATAGGAGTGTGAACCGCTTAAATCATAAAATACCTCATCATCTTTAATTGTCATTTTCACATTGATTGGGATCAATCCATCCCCAACTTCTGGATCCATATCAATGTAGTCTGTCGATTCCCATGTTCCATCGGGTAAATTTTTCACATTAGCCCTTGTTACACGTTCTACATAATCTTGCACTTCATCAAAAGCGATTAAAACTGTTTCAACCCCATATTTTTTAATCAAAGCAAGAAGTTGTCGTTCCCCTACTTTCGTTGCCTCCACTTGCGACCGTAGATCTCCTAATCGTTCTTCAGGTACACGCATATTGGATACAAGGAGATTTGCTACATCTTTTAAGTAAACGCCTTTGCTATAAATTCGTACTGGAGGAATTCTCATTCCTTCTCCATAATGGTCCTTCGCTTTTATATCAAAAGATCCTGGTACTGAACCACCCATATCTGCCCAATGACCATTTACTTGCATATAGGCAATTATTTCACCCCTGTGAAATACAGGAAGAACAACTCTTGTATCACTAAAATGAGTCCCTCCCCTATAAGGGTCATTGACTAAAAACACATCTCCAGGATGGATATCTCCTTCAAAATCTTCAATGACTGCCTTTGCTGTTAAATGAAGGGTTCCGACATGAACGGAAATATCCTGCGTTCCTTGGGCAATTGTATTTCCTTGTGCATCACAAAGTGCGGAACTGAAATCACGATTATAAATTACAAAAGAATAACAGGTTCTTAACACTTGTTCCGACATTTGGTCAACTAAGTTCACATATGCGTTTCTTAACACTTCAAAAGTTACTGGATCTAATTTACTCTGAAATAATTCTTGTGTAGTAGTCATCTCTATTCTCCTTTTTACTTACTATAATGAATAATGATATTTCTGTAGTCGTCCGCTTTTGCTGTGAAATGAGGAGGTATTACAATCGTTGAATCCAACTGAGAAATAATTGCGGGTCCCTCTATCTCCACCTCCGTAGGGATATCCTCTCTTTGGTAGACAGGTGTATTTACAAAACCACCTGACTCTTCAAAGTAAACAGGCCGCGCTTCCTTAAATGCCAAGTCTACTGTTCCAGGTATAATTTTCTTTGGAAGTTGAGGTTTCTCTACCGTACCGATTGCAGCAACTCGTAATCCGTATATCTCTACACTTTGATCTTTATTAGAAAAAGCGAATTCACGTTCATGTTCCTGATGGAATTGTTCAAGCGCACCTTCAATTGAATCGAGTGTTCGCCCAAGTGTAATAGCCAACGAACGCCATTGACCCGCATATCTCATATCAATATAACGAATAAAGTTCATAGCACTTTCATCAATTTTTTCTTCTTCTAACAGTGCTTTCGCTTCTTTCTCCATTTCAGCAAACTCGGCCTCTAATGCATCAATTGAAACACTCTTTGCATCTACCAAATATGTTTTTGTGATATCATGTTGAACGTCAACCATCAAGCAGCCCATCGCAGCTGCTACCCCGGAATGCGGTGGAATAATAACTGTTGGAATGTCCATTTCTTTTGCCAAATAAGCCCCATGAAGACCACCAGCACCGCCAAATGCAACAAGCGCAAAATCACGTGGATCATAGCCCCGACGCACTGATATTAAGCGAAGCGCATCACACATATTTGCATTTGCAACTTTTAAAATTGAGTTCGCTGCTTCTGCTACATCTAGATTAAATGGATCTCCTATGTAGTCATACACCGCTTTTAATGAAGCTTCCTTATCTAATATCATTTGACCGCCAAGCAACTTTGTATCCAATCTTCCAAGAACTATATTTGCATCGGTATTCGTTGGTTCTACACCACCGAGTCCATAACAAGCTGGACCTGGCTCAGCCCCAGCACTATGTGGCCCATTCCGTAGAGACCCTCCCTCGTCAATCCAAGAGATGCTCCCTCCTCCGGCTCCAATTGTTAGTATTTCTATACTTGGAAATCCGATTGGATAGCCATATTCAATATACCAATCTTTCGTTATCCTTAATTCATTCTCATACATTAATGAGATATCAGTACTCGTTCCACCCATATCAAAACCAATTGCATTTTCATGTCCACATAAATTTGCAATGTATTTACTTGCAATTGCACCTGCTGCAATCCCAGAACTGGCCATGCGAGCAGAATAACGTGGAACTGTTTCCGAAGTCATTACTCCTCCTCCAGAATGAAGAACTAAAATATCCCCCTCATAACCTAAACCTTTCATCTCCACCTCAAGCTTTTGAATATAATGACTTACCGTTGGACCGAGGACGGCATTTACAATTGTTGTACTCATTCTTTCATGTTCAAAAATTTCAGGTAAAATATCACTTGATGCACAAATAAAAACGTCTCCCAATTCTTCTTGAAGAATTTCTTTTACCCTTGCTTCGTTTTCCCCGTTGTTATAAGCATTTATAAAACAAATCGCAACAGATTCAACACCGCGCCTCTTTAACTTAGCACCTAAAGCTCGTACTTCTTCCTCATTGATTTCCTCTAATATATTTCCTGCATAGTCCATTCTTTCTGTTACTTCGAATCGGTTACGTCGCTTAATATAAGGTGGTGCCACGTCATTATACGCATCCCATAAGTCTAATCTTGTTCCATCACGAATCTCAGTTACATCTCGAAATCCTTTTGTTGTTACAAGCGCAGTGTTAGGTAACTTCCGCTCAATCAATGCATTCGTTCCAACTGTAGTACCATGTGAAAACTGTAGAATATCCTTTCCTGATAACCCTGTACTTTTAACTGCTGCTAGTATTCCTTTTTCGGGTTCTGATGGTGTAGATGATACTTTTGTAATAAACATTTTTTTATTCTTTTCATCGAAAACAAACACATCTGTAAATGTTCCTCCAACATCAACTGCGAAACGATAATCTGTCAATCCATTCCTCTCCCTTTATCTCTTTTTTGCAAACGCTTTCAAACCAACCGAAAAATAGCCAGTTAAGCCCCTCAATAATACATTGAGTAACTTAACTGGCCCCGATCTACTTTTTTATTCAGCAGATTCAACAGTTAATTAACAACTTGCCCTTGAATGCTTCGCGGTGTACAAGTAGTGTCTAACTACCTTTTTAACGAAGTCATTATTGATAATAATTACTATATAACAAGTTTTATTGTAAGTCAATTCTTTAATTTCTAATTATTGAACTTAATGGAAATAGTAAATGTTTTGATGGTTCCTTTAGCATTTACGCAATATACTCATCATGCGTAATATCACTAGCTTCCTTCTTAATGTAATACTTACCTTTCGTCATTATCGCGAGAATAATCGCTAAGACAAAAGCAATTCCGGCCGCCATAAATGCAGCAAAAGCTTGTAAGAATTCACCCATATAACCGAATGCGGCAATAGATCCTATTAAACTAGCTACAATTAACGAAATAGTTCCAACTGGATTCCACGCATACAAGTATTCCTTCCTATGTTCAAAATATCGAGGACCAATCTTAAGTAACTTCTTTATTACGCATGCATCTGTAACTAAGATTGCCGCCCATGACAGAAGGAAAACACCTTGGAATGTTAGCAAACTACTAAGATGATCTAATACCCCGCCTAGCATTAAGAAAATTGCAGCAATTGAAGTAAAGGCAACCCAAAATTTTCGTCCAGGTTTAAACGTAAAGACGTTTTCAAAGAATGTTGCAAGTGATAAAGAACCACTATACAAATTAGTGATATTGATCCTTAGTTGGGTTAGGATTGTGAATGCAGCTCCACCTATCCCTAAAAGCTGCACATAGTAGATTCCCGGGTTTTGTTCACCTATGCGGACACCAAACCATATACCTATAGCACCCATTAGAAGGAAAGCTACAAATTGCGGGAGGAATCCTACAGCAAACACACCTATTTTAAACTCTTCTTTTTTAATAAATCTTGCGTAGTCTGATACAAGAAGTGCCAAAATCCCAACTAGTCCATTCATGATTCCGATACATGCAATCAAGCCTACTCCGCCCACTTTAGTTCCTTCTGGTAGGTATGTCCACACATTTCCAGTAAAGAATGGCGTTATTTTCAGTGCTGCTATAACTCCAGAAATAAATAATATAACAAAAATTGGCATTGACCATTTTTGCAGTTTGTCCAATTGCTTTATTCCAAACCAATTAAGCGGAATAACGATTAATCCAAAGAAGACCATTAAAGCCCAAACTGGTATGACTTTAATATATTCATGGACTGCAAATGCCATAATCGCACCCTCAATCGCAGAATACATAATAAAGTTTAACGCATAGATTAATGATGTAATGGAAGCTCCAATATAGCCAAACCCTCCACCCCGTGCCATTAAGTTTACATTCATACCTGTTTTCGCTGCGAAATAGGCAATTCCTATTCCTAGAGCGCCTCCTAAGATTGTCGCATAGATAACGGCAAGTAATGCATTCATCGCACCAAAGTTAAGTGCCATTAGGCTTCCCATTTGCATAAATAACATTGCCGTTGCGACGCCTAGTGCGACATTGGTAAGGCTAACCCAACTCATACTTCTTCCTTTTAACGGAACCTTTTCTAATGCAAAATCATCTTTCGTTTCCTCTTCTTTAATAGGCTGATTTACTATTTTTGTCATATCATCATCTCCTATTCCCCTTTTCCTGAAAGAGTATTCTAAATTGCGAGTCTACTGTTTTTAAAAAAATATGAAATTACATGACTACTAACTTCAAACTAGAATTATATCCCTCCCCTATGATTTCTAATTATGAAAGCGTCTTCATTTAACGTAAAAATAACCAGCTAAGTCATCCAATTGTACATAAGTACAATGAATAGCTTAACTGGTCATGATCCACTTTTATTTCGCAGATTCTACAGTTATTTATTAGTCGACACATTCAATGCTTCGCGGTAAATAAGCAGTGCTTAACTACTTTTAATGCGGAGTCATTATTCACATTTCCTATTCTATAACAATTATAGTTATAAGTCAATTCTTTATTTTCTAACTATAGCCACACTTTTGTACTTTTATGTGGTTAGTATATGCACTTATATAAGTTGAATTTAAGTTTTACACTTTTGTTGATTCTACATATGCTTGTTTGACGCGTTTGTTTCAACTATTCAAGTATAAATGGGCCGTTGATATTTCGTTCAACTTATATAGTCAAATAACGATTTGATATATCCAGTTGATCCTTCGTCAATTCAGATTTTATTAATCAGATCAACGAGCGTCTTTGTACTTTCATGAATGCTCTCTGTTGAACGCTGAATCGTTTCAGCTTGGTCAGTTTGGTCGCCAATCATCTTATTGACCGTACCAATTTGAGTGAGCATTAAGTCAATTGCATTAGTCACTTTGTCAATTGTTGCTTCAATTTCATCCACTGCTTTTGAACTACTGATAGCGAGTGAACGCACCTCTTCAGCGACTACATTAAACCCCTTTCCAAGATCTCCTGCTCGAGCAGCCTCGATGGCAGCGTTTAACCCCAGCAAATTAGTCTGGTTTGCGATGTCTTTTATGAGACTGGTCACGTTTTTTGTATCTTGCGCATGAGTGTTCATTTTATCAGCAATCGCAACGGTTTCTTTGTATGTATCTGCCATGTCCTGAATCCGTTCAGTGAAAGAGCGAACGGATGTCGTTAATTGCTCAGCTGAATGTGAAAATTCGGTCGTATATTCAGAAATATCTGCCTCCAATTCTTTTTTAGCTTTTTGTTTCGTAATATCACGAATAGTACCTGCGACCCGGATTGGCTTCCCTAAAGAATCTCTTAACGTTTCCCCATTCGAATGATACCAGCAATAGTGTCCGTCTCTATGCTTTAAACGATATTGAATGTCGTACGGTGTCTGACCTAAACGATCGATGACATGATTTTTCAAAACACTAAAAACAATGCTCTTATCATCAGGATGAATAAGATCGCTCCAACTACTTAACAGGTTCGGAAAGTCTCTCTCGTTTTGGAAACCCAGCATTTTACGAACTTGTGGTGACCACCAGAACTGGTTTTGTTCATTCAGTGGTTCATCAGTTAAAATAATCATTTCCCATGGAGCTTCCACCGTTTCAATATTTTTGCTAAGAGCGGCATTAATGAGTTCAAATCGCGTTAAAACATCATCAAGGGCTAGGCGCTCCAGTTTCGCTTTATGAATATCGATATTAGCGCCAACAACTCGGATTGGTGTACCATCTGCCTCTCGAACTGTTAAAGCAATTGCACGATGCCAGCGATATTCCCCATTTTTGTTTTTCAACCGATGCTCCACGTCATAAGGTGTTCGGTCAGTTTTGTCCAACATATGTTGTTCAAATGATTTAATAGCGAGATCCTTATCTTCTGGATGCAAAAGTACAACCCAGCTGTCGAGTGTATTCGGAAAGTCATGAACACCTTCAAAACCAAGGATACTTCTAAACTGATTGGACCAGATAAACGTATTATGTGGATTCACAGGATCCCTTGAGTCAATAAACATATCCCATAATCCAATCCTTGCCTCTTTATTTAATAATTCAATACTAATTGCAACGTTCATTGATTTTACACTCACCAAATCTAATAGCTTGTTCATTTGTCGGGCAATTGGCTGCAACTCAGATTCGATTGAATCGACAGAAAAACGAGCAGATAAATCCCCGTTTTCCACTTTCCCTTCTACCTGCTCCCCCATATAAAGGAACTTTTCTGTGTCTAACCTTTGCGATTGTTGTTTAAATAACGATTTCATCTCATAATCCTCCTTTGATTCGTCAGGTCTTAAGTACTCTACCTTCTGGTCGGAAGTGCAAAAAACGGAGATTTCTTAATAATACAGCACAACATTATTTCTTGGCAGACACTCAAAACCGCATAAAGTTTATCTGTCTAACGCCATACAGTCACTCCTTCAAACCTTATAGAAGATTTGAAGAAGTGACTGATGTTTTAACCAATAAACCTGTCGTTAGCAGTTTTTACAACCTGATTTACAGGTTTTCACAGGTTTCTGTTCTTCCCAACTAGGAAGCATTTTATTCAATAATCTATCTTCTCGGTAACCTAATACATACTCAGCCTGCATAATTGTATGAATTTCACGTGTTCCTTCATATATAACAGGTGCTTTGGAATTTCGTAAATAACGCTCAACAGGGTAATCATTGGAATAACCGTATGCACCATGGATTTGAACAGCGTCATCTGCTGCCTTATTGGCAAAATCACAGGCCTGCCATTTTGCAAGTGATGTTTCACGCGTATTACGTTTTCCTTTATTTTTCAATTCTCCTGCACGATAGACGAGTAAGCTACTCATCTGCAAGCCTGCTTCCATATTCGCTATCATTTGTTGAACAAGTTGATGATTGCCTATGGATTTTCCAAATGTTTCTCGTTCATTACAATAACTAACACTCGCTTCAATACACGCCATAATTTGCCCCACTGCTCCTGCCGCCACAGTGAAACGGCCATTGTCTAGCGCAGCCATTGCAATTTTGAATCCTTCGCCTTCTTCACCAAGTAAGTTTTCTTTAGGAACCTTTAC
The DNA here is from genome assembly GCF_014873855.1 of Sporosarcina limicola. Lineage (GTDB taxonomy): Bacteria > Bacillota > Bacilli > Bacillales_A > Planococcaceae > Sporosarcina > Sporosarcina limicola. Next base: position 102,867 of record NZ_JADBEL010000004.1, on the reverse strand, counting down.
GTTTTCGAAGAATAGTTCTCCCGTATTTCCTGCGCGAATTCCCATTTTTCCTGTTATCGCTTTTGAAGAAAAACCTTCCCAAGATCGTTCTACAATGAATGCAGAAATCCCTTTATGCTTTTTTGACTTATCATCTGTGTAGGCAAATACTAAGAAATTATCTGCAACATCACATAAGGAAATCCATGTCTTTTGACCATTTAAAATATAATGATCACCCTCTTTTACTGCTGTAGATTGCATCGCAGCAACATCCGACCCTGCTCCAGGCTCAGTTAAACCAAAAGCACCAATTTTTTCACCCTTTGCTTGCGGAACTAAATACTTTTGTTTCTGTTCCTCTGTTCCCCATTGCAACAACGTCATGCTATTTAAACCGATGTGTACGGAGACCGCTGTTCGGAAAGCTGTGTCTCCACGCTCTAATTCTTCACAAACAATCGCTAACGAATTATAATCCATGCCACTTCCACCGTAATCTTCCGGAATACAAACTCCCATTATTCCGAGCTCAGCAAGCTTTGGCATAATCGCTGGATCATATTTCCCTTCACGATCCCACGCTCCGATATGAGGCATGATTTCTTTATCCACAAATCCTCTTACTGTGCTACGCAACATATCTTGCTCCTCTGAAAATGAAAAATTCATTATTCTATCTCCCTTTTAAACTACTTATTTTTATACAGACCCAGTCGATCCATTATTTCATCATGATGCTCCCCAGGATCAGGTGGATGGTAGTTAATTTTTATCGGCGTCCGTGATAGCTTCAAAGGACTACCAATCATCCGAATAGTCCCTGCTGTCGGGTGCTCCCGTGTAATGAACATGTCACGTGATTGCAGCTGCACATCTTTTATAACTTCTTCCAAATTTTGAATAGGGCCACTAGGGATATTATTATTTCGGCACATTCCTTGCCAATAGGCTGTAGATTTAGTTAGGAAAACCAGTTGAAGCAAAGGAATCAATTCTTCTCGATGTTGCACACGTTTCGGATTTGTCTTAAAACGTTCATCCATTGCCAAATTGGGCGTACTAAGTACATGACATAATGCTTTAAACTGATTATCATTTCCAACGGCAATAACCATTTCGCCATCCTTTGTTTGGAATGTTTGGTAGGGAACAATGTTTGCATGTGCGTTTCCAAGAGCTGTCGGAATTTCTTCGGACATCAAATAGTTACTACCAACATTTACTAATGAACTCACAGCAGAATCATAGAGTGAAATATCCAGCTTCTGACCTACTCCCGACCGCACTCTTTCAAGCAAAGCAGCTTGAATTCCAATGCATGCGTATAAACCTGTCAAAACATCTACAATTGCAACTCCAAATTTTTGTGGGCCCGATTCTTTGGTTCCTGTGATGCTCATGAGTCCGCTCATCGCTTGGATCACAAAGTCATAACCCGGCATATAACGATTTGGGCCCGTTTCTCCAAATCCCGTAATCGAACAATAAACAATTCGGGGATTTAGCTCGAAAAGAGTGTCATACCCTAAACCAAAACGCTCCATTGTTCCCGTTTTGAAGTTATGAACAATAACATCACTCTCACTTACCAGCGTCTTTATGATTCCAATACCTTCATCGGTTTTTAAATCTGCAAAAATCGCTTTTTTATTACGGTTTGCACTCAAATAATAAGCGCTTACATCGTTATGAAATGGCGGACCCCATTTACGGGTTTCATCACTTCCGCCAGGTGCTTCAACTTTAATCACTTCCGCACCCAGGTCACCTAAAATCATCGTACAATATGGACCTGCAAGAACTCGTGATAAGTCAAGGATCTTTATCGTATCCAGTGCCCCACTCACACGCTCACTCCTTTCACTGAAATTAAAAAGCCAATTCAAAAAGACTACAGTTTTGCTGTAAGTCAAATTGAACTGGCTTTTTATCTGCGATTAGAAATCTCGGAAAAGATTTTCTACAGATTAGGCAGTGTCGGCTTTAATGCCAATCATGTGAAACTAATGTTTCGTCATGATTCATTATTCAAAATGTTATCACATTATGACGAACTTGTAAACATAGAAAGATAACCTTTGAAACCATTTGATGGCGTTTCATATTCAATTCGAAGGGATTAATGTAAATCAGAGCATTCTGTTTACTGTTCTATTCATTTCTAAAATCATAGGATTGGATTCAAGTTTACTTTAAAAAGCTGTTGAAACTACTCAAAAGCTGTGATAAGGTGGAAATTGTATCCAATATGGATTGAGGTGAATATTTTGACTCTTGAAAAAAAACGCATTAAGCAAGCTAAATCTACAATTGTTCATTATGTAACTGAAAATCTTAGACGTGCCATTCTTGATGGAACGCTACAAAAAGGGGAGCGACTCATCCAAGAAGAATGGGCGGATCGCCTTGAAGTGAGTCGGATGCCAATACGCGAAGCGCTCACCCAGCTTGAACTTGAGGGCTTGGTCGAAATGGTGCCGAATAGAGGAGCGATTGTAACCCCCATTACACGTGATGACATTGAGGAGATTTTCCATGTACGAGCCCTTTTAGAAGGTTTGGTCGTGGAAAAATCACTTCCGTTTTTAACAGAAGAAGATAAAGAGCAGCTTAAAGAAATTTTAGTTCAAATGGAGAATCTTGAAATATCAGATGAAACAAACGAAGTGTACATCGCTTTGAACGCAGCATTTCATGAGCTACTTGGGCAAGGTTGTCAATGGCCACGTGCACATAAAATGGTTAACACACTGGGCATTTCTCCAATCGCACCTAACCTACTAAAGCCTTATTACCGTGAAACACAAGAAGAACACAGGCGGATTTATGAAGCCGTTCTACGCGGAGATCCTGCCGAACTACGTTCAATCGTTGAATACCATATTTTACACACGAAAAATAACTTGATTTACATCATGGAGCAATTGAACACAGAACGCTCAAAATAAAAAGGAGGTAATGCACATATGTATGATTTTGTAATCGTCGGAGGAGGAATTGTAGGTTTATCAACAGGGATGGCACTTTATAACCGCTATCCCGATGCCAAAATAGTCGTGATTGAAAAAGAAGACACACTTGCTTCTCACCAAACAGGCCATAACAGCGGTGTCATTCATTCTGGGATTTACTATAAACCCGGTAGTTATAAAGCACGTTTTGCAAAACAAGGAAGTCAATCGATGGTCCGATTTTGTGAAGAACATGCTATCGAGCATGATATTTGTGGAAAAGTTATTGTTGCAACGAAGCAGGAGGAACTCCCACTTCTTGATGATCTATATGAGAGAGGGCTTCAAAATGAATTGGCCATCGAAAGGATTTCTGCTGACGAATTAAAAGAAATCGAGCCTCACGTAAATGGGCTTGGAGCAATTCGCGTAGCCGCAGCTGGAATTGTGAATTATCGGCAAGTGAGTGAGAAGTTTGCTGATATTATCCGTGAAAATGGTGGTGAAATTAGACTAGGTACAAAAGTTAATAAGATGGACGAACGTCAAGATGGCGTAACAATCGAAACAAGTAAAGGTTCAATTGAAGCACAAGTCGTTATTAACTGCGCCGGCCTCCATAGTGATCGTGTTGCTTTCTCTGCTGGCTATAAAACGGATATGAAAATTGTTCCGTTTCGCGGGGAGTACTTTAAGTTGAAACCGGAAAAAAGACATCTTGTTAAACACCTGATTTATCCGGTGCCGAATCCTGATTTTCCATTTCTAGGTGTTCATTTCACACGAATGATTGACGGAGAAGTGGATGCAGGCCCAAATGCTGTTCTAAGTTTTAAGCGTGAAGGTTATAAAAAAACTGATTTTAGTGCAAGGGATTTGGCAGAAGTCTTGACTTATAAAGGATTTTGGAAGCTCGCTGGGAAGTTCGCAAAAGAAGGAATGAGCGAGTATTCACGCTCATTTAGTAAAAGACTTTTTACGAAGAGTCTACAAGAGCTAATCCCGGAGATTCAACAAGATGATCTTATTCCAGCACCTGCTGGTGTACGTGCACAAGCGATTCGAGATGATGGCAATATGGTCGATGATTTCCAAATTATCGTTGGAAAAAGGACCATTCATGTTTGCAATGCCCCATCTCCTGCCGCCACTGCTTCTATTGAAATTGGAAAAGAAATAGTTCGTCGGGTTCCAGTACAATCTCACTTAATTGAAGTAACACCTTAAAAACTTAATTGGAGGGAAAAACCATGATGTTCAATGGCAAAACAATTTTTCTAGCTGGACATGCTCGTCTTCCACAAGGAATGGCAGCAAAAAGTGTTTTTAATACACTTTCTATTACAGCAGTTGTCGATACAAAATACGGTGTCATCATAGATGCTTCCTGTACACTTGTGACAGATCACGGTCGTGAATTTATCAAACAAGTATTAACAGGCTATAGTTTAAAAGATGGAATAGACGAACCAACTGCCGCAATTAAAAAATATTACCAAGGTAAAGCAACAAATGCACTTGTTGCCGCATTGAAAGATTTAAGCCTTCATTATAATCAAATTAATGAAGATGACCAAAAGAAAAAAGATTAATCTAATTAGTTGACGTATTCAGTTCACCGTGATATCTTTGAAATTAGTAAAATAGATATTCACCTTTGGAAAACACCTTTTCAAAATCGTGAATAATGCATATAACAGTACAATTAGGAAATGAATAGATGACTGCATAATTTGCTGAGACTTTATACCCGTAAAGCCAGAATGCGAATACACGCCAGTTGCACTTGTACACCTCGTTTTTAAGGAGGTTACTTTGCAATTGGCTTTTTGTATTTATCTTCATTCCCTAAACCACAAACTATAGGAGGATTTTTTTATGAGTATCGCAGAAAAGACAGCACAACAATTGGTTCAAAAAAATGAATTGTATGAGGTAACTGTACACCCACAGTCGGATCGCCTGTACCATGTAAAAATTTCAAAAACAGCGATTCAAGGGTTCTTGAACACAGTGAAAGAAAAAAATGTTTCTGTCGAAAGTTTGGAATACACTCCTTATCATCGTCTTATCGTTTCATCACTTCTTTTAGATCAACTTGGTGAGGATTTTAGTGAACTCATTAGAAGCATCATTCATAATCGTGAAACGGGTGGATTTACACTTGGCTTAGAAGGCGTAACGAAGGATACTGATGATTATGTGATTTTTGCAACGGCAATTACTCATCTTCTTGGTATGCCAAACCACGACTCTATGTCAGGTAAATACTACGCTCGCTTCTCGGTAAAAGACACGGATTCAAGCGATTCTTATCTTCGTCAAGCGTACCGACTATTTACACTCCACACGGACGGTACATTTGTAGATGAGCCAACAGATTGGCTTCTTATGATGAAAATGATTGAAGAAAATGCAGTGGGTGGCGAATCACGTTTGTTACATCTAGACGACTGGAATGAGTTAGATAAGTTTGCTAATACGCCACTCGCTGACCATAAATTCACGTATAAAGCACCCCAAAGTAAAAATGTTTCTCAAGAAGTTGCACGTAAAACATTCTTCAAAGTCAATGACAAACCATGTATCTGTTATATTGATCAATTCGCTTATCCGGATACAATTGAACAGGCACATTATTTAAGTGACTTATCAACATCGATGGAGAATGATTCAAGCGTGATTGAATTGGGACTCCCTGTAGGAGATCTCGTTGTTCTAAACAATTTGTTCTGGTTACATGGCCGAGCAGCTTTTGAAAAAAATCCTAACTTGAATCGTGAATTAATGCGTCAACGTGGTCACTTTGTTGAATAATATGTGACAATCAAAAAACAGATTGGACAGCCCAAGTAGGTTGTCTAATCTGTTTTTTTAAAGGAAAAAAATTTTAGCGTGCAGTAGGAAACACATTCCGCATGGCTTCGGAAAACTCTTCAAAAAACCCTTCTACTGGTTTCCCTTCATTAATTTTCGTGCCATATTCCGTCATCCTTTTCACGAATTCAGGATTCACCGACACATAGACGTTCTTGATAACCGCGTTCGTAGATCTTACTTTTTCTGCAATCTTGTCCTCTAAGTCCTTCGCTACTTTTTCATTTTTATTATCCTTTAAAACGGCTGCAACATATGCGTTTTCATCTGTAACGATAACGGTTGCACTGTCTACTTCTTTTAATTCAGTAATACGGGTCGCAGCCTCATCAGCTACTTCCAGCTTAGACTGATTGGTAGTCGTTAAATCAGACTTATTACTTTCATTCGGGACTGTGCTCTTGTCCACAACTTCAGGTGTTGTTGTTGTACCCACATTTGTCTCTGGGGTCGTCGTTGCGTTATCAACTTTCTTCGCTCCCATTCCACATCCCATTAATAACACTGCAACAAGAAAGATCATTGTAAACATCTGTATTTTTTTCATTGCTATTCCTCCTTCATTTGCATTCAAATATAGACTTGCCAAAAAAAGTTTTTTTATGTATCACATTTTTACTTAATCAAAATAAAAATGCTTTAGTTGGAATTCAACTTTGGAAAATACTACTTGCATTCATAGTATTGACATGATAATATTGGATAAATTAATCTTTTCAAACAATTGAATAGTTTTATTCTTATCGTGAGAGACGGAGGGATTGGCCCTATGATGTCTCAGCAACCAGCCTATATTTTAGGTATGGTGCTAATTCCAATAGACGGGGACGTCTTGAAGATAAGAAGATTGACTTCAAAACTTATTGAGGGCCCTCTTCTTATAGCGGGTCCTCTTTTTATTTCATAACGAAAGGATGATAACGATGACAAAGAGGCGTTTAGCAACAATGTTAGTGCAATTAGGAAATCGTGGTGATTCAAGTACAGGTGCTGTCAATCCACCCATTTATTTATCGACGGCCTTTAAACACGATGGAATTGGCAAGTCCACCGGCTATGATTATATACGAACAAAAAATCCAACTCGATCCATTTTGGAAGAAGGAATTATGAATTTGGAAAGTGGAGATGCAGGGTACGCATGTAGTTCCGGGATGGCCGCCATTCAGTTGGTCCTCTCTCTGTTCCGCTCAGGGGATGCGTTAATCGTTCCGGAGGACATTTACGGCGGAACATACCGGTTACTTGACTATTATTCCGATTTTTATTCCATTCATACAACGTACACAGATTTCACGAATGTCAATGGCGTTGAGAAGTTGATAACCGAGAAAACACGTGCGATTTTCATTGAAACGCCAACGAATCCGTTGATGCAGCTGATTGACATCGGACAGTATGCAGAACTGGCACGCAAGCATAATTTGCTACTCGTCGTAGATAACACCTTTTTAACGCCGTTTTTCCAAAGGCCAATCGAACAGGGTGCAAACATCGTTCTTCATAGTGCGACGAAATATATTGGAGGCCATAATGATGTGCTTGCTGGACTCGTCGTTGCGAAAGGCAAAGAACTTTGCGAACAATTGGAGAAAAACCATAACGCAATTGGTGCGGTCCTCTCCCCTTCTGATTCGTGGTTAGTGATTAGAGGATTGAAGACACTTCACTTGCGGATGCAACAACATGATGCAAATGCAAAAATAATCGCAGCGTATTTGGAAGAGGAATCTATGGTGACGGACGTTCTTTATGCAGGACAAGGCGGTATGCTATCGTTTCGACTTAAGGAAAGTGAGTGGGTTGGACCATTTCTAGAAAATCTTCAACTCATTACGTTTGCTGAAAGTCTCGGAGGGGTTGAAAGTTTCATAACCTATCCTGCGACACAGACACATGCGGATATTCCATTGGAAGCACGGATACGACGCGGTGTTTGCGACCGACTTTTGCGATTTTCCGTCGGGGTGGAACAGGTAGAAGATTTGATTGCAGACTTGGATCAAGTATTTGCAGCATTGGAAAGTGAGGTCTACCAGCCATGAGCTTGTACAAAGATCGATTGGAAACAAAAATCATCCATGCATCAACCCTTGAAAATTTCGAACAGAAAACAGGTGCAGTTAATGTCCCAATCTATTTATCCTCAACATTTCACCAGGAAAGCTTCGATCAGTTCGGACCGTATGATTATAGTCGTTCAGGAAATCCGACAAGGCATGCATTGGAACTAACGATTGCCGAATTAGAAGGTGGCGCAAGGGGGCTAGCGTTCGCTTCTGGAATTGCGGCCATCTCTTCTGCTTTCATGCTCCTTTCAGCCGGTGATCATATTGTTGTGACCGAAGATGTATACGGCGGGACATACCGATTCATCACACAAGTCTTGACGAAATTCGGTATCGAGCATACATTTGTCAACCTTGCGAATTTAGAGGAAACAGTCCGAGCAATCCAACCGAATACGAAAGTGATTTACATCGAAACACCATCGAATCCACGTTTAGGCATTGCGGATATTAGAGAAATCGTCAAAATTGCACAAGCCAATGATTGCTTAACATTTCTTGATAACACGTTCATGACACCCCTTTATCAGCGCCCAATTGAACTAGGTGTCGACATTGTCCTTCATAGTGCGACTAAATTTTTATCGGGACATAGCGACATCATCGCTGGAATCGCGGTAACGAAAGATGAAGAACTTGGTAATCGATTGGCTTTCATCCAGAATTCATTCGGAGCCATTTTAGGCGCGCAGGATTCCTATTCGCTCATCCAAGGCATCAAAACGTTAGGCGTCCGTTTAACACAATCATCCGAATCCGCACAGAAAATCGCCTCCTATTTGGATGTCCATCCGTTAGTTGAACAGGTGTTTTATCCTGGATTAGTCAGTCATCCTGGCCATTCGATTCATGCTGCGCAGTCAACAGGAGCTGGGGCTGTCCTTTCGTTCCGATTGCCGAATAGGGAAACAGCAAAAACTTTTGTCGAAAACCTACGAATACCCGTTTTTGCTGTAAGTCTCGGAGGCGTGGAATCCATCCTTTCACACCCTGCACAAATGTCCCATGCGGCTATGCCAAAGGTTGAACGCGAAAAGCGCGGAATCACAGACGGACTGTTGCGGTTTTCGGTTGGGCTTGAGCATGTCGATGATCTGCTAGCAGATTTTGCCCAAGCTTTACGGGTGTGTGAATTAGGGGTTATACGAGCCGAAAGGAGGTAAATGAAAACCTCCAAAATACCGATAACCCCTTATGTACCAAATTTTTTAGCGAACGGAAATTGCGAGTTAGAATGGTGTGAATAACCCGTTGTCTCCACTATTCCTCCACGATGTCGCTGTAGAAGATTGGGCTGTCATGGAAAAATAATTTCGCCTTCACTACCGCTCACATCGAAAAATCCAACCTTGTGTTTCTGGGCTACTGTTCGCATCGTTGTGTAGGCTTCCTCGGCAACCGACCAGGCAAAAGCAGCATAAATAACCGCCGTACCCAGCCCATAATCCGTTAAGCGGTTATCGGTTCCCGCCTCCTCCATGGCATCTATCGTGTCATCATCGATATTACCATTCATATTGGGAAACGACTCTGTCAACTCGTTATAAAAGTTCTGCAAAGCTGGGGAACAAACCCTAGCATCGTTGTAGCCATGCCCTTCCTTCCACTCCACTTGCTTCTCGTACCATGTCATAAATGCCTCTTTTTCCTGTGGCGCCTGGCTCGTCTCAAAAGTCATCAAATCATAACTCATGTTAACTCCTCCCATTTTTTCAACTCGTTCGCTATTTCTTGCGCGGCTTGCCCGAGCTCCAGCATATCTTCCACAGGCACAAACTCTGCCAAATCATAGGCAAACGGGTCTTCGGCAAATTGTTCAAGTACCCTGCAAAGAAGAGCCAGATCTTGCTTCGTCGCCTGGATGACAATCCGCTTCTCGCTCCTCACATCATCCAAGTCTTGCAAATCAACAAAACCGCAGTTTAGGCTCTCAAGTACAATCGCTGCTAAGTCAATGACAGCTGCACTTGCAATATCCATCTCTGCATGAACAAGACTTCCATTAATAGTCATCTCAAATCCCATAGCAGCATCTTGTTTCAAATTACCTTCTTGAAAAATGGTATCCAGACCAAGATCTCGATAAACTTCATCCAAAGAGATTATAGACTTCGGCAGTTCTTCAAAGTAATCTACCAATAATAACGAATCGTCTGTCCCGCCAACCAAATTTCCCCACCACTTCTCAATGTGCACGGTGCTGCCACCTCACGCGATTAAGCGTTGTTCTATTTTCATAATCAGCTGCTCCAGATGCACCCTCCATGCCTCCCAGCTCGGAGAATCGCGCCACAGCTCCACGATTTCTCTTCCACCATCCTCATCCGGCACTTCATCCCGAATATCCGTCAGATAACGCAAGATCAAGCGCAAGGACGCTTCATCGGCTGCGAATGAACGGATAGTTAGAAGAGATTTTTTCTCATCTTCATGACCGTAATCCAGCTTCCCCGTTTCCTGAAATCAGCTAGTTGCCAAATTCACATAGGTATTGTCAAACTGTTTCTGGAGCAAATCGTTAAGGTCGATTAGAAATTCAAGAAAGACGGATGCCTTTTCAAAAATGCATCAACATCCTCAACACTTCCATGGAATAGAAATTCCCAATCTTGCTGTTCCACTTGTTTCATCGCGCTCACCTCGTCGATGTTCTCGTTTAGCATTTTGCCCTATCAAATCCGATTCATTTCTACTCTTCAAAATGGTTGAACCGTGCTGATCTGTTCCAAAATCAACTTATCAAAACTACCCGCCAATTCCTCAAAAGGATCATCCCCGGCACAGTCATGGAGCAAAATCAACAACTGTCCTGTCCCCAAATCTTCCACAACCGTGCTGCCATCTCCCATGCCGCCAACAGGGAAAAGGCGGCGGGGAGCTAGCTCGTACGCCCGCTCATACTCCTTGTAGTTTTCCACAAAAGAGGGATAGGCCCAGTCCAAATCACGGATCGAATCAATCCATGGATCGAGAAAATGGCAGGAGCCAAAATGGAGGAGGAGCCAACGATAGCTTGGGGGCAGCCGGCAATCGTATTTTTCCTCAAAAGCAAGGATGGCTTCCTCCGATTCCGGTGTTCGGTCTGTCTGGGCATAGGCTTCTGTCAACAGCTCCAGATTGTCTAGTAATTTATTGTCCACCATTTCGCCCCTTCCGATTTTACCCAAGTCTCCTTATGTCTGTTGATGGAACAGGCACAGTGTACGGCAATCCGTACAAATCTCGATATATAACGTACCTTCAGAGCCATCCATCAATGCGTTCCATGGAAGCGCTGCGAGAAATTTCATGGTTTTATCGCAGTCCGGGCATGTCGCGAATTCCGCGTCCTGCACCCAATCCGGCAAGCCGCCGATTGTGATGACCTCATCACCACCGCTGGCATAATGCAATGGGACTACTTCGGCACTAAGTGTGAGCTGATTCCTGCTCATCTCCAAGAGTTCTGCCTCCGAACAATAATTTTCCGTTAAGGGTGGCTCATAAGGAATGATCTTACTACGGCCATTTTCGTGATAGCACACGAACGTCTCTTCAGTGAATTTGATGCAATTCGGGCAGATGGGAATGGCCAGCACTCCATCAACCTTCAGAAAAGAAAATCGCTCATCAAGACCGTCCAGCCGCAGGACATCGACCAACTGACAACCGCAATGTGGACAGTGTTGCTCCAATAATTGACCCGCTTTCACTGCCTGATCGACGCTATCTCCTGACAACATTGTGTAGCATCTCTCGAAGCTCAATGATCTGCGATTTCCCCGCTCATCGAAATGCCAGCCACCATAATGGGCATAGACAGACGGATTCACATACAGCTTGCTGCGCCAAGGTAACGGATTTTTCTCCAGCTTCAGGAATGCTTCCTGAACAACTTCATCGCCTTGCAGGGCGAGGCAGAGTAGCAAATGACCTGCTTCTTCACATGTAGGATCAAAAAGACGCGCGAGCAGCTGATCCCGTACCTCGTGCGAAGCATTCCGATAGAGCGTGGCTGGATAGAAGATCCCCTTGTCGAACGCCGCTTGTGCAATTCGCGCAGTGTTGATATCGTGATAGCCGAGCAACGCATTGAAGTCTTGATAGACTTGATCCCACTCACCGATCGTTTCAATATTCGAGATGATCGATTCGACCATTTTCTCCACTTCTTCTCTGCTCATAGCCTGGTAGGCTTCCCGTTGATTCTTAATTCGACAGCGATAACAGATTCCGTTTAAACCAACAGATTTCCCGCATTCTAGGCATTGCTTCAGCATCTTTTTTCTCAACTTACTTACCTCCATTCTAAATAGTTGATATATGCATTTTTTCTATTGCATCTTTATTGTATTAGACATGATTAATTGAAAAAAATCTTCAAGACTATTTGCTATTTTTTCTACCTCTTCGAATTCAGGCTCAGATCCTTGTACAATAGCACCTATATCATTCGTTAAATCTATTGCATAGAATGAATATCCATCATCAACTGACATAACTATGGGTAGATATTTATCCCACCATGAAGTTATTTCTGATTTCCAATCCTCATCATTCTCTGCTGCTTCTAAGCTTAGCACTTCAAATTCATTCCATTTAAATGCAGTATCCGAGTTATTATTATACTCATCCTCACATATAAACCATGTTTTCTCACTAGGCGTTATGCATTCTTTAACCCTTTTTATAAATTCTAGATAACCTTCTGGAATTTCTTTATACCTTGATGCTATACTATCATTTAAATTTAATCCATATTCGAATTTATCAGCTATATACCATCCATTATCTTTAGTCCAACTAATGAATTCGCTACATTTATTATTCATACTTCCTCCTACCGGTTGAACACCCTTATGCTGGACACTGCACCTCTTAACCAAATGTTCTCATAGAATTTCCCGAAGCTACTTGAGTAGCTTGTTCTTCAGATCCTCGGCCGTGTCCGTCTTCCAATAGCTTATATTTAATTTCTTGTCCTGAACCAAATGTCCAACCTGCTCAAAAAGTGTTGCTCTTTTCTGGGCTGGCCAATGGGTAAATGACTGCAAATCACTGGACACATTCCAAATAGAGGTTGCATTTTCCTTTTGGGACCATTTTTTCATAAGAATCGATTCAACGTCCTCATAACCTATCCGATACAAAATACCAACATATGTCGCGCCAATTCCATCATCTAGAATCGCTCTTTTCAGAAAATACGATTGAACCTTTTGGCAGCAAATTTTATTATTTAGCGGAAGCAGGTCACCTAGCACATCATCAAATTCTCCAGTTACTTGTCCAACATAATAGCTCGTTTTAATAAGACCGCTTAGCTTTTTCTTCTCCGGATCAGCTGCCAAAAGTTCTATCCAGCGCACATCCAAATCCTCAAATAGCAGCGGGGTAAGTGAAAAATATGTATCATCCCTAATCATATGACCCCAGCCAAACCTAAACGTATGCCGGCTTGGCTTAGTATCAAACTTCACCGTACCTAGCACGTTCAAAATAAAACACTGCGCCACCGGGTCTTTGTAATACGGTGAAAAGGCCTCGAAAACATCGCCAGCAGGCTTGGTTAGAAGCGCAGAGGCAAAGACAGGAGACAGCCAGGCTCCCCCATATTGTTCAAATAGCTTGCAAGCAAGCGCTTGAAGCCTAATATCTCCATCCATCAAAATAGAGCCAGCCAAAATCATAGGAAAGGCTTGCTCTAAAGTCACACCATTCAACGTATCGCTTATATTAAATGAAGCAGTATCTCTGTGAGTTAACTCTAGTACCTCGCTGTCGCGCTTAAATGTTGAAACCTTCTGGATATGCTCTGCTGCAAGCTCATACACCTCGCGCATCTTCTCACTCGCTTTTCCCGGCATCATGCCAAGTAAGGCAAGCAGTGTTTCATGCTCTTCCCAGCTGATCTTGCTGCCAGGCTTCTTTTCCATAAACGTATGCAAAAAAGCTCGCAATCGATCAGCAAGCAGATCCGACACTGTATTCGAGAATGTGTGGTTTAATATTTTTTCACATTTTTGAGGTGACTTTAATAGCTTTTCCCAATAAGCTGTAGCCGGTTCATAATCAATCTTAGCCAGTGCCTTCTGGGCGGCAAGCTTACTCTTCCCGCGCTCTGTACTAGCCAGATGCAACAGCTCAGGCGCCTCGGTAGCTCCGAGCTCCGAGATAGCCTTCTCTCTGCTACTCCCTTTGGGCGGCAATGCATCGAAAACTAGCTGATTATAATCTGTCATGACTGCGTTCCTCCTCATCCTGACTATTTCTATTATAGTAACATGACAAATTTTGCGAATATATAGTTCTGACTTCCTTTAAAACAAACCCTACATGCCCGACTTCTTCTACCAAATGCTGATCATGTCGGCAACTACGATGTGAGTTCTGTCGTCAAGGAGGCCACTCTTGGCATGGACCAATGTCTGCACTTGCCGAGATGACTTGATAGGGTATAGAAGAAAGGATGTTAGAAATGCAAAATGATACTCAAACTCGTCCTCCTGCTGGTTCTGTTAGAGATGCTGGTCGATATCCCATCGACCGGACAGGTCCTCACAGTCACACTCTTTTCATTCAGCCTGGTGTTGGCAGTCTCCATTGGACCGTCGCATCAGATTGCTTAGGATCATTCCGGCGATGTTTAATCGGGATACGAATTTGTTCAAATCCAGATCAAGCGTATTTGTACTTATGATGAAGAGAGCAACAAGCAGAACGGTAATAACAACCGATTTGAGCTTATCAGTGGTCCGTGAGTTGGCACTTCACAAGTTCTTGTTGTAATTTGCAAACTCTTTCTCAATTAAATCTTCGAAACTTTTTGTAAGAAGTTTTATTTTGTTTTGTTCATGGGCATAATAATATATTTTTGTTAGATCATTAGATTCAGAAGTATCCCATAAAACCAAGTCCCCATCAGCTTCTTTCCAAAACTCACCAAGAACATAATATTTTTTATCCAAAAACTCAAGAGGATATATATTTTCAAATTCGATTCTAATACCTTCTATAGAGATTGCTGACACTGTTTGAAAAAATTCCGCAATATCTTTTGGCATTTTTATACCAGAGGTGGTTTCAAATTCTTCGACTTTATCATTGTTTAATCCAACGTGAATGAAATCACTTTCATCAAAATTGCATTTCAATGAATTTGAAAACTTGGGATATCGATTAAAAATTTCAGGAAATTCAGCTTTTATTTTTTTTAACTGCCGTTTCTCCATTTCTCTGTTTACTTTAATGGATTCTTTCAGTTCTTTCTCATAGTTTTCCTGATAAATATTTTCTTTCACATAAAGGATGTTGCTGTCATTCAAATATTTAATTGCTCCTTTTTGACTGCCCAAAATAGGTACCCATCGGAACCCATGCATACGAGGTTTAAGCCTCAGATATTCACCTTGATTTAAATATGACTCCAACTGCTTGTTATGATTATTCCACCAATCGCTCCATTCTTCTGGAGAAGTCCTACAAGACACCAAGTTTATCATTTGTTCAATTAATTCTTCTTTTATCATTGACATTCGTCCTCTCCTACATAACTTGAAATAGTTATTACCGATTATGAGGTTTTCTAAGTTGATTTCAATTTGTAATTCGGTATGCTCATTAATAGCGATTAGGATTTTATCTTTAATTTCTAAGTTTTTTATAGGGTTACTTCATTCATTCAGTAATCGCGCACTGCATCGAACCAGCGTTGAGCCATCTCCTCTGTTATAGGCTGGCCAATCAGGTGATCAGACTGGCTGAGTTGCCATACCGCTTCATCAAGGTCTTCTCGTTCGGTGGTTTCGATACCTTTGAGGGTATTGAAGCGCACCTTGAAAGCGATAATGGCTGCCTCGGCATCGGCAAAGCTGCGGGCCAGGGCCAATGTTGCCTGTGCAATGTTGTAAGCTTCGTTAGCCAGCTTGGCCAGACACGTTTAGGCCAGGACGAGAACGGGCGGCCAAACTCGGTCGTCCACCACTCAGGCTTTCGCAATTGGTTCACTGAAGCATGGCCGGTCCACGCTCGTGTTTTAGCGCGTGTTTTCATTTGCTGCTTTAGGCGCTTGCCCGAGAACTCTTCCACATTGTAGGCGATAAATCTGTCAAGCAACGGCCATGAGTTCAAGGGCGGCAAGTCCCCCAGATCAGGCATGAAGCGCAGCTCCAGATTCGTTAACCGGGCATGACGAGCCAGCAAGTCCAAGTCGCAGAAGTTCCCCCGCAAACTCAGCGAGTTAAGGTTTGGGAACCGGTTCAGACACTCCAGCGAGATGGGCTGTCCTAGCGGCGCGTTCTGTAGCGTCAGGCTCGTCACTTGGTACAATTCACCCAAGTCGGGCAGCAAGAAAGAAGGTTCATTCTTGCGTTTGCTAGTGCGCGGCGCTAGTGTCAGAGAAGATGGTAGATCGCCAGTGGCCGAGAAGCGTGATACATCGCCGGAGTGGCAAAGGCATCGAATACGGTCCAATCGATGAACGCATCAAGCGCAACATGAAGGTCTGCCTTCTTCCCCAATTGCGACGGGCCAATGGAGAGACTGCCCACACCGGGCTGAATGATAAGAGTGTGACTGCGAGGACCTGTCAGGTCGATGAGATAACGACCAGCTTCTCTAACAGAACCAGCAAGAGGAGATGCTTGATTATTATTTGGCATTTCTATCATCCTTTCTTCTAAACCATATCAAGTCATTTCGGTAA
Organism: Sporosarcina limicola; assembly: GCF_014873855.1. GTDB lineage: Bacteria > Bacillota > Bacilli > Bacillales_A > Planococcaceae > Sporosarcina > Sporosarcina limicola. Next base: position 86,305 of record NZ_JADBEL010000004.1, on the reverse strand, counting down.
GTGCAGACATTGCTACGCCCAATTGCTCGCACCGTTCCTTTGGTAAACCACCGAGAGGCGGTCTATCTAAGATCAAGATTGCTAAACCAAAATGTTACGGCTTCATCATCCAAGCCATATTTACCTTCCCACCACGCCAACGGATAACCCATTTCTTTCTTATAAAAGTGACTTGGCAGCTCTTGATCCAATTCATAGGTTTCGCGAATTCGTTTGTTAACGCTTGAATTCAAAATGTCGCTGATGCCTAGAATGCGCAATACAATTTGTCTATACGCCTTATTTCCCATTAAAAACGACTTTGTTACTTTTTCCAATTCCGATGGTTGCGTTTCGTCAGGTACATTTTGAATCGCTTTCAGCGTATTCGCCAGTATGGCGGTTTCGGTTTCAGAAATAGATATCCTTTCAGTATTGGAGAAGTCGAGTAAATCAACATAAGCGTACACCGGGTCTTGATGAGACATAATGCCTGACCGGAACAACCTGTCGAAAACCCTTTTATTATAGTTAATGACTACTTGGCTCGGGTTCAAATGTTTGTTCTTTTCTTCATGGCTCAAATAAGTATCGACAGAATTGTCATCGATTGATAAATAATAGGAATAGCTCCCAAGGACTGAGATATAGGCCGGATTCTGCGTGGCGATCCCTTTTATAAAAGCGTTACTCACTTGTTCCTTTTCCAGTCCGTTTATGAGGGCCACGATCCTATCAAAAAGTTTTTGCGCGGTTATTTCCTCATTCGGCCTTAATAATCCTTTTGCTCTGCCATATTCGAATTCGGCATCCGGGATTTTATTGTCACCGCCGCTGGAAGCAACCCAGCCAAATAATTCGTCATCATAATCCCAAATCGAATTAAAAAGAATATTCAAAGCTTTAAAATCCAAGCTTAAACCATCGGCCAGTTTTTTGATTTTGTTTTGTGCTCGTTTAGACGCGTTTCTTTCCCAGAATGTTTTCATCGCTTTATGAATTCCACCTTTTTTTGTCCGTCTCATTTTTTCTCCAATACGGACAGCACTCTTTGTTCGGATCAAAAATCACAGTTACTTTATTTTAGCTAATTCAGTAATGTATTCAGTAATCGTTTGCTCAATTTCATTTTTACGTTCATTTAAATTTGGATACAGTCCGGTTTCGGTATTGCCAATCATGCCAAGAAGTGCATTAAATCTCCACTCATTTGCGCTTTTAATATCATTGTCTTGTGAATTTCTTTCGATATTTTCTTTTCTAATTACACTTTCATAAGTAAACCTTTCACGGCGGTTTGCTTCTCTAGTTTTTGTATCCTCTGGTGTACCAATTTTAGTGGGCGTTAGCAAATGGTTATTAATTATTTCAATTATTTTCTGTGCCTCGTCAAGTTTATTCTGTTCTTTTAAAAGTCGAATTTCCAGTCCCAACATAGCATGAATGAAGTCCTAAACATTGTAATTTTGGTCAAAAACTAAATCATGAGTAAATGAAATGCATTTTAAAGATAGCTCAGGCTCACCATGCACATAAAGCCAATAAGCAAGATGACTAAGATTTTGGATATCTGCACCGCTTTTAAAAGAGCATTTTTTCATCAATTTTTTACATAAGCTTACAACCTTTTTCTTAGGGCATTGATCCATTATTTGTTCAAAAATTTGCGTATCCATCTTTATTTTCCTTCCAGTAAATAAAATTTCTTCATCACCGTTATACGTCTTTTTATCCGTTTTTGAGAAATATTTAAATCACTTTCTCAATTAATTTTTCACATTTCTCATAAAATTCACTTGTATTATCTTCGAACTCTTTTCCCATTCGAAATTGATTAGCAGTATAGTTGCCCCGTATGAATATATTTGCTTATCTAAAAGCATTAAGCCATCTTACTTAGTTCAGCTTCATATTGCTTCCTGTCGAACACAATAGGTTTTATTTTATCATAATTCCAATATCCACCTGCTGAATCAACACTTCTAAGAGGTTGCTCAAACTCACTCCAGATGACTTTATCATCCTCAATAGTTATCTTGACATTAAAATCCCAACAACCTGGACTTCCACAAACACATTCTAATATAGAGACTTTATCATCATGGAGATACCATTTGTCTGGTTCGTCAAGGAAATGTCTAGATGGAAAAAACACTACACTTTGTGGAAGCCCTCTATATTCTCCTGCTATTTTAGGTTCATATTGCAGTTCAATTTCCCTAAGCATTTCAACTAATCGTTTCTCATTTATGTAAATATCAACAAACTCTGCTTCGTCGTCTTTTTTTATTACTAACTTGATTTTGTCCAAGCAAGATGACCTCCTATAATGCATAAAATCGCAATATCTTAGTAAACCAAATTGATATACATATACATCAAAGTCCTAGTGTAGTTTGTTTAAGCTTAGCTCATTGTAATTTTTACATATCCGCTTGAGTTCATCTCGCACTTCCATTAAGGCAAAGCCTAACAAGTTTTGACCCTTCCATTCAAAAGGGTTATTAACTGCCTTATCATCAGAAGACATGCCAATACCCCATATCTGATCATGTGGACTTGCTTCTACTAAAATTAAATTCTCTGTTTGTAATAGAAATTGCATAAGTATTGGGTTCTGTAGAAACTTGGCATAGTTGCCATTTAAAACAGTGGAATATCGTTTTTCCTCCCAAACAGCCTCATTAAAGTTGTTTACTTTCCTGCCTAACTCCTTGATTTCTTTAGGATTATCGCTTTTCAAAATCCTCTCGAGCATTTCTTCATCATCAAAAATCATTGCTTTTTCTGCCATCATATATTGCTCCATACAGCAATAACTATTGATCTCAACTTCGAATCCTTCTTTCCACCACTGACTTAAGCAAGATTCTGTAATACGACCGTTATTACTCGGTTGGTGTCCCCAAAAGAATACATATTCTAATTTTTCACCATGATTGACTTTTTCACGTAGCCAATTAATTGAATAAGCGGGCTTTCCTTCAACATTCCAAAGGAGGCCTCCTTCATTATCATAAATATCTTCATCAAGATGGTCTTCTTCGTACCAACCAAGCCAACCTTTAGGGGGAGGAAACATTTGGCGAAAGTTATTCTGTTCTCCAATGTTTAGTTCAGAAAACCAATTTCCAAATTCAATTATATAACTCTCGCCATATCCCATTCTCCAACCAATGCTGTACCTTCCTATGTTTGGATACATAAGCCATGGTGGTGCTATCCGTTTATGAATATCAAGTGATTTGTTCAAGTCTCTCACACACCTTATATACTAATTATTAAAATACGTAAACAGTTACTTGTTGAGGACTAATAAGTTATTTAATTCAGTAAGGCTTCTACTTCTAATCGGTACATTTTGACAAATTGCTTTAACGGTAAAGTGGTCATTCCCGGCAAGCTCGTGCTCCTAACTAACTATCCTGAATGACTAGCTTTCCGGTCGTTAGATCCTCATTAACAAATGCAAAAATCGTCGGCGAGGCTCCCACCAACAAGCAGAAAGGCTTGAAATTGGCATGCAATTGTAGCAGCAAACCCCAGTTGCTGTCATCTGGCCAACCATCGCCTTGGAAAAAGTAGGGCACACCGCCAATTTTATCGCCGTCAACTTCAGCGTTATATGCTTTCCGCTCATCCTCAGTGAGAAGGAGGTAGGCTTCGGAATCGAGAAATGCAGGGTCTTGGGCTTCTTGCAACTGAGGGATGCCTTCATAAGATTCGCCATTGTTATCCCACAGCGTTGGTCCGTTAACCAATGGGGCTGTATCTATCAGAAGCTCACCTCCGGGCTGGATAATGATCGCATTTTCACCGCCATCGGGATCGATGATATCAGGATCAAAGAAGCCTTCCTCCATATTTTTCGCATGCGTAACAAAGAGATAGGCCATCAGAGGAACAGGAACGTTTGGAGTGGGGAATAATTGCTGATCTAGCTCAATCTGACCGATAAACATCATCGGGCGCTTGTCCCACCCGCTGCTAAGCGGCCATTGCGGTTCTGTTAGCCATACTGGCTGTCCTCCGATTTTCGTTATGGGAGTCCGAATCGGTTCACTGACGCGGGTAAAACTATCGATCTTGTATTTCTTCATTATTATCGCATCCTTTCGTTCTGGCACAACATTATTATAATGGATCCACACTATTATTGATGTGTTGTACCTTGATATTTCCAGTCAATCTAATACAGCTCGTGAAAATAGTTCTTTCATTAATGAGTCATCTTCACATGCTTCCTTAAAGGCGATTGCAAAACTAAGTATGGCTTCTTTATTGTCTGTATAAGTAACGAACGTATCGGCTTCCGGGTCAAATCGTATGATATCAACTAAGTGAGGCATTTTTTCTTCAAGAAACACGGCTGCTAATGAACCCCAATCATAGCCATTGCCTTCACATCCTTCTTCGGCTCGGGTTTGAAAAATTTCATGCTTATATTTGCCAACACCTAAAATCATTGATATGCTTCCATTATTATGCGCAACTAGCCCAAATGGGTTTATTTTTTCTTCAATTTCTAACAAATGGGGGTCATTCCCAATCCTCATCGCCTTTTCAACGTTCACTATATGGATGGTTTTATTTCCTGCTCTAGCAGCGGCGTTGCGGCTCATTTCTAAAAACATCCTACCATCTGAATCTTCAGGATCTAGTGCTACAGCTTGTTCAAAAGCAACTATCGCTTCCTTATACTGTTCAAGGTAATAATAAGCATATCCTATTCGGAAATGCCAAAGAGGGTCGTGCTCGCCTTGCTCTTGCACAGATAAAAAATATTGGATAGCTTCATTATAGTTTTCTTGATTATTCAATGCTCTTGCCAAAAGGCAAACTAAGTCATAGTCCCTTTCTGCCTCGGGTATTTCCATAATTTTGTTAATGATTTTCGCATGCTGGCTCTTGTTATGCCAAAGAGTGAGCTGTTTCAATAAATCCTTATCCATCTTTGTATCATCTCCTCTTACTTTAATCAAAAAATGATTGCCATATATTAGAATAACCCATATGATTTAAAAGGTTCAATCAATTGCGATTATATGAGAAATGAAACGAGGGATAAACTTATGAGTGAAGAGTGGATACATGCTATGCATGGTGTGCCTTGGACGCCTAAAAAAATGAAAGCAGCTGTTGAAAAACTAAGGCGACGAGCTACGATCAGTTTTGCTTTTGATTCAGATAAATTGGCGGATTTAGTAAAATTAGATGAAATGGTCCTATCCCATCGTCCTGATCTTATTTTGCACATATGGAGTTACAGAAATAAAGGGGATTATTCAGTTGAAATGCTAGACATCTTAGCTGGATTGAAAAACGTAACTGCCTTGCATCTAAGCATGAAAAAAAAGCAAGATTTAAATAAACTTCAGGCCCTAAAAAACATGGAGTTTTTGAAAATTGATTCTGACCAAACACTTTCTATCGATTTTATAAGTAGTTTTCAAAAACTTCAGCACTTGCAATTAAGTGGAAAATTCGATAATTTGTCTCCCATAGCAAACTGTAAAAATCTTAGCAGCATAATCCTTCAGTGTACAGTTGAGCAATTGAACTTTGTCAAAGAGATCCCCATAGAATATCTCCTTATCGATAACTGTAACGTGAATTGTGATCTGGATGTACTCAACGTTCGAACCTTGAAGATGTTAGAGCTATCATCCATTGCAAAGCTAGAGGATGTTTCCTTCTTGAGTAGATTCGAGAATTTGGAGTTTTTGAGTTTGTCTTTATCCAGAGTGGAGAAGCTATGTGATTTTTCTGCTATGGATAACTTGAAACAATTAGAACTGGAAAACATGAAATCACTGATAGAGATAGATGTCTTAAAAACTGCAACAAAACTGGAAATTTTAGAGTTGAAGGAAATAAATACGAAGATCAAGGCGGAAGCGTTTGACTTTTTATCAGACATGCCTAAGCTGAAACAGTTGGATTTTCAATTTATTGATTTTAATAAGAAACGCATTGAAACCATACGAAAAAAACTGGTTGATTCAGGTAAACAGGACATTTTAATTGATTGTATTCCTAAGGAAAAAAGACAAAGAAAGATGAATTCGATTCATCTTTCTCGTATATTGATGTAGTTTGTATTATAATTCCCCATAGCTTTCGAACTGTGAAACCAAGAACTTCTCTAGGACCTCTTCATGCAGAAACTGTCCTTTGCGCTTCGTATATTTCTTTATCTGATTTCATGTATTTGAGCATCGGTATGGTCAATTGCTCTCGAATCGGGTAAGTTGTTTCTTGTAACTCATTCGGCGATCTTATCCTTTCGTTATGAGAGACCTAGGATACCATACAATCGTCTGATTGGGTTATTTTTCTGTGCAAATATTTTTCGACAAAAACTTTTCACTGTCCAGTGTTATTCAAAATCTTTTACAATCATGGAAAATTAGTTATTCCTCGTCATGCAAGCTTGTCGTTTGCACAATTCGCTCGCTTATTATTACTGGATGAGCTTCTGCGTTTTTGATCTGGCAGCTTCCGGAAAATCAACAGGCGTACCACCAAACCAAAGTTTAGCGCTTTCGGTTGCCCAATCCATATATTAAGTAGACTCTAATTACTTAAATATTTTATAAATTTAGAGAGTTCTTGTTCTTGATTGGCACCAAAACAATCTTTGTTTTGATACTTAAACGATTTTACTATATCACCTAAATGCAATATGATTTTCTTCTTGTCTTGTGCTACCAACTTATTAGTAATCGCTGAAAAAGGTATATAATCGACTTTTCCTTCCTCATATCTCTTAATTGATCGTGTGAAAGGATTCGATGTAGAAGGGATAAAAAACATTCCGCTGTCATTGTAAGCAACTACCCAAATATGCTCTGGGTCAATTGTGTCCTCAAGCAAGTTAATGACATCCAAATTAGCACTTTGCATATTTGGAAGCTGTTCACGCACATAATTTTTCATAACATCCTGAGCCACACTGGCAGAACGCCCCCCCTTTTTGTTCAGAAACACCATCACAATCACTCCAACTATTATTACTACTGCTGGTATAGCCAATAATTTAATATCCATAGTAAATTTCCCCTTTTTTATAATTTTTGTCGCAATGAGTATTTTAACCAAGGACTGTCAGCATCCTTTAGCAACTCTTTTGCAATTTCCATAATACCGTGCAGCGTCGTATGAGACCCGCTCCACATAGATCTCCCAATAATATAACCATCTGCAAACTCTTTCCAGTTCAAATAGGTATTCTGACATTCTCTATGGGCTTTATTAATATAACTCCAAGCTTCTTCTTCTGAAACATATGCCAAATCATAGCAGCAACGTGTAATCAAAACCAGTCGTCCCATATCCCAGCCAACAATAGATTTTGTGCTCAAGTCTTCTCTTTTGTTAATATGCTTATTTTTAACTAGATCTTCGATTGTATGATTTAGATGATTCATATATTTGTATGTATTTACCTTTTCGTCTTCTTCCAAAATCGCCTCATCAACGGCTATGGATAGACCTGAAACAAGTTGTTTGATGGCCTCAAAGTAGATTCTATGCCCCCTGCTACTCAGCCAATTCAAAGTCATTAATGCAGTATCTCTGTCAACAATGCCGTAGTAATCTTTCACACTTCGACTAATTTCATTTTTGTCAGACCCAGTTTGCAAACTATCACAAAAATACATCGTCTGTTCTGAATTGATTGCTCCAACATACAAAGCAGCATACTGTTCTACGGTTAAAATAGCGGCATTGGGGTTCTTTCGATACTTTTTCTTGCTCAGTGCACCTGCTAATTTTTTAAAAAAACCCAAGTTTTCATCCTCATTTCGTTCATAAAATATAAATACTCTCACATAAATTATATACTGGTCAGTGAAAAGTTTTTGTCGAAAAATCTTTGCACAGAAAAACAACCCAATCAGACGATTGTATGGTTCCTAGGTCTCTCATAACGAAAGGATAAGATCGCCAGTGGCTCCAGGTGATCCGCCGGACGGCCCCTCTACTGCTTGTGCAGGATTGCGTCGTGCTGGTCGGTGATGGGATGAAGTAAGCCAAGGAAGGACGTCGGATGCCGGGAGTCAAGAAGCTCCATCAGGAGTGCGAAAACGTCTCTAAGGGTGAATACATTTTCGACCATTTGTTTGGCGCCATCGGCATTTTGGCCGGCCCCCCACAAAAGTGGTTCTGCTTGCCCTTGTTCCTGAATCTGCAGGATAACGTCAAAACCATCTTGGGGTGGAAATTCGGTATGCTCCTTCTTCGAATCCCTCGGCTTCCCGACTTTGAAAAATTTCTTTTTTATAAGTACCAACATTCAACTCTTCGATCATTTGAAAATATGAATGCATCTGATCCAAGTTATACTTAAATTCATTTTTCAGCAATGTACTCATTAGCATAATATTTCCCCAACAAACTACCAATCACGTTCACGAATGGCTTCTTCTGTATCTATTTCGATACCAAAAAAAGCTAAAATATCTTCAACAGTTTGTGCAATTGATTCTCTCGCAACTGTTTCAATTTCGCTGTCATTTTCGTCAAACTCTACTGCAAGATCATTGATTGCATGGATGGCGAAATCAAGCTTTGATTGAATTTCTTCGACATCTTGATTTCCTTGTTCCAAAAATTCAACAACTTTAACTAGTTCAGCTTTGACTTTATCCACAAGAAAATTAGGGTAGTATCCATCAATGTACATATCTTTTAAATATTCAAATGACGCACTATCATTATCTCGCACGCTTAGCACAAAGGGAACTTCACTTGCTTCGTTATCCGTAGTTTGTTCGTTCAAAACTTTCAATGCGGCAGATTGCTTAAGTTTCTTATTATTTCGTTCGACTTTACCTCGGCTCCAATCTAATAATGTCAAAGTATCTCTATCTTCTGGATCTAGCTTATCTGTAATTTCAAATTCTCTTAATGCTTCCTCATATTGTTCAAGATAATAGTAGGAGTAGCCCACGCGAAAATGCCAAAGTGGGTCATTCTCACCTAGTTTTGAAATAGCCAAAAGCTGTTGAAGTGCTTCATCGTAACGTTCCAAATTATTCAAAGCTCTTGCCAATAAACTGACCGTATCATAATCTCTGTCTAATTGGGGAATTTCCATAATTCTATCTACTATTTTTTCATGTTCATCTTCTTGATGCCAAATAATAAGTTGCGCGAAAGTGTCTTTTTCCATCACTCTGCCTCTTTTCGTTTGTAAGATTTACCACCTATTATCTAAATTTATCTTAAATCAACTATCATCATTATAATATCATCATTTTGCATATTAAGGATAAATTTTACGATATTCCTCATCGTCTTTCGTTTTAGTCCAGATACCATATTTCCATCTAATTTCACCATTTTTCAATTTTGTTACTACATCTTCTTCATATTTTTCATAGTTGAAGGATTCATCCATATCGATACGAATATCTAAAGTGTGATGTTCATCACACAACAAATCACTAAGGTCGTCTACTCTATCTACAAGTATGACTTTATAAGTAACCGTGTCACCTTCAGCAATAAAACGACCTTTTTTGTTTTCGTAAGGTAAACGAATGCCAAAAACATTTTCCATCTTACAAACAAGTTTTTCGAATAAATCATCTTCCAACAAAACTATGCTTAATATTTTTATCACAACGCTAAACCTACTTCCATTACTCTTAGATTCTTGATCTTAACTTTCATGGCTTATAGTCAGTATGTTATAGTTCGCATCCAAATAGACAACAACCAACTGATCCGTATACTCTGGGTCAAAAGTAAAATCCATAATGAATATCTGTTTTTTTAGCTCTTTTTCAAAGTTACTTCCCAACCAACCTTCGCCCAAGCTGCTTCCCAAGCTTTTTAGCATAAGTAGGTCAACCATCTCCAGTTCACTTAATGTTCCAGGTTGCTCCATCCCAAACATTACTTTTAAGCTTTCATCATCCATTTCTAAAAGATGAAAAGCAAAGAAATCATGAAGCAACTTATGACTAGGGTCTTTTGTATTTTGAATAATATCTCTTAGATGCGCCCGAGCCTTGTTTACCAACTCATCCATGTGATCTAGTGCATGGGAAACACGAGCGATAGCGCTCTCATTTTGTGTAATTTTTTCCGACACATTAAAATAAAATGGAATCTGGTTACCAGGCATTAGGTTATCTATCCAAATAGATTCGCCGGGTGTGTACTCTAGACTAGGAAATTTCCTGCTTGGTATTTGTTTCATCATTTAGTTGGCTCCTTTAATCTTTCTGTTCAATTAGGGGTCCCACCAGCAAAACGCGGATTAATAACGTTAAGGGGGAATATGGAGAAAGTAAAACGATAAAACATTATCAGGACTTTATGGAAGTCATTTTAATTTGGGTGAGGTTTTCTAAGTTGATTTCAATTTGTAATTCGGTATGCTCATTAATAGCGATTAGGATATTATCTTTGATTTCTAAGTCTTTTATAGGGTTTGAATTCTCAAAAAATATTCCCCATACCAAACGGTTTTCAGCATCCGTACAAGCAATAAATCCTTCATTTCCCATTTGACCATCACCGCCATGGATTTTCCCATCTTGATATTCAATACTGACCCATTCATCAACGATCGTCCAATATTCAACATTATACTTTGCTATGCTTTCAATGGTTGTGTCACACAAGGGAGAGCAAAAAGATTTACTTTCTTTTGTGTTGGGGTTATATGTGCTGTAACAATTTAAAATTGTTACAGTGCCGTTTGGAAAGATGATGCAATTAATGCCGGGCAGTTCATGCTTTTCAAGATTCCAATGTTCTGCAATACTATTATTCACAATAAATCCTCCTTTATATCCTATCTGGTTACTATGAAAGTCTCATCTATTTCTTTCGTTCTTCCACGTGGTCTCTGGAGTCCCTTCGATTAACGTGGCTTCAGGTTGTGATGCGAACGGCCCCACTCCTTTACGTCAATGGGATGGCAGTACTCTATAGGCGATGGATAACCCTTGACATTTTTTAGCCCACTCGTTTTGTATAGGATGGTGAGAGTGTACTAGTGTATCAATCGATGGTTTATTATGGGCAGGTTCACGATTGACTTGTGGTCTTAATTAGGCATGTTCGTCAATATCTTCTGTTTTATATCCTACTGGCCTTTTCGGCTTTCCGTATTTCTTAGATAGACCAAATACATCAATCCAAATATTCGGATCATGCACATACCCATATAACGCTATTCCACCGTCTATTCCTAAAGGACCCTTCTGTGTGTTTATCCCCTCATAAGGTGCATAGTAGTGGAAACGGTTGTAATTGTTTCTATTTTCTTAAGCTATTACATTATTTAAAAACAAGCTGACATTGATAATTTCCACGACAGCTTGTTTTCCTATTATAATCTTATTAAATTATGCTTCGTCATCATCTTCATCTTCGTCAAGTTTATTCAAAAATTCATTAAAATCCTCAGCTAAAAAAACTATGCAGTCTTTCGTAACTTCACCAAGATCTAACCACACTATATAAATTTGGCCAGTTTCTATATCGATACAAAATTTATTTCCTCCTGCATCACTAGCAAATGGAAGAAGCTTCTCCGGCATTATTTTTCTATTTCTGTAATCTACGTATCGATCTTCGATTGTAATGCCTATTTCGTTTACATACCTAAATGGTAAAAATGTTTGAACATTGGTCTCAATATCCGCCTCTTCTGAATAAAAATAGGTTCGATTAGGGACCCCTCCATTATATTGCAAATAATGCTCGACAAGTTGCAACGGTAACTTCAAACCTAGTTGAACTTCAATTTTACGAATGTCTTCTATTGTTAATTTTTTTGACGTCATTGAAAACATAAATAATCTCCTCCGAAAAGAAATACTCGCCCTTTTTTAACACAAATTCACATTGATGAAAACGAAAAATAAAACAAGTTAAATGTTACTAAAAGAGCTTGTTCAATACGGTAAATGTTCTCATAGAATTGCTCGAAATTTGCCAATTTCCTAGTACCCGTTCATTTCCTCATTTCAATCAGTAATCACGCACTGCATCGAACCACCGTTGCGCCATCTCCTCTGTTATAGGCTGGCCAATCAGGTGATCAGACTGGCTGAGTTGCCCCTTTGGAAGCTTCAGGCTCAGACGCTCGGACTGGTCCAACTTGATATGCAAGCCTTGCAAATTGGACTGTCTGGCGTCCGCCACCGTGTCTTCAGACAGGATCGGAGCCCACGTCATCTCTTCTATGGGACGTTTCTGCGCCCAGTCAAAAAAGCCTGCGTCACTGCCTGCATAGTGCAGAAATCGCGGCCAGGGCGAGCCCGCTGGAGTGGCAAAGGCATCGAATACGGTCCAATCGATGATCGCATCAGTCGCAACGTGAAGGTCTGCTTTCTTCCCCAATTGCGACGGTCCAATGGATAGACTGCCCACACCGGGCTGAATGACAAGAGTGTGACTGCGAGGACCTATCAGGTCGATAGGATAACGACCAAATTCTCTAACAGAACCAGCAGGAGGACGAGCTTGAGTATCATTTGGCATTTCTATCATCCTTTCTTCTATACCCTATCAAGTCATTTCGGCAAGTGCAGACATTGGTCCATGCTATGTCGCCAATCTCTGCAATAAAGCCAGCTACTATGTCGCTGCCGATTTCAGGTTCTGTATTCTACCCATACCCCAAATAATCGTCAACCTTTGAGAAATACGTGCTAGTCTGTGCCCATAATTAAAATAGCGACAATCATGTTCGAGAAAATAAAATCTTAGACTGTCGCTGTTTTATTGCAGTATAGTTCTCTGTTCGTTCAATGATCATTTTAAATATATACCTACAGGTCAAATATAGGCGGATTAATTCGATCAAAGTCTCTATGTACAAGTGCAAATTTATCGTCTGAACCCCACAACGGTTTAGAAAATGAAATAACCTCATTCTCTCCTCGAGGGGTAGACTCGACGGAAACTTCCACTTTAATTTCATGAAGTATCACATCGGAATTTTTGTCGAAATAACTATCTTTTGCTAACTCGTGATCCTCATCTACATCATAATAAAGGGATGAAGTAGTTCCTCTAATATGTAGCAAATTAAATTGATCAATATTCCAAATAAATTTTTCAACAATATTTTCACATGGGTGGATAAAGTATAACCAGCCTTCACCACTTGGTAGGAAAACAACTAATATGTCTTCCATGGCACCTGGAGCATATAAATCATCAACTGACCACAATCCGGTTATTCTTTTTTCTAGAGTCATTTTAATCCCTCACTTATCGGTTCGCTATTCATAATATCCCGTTGAAAATACATTCCTAGACTGAGACTGCCGCAACTTTATTGAACAATCGTTTCCCGTTAGCTTAGTTTTCGTTAATAAGTGATCATACTTTTATTTTGTTAATATCCATTTTTCTGGGTTCGGAGGTTTTGGTATCTGAACAATAGCTCGGTCAGCGCGAAACCAAGCAGTATGTTGAGTTCCATTTAATTCATACGTTATCTGATAATGATCACCGAAATCTTTAGCCCTTGAAGGCTTATTAAAAGGAGTCTGATTTGAACGGACTTTTTGAATAGTAACTATCGTCCCTTCAATTGATTGGATTTTATCTTTTATTTCACTTTTATTCATCTTCCCCTGATGTTTTCGGATTTGTATAGCAAATCTAACTCCAATAAAAATAATTATTATAAATAGAAAAATGGCGATTTTTCCGTATGTAGGAACCATCTAAAAACTCCTTATCTCAACTTACTTTATAATACAAACGTAAATCCATTTTGTAAGTTCCATATAATGTCTCTAATTATTAGCGATTGAGCAATAACTGCACTATGGAGCGACAAGAAGAACTTCAGGAGCTACCGATAAATCTATACGTTAGGAGAGGTCGAATGAATCCAGTTATCTGTCTAGATATTTCTAAAGAAGAAATCCATGGCCAGCTTTTTTAGATCGTGGAAAATCATTCAAAGGGACATTTCAATTCGAACATACGCGAGAAGGACTCTTGAAGTTGCTTCAAGTTATTCAAGACGTCGAGCATACTTTTGGACATCTTCCTGCTCTTATTCTCGAAATTACTTTGCTAGAAATGTTCACAAGCTATTAGCTGGTATATCTCAATAGGCCGCCGTTTTGAACACTTATAGAAAGAATAATATACTTTGAGTTTGATCGATTCCCAACTCATTTAACAAATACTATTTGCGTTTCTTGCGAAGCTGGCGCAGCGCTTGCCTGGCATTGTAGGAAACGAGATCGTCTTCGTGATCGAGCAGTTGTTCGATCCGTTCTTCCGTTTCGGGGACTCCAAATCGCGCCAGACTATAGAGCATGTTGATGAGCTGAAAAGGGCTCTCCTCCGTACGGCTTGCGTTAAGTGCGATGTCCACGAGTTCTTCATCACGGCCGATGCGCCATAACGCAAGCGCAATGTCAACCTTCATTTCCCCTTCGGCTCCGGGAAGAAGCTCGTACAAAATGTCTTTCGCCTTGTGCGATCGCAAATAGCCGAGCGCTATGACCGGCCAGTTGTCACGCAGGCTTACGATGCGGAGAAGCTCTTCTTCCGCTGCCTGACGTTCTTCCGCCGTCATGCGGTCGAACAATTCGAGCGGCGGCCCGTCTTTTCGCTTCTCCCATGTCGGGTCATCCAAGAAATAAATGACAAACTTCTGATATGCTTTCATCGCTATCCTCCTTGCTACGGATTTCTCCTCCCAAATTTGCGTGATAAAGATCAATTTCAGCGCTAGTGGTATTAATCGAGAAAATTGTAGTTAATAATCGGTTCAATATTTTCTACAGGCTCTTCACTTCTACGGAGTGTATACAAAGGAATTATTTCATTTCCAAGATTGCCAGAATAAGTACATAGCGATAAAACAATTTTTTCACCGTCACCCTCTATACAAATTGTAGGCCATTCTTTTTCAAGACACTCCGGCCATGTAAGCAATTCATTCCCTGGAATTACAGATAATTTTTTGGTCTTATTTTTAATTTTGTAAGTTCCACTGACAATACATTCATCGAATATAATTGAATTATTCATTGCATGAATATAATAGTGCCATGGCTTTATCCCCCAAGTGATTATCAATAACCCCTCTTCAAAACATTTATCAACCAGATCAGTTGTTGTAAATAAATCCACAAGATTGACTGCCCCGTCACCAACCTCACTTCTTATAAATTCACTAAATAAATCAAGATCAACCATAAAAAAGCCTAGGTTTCCCAAACTACCGTAAACAGAGGTGCTACTAAGTTTACTGTTTTTTTTCAAATCAATAGAGTCTTTGAAAATCAGTATATACACAGTAATTGTTTCAATTTTTTGTTCGTAGTCTGTTAAAATGGGTGGTGCTTCCACTGATAAAAAATCTGGCTGAGATATCTCTTTTCGAAAAACTTGAATATTTACATGATACTCCCCAGACAATTCTATGTTTTCTCTTTGGTAAAGATTTTTTTCGCGTAATACACCATCGATAATAGCTGTTTGAATGGTTTTATTCTCACTATCCGTAAAATTATTCTTATGTGAATAATATATAATATCATTTTCTGAAAATGATACGCTCTTATACTCCGCTTCTGCTATTTTTTCACCTAACACAGCAGAATCCAACAATAGTTGTTTATCACCCCTTACTTCTTCAACAATAAGTTTAAATCTACAAATTTCATACTCACTCTGTTGTTCACTAAAAGGTATTCTAAGTTTGAAATATCTAGTTTTCAAATATGCATTTTTTATTTGGTTGGAACAATAATCTTGTTCCAACCAAATAGCTGTATTTAACATTAGTCTCACCTCATACAATTAATTGAGTGCCCTTGTTGAGACGCCCATTTCTTCGTTTCTTCACAAGCTTGAGCAGGTGTAACATTTTTCTTTATCAATTCCCCTTTTGTACCATTTGAATTAATGATATGCAGATCCTCAGTGAATTTCTGGATAGCAGGGTTATTATAGTGATTTTGTAAACCATCCAACCATTGCTGATTCGTCAAACCTGATTTGTATCAGTAAGTCAACTAATTTTGTTCGGATCAAAAATCGCGGAGTTGGTCGGTATACTCCCACAGCGAATGTTCATCAATTTCGATCTGAATCGCCTGAAGTTCCTTAACAAGCCCGGATATAAGCGGAGTTACGGCACCCAAAATCTCCTCTCGTTCCTCGGTATAAATAAACACCTTGCGCTTGTCTAGTTTGTTGAACCCTTCGAAGCGTGATACCACGCCCTTCCCGCTCGTGCTTGATATAAACATCATGCTGCAAACTTCCTTCAAACGTCATTCGATCCATGTCCTTAGGAACAATCAGCTCATGGATGTTTTGCGGCTTCATTGTGAATTCTGTGATGAGTGTGTGCTGCAAATCAATCCGTTCCACGGCTGTCTGGAGTTCCAGCTCCAGCTTGTAGATAAAATCATGCGTTCTTACATAGTTCTCTAGTGCAGAGCTCCAATCGAAAACAGTCAAGGTTGTCAGACAAGGCAGACGGTCCAATTCCGTGTAGTTGGTTAGGTTCGGGATTCGGTCCAGAGAAAGCGATTGGGTGCCCCATCGCACCATGACTCCGGCAATTTCCACCTGTTGGCTGCTATCTGCCTTGCCGGCAGCTTTGAAGTTATGTCGTTTGTCCTCCGGAATGCGCTCCCACTGCAGCTGACGATACATCTTGGGATTCCAGTCTCCGTAGCTTCTCGGCTGCTCTTCCACAAGGACCTCAAAATTTCCAATATAGGTATACTCCGGAGGAATCGGACCCGCACTAATTTTATGATCCAGATGATCACTCCAAAAATAAAAATTGATCACAAGCGGATTTGCCTGTTTCAGCTGATCAATGGAAGGAAGCTCCCTCCCGGTCCAATGCAGCATCAATGCAGCATAGCTGTCTTTTCCGTCCGGTTTGTCTGCTGGCACAATATGTGTAATCTGACATGCGATATAAGCGTTCAATTGCGGATTCCAGAATCCGAATACGTCACCTGGTTGTATCGACATATGTTACTCCTTTCAGTGTTCGAATGCGGTCAATGGCAAGCTGAAGCCACCGTGCAGCGGTTTCGTTCTATTTATTTTGAACAGTTACTTTATTTTAGTTAATTCAGTAATGTATTCCGTAATCTTTTGCTCAATTTCATCTTTACGTTCATTTAAATTTGGATACAGTCCGGTTTCGGTATTGCCAATCATGCCAAGCAGTGCAATAAATCTCCACTCATTTGCTCTTTTAATATCATTGTCTTGTAAATCTCTTTCGATATTTTCATTTCTAATTACACTTTCATAAGTAAACCGTTCACGACGTTTTGCTTCTCTTGTTTTTGTACCCTCTGGTGTATCGATTTTAGTGGGCGTTAGCAAATATTTATTAATTATTTCAATTATTTTCTGTGCCTCGTCAAGTTTATTCTGTTCTTTTAAAAGTCGAATTTCCAGTCCCCACATAGCATGAATAAAGTCCCAAACATTATACATTATAATTTTGTTCAAAAACTACATCATGTGTAAATGAAATGCATTTTAAAGATAGCTGTTGCTCACCATGCACATAAAGCCAATAAGCAAAATGACTAAGATTTTGGATATCTGCACCGCTTTTAAAAGAGCATTTTTTTAAATAAGCTTACAACCTTTTTCTTAGGGCATTGCTCCATTATTTGTTCAAAAATTTGCGTGTCTATTTTTATTTTCCTCCCAGTATATATAATTTCTTCATCACCACTGTACATCATTTTATGAGATTATTAGGGGAATACCAGCGTCGTTGTATAAGCTTCAAACAGGCCCCTATTCAAAGGATAAGACCAACTTATAACAGCTCATCTGCGATCATTTTCGCCTTTTCCGCAAGCTCCCTCATATCATCGGTCGGAACAAGTTCGGCTAAATCGTAGGACAACGGATTACGGGAAAACTTGTTCAATTCATCCCGAAGCAGGTTTCTTTTTTCTTCAGAGGCATCAATATAAAGTTTGCACGGCTGCCTAGCCTCATCCAAATCATGCAAATCGACATAGCCTGATTTAAGGCACTCCAACACAATGGCTGAAAGATCGATTAAAACACCGCAGGCAATATCAAGTTCTACCCGAAACATGCCGTTAGCACTTCTCCTATCAAATCCAATATTTCCTCCGTTTTTCAAGTCTCCCTCGGAAAGTAGAACATCGAAACCCAAGTCTTTTAAAATCTGATTGAGCGTCACATCCGTTAAGTCCAATCGTTCCAAATAGTCTATTAATGCTAACGAATCATCGGAACCGCCAATTAAATCTCCCCACCATTTGCTTATGTACATGTTCTTCCCCACTTTCTTTTAGGATTTCGTTTAGATGATATTTAGCTTGGCCGTAAGCATCCGAGCTGTTACTCTTTTTATTGTATTTTGTTTTTCCATAAAGGATTATCAGTTACTACAAACTTATTAAATAATGAATCGAATTTCTCACCTTCGAGAGACGAAACATGAACATATGGCTTGGACTCCATTGATTCATATAATGTTTCCACTGGTTTTGAAATTCCGCACATGGATAACATTGAAAAAACTTTATTTTTAACAGACTCAATTTCAGGGATATCCTTTAAAATTTCATCTTCTAAAAACGGTTGAGATTTTAGCATCTCAGATAATTGTCCGTTTCCTGAAAACTTCAATAAGTCTCTCCAATAAGGACAAGTAATCATTATACCAAGAAATTTCTCGATGTTTTTCCCAACTTTCCCTGCCTGTCCCTCGGAACTGATAAAGATAACTGGTAAATCTTCTACATCACCATCTCCGTACAAAGCGAATACACCACCAGAAGCATCTTGTGCTATGATAGTCACTTTGACATCGACTTCAAAAAAATTATCATTTGTATTTGAATTAGCTTCAACAATTTCAAAATCATAGTATTGTGAAAGAATACCTATTAGTTCAGTGTTTGAAACCATTTTATGATACATACTTTTACTTCCCAAAATATGAAACCTCCAATGTATAATACTTATAAAATCCCATTTTTTTAAACCCTTCAAACAAAATAACAATAAATTCTTCGAAAGACACTTCTTGTTTATTGTTAATTGACAAATCATCATCATGCCATATTTCAACAATAGACCAGTTATATGTTGTCAAAATGAACATAAATCTTCAATCATTTTAGTGCTTATTTCTGAATCCGTTCCCCAGTTCAAAATTTTTGCTGTTTGTTGAATTCTTTTCAAGGAATCGATAGCGCAATGCTTTAGCCCAGGATCAATTACCCCAGTTATTTTTATCTGACCAAAAGCGACAGCATAAGTGACCATATCACTTTGGATCATATTCATCTCGTCAGTCTCTACTACTCTTTTTACATCATCTTCTAACAAGCTGCTTACGGGAACATATTTCATTCCCCATACCTTTTCAATTATAAATTTAGGAAACTCAACAAAATTCAATTGACTTTTCTTTCGCAGATTTTCAGTTAATTCCGCCAATGTATCCGAGCCTTCATCACTGCCGAAAGGCGCTTCTTCCTCGCCGCAGTCATAATAAAAATCGTCTGCAAAATGTTTAACAAAATTAGGATGGGATGTCTTGGTATGGAGCCCTATTTCCTCATCATCAAAGTATAAATGGTTGATAAAATCAAAATTACTATCAGCCTGATAGCCTTTCTTTAACTTTTGTTTCATTAGTTTTTCAGCTTGTTTGGTACATTCTTCTTCAGAGTCAAATTCTTTGATCTCATATTTTCCGGCGGCGCCTGTCTTTCCATAATTCACAACAAAGTCACAGCCACTATAATCTATCCACCAAAATTTACTGGATTTTTCGTCATGAAAGGTGAATGATTGTTTCACTCTAACTCCCCCTAAATAATACGTTTCAGATCCCAAGACAGCTCTGCCTAACCGTATATTGATCCACACGGTAAGAATCTGTTATTTTTTCAAGAGCTTTGTTGAATGTAAAGTAATCTAGTGAATTGCTTCTTAAGTATGTTCTAGTAAGCATGGGAAATTTCACATAACAGACGACAATTGTTAAAAGAAAATAAACCATTAGACTAAGAAAATATAGTATTAGTCTAGGAAAATAAAGTTATAGAATGAGAAAATATAGTATTATACTGGGAATGGGCATTAATCTATCAGGCAGGATAATACAAATGATGAATAGAATAGTTACTATTTAAAAGGTCAATCTTACAGATACCTTTGAAAGAGACCCGATTCTCGTAATAAGTTAATTGGGTTTCTTTCATCTATGTGGTTTTTTTTGTTTGAGAAACTTTACTGCATTTTCTAATCTTAATACAGATACATCAATTTCAAAACACATTCGTAAGGTAGTATTAATTGAAGAATATGAGATGTGCTTTGGGTTGTTATGCTCTTTGATTTTTATATGGAAGAAGAGTACATAACTTAGGTTCTACAACTATTGGACGATATCAAACATGAAGGATATTATGTTCAAATGGCTGTAATATAGGAAATTGTTGTAAGAAGAAAATAAAGTTTTAGACTGCCGCTTATTATTGAGCTATAGTTCTTCGTTAGAGCTTAATGTTGTCTAATAAAGATCAATTTCCCAGTCTTCAAATTCTGGTTCAACCTTATAACTATTGTCAACATAACTTCTAATATACTGTGCTGCTCTCATTTCTGCATATTTGGCATTACAAACTATCCCTACTTCATCCATCTCGATTACATTTGCAAATATGGCATATGCTTGTTCTAGTGCACTTGGTTCTTCAAAAATACAAGAATAATCAATACCCTCAAGAAGTGGTAATCCCACTGTACCGTTTGCTATCCAATATGAAAATGTTCTAAGTGCTCCACTAAAGGAATTACTTAACTTTTGTATAGTCGCCGCCTCCAAATAGTAAAAGCTTCATGATCAATATCGTATTATATAAATGCATGAAGAGTTACAAATTCCATTTGATAAAGAAAGTTCTGAATCAATCTATAGACCTACGGGAAAATGCTAAGACTTGTACATGTTCGTCAAACCGGGCCAGATCTGACACGAAGCACCACAGGAAGGGCATCTCACTTGCCCGGCCAAATACGGAATGTGGCGCATGAGCCTGCTTTCGCCAATGTTGGAGCTAAGTTGCTGCAATACGGCCAATTCATTGTCCTTGATCGCCTGGGACGGCGTAATCGAGATAGATTCCTGCTCAGCATGAAATACAGGATCGCTCCGATAAGCCAGTAGCTTGTCGTCTTCAGGGGAAGGCCAAATATAGATATCTTCGCCGCAGGACAGACAAGAGGCCACATATTCGTCACCTTCACTGAACGTGATTAGAACTTCAGCCGCTTCCCTCCAGCCTCGGTACGCTGCATCGGCCGCGATGACGTACCTTTTCTCTCCGTTGTCTTTGCCGACTTCAGCCGCAAAACGCATCATATCTGAGCTATAACCGGCCAGTTCTGCGATAGCGGTCATATAGCTGTTGTAGATATCCATACACACAACCATACCGGCTCGATCCATTAGTGGCTGTAGTTCAACTGGCAACTCATAACCGGCCCCGCTGCTTTCACTCCGATTGGCTTCGAACAGGCCACAAGTCACGAAAATATCCAGCTTGACCTCCAGACTCTGCGATCGACGGGCAATCTCGGCCAGGTAAGGGACTGCGGCCAGTGTGCTTGAATAAATGGTATTTTGATGAAACAACTGCTCCCAATACAATTCAACTGTTACAGCTTCCTCATACTGCTTCTGCAACTGTTTGATCAGCTGCGGTACATTCTCAGCAGAGCCGTAGGGACCATCCATTTTGCCCCATACAAGACTGGCCAAATCCAGCATGTATCCACCTCGTTTTATGTTTATGTAGAAAATGTTGGTACTTACGTAAAGTTCAATTTTGAAAATTTGGTATGTAATGCTTATTTTGTCTGATGAACATTATCCTTTAATTGTACTTTCAACTATTCTAATGTTTTTAAATTTCATAGCTTCAAGTTTTTCTTTTGCTAGCTGTGTACACATCAACCAGTTGTGTTCATAGTCTTTTTCCGCCCTTATTGCTGTAGAGAAATCGGTATTAACAGGTTGAGGGTTACAAACATCAACATACGTGTCAGAATAAATATAAACAATGTCAACTTCTTTTTCTGGCAACCATTTTGCTCTCTTAATACGGGGTTTACCGTTATTTAATGTATGTTCCAACGGATTCTCTATCCATTGTATCTCATTCACTTTAAGTCCTG
This sequence comes from Sporosarcina limicola, assembly GCF_014873855.1. Classification (GTDB taxonomy): domain Bacteria; phylum Bacillota; class Bacilli; order Bacillales_A; family Planococcaceae; genus Sporosarcina; species Sporosarcina limicola. Next base: position 64,102 of record NZ_JADBEL010000004.1, on the reverse strand, counting down.
AAAAAGTTTTAACCAGTTGCTCCGCAATGGAGCGGTGCGTGAACATTCCTTCTTGTAGAGATGCGTTTACACCATGTGTTTCTATGAAATCTCCAACTTTTGAACCTATGACACCATATAAGCTTTCGTTAGACCACATAGCTTCAATTGGTTCATTTTCTTTAGGTTTGGATGGCATATCCTTACCTTTCCATGTTGTCGCAATATTAACATACCCATAATCATCATCTATAAATGACTCCGCATTAATTACCCAACCAGTGACCGACATTTTTCCACCTCATATCATGATCAATTTCGTATTATATAAATGCATTAAGAGTTACAAATTCCAGTCGATAAAGAAAGCTCTGAATCAATCTATAGACCTACGGGAAAAAGCTAAGACTTGTACATCGTACTTCTCAGTTTTCGGCTATGGGCTGCCGCCTCATCGATGAGTTCATTACTTTGATAGAACTCTGCCAAATTTCTCCTGATATTGCTCTTGCTTCAACAAAAATCTCTCCACGGCATGATGCAATTCCTTCATCCTGCTTCCCCTCTTCCTCCACCATCAACCAACCGCAGCAAGGTCGCATGCAACGCGTCAAATCGCTGTTCATCTTCCGCTGAGAACATCAGCAGATATCCGTCACGGTTGTTCATGACCACAATCACCTCGCCCGCTTGACCATAAAACTGCACGCCCGTATACAAGCCCGAATCCGCTTGCTTGGATGAAAACATCATCTTAATCCCTTCTACAACCTGTTCATCGATTTGCCAGTATTCCTCATTGCAAAACTCCATCGAAATCACTGCTTGAAAATAGGCCATGGCATGTAGGAACTCCGTAAGAGACTCGCTTGTCTGATACCACTTCTCCTTCCTGTAGTTCTCATACACAGGGGGATTGGACGCTGCCAAGTCCTCCCGGCGTATGCCCCAAACGCAAGTACCCTGATTTTCCAAATAGAAAATCAAATAGTCGTCATTCTCATATTGATGAAAATCTTTCGGCTTAATCAAGAAATCCTGGGAACCATTCAATTGCGGATGTGCACCCAATTCCAGATAGTAATCCTTCAACACTTCGGGTATACTCCCATATCGACTGATCCACGATTGCAATTCCTTCACGTCGAAACCACAGGATTCCGTGATGTGAAACAAGTTGCGGATTGCTGCAAAATCGGTCATTGGCTCCACTTCTCCTTGTAAGCGCCCAATATCGGCGTTCATGATCTATATTCATAAACCGCTCTCTCAAACGCTGATCGTTATCAAACAAAAGAGAAAGGATAATGCTCAGGCAAATCCGGATGCAACATCCTAAGACATGATCCCAACTGTCCGGGCAGGTCGCTTTCTTCAAAATCTTTTATCTGATCGATCCACTCTTCGTATTGATGAATCAAGTCAGCTAACTGCAAAAACTGCCAAAAATCGATGAATAGCGCTGTCACTTTCGGCTGAGTCAGGCTATGGTCAAAAAAAGAAAGGCTCCCATCCATTCTGTTCATCAGCCAAGCATCACCTTGGCCGTTAGCAGCAATCTGTACATAGTTGTTTTTCAAATGCTCATCTTCGCAATACAGATTGTCGCCTTTATCATCTTCAAACACCATTTCAGCAGCAAGCTCTTGACCTGCCAGCATCTGCAGCACATCCACAAGCCGGATAATATCCAGCGGTACTGTGGACAGTTTATTGCACATATGGCGAGACAGCGGTACCTGCACATTGGCAAAGGGCGCCAGAATTTCTTGTACGTTGCGAATTTGAAGCACTGGCTTATCGGTATCCATATAATTCCTCCATGACCATGATCAAACCCTCATCTAATACTCGTAAAGTTTGTAGCGATGGTTCTGTCACACATATTCCCTCCCACTCGTACCCTATTGAATAAATCCCACCAATAATACCACATCTTATTATTTTTCAGATAATTGACATATTGTCCCGCTGAATCAATGGATTCCAGTACATAGTGACAGAACATAAAATGCTACTTGGCCAGATAGCTCAGGAAATATTTTTCCCATCCATAGCCATTCGGTTCATGGCCCATCGCTTCAAGCTTAGTCTTCAACTTGCTACATGCAAATTACGAAAATAATCACCCATTGGTCTTTTCCTCCTTAGTCCAACTCCGCACGGGAAAACAAATCACGTATCAAGGTATCATCCTCACAAGCGGCCTTAAAACCTAGAGCAAACCTTTCCAGCGCTTCGCCGTCCGTTGAGTAAGCACAGAACATACTCGCCTCGGGATCAAATTGGATCTGAACTGCCAACTCCGGCATGATTTCCTCGATGAAAACAGCGGCCAAAGAACCCCAGTCATAGCCGTTTCCTTCAAATCCCTCGTCAGCACGTTCCGCAAAAATCTTATTTTTATAGCTCCCCACATTCAATATCAGCGACACCGAATCCGCATGATCCACCCATACGAAGGGTAAAAGGGGTTCTGCATCCGGAGATGGAAAATACTTTTGTGAGGATGTGATGACAGGGTCAGGTGTGTCCTCCTTTTTCATCTGGCTTGCAAGGCTTTTCTTGGACATCTGCACGAAGTTGTTGGCCTGCTTGTCCGCTGGATTCAGTTGATATGCTATCTCGAATTGTTGCAGAGCTTCCCAAGCTCTTCCAGAATAATAATAGGCGTACCCTAAACGAAAATGCCACAGGGAATCTTCCTTCCCCTGATCCTGCACGGATAATAGCAACCTGATAGCCTTATCATAGTCGTCTATATTGTTATAGGCGCGTATCAGATGACCCGTGAGTTCATAGTCTATATCGGTGTCTGGCAATGCCACAATCTCGTCTATAATCTTTTGATGATCCCCCTGTTCAAACCATCTGTTTAATTCTTTCAACTGTTCTTTTTTCATGGACAGGTATCCCCTTTCATACTATGCTGAATATCACATGTTGTTTTGCTGCCAATGTCTTTTCGTAAAAAGCAAGAAGAGCGCTGAATTCTCCCTTAAGCTCATGCCAAAGCGCTTCTTTGCAATTCTCCTCCCAAATGCGTGGATAAATTTCATTTCCGCGAAAGGCGGCTAAATCAAAGCTCAGCTCTAGCACATCAAAGTCCACTTGCTTCATCGCCTGGATTATATCGGCCAACTCATCCTGTTCGGTGCAAGCAAAAAATCCGTCATCCTCCCCAACATCAAACACATGAACACCTACCACGGATTCGCTAAGCCGGTCGCCTTCAATCGGCTCGCTTGCCGAAACGCCAGTAAGCAAGAAATGCAGGCCGTCCCACAGCTTGTCTATCTCATAGCTCGCTGTCTCCGCCTCAATCAGCTCCTCCAGCGTATCCATTAGAGCTTCGCTGTCCATCTTCATCATTTGCTCCAATGTATCCTCGCTTACCATCACGTATTGCCCGCGCATCCCCATATGCTTCTCCTCCTGCCTTCCCTAATACTTATCACTTCCGGTTCGCTGCTGCCCAGACAGCCGCGAAACCATCCGCGCACTCGCCCTTCTCTTTTTGCTGCCGTTTTTGCAGATTGTCCAGGCTGCCCCAGATCAGTTTCACCAGATGGCGGGCATGATGAGGAGCTAGTGGCACCATAATCCCGGCGAGAGCTTGCAGATTCGCTGCGGTTTCGAAATTTGCGCGATATTTGCTGAATTTGCCGTCATGGCTGCTAAGCAGACAAGCCGCCATTGTCGGCAGCGTCGTTTCGTCAATCCCATACTGCATAATGAATGCCCCGGCAAAAGCAGACGAAACGGACTGATGCTCGTCATCTACGCGCTCCATATAGGCCTCCACGAGCGAAAAATAACGTCGATTCGATAGTCCCAGTCCAAATACGGCATACGTGCCGGGCATGCAGTTTTTCTCGCCCTCTGTATCTTCATACCATTCATACTCCATCATCGCCAGCCGCGCGTAAGTCTCTAACTTCGGATGCAACTCCTCATACTGCAAAGCATTAGCAAAGAAACGATGGGTTTGCGATTTCGCCAGACCGGGAACAGATACTATGTTTTTGGCTTGCGATTTCAGCCTAATCTGATAGCTTCGGAAGAACCCTTTCTCCAGCAGGCGACAAATAAAATCTAGACCCTTCGCATAACTGTCCGAGCATTCTTCCTTGATTCGAATGGTGATAATCGAGAAAACGTCATGAGCCTGACATTCGATCTGTTCATCCTTGTAACGGATATCTTCTGCAGGAAGCGTTCCGCTGCCCTCCTTGATCACCTTAACCGCTTGCCTACTGCCTAGTTCCTTCAGCCTTTCCAGCAGATCAAGTCCATTTTGTCGACAGTAGTTGGGTTCGTATTTAATAATCAAAATGGCCGTTTGCAGAACCAGTTCCATTTGCTGCGGCTCCATTGCGGTTAAGTCGATACCCTCTTTTATTGTATGTTCAGCTTGCCCCCATCTGGTCTCGACACTATGGAAGTAAATCGGCAAAAACACACTTTCAGCCCACAAACGAAATGCACGAATATAATTGGAACGATGCTCATCCAGCTTTGATTTATTCCCTTTGTTCCGTTCCATCACCAATTCATAGACACGCATAATAAAAGCAGTATCTATATCCTGAAACAGCTGCGGATCGACCAAATGTCGAGAGAGAAAGAAGCTCTCCAGCGGATCGGTCGGATAAGACTGGCCTTCCAGTTTATCCTCGATATAGGCATGAATGCGCTGCAACAGCAGCTCGCGCTTGCGCTCGTTCACATCGTTCAGTATGGGAAGTGTTTCGGAGCCACCGACTTTGATGCTTGCTTGAAATCGATAACTCACCAAGACGCTGTTCTCATAGGTTTGCAGCTTTTGTCTGATTCCCTTTTCCAACAACGGCATCAACGCATTCTCTATTTCCTGATGGGTCAGCGGATTTTCCAGACGAGTCCCCTTGTGCTGATAGTCAGGTGAACCTTTAATCCAAGAATACAATTTGATTATCCCATCCCTGTACTCGATATGTAAAAAGTCATGAATGCCGATTTGCAGCGAAGTTCGCCCAGTAATTTCGTTTACGTCTTTTTCCTTTTTCCGTTCGATCTGTTGAAACCATTCATCCACTGCACCAAGGATTTCTTCCGATAACGTATTGATCAGGGTGTGCTGTGTCATCTTGCGTTTCACCTCATTTGATTAATAAAAACAAAGACCGACAACAAGGTTTTCTGAAAGTACTGACCCTACTCAACCATTTAGTCGTCTAATAATCTGTTTCTTTTTTTGTCCGGATAGCTCTCCATTTGATATATTTACCATAAGGAGAATATCTCGCTCGCAAATTTGTGTAAAGAAAAGATCAGCATGTAACTCTTCCAACACTTGAATGCACATCTCTACCATCTTATTTCTAAACTGACTAACTTTACCGTTGCTGGTAAGCAGGGTTACATGCTTCACCATCGTCTCGCACACAACATTAAAATGCTCTGCATGTTCTCCTTCATATTTCCACTCTGTTGTTTCATACTTGTAAAATCCCTGTTCCTTGGGATCTTTCTCGACAACCTGTTTTAAAAAATCTTTTGTGTTCATTGCAGGACATACCATAGTTGCGTTAGCATCCAAATACAGCCCAAAAGCAATAATTTCTTCTTGTTCATAGAGATTAACCATACTAGCAAAGGTTGTTCGAGTAGCAGATTTTATCTGTTTTTTGATTTCATCATAATCAAAAGGCTTAGATGTTGGTGTTCGATTTAACTTATCCAAGAATTCCTTAAAACTATTAGCTAACACTGTTTTTTCATACCCGACTTGATATATGTGTTTTACAAAAGTGATCCTTGGCTCATCTTTTGCAGTACATTGTGAGTAATCAAATACAAAACGTTCTGTACGTGCTGCATCTAGATTTTCACCAAAATAGATTCCGATATCCGGCAAATTGACAAGTCCAGGATAATCTTTTCGTTCTTTTTCACTCTCCAATTCACAAATGGAACTGATATAGGAGCAAATGAAAAGTTGTTTAACATTTTGATTCTCATCATAAGTAGGAAAACAGTTCCTTTTCAAGAGACCTCCATTTTGAGTGTTCTGTAACAGCGATATATAGGATTGTGGTAATTTATACTGAAGATTCTTCTCATATTGCAACTTTTCTTCTTCTGTAAAAATCGGTCTTCTAAAATCTTCTTTCCTTTCATTCCATAATCTCTTAAAATCAAGGTCTATATCTTTCACTCCTACACCTCCATTCTAGCTAAAAAATTACCAATCTCTCTCCCTAATGGCCGTCTCGCTATCGATATCCACCTTAAACGCATGCAGGATTGCTTCTACGGTCGTCCCGATGGAATCCCGTGCCACAGTTTCGATCTCGCTGTCATGCTCATCGAATTCTTCCTGCAAATCGTTGATGGCGATTGTCATCTCATCCAGTTTGCCTTGTATCACTTCGTCCGAATGTGACCCACTTTCCAAAAAATTCACCACTATAAGGATCTGCTCTTTCACCTTATCCACTAAGAAAACAGGATAGTAGCTGTCGTTATACATGTCTTTTAAATAGTTAAAATTAGCATCCAATTTCATTACATTACCACCTTTCAGTGTTTGATTGTTTTAATCTTTTTTTATCAGCTAGTTGCCAAATTCACATAAGTATTGTCAAACCGTCTCTGGCGCAAATCGTTACGGTCGATTAGAAATTCAAGAAAGCCAGCATCCCACCAGCACATACCCGCAGCATCAAGTGAGGAGAGTGAGAACAACAATCGCCAGTTCTGAGCCGCTTCACGATGCTCCGATTCTCGTGCCTTAAACACTTGCAAGAGTGGAATTAGCTCGTTTTCAATATGTTCGGCATATTGATTCTGCCCACCAGCCAACGCTTCTCTTGCCTTCTCATGCAGTTCCTCCTCGGTTCTATGGGTTTGATAGAGCAAAGCCTTCATCCCATTCCTGCATAGATAGGCATGCAGAGACGTATCGCCAGACCAGGACTGCAAACCTCCCCAAAGCGAATCACTCTGATCACATACCTCCAAATACAGCTCCTCATATTTATCCATTAACTCTTCTGTCTCTTCCTCCAAATCTGCAAGGGACAGATGTGGGGCAAACGTGGCCCGATGAGCAACAAACTCCCGCTCATCCCCATATACCTCTTCCTTATCTGTTGGAGGCTCGGCCAATATCAACTGCTGCAGGTCACCATCATAGTAAATGACGCGATGATCCACATTGTAGGCTGGCTCGTCTGCTCCTAGAAAAAAATACAGCATGCCTGTGGCAGGCAAATCATCTGCAGTCGTAAAGGGCAACTCTCCTAGATTGATTTGGGCCAGGAACGTATACCATTCTCCATCCTCCGTACAAGGCCAAGCAATAGACGGTGGGAGATCCGGACGACCCGCTACCCGGCTGTTGCCTGTTTGGCTGTAATCTTCTTCCCCGACCAACTCCAGCCTCATCGCCACTTCTGCATGCTGATGCAGCAGCGCCGCTACTTGCTCATCTTCCTCGCCATGATATTTGCTAAGTAAATCTATAATAGCTTGCTTTCTCCAGCTTTCTCTCATGTTGGCACACTCCTTGTATTTCTCCTTCAAGGGAAATCTAGTTCTGGTGTAATTTTTTGAAAGATCTTCTCTACCTCGGCAATATGGCTGCGCTCAAGTTCCTGCCATTGAACATGCGACATGAGCACAAACACATGAGTATCCGACCAATAGGAATCCCGAAACAACCGAATCTCAAACTGCTTTTGAATGATATCCGCAATGCCTCGAATCGTAATGTAACGATCGTTAGGCGAAAACGTCAGTGGAATCGAATAGATCTCACCTGCGTATGACAGGGTCAGTCCTTCAGCCATCTCTTCCACGATCACTTCTCCAGGCAAAAATTCGCCAAATAATCGAACGACCTCACAATCTACTTCTCGCCAATCCACAGTCACCCCGTACACCCAGGAAAACAGATTAGCTCGTACCGACGACAACTCCTCTTCCCTGGCTGCCTGCAAGAAGTCCGTCCGATCATCGTCACTGAACACACCCGGATGCCTTTTCAAAAATGCATCAACATCCTCAACACTTCCGTGGAGTAGAAATTCCCAATCTTGCTGTTCCACTTGTTTCATCGCGCTCACCTCGTCGATGTTCTCGTTTAGCATTTTGCCCTATCAAATCCGAATCATTTCTACTATTCAAAATGGTTGAACCGTGCTGTGCCATATGATTCTGACTCATCCCAAAGCCTCCTTACGTCTGTTGATGGAACAGGCACAGCGTGCGGCAATCCGTACAAATCTCGATATATAACGTACCTTCAGAGCCATCCATCAATGCGTTCCATGGAAGCGCTGCGAGAAATTTCATGGTTTGATCGCAGTCCGAGCATGTCGCGAATTCCGCGTCCTGCACCCAATCCGGCAAGCCGCCGATCGTGATGACCTCATCACCACCGCTAGCATAATGCATCGGGACTGCTTCGGCACTAAGTGTGAGCTGATTCCCGTTCATCTCCAAGAGATCTGCCTCCGAACAATAATTTTCCATTTCTAAGGATGCCTCATATGGAATGATCTCACTACGGCCAGTTTCGTCATAGCGCACGAACGTCTCTTCTATAAATGTGATACAATTCGGGCAGATGGAAATGGTCAGCACTCCATCGACTTCCAGATAAGAAAATCGCTCATCAAGGCCGTCCAGCCGCAGGACATCGATCATCTGACAACCGCAATGCGGACAGTGCTGCTTCAATAATTGGCCAGCTTTCGCAGCCTGATCGACACCGTCTCCCGGCAGCATCGCTCGAAATACAATGAGCTGCGATTCCCTCGATCATCGAAATGCCAGCCACCATAGTGGGCATAGATGGATGGATTCACATGCAGCTTGCTGCGCCAGGCCAGCGGATTTCTCTCCAGCTTCAGGAATGCTTCCTGAACGACTTCATCGCCTTGCAGGGCGAGGCAGAGCAGCAAATGATTTGCTTCATCACATGCAGGATCAAAAAGACGCGTGAGCAGCTGATCCCGTACCTCGGGTAAAGCATTCCAATAGAGCTTAGGTGGATAGAAGATCCCCTTGTCGAACGCTGCTTGTGCAATTCGCGCAGTGTTGATGTCGTGATAGCCAAGCAACCCATTGAAGTCTTGATAGACTTGATCCCACTCCCCGATCGTTTCAATATTCGAGATGATCGATTCGACCATTTTCTCCACTTCTTCACTGCTCATAGCTTGGCAGGCTTCTCTATGATTCTTTATTCGACAGCAATCACAGATTCCTTTAAAACCAATAGATTTTCCGCATTCTTGGCATTGATTCGGCATCTGTTTTCTCAACTTACTCACCTCTACTTTTTTGTCCTCACGCTAATAATGCCATCCGTATTCAGGGTGAATCCGATAAAAGGTTGGGGGAAGATCATACTGTACGGCAGCGCAAGGTTTGTTTGAGAAGGCTTCTCAGAGGAAGTTAAGAACTGATAGGCATTCTTGTATGTATCGATCACTTGCATGACGGTATGCTCAGGATATCCGTAGGTTCGCAGATGGAAAGCGCTCCGCTTCTGAACACAACTATTCAGAAGTTCTTTGAACTCACCTGGTGCAAGGATAAAATTGATTTTCCAAAATCCTGTTTTGATCATTCCCACGCGATTACTCTCTTCCGTTTACAAGATATCTTTATTATAAGACTATTGTATAAAAATAGAAAGGGAAGGTCAATCCAACAAAAAAACCAAAAAAGCAGGCAGGGGTCATCGGGTACCCTACCAACTTGTGATGGGTCTCTGAATCTATTCCCAATATTTCAACAATGGTTCAGCAAACATATAAAATTCGAATGAGTCCGGTTCTTTCCCGATTGAGAGCCCAGTTCCGTAAAGACATAGTGGGCTTTCCTTTCCATGCTGTCGCTATGCTTGAGAAAGTACGCGGTTCTCTCTTTCATACATTTCCTTGATCTGCCGACTATACCATGTCTTTTAAAAGAACGATTTATAGTTAAATTTAGGTAATTACTTAGGTACCTGCATCTAATAAATAGTAGCAGATACGATAGCAATATATTTCATAATTTCTTAATTGTGTAACTCGTTCTTCAAAAGATTTCATTAACCTTTTCTCACCTTCATTTAAAAAAATATTCAGAAAGCAGTGCGGAATACGGGGGTGTGATGCAATGCCCTAATTCATGATAATGTAAAAAATACATCACCTCAAAGTTTTTGTAAAACTCCGGGTACTAACGTATTTTATCCGCCGATAAATTTGTTCACTACTTTCGATTTACCCAACTTCCCGCAGACGTTCCACCACGCTTTCGCGGGAAACAAGCCTGTATAATAAAAGGGGTATTATTCCGCAAAGAAAAAAGACAACGCATGTGTACAGCAGCAATGGAACTATCGGATAGGTGAATGTACCAAATCCCAGATTTTCTCGTATCACATGAAAAGCTAGATAGTTGATACCACTACCGACTGTTAGCGTAAACGTAAAGGTGATTAAGGCGTACCATAAGCCTTCGAAGGTAATAAGCCTCTTTATTTGCTTCTTGGTTGCGCCGATAGCAGCGAACACAGCTAACTCCTGCTTTCTTGACAGGACGCTTACAATCATGGTATTCATAAAGTTTAAGATTCCAACGCTACTCAGAATAATGGTAATAACCACAGCAAGATAGGAAAAGGAGCGTTTTAAGTCATCAAATGCTTTGGCTTGTTCAATCTTTGAGGTTCGAGAAATGCTGTGATCACTGCTTGTAATTAGGGTAATGGCATCCAAAACGTCCTGCTCTTCCCCTATTTTCGCATTGACCTTGACGGAGTAAAGCACAGCATCGGGATGATAGTTGTTGATGACATGGTTTGATACAATCAGCCATGGAGCGGCGCCGCTGTTCATCGAATCCCGCGCAAAGGTCATTTGACCGCCGACCGTTACCTCAAAGGTTTTTTCACTGTCAATCACCGTAAACGGAATTTTTGCTCCTATCGGAATCCCGCTTCCGTTAATGTCTGTCACCAGTGAAATTTGTCCTTTGGAAAAAGCCTCAATATCAATTGGAGTTTCGGCTGTACGATTGTATTCCTCCACCTTTTTATCATCAATGCCAATCAGTAGCCCCCAAAAGTTAGTTCTCGGGTCTTCCTCATAAAGTGTCTTGTCGCGTAATTCCTCGCCCATGCTTCCTTTAAATTCATTGGCAATTCGCAGCCATTCGCTATAAATAGGATCCGAATAATGTTGGTAAATCGAAACAACCGTTGTCTTTTCCATCTCACGAATGCCATCCACAGCAGAAATCTGCGCCATGAGTTCAGGCGTAAAGTGCTGCTCCTCTGTCGGTGAAAAGCTGGCTCGTGTCACGTGATTGTACATGGCAATGTCATATTTGACCTCCGCATTGATGTATTCCTCTACGCTGAAGGATTTCAAAAAAGTCATGAGCGTCAAAAGTGTAGATGTTCCTAAAAAGAGGGTTAGTACGACGATAAACACTCTTTTTTTATTGCGGAGTATATTTTTCAGAGCCATGTAGGGTATCTTTGCATTTTTTCGCCCCTTGGAGATTTGCTTTGTGTTTTTCAGCGCGGTGAATTTTGATGCTTCAATAGGGGATGTTTTCCCCGCTTTTTGCGCAGGCGCCCTGTAGCTCATAAACATCGTCAGCAAGGAAAAAATAGCCGAAATAAGCAGCACCCATGAGTTCACCTGCGTATTCATAGACTCGGCTCCTGCAAACGATGATAAAGCTAGCGGTACTACATAGAACGACAGCACCCATCCTAGCAGAATCCCCACAGGCAGGGCAAAGAGTGCTGTCCGAAAAGCATTGCGGTATACAATGTTTTTAATCTGCTTATAGGTCATGCCAAGCGTTTTCAGCAGTCCATAAAAACGCACATCCCGTGTAATGGAAATGTAGGCGACGTTGTAGATAATCAGGTATCCGTCAAACATGAAAAACAAAACAACCAGTGCCGCAATGAAAAAATTCTTGACGCTCATATTCAGCTTGCCGTCATAGGACGGAATCAAATGCTGATTCTCTCCTATGACAACAGAAGTCTGCACCTGCTCCATCTTATCCTGATAACCGCTGATATCCTTGAAGAAAAATCCGACAAGGTCTGGAGTGTTCTGCGGATATTCCTCAAGTAGTGCTTCTGAAAAAAAGGCTACCCTCTTGTTTTCGGTACTGATGTTTGCCGTATCCTCATAAAAACCGGACAAGGTAAATGATAGCGTTTGAACTTCCGCTCCGCCGCCCATTTTTATATCATTTATGCCAACGGACAATGGTATGCCCATGCCAACCTGCGGTGTGGAAATTCCCAGCCTATTCAGTAGCCACGTGGACATCATAACTTCATTGTTTTCGGTAGGGTAAGCACCTTGCATATTGTCTACCAATGACAGGCTGAATTGTTCCCAATTTGTTGCACTTATCATATTTACATCGATACCCGCTTGCCCTTGATTACCAATAAGCGATCCCAACTTATATTGGATGTTGAGTTCGGGCTGCAAAATGTCCATGCCTCGCAAAAGGTCAATCTGTTTCTGTGTAGGGCGGCTTAGAACGGCATTTGCTGTTGTTCCATTTTCTTTCAGCTCTTGGTGTGTCGATAATTTCGAGTAGTTATAAAATATGCTACATGCCGCCGTAATCAAAACTGTGGTAAGGATAATCGCACAGGCTAAAACGATGTTTCGGGTTCTGTTTGCCCGGTAGTATCTTTGGGATACTTTTTTAATAATGGCTTGATTGTTATTCCTCATATCGCCTACCGCCCTTCTGCGGCGACAATCTTGCCGTCTTCGATGCGAATAACCCGGTCAGCAAGCTGGGCGATCTGCTCATCGTGGGTAATCATCATTATGGTTTGGTGAAACCTTGTAGATGTCATTTTGAGGATGCCCAAAACGTCCTGACTGGTTTTGCTGTCCAAATTTCCAGTTGGCTCGTCCGCAAGAAGAATGGACGGTTTCGTAGCAAGAGCACGGGCAATCGCGACACGCTGCTGTTGTCCGCCGGAAAGATTATTCGGGAGATTAATTTGCTTATCTGAAAGCCCCAAGGTTTCGATGATGCTTTCCACAAAGCTTTCATCTACGGTATTTCCATCTAATTCAATCGGTAAAACAATATTCTCATAGACATTCAGAATGGGAACAAGATTGTAATTCTGAAATACAAAGCCGACATTTCTGCGCCGAAAAATGGTAAGTTGTTCATCCGTCATTTTTGAAATATCCTTACCGCCGACAATTATTTTACCGTCTGTTGGCATATCCAAACCGCCTAGCATATGCAAAAGGGTGCTTTTACCCGATCCTGATGTACCAACAACAGCGATAAATTCCCCTTCCTTTATTTCCAAATCAACACCATCCAACGCCTTGACGGTGTTGGGGTCTTTACCATAGTATTTTTTCAAGCCTTCTGTTTTCAAAACTGCCATAAAATATACCCCCTTGTCTTGATACTTTTAGTATAGGGCCCGTTTCTTACAGAGTTCTAACAAACTGCAAGTTATTTCTTACAGTTTTGCAAGAACATTGAGAAAGTCGTATGTTGCCCTGGCTTAGAATCCACAAGGATATAGCCGCCCTGTTTTTGAAATATCAGCGATGCCAAGTAAAGCCCTAATCCGGCTCCGTCTACACCCTTGGTATTCTGCCCCCTGTAAAACCGCTTGAAAATGGAGTTCCATTCAGCGAAAGGAATGCCTATGCCATAATCGGTCACGATGATTTTTGTATAAATGGGCAGGGATTCCACGGATATGTTGATTTCACTATCGGATGGGGAATACTTTACAGCGTTTTCGAGGAGATTGGTCATTGCTTCACATGTCCACTTTCGGTCATGCAGCAAGAGAACATCTTCAAAATAAGCTGATTTAATGGAGATACTTTTTTTTACCGCCGCCCCGTATACGCTGCTGATGCTGTCGGTAATGGTCTGCTTGATAGCTGCCGGAACAGGCAATAGTTCAATGGCTCCAACCTCCAGCCTTGACACTTTCACTAGGCTATCCATCATCCATTGTAGCTTTTCTGTCCCCACTTTAATGCGTGACAAAAATTCCTGCTGCTCGGTTGCGGTGACATTCCCCTCCAACAGCAGGTCGGTATACATGGAAACACCCGATAACGGCGTTTTCATCTGATGGGACATATCAGAAATAAAGCTTTGGATTGTTTCTTTTTCTTGTGTAGTCTGCGTAAAATCAGAAGTGGTCATATGGAGAATTTTATTTGCTTTATGCGTTAGCTTGGAAAGTCGGCTATCAGACGTCGATTCCAAAGAAATCCCGGCATTTTTATTTAACACGCTGTCTAAAACCTTATCAATAGAATCAAAAGCATTTTTTACATATCGGTAGGTAAAAAAGGTGGTCAAGGAACATAAAACAATGGTCATGATTAGGGTAACTGCAAGCACCATCTTTACACCCCTCCATTCCAGATGTAGCCTATTCCGTGAATTGTCTTAATAGCCTGAGGACTTTTCGGGTCGGATTCCATCTTTGCACGCAAACGGCTTATATTAACAGGCAGGGTGTTCTCATCTACGAAATTTCCTTCGTTATCCCATAAAGAGGATAATATCTGTTCCTTTGAAAGCACTCTCCCGGCATTTGTCATTAAAAAAGAAAGCAGCTTATATTCCGTAACGCTGATATGGATTTCTTCATTCTCACAGAAAAACTTGCAAAGGTCTGTGTCCAACTTGTATTTACCGGAACAGATGATATAACGGTTTTCGGTTTCCGTGCGGCGAAGTAATGCCTCTACTCTTGCCCGTAGGACAGATAGTGAAAATGGCTTTGTAATATAGTCGTCCGCACCTGCTAACAGGCCCGATACCTCATCCGTTTCTAAATCGCAGGCGGTCAGCATGATAATTGGAATTTTTGAATATGTCCTAATCTCTTTACACAAGTCCATCCCATTGCCATCCGGCAGCCCTAAATCCAGTATAATAAGTTGGGGGCTATGCCGCTCAAGCAGCTGTTTCCCTTCCTTGATGTTGCTTGCTGAAACAGCATGGTAGCCGTCCTTTTCAAAGGTAAACGCAATACCACGGCTTAAATTTTCATCATCTTCCAGTATTAAAATTGTATTCATAGTAAACTCCCTTCTTCTCTTTATCCGGTTTCAAACGTGGATCTTGCGGCTTTGGGGAGCCCTTGGGGATTGCCCAAGCACGGCTAAATCGAATAGCACCAGTGATGCGTTCATGTTCGCATAATTGTTGAACCCGTCTGCTTGAAATTACCCACTTTTCAGCCGACTGATGTGTTGAAATAAAATCCGCATTTACCATTTCTTTTCCATTCATTTATAAAAAAAACGTATAATCAACTTATTATAATTATATGCGCTTAAACGAATAGATTTAAGTGCAAAGTATGAACGATTTAAACAGGGCATGAGTCAAGAAGATTTAGCATTTGCATATGACGTTGATCGATCTTACATATCTATGATTGAGATTGAGATTGAGATTGAAAAAAAATGAACCATCCATTACCGAAACGTTCGAACTTTTAGAAGGGCTAAAAATCAAGTCTTCTGATTTTATTCGACCGGTTGAACTTGAAGTGCAGAAGTCAAAAAACAACCATAAATAATCAAACAGTAAGGTAACTCACCATACTTCATCGCCCCGCATGATTATATTTCACCTTCGGGCAAAGTGCCACCCAGTTCGAAATGTTTATTCGTAACCATGAAGGTGCCGAATTACTGAGATCTGATTATCTTCACTTTTTCTCAAAACTATATAAGTTGAACATATGATATACCTGTAATCTCCAGCGAAGGCGTCTACCGGGGTAGCCGAAGCGATAAGACAAAAGGAGGGATGCAGTTCAATCCCTCCCCGATAATGGTCTTCTATCGGGCTTATCGCGGGAGGTATCCCCAAGGAAGGATTGAACTACATCCTTCCCCAAGCGCCGAGCGTTGTTAGTAGGATTCTTTAGTTCAACATATATAGGAAGAAAGGTGGACCCCCGTAGAATAAGGATTTTATGTGCCAGTGTGAAAATCTACCCCTTTTTGACTGAAGCTCTCACTGACCCATTCGATTATCCCAGAAATACTACCTATACACCGGTTCGGTACACAAGTAGTATTTTTTTATTTATGGAACACGTCTGTTGATTAGCTAGTTTTTCCCAATAAAAACATAGAAAAAAGACACCCAATCTGATACGATGTAAAGCGATTAAACCAACATCGGTATTCAGGAAGGGCGTCCTCAGGGAAGGATTGAACCGCATCCTTCCTTTATGAAACAGTTTAGCACGATTTCAAAGCTTTTATCTACCCTAATTTCACCAGAAGAATTGATGGAACTTGTAGAAAAGCATAATTATGTAGACGTAGCACGAAAGTTTAAAGTAGAAGATCTTCTCGATTTCTTTGTGGCAGCTGCCCTTGAAAAATGGGCGGGTTTCCGGGACGGTACAGAGGTGATGGGCGTAAGCGCTGAAGATATTGCTGATATGTATAAAGTTCGGTGGGCCATCGAGTATTTTTTCCATCGGATTAAAGGCTACTTGAATCTACCCACTTTATTTGGCAACTTCAAAAACGCAGTATTTACGCAACTTTTTATTGCAGATAGTAGCCGTGGAATGGCTAAGTAGGGGTTGTCGATTTCCTATGTCGTTTGAGAAATTACAGCGAAAGAGATTTACCTACATTTGGTTAATCCACAGACTTGTATAATAAGGGGTTATCACCGCCTTGACCATGGTTATCACCGCCTTGACATAAAATGTATGCATTCGGACTAGCCTCATTACACAAAGCCATCAATCATTTCAAGGAAGACCTTTTGTTTCTCATTAGACTTTCTGTACGCATCACTTATAATTTCTTTAAGTAATTGCATTTTTGTCTGTTGATCCAGGATTGATTGCTTCACCTTTTCCCGCGACAACGCAAGGAATTCAACATAATCCTCATAAGATTCATCATAGATTTCTGCGAGCTCATCACGAATGACTTTGGCCAATGTCGGGCTTGCTCCGCCTGTTGCAATGCTGATGGTTAAGCCACCTCTTTTCAATGTTGCAGGTACATGGAAGGTGCTCAATTCCGGATTATCAACGACATTGACGAGTTGATGATGCCCAGCAGACAACGCAACAAACTCGTTCACTTTTTCACTGTTCGTTGCTGCGATGACAATCAATGCGGAAGCAAGATCATCTGGTTCAAACACTTTATTCTTCCAAGCAATGCGGTTATCGGTGAACAATTCTTCTATCTTCAAATGGATCACCGGGCTAATCACAGTTACACTTGCTCCAGCCTGCAACAAGCCAATCATTTTCCTGTAAGCAATCTGACCACCACCGACCACTACCACAACTTTATCCTTGATATTTAGCATAATTGGATAGTTTTCCATTTCTCCATTCACCTGCCATTATTTAATCATTGTAAAAAAGACCGCATAAATCGCGGCCTTTCCCCATCTATATCTATCAGTCATGAAAATCTAATCCCGATTGAACAGCTTTCACATGCCCAGTACGGATGACGAAATCTCCGAAATGCTCGCCTTCCTGTCTTTCCTTTGCATATTGAAGTAGAAGTGGTTTAAGTAATGCTAAAATCTCCTCTTCGCCAATATTTTCTCGGTATATTTTGTTCAGTCGGTCTCCTACAAAGCCAGCACCCAGATACATATTGTATTTCCCTGGTGCTTTCCCGATGAAACCAATTTCACCTAACGCTGGACGAGAACAACCATTCGGACATCCCGACATGCGGATGACAATCTCTTTATCACGTAATCCTGATTCATCCAACATCAACTCAATCTTATCTACTAATGAAGGTAGATAACGTTCAGCTTCAGCCATCGCTAGCCCACAAGTTGGAAAGGCTACACAAGCCATCGAACTACGCCTCAATGCCGAATAATGCTCTCCATCTGTCAACCCGTATTTCTCAATCAACTCGACAATCTTCTTCTTTTTAGTGTTCGAAATATTGCTGATAACCAAGTTCTGGTTCGGGCTAAGTCGGAAATCTCCAGTATGAATTTTGGCAATCTCTCGCAGACCCGTCATCAGTAAGTAATCATCCACATCTTGAATCCGACCGTTTTGGATAAAGAATGTGAAATGCCAGTTGCCGTTGCTCCCCTTTACCCAACCATACCGATCACCATTATGATCAAAATGATACTCACGTGCTGATTCAAGTTTCCACCCTAGTCTTTCATTGAGTTCATTGACAATCCACTCAAGTCCCCGTGCATCGATTGTATACTTGAAACGGGCATATTTTCTGACAGAACGGTTCCCGTAATCACGCTGAATTGTAATTATCTTTTCCGCAACCTCAACAACTTGATCTGTTGTACAGAAACCGATGACCCGAGCCAATTGGGGATACGTTTCTGTATCTCCATGCGTCATGCCCATGCCGCCGCCGATTGCAATATTGAACCCGACTAACTTCCCTTCTTCCAAAATGGCAATCAAACCTAGATCCTGTGAGAAAACATCAACATCATTACTAGGCGGAACGGCTACACCTATTTTAAACTTTCGTGGTAAATAGAGCGCACCGTACATCGGCTCAATTTCTTCCTCAGTTTCTTGACTATCGACCACTTTTTCTCCGTCTAGCCATATTTCATGATAAGCAG
Source organism: Sporosarcina limicola (assembly GCF_014873855.1). Taxonomy (GTDB): domain Bacteria; phylum Bacillota; class Bacilli; order Bacillales_A; family Planococcaceae; genus Sporosarcina; species Sporosarcina limicola. The sequence continues at coordinate 45,454 of NZ_JADBEL010000004.1, read as the reverse complement.
TTGTCCTTGGTGACAGATAATCGCTAAGTTTCTGAGCCCAGCCATAGACCTCCGCGTGAATATCCGATTGGTAGGGGTTCGGATTACACATCACATTGCGGTTCACATCGCCGCAAGCCGCTAGTGTATCCATCAATGATGCATTAATTTCTTGAATGCTTTTCTTCATATTCCATTTTAAAATCCCATGCATTTGAAATGCCTGCCGGGTAGTCAACTTCAATGTACCATTGCCATATTTATGGGCAAGTTGATCCATTACTAGCCATTGTGCCGGTGTCGCAACGCCTCCAGGGGCCCGAACTCGCACCATGAATTGGTATGCCGGTTCTAACTTTTGACGTTGACGTTCATTGCGTAAATCTCGATCATCTTGCAAATAGCTCCCATGGAATTTCATCAATCGATTATCATCATCAGGGATTCCTGAACTGATTGGATATTCGAGCGTCTCCTCAAGTGACCCCCGTAAATAATTGCTCTCACTCTTAATCCGCTCAACATCACTTGGTGGACCTGGTTGTGGTGGTAGAATTATTTTTTCCGTCATATAACTGGCTCCTTCCACACTCGTCTCAATAGACATCTCGTTGATAGCGTTTCTGCTGTTGCATGGCAGCCAAATAGTCAGCCGCTTCCTTAGCGTTCATGGTACCCTCTTCTTCGAGAATCGTCACCAAAGTAGCGTGAACATCTGCCGCCATCTGCTTTTCATCCCCACAAACGTAGATTACAGCACCCTCTTCCAACCATTGAAAAAAATTCTGACTCTTCTCCATCATCCGGTGCTGTACATATACTTTCTCGTCAGTATCACGCGAAAATGCGACATCCATCCGCGTCAATACACCTTCTTTGAGCCAACGCTGCCACTCAATCTGATACAGAAAGTCTGTAACATAATGCTGATCACCAAAGAACAACCATGTTTTCCCTTCAGCACCTATCTCCTCGCGTTCTTCCAAAAACGATCTGAACGGAGCGATTCCAGTACCGGGTCCAATCATTATCAATGGCGTGTTTGGATCCACTGGTAATTTAAAATTCGAGTTACGCTGAACATAAACCGGCAAGCTATTCCCGGGTTGCGCGCGTATAGCACATTCATCCGAGCAAACGCCTACTCGATTGCGACCATGCGCCTCATATCGGACGGTCCCAATCGTAAGATGCACTTCATCCGGATTCGCCTTTGAACTGCTGGCAATTGAGTAAAGCCGTGCCGGTATCTTTCGCAAAATCGTGATAAATTCACTAGCAGGGAGTTCCCATGGAGAAAAATCTCGCACCAAGTCCAACAAATCACGACCATAGAGATAATCCCTAAGTTTTTGCTCCCGTTCTGGTTCCAATAGCGCCTTCAATCCGATGTTCGCAGTTAGCTGTGCCGCTTTTTGTAACAATGGTTTTGTTAGCACAGTAATCTCGAAGTTCGAGATGAGTGCCTCTCGCAAAGACCTTGATTCACCCTGTTTATTGACCCTAATAGGTTCGTCAGGATTCCAGCCCATCTCAGCAATCAAAGCATCCACTAATCCAGCCTCATTTTCTGGATAAATGCCCAAGCTATCTCCCGGTTCAAATTGAAGACCTGATCCTTCGAGCGATAACTCAAGGTGACGCGTTTCCTTATTCGATCCTCGTCCATTTAAATTAATATTTTCTAAGATTTCTGCTTTAAATGGATTCGTTCGTGAATACTCCGGTTGTTCCAAAGCAGCAGAGTCATTGACCGCTTGCTGAACAGATGTAGAACCGACTTCCTGCAACTCATTTAATTTAAATAAAACACTTGTAAACCACTCCGCAGCTGGTTCATCATAATCCAAGTCACAATCAACGCGTGAACTTAGCTGTTTCGCACCCAATTCAAGTAATCGACCATCGATTTGTTTACCTGTTTGACAAAAAAACTCATAGGAGCTATCTCCCAAAGCTAGCACCGAAAATTGTAAATCCTCCAGTTTCGGTGCTCTTTTACTATGAAGAAATTCATAGAACGGTAGCGCAGTATCCGGAGGATCACCTTCACCGTGTGTGCTCACAATCAGTAACAAATTCCGGATTTTCTTTAGTGCATTTGGTTTGAAGTCATTCATCGATGAAAGCGTCACAAAAAAGTCTTCTGCCACTAAACTTTTCGATAAAGATTCAGCTAGCGCTTGCCCATTACCCGTCTGTGATCCATAAAGAATGGTCACCTCTTGGGTAATAACTTCCGTCACAATAGCGGAAGCTTCTTGTACAGCCACATCTCTTGTCATGATTGGAAACTCGACCCTTTGGAGTGCACTCAAATATCCGCCTAACCAGATTTGTTGAGTCTCCGTCAGGATTGGAAGAAGTTTATTAAGAAGTTCCACTTGCTCCTCATTAAAAGGACTATTCATCACCTGAAGTTGCAACGATTTCCACCTCACAAACTAGTTTTTTTGCACGTAAAAAAGTTGCTACTTATTTCAATCTGATCTTTTCATTTTTTTCAATTTGAACAACCAAATTATCTTGGACAACCAAGGTAATTGAGCCGTAATTTATCGTGCTCAGCATCGTTTTTATGTTCTCAATGGTAAGTTCCAAGTTTTGTTTACGATTTTCCACGGTCAAGATTCATCCTTTCTAGTAGAGATGCCTTAGAAACTAAATAAGAAAACCTAAAAGGTCCTGTTCCTTCATTAAGCCGCCTGCGCTTTTTCAAGCAACTCTTTCACTCGTTCTACAAGTACATCTTGAATATTTTTATGATAACCCAGATTTTCACAAAGAACGAACTGTTGGTCGCTAGATAATTCTTGTGCAATCTTTTTTTCTATGCCATTCATTAAAATCCCTGTGAACAGTAAGTATGGAATAATAAAAACTTGCTTCGTAGCAGATTGCTGTTGTTGTAGTAACGCTTCATCAAAGGAAGGGCTTGCGCCGTAAAGAAAACAAACATCCACCTTTTTAAAGGAATACTTTTCACCAAAGAGTTGTGCAATTGCAGTTAAATCACGTTTAACTGCCGGATCACTGCTCCCCCTGCCTACGAGTAACACTTGCGCATCTTCTGCAATCGGTAGTTGTTGTTCGATTACTCGATCATATAAACTATCCACGATTTTCGGATGAATCCCAAATGCCCTTCCATATGTAAATTCGACATCTGGATACATAATCTTGCCTACTTCAATTTCAAATGGAATATCTTCATTCGCATGGCCCGCTGTTAATAAAAGAATAGGAACAACCGCAATTTTAGTAGCGCCACGCTCCACACATTTTGTAATCCCTTCATCAACGCCTGGTACCGCCAACTCCAAAAAACAAATTTCTTGGATTGGCACATCGATGATTGCTTGACTGCGCTCAATAAACCGAATAGCTTCTTCGACACCCGCTTTAATGCGGCTACCATGACCAACATATAAGACTGCCTGCAAATGATCCCTCCTATTCAAATGTTAGTATGCAGATACTTCTTTAATACGTTTTTGATTCAATTCCGTTTGTTCAAACCACTGAATTTTCTCGCGTAACTTCACAACTTCTCCAACAATAATCATGCTTGGATTTTTAATTTCAGACACACTTGCAATCTCAACAATTGTGGCAAGCGTACCGGTAATCGTAAGCTGCGCATTTGTTGTTCCCCAATGAATGAGTGCGACCGGCGTGCTTTCAGGTCGGCCATGCTTCGTCAATTGTTCGCAAATATAAGACAAGTTGCCGACACCCATATAAATCGCCAGTGTATCAATCCCTACTGCAAGGCTTTCCCAGTGAATCGAGTCACTTTTACCCGCTCGCATATGGCCCGTAACAATTGCAAAACTAGAGCTAAGGTCACGGTGTGTAACAGGGATGCCTGCATAAGCAGGAGCGGCAATTCCCGAGGTAATCCCAGGAACCACCTCAAAGGAAATCCTGTGTTCAGCGAGTACCTCAGCCTCTTCAGCACCTCTCCCAAAAACGAATGGATCCCCACCTTTTAAACGAATAACGGTCTTTCCTTGCTTCGCATATTTCACTAAAAAATGGTTAATCGTCTCCTGGATCATCGCATGATAATTTGGAAGCTTCCCACAATAAATCAAGTCTGTTCCGGGTTTCGCATAGGCTAGTAGCTCTTTATTAATTAAACGATCGTACAAGATAACATCCGCTTCTTGAATGCACCTCAAACCTTTTACAGTGATTAAATCAACATCACCAGGTCCTGCCCCAACGATATATACCTTTCCCATTCGCTTTTCTCCTCCTTTCATTCGGATTAACGAAAATTCATCCTACTGAATTGGCTTCCTGTTGCTGCAACCCGGCAATCAATACATCAATCACTTCCGGACGACTAAATGTCGTGGGTAGTTGTTCTCCATTGCGAAGCATCTCCCTCACCTTCGTTCCTGACAAGATCACATGGTGACGCGCATCATGCGGACATGTTTTAGGAGTTGCCATACTATTGCATTGGTTGCAATAAAAACTATGCTCAAAAAATAATAGCGTAATCCCAAGTTCCTCAGGCGTAAAGTTGCTAAAGATTTTCTGCGCATCGTACGTGCCATAGTAATTCCCAACGCCCGCATGATCACGGCCAACAATAAAATGTGTGCAACCAAAATTCTTTCTAACCAACGCATGAAAAACTGCTTCTCTTGGTCCCGCATAACGCATGGCTGCCGTAAAAACACCTAAAAATACATGGTCTTTCGCATAATAGTTTTCAAGTAACACTTCATAGCTTTTCATGCGCACATCCGACGGGATATCATCCGATTTCGTCTCACCAACAAGTGGATTTAAAAATAAGCCATCGACAATTTCCAATGCTGTTTTTTGAATATATTCATGTGCCCTATGAACCGGGTTTCTTGTTTGAAAACCAACCACTGTTTTCCAGCCAAGCGCTTGAAATTTTTTCCGGGTTTCAACCGGGTCAAAATGATAACTTGTAAATTCATTCAGAGGTAGACGTTGAATTAGCGTGATTTTTCCTCCGATATACACATTTGGACGTTCAAACAACTTCTTCACGCCAGGATGGTCACGGTCAGTGGTTTTATAAACCAATACAGCTTCTTTCATTTTGTCTGGCGTGAAAATATCCGACACTTCAAGCACCCCGTAGACGACGCCATCTCTCACCAATTTCACTAGACTACCAACAGTTATTTTTTCCGCATTCGACTCTGTCGTTGGTAATGTAATCGGAATTGTCCATGGCTCACCCGTCGATAACCTCATCGTTGCGACGACGGAATTATAATCTATCTGTGTAAGAAATCCACTTAATGGACTATATGCGCCCGTGCCGATTAAATCCAAGTCACTACTTGCAATTTCATCTAATTCTACTGTTTCAGTAATCCCGTCAAATTGAATATCGGGATTCCACTGATTTATTAAAATTCCGCCATGCGGTTGACTCAAACTCATTTTACTTCCCCCATTCCAACTCCTATTTTGTTCATTCACTTCAGGAAATTAATTTTCATGTAGGCCACATTCCGTTTTCGTTTGATTGGCCCAGCGCCCCTCTCTCGAACCCGTTGCTGTATCACCTGGAAATGTACAGGGTACGCAGCCTATACTAGGAAAACCTTGGTCATGAAGAGGATTATAAGGCAATTGATATTTTTCGACATAATTCCAAATATCGGTCCATGTCCAATGAATTAGTGGACATATTTTGATAGATTCGAAGGTTTCGTCCTTATTAATAAAATTTGTCTGACTTCTCGATGGTGATTGCTCACGTCTAAGTCCAGATAACCAAGCGGTTGCATCGCCCAAAGCTTCTCGAAGTGGAACTACTTTTCTCATATAACAACAGCGATTCGGCTGCCTTTCCCATAATTTATCTCCATATTTTTCGGCTTGCTCCTCAACCGTTAAAGCAGGCTTTTTCATTTCGATTACAAGCTGCGGATAACGTTGCTTGACTTCATCGATTAGGGCATAGGTTTCTTGGAAATGAAGTTCTGTATCAAGAAATACCACCTTAGCAGTGGGTTTCATTTGCGAGATTAAGTCAAGCATCACAATTCCTTCAACTCCAAAGCTACAAGCATACACAAGCTCATCATTATATTCGTCATAAGCCCATCGCAACACATTTAACGCACCTTTTGACTGATCATCAATCAAAAAATCGATGTTCATCTCGACCCATGATGCGTATGTCAACTTTTCCATAACAAGTCCCCCTTCACAATCTTTTCAAAATCGACTCTAGTCTTTTTTGTCAGCCATTTAATGATTATGAATTATACTATCCATATAATACCTATGTGTCAAGTAGGTTTTAAGTTATTCTATTCCCTCTTCACATAAAAGATGACTCAAATAGGATATTTTTCAGATATAATCTTTTTCTGATAAATAGGAAGCGATGACTTTGACTGATTCTTCAATGCTTAACTGGTTGGTATCAATGATTATTTCTGGATTATTAGGTTCCTCATAAGGTGCATCAATTCCCGTAAAGTCTCTAATTTCACCCACTCTTGCTTTCTTGTAAAGTCCTTTTGGGTCACGTTGTTCACATGTTTCTAAACTAGCTTTCACATATATCTCTATAAATTCACCAGCTTCCATAAGATTGCGTACTTGTTCACGATCTTCACGATAAGGAGAGATGAACGCAGTTAATGTGAATAAACCTGCATCGACCATTAATTTTGAGACCTCACCGATTCTACGAATATTTTCCGTTCGATCCTCTTGACTAAACCCTAAATTTTTATTTAAACCATGTCTGACGTTATCTCCATCGAGCCGATAGGTGTGAATACCCTTTGTATGCAACGCCGTTTCCAACGCAACTGAAACTGTCGATTTTCCTGAGCCAGATAGTCCTGTAAACCAAAGAATAGCACTTTTGTGCCCCTTTGCTTCTTGACGATTTACTTTCGTTATCTCTGATTCATGCCAAGCAATATTTGTAGACTTCGTCATTGTTTTCTCCTCCTAAAACCACATATTATAAATAACTGTAATCGCTGTGACCATAACTAACAGACTTAACTGCGTACCAATTTTTATATAGTCAATAAATCTATAACCACCCCGCCCATAGACAATTAAATTCGTTTGGTAACCAATATAACGCGATCGAAACTTTGACTGCTTGATAGACTTGGATAGAAGTCCTGACTGATGGGAGATGACCGCTTCGATTAAATGCGTGGCACCATTTTTAAGATCATCAAGTTCTAAATTTGTCCCCGTTCTTAATTTTAATCCATTTTTAATTGTCATTTTTGAGGACAAAAAAGACATCTTTTTATTCGACCCAAATGATCGATTAGAAAGATGCCTTTAGTTGACTAATTGGCAAATATAAAATTGGGTAATGAAGTGAAACTGTTAAGTTGAAACCAATCGTACATCATCAAAAATTCATTGTCAATAATTTTTCTGAAAACTTTTTAATCCATATTTGTTTAGTTGGATTAATAACTATATATATGTATCACACGATGAATTCGCCTCGCATTTTAACCTATATTTCTTACACAACCGAACTTTCGTTGATCACGAAGAAAAAAATACTTATCATTCTAACAAACATGAACATGAAAAGGTTTCACTTTATGAACGTTCCGATTCATAAAGTGAATCTTCAATCATTAGGGGTCTTACTGCCCGTTAATGCGGGATAAATTTGCTCGAATAACAAGCACTTGTATTTATTCCACAATCATAGATACATAGCTGTAGCCATTGCGCCCACCCGTTTTCACATTGTATAGTGCTTTGTCCGCTTGTTCGATACACTTTTGCATTTCCTTACGATTAGAAACGTTTGAAGAACATGCACCCATACTCAGCGTTACATAATTCGACACTTCAGATTGAGGATGAGGGATTTTAAGATTATATACAGCCTCTTGAACTCTCTTGCAAACACTACCAATTTGCTCCATATTTTCCCCACAAATAATATAGACAAATTCTTCTCCACCCCAACGTGCAACAAACCCGGACGTATCTTTAGCAATTCCACTCAAAACGCCTGCAATATTTTCTAATACTTTGTCCCCGGGATTATGTCCGTAATAATCATTGTACTTTTTAAAATAATCGATATCCATTACGATTGAGGAGAATTTTTGCTGATTATCATTCAAATTAGACTCAAGATTATCCATGTGAATATGCAATCCTCTACGATTTGAAATCTTCGTTAATTCGTCAATAGAGGCTATAATCTCGAGGCGCTGATTGGCTTCTTTTAGACGCTGATTCAACAAATGATTAGTTTCAATTTCTTTTTTTAATCTCCTATTACTTTCGTAGTTATCACAAAAGGCTTTGTACATTACCCGAGAGACTAGCAATGTGACCGATACAAACGTGACAACATAATAAAGTTGTATGTAATAGTCAAATGAAGATGAGTCTACCATCGGGAGCCCCACAAGCAAAATGATTGTCGAAAGTGAAAAAGGAATAAAAATTTGTTTATTAGTCATCAAGAAAAAACTGGAGCAAACTAGCATATTCACCATTATTATTATCAAATGCTCATATTTTATTTGATCTACAATCGAAATGACACTACCTGATATCATCACAATTGAGATGTAAAAAATAACCATATTCTCATAATAACGAATCGTACTTGAATTTATATTTTTTTGATAGGTGCGTGGATGAAAGACAAATTGAAAATAAAGATTGACAAGAATTAATATACTATATATAACAGCGTGTAAATACATAGAGGAAATGCGTTGATGGTGCAAAATGATGCCGACAAGATTGATGACAAAAAGCCATGAAATAATAACCAAAAAAATCCTGGTTATAATATAAATTCTATTTACATTAACAAATAACCGTTCCTCACGAAAAGAATCGTCACTGTTCTGATTTGTGGTAACATTCGCTTGTATTTTTTCGATATTTTCCGCCTCCAATAAAATGCCTATGTATGGCCGATTTTACCAAAACTAAGTAGACATGTTTCAGTGACAGACATAGTAATTACTGAATACGTTGATTATATATTTATAATACACTTATATTCCTTGAAGGGGAAGAATGGTTTTCAAACATAATTCGTTCAATTTAACTGACAATAAAATAAAATTTCAATCAGTGGAGGCGACACACAAGACGTGTTAATGCAGAGATAGCGACTCAAAGTCGGGCATTTAGATTGCCTTCTTCTTATCTAACAACTTTAGTGTCAGATAAGAAGAAGGAAATACGAGATAAAACCACAATCCATCGAGCGTAAACATGGTCGTGGGATTGTGGTTTATCTGGAAAATTCGTTTGCCATTATTATTTTAAAAATCTATCTTTTCATTATTAACAGTCTCCCAAACAGAAAACATCTGCTGTTAGAAGAATCTTAGTATTTGTTTTCCTATTAACTATTATTAACTTCTTCACCAGCGTTATTAATTAATGAAATAGGTTCTCTCTTTAATTTCGCTATAAGTAAACCCATAAAAAATCCTATTATACCAGTAACAATCCATCCAGCACCATTTTCGAATAACGGGATAAATCCGAAGATATTATCGATAACATCCTTTAAAATTTTCGCATCCTTTAAAGCATCGAGAATTGCAACAAACCCAACACCAATCACTGTTCCCACATAAACCGATTTATGCCCTTTAAATAAATTATTTGTAAATATTAATACAATTAAGGCAATCGCTAAAGGATAGAGTAAGAGCAAGATTGGTGACGCCAAGGTTAGGATCGTGTTGAGGCCAAAATTTGTAATTACTAAACCTAGAACGGCAAATATAATAAGCCATTTTTTATAAGAAACAGAAGGAATAATTCTTTCAAAATACTCGGAAACAGCTGCCAAACAAGCAACATTAGTTGTAATACCTGTTAATAAAATAACAGTTCCAATGATATAGATTCCAATTTCTCCGAATAGAACGATAGCGCTTTGAGCTAATACTTCTCCACCATTACCTTTATAGCCAATTTGGTCTACACTGGAAGCCCCAATCCATGCCATTGATATTTGCAGAGCAATCAAGCCAATAATTGTAATCATGCCTGCTTTAATAAATATCTTTGAAACTTCCTTTTCAGACTTTATTCCAAACGAGCTAATAGATTTAATGAAAATCCCCCCAAATACAAAAGCTGCGAGAACATCCATTGTATAGTACCCTTGGGTAAATCCTTTTAAGAAGGCACCACTTATATAATCTCCTTGAGGTTGTCCAAAACTTCCCATCGGAGTAAAGATTGATTTGGCAATTAGTACTATTAATAATACTACAAAAATAGGCGTTATAATCTTACCTAAACGATCCACAAATTTTGTTGTATTCCATGAAAGTAAAATGGTTAGAGCTATAAATAACAGTGAGAAAATTAATAAATAAAGACTGGTATTTGACTTAGTTTGGACTAACGGATTTATGGCAATTTCATACACGACAGATGTTGTTCGCGGAATCACGTAAATAGGTCCAAGTGTCAAGAAAAGTAATATCGAGAAGACTGTTGCAAATAATGGGTGTACCCTTCCTGCAAGCTTTTCTACAGTTCCTCCCCCGCGCGTTAAAGCAATAATTGCGAGAAGAACCAATCCAACACCCGTTACTAAAAAACCTCCCATTGCAATCCATGTATTTGTTCCAGCCTGTTGACCTACCATTGGAGCAAATATGACGTTTCCTGCACCTAAAAACATCGCAAAAAGCATAAAACCAATAGCGAGTATTTGTGAAAATGATATTTTTTTCTCCATTTTTATTCCCCCTTAAGTTTCAATCCCAGAACTCACATTTTCATACAAATAGATACATTACTTCCTGTATACGATTATCCCTTCGTTCAATAATAAAAGTCATCATCCAAAGTGATTTTTTGGGTAAATGGGGATGGTTAGTTTAACCATCCCCAAACAAATGATACAGATGTTGATATGGAATTAGTATCATTATAGAACACTTATTTCTTAGAATTTTTCTTCTTACATATTATCCCTAATAAAAACGCACCAGACCCAATTCCAATTAGTGTATTTGTTTTTTTATTAAACATTTGTTTGGCAACTAAGTTAAGGTTTTGAGGACGTTCTGCCAACCGACGCATGAAATAGCCATACCAATCAATTCCGAATGGAACATATGTGCAGAAGTTATAACCCTCTTCAGCAAGTTTAAGCTGTAATTCATTTCTGAAACCATATAACATTTGAAATTCAAACTTTCCCTTCGATATATTATTTACTTCCACAAATTTTTTCACATGGTTAATGATATGATGATCATGAGTCGCAATTGATGTAAATTTCCCATACAGCAAGTGGTATTCAATCAATTGGATAAAGTTCTGATCAATCTCTTTTTTGTCTTGATGCGCCAAGTTTTCAGGCTCTTTGTAAGCACCTTTTACGATTCTCATGCGATAGTCTTTGTATTTTTTCAGATTATCATCTGCTTCATAAAAATAGGCTTGGACGACAGTTCCAATATTAGTATAGTCTTTGGATAGCTCGTCAATAATGTCAAATGAAGGTTGTAAATGGCCATAATCCTCCATGTCGAAGTTAATGAAAATAGTGTATTCGCATGCTTTAGCAACGATTTCCCTTAAATTTGCTAAACAGAAATCGTAGTCGATATCTAAACCAAGCTGTGTAGCTTTCAAGGAAATATGCGCATCCAATTTATGTTCATGGATAGCCTCAACAACCGCCAATATTTGAATTCTGGCCTCAATTGCCTCACTTTTTTCGAAAACAAACTCCCCAAGGTTGTCAATTGTTGCAGAAATACCCTTCGCATTCAACTTCTTAACGCTTTCAACCATTTCTTCAATACTCGTTCCAGCAACAACCGACTGTGCACCCAGTTTTAGTCCCCATCGTTTTGCACCGCTATTCAAAACCTTATTTTGTGAAAGTAGAATGAAAAAGTCTCTAGTTAATCCCATAGTAAATACCTCCATTTTTTAATTACAATCGATTAATTATTTCAATAAAAATCCTTCTATATATGGATCTGTTGCATCTAATGAGAATTTATGAATTCCTGTCATCCATGCTGATCCAGTAATTTTAGGTATAATCGCTTTTAAATTTTGAACCTCTGTATAATCAACCACTGTTCCTATAAATCTTGAACCAATAATACTTTCTTGAATTATTTGTTCTCCTTTCTCAAGATTTAATGTGGCGAGTTTCGCACATGTGCCTGTTCCACAAGGTGATCTGTCGATTTGTCCGTCCCCAAAAACAACAGTATTTTTATAATGATTATTCCCCACTTTTAAACTAAACTCAACAAGGTCAATCGTATTTATTTCTGGAATCTCAGGATGTTCAATAGTTAATTGCTCATTCACAGCTTTCCTAATTGCTATCCCAAATGCCGCTATCTCATCTTGTTCTTCAATCTTCAGTTCGAAATTAAATTGCTTTGCATCTACTATCGCAAAGAAGCTTCCACCGAATGCGATATCCATATTTACATCACCTATATTTTCTACTAAAACGCTTACATTCTTCTTTAGTAAAAATGCTGGCACGTTAATAAACGAAACTTCTTTAACCCTGTCATTCTCGTACACGATATGACATTCTACAACCCCGGAAGGCGTATCAAGTAATACTCTGTCCTTTTTATCAATCAAACCTTGATTAATGGCAACGGTTACAGCCGCGATTGTTCCATGACCACACATATTCAGATAGCCTCCACTATCCATAAATAACACCCCAAGATCACATTCGATATTGCAAGGCTTCGTTAAAATAGCGCCAAACATATTTAAGTGGCCTCTTGGTTCATGCATAAGCAGCTTTCGTATCGTATCCATTTCAGACTGCATATAATGTTTCTTTTGCATCATCGTATCCCCGTGGATTGTTGGGATTCCATCGATGACTATTCTGGCTGCTTCACCCATCGTATGAGCGTCAATCGTTTGAATACAATTCTCTACCATCACCATAAAGTAACTATTCCTCCAAAGTACATAATAATTGTTCCTAAACTCTATACTTGCAAGTAGCATGCCAACTTTTATAAATCAAGTTAATCCATGCATTGTAATCGCTTCTATCATTCAGTATAATATAAAGTGTTCACTAAGTTTACATTACTGTAAATACAACATTAACAATGGTTCTCACAAAGGAGGATGAATGAAATGTCAATTGAATATTCTCTTTATTATCTGAACACCTTAATTGAAACTAGCTCTGATGCAATTACGATTGTTAACGCATTAGGAGAAGTAGAGTATTGGAGTACACAAGCTGAGAAAATGTATGGTATACCGCTTGCAGCTATTAAAAAGAACAAGATAAGTAGTTTTTTTAAAAAAGAGGATCTGAAATTATTAGAGATACTAGAAACTAAAAAACCTGTTTTTAATGTCTATCACCAACCCAGAGAGGATAAGCACGTATTAATAAGTTCATCCCCCATTTTTGATGATCAGGGACATTTAATTGGAGCCATTTCGATAGATCAAGACATAACAAATGTTGTGAAATTAAACGAGAAGTTATCTTTAACCACAACAGAATTGCAGAAAATTAAGCAGCAATATAACTTACAAGAGCAAATGGGACCTTTATCTGAAATTAAAGGAAGTAGTGTGGCCATACAGACTGCAAAAGAATTAGCGCTTAAGGTTGCTAAGACGGATGCTACAGTTCTAATCCAAGGAGAAAGTGGTGTAGGTAAGGAATTGTTTGCACAAGGCGTACATGAAGCAAGTTTAAGAAAGAACCAACCTTTTATACCTATTAACTGTGGCGCAATTCCTGAAGCCCTTTTTGAAAGTGAGTTCTTTGGCTATGAAAAAGGATCTTTTACGGGGGCTAGTAAGGATGGAAAAGCCGGGAAAGTAGAAATGGCAAACGGGGGCACTTTATTTCTAGATGAAATTGGTATGTTGCCTCTTGATATGCAGGTAAAACTATTAAGAGTCTTGCAAGAGAGAGAGGTTTATCGTATTGGTGGGAACGCTTCAATAAAAGTGAATAGTCGAATCGTTGCAGCGACGAATAGCAATTTAGAAGATATGATCAAAAAGGGGCTGTTTCGCGAAGATTTATATTATCGATTAAATGTTGTGACTTTGAAAATCCCACCACTCCGAGAAAGAATTGAGGATATTCCGATTCTGGTCAATAAATTCATTCAAGAGTATTCCGCAAAATATCATAAAGAGATACCTACTCTGTTGAATAGTGCTATAGAGATGTTTACGAGCTACCAGTGGCCTGGTAACATCAGAGAATTAAGAAATATTGTAGAACGAATGATTATATTCATCGATAAATCTATTATTAATGCAGAGGATATTATGAATATATTTCCTGTTATTAATCGAAATATAGACAAAGAAGGATTAGCACAAGAGAAAGCACAATTGGAATATGATAGAATTAAGGAAGTGCTTATAGAGACATATGGAAATAAGAGTGCCGCAGCAAAAAAATTAGGGATTTCAAGGGTGAGTCTTTATAATAAAATAAAACAATATAACATTAAAGTTTAAATTAACAAGAATTCCACTATCTAAACTGGAGGGAACTGATGAAGTATAAAAAAGAACCACACTCTACTGCGCAGTCATAATGCTCGACTAACGCATGTCAAGGTGGCTCTTCCTTTAAAAAACGTAAACAATCTTAGTTAAACTTTTTTCACCTTAAATGTACCAATCATTAATAGCGCTAAGCCTAACATCAAAAACATAAACAGAACTGAGGGAATATAGTTCATGAAAAAGATTGCAAATGCCAAGGTGCAACCCGCTGCCGGGATTGGGAGACCTTGAAAACTTCCTGTAAAAGTAGTAACGTTAAAGCGTGCCAAACGGATGGCACCACATAAAACATATAGCACAGTAAAGAAGAGGCCCACCACGGAGTACTCGTAGAGCACATTGGTATAGATTAAGATAGCGGGTGCAACCCCGAATGATATGAGATCCGCCAAGGAATCCAATTGTTTACCAAAATCAGACGTTACATTAAGACTCCTAGCAACTTTACCATCATACATATCGAAAATCGCTGCTAAAAAAATCAAGACAATCGCTAGTTGGACATGCCCTTTCGTTACAAATATGAGAGCTAAAAATCCGGAACTTAAGTTTAATATTGTAAGAATATTAGCAGACTGATTTAAAATCGATTTCCTTGTATCATTAACGCGATTAGTTGAAAGCATTTATTTCCACTCCTATTTTTTTATCAATTCTTCATCAAAAGGGCTTTAGCTATTCTAATTATACTACTAAATCATATATTGGGGTTGTTTTTTTGCGGAAAATATTTTTAAAGTCATTAGTTGAATTAACGGGCCATCGAATTTCTTCGAATATATTAAAGAAATTCACCGCTTCCCGCTTGAGCAGGACTATGAATAAATCTTTTGTCAAAGTATATAAGGTAAATATTGAAGAGATGGAAAAACCTCTTCAAGAATATAGTAGTCTACAGGCTTTATTCACAAGGAAATTGAAAGAAGGCAGTCGCCCTATAGATCAATCAGCCAACGCGGTTGTCAGTCCGATAGATGGTGTGCTATCGGACTTCGGTAAAGTTTCAGAACAGGATACCTTCGTAGTGAAGGGCCAAGAATATAATATTAAAGCTATGTTTGGTAAGAAAGATACAGAAAAAGTCTTTCAAAATGGTTGGTTCTTTATTTTTTATCTATCACCTACAGATTATCATCGGATTCATAGCCCGATTGATGGATTAATCGAAGATCAATGGTCTTGTGGCGGAAAGTCATACCCGGTAAATGATTTAGGCATGAAATACGGAAACAAGCCATTATCAACCAATTACCGTCTTATCTCGTTGTTAACTGCTGAAAAAGGTAAAGTTGCCATCATAAAAGTAGGAGCTCTCAATATCAATAGCATCCACCCTACACATGAACACGCTACAATAAAACAAGGTAGTGAGATGGGATACTTTTCATTCGGCTCAACAGTCGTATTATTCATTGGGCAGGGTGATTTCAAAATTGAAGAATCACTTACGTCTGAAATGAAAATTAACTATGGCCAAAAAATCGGTTCTTTTTAACACGAACTACTAACTTATAGGACGTGGAACAAATAAATTCGTTCCACGTCCTATTAATAATCAAAAATAAAAGTCATAGTTAAGAAAGAATTAAGAAAAATCATCTATGTTATTTAAGATGTGTGAGTTAGACTTAGTACTATATTAATAATTTTTAATGAGGTGGGACGATTTGCAAATATTAAAGTTTTTAAAAGAGTATATTAAGCATCCCAGAAATACCGGCGCAGTTGCAGCAAGTACCCCACGTCTAGCTAGAGGTATGGTGAGTGGGATTGATTTTGATACCGCTACTTGTATTGTTGAAATAGGACCTGGTATGGGCTCCTTTACACGAGAAATTATGAAGAGAAAAAAGCCAAATACATTTCTCTTATTAATAGAAATTAATGAAGTTTTTTATACTATTTTAAAAAAACAGTATAAAGACAATCCAAGTGTACAAGTAGTGAATGGCTCTGCTGAAAACATTGAAAAGTATTTACTAGCATCAAATTTTAATGCGATTGATTATTGTATTTCCGGCTTACCATTTGCTTCGTTGCCCAAGGAAGTATCTACGAAGATACTAAATAGCGTTATGGAATTATTAAAGCCAAATGGTAAGTTCGTCACATTTCAATATTCCCTTGTTAAATTATCTTTTATAAAAAAACATTTTTCAGAAATATCAGTAGAAAAGGTTTGGTTTAATCTTCCGCCCGCCTATGTACTTTCTTGCAGCAATGAAATGGTTGTACAATAAGTGGATTTCAATGACTTATTACCTTATATAGAAAGTTATGGTTACATCGCATTATTTTTTTGCTTATGGTTGGGCATTGTTGGCGCGCCTATTCCAGATGAAATCGTAGTTATGAGCGGTGGATTCGTCTCATCGCTCGACATACTTCAAATTATACCTGCATTTGTAGTCACGTATTTAGGGGTTGTAAGTGGACTGTCCTTAGGGTATGTCCTTGGTAAGTTATTCGGCACCAAAATCCTCAATAAGTTAATAAGAAAGAAAAAGAATAAGTACTTCGAAGCCTCTCGAAAATTGATTTTGAAATATGGTAATCGCGCATTAATCTTCAGTTATTTCTTTCCCGTTGTAAGGCATATTGTTCCGTATATTGTAGGAATTAATGGCATGCCTTTTAAAACATATGCTCTCTATTCGTATACTGCAGGGTTCTTTTGGACATTGTTATATTTTATTCTTGGTATATTTTTTGGACAACATATGAAGGTTATCGCGGCGTTCGCAACGAAATATGGAATTGTCGCAGCTATTATCATTGTTATACTGTTAATAATTTTATACTTCTATCGAAAATGGAAGACCAAGTTATTATTAAAAGATGAATAAAAGACTAGCTCCCCTCGGATACGAAAACAGCCTCCAATACCTAATTGGAGGCTGTTTTTTGAATAGCCGTTAATACGCCTTAGGTTACCAGCCTATGAACGCACCGATGGCTTGCAAATTGTCCCCGACCAAGTTACCAGCCCAGTCGAAGAATCTCCAGGGTACCAATCCTAGAGTGGAAAAATGGCTTACAAATTACCTTAACTCAGCTTGTAAAGCAACTTTCTTTTTTGCATCTAAATACAATTCATTCACCTTATCCCAATTCACTGTATTCCACCAATTGGTTACGAATTCAGAGCGTCGGTTTTGATACTTCAAATAATATGCATGCTCCCATACGTCGATTACAAGTAAGGGCGTTTTCCCTTCCATCAAAGGCGTATCTTGGTTCGCTGTGCTTATGACCGAAAGCTCATTCCCATCCATCACTAACCAGCCGTATCCACTGCCAAATTTTGAAATTGCAGCTTGTGAAAGTTCATTTTGAAAATTATCGAACGTTCTAAAATGATGATTAATCGCTTTTTCAATATCCGCTCCGGGCTCACCGCCGCCTTTCGGACTCATTACTTCCCAAAAAAGACTGTGACTAAAATGTCCGCCACCGTGGTTTCTGACAGCTGTTTGAATTTCTTTTGGCAAAGTAGTTAAGTTACTTAGCAAGTATTCAAGCGACTTCCCCTTTAACTCATCTTGCCCATCTAAAGCCTTATTTAGATTGTTGACATACGTTCCATGGTGCTTTCCATGATGGATCTCTAATGTCCGTGCATCAATGAAAGGCTCTAATTCATCATAATCATACTGCAGTTTAGGCAATGTAAATGTAGACAAATTCCCACTCCTTTTCTTTTTCATTTAAAAAGTTTCCCTAAGGAAACTTTTTATCTATCTTTAATTTATAACAAAATGAATTAGAAGTCAACTATATAGTTTAACTAATGAATCTTACTAACAACGCTCAGCGCTTGGGAAGGATTGAACTACAATATTCCTCGGGGATGCCTTCGCTGGAGATACGGGGATATCATAAGTTCAACATATATAGTTGAAAAAATTGGGGGTCTTCACATTAGAAACTCAAAATCAAAAAATACCCCTGCGTCACAATGACATAGGGGGTTTACGCGAAGAACGATTTCTCTTTTCAATCCACAAGGCCGTAATAAGAATAATGATCAACAGTGCCAGCTGTGGAAGTATTGTTTCCCATGTCGGGTAAAAACCAATCAAGTTGACAATTGGCAAACTGTATAGTTGTGTTGTACTGAAATAATTTGTTAACTGAAGTGCGTGTATGCTGACACCTAAGATTTTGAAAGCTAAAAAATAAATCAATAGTGTCGCAATTTTAAAGAAAGGACCCACTGATATTTTTGTACTGTACCGGATAAACAAAAAGGCAACTATGATTAAAATCACAACAGCCACCGCAATACCCGAGAGAAGTTTCCCTGTACTCATCGAAGGAGCCATCCCCATATAGAAGATGATTGTTTCCGCACCTTCTCTGAAAATGGATAAGAAACTGATAAACGCCATTGAAACGATACTGCCTGTTGAAAGGGCACTCCCCAATTGTTTTTGAATATATCTATTCCACGCCTGCATATTGGATTTTTGATGTAGCCACACGCCGACACCAATCATCATCACAACTGCTATGATTCCAGTCATACCTTCAATCACTTCACGATTTGCGCCTGCTGTTGCAGTTGAAAAAAGGTTATTCATCAATAGAGCAGCTATAATACTCATAATGACTCCGGCGAAAGCACCCAACCAAATCCATTTTTGTTGGTCTGTAGCATTCGCTTTTCGTAAAAAGGCAATCAATGCCGTCACAATAAGTAACGCTTCTAACCCTTCCCGAAGCATAACAAGCGCTGCATCCCACATTGTGTAGCTCGTCTTTTTCTGTAAAAGTTCAATCGACTTCTTATATTCATTGATTTTCGTTAGTTGTTCCTCTACATTCACACCAGTAGAAGAGAGCTTTCCGGCAATAATGGGAATATCATTTTCTAGCTTCGTATATAAACCCCCATTCCTTGTCCGTACTTCACCTTCAACAGATGGCCACACTGTTAGAAATTCCTGCAATACTGGAACCGCATCGATTGGCTGTTTCTTCTTAATGGCCAACTCTGCATGTTCCAATAAATCGACTAACGTCTGCAATGAATGATCTTGACTTTCAACTTGTAATTCCTTACCCGAAACAAATTCACCGACTGCACCCGATAACGCAGCGTAGATCGTTTGGATTTGTCCGAATTCTTTCTCATCCTTCGTTAATGCAATGCGTAAAAAGCCCGTTTGTGTTTCAATTTTCCCGTAGTAAGCAATGCTTTGCTCCCGAACGATGCTTTCTTTTCGGTTCCACATCGCTAAGAACTTTTTATACTGCGCCTGTACTTCTTCTACATTCTCCGCTTCGATAGCTACTTGTAAATCCACTAAAATCGGCGTTAATGCCAACCTTAATTCATTACGCAACGCCTCTTCATCGACTGGATTCTGTTCCTTTTCAAAAGCAACAAGTGCATGCGATACGTCAGATAAAGCAGCAAGCATCAACTCTTTATCATGCTTCCCCATGTTTTTGTTCATCTGTTTCAACATTTGTGTCACATTTTTTGCCTCTACACTTTTTGACTGATCAATTTGTTTCCAGTCCTCATTCAATTGAGCAACTAGTTCCTCAACAGCTACCCAATCATCTGCCTTTGTTTTCATCATCGCGTCGCCAACGGAAATGAAAAGTTCGCGATAATCTTCCTCAGCTTGTGCAAATTGCATTGGAGATAATACATAAAGTAGTAGACAAAAAAGTAGTAGCGTTTTTTTCATCGAACCTGCTCTCCTTAGTCAAACAATTCTGCACCGAGATAGCTTCCTTTTGTCACCCCTGGAAAACAAGCAAACAATGCGCTGCCGCGATGCGTGATGTATTCATTCAATTTGTCGTTACGACCTAAACTATTTTGAATGTTGATAAACTGCTTCGGATGTTTTTGAAATGAAAGAAATAGCAAGCCCGCGTCAAATGCGCCCGTATTCGGGTTAATGCCATCTGAATAGGAGAACGAACGCCTCAACATACGATCCTTCACTTGTAAGGCTAAAAAGACATGGGATGTATCAGGAACGACTCGCCCACCACTCTCTTTACGATCGAGTTCCATATCCTCAAATTCATCCATTTTCCCCAGAGGAGCCCCGCTATCACGATGCCGCCCAAATGTTTCTTCCTGCCCACTTAGAGCCGTGCGATCCCATGTTTCCAAATGCATTTGAATGCGCCTAACGGCTAGATAGGTGCCATCTATCATCCAATTCTTAGACTCACTAGGTTGCACCCAAACGACTTCCTTCATATCCTTCGAACTTTCCACATTTACATTTCCTGTACCGTCTTTAAATGCAAATAAATTTCGTGGCGTTCGCTTTTCCTTATGTTTCATCTCATATGAATTGAATCCTGCTTGTGACCAATGCATCGTCACTTTTCCTCTCCCTGAACGAACTAAGTTGCGGATTGCATGAAAGGCAACTTGCGGATCATCCGCACATGCTTGAATACAAATATCGCCACCGACATAATGGGCGTCTAGTTGATCTTTCGGAAAGTGAGGAAGATCCTTCAACTCGGTTGGCTTCATACTTTGTAAGCCGAGCGCTTTATTTTCAAACAGACTTGGTCCAACACCAAATGTCAGTGTGAGATGGGAAGCATTGAGTCCTACCGCTTCCCCTGTATCTACTGGAGGAAGCAATGTATTTGACTTCGCTTGTTCAATCAATCGACCGTTCATCAATTCTGCGCTTTGCTTCGTCCATAGTTGAAATAATTCTTTCAACTCTTTTTTCGACTTCGCAACACAGGTAAGGGATACAAAGTAAACATGTTCAGGTCCCTTTGTTGCGATACCCGATTGATGTTTCCCGTAAAATTTGATTTTATTCTCAACGGTTTCATCATCATCTTCAAATGGATTCATACCAAAAGCCGACAATACACCTGTCATCCCTGAAGCACCGATAATGGCACCTACTGTTCCGATTCCGGTAAGTTTTAATAGTTTACGACGCGATATCTTTTTCTGAAATACCGATTTTTCTTCTTGTTCACTCATTCATCTCACTCCACAACGATTGCCATTTGGCTTAATGGTTCCCCTAAATGATCGACTGCTTCTGACAATGCTTTCGTATCTTCTTTTGTTAATACTTCATAAGATACATAGCCGCCCTTACCATCTTCATGTTTTGCCAATAAATCATTCAACGAGGCAAAACTTTCTTCCAAGGTTGTTACAAGAGCAGCATCTTTTTCTTGCAAGTTCGCTTTGAATAGCTTGAAAATCTCCTCTGCTCCTTCGACATTCGCTTTAAAGTCATATAAGTCTGTATGCGAATAGATTTCCTCTTCGCCTGTAATTTTAGATGTAGATACTTCATTTAATAAATCCACTGCCCCTACAATCATTAAATCTGGCGTAACAGTAACTGTTTCCACTTTCGCACGTAATTCTTTAACGTCTTTCATCAATTGGTCTGCAACTTCTTCATAGCCTTCTGTTTTTCCTTCGACCCAAAGACCATACTCAATTTTATGATAACCGGACCATTCTTCTTCCCCTTGGCCTTCTTCTTTAATATCGGCTAAACGTGCATCAATTCGAGGATCTAAATCGCCGAAGCTTTCCGCAATCGGTTCTGATCTTTCAAAATACATACGTGCTGGCGCATAGAGCTCTTTCGCCTTTTCAACTTCTCCAGCTTTTACTGCTTCAACAAATGCCTCTGTTGCAATTACAAACTGATCAAGTTGATCAATTGCAAATGCTTTATAAGCAGCTACTTCAGTATCTAGTGTACTAGCTTGACTAACCTCTTTCTTTATCGGCTTCTCTGTTGCAGTCGTTCCGCAACCAACTAATAATCCACTCGTTAACAATAAGACCCCTGTAACTTGCATCATTTTCTTCATTAATGACTCCCCTAACATCTAAAAGTTTTCCATCTCTATTATCAATGATAATCATTCTCAAATTTGGTGTCAATGCTATTTTCTTGAGATTCACTAATTCTGTAATATCGCGTTAACATTCCGTTCACTTTGTGGGTTTATTATTTAGCTATAAAGAAAAACAGGAGGATTACTAATGACTATTGCATGGAAAGAAATGAAGAAGAGTAAAACGAAATTCGTGATTCTAGGATCGATTATCTTCCTAGTTAGTTTTTTAACATTTATCATTTCTGGATTATCGAACGGGCTATCTCAAGATAATGCAGCGCTTATAAAGGATCTACCAGCGGGACAATTTTACATGAGCTCCGATGCGAATGAAACCTATAATCTATCTAGAATAAATGAAACTGTACAAAAAAACGAATTAAAAAAACAGAAGGACGCTACCGCTTTCTCAATTCAAATGGGTTTTGTAAACGATGCGGGAGACAAACAACATAGCGTCGCTTTCGTCACTTCGACTGATTCAAAATTATTTGAAAAGGTCGGTCAAGGTGAAGTAGTCTTAGATCGTTCGTTAGAAGAGGAAGGTATTAAAGTCGGGGATACATTGACAAACAATCAGTTTAGTGGCGAGTTTAAAGTCAAAGGCTTTGTAGATCAGAAGAAATATAGCCATGCGCCTGTTGCCTATGTCAATGTTGAAAATTACAAAGAAATTTACCGTGTCAATGAAATGCAATTGCTGTTCATTCCTGGACAAGCTAAGGCGCAAGCCATTACAGGGCTACAAAGTTTTTCCAACAAACAATTTCTCAATGCAATTCCAAGTTATAATGCCGAACAGATGTCGCTCAATATGATTGTTTGGTTTCTAGTCGTCATTAGTGGAATGTTGTTTGCGATATTCTTCTATATGATGAACGTACAAAAGATAGGTTTGTATGGAATCCTGAAAGCAATTGGGGTTAAGACAAGTTCCTTATTCGTCATGATGTGGTCACAAATGCTATTCATCACCGTGATTGCCCTTGGGCTATCTATTGCACTCAGTCAGGGCTTCACTATGATTGCCCCTAAAGGAATGCCTTTCAGCTTAACTGTTGAAACGACCCTTCAACTTTCAGTTATATTTATAATCATCGGATTTTTAGGCGCCACACTTTCAGGTCTCCAAATTAAAAAAGTCGAACCATTACAAGCGATTCAACAAGGAGAGGTTTAATATGACAATTTTCACGATTGATGAAGTCAAAAAAACATTCACCAATGGAGAAGTGGAAGAACAAGTATTAAAAGGTGTCAATCTTGCCCTCCAAGAAGGTGAAGTTACAGCGCTAGTAGGCGCTTCCGGTTCAGGTAAGAGTACAATCCTTACAATCGCCGCAGGGCTTCAACGCGCTACAGAAGGAGATATCCTCTTCGAAGGGAAAAGTCTAACCAAAATGAGCCAAGAACAAATTCGTAAAATCCGAGCAAGTGAATTCGGCTTTGTCTTTCAATCCGCTCATCTCGTTCCCTTCTTAACAGTAGAAGAACAACTACTGCTGATGCTGAATGTTTCAGAATCAAAAATGAAAAAACGTGAACAGAAAGAAGAAGTAGAGAAAATACTCAAATTGGTTGAAATGAATCATCGGAAAGATGCCTACCCCGCTTCTTTGTCAGGTGGCGAGAAGCAACGAGTAGCCATCGCCCGTGCGATTATCCATAAGCCTAAGATGTTATTTGCAGACGAACCTACTGCAAGTCTTGATTCTAAACGCTCAAAAGACGTCATGACACTTATCCGCGATTTGACAAAAACATTGAACATCACAACATTAATGGTGACCCATGATGAAGAAATGCTTCCATACGCGGATCATATTATCACAATGAGGGACGGTTTAATCGTATAGCATGAAAAATGCAGGGTAGCCAGTCGATTTATGACTGGCTGCCCTGCATTTTTCTTTAGAATATACGTAGTACAAACAACCTCAACGAACTTTCATCGAAATATACTTTGTTTCAACAAAAGCTTCAAGGCCCTCCATACCTCCTTCACGCCCAATGCCACTTTCTTTCATACCACCAAATGGCGCTTGGGCGGAAGATGGAGAACCATCATTCCAACCCACAATTCCAAAATCGAGACCTTCCGAAATTGCCGTTCCACGTGACATACTGTCCGTGAATAAATAAGCAGCAAGACCAAAGCGTGTGTTATTCGCATAGCGGATTGCTTCATCATCTTCATCAAAAACCATAATCGGTGCAACGGGACCAAATGTTTCTTCCTTCATGACGAGCATATCGTGATTCGCATTAAGTAGAACAGTTGGCTGATAGAAATACGCATCATTGTCCGTATTTCCACTTCCACCAATGAGTATTTCTGCACCTTTTTCAACTGCATCTTGAACATGCTCATCCACTTTTTCATAGCCCTCTTTATCAATAAGCGGCCCGATCATAACGTCTTTATCTAGTCCGTTCCCTACTTTTAACTTCGCAACAGCCTCTTTTAATTTCGTTGAAAACGCATCCACAATCGCACGATGGACGTAAATTCGGTTTCCACAGACGCAGGTTTGACCAGCGTTTCTGAATTTCGATGCCATGACACCTTGCACTGCCAAATCGAGATTGGCGTCGTCCAAAATGATAATTGGCGCATGTCCCCCAAGCTCTAACGACAAATTCAACATATTGTCTGCACATTGTTTCATAAGCTCTTTTCCAATTTCCGTTGATCCTGTAAATGTTAGTTTTCGTACATCCGGATGACTTGTGAAGGCGGCGCCGATTTCTCTGGCGCTTCCGGTGACTAGATTGATAACACCTTTAGGAAACCCAGCTTCTTCCGCAAGTTCATACATTCGTACAGCCGTCAATGGCGTATTTTTTGCTGGTTTTGCAACAAACGTACAGCCAACTGCTAATGCCGGCGCCATCTTGCGTGCCATCATTGCCGCCGGAAAATTCCAAGGCGTTATGGATACGACAACACCAACCGGTTGCTTATTAACTTGAATGCGTTTATCTTCATGACTTGCCGGAATGGTGCGGCCATACAAACGCTTCGCTTCTTCCGCAAACCATGAAATAAATGACGCAGAGTATTCGATTTCTCCAATTGCTTCGTGCAAGGGTTTTCCCATCTCTTTCGTAAGGATTACTGCCACTTCTTCTTTATGTTCAAGTAAAAGGTCATGCCATTTCATAAGAAGTTCGGATCGTTCGTATACTGTTTTCTTTGACCAACTTGAAAATGCTTTAGCGGCTGCATCGATTGCGGCCTTTGCCTCTTCTTTCCCACCATTCGGAACCGTTCCTACTCGTTCTCCTGTAGCTGGGTTCATAACGTCTATCAGTTTATCTCCACTATCCAACCATTTCCCGTCAATATAATGCATGCCCTTCATCTTTGTTCCTCCCCTAAGCTTGTTCTATTTGGCTTTATATGTATACCCATTACACTATGACCAAATAGGTAGCTCTTTATTCGATTTCTTCTACAACGGATCGTAGGGCTTTTACTGCTGATTGATTCGCGTTTAATGGAAGCCCACAGCCAGGTGCTAAAATAAAGGGACGATTTCGCATCGCATCGATCGCATGCAGCCCTTGGGAAGTGACCTCCTCTTTGTTATCACTAACAAATAAGGTTTCATCTACTCCCCCCATAGCAACTTTGTTTCCAATCCATTGGCTAGAATCTGCTAATGAAGTACTTCCTTCCGAACGATCAGCCCAATGAATCGCACTGATTGGATAATGTACAAAGCGTTCGGGATGTGCATCTGGTCCGCAAGTGTGAAGGATTACCGACGCTGGATTTGATGCTTCAAGCACCTGTAAATCATATGGACGAGCAAATTTGTCATACTCTTCGACCGTTAAGTAACCATCGCGGGCTAACCCCATGACCGAATAGAAAAATCCATCCGCTCCGACCTTTTGGGCTTCTTGTACATAATTCCCCAAGGTTAGAGAAATTTGTTGTAATGCCCGATGAACCTGTTCAGGGTAATTGGCCATTAATGCGGGTAACGGACTTGCGGAGCGAATCGCCGGTCGGTTTGAGGCAAGCGTTCGATTCCCGCATAAATATTCTAGAACCGTTAATGGTGAGAATAAAGTTTGCATTATCGGGATGTCTTTCCCCAAGCCTTCACGGGTCAATCGGATTGCCTCTAATTGTTCTTGCAATGGGCTACAATCCATTCCACGTTCCTTGATGTGCTCAAGATCTGCCGAATCATGGATGGTAAACGTTTTAACTTTAGGTACCATTCCCTCGTAATTGCCGAAATCATACGTATTACCCCAAATTTCCGCATAATACGTAGCACGAGGATTAATTTTGACGAAATCCCAGTCAAATTCTGTTTGAAATTCGATCATCGCCTCAGCTAGAGCTCCAGCCTCCTGTTCACGATCAATAAAATGGCGCCATGCCGAAACGGGTGGACGATCTGCTGGTTCTCCCGCAAAAACGGCCTCTAAACGTTGTTTCTTGTCCCAATTAGTCATTCAATACTCCTCCTTCAAATTTGTAGTTCGTAATGGTTAATAGGCTTTAGAAAGGGCTTGTTCTAAATCATCAATAATATCCTTAGCATCCTCTAGTCCAACAGACAACCGAATGAGTTCATCCGTTATTTTGGATTTCGCTCGTTCTTCGGCAGGGATTGCGGCATGTGTCATCGAAGCTGGATGCTGCACGAGGGTTTCTGGATCCCCTAAACTAAATGATATGAATGCCAATTTTAATGCATTGATCATTTCTTTGGCTGCGGAAAGTCCGCCTTTCACTTCAAAGGAAACGATGCCCCCCGAATGTTTCATCTGTTTTTGCGCAACTTCATATTGGGGGTGTGTCGTTAATCCTGGATAATACACTTTTTTAATTGCTGGATGTGAAGATAAAAATTCAGCTACTTCCAAAGCAGTTTGACAGTGTTTCTCCATTCGTAATCCGAGTGTTTTTAACCCCCTCAAAACCAAAAATGCATCCCAGGCGCTCAATGACTGTCCTAAATCTGCCATGAAATTTTTCCTAATATTATCAACATCTTTTTTACTTCCAACGATGATTCCAGCTAGGACGTCCCCATGTCCATTCAAATACTTCGTTGCACTATGAACAACAAGGTCTGCCCCTAACTCCAACGGTTTTTGTAAATAAGGCGTCATGAACGTACTGTCAATAATTACTTTTAACCCATGTTTATGCGCCACGATTGCTAGCTTTTCAATGTCTAGTACAGTCAGAACAGGATTGGATGGTGTTTCGATAAAAAGCACCTTTGTATTTTCACGAATCGCCTTCTCTACCTCTTGACTATTCGTACAATCGACAAAATCACTCGTAATGCCAAATCGCGGTGCCATTGTATTTAAAAATTTAAATGTATTTCCGTATATATCTTTTGTACAAATAACATGATCTCCTTGTTTCAAAAAGGCAAGCAATGCACTTGAAATCGCAGCCATCCCACTGCTAAGCCCAAGTCCTGCCTCACCTCCTTCAAGAGCAGCTACTTTTTCTTCCAAAGCCTTCAAGGTCGGATTACCATACCGCCCATAATGGACGCCCTCTTCCTTACCAGAAACAACGGCTTCTGCATGCTCAATACTTTGGAAAGCGTAGCCGACAGCTGGATATAATCCTTGTGTGATCATCCCTCCTTCTTTACTCGGTCCTTGTGCTGTATGAACAATTTCTGTGTTGACTTGCCAATTTACGTTCTTGATAGGACTCACTCCAAACCTCTAATTTATAAGTAGTTTGCTTCTATTAAATCTTAATACATGTATTAAAGAATATTTGTATACAATTAATAATATACTTTCCCAACTAGGTATTGTCAACTGATTCTTTGCATGCTTCATAAACATCCGATTTATCCAAAAATTATTCGTTCATTAGTAGTTAGATATAAAAAGAAGACATCTTTTCAGTTACGATGTAAAGTGACTAAATCAACATCGATAGACAAGAAAAGTGTCTTCTATGAAACAACATATACTTTGGAATCTTAGTGCAGATAACAGACTCACTTCCATCTCAATTATGTAGAATGAAGAAAAAATGTGTATCAAACGTTATTGCAAAAAGACGAAGGCTAGGTTTATCCCGCATCAACGGGCAGGAAAACCCCCTCTGATTGAAGTTTCACTTTATAGCTGATCTAGGTTCTTATAGCCTCGAATTACGTCTAAAGCAATTTTTTTACTTTTTATTAAATGTTCCTGCATCGCTTTTTCTGCATTTGATGCATCTCTGGCAATTATATAATCCAGGACACGTTGATGTTCTTTGGATGAATTTTTTTCGTGGAAATTTTTCGCTGGAACAAGTCTACGATAACGCATAAAATGGTCATTTAATTGATACAAGATCTTAACAGCGGTCTTATTTCCACTAATTTCATACAACATAAAATGAAATTGAGAACTAGTGTTCATAAAATCATCAAATCTTCCCGCTTGTGCCGCCTCATCGCACATACGAATATTATTGTGTAATTGTTGAATTTCCCGTTCCTCAATTTTATCTGTTGCCTGGCGGACGACAACACCCTCCAATAAAATCCGTATTAAAAACATTTCTTCCGCTTCTTTGACGGATATCGGAGCAATTTTCAATCTTCCATTCGGTTGACGAATGAGTAATTCATCTAATTCCAACCTTTGTAATGCTTCTCGTAAAGGCGTCCTACTAATTTTCAATTGGGTTGCTAATTCTTCCTCAATGACTGCTTGACCAGGGAGTAATTCTCCCTCAATAATATTCTTTTTAATTTCAAAATAGGCCACATCTTTTACTGAGACCCTTTTTGTATAGTTTTGATCAAATGTGTACAACTAAAATCACCTCTAACTATCATTTTTTTACGTACTAAAGAACATTTTATGTTTTGAATCTCTCGAAGAAATAATTTCCAATTTAAAGTCTGTGAATGCTACCAGTCAACTTTATAGGTCTATGAATAATTGGAATTAAAGTATATTTGTGTACAATTATATAGTACTTAATTTCTTTTAAATTGTCAACTATTTCCGTTTTTATTAACACAATACTAAAATCGGATAAAATTAATCTTCAATCAGTGGGGTCTTACTGCCCGCTAATGCGGGATAAAAAATTGATGCCCACTGAAATTCTTGGATGATTTTAAAATGTAATTCGAAAAAAGATGATACCAGCATAATACTGGCATCACCTACTAACTTATTGGCAATAAACAACATCTTATTCCAAACTATTTAATTTTTCATTGAAAGTTAAGCCAATTTCCACAAAATACATGACACCTAATTCCAATGCCTTCTCATCAAATACGAATAGAGGATGATGATGCGGATAACTCTCAACTTCCTTAGTATCTCTAGCTCCTAAAAACACAAAGCTGCCTGGCACAATGTTAGAGAAAGCCGAGAAATCTTCACTCCCCATATTTATCTCATCGAGAAGAAAGCTCTCTTCTCCGAACAATTGAATGATTGTTTGTTCTGCAAGTGAAGTGATCGTTTGATCATTCACAATTGAACTGTATCCATTTCGATAGTCCATACGATAAGAACAGTCATTGGCTTCCGTAAGCCCTTTTGCATATTGTTCAATCCATTTCGGAATTTGTTTGCGAACCTCTGGATTGAATGTGCGAACAGTTCCACCAAACGTAGCGAATTCTGGAATTATATTATGCGCAGTACCCCCTTGCATTTTTGTTATTGATAGTATAACGCGATCGGAGGCATCTACCTTCCTAGAAATAAATTGATTGATGCCATTAATGAGCTGCGCAACGATTGCAACTGGATCTATACATTTATGAGGTTTAGCGGCATGTCCGCCTTTCCCTTGAATGGTAACATCAAAAGTATCTCCCGCAGACGTAGTAGGTCCATAGACAACACCAAATACCCCCAGTGGCAGACGCGAAGCAAGATGTAGCCCGGTAATAGCATCGACACCCTCTAACACACCCGCAGCCACCATCTCTTGCGCGCCGCCTGGAAACATTTCTTCCGCATGTTGAAATAAGAAACGAACCTCACCGTGGATATCGTCTTTTAATCCCGATAAAACTTTTGCTGCGCCTAATAACATTGCGGTATGACCATCATGGCCACAAGCATGCATAACGCCATCGTTTTTAGAAGAAAAAGCTAAGTTGGTTTCCTCTTGAATCGGAAGCGCATCCATATCTGCTCGAAAGGCCATTACCTTACCAGGCTTTGAGCCGATTAATCGGGCCATAATGCTTGTTGCTGAGGGCCTTGATAGTTCAAGATTACCGAAAGATTGAAGCGTTTCATAAACATATTGTGCTGTCTTTACTTCTTGAAAGGATAATTCAGGATTTTCATGAAGATGCCGACGCCATTTTATTACTTGCTCCTCAACTTCTTTTACAAGTGTCTTCGTATCAATTGCCTTTTTAGTCATACCCTTCTCCCCCTAATTATTGTTTTATCCCGCATTAACGGGCAGTAAGATCCCCACTTCAAAGTTTAAGGTAACTCGAGAAGACTTAGGTGGGGGATCAACTGCTCGTAAATGCCCGAATGGTTCAACTAACAATCAGTGGGGGATAAGGAACCCCCCTCTGATTGAAGTTTCACTTTATATCCCACTCATGTACGTCATAAAACATTCCCATTGATTTAGGTTCGCCCACAATCATTTTGTCCGAAACTGGTTTAAAGGAATAAGCTGAGAAAAGTGTAATAATCGGCAGATCCACATTAAGTATTTCTTGGAGCTCATTAAAAATTATTTTTCTTTTTGCTGGATCGTCTTCACTTTTACCATCTGCAAAGAGCTGATTGATTTTCGGGTTGTCATAATCCGAATAATTTATCATTCCGCCTTTTTCATGTAAAATATTAGATGAACGATTTGGGTCAACTCTAAGTGGCATACCCATCATAAGCAAATCAAAATCGTGATTTTTCCCCTTTTGCATAAGTGTTGGGAAATCATATTTATTGATTTCAACTTTGAAACCTACCGCTTTAAGATTTTCTGCAATAATTGCAGCTGCCTGTTCGCGTATCTGATTGCCAACCGGAACGGCTAAGTTAATTGGCTTACTTAGATCCCAGTTAGCATCTTTAAGTAGTTTTTTAGACTTCTCTGGATCATATTCATATATCTCAATATCTTGATTATAGTAAGGGTGAATCGTAGTAAAACTGCTATTCACAATTTCCGCTTCGCCTTGAAGTAATGTATCTACTAGCATAGGACGATTGATGGCATGAACGATAGCAAGACGTACACTCGCATCGTCAAAAACATTCATATTGAAAAACATCGTTTGATAATCGAACGGCTTTCCTTGAATCGTTTTAATCCCTTCTATACTTCTTACTTTTTCAAAGTCCTGAACAGGGATTGCCCCAACCCCTGGATGAACCATTTGAATCTCACCCGTTTGTAACTGTGCTACAAGATTAGATGAAGGCATGATCTTAATAATTAGTTTATCAATTTTAGGTGCACCGCGGTAATAATCAGGATTTGCCTTGAACTCAACATAAGAGTCGTTTGCTAATTTTACAAGTGTAAGTGGACCACTTGTAACAGTAGGGTTCTCCATAAATGGATCTAGGTGAAGCTTGTCTGGGTCAATATCCTTTAAAACATGTTTTGGAATAATATTAATCAGATAACCTAAGTTTTCTTTTAAGATGTTTGGATCGATTGGATTTTTTGTTTTAACTGAAAATGTTTTTTCATCAATGATTTCAAACCCTGTTATACTTTCTTCACCTTCAGGGAGACGCCCATCATCGTCAAGCCCTTCAATAACACTAAGCGAAGGTAATCCTAAACTATGAACATCGGGGTTCGCCATCGTATTCAAAGTGAAAAGAATGTCCTCCGATGAAACGGGTTTGCCATCTGTCCAATTTGCTTCCGGTTCAATTGTAATTGTGAATGTTTGATTATCATCCGATTTAAATTCTTTTGCCAATTTAGGAATGAATTCTAATTCTTCATTCACATCATAAAGCGAATCGAATAATAGATTGATTACTTCTCTTGATCCGACATCCGCTGTGTTAATGGGATTGATTGAACTAATTGGATTGACTATACCGACCGAGACAATTTTTTCACCGCTAGCTGAGTTAGGTGATGCTGGTGTTTTAGATGAATCCGCATCATTCTTTGTACAAGCACTTAGGATCAGCAGTAGTGCAAGTCCAATAAGTGGGAATATTTTTATCAAATGTTTTTTCATAGATAGCCCTCCGTTTTCTAATTTGTCATTTTTGGATCTAATGCATCACGTAGACCATCGCCTACAAAGTTTATAGCAAGAACAGTTATCACTATCATGATACCCGGTGGAATCCATAGCCACGGTTGTGAAGAAATCACAGTGATGGACTGAGCATCTGTCAGCATATTTCCCCAACTTGAGATTGGTGGCTGAACGCCCATTCCTAAATAACTTAGAGAGGCTTCAATAATAATTGCTGCCGCAATCCCAAATGTGGCATGAACAAGAAGTGGCGCCATAACATTTGGTAAAATGTGACTGAATAAAATACGCGGTGTACTTATTCCTAGGACGACGGCAGATTTCACAAAATCAACTTCTTTAAGCGAAAGAACACTTCCTCTCACAAGTCGAGCCACTGATGGCCAACCAAGGACACCGAGAATTACGATAATATTGAGTAGACTGGGACCAAATATACTTACTACAACCAGAATAACCATCAATTGGGGGAAGGACATAAAAACATCTGTGATACGCATAAAAATCATATCTACCCGACCACCGAAATAGCCAGATACAGCCCCGATAATTGTGCCGATTACAGTATAAATAAGGACGGATCCAAACCCCACCATAAGAGATACGCGTGAAGCATACAGAATTCTACTAAATACATCTCGCCCAACTAAATCGGTTCCTAGCCAATATTCAGCGGAAGGTGGAGCTCCAAAAGCAGCATTAATTTGGTAAGGATCTTTTGTTGCAATAAACGGCGCAAAGATCGCCACTAGCATAATCAGAAATAAGACAATCAACCCAATAACGGCTAATTTATGGTTAAGAAACCGTTTTGCTATTATTCGGAAATAGCTTTCCTCTTTTTCAAGATTATGCAGAATTTCTTGTTTATCATGTTGATGTTGATTTGGATTCAACTCTTTCCTTTTCTTCGTTTCCACCACTGGCACAGGTACACACCACCTTTCATTAGTTATTTTTGATCCTTGGATCGGCGACTGAATAGAGGATATCCGTGGCGAAGTTAGCCACTAAAACAATAACCGCTGTTAGCAGATTAATTGCCATTAAGGTTGGATAGTCCCGCGACATGATGGATTGAATGGTTAACAGACCCATACCTGGCCACTGAAATACCTGTTCTGTAATTACTGCTCCACCAATGAGTAAAGGAATCTCTAGCCCGATAACAGTAATTATTGGAATTAACGCATTTTTTAGCGCATGTTTATTTGTTACAACAAATTCCCTTAGCCCCTTCGCTCGGGCCGTACGAAGATAATCTTGTCCAAGCACATCTAACATACTCGCTCGAACATAACGAATCTTTTTCCCTGCAATACCAGTGGCTAAAACAAATACAGGAAGGATAAGATGTTCTACTCGATCGACAAATCCCCCACCACTTCCCAGCGTCATCATGCCACCTGTAGGTAATAATTGTAATTGTACGGAGAAAATATAGATGGCTCCTAATCCAAGAAAAAAATGGGGAATTGAAATCCCTAAAAAGGAGAATCCGGTTGTTGCATAATCGAGTTTGCTGTACTGTTTTGTAGCGCTAAGAATACCGATTGGAATCGCTATCAATAGACCAAAGAAAAGTGCTAATCCCATTAAAAGCAGTGTTGGACCCATTCGCTCCAAGAGAACTTGGGTTACAGGTTCGTATGTAGAATACGAGTAACCAAGATCACCATGGAGTAAGCTATTCATCCAACGGAAATACTGAATCACCATGGGATCATTCAACCCCATCCGCTCTTTTTCTAATTCTATTTGCGCAGGAGTTGCATCGGGATTCACAAACATTTCAACTGGATTTCCTGGGGCCATGTTGATAATAATGAAATTAAAAATTGTTACACCAATCAATACAGGAATTGCAATTAATAGTCTGCGCATAATATATGATGCCATTGTCACACCTTCTTTCTATCTAGATTTACTCATAGACGTATTCCTGCATTCCACTTTTTCTCGTCATTAACGGCAAAGCATGCTACCGGATGTTTTTCGCCTTTTAGTAAAGGTTCTTCATCTCGACATATGGATTTTGCAAGCGGACAACGTGAATAAAAATTACATCCTTTTTGTAAGTTTGACGGATTTGGTACATCTCCCGAGATGATGATACGCTCTTTTGAACGAAGCTCAGGGTTCGGTATTGGATACGCACTTAATAAAGCTTTTGTATACGGATGCTGTGGATTCATGAAAATTTCTTCTGTTTTTGCAATCTCTACAATTTTCCCTAAATACATCACTGCAATTCGATCGCTAATATATTTTACAGCGCCTAATCCATGTGCGATAAACAGGAACGTTAAATTTAATTCCTTTTGTAAGTCTTTTAATAAGTTTAAGATTTGCGCTTGAATAGATACATCAAGGGCTGAAACAGGTTCATCGCAGATAATCAATTTCGGGTTTAATGAAAGCGCACGTGCAATTCCTATTCGTTGGCGTTGTCCCCCTGAAAATTCATGCGGATAACGATTTTTAAAGGCTCTTGGCAACCCCACCAATTCAAGGAGCTCATCAACACGTTTCGAAACTAGTTGAGGCTCTACAATCCGATGAACCCTTATCGGCTCTTCAAGAATATCTTTTACTCGTTTACGAGGATTTAATGAAGAATAGGGATCCTGAAATATGATTTGTAAATCACGTCGAACTTTTTTCATTTCAGAACCGGAACCGCTTAATATATCCTTATTATCAAAAAAGACATTTCCTGCTGTTGCTCGCTCTAATCCAACTAGCGTTTTACCAACAGTTGATTTTCCGCAGCCCGACTCCCCTACAAGCCCTAATGTTTCACCTGGATTTATATGAAAATCCACCCCATCAACAGCCTTTATAGAACCAACGTTTCTCGAAAACACACCTTTTTTAATGGAGTAGTGGGTCTTTAGGTTTTCTACTCTTAATAAAGGAGCTATATTTTCTACAGTGAATGCATCCACCATGGATCACTCCTTATTGTGTTTTTCTGTTTTAACTAACCAACATCTAGATTTATGGGTATCATTGATTTGGAATAAATCGGGTCTTTCCTGTTTACATTGCTCAGTTACATAAGGGCATCTTGTATGAAATCTGCACCCTTTCGGCATATTTTGCGGTGTTGGAACTGTGCCGGGAATGGAAGATAATCTTTCTTCCTCTTCATATTCAATATGTGGAATTGAAGCCATCAACCCTTGTGTATATGGATGCTTCGGATTTTTGAATAACGTGAAAACATCTGCCTCTTCAACAATTTGACCCGCGTACATGACAATGACCTTATCTGCCATTTCCGCAATAACCCCTAAATCATGTGTGATAAACATGATTGCCGTCTCCGATTCTTCCTTGAGATTCCTCATCAGCTCCAAAATTTGTGCCTGAATTGTAACATCAAGTGCAGTAGTCGGTTCATCAGCTATTAAAAGTTTTGGCTTGCACGCAAGCGCCATTGCAATAACGACTCGTTGCCGCATCCCTCCAGATAAGACATGTGGATATTCCTTCATGACTTCTTCTGCCCTTGGAATTCTAACTTTCTCCAACATCTCTATCGCATAACTTCTCGCCTCTTTTGTACTAAGCTTCATATGTAGCTTAATGCCCTCTATCATTTGATTGCCAATCGTAAAAACAGGGTTTAACGACGTCATTGGTTCTTGGAAAATCATTGAAATCTGATTCCCTCTGATTTTACGAAAATCACTTTCAGAAGTTTGTGCAAGATCCTCGTTATCGAAATAAATATTACCCTTTTTCACTCTTCCTTTTTTTCCAAGTAGTCCGATAATTGACAAGGAAGTAATGCTCTTTCCACAACCCGATTCGCCTACTATACCCAAAGTCTCACCAGCATTTAATGTGAAACTAATCTCATCCACTGCTATTATTTCGCTTTTTTCAGATTGAAAAGCTGTTTGCAGATTAACCACTTCTAATAGATGCTTCATAAATTTCACCACCCTTCTTCTAAAAAAGAAACTCACTCCCCTTCACGATGGAGTACTTTTTATGTTTCAATTTTAAATATGTACAACAGCAGATAGGTAATCGATTCTGTTTTTGCAACTATCTTTTCATGAAACGCTACCCTTTCTCTATTAAATTTAATAAATTCATAGTTATGATCAAAAATGTTTAAATAAATTCACCTTTGATTACCACCACCTTTTTAATACATGTATTAAAGAATATTTGTATACAATAAATAATATACTTTCTCGAATAGGTATTGTCAACTGATTTTTTGTATGCTTCAAAAATATCCAATTACTCTAAAAGTAACAGTTCTACTATTTTCGATTGCTATTTCCTGTGATTACATATTAAAAAGGGTACCCAGTCATTAGTTAATGACCAGGTACCCTTCTTTTGTCTATCACAATAGGCTTTATACACATTACTTAACATACTCTTTAAGAACCTTTCTCGCCTCATCGTTCACCTTATTTATATCGACATCTTCCACTTTCTCATCATTCATTTCATAATTCCGCTTCAACTGAATCACCCTTTTCACACTGGTATTTATGCGATCTTCAGTTATTTCCCCACCTTGAACAGCGATTCGAAGCGCATTGACCGCTGCTTTCACTTTCTCATAATCATGCGCAACCATTATGATATCACTTCCCGCTTTAACGGATTCCACTGCTGCCTGGCCAATATCGAAGTGCTTTGTAATGGCACGCATCGTCATGTCGTCAGTCATTACCACCCCGTCAAATCCGAGTTTATTTCTTAATAGATCCGTTATAATTGACTTTGATAATGATGACGGAAATTTGGCATCGATCTTCGGAAGCAAAATATGGGCAACCATAATGACATCTGCTCCATTTTCAATTGACTGTTTAAAAGGAATTAATTCTAAATCTTGCAGTTCATCAATGTTTTTATTCACCTGCGGAAGATCAAAATGTGAATCAACGGCTGTATCTCCATGGCCCGGGAAATGTTTGACGACAGAAATAACGTTTTGCGACTGTATTCCTTTCATCGTCTGAATACCGAGTGCGCTTACGACAACCTCATCTTTTCCGAATGAACGATTCCCAATCACTGGATTATTCGGATTACTATTGATATCTAAGACTGGGGCAAAATCCATATTGAAACCGAACGCTTTCACTTGTTCCCCTAACATCGCGCCAACTTCAAAAGAAAATTGGGGGTTATTTATTTTCCCAATGATTTTATTTGTCGGGATTTTCGCAACTTCTTTTGGCAGCCTAGAAACCTGCCCGCCTTCCTGGTCAACACCTAGAAATAGCGGGAGACGATTCGTGCTATTCGCTGACTTAATATGACTTAAAAAGGTAACGACTTGTCGCGTATCACTCATATTTTCGGCATACAAAATTAGCCCCCCAACTTTATAGTCATTGATGAGAGATTTCGTATTTGAATCGATGGCCGTTCCGTCAATTCCTGCCAACATCAGCTGTCCAATTTTTTCATTCAGGCTCATAGTTGAAACGATTTTATCGATTATTATTTGTTCTTCTGTAAATTCATCAATAGTTGTTGTTTCATGGCTAGAAATAATCAAATCCGGATTCAACAGCGTCTCCTCATTTCTAGGATTTTGAGTTTGTTCGACAACGTCGCTATTTCCAGCGTTTCGCTTACTTCGATTTTCAAAAATCAAGAGGACAATCAAAACAATGATGATTGGTACTAGTAAATAGATAGGTTTCTTAACCACTGGATGCCCCCTAACTGGCTACTCAATCTTAATTTCTTTCGTACGTCCAGCATACCAAGTATAAAACGAATCTGCCAGTTCCACCGGGACGTCCTTAATTCCTGTGTGATGTACCGGTTTGGCACGATTAATGGTTCCAATCGACGCAAGTCCAAGAAGTTGTTGAAATTTATTGCGCGTTACTT
This sequence comes from Sporosarcina limicola, assembly GCF_014873855.1. Lineage (GTDB taxonomy): Bacteria > Bacillota > Bacilli > Bacillales_A > Planococcaceae > Sporosarcina > Sporosarcina limicola. The sequence continues at coordinate 6,923 of NZ_JADBEL010000004.1, read as the reverse complement.
TTACTTCAATTACCTTCTCTCGCTTTGATACGAAGAGCTCTGTTTGAAGACTTCCTGTTTTAAATTGCATGAACTTACCGTTTAAAATATAGCGGGTATTCATATAATCAAGGAATCTAGAGACAATGATGAAGATGAGTAGCCCTGCAGATAGTATCCACCATGAGTGCGTATGATTAATAATAGGTGGCTTGAAATAAAGCAGTGCTGCTGTCGCAATGATCCAAATCCAGCTAGGTTTTAACAGTCGAATCCACAATGACTTTTTCGGAAGACGTTCCATCGTTTGAGTCACTTCATAGGACGGTAAAATCTCCGAAATCATTTCATACGCACGTCCAACAGGCAGAAATGGATAGAGTGAATTTGTATCCAGTGCATCCTCGCCAAGACTCCCTGCACTGATCAATTTGATTTCTGCAAGTCCAAGAAGGCGTTTCATTAGCGATTGTGTAATTTCAATCGCCTGAACTTTATCCTTTTCTATCGTGAATGCAGACTCATCGACTACACCCTTAGTTATGTAGATACGTTCATGATCAGAAGAAATTTCATATTTTCCATACTTAAGAAACGCCCTCACGATTCCGAAAGTGATAGAAGCGATAATAAGAATGACTACGAGTATCGTAATAACCCACCAGGAGTTCATGATAGAGGCTAGAAATCCTTCTGCCTTATCCTCCACATTAACAATGTCATTGATTTTAGAATAGAAAGAAGTAACCAATGGAATGAGAATTAAAAAACTAAGTGATGTGAAGGATGCTTTTAAAACATCTTTTCTAGTGGGTTTAAAATGAATCGTACGAGCCGAATCCAATTTCACTATCTTCTCATCAGTATGTGGTTGACCCATTTCATCTGAATCAGCTTGGTCGGTAGTCGCCTTATCTAGCGTCATACGTTTCACATGGATTTCAATTCTGTTTGCTTCCTTACGGGAAATCACGTCAAATTTTACAGCTGTGTCGGTACCCGTTTCAAACGTGATAGACGTGCCACCAAAAATTCGGTGAAAGAGTGTCGTCCGACGTTGTACATTGTGGATTTTAGTGAAAGGAACAGTTTGCTCAAATTTATTAAATAATCCTTTATACATATAAAAAGAAGAGCTGTCTACCTTGTATTTGCGTGTAAACCATTTCAAAATGATTGAACTAACTGTTATCCCAACGAATAGATAGAACGCAATTCTTCCATATTTAATGAACGTTGATTCCGATCCACTTTTGAGGACAAAAAGAAAGATTACAAGAAAAAAAGCGTTTTTAGCTAAACCCCAGAGATCTAACAGCATGGTAAGTGGATTATATCTTTTTAATTGAATCATTGCCCCACTTCCCTTATTTTCGCGAAATGAGCAATTCGGTCCCTTAACTCAATTGCGACTTCTTCAGGTAACGCTGGAATTCCATGGGATGACCCCATCGTTTCAATGGATAACGAATAAAGTCCATATTTTCTAAGAAGGGGTCCTTGATTTGTTGCGACAGATTGTATTTTTGTCATTGGTACTAGTTGATGCTCTTCATTAAATGCGCCAGATTTTAATTGTAAAAACTCTTCGTTCAAATCATAACGCCAATTTTTATATAACAAATAAGGCTGAATGAAGATTGACCAAATTGCGGATAATACTGTCAATCCAACGATTCCATAAAGAATCCAGCCAATCCACTCTTTCCATTCAAATAAACTATCCAAATAGAATATGACTGCAATAACGATGAACGCGATTAGATGACTGATTGTCTCACTAATCATCCATACTTTGACCGCGTCTTTCGATAACCGTTTTTCGGGTGCGGGAATTTGTGAATACATTAAACCACTCCTAAAATTTTTCTAACTTATATACGTTTAAAAAGTGAAATGGTTCCAATAAATTTTCCCTTGAACCTTCAAACGTAAAAGGGTCCAATGTATGAATTCACCTCATACGCTGAACCCCTTTTGCATTCATTTATTCAAATACGTCTTTCCATTCACTACGTTTTTCAAGCAATTGTTGTGCAAGTTCTTTTGCTCCCTCTAAGCTGTGACTAGCTGCCCAGCCGCATTGAATCTCATTACAAGCAGGAACTTCTTCTGCAACTAAAACGTCGTTCAAGGTTTTTTCCAACGCCTCCAAAATACCCGTATAATCATCATGATTAATAACTGCTAGATAAAAACCTGTTTGGCATCCCATTGGACTTAAATCCACAACATGCTCGAGATGATTGCGAACATTCTCTGCCATCAAATGTTCCAAAGAATGGAGTGCCGGCATTTCCATATGTTCTTTGTTCGGTTGCTTTAAACGGATGTCATATTTAAAAATTTTATCTCCGTTTTGACCTTCTGTAACCCCTGCTAAACGTACATATGGAGCCTTGACTTTGGTATGATCCAGGTTGAAACTTTCTACATTCATTTTCTTCACCATTTCATTTCCACTCCCATTCTTTAATTACTTTCCGTTTAAGCTATAAAACACCTTCTACAGGAATAGCCCCTCGACCCGCGCAAATTGTCAAAAAAACAACTTTACGAGAGTCAAGGGGCCTCCGGTTAACCGGTCAGCTCCATTTTAATACTTCAAGCATGCTATACCGTACATTCATCAGGGGGCTGCTTTCTTCATTTCCGTTCGTGTCCTGTCTTATCCCTGCTTCACAAGCTGTTCTTCTCTTACCTCTTTTGCCGCCTCAACCATAAGCTGTAAAGCTGCGATTGTTTCGGGTTCTTGTCTTGTTTTCAACCCACAATCCGGGTTAATCCAGAATTGATTGGCAGGAATTGTTTTTAACGCTCGATCAATATTTCCTTTGATCTCCTCTTTGCTAGGAACACGCGGACTATGAATATCATAGACGCCTAGGCCAATCTCTTTATCATACGTATTGGCTTCAAATGTCGAAATAAGATCTCCGTGACTGCGTGACGTTTCAATCGAGATTACGTCCGCATCCAATCCACTGATTGCATCAAAAATGTCCTTAAAATCAGAATAGCACATATGGGTATGAATTTGTGTGCTATTTTGTACCGAAGCAGTTGCTAATTTAAATGAATACACCGCTGCGTGTAAGTAGTCTTCCCATTTATCCCGACTAAGTGGAAGTCCTTCGCGAAGTGCTGGCTCATCTACTTGGATTACAGTAATATTATTCTTTTCCAACTCTTCAATCTCATGACGAAGAGCAAGTGCAATCTGGTTCAACACATCGAAACGAGGAATCCCATCCCGTACAAATGACCAGTTCAAAATCGTGACTGGACCTGTAAGCATTCCCTTCACTTTCTTCTCCGTCAATGATTGCGCATAGACACTTTCTTTGATTGTCATCGGCTTATCGAATGAAACATCCCCGCAAATCAACGGCGGTTTCACACAGCGTGATCCATAAGATTGCACCCAACCAAATTTTGTCACTTCAAACCCATTCAATTTTTCGCCAAAGTATTCAACCATGTCCGTGCGTTCAAATTCACCGTGAACTAACACGTCAAGTCCGATTTCTTCTTGAATTTCAATCCACTTTTTAATCTCATGCTGGATGAATTGTTCGTATTCCCCTCCGGTAATATCACCTTTCCGCCATTTTGATCGTTGCTGTCTTACTTCGGCTGTTTGTGGTAAACTACCGATTGTTGTTGTCGGGAGTAATGGCAATTGAAGTACTTCTCTTTGTTCTATAATTCGTTCGCTGAATGGTAGCGAACGATTGGCGCTTAGTTGTTCAGCACCATTTTCACTAACTGGACTTTGACGGTATTTTGAGGAGTTCAAGTTGTCTATCGACTGTTTACTTGCCTTTAGTTCAGTAGCAATTTGTTCTTCTCCGCCCTGTAATCCTTTGACCAGTGCTACTACTTCCTCTAGTTTTTCATCTGCAAACGATAACGCATCTTGGAGTATTGGATTCAACGTTTCTTCCGATCTTTTCGTTACCGGAACATGTTGCAAGGAGCATGAAGGTTGGACAATGATTCGCTCTTTATCTACATACAATTGGATTGCTTCCAGGAGACCCAACTTCTTTTCCAAATCCGCACGCCATACGTTTCGCCCGTCAATGACACCAGCGGCAAGTACTTTGTTTTCAGGGAAGCCATATTGACTCAATAACGGAAGCGTATCGCCGTGAACAAAATCGAGACCAATCGCAGCAACAGGGAAATTCACAAGTTCTTCATAGCAGTCGACTGTTTCAAAATACGTTTGTAAAATTAGTTTTATTCCTGGAACCGCTTCATTAATTGCGACATAGACCTGACGAATTAGGCTTATATCTTCTTTCGTTAAACTTTTTCCAAAGATTGGTTCATCCACTTGAACCCATTGGACGCCTGCTTCTTGAAGCTCTTGCAATACTTGAATATAAAGAGGAAGGAACTTTTTCAAAAGTATGCTAAAATCCTCTTCCGCATACCCTTTTCCTAACTTCAAAAACGTTGCAGGGCCTAGTAAAACCGGCTTACCTTCTATCCCCAATTCCTCTTTTGCTTCCTTATAAAACGCCAGGGGCCTATTTTCTTTTAGAATTGGAGTTATTTCATTCAACTCAGGAACAATATAATGATAGTTTGTGTTAAACCATTTTGTCATTTCTGAGGCAATCGCATTTTTCGATCCACGTGCTACGGCAAAATAAGTTTCTAAAGCGGATTCCTCGTCAGTAGTCAAAAAGCGTTCAGGTACTACGCCAAACATGATTGACGTATCCAACACATGATCATATAAAGAAAAGTCGCCTACAGGAATAAGATCAATTCCCTTTTCCTGCTGTTTTCTTAACCCATCCAAACGCAATGCCTTTGTTTCCGCTAGTAACTCTGCTTCCGTACTAGCACCTTTCCAAAACTTTTCTAACGCTTTCTTCCACTCACGTTTTTCACCAATTCTTGGGTACCCGATAGATGAACTTTTTACTGTTGTCATTCTTTTTTCCTCCTCAAATTATTAAACTTTTTCAACAAGCCCTAATTCATTTTCTTTCCTTCTCAGCTGAATATAATTCGCTAATTCCACACTCAAACCGTAACGGGTGAATGGTGTAATCAAATAGACACCATTGAAATGTTCAATCACCGTATCAACTAATTCTTTAGCGATGATCATTCCTTCTTGTACAGCTTGCCGTGGATCATGCGAAACAGCGGCCATTCTATTACGAATTTCATCTGTCAGTTTGATGCCAGGAACTTCATTGTGAAGAAATTCTGCATTTTTACTTGAAACTAAAGGCATGATTCCAATGAAAATGGGTGTATCCAGATGTTTTGTTGCTTCCTTAACTTCAAGTATTTTCTCTCTGCTGAATATGGGTTGTGTCATGATAAAATCTGCACCATATTGAATTTTCTTCTCCAATCGCTCAACCGCCTTTTCAATATTCCGAACATTAGGGTTAAATGCTGCCGCAACATTGAATGCTGTTCTTTGTTGGAGCGATTTCCCTGAAAAAGAAATTCCTTTATTGAACTTTTTGATCAGTTGAATTAATTCAAACGATGTTACATCAAATACAGAAGTCGCCCCTGGAAAATCACCAATCTTGGTCGGGTCACCTGTGACTGCCAATACGTCTCGCATTCCAAGTGTATGTAACCCCATTAGGTGTGATTGCAATCCGATTAAATTCCGGTCCCGACAGGTGATATGAACGATGGCAGGGATACCAATTTCTTTTTCCATGCGAAACGCCATAGCCATATTACATACACGCGGAGATGCCAGTGAATTATCTGCAAGTGTGATACGATCAACGCCAGCATCCTTCAGCGCCTTCGCTCCTTCAAAAAATATGTCCGTTTCCAAATGTCTTGGAGTGCCTAATTCAACAATAATGGATGTTTGTGTTTTGACCTTCTCGAACAACGGAAGTGAATCCGGCTGTTTGGTTTCAGTCACTACAATCTTGGTTTGTCTTTTCACCTCCTTAAACTGTAAGGGTTGAAGATTTTCAATCCCCTTTGCAAATGCACGGATATGTTCCGGAGTCGTGCCGCAACAGCCCCCCATTAACCTGATACCTTCATCTCGAAATAGTTTTCCGTATTTTTCAAAGTAACCCGGCTCCGTCTTATATAGCAATTTTCCATCTTGGTATTCTGGTAAACTGGCATTCGGGTAGGCAGCAAGAAATGCTTTTTGAGGCAGCGGAACTGTCTCAAGTGCTTTTAGCATATGATGGGGACCCAATCTACAGTTGATACCTACAACATCCGCACCCAAATCTTCTAATCGTAGCAGCGCATCCGACAAGTCCATACCATTCTGTAAGACGCCCGGCTCATGCATCGACACATTTGTAATAATCGGGATATCTGTCTCTTCACGTGCAATCGCCAAAACAGTGGTCAGTTCATCCAAATCATAATACGTTTCTAAAAGTAGCCCATCGACCCCCTCCAATAGCAAGCAATAAAGTTGTTCCCGAAAGCTCCGTTTAATCTCCTCCGTCATGCCGAAGTGTAGACCTGAGCCGTGAATTCCTCCGATGTTACCAACGACAAATGCATCTTTCTTTACCGCATTTCTAGCAATTCGGACGGCGGCACTATTAATTTTCTTCACTTGATCCTCTAATCCATATCTTGAAAGTTTGATATAGTTGGCACCGTACGTGTTCGTTTGAATCACATTGGCCCCAGCATCTCTATAGGCCTGATGTACACGTAGAACTTCTTCAGGATGGGTTAGATTCAATTCTTCAAAACTACGATCAATGCCATACGAGTATAGTAGAGTTCCAATTGCTCCATCCCCTATCAATATTCGCTCCTTTAAACTTTCCAATAAGTTCAATTTACTATTCCCCCTTTCTGCTTTTTGAAATCGAGTAGGAGGCTAATCATTATTTGATCAGCCGACCTCTCACACCACCGTACGTACCGTTCGGTATACGGCGGTTCAACCTTTTAAGTATCGA